>NZ_VIUP01000001.1:0-1832230 GCF_007828365.1 Rhizobium sp. SJZ105
TTCACGAACTACCGTCCGCAGTTCTACTTCCGTACGACTGACGTTACCGGTATCGTTTCGCTTCCAGAAGGCACGGAAATGGTTATGCCTGGCGATAACGTCACTGTTGAAGTCGAGCTGATCGTTCCGATCGCGATGGAAGAAAAGCTGCGCTTCGCTATCCGCGAAGGCGGCCGTACCGTCGGCGCCGGCATCGTCGCTTCTATCGTCGAGTAATTTCACGACGTTGAAATTCAGACCGGCGGCGGTGTTACCCACACCGCCGCCGGGCTTTTAGTAAAAAAGCCTGGCGGCGTTGCATTTTTAGTGCTTGAAAAATTCGGTGAAAGCGCGTAAACGCGCATTCACACTCACCCGCTGGATTCGCAAGCAATTGCGGAGCGCGGTGTTTTAGCAATACAGACTACTGAAATGATTGGGGTGCGACGCGCATCCCTCTCGATTTTTGAAAATCTGCGGCGCCACGATCAATAGAAGTTCATGTGTTTCCGCGTGCGGAAACGAATAACAAAGAACAAGGACAAGACGAATGAACGGCCAGAATATCCGTATCCGCCTCAAGGCGTTCGATCACCGGATCCTCGATGCCTCTACCCGTGAAATCGTGTCGACCGCAAAGCGCACCGGCGCCAGCGTTCGCGGCCCGGTTCCGCTCCCCACCCGCATCGAAAAGTTTACCGTCAACCGCTCTCCTCACGTTGATAAGAAGAGCCGTGAACAGTTCGAAATGCGGACGCACAAGCGTCTTCTCGATATCGTTGACCCCACCCCGCAGACCGTCGATGCTCTGATGAAGCTCGACCTGGCTGCCGGCGTTGACGTGGAAATCAAGCTCTAAGACTGGCCTGACCTCATCCAAGTGAGGGCCATATAACAAGGAAGGTACGTGGAGAAATCCAACGGCTTCCAATCCGGAGACCGGAAACATCGTGAGATGTCGAAGGGCACTCCTTAACAAAGGCCAAAAAGGGTTTTCCCTTCAAGGCTCGCAAGAGGATGAACCAATGCGTTCAGGTGTGATTGCACAGAAAGTGGGTATGACCCGCGTCTACAACGACGCTGGTGAACATATTCCAGTAACAGTATTGCGGATGGATAACGTACAAGTCGTTTCCCAGCGCACGGAAGACAAGAATGGCTACACCGCAGTTCAGCTCGGTGCCGGCCAGTCCAAGGTCAAAAACACGACGAAGGCGCTTCGCGGTCATTTTGCCGCTGCCAATGTCGAACCGAAAGCAAAGCTCGTCGAGTTCCGGGTTTCCCCCGAGAACCTGATCGATATCGGTGCAACACTGACCGCAACTCATTTTCAGGCCGGCCAGCTGGTCGACGTAACGGGAACCACGATCGGTAAGGGTTTTGCCGGTGCTATGAAGCGTCACAACTTCGGTGGTGGTCGCGCTTCGCACGGTAACTCCGTATCGCACCGTGCGCACGGTTCGACTGGTAACAACCAGGATCCGGGCCGCGTGTGGAAGGGCAAGCGCATGGCTGGTCATATGGGCCAGACGCGCGTTACGACCCAGAACCTCGAAGTCGTTTCGACCGATGAAGACCGTGGCCTGATCCTCGTTAAGGGTGCAGTTCCCGGTTCCAAGGGCGCCTGGATCATCGTCCGCGACGCCGTCAAGTCGGCCGCGAAGTAAGGGAGCCTTATCATGGAATTGAACGTCAAGACCCTCGAGGGAAAAGACGCCGGCAAGGTTTCTCTGTCGGACGAGATTTTCGGCCTCGATCCCCGTCAGGATATCCTGGCCCGTATGGTTCGCTGGCAGCTTGCAAAGAAGCAGCAGGGAACGCACAAGACCAAGACCCGTGCGGAAGTTTCCCGTACTGGTGCGAAGATGTACAAGCAGAAGGGTACGGGCCGCGCTCGTCACCATTCGGCTCGCGCACCGCAGTTCCGCGGCGGCGGCAAGGCCCACGGCCCGGTCGTTCGCAGCCACGCACACGACCTTCCCAAGAAGGTTCGCGCGCTTGCTCTGCGTCACGCCCTGTCTGCAAAGCTGAAGGCTGAAGATCTGATCATCGTCGATCAGCTCGTCGCGTCCGAAGCAAAGACCAAGGCTCTGCTGGGCAGCTTCGCTTCGCTTGGCCTGACCAACGCTCTCGTTATCGGTGGCGCAGAACTTGATGGCAACTTCAAGCTCGCAGCTCAGAACATCCCGAATGTGGACGTTCTGCCGGTTCAGGGCATCAATGTTTACGACATCCTGCGTCGTGGTAAGCTCGTGCTTTCCAAGGCTGCTGTAGAGGCTCTGGAGGAGCGGTTCAAATGACGGATCTTCGCCACTACGATGTGATCGTATCTCCTTCGATCACGGAAAAGTCGACGCTGGTATCCGAACAGAACCAGGTCGTATTCAACGTCGCCAAAAGCGCTTCCAAGCCTGAAATCAAGGCTGCCGTGGAAGCTCTCTTCGGCGTCAAAGTCACGGCTGTGAACACGCTTATCCGCAAGGGTAAGACCCGTCGTTTCCGTGGGTTCGCCGGTAAGCTGAAAGACGTCAAGAAAGCCGTCGTTACGCTCGCCGAAGGTCAATCCATCGACGTGTCCACCGGACTCTAAAGGTTAGGCCCAAGCGGGCAAAGACCCAAAAGGGAACAAGAATATGGCATTGAAAAGTTTCAATCCGACCACGCCAAGCCAGCGTCAGCTGGTTATCGTGGACCGCGCTTCGCTCTACAAGGGCAAGCCGGTAAAGGCTCTCACCCAGGGCCTCAGCTCCAAGGGTGGCCGCAACAACCAGGGCCGGATCACCGTCCGGTTCCAGGGTGGTGGTCACAAGCGGACCTACCGTCTGGTGGACTTCAAGCGTCGCAAGTTCGACGTTGAAGGCACCGTTGAACGTTTGGAATACGACCCCAACCGCACCGCGTTCATCGCGCTGGTTACGTATACCGACGGCGAACAGGCTTACATTCTCGCGCCACAGCGTCTCGCTGCCGGTGACAAGGTGATCGCCTCCGACAAGGCAGTGGACGTGAAGCCCGGCAACACCATGCCGCTTCAGTACATTCCGGTCGGTTCGATCATCCACAACGTCGAGATGAAGCCAGGTAAAGGCGGTCAGATTGCCCGCTCCGCCGGTACGTACGTCCAGCTCGTCGGCCGCGATGCCGGTATGGCTATCCTGCGTCTCAACTCGGGCGAACAGCGTCTGGTGCACGGCTCCTGCCTCGCATCGATCGGCGCAGTTTCGAACTCCGATCACGGCAACACTAACGACGGCAAGGCCGGTCGTTCGCGTTGGCGTGGCAAGCGTCCGCACGTTCGCGGCGTCGTCATGAACCCGGTCGACCACCCGCACGGTGGTGGTGAAGGTCGCACGTCGGGTGGTCGTCACCCGGTTACTCCGTGGGGTAAACCCACGAAGGGCAAGCGCACCCGTTCGAACAAGTCGACCGACAAGTTCATCATGCGTTCGCGCCATCAGCGCAAGAAGTAAGAGGAGAAGTCTCAAGTGGCTCGTTCAGTTTGGAAAGGTCCGTTTGTTGACGGCTATCTTCTCACTAAGGCTGAGAAGGTGCGCGAAAGCGGACGCAATGAAGTAATCAAGATCTGGAGCCGTCGCTCCACGATCCTGCCGCAGTTCGTCGGATTGACGTTTGGCGTCTACAACGGCAGCAAGCATGTGCCCGTCTCTGTCAATGAAGACATGGTCGGACACAAGTTCGGTGAATTCTCTCCGACCCGTACCTATTACGGTCACGGCGCGGACAAGAAGGCAAAGAGGAAGTAATCATGGCGAAGGCTAAGACCGAACGCCGGCTGAAGGACAATGAGGCTCAGGCCATTGCCCGTACGCTCCGCGTCAGCCCCCAGAAACTGAACCTGGTTGCCGCTCTTATCCGTGGCAAGAAGGTTGATCGCGCTCTCGCCGAGCTCGAATTCTCCCGCAAGCGCATCGCAGGGACCGTCAAGAAGACGCTCGAATCTGCGATTGCCAATGCGGAAAACAACCATGACCTCGACGTCGACGCTCTCGTCGTCGCCGAGGCCTATGTTGGCAAGTCCATCACCATGAAGCGTTTCCACGCTCGTGGCCGTGGTCGTGCATCCCGCATTGAAAAGCCGTTCTCTCACCTCACGATCGTTGTTCGTGAAGTTGAGGAAAAAGGGGAGGCCGCATAATGGGTCAGAAAATCAATCCGATCGGCTTCCGCCTCGGCATCAACCGTACCTGGGATAGCCGCTGGTACGCTGACACCGCTGAATACGGCAAGCTGCTGCATGAAGACCTGAAGATCCGGGCTTACCTGATCAAGGAACTCAAGCAGGCCGGTATCGCCAAGGTGGTCATCGAGCGTCCGCACAAGAAGTGCCGCGTTACGATCCATTCTGCTCGTCCGGGTCTCATCATCGGCAAGAAGGGCGCGGACATCGAGAAGCTTCGTAAGAAGCTTTCCGAGATGACCAACTCCGAAACGCACCTCAACATCGTTGAAGTGCGCAAGCCGGAAATCGACGCGACTCTCGTCGCTCAGTCGATCGCCCAGCAGCTCGAGCGCCGCGTGGCTTTCCGCCGTGCGATGAAGCGTTCGGTTCAGTCCGCAATGCGTCTTGGCGCCGAAGGCATCAAGATCACCTGCGGTGGCCGTCTCGGTGGCGCCGAAATCGCTCGTACCGAATGGTACCGTGAAGGACGCGTTCCGCTGCACACGCTGCGTGCGGACATCGACTACGGCACAGCTGAAGCGGAAACCGCATTCGGCATCTGCGGCATCAAGGTCTGGATCTTCAAGGGCGAAATCCTTGAGCACGATCCGATGGCTTCTGAACGTCGTGGTCTCGAAGGCGATGCTCAGGGCCCTGCAAGCCGTGAGCGTGGCGATCGTCCCGATCGTCGTCGCGAAAACGCTTGATTGACGCTGGCGAAAGATAAGCTCGGAGAAGTAAGAAAATGTTGCAGCCAAAGCGTACTAAGTACCGCAAGCAGTTCAAGGGACGCATCAAGGGCGTCGCCAAGGGCGGCTTTGACCTGGCATTCGGTGAATTCGGCTTGAAGTCGCAGGAACCGAACCGCGTGAACGCACGCGAGATCGAAGCGGCCCGCCGCGCGATCACGCGTTACATGAAGCGCGCAGGTCGTGTGTGGATCCGCGTATTCCCTGACGTTCCGGTAACGGCAAAGCCGACCGAAGTTCGTATGGGTAAGGGCAAGGGTTCGGTCGAATACTGGGCATGCAAGGTCAAGCCCGGTCGTATGATGTTCGAGATCGACGGTGTGTCCGAGGAGATCGCCCGCGAGGCGCTTCGTCTCGGCGCTGCCAAGCTCTCGGTCAAGACGCGCTTCGTACAGCGCATCGCAGAGTAAGGAGCAAGGCACATGAAAGCCGATGAAGTTCGCGGCCTCAGCGCCGACCAGCTCAAGGACAAGCTCGCCGATCTGAAGAAGGAGCAGTTCAACCTGCGCTTCCAGAAGGCGACTGGCCAGCTGGAGAAGTCCTCGCGCATCAACGAAGTCCGCAAGGACATCGCCCGCGTTAAAACCATTGCCCGCCAGAAGGCGGCAGAAGCCAAGGCCTAAGGAAAAATAATATGCCGAAACGCATTCTGCAGGGCGTCGTAGTGTCCGACAAGAACGAGAAGACTGTTGTAGTCCGGGTTGAGCGCCGATTCGCTCACCCGCTGCTCCAGAAGACCGTTCGCCGTTCGAAGAAGTACAAGGCACACGACGAAAACAATCAGTATAAGGTCGGCGATGTCGTTTCCATCGAGGAATGCGCACCGATCTCCAAGGACAAGCGCTGGACGGTCGTTTCCGCCCAGGCTTAATTTCATCAGAATCGCGCCAGGTCTCTTGTACTTGGCGCGAAATACTGTATGAAGCACCGCAAGGACGCTCGTGAATCGAGCGTCTTTTGCTTTGATGCGCACGGAAGGTCCTTCGGGAAACCACCCTGTCACGACATTTCCGCGCAAAAAAAGAGACATTCATAAGCTGGGGCAGGGGGCTCACTCGGGAGAGTTTGCCCAACCGTTCCGGTAACAACAAGAAGGCGACCTGACATGATTCAGATGCAAACAAACCTCGACGTGGCGGATAATTCCGGCGCACGTCGTGTCATGTGCATCAAGGTGCTGGGCGGCTCGAAGCGCAAATATGCTTCTGTTGGCGACATTATTGTCGTTTCCATCAAGGAAGCTATTCCGCGCGGCCGCGTCAAGAAGGGCGATGTGATGAAGGCGGTTGTCGTTCGCACCGCCAAGGACATCCGTCGCGCTGACGGCAGCGTCATCCGTTTCGATAACAACGCAGCCGTTCTTATCGACAACAAGAAAGAGCCCATCGGCACCCGTATCTTCGGACCGGTTCCGCGCGAACTTCGCGCCAAGAACCACATGAAGATCATCTCGCTGGCTCCGGAAGTACTGTAAGGAGCGTATGCGATGCAGAAAATTCGTAAAGGCGACAACGTTGTCGTATTGACCGGTAAGGACAAGGGCCGTACCGGCGAAGTAATCCAGGTTTTGCCGAAGGAAGATCGGGCCGTTGTGCGTGGCGTTAACATGGTGAAGCGTCACCAGCGCCAGACCCAGGCTCAGGAAGCTGGCATCATCAACAAGGAAGCGTCCTTGCACATCTCCAACATTGCCATCGTCGATAAGGATGGCAAGCCGACCCGCGTTGGCTTTACTGTTGTAGACGGCAAGAAGGTCCGCGTGGCCAAGCGTTCGGGAGAAGTGATCGATGGCTGATAAGTACGAGCCGCGTCTCAAGACGGAGTACGTTTCCCGTATCCGTGGCGCCATGCAGGAGAAGTTCTCCTACGCCAACGTGATGATGATCCCGAAACTTGAAAAGATCGTGATCAACATGGGTGTTGGCGAGGCAACTGCCGACTCCAAGAAGCCAACCATTGCTGCCGGTGACCTGGCTGCGATTGCCGGCCAGAAGCCGGTTGTTACCCGCGCTCGCAACTCGATCGCTGGTTTCAAGGTTCGCGAAGGCATGCCGATCGGTGCGAAGGTTACCCTTCGTGGCGCCCGCATGTATGAATTCCTTGATCGCCTGGTCAACATCGCGCTGCCGCGCGTTCGCGACTTCCGGGGTCTGAACCCGAAGAGCTTTGACGGCCGTGGCAACTTCGCCATGGGCATCAAGGAACACATTGTGTTCCCTGAGATCAACTACGATAAGGTTGATCAGATGTGGGGCATGGACATCATCGTTTGCACGACGGCGACGTCGGACGACGAAGCACGGGCTCTGCTTACAGAGTTCAACTTCCCGTTCCGTCACTAACCGTAACGACGAGCGTAGAAAAGGAACTCCGATATGGCGAAAACAAGCGCAGTTGAAAAGAACAAGCGCCGCCGCAAGTCGGTCGCCCAGCAGGCCACCAAGCGGGCTGCACTGAAGGCGATCGTGATGAACCAGTCCCTTCCTATCGAAGACCGGTTCAAGGCCACTCTGAAGCTCGCTTCGCTGCCGCGTGACGGCTCGAAGACGCGTATCCGCAACCGCTGCGAAGTAACGGGCCGTCCGCGCGCGTTCTATCGCAAACTCAAGATGTCGCGTATCGCGCTTCGTGAGCTGGGCAATTCCGGCAAGGTGCCGGGCATTGTCAAGTCGAGCTGGTAAGGAGACGGGCACATGACCATGACTGATCCTTTGGGTGATATGCTCACCCGCATCCGCAATGGTGCTGCTCGCCGTAAGTCTTCGGTAAGCACGCCCGCTTCCAGCCTCCGCGCACGCGTTCTCGACGTGCTGCAGGCTGAAGGCTACATTCGCGGTTATTCCAAGGTCGATTTCGAAAACGGCAAGGCCGAATTCACGATCGAACTGAAGTACTACGAAGGCGCGTCCGTGATCCGTGAGATCGGCCGCGTTTCCAAGCCGGGCCGCCGAGTTTATGTCTCGGTTAAGTCCATTCCGCAGGTCGCGAACGGCCTCGGCATCACCATCCTTTCGACCCCGAAGGGCGTGATGGCCGATCACCAAGCTCGCGAACAGAACGTTGGTGGCGAGGTTCTTTGCTCGGTCTTCTAAGACCCGAGCACGGATCTCCATAACGAACAGACAGGATTGAACAATGTCTCGTATCGGTAAAAAGCCCGTTCAGGTTCCAGCAGGTGTTACGGCCAATGTCGACGGCCAGAAGGTCACTGCTAAGGGCCCGAAGGGTGAACTGTTTTTCGTCGCTAATGACGACATCCAGCTGAAACTCGAAGATAATGGCGTTTCCGTAACGCCGGCCAACAACACCAAGGAAGCTCGTTCCAAGTGGGGCATGTCCCGCACGATGATCGAGAACATCTTCAAGGGTGTTAAGGACGGCTACGAACGCAAGCTCGAAATCAACGGCGTCGGTTACCGTGCCGCCCTGCAGGGCAAGAACCTGCAGCTGGCTCTCGGTTTCAGCCACGATGTTGTTTACGAGCCTCCGGTCGGCATCACCATTGCCGTTCCGAAGCCGACGGAAATCATCGTTTCCGGCATCAACAAGCAGCAGGTTGGCCAGGTTGCCGCGGAAATCCGCGAATACCGTGGTCCCGAGCCCTACAAGGGCAAGGGCGTGAAGTACGCTGAAGAGCGTATCGTCCGCAAAGAAGGCAAGAAGAAGTAAGGATCACGCGAAATGGCTAGCAGGAAAGAAGCACTTGCACGTCGCGCGAGCCGTGTGCGCCGCCAGATCAAGGCGGTTGCCAATGGCCGCCCGCGCCTGTCGGTTCATCGCTCGTCGAAGAACATCTACGCTCAGATCATCGATGACGTTGCTGGCAAGACGCTTGCGTCTGCCTCCACGCTCGAAGCCGATCTGCGCGGCTCGCTCAAGACCGGCGCCGACGTTGCAGCAGCAGCTGTCGTAGGCAAGCTGGTTGCAGAGCGTGGCGTCAAGGCTGGCGTCAAGGATGTCGTATTCGACCGTGGCGCATTCATCTATCACGGCCGTATCAAGGCTGTGGCAGAAGCTGCCCGCGAAGGCGGTCTGAACTTCTGAGTGCTTGACCCTTTCGATTGTTCGCAATCGGAAGAAAGGATCACGCACCACTCAAGATCCTGCAGCGTCCTTTGCGTGTCGGTTTCGACACGCGGCGCTGCAGTTTCCGCCCTGACAACGATCCGGGCGGAATTTCACCGGGCCATGCGGGTCTCTTCATCGAGGCCGGTGGTCTTTTCGTTTGCCGTTCCACCCGTAAAAGAAAAAGGACAAGGACAATGGCACAGGAAAAAAGAGGTTCTCGCGACGACCGCCAGAACCGTGAAGAACGCGATAGCGAATTCGTCGACAAGCTGGTCGCGATCAACCGCGTTGCAAAGGTTGTTAAGGGTGGCCGTCGCTTTGGCTTCGCCGCTCTCGTCGTCGTCGGCGACCAGAAGGGCCGCGTTGGCTTCGGTCACGGCAAGGCTCGCGAAGTTCCGGAAGCCATCCGTAAGGCAACCGAGAGCGCAAAGCGCGATTTGATCTTCGTTCCGCTGCGCGATGGCCGCACGCTGCATCACGACGTCAATGGCCGTCACGGCGCAGGCAAGGTTCTGCTGCGTTCGGCCAAGGCCGGTACCGGTATCATCGCCGGTGGTCCGATGCGCGCTGTTTTCGAAACGCTGGGCGTTCATGACGTTGTTGCGAAGTCGACCGGTTCTTCGAACCCGTACAACATGGTTCGCGCAACGTTCGACGCTCTGAAGCATCAGGTTCATCCTAAGGACATCGCTGCACAGCGTGGTCTCAAGTATGCGACCCTTCAGTCTCGTCGTGCCGCTTCCGGCAACGCTTCTGAAGAATAAGGAGCTGGATCATGGCCAAGAAGACTACTGAAGCCAAAAAGACTGTTACGGTCGAACAGATCGGCAGCCCTATCCGCCGCCCGGCAATCCAGCGTCAGACGCTGGTCGGTCTGGGTCTCAACAAGATGCACCGTCAGCGCACCCTGGAAGATACTCCTGCGGTTCGCGGCATGATCCGTGCGGTCCAGCATCTCGTTCGCGTCGTTGACGAGAAGTGAGACGGAGTAACCTATCATGAAACTCAATGAAATCAGAGACAACGAAGGCTCCACCAAGGACCGTATCCGCGTAGGTCGCGGTATCGGTTCCGGCAAGGGCAAGACCGGTGGTCGCGGTGTGAAGGGTCAGAAGGCTCGTTCGGGCGTCGCCATCAACGGTTTTGAAGGCGGTCAGATGCCAATCTACCGTCGTCTTCCGAAGCGCGGTTTCAACAACATTTTCGCTTCCGAATTTGCTGTTGTATCGCTCGGCCGCATTCAGACCGCCATCGACGCCAAGAAGCTCGACGCTTCCGCAACGATCGATGCTGCTGCTCTCAAGGCTGCTGGCGTTATCCGTCGCACCAAGGACGGCGTTCGCATTCTCGCTGACGGCGAACTGACGAGCAAGGTTGCTTTTGAAGTTGCCGGCGCTTCCAAGCCTGCACTCGAAAAGATTGAGAAGGCTGGCAGCTCTATCAAGCTTCTCGCAGTTGCAGCTGAAGCCTCCGAGTAATAT
Organism: Rhizobium sp. SJZ105; assembly: GCF_007828365.1. Classification (NCBI taxonomy): domain Bacteria; kingdom Pseudomonadati; phylum Pseudomonadota; class Alphaproteobacteria; order Hyphomicrobiales; family Rhizobiaceae; genus Rhizobium; species Rhizobium sp. SJZ105. Next base: position 10,458 of record NZ_VIUP01000001.1, read on the forward strand.
ATAGACTTCAGACGCCCGGGGCATAGTCGCTCCGGGCGTTTGCGCTCCCTGGCTTATGGTGCTCTCGATTTAAATCGATTTATTGTGGCATCACGGCAAACTCTTCGCGGTGCAGCTGTTATGCGCGCCACATGCGGCATAAAGTGCCGCAGGGAGAGCCTCACAGTTCTTGAACTTCCTTGAGGGAGGGGATAGGACATAAAAAAACAGGGTGAGGCATGATGGCGGCGCAACGCCGTGTTCGTCCGAAGCCCGTTTTTGAACCGGTATTTTTAGACCTTTCCGCATTGGCCGGTTTCGCTGGCCGGCAAGGGTCATTCGGAGAAATTTATGGCTTCAGCAGCGGAACAACTGGCTTCGAACCTGAATTTTTCGACCTTCGCTAAGGCGGAGGATCTGAAAAAGCGTCTCTGGTTTACTCTTGCCGCACTTCTCGTCTACCGTCTTGGTACCCACATTCCGCTTCCGGGTCTGAACCCAGAAGCCTATGCGCAGGCCTTCCGTGGCCAGGCCAACGGTATTCTCGGTCTTTTCAACATGTTTGCGGGTGGCGCAGTCGAGCGTATGGCGATCTTCGCCCTCGGCATCATGCCTTACATCTCCGCTTCGATCATCGTGCAGCTCATGACCTCCGTCGTGCCTTCGCTCGAAGCGTTGAAGAAGGAAGGCGAAGCCGGACGCAAGATCATCAACCAGTACACGCGCTACGGCACTGTACTGCTTGGCACCCTGCAGGCCTACGGCATCGCTGTCGGCCTTGAGAGCGGCAACGGCCTCGTGGTCGATCCTGGCCTGTTCTTCCGTATTTCCACCGTCATCACGCTGCTCGGCGGCACGATGTTCCTGATGTGGCTTGGCGAACAGATTACCTCGCGCGGCATCGGCAACGGTATTTCGCTCATCATCTTTGCCGGTATTGCCGCAGGTCTGCCCAAGGCGCTTGCCGGCACGCTGGAACTCGGCCGCACCGGTGCGCTGTCGACGACGCTCATCCTCATGGTCGTTATCGTGGCAATCGGCGTCATCGCGCTGATCGTTTTCGTGGAGCGCGCCCAGCGCCGTCTGCTGATACAATATCCGAAACGCCAGGTCGGCAACCGGATGTTCCAGGGCGATACCTCGCATCTGCCGCTGAAGCTCAACACGGCTGGCGTTATTCCCGCGATCTTCGCATCCTCGCTGCTGCTTCTGCCTGCGACGGCTGCCGGTTTTGCCGGAAACACCAACCTGCCGGGCTGGGCAACCTCGATCATCGCGTCGTTGCAGCATGGACAGCCGCTGTTCATGGCGCTCTACGGCCTGCTCATCGCGTTCTTTGCATTTTTCTACACGGCTATCGTCTTCAATCCGAAGGACACGGCCGATAACCTCAAGAAGCACGGCGGCTTCATTCCGGGCATTCGTCCGGGCGAGCGCACCGCGGAATACATTGATTACGTTCTGACCCGTATCACGGTTGTCGGCGCTGTTTATCTTGTCTTCGTGTGTATCCTTCCTGAGACACTTATCGCACGTACGGGCATTCCATTAGCCCTTGGTGGTACTTCGCTTTTGATCGTTGTCAGTGTAACTCTGGACACGGTTGCGCAAATTCAGGGACACCTGATCGCGCAGCAGTATGAAGGACTGATCAAGAAGTCGAAGTTGCGTGGAGGAAAGAGGGGACGATGAGACTGATATTTTTAGGTCCGCCGGGTGCGGGCAAGGGAACCCAGGCCAAACGCCTGACTGACAAGTACGGGATCCCGCAGCTTTCCACCGGTGACATGCTTCGCGCTGCGGTTAGCGCGGGCACGGAAATAGGCAAGCGGGCCAAGGCCGTCATGGACGCCGGCGGGCTGGTTTCCGACGATATCGTCAATCAGATCGTTTCCGAACGCATCGAAGCTCCGGACTGTGCCAAGGGTTTCATTCTCGATGGCTATCCGCGCACCGTTCCGCAGGCCAAGGCGCTTGCCGAGAACATGCACAAGAAGAATGTCGCCCTCGATGCCGTCATCGAACTGAAGGTGGACGAGGAGGCGCTGATTCGCCGAATCGAAAATCGCGTTGCAGAGACCATCGCTGCCGGTGGCACGGTTCGTTCAGACGACAATCCGGAAGCCTTCCGCAAGCGGTTGACGGAGTATCGCGAGAAGACTGCGCCGCTGTCGCAATATTACAGCGAGCAGGGCGAACTTGTGACACTGGATGGCATGGCTGATGTCGATGCCGTCACCGCGGCCATCGAACGGGTTCTGGAAAAGGCCTCGGCCTGATGGTTGGAGCGGGATGGTGAAAACCGCAGGCGGTTTTCCCGGCAAATCTTGTGCTCCTGATACGGCGTATCCTTTGGATCGCAAAAGAATCTTGGCGGAGCCGGTTGCTTTTTAGCGCTGATTCCGTTAAACACCGCGCCAACTCGCGACATCCCAAGCGACTGGCGCGGATTTCCCTTAAGGGAGGGAAATCCGGGTTCGGTCGTTTTGACTTGTCACGGACATCAATTTTGAACTGGCGGTCGTGTCGGCCGCTCGAATGGAATCACCACTTGCCGGATGGCAACTGGAACCAAGGAGAAAAGACGTGGCACGTATCGCTGGCGTCAACATCCCGACTGCAAAGCGCGTTGTTATTGCGCTGACGTATATTCATGGGATTGGTCCGAAATTCGCGCAGGAAATCATGGACAAGGTCGGTCTTCCGGCTGACAAGCGCGTTCATCAGCTTACGGATGCTGAAGTTCTTCAGATCCGCGAAGCCATCGACCGCGACTATCAGGTCGAAGGCGATCTTCGTCGCGAGACCTCGATGAACATCAAGCGTCTGATGGACCTCGGCTGCTACCGCGGCCTGCGTCACCGTCGTGGCCTTCCGGTCCGCGGTCAGCGCACGCACACCAACGCCCGCACCCGTAAGGGTCCGGCGAAGGCTATCGCTGGTAAGAAGAAGTAATTTTCCGGTTCTCCGGAAAGGAGAGGCTGGTGCGGTCTGCACCAGCCTTTCTGAGTTTGGCGTGAAGCTCGGAAACGGGTCGATCGCCGGTGTAGCCGCTGGTGTTACGGCGGTGAAGAGATCAATGAAAGGTATAAAATGGCCAAGGAAGCCGCACGCGTTCGCCGTCGCGAACGTAAAAATATCACGTCGGGCGTCGCGCATGTCAACTCGACCTTCAACAACACGATGATCACCATCACCGACGCACAGGGCAATGCTATTGCCTGGTCGTCCGCTGGTGCCAAGGGCTTCAAGGGTTCGCGCAAGTCGACCCCGTTTGCTGCCCAGATCGCTGCTGAAGATTGCGCGAAGAAGGCTCAGGAACACGGCATGAAGTCGCTTGAAGTTGAAGTTTGCGGTCCGGGTTCCGGCCGTGAATCGGCACTTCGCGCTCTGCAGGCTGCCGGTTTCATGATCACTTCCATTCGCGACGTGACGCCGATCCCGCACAACGGTTGCCGTCCGCGCAAGAAGCGCCGCGTCTGACGCGACCGTGGTTCGGAAATTCCGCCTTTCCTTCGGTCTGGCGGAATTTTCGTGTATCTGGCGTGTGCGCGTCGATTTCGATCGACGGACTTGCGCTCAAGAACCCACTGATGAACCGCGGAATTAGGTTCCTCTCAGTGTTTTCATGCTCGGTCCGTCACGATTGGATGGTGGCGGCGAACGGAAGGTTTAAAGATGATTCAGAAGAACTGGCAGGAACTTATCAAGCCGAACAAGGTCGAGTTCACCTCGTCCAGCCGCACCAAGGCAACGCTCGTTGCCGAGCCGCTGGAGCGTGGTTTCGGTCTTACTCTCGGCAACGCGCTGCGTCGCGTTCTGTTGTCTTCTCTGCGTGGTGCCGCTGTTACGGCCGTGCAGATCGACGGTGTCCTGCACGAATTCTCCTCCATCCCCGGCGTTCGGGAAGATGTGACGGATATCGTGCTCAACATCAAGGAAATCGCCATCAAGATGGATGGTGACGATTCCAAGCGCATGGTCGTGCGCAAGCAGGGTCCGGGTTCGGTAACCGCTGGTGACATCCAGACGGTTGGCGACATCGAGATCCTGAACCCCGACCACGTGATCTGCACGCTGGACGAAGGCGCTGAAATCCGCATGGAATTCACCGTCAACAACGGCAAGGGTTACGTACCGGCTGAGCGCAACCGCGCGGAAGATGCCCCGATTGGCCTCATTCCGGTGGACAGCCTGTATTCTCCGGTCAAGAAAGTGTCCTACAAGGTGGAAAACACCCGTGAAGGTCAGGTTCTCGACTATGACAAGCTGATCATGACGATCGAGACCAACGGTTCGGTTTCCGGCGAAGACGCCGTTGCCTTCGCCGCTCGCATTCTTCAGGACCAGCTCGGCGTCTTCGTCAACTTCGACGAGCCGCAGAAGGAAGCAGAAGAAGAATCGGTTACCGAACTCGCGTTCAACCCGGCGCTTCTCAAGAAGGTCGACGAGCTGGAACTGTCCGTTCGTTCGGCAAACTGCCTGAAGAACGACAACATCGTCTATATCGGCGACCTGATCCAGAAGACCGAAGCCGAAATGCTTCGCACGCCGAATTTTGGTCGCAAGTCGCTGAACGAAATCAAGGAAGTTCTCGCTTCCATGGGTCTGCACCTCGGTATGGAAGTACCGGCATGGCCGCCTGAGAACATCGAAGATCTCGCCAAGCGTTACGAAGACCAATACTAACAAACAAGAAGGCAGACCTTAAAGACTGCCTTTCCCCGTCAAACAGCAGATAAGTCATCTGCATGTGCCAGGAAACGGCAGGCCTTAGAGAAGGCACCTGCGTAGAAGGAGAATAGCAATGCGCCACGGTAATTCAGGCCGCAAGCTCAATAGAACCGCCAGCCACCGCAAGGCAATGTTTGCCAACATGGCTGCTTCGCTCATCACCCATGAGCAGATCGTCACCACCCTTCCTAAGGCGAAGGAAATCCGTCCGATCGTCGAGCGTCTCGTGACGCTTGGCAAGCGCGGCGACCTGCACGCTCGTCGTCAGGCGATCTCGCAGATCAAGGATCAGGACGCTGTTCGCAAGCTGTTCGACGCAATCGCTTCGCGTTACGCAACCCGCAACGGCGGCTACCTGCGCATCATGAAGGCTGGCTTCCGCCAGGGCGACAACGCGGCTCTGGCCGTTGTTGAATTCGTCGAGCGTGACGTTGACGCCAAGGGCGCAGCCGACAAGGCTCGCGTTGCTGCGGAAGCTGCTGCTGCCGAAGCTGCGTAAGGTCTGACGCCGTTCAGGCGTCGTGAATTAAAAAGCCGGGTGAGAAATCACCCGGCTTTTTTATTTTCCAAAAGAATAGTCATGAACGACGCAGATAGTAACCGTCAGTGCCGTCGTCACCTTCGATCAACTCGACGGTCCGGTTGAGAAGCCATCTAATTCCCTTACCTTCGGCACCAAATTCAGCATTGGATGTGTTCCAAAGATCTCCAATCAAGCTATCTGAAACATCAGAGCGCAACAGCGATGCAAGGAATGTATTGAGCTCATTTCGCTCCTTTTTAGTTAAGTGATACAAACCTAGAAGTAAGACGCCATCCAAGCTTTCGAACATTTCGAAGTCTTGGATCATATAGCCTGTAAATTTCAGGAATACGGGCGCGGGTGTAATGGTCTTTTTCACAATATCGGCGTTCCGATGGTAAGCTGTATCAACATAGAAGCCATTAGGGCGGCTGGCGTCGTGAACAATAAATACGCCAACTTCGGTATTTTCGCTTGTCTTGTATATCGCCCGGTAGATTTTTTGGCAGGATTTACTTAATGATATCTAAGTTATTGCTCTCTATCGGCTCGATGTCCTGCAATCGTCGTTTTTAACGATGCTTGGAAAGCGCTCGCTTCACTCCGGAACGTGGATGCGGGCCTTGATGTGCTTGAGTTGCGCGACAATCGTAAACGTCATGATGACCAGCAGCGACCACGAACTCCACTTGCCGATATGCACCACGGACCAGGCGCCGATCTGATCGGGATATTTCCAGATACCGAAGAATGTGGAGATGTTTTCCGCCAGCCAGACGAAAAACCCTATCAGGACGAAGGAGAGAAGCAGCGGCATCTTTCGATCCCGATCATAGGGACGGTAGACCACTGTTGCGCGGGAATAGAGGCCGATGGCGCAGGCGGCGATGTACCAGCGGTAGTCACCGATAAAGTGGTGGGTGAAGAAGTTGGCGTAGATGGCGATGCCGATCAGCGTTGCCATCCAATAGGTGGGATAATTGCGAATGCGCACATCCAGCAGGCGCCACGCCTGGATGATGTAGCTGCCGACGGCGGCGTACATGAAGCCGGAAAAGAGCGGCACGCCGAGGACCTTGCTATAGGCGAAGTCGGGGTAGGACCAGGACTGGATAGCGCTTGACGTCTTGAACACCTCAAGCGCGAAGCCGACGATATGGAACAGCAGGATGGCCTTGGCCTCGTCAAGCGTTTCCAGCCTGCTCCAGATCATGAAGAACTGGATGCCGAGCGCGACGATCAGCAGCACGTCATAACGCGGAATGCCAAATACCCCACCATGCGGCACCACGAAGATGGAAATGAAGAACAATCCCGCAAACAGGCAGGCACGGGCTTCCTTGATGCCGAAATAGAGAAATTCGATGACAAAGCGCCTGATGCCCTTGAGTTCGCCCCAAGGATAGGTATCGCACAGAAGATTGTCCAAAACCGAGAGGCGGGTTGCGGCTGGGCCTGTTGCTGTGCTCATGTTCGCGCCTCGATTTGTATCCGTTAAATTTTCATACGAAAACCGGAAGGAACTCGCATGGGTCCGTCACGCCTTTCCCCGCCTTATTTTGCCCGCATCCGGCTTTTGGCGGCGGCCATGATGGTGATCATTGGCGGTCTTTGCTTGCGGGCGTTCGGCTACGAGGTGGGATTGCCGTTCGTGGCGGTAAAATATGGCGGATCCGTGCTCTGGGGGGCGATGGTCTATCTGCTGCTGGCGGCCATCCTTCCGTCCCGCTGGTACGGTTACGAGGTTCACATCGCCGTCATCGCCGTCGTCGTCGTGGAATTGATTCGGCTCGTTCATTTCCCGGCGCTGGATGCGTTTCGCGCAACGGCGGCCGGAGCTTTGCTGCTCGGCCGCGTTTTCTCGGTGTGGAATATCGTCTGTTATGTCGGCGGGATCGCGGTGGCGTCCTTTACGTCCGGACGGGGCTTGCGCGCCTTGCCCTCTTCGCCGCCATGATCGAGGGCCGCACCAGCCGATACCCGAGCAACACCACCATCGTACTGATATAAAACACCGGCTCGAGCGTGATCGATTTTCGCGCCAACACGAAATGCAGTACGCCGACGATGAGCACGAGATAGACGAGCTTGTGCAGCGTGTTCCAGCGGCTGCCGAGCTTGCGGATCGACCAGCGGTTGGAGGTGAGCGCGAGCGGCAGCAGCATGACGAGCCCCGCCATGCCGAACATGATATAGGGCCGCTTGAGAATATCAGCGGCGATGGAGCTGAAGACCAGGCCGCGGTCCAGAACCAGATAGACGCTGAAATGTGCCAGCACGTAATAGAAGGCGATCAGTCCCAGCGCCCGGCGATAGGCGATGAGGTTGACGTTGAAGAGATCGCGCAGCGGCGTCACCAGCAAGCCGAGGCACAGAAAACGCAGCGCCCAGATGCCGAGCAGGTGCTCGAAATCCTTGACTGGGTTGAAGCCGAGGCCGCCGGTTGCGGCGAGGTAAAAATACCAGAGGCCGGGACAGAGGCCGATGACATAAAGCGACCAGATGGCTGCCGGCTGGTAACGCTTCGGCAGTGAGGGAAGCGAAAAGGCGAGGGCCATGATCAGTAATTCGCCTTTAGATCGAGGCCGGTATAGAGGCTTGCCACCTCGTCATAGCCGTTGAACATCAGGGTAGGGCGGTTCTGGGTGCCGAAAAAGCCGCCTTCGCCGATGCGCTGTTCCGTTGCCTGGCTCCAGCGCGGATGGTCCACATGCGGATTGACGTTGGAATAGAAGCCGTATTCGCGGGCGTTGGAGTTTTTCCACGTCGTTTCCGGCTGTTTCTCGACAAGCGAAATACGGACGATGGATTTGATGCCCTTGAAGCCGTATTTCCAGGGAACGACGAGGCGAATGGGCGCGCCATTCTGGTTCGGCAGGGTTTCGCCGTATAGTCCGACGGCAAGAATGGTCAGAGGCTGGCGGGCCTCATCTAGGCGCAGACCCTCGACATAGGGCCAGGACAGAGGCTGGAACAGGCCGCTCTGGCCCGGCATTTCCTCCGGCCGCACCACGGTTTCGAAGGACACGTATTTCGCGCTGCCGAGTGGCTCCACCTTGTCGAGAAGTGCGGCGAGAGGGAAACCGATCCACGGAATGACCATCGACCAGCCCTCGACGCAGCGCATGCGATAGGTGCGCTCCTCTAGCTGATATTTCATCAGCTCTTCGATGCCGAATTCCTGCGGTTTGGAGACAAGGCCATCCACTTTTACCGTCCAGGGGGTGGGCTTGAACTTGCCGGAATTTTCCTTCGGGTCGGATTTGCCCACTCCGAACTCATAGAAATTATTGTAGCTGGTGACGGCATCGAGCGGGGTGAGCTTCTCATCCAGCTTGTAGGCGCCTGCTTTGGCAGCAAGCGGAGTGGCGACAGCCTCGCGGCCGGAAAGCCCGATTGCCGCAAGCCCCGCCGCGGTGCCCAGGAAGCCGCGTCTCGAGAGGTAGATATTCTTCGGCGTGATTTCTCGTGCCGGGATGAGGGGCGGACGATAGGCGGGCATTTCAACCTCCACAAAAGCCGGGTGCATCGGCGATAAATCGATTATGATAGGCTATACGGCCGCTGCACAGATATGTTTCAGCACTCTGCGCAAAAACAGCGGCCGGGCGGCAAAAATCGCGCATTTGTGATGACAGGCCGCGAGAATTGCAACATTCAAACCGGGCGTACCGTACCGAACCGTACTGTTTTGCCCGAAGGTGACAGTGACAGGGCTTACGGTTTGCGCTAGAAAAACCGCAAAATAGGGCGAGGGCATTTTGACCGCGGTGCGGGAATGCGCTCTTCTGCCCAAGAGATCGAGGAAAACACCATGCCAGTCTATCGCTCCAGAACGACAACCCACGGCCGCAACATGGCGGGCGCGCGCGGCCTATGGCGCGCCACCGGCATGAAGGACAGCGATTTCGGCAAGCCCATCATCGCGGTGGTCAATTCCTTCACGCAGTTTGTGCCGGGCCATGTGCATCTGAAGGATCTCGGCCAGCTCGTTGCGCGTGAAATCGAAGCGGCCGGTGGCGTTGCCAAGGAATTCAACACCATCGCTGTTGATGACGGCATCGCCATGGGCCATGACGGCATGCTTTATTCTCTGCCGTCGCGCGAAATCATCGCTGACTCGGTCGAATACATGGTCAATGCCCATTGCGCCGACGCGATGGTGTGCATCTCCAACTGCGACAAGATCACCCCCGGCATGCTGAATGCGGCGATGCGCCTCAACATTCCCGCCGTATTCGTTTCCGGTGGTCCGATGGAAGCGGGCAAGGTCGTTCTGCATGGCAAGACGGTCGCGCTCGATCTGGTTGACGCCATGGTCGCAGCTGCCGATGACAAGATTTCCGATGAGGACGTCAAGATCATCGAGCGTTCCGCTTGCCCGACCTGCGGTTCTTGTTCCGGTATGTTCACTGCCAATTCCATGAACTGTCTGACCGAGGCGCTAGGCCTGTCATTGCCCGGCAATGGTTCGACGCTTGCCACCCATTCGGACCGCAAACGCCTGTTCGTCGAGGCCGGTCACCTGATCGTCGATCTGGCGCGCCGTTATTACGAGCAGGACGACGAGACCGTTCTGCCGCGCACCATTGCCAACAAGGCTGCGTTTGAAAACGCCATGTCGCTGGATATCGCCATGGGCGGTTCCACCAACACGGTGCTGCATATTCTTGCGGCAGCGCATGAGGGCGGTGTCGATTTCGGCATGGAAGACATCGACCGTCTTTCCCGCATGGTTCCCTGCCTTTCCAAGGTCGCGCCTGCCAAGCAGGACGTGCACATGGAAGACGTTCACCGCGCCGGCGGCATCATGCGCATTCTCGGTGAGCTGGATCGCGGCGGTCTCCTCAATCGCGATACCTACACGGTGCACGAGGCGACGCTGGGCGACGCCATCGACCGTTGGGACATCACCCGCACCAACAGCGAAACCGTGCGGCAGTTCTTCAAGGCTGCCCCTGGCGGCGTGCCGACGCAGGTGGCCTTCAGCCAGTCGTCGCGCTGGGACGATCTGGATACGGACGGTGAAAACGGCGTTATCCGCTCGGTTGAAAAGCCTTTCTCCAAGGATGGCGGTCTGGCCGTGCTTTATGGCAACATCGCTCTTGATGGCTGCATCGTGAAGACGGCGGGTGTCGACGAATCCATCCTGAAATTCAGCGGTCCGGCGGTTGTTTACGAAAGCCAGGACGCGGCGGTGAAGGGCATTCTTTCCAACGAGGTCAAGGCAGGTGATGTCGTCGTCATTCGTTACGAAGGACCGAAGGGCGGCCCCGGAATGCAGGAAATGCTCTATCCGACCAGCTATCTCAAGTCCAAGGGCCTCGGCAAAGCCTGCGCGCTGATCACCGACGGACGTTTTTCGGGCGGCACATCCGGCCTGTCCATCGGCCATGCCTCGCCGGAAGCGGCGCAGGGCGGTGCTATCGGCCTCGTGCGTCAGGGCGACTTGATCGAGATCGATATTCCCAACCGCACGATCAACCTCAAAGTTACGGATGCGGAACTGGCAGCCCGCCGCGCCGAGCAGGATCAGCTCGGCTGGAAGCCTGCGGAGTTCCGCAAGCGCAACGTCACGACAGCGCTGAAGGCCTATGCGGCTTTTGCGTCCAGTGCCGACAAGGGTGCTGTTCGGATTTTGCCGGAGTAATCTGGCGGGCAGGGTCCTACATTGCAGGCAGCCTGAGCCGCTCTTCTGAGCGGCTTTTTCTTGTTCTGACCCAGATTACGCGCGTCGTTAAGAAACAGATTCAATTGCCTCAGAGCTTGATTCTCCAAGCTCGCGCAACACGCTGTTTCTGCACCGCAAATTCTAAACCATCCGGCCGTCCACCCTCCATGCCAGCAGTCACATTGGAGTGATGTTCCGTCACTTGCCCTTTTCCAACGCGCCGCGATGCCTAACTTCAGCACCATGAAAAGACGAACCGCACTCGGCCTTATCGCATCCCTGCCTTTCGCCCGCCTTGCCCACGGGCAAACACCCGGCAATGGCGCCCGCTTCAGTCCATTGCTCAACGAGGCGGATGGGCTTTCGAGCCTGAAAGCCGTCATCGTCAGTATTGACGGCCAGGAGGTGGCCAGCCGTGCCTATCACGGCGCCAGCCTTATGGGTTCCACCAACATCAAGTCGGCCTCGAAATCCGTGATTTCCGCGCTGGTCGGCATGGCGATCGACCGCAAGATATTGGCCGGGGCGGATCAGCCGATTGCCACGATCCTGCGCAGCGATTTTCCGCCGAACCCCGATGCGCGTCTGGAAAGGGTAACCATCGGCAACCTGCTTTCCATGCAATCCGGTCTGGAACGAATGTCCGGCCCGAACTACGGCCGCTGGGTCGCCAGCCGCAACTGGGTGCGAATGGCGCTGGGGTCGGGTTTTGCCGGAGAGCCGGGCGGTGGCATGCTTTACTCCACCGGTTCCACGCATCTGCTTTCGGCGATTTTGACCAAGGCATCCGGCCGTTCGACGCTGTCGCTGGCGCGCGACTGGTTCCGGCCGCTGGAGGGCTTCTCAATCGGCGGCTGGGAGCGCGACCCGCAGGGCATCTATCTCGGCGGCAACCAGATGGCGATGACGGCGCGGTCGCTGCTGGCTTTCGGCGAGCTTTACCGGCTGGGCGGGGTAACGCCAGGCGGCGAGCGTTTGATTTCGCAGAGCTGGATCGATCAATCCTGGCAACAACGCACCAATTCCGTCTTCAACGGCGATGGTTACGGCTATTGCTGGTTCATCAAGGAGATGGCGGGCGAGACGGTTTATTATGCCTGGGGCTATGGCGGGCAGATGCTCTATATCGTCCCCGCCAAACGGCTTTCGGTGGTTATGACGTCCCGTGAGGATGCGCCTTCGGCGAGAACCGGTTATCGCGACCAATTGCATGGGCTGATGGAGAATATCATTCGCGTTGCGTGAAAATCAGAGCGGTCTGTTTATGCTCTGGAAAGCTTCCCCGAGCCGCTTCATGCGCTCCTCATAGGCACTTGTAATGCAGGCGACATCCGCATTGCATTCCTGGCGCTTTTTCAACCATTGGCTCTGTTCTTCGCGCAAGGTATCGCGTGCGCCCATCGCCATGAGTTGTGTCAGGATGTCGAAGGTGGTGACCATCTTCACGTCCTGATCGTTGAGGGCTCGGTTGTCGCAGATCGCCTTTTCATCCGCGGCCAGATCCGGCTTCGTGCAATCGAAGCTGGCGGCGTTGGCGGGCGAACCCAGTGAAGCGCAGGCGAGGAGGATGCCGGAGGCAAGGATTGTCTGTTTCATGTGCATGGGTCGTCTCATTTTGAGGACAGGCTCGTGTGGGTGAAACCGAAATGGGGTGCTGTTGGTTCCACCTGCACAAGCCGGTCATCGCATGAAAAAGATCGGCCATCATCTTGCCGCGCTTTGCTTTATAGGCTTTCGCGTTATAACTCCATCATACTGATGAGGATGAGGAATCACATGCAGAGCGTGCTGAAGTATCTGTCCACCGGCTTTCTTGCGGCGCTGCTTCTCGTTCCGGTCGGAGCGCAGGCGCAGGACAACAAGACCGTGCCCGCAAGCCACATGGAAATGCAGCTTTCCTTCGCGCCGCTGGTCAAGCGTACCGCGGGCGCTGTGGTGAATGTCTATGCCGAACGCATCGTGCAGCGGCGCTCGTCGCCCTTTGCCGGCGACCCGTTCTTCGAACAGTTCTTCGGCCAGCAGATGCCGAACCGCACGGAGAAACAGTCCTCGCTCGGATCGGGTGTGATCGTGACGGCCGGCGGCCTCGTGGTGACCAACAATCACGTCATCGATGGCGCCGACGACATCAAAGTGGCGCTGGCGGATGGGCGTGAATTCTCCTCCAAGGTGCTGCTGAAGGACGACCGGGTCGATCTTGCCATTCTGCAGATCGACGCGAAGGAACAGTTTCCGGTGCTTTCGCTTGGCAATTCGGATGCCATTGAAGTCGGCGATCTCGTGCTTGCCATCGGCAACCCCTTCGGTGTCGGCCAGACGGTAACAAGCGGCATCGTCTCGGGGCTGGCGCGCAACCAGGTGACGCAGGGCGATTTCGGCTTCTTCATCCAGACCGACGCCTCCATCAACCCCGGCAATTCCGGCGGTGCGCTGATGAACATGGCGGGTGAGTTGATCGGCATCAATACTGCCATCTTCTCCAAGGGCGGCGGGTCGAACGGCATCGGTTTTGCCATTCCCGCCAATCTCGTCCGCGTTTTCGTTGCCGCCGCCGAGCGTGGCGACGCCAACTTCCAGCGGCCCTATATCGGCGCGACCTTCGATCCTGTCACCTCCGATGTCGCCGAGGCGCTTGGCCTGCACCGCGCGCGCGGTGCGCTCGTCGTCAGCGTCGTCAAGGGCGGCCCGGCGGAGAAGGCCGGCATCGAGCCGGGCCAAGTCGTAACGGCGGTCAACGGTTTGGAGGTGGAGCATCCCGATGCACTCGGTTATCGCCTCACGACTGCTGGCATCGGCAAGTCTGCCGAATTGACGCTGGTGGAGAAGGGTAAAGAGAAGAAGGTGACCATTGCGCTCGACACGGCGCCGGAAACCGCGCCGCGTGACGAACGGCTGCTGGAGGGACGCAATCCCTTGGCGGGCGCGACTGTCGCCAATCTCTCGCCGAAGCTTGCGGATGAACTGCGCATGCCTTCGCAGGTGACCGGCGTCGTCGTCACCGATGTGAAGCGCGGTTCGCCGGCCTATCGGGTCGGTTTCCAGCCGAAGGACGTCATCCTGTCGCTGAACGGCTCGGATATCGGCTCCACGGCTGCGGTCGAAAAGGCGCTGGATGACAATCCCGGCTTCTGGCGGGTGGAAATCCTGCGTGACGGTCAACGCATCCGGCAGTTCCTGCGATGAGCGATGACCTCTTTGCCCCACAGGTGCCTGTCGAGGTCGCCAACCGGCGGCCTCTTGCCGACCGCCTGCGTCCGAAGACGCTGACGGAGGTGACCGGGCAGCCGCATCTGACGGGTGAAGAGGGCGTGCTGCGCCGTATGATCGATAGCGGCTCACTCGGATCGATGATCTTCTGGGGACCGCCCGGTACCGGCAAGACGACGGTCGCGCGTCTGCTTTCGGGCGAGGCCGGGCTGGCTTTCGAGCAGATTTCGGCGATTTTTTCCGGTGTTGCCGATCTCAAGAAGGTTTTCGAGGCAGCACGCACACGCCGGATGAACGGCCGGCAGACGCTGCTTTTTGTTGACGAGATCCATCGTTTCAACCGTGCCCAGCAGGACAGCTTCCTGCCGGTCATGGAAGACGGCACCATTATTCTTGTGGGTGCAACCACCGAAAACCCGTCCTTTGAACTGAATGCCGCTCTTTTGTCGCGGGCGCGTGTCCTCACGTTCGGTTCCCATGACGAGGAGAGTCTGGGCGAGCTTTTGAAGCGCGCCGAAGAGGCGGAGGGCAAGCCTCTGCCGCTGACCGAGGAGGGGCGTGTCAGCCTGATCCGGATGGCCGATGGCGATGGCCGCGCCGTGCTGACGCTTGCCGAAGAGGTCTGGCGTGCGGCGCGCAAGGACGAGACTTTCGATACCGAAGGGCTGACGCGCATCGTGCAGCGGCGCGCGCCGGTTTACGACAAGGGACAGGACGGCCACTACAATCTGATTTCCGCGCTGCATAAATCGGTGCGCGGTTCGGACCCGGATGCGGCGCTTTATTATCTCTGCCGCATGTTCGATGCCGGCGAAGACCCGCTCTTTATCGGGAGGCGGCTGGTGCGCATGGCGGTGGAGGATATCGGCCTTGCCGATCCGCAGGCGCTTGCCGTCTGCAATGCCGCCAAGGACGCCTATGATTATCTGGGATCACCGGAAGGCGAACTGGCGCTGGCGCAGGCCTGCGTCTATCTCGCCACCGCGCCGAAATCGAATGCCGTTTATACAGCCTTCAAATCGGCGATGCGGGCGGCCAAGGAAAACGGCTCGCTGGTGCCACCAAAACATATTCTGAACGCGCCCACAAAGCTGATGAAGGGCGAGGGTTACGGTGACGGTTACCGTTACGACCATGACGAGCCGGATGCCTTTTCGGGACAGGACTATTTTCCGGAAAAAATGGGTCGCAAGACGTTTTACGATCCGCCCGACAGGGGTTTCGAGCGGGACATCCGCAAGCGTCTCGACTGGTGGGCGAAGCTGCGCCGCGAGCGCGGTTCGCGTTAAAAAGCTTTCTTCACAAAAAGAATCAGGCGCTTGCCAAAGTGAGTCGTAAAACCGCGCCATCCAACTGTTTCCAAAGGGAAATCAGGATGCCTTCCGGTGTTGTATGACCTGCGACGGCGCAGGCAGCATCTTGACCGAGGATTCCGCCAGACCGCTATGCCCTTCCGCATCGATCACCAGATGCCAGTGCAAGGTCTCGGGAATGCTGATGCGGATCGGCGATTTTTTCGCGACGCCGCCGAGATATTTGAAATCGAGCAATTCTGTGAAACGCTGGAAATTTGCGCCTGTCATCAGCCGTACATTGTTGACGGCCGACAGGGACACCTCAATGGTCGTCCCAGCCCGCAATTCCTTCAGGTCATAGTGTGTAAAGCGGAAATTCGGCCGTGACATTGCGCGTCTCCCTGTACCTGTATTTTGGCAAAAGAGGATAGGACGTCAGGGTTAACGAGCTCTTTAAAACGGCAGCACCCTGTAGAATTTCGGGTCGCTGCGCCGGCTTTTAAGGGCCGTGGAGAGTATTGGCGGGTTGGGAGGAGGAGGTCTGGAATAATACTAACGTATAATAAGCGTATTCAGTTATAATAAATTTTTTAACTCTAACATACGCTGGTCGAAGTGCCGTCAGCGGCGTTGGGGGGAATATGAAAAACGTCACGATATCTATGCGCCTTTATGCGCTCGTTGCATTGTTTCTGGCAATATTGACTGCGGCACTTACATTCAGCCTGTTCGAGACCTTTCATGAGATGGAACGCGAGCGTAAAGCGGGGCTCGCATCCATGAACGAAACGGCTGTCGCCATTCTTGAGCAATATTACCGGCTGGAGCAGGGTGGCACCCTGACGCGTGAGGCTGCGCAGCAACAAGCCAAGACCACGATTGCGGCGATGCGCTATGGCAACGGCAGCGGCTATTTTTGGATCAACGACATGCATCCCAAGATGGTGATGCATCCGATCAAGCCCGAGATGAACGGCAGCGATCTCACTGCCAACAAGGATCCGAACGGCAAGGCGCTGTTCGTCGAATTCGTCAATACGGTGAAGGCGGGCGGCCAGGGCTTTGTCGATTATTATTGGCCCAAGCCCGGCGCGCCGGACCCAGTCGAGAAATTTTCCCATGTCGCCGGTTTCGCGCCCTGGGGATGGATTGTCGGCACTGGCGTCTATGTCGACGATCTTGAGGCGGTTTTCTGGAGCAATGCCTATTTCAACATCGCAGTGTGTGTTCTGTCCGGCGTTCTGGTGATCGGCGTGGCTGCAGCCGTCGTGCGCAGCGTGACACGGCCTATCGATCGCATCCGGCAGAGTATGAAGCGGATCGCTGATGGTGACGGCGAGGCGGAAATTGAATTCGCCGACCGTCGCAACGAAATCGGCGCCATTGCCAAGACGTTGCTGGTGCTGCGTGACAGCGTCAACGAGCGCAGCGCCTTGCAGGCCCGCGAGGCGGGGCAGCAGCGGGCGCTGGAGGAGGCGCGGCATGGCAACGAGATGGCGTTGCGCTCCGCATCCGAGCGTCAGGCTCACGCCATGAACGAGCTCGGCAGTTCGCTGGAAGCACTCGCCAATGGCGATCTGACCGTCGAGCTTGCCGATATCGGCGGCGAATATGAAAAGCTGCGCATGGATTTCAACCGCGCCGTCGGCGCGCTGCATGGGGCGATCGAGGCGATCGCCAGAACCGGCCATGTCGTCAACGATAGCGCATCTGATATCAGCGGTGCGACCGGCAATCTTTCGCGCCGGACAGAGCAGCAGGCAGCGGCGCTGGAGGAGACGGCGGCGGCTCTTGACGAAATCACCGCGACGGTGCGCACCGCTTCCGAACGGGCGAACGAGGCCCGACAAATGGTGCAGGATACAAAAACGAGCGCAGGCCGCTCGGGCGAGATCGTGCGCAATGCCGTCGATGCGATGGGCCGTATTGAGGAATCTTCGCGGCGCATCGGACAGATCATTTCCGTCATCGACGAAATCGCGTTCCAGACCAACCTTCTGGCGCTGAATGCCGGTGTCGAGGCCGCAAGGGCAGGCGAAGCGGGACGCGGTTTTGCCGTGGTGGCGCAGGAGGTTCGCGAACTCGCGCAACGCTCTGCCAATGCCGCCAAGGAGATCAAGACCCTTATCAATCGTTCCGCGGAAGAGGTCGGCGGCGGTGTCGCACTCGTTCGCTCCACGGGCGATGCGCTGGATGAGATCGTGACGCTGGTCAACCGGGTCGACGGCCATGTCAATTCCATCGCCACGGCGGCACGCGAACAGGCCACCGGCCTGCAGGAGATCAACACCTCCGTCAACCACATGGACCAGATGACCCAGCAGAACGCCGCCATGGTGGAAGAGACGACGGCGGCCAGCCAGACGCTGGCCGAAGAAAGCCGGCAGCTCCGCGCGCTGCTGTCCCGTTTCGAACTCGGGCATGGGGCAGGGCGCGAGGTTTCGCGGGCGGCTTGATTTTTATCCGCTTGAGATAGTTTACAGGGCGCGGCTTTGGCTGCGCCCTTTCTGTTTCGAGGAAGTGCGACAAGCTCTCCTCCGTCGTGCCGGACCCGTGGTGTGTCTGCATCGTGAGAGGCGTTGGTTTGCAGAGCTTTGCTCACACCTTTGGTATGATTTCGGTCGAGGCTTCCGCATTTCCCGCTTCACGGAACAGGCCGGTTCGTTATTTCCCCCGACCAATAAGGATTCGTTTACCCCGTTTCTTTAAAATTTACCTGTATTGCCGCGGGTAGCGGCCGCTGAAGGTACAGGTTCTCGTATGGCGTATGTTTCCCTTCCGCGTCGTCTTGTGACGTTGTTGATGATTTCCACGGTCATGGTGTCGTGTTCGGCGGAGGGCCTTGTGCCGCCGGCCGAGGTTGACGGCACGACACGTGTCGGCGCCATCCGGTCGTCGCGGCAGCAAGGCTACAGCGCGCCGCCGGGTGCGGTCTATCAGGCCGAGAGGACCGGGCAGGCCACCAATTATCCCGCAGCCGTGTCGCAACCGATGCCGGAGCCTTATGCATCGCAGGATCCCCTGCTGCAATCGCCACAGGGCGGCCAGGGCTATTCCACGCTGGATGGCCAGCATCAGGCGCGGATGGCCGCGAACGGCCAAAGCATGGCCTCCCCAGCCATGCCTAACCAGCAGAGCGCCGCAAATCAGATCGCCGAAGGCGAGGGCGGGGTGAACATGGATTCCATGCTGGGCGTGGAGCCGGTTCGCGGACTTGCGGAAGAGCAGGACGCCGATATTGCCGAAGGCGCTTCCGCCCAGCCGGTGGTGGACGGCATCGGCACCGACAATCCGGTTGCCGTTTCTCCGGCTCGCCGGCAACAAAGTGCGGGTCAGTCGCGGTTGATACCGCCACCGCCGCCGGGGTCTTCTTCCCGCCGCCAGCCGGTGGAGGAGGTCGCCATGCTGATGCCCAATGATCCGATGGCCCGCGACGGACTGCAAAGCAACCGCTCGGCCATGCCGCCCGGCGTCATGCCATCTTCGGAAGTGGCCTGTCGCTCCGAGCTGCGCCGTCTCGGCGTCGCCTTCCGCGATGTTGCGCGCATTGCAGATGGACCGACCTGCGGTATCGACTATCCGATCGAACTCAGCGGGCTTGCCAGCGGCGTTGCCATCCGCCCGGCAGTGAAGCTCAATTGCCAGGTCACGCTTGCCTTCGCCAAATGGGTAAAGTTCGAACTCGTGCCGTCCTCCCGCTTCCGTTACCTCTCAGGCGTCGGACGCATCACGCCCATGGGCGGTTATTCCTGCCGCAAGATGAATTCGCGCTCCAGCAATCCGTGGTCCGAACATGCGCGTGGCAACGCCATCGATATCGGCACCATAACGCTGAACAACGGCAAGGAGATTGACGTTCGCAGCAAGAACTTCTTCGCCTTCCGGGAAAAGGCGCTGCTGAAGGCAGTGAGGTCCGATAGCTGCAAATATTTCTCCACGGTTCTCGGGCCAGGCAGCGATCCCAACCACTGGAACCATTTCCACTTCGACCTGCGCACCCGCAAGTCCGGTTACAGGCATTGCGATTAGGGGGCGACGAGACGACACCGTGGTGCATGACGAGAGGCGTGAGGCATTAGTTGTGGTGCGTCATATCGACCCGTAACTTCCCGTCCGTCCCGGTGCTACCCGGAATGACGGAGTGGGGGATGTGGCCACTTTACAATTTGGGCCTGTTGGGTTTGGTGCTAGCCGCCCAAAAAAAGACCGGCCCTAAGGCCGGTTGAAGAAGACTGCCTAAATCGGGGGATATCGGCGTCTTTGCAAGGGCATGCAATGGGAAGAAATCCCATAAAACGGTCCATCCGGTGCGGATATCCGGCAAAAAACATCGCGCCGTACTGACCTGCGGCCAACATGGCTTGCCGCCCTTTTCTGATACGCTATGTGCGTCACATGTTTGTGACAACGGCCCGCTGGAGCCTGCTTTCATGCCCCCTGTTTCAGAGATACTGATCTTTGCTTCGGCGCTTGCGGCCGCGGGCGTGGTCGCTGGACTTCTGGCGGGGCTGTTCGGCATTGGCGGCGGTGCTGTGCTGGTGCCGGTGTTCTACCATGTGTTCGGGCTTCTGGATGTGCCAGAGGCGGTGCGCATGCATCTGTCGCTTGGCACTTCGCTTGCCATCATCGTGCCGACCTCCATTCGTTCCTTCCTGACGCACCGACAGAAAGGTGCCGTTGATATCGATCTCCTGAAGGGCTGGATCGTCGCCGTGCCGCTCGGCACCATCCTCGCATCTGTGGTGGCTGCGCATGCCTCGAGCGTCGCCCTGCGGCTGATCTTCGCTTTCATTGCGCTTGCGCTCGCCTTCCGGATGATCTTCAACCGGGCGAGCTGGCATCTCGGTTCAGACCTGCCGAAAAACCCGGTCCGCTTTCTGGTCGGCACCGGCATCGGCCTTCTGTCTGGCCTGATGGGTGTGGGCGGTGGGGTGATGAACAATACTTTCATGACGCTTTACGGACGCACCATCCATCAGGCGGTTGCCACATCCTCCGGTGTCGGAGTGCTTATTTCGCTGCCGGGTCTCCTCGGCTATATCTGGGCCGGCTGGGGTGATGCAGGTCTGCCGCCTTTTTCCACCGGCTTCATCAACTGGATCGCCGTCGCGCTGCTGATCCCCATCACGCTTGTCGTCGCGCCCTATGGCGCGCGGCTGGCCCATGCACTCAGCAAGAAGCAGCTGGAGCGGGCCTTCGGGGTGTTTCTGGTCTTCGTCGCGGCCCAGTTTTTCTACAGCGTCTACAGCTGATTTTCCCTCCCCGCCGAATGCAGTGTTCAGGCCGTTGGGCTGGCAATTGCGGGTTGTACGGCCTATATGGCGTGCATCTTACTCGTTTTTTCGAAAGATTCGCGATGAATGCCATTGTTTCGATACGGAATCTGACCAAATCCTACTCAAATGGCTTTCAGGCGCTCAAAGGTGTCAGCCTCGATATCAGAGAGGGGGAAATCCTTGCTCTTCTCGGGCCTAACGGAGCCGGCAAGACGACGCTGATCTCGATCATCTGCGGGCTTGTCAATCCGGGTGAAGGCTCGGTTCTCGTTGGCGGATATGATGTGGTGAAGGATTTTCGCCAGACGCGTGCCCTGATCGGCCTTGTTCCACAGGAACTGACGACAGACCAGTTCGAGACCGTGTGGAACACGGTCAGCTTCTCGCGCGGTCTGCATGGGCAGAAGAAGAACCCGGAACTGATCGAGCGGGTCCTGAAATCGCTGTCGCTCTGGGACAAGAAGGACAATATGCTGCGGGAGCTTTCCGGCGGCATGAAGCGACGCGTGCTGATCGCCAAGGCGCTTGCGCACGAACCGAAGGTCCTCTTCCTCGACGAGCCGACGGCGGGTGTGGATGTTACCTTGCGCCGCGACATGTGGAATGTCGTTTCCGAGCTGCGCTCCAAGGGCGTCACAATCATTTTGACCACGCATTACATCGAGGAGGCGGAAGAGATCGCCGATCGAGTGGGCGTTATCAATGGCGGCCAATTGTTGCTGGTGGAAGAAAAGACCGCGCTGATGAAGAAGCTCGGCCGCAAGCAGCTTTTCCTTGAACTTTCGCAGCCGGTGGAGGCGTTGCCGGATAGTCTCTCATCCTTCGGCCTTTCGCTCTCGGATGACCGCAACACCATCACCTACGAGATCGAGGACAACGGCGAGCAGGGGCGCATTGCCGATCTGCTGACTGCGCTTTCCGGTGCCAACATCCATTTCAAGGATATTTCGACACGTCAAAGCTCTCTTGAGGATATTTTCGTCTCGCTGGTAGGAGACCAGAAATGAATTTCGAAGCTGTCAAGTCCATCTACCTGTTCGAAATGGCGCGCACCCGCCGCACCCTGTTGCAGAGTGTCGTGTCGCCGGTCATTTCCACCTCTCTCTATTTCATCGTTTTCGGAACGGCGATCGGTTCAAGGATTCAGGAGGTTGGCGGGGTTTCCTATGGCGCGTTCATAACGCCCGGCCTGATCATGCTGACGCTTTTGACGCAATGCATCAGCAACGGCTCTTTCGGCATCTATTTTCCGAAATTCACCGGCACGGTCTACGAGATATTGTCTGCGCCAGTGGCGATGACGGAAATTGTTGCCGGTTATGTCGGGGCGGCGGCGACCAAGGGGCTGATGATCGGCACGATCATCCTGATAACGGCCTCCTTCTTCGTGGATATCACCATCGCCCATCCGTTCATGATGATCCTGTTCTTTGTGCTGACGGCGGTGAGCTTCAGCCTGTTCGGCTTCATCATCGGCATCTGGGCCACGAATTTCGAGCAGTTGAACCTCATCCCGATGCTGGTGGTGCCGCCTCTGACATTCCTTGGCGGCAGCTTCTACTCCATCGACATGCTGCCGCCCTTCTGGCAGACGGTCAGTCATTTCAACCCGGTGCTCTACCTCATCAGCGGTTTCCGCTGGAGCTTCTACGAGATCGCCGACGTTAATCCCGTCATCAGCCTGGCGATGATCACGCTGTTCCTTGCGCTCTGCCTCGGCGTCGTCGGCTGGATATTCAAGACCGGTTACCGGCTGCGCAACTGACCGGAAAGAGGTTTGCCGTGAATATGATACGCCCGGTTTGCACCGGGCGTTTTCGTATTCGGATAGCGAGACGTTATTTTTTGATCTCGAGCAGGAACTGTCTGCCCGGCAGGTTTCACCTGTCTCGCAATCTCAACTCATCGGTCTGCATCTGCATCGAACCAAGCGTCGACAGGAAGCTCATGCCGAGCAGGCTCTGGCCCAGTTGGCCATCCTGCGCGACGAGGGCGGGGATGTTGCTCCGCGCGATCGGGCCGATGCCGATCTCGGACAGGGTGACGGGCGCTGCCGCCGTGCGGCCGTTCGCGGTCATCACCGGCACGGTGTAGCGCAGTTTCGTGGTGTCGATGCCGATGGCGGCGGCATCGGCATTGGCCAGCACCACGGAGCTCGCGCCGGTATCGACCAGCATGTGGATGGTTTTGCCTTCAATGCTGACATTCGCCTCGAAATGGCCGCTCATCGATTTGTGCAGTATGATCTCCTGTTCGCCGCCAGCGGTCGTCACCACCACCGCGCGGCCGGGCATCAGGCCACCCAGCAGCCGGTCGGCGAAGGATTGCAGGTCGTAGCGATAGAGATAGACGGATACGAGGCCGAGGATAATCACGAGCCAGATGGCGAGTTGCCGGACAACGCTTGCGAAGCTGCCGCGGCTTCCCGCCAGAATGCCGACTGATAGCAAGCCCGCAATCGGCAGGAGATAGACGATCTGCCCGAATTTCTCGTTGTCGATGCCGAAGGTGCGGCCGCTGTCGTGATTGACGAGAAGCAGGCCGAGACCCACGGCCAGCAAAAGGAGAACGAAAGTCAGCCTGTTCATGCGGTGTGCGTCTCCCTGGAGGTGTCCTTGCCTGTTTTTGCCAGTCTTTCGGGAAGCGCCTGCATGATCATGCGGCGCTTTTCGTCGCTATAGGTTGCCCAGCCGCCGATCTCGTCCAGCGTGCGTCCGCAACCGATACAGAGGGTGTTTGTGGCGTCGAGGGAGCAGATATGAATGCAGGGTGTTTCCATGGGGATCTATATCAGTCTGTCACGTCGCAAGGGCAAGAGCGACGAGAGTAAAGATCTCCGTGATCTGCTGGCTGGCGCCGATGGTGTCGCCGGTATGGCCGCCGATCTTGCTGACACAGAGCCTGCCGAACAGCATCGTCGCGAGGCAGGCAGCCGCCAGAACGACTACGATAGACACAAAGGGCAGGGCATGCAGCGTGAAAAGCACGAGCAGCAGCAACCCTGTTGCGAGCGAGATGTTGCGCTCGCTTTCCCCGGGTTGGCCGGCGCCGGCGGCGATGCCGGAGGTTTTGGCGGCGGGCAGTGACTGCCAGTGCCATACCATCAGGGCGCGGCTCACCACCAGCGCGGCAATCAGGCAGGCGGCGGCGGTCTTGGCAGGCAGGGTTTCTATAAGCGATGCGAGTGCCGTGGCGCGCAGTGCAAAGGACAGGACCATGGCGATCGTGCCATAGCTGCCGATGCGACTGTCCTTCATGATCTCAAGCGTTTTCGGCTTGTCCTTGCCGCTGCCGAAGCCATCGGCCATATCCGCCAAGCCGTCTTCGTGCAACGCACCTGTTATGAGCGCGGTGACGGCGATGGCAAGCCAGCCGGTGAGCTGCGGTGAGGCGTCGAACTTCGCTAATGCCACCACGAGGACAGCAGCGGGCAGGGCGATCAGGAGGCCTGCTGCGGGAAAAGCGCGTGCTGTCCGGCGCATCGATGGACCGTCACCTTCACCGAAGAAGCGCGATGGGACCGGCAGGCGGCTGAGAAAGGCAACGGAATGCATGACATCTGTTATAAAATCCCCGGCCTTCATGCTCTCTCCGCTGCTGTACTTGCATTTCCGGTTGTTCCGCGGCGCGTCCGCGATTATGAGAGGCGCAACAAAGACCGATTTGCCGGAAAACACAAGTTTCCGCCAACCCGACGACGAGAAAGACAGATACCATGAGCATGAGCGGATTGCCCTTCGACGATTTCCGCGCGCTGCTGCGCGAGCTTCCCGGCCCGGATACGCATGCGCTGGTCGCGGCCAAGGAGCGCAATGCGCAACTGACGAAACCGGCCGGTTCGCTCGGTCGGCTGGAAGAAATCGCCATGTGGCTTGCCGCATGGTCGGGCCGCTCGCCCGCCGTCACCCGTCCGCTGGTGGCGATTTTCGCCGGTAATCATGGCGTCACCCGGCACGGCATCACGCCCTATCCGACATCCGTGACGCAGCAGATGGTGGAGAATTTTGCGGCAGGCGGTGCGGCGATCAACCAGATTTGCGTCACCAACGATCTCGGTCTGAAGATTTTCGATCTGGCACTTGACTACCCGACCGGCGACATCACCTGCGAGCCTGCCCTTTCCGAGCGCGATTGCGCCGCCACCATGGCCTTCGGCATGGAGGCGATTGCTGGCGGTACCGACCTTCTCTGCGTTGGCGAAATGGGCATCGGCAACACCACCATCGCAGCCGCGATCAACCTAGCGCTCTATGGCGGCACGGCGGAAGAGTGGACCGGTCCCGGTACCGGCTCTGAAGGCGAGGTCATGGCCCGCAAGATCGCGGCGGTGAAGGCTGCCGTCGAGTTCCACAAGGACCATCTGTCCGATCCGCTCGAAATCATGCGCCGTCTCGGTGGCCGTGAGATTGCGGCGATTGCCGGCGCCATCCTTGCCGCGCGCGTGCAGCGCATTCCCGTGCTGATCGACGGTTATGTGGCGACTGCCGCTGCAGCACTTCTGAAGGCTGCCAATCCTTCGGCGCTTGACCATTGCCTGATCGGCCATGTCTCCGGTGAACCGGGCCATCTGGCTGCCGTCGAGAAACTTGGCAAGACGCCGCTGCTGGCGCTGGGCATGCGGCTTGGCGAGGGCACGGGTGCCGCTTTGGCCGCCGGCATCGTCAAGGCTGCCGCCGCCTGCCATTCCGGCATGGCGACTTTCGAAGCTGCCGGTGTCGATACTGGTACCCATTCCCACACTGAGCATTGAGGCCGAAGATGGACGCAACGCCGCAGAAGAAGCAACCGGAACCTGCCTTTCGCAAGGAAAAGGGATGGCGGCATCTTTTTGCTGCTGCCCGCTATTCCTTGCAGGGGCTTGGACGGCTGTGGCAGGAAGCGGCGTTCCGGCACGAGGTTCTCGCCTTCGGCGTCGGCCTTGCCCTGCTTCTGGTCGCCGGCGCGCCGTTTGCGCATCTTCTCGTCTTTACGGTGCTGATGCTGCTTTTGTTCGCCGTCGAGGCGCTCAATACCGCGATTGAGGAGTTGGTGGATCGCATCTCGCCGGAAATCTCTTCCGTCGGGCGGCACGCCAAGGATCTCGGTTCTTTCGCCGTCTTCTGCCTTTTGACGGCAAACGGATTTTTCGTGCTTTATTCGCTGGTGACGACGCTGTTCTTCTGAACGGCAGATTTGACGCTTAGGCGAAGGACCGGCGGCGTGGCTGGATGGCGTGGGTTTCCTCCACGGCTGGCAGGCTTTGCAGCACGCGTTTTGCCGGCAGGATGGCGATGCCTTCGGTGCCTTCGCGCAATTTCGATTTCAGGATGAACTGGCCGTCATGCTTGGCAAGGATGGCCTGAACGATGGGCAGGCCGAGCCCGGTTCCCTGTTCGGCGCTCTTGATCGCGATCGATCCCTGACCGAAGGCCGACAGCACCACGGGGATCTCTTCCTCCGGAATGCCGGGGCCGTTGTCCTTGATCGACACATATTGCCCGCCACCCGCCGTCCAGCCTGCCTTCACGAGGATTTCACCGCCCTGCGGGGTGAATTTCACGGCATTGGAGAGCAGGTTGAGGATGACCTGGCGGATCGATTTTTCATCCGCCCAGACCTGCGGCAGGCTGCTCTCGAACTGCTGCGAAATCCTGATGGTCTTGGCGCGGGCGCGAAGCTGGATCATGCCGATGCAATCTTCGGCGATCTCAAGCATCGAGACCGCTTCCTCATTGAGGTCGTAGCGGCCGGCCTCGATACGCGACAGGTCGAGGATTTCGTTGATGAGGTCGAGCAGATGCTGGCCGGAACGGTGGATGTCGCCGGAATATTCCTTGTAGAGCGGATTGTTGAGCGGACCGAGCACCTCCGCTGACATGACCTCGGAGAAGCCGAGAATGGCGTTGAGCGGGGTTCGCAGCTCATGCGACATGGAGGCGAGAAAGCGCGATTTCGCCAGATTGGCCTCTTCCGCACGCCGCCGCGCCTCATCCGACATCGAGTTGGCGACTTCGAGTTCGGCGATCAGATCATCTTTTTCAGTTTGTGACGACAGCAGCTTGATGCTGGTCTGGTAAAGTCTGCTGGTGATGCGATGACAGAAAAGAATCGCCATGCCGAACATCAGGGCGAGGCCAACATCGAAGGGATCGCGGGAGACGGCGGAGGTGACGCACAGCGCCGCCAGCACCGGCAGGAAGGTCATGAAGGTGGCCCGCCGCAACATGAAATTGGCCATGGCGGTAAGCGAAAGCGCGATCAGCAGCGTCGCGCCCTTGAAGAAAAGAACGAGTGTCGGGTTGTTGCGCACCGGTTCGGCCAAGGCGAACATTGCCCAGGCGCAACCGATGAGGATCTGCATGGCAAGGAAGAGATTGCGCCACTTCGGCAGATTTTCGGCCGTGATCCCCTGTTTGGCGGCTCTTTTGGCCAGCACCAGAGACATGGCATGGAAACTCAGCGCAATGAGCGACCAGATGATCAGCCCTATGTCACCCGTGATATACAAACCGATGATAGAGGCTAATACGATGAAAAGCGGCATGATCATCGCGCCCTGAAGGGCTTCCGCGATGTGCATCGTCAGCATTTCACGTTCATAGGCTTCGCTGCCGCCAGCGCCTTGCTGCAAGCGTTCACGCGTCGTCTTCACCGTGTCGAAAACAGCCTTGTTACGGTGCTTTCGTGAACGGTCGACGATGATCTTATCGGTGGACGTGCTGACGCTTTTACTCATTGTTACAACGCAGGTGACATGAACCCTTTGCAGGCTACGCACAAAATCTTAAGAAGATGCTGCCGTGAAAGGATTTGTTTCCCATTTCTGACAAGGGTTTGTTGTGACATGAGACGAAATGGAGGCAGGCGCGGCTTTTTCTCGACGTTTCGCGACGGCGGGCTTTTCCTTGCCACCGTTTTTCTCGGCATTCTGATTGCCGCCAAGCTCGATCAGATCAATAGCGAGACCTATACCGGCCGTTTCTTTGTGATCGATGGCGATACGCTTTCAAAGGGCGAGGACCGGTTCCGGCTGCTCGGCATCGATGCGCCGGAGCTTTCGCAGACGTGCCGACGCGGCAGTGAAACCTGGCCATGCGGCGCGGAGGCGCGACGCGTTCTGCAACAGATGATCGAAGGCACGACCTTTTCCTGTTCCGGCAGTTCCAGGGACCGTTACGGACGGCTGCTGGTCTATTGCTCGGCGGGAGACCGGGATGTGTCCTCGGAAATGGTGGCGTCGGGTTTTGCCATCGCTTCAGGTTATTTCCAGTTCTCCGGCGAACAGGCGCTGGCGCGCAAAGAAGCTCGCGGCATATGGGCCGGAGAATTCGAAAAACCGGCGGAGTGGCGGCGCGGACATCGCGCAGCGGATTTGCAAACGCCCGCCGCGGGTTTCCTCACCATCATCCGTCATCTTCTGGGATGGAATCATGGCTGAGGCGGATCGAGCCCTGCCGATGAATGACGACGGGTTGGACGGGCTGAGGGGCGCGATTGCCCTCTGTCGCATCTGTCGCGACACCCCAACCTACGGACGCCTGCCGCACGAACCCCGACCGGTCGTGGTGATGTCGACCAAGGCGCGTATCCTGATTGCAGGGCAGGCGCCCGGGCTTCGCGTGCATGAAACGGGTGTGCCTTTCAACGATGCCTCCGGCGACAGGCTGCGCCAATGGCTGAATGTTGATCGTGAGACATTCTACGATCCGGACCGCTTCGCCATCGTGCCCATGGGGTTCTGTTTCCCCGGCTATGACGACAAGGGCAGTGACCTGCCGCCTCGACGCGAATGTGCGCCGCAGTGGCGGGAGAAGGTGCTGGCGGCGATGCCGCAGGTAGAGTTGGTCCTTGCCATCGGTCAATATGCCCAGGCCTTTCATCTCGGCGAAAGACGGCGGAAAACCATGACCGAGACCGTGTACGACTGGCGCAGCTACTTTCATTCAAATTCGGGACCGGCCATTTTGCCGCTGCCTCATCCGAGCTGGCGCAACACCGGCTGGCTGAAGAAGAATCCGTGGTTTACCGAGGAGCTGCTTCCTGTTCTGCGAGAACATGTGGAAATGCGACTTTAGTGAAACAATTTTCTGTTTTTCTCTAAAAATTAGTGTATTGAAAGGAAATTAATTCAGGAGGGTAGACGCATTGGATCGCCTAGACCGTAAGATTTTGCGCATTCTGCAAGAGGATTCCACGCTGGCTGTCGCTGATCTGGCGAAAAAGGTCGGCCTTTCCACGACGCCCTGTTGGCGGCGTATCCAGAAGATGGAAGAGGACGGTGTCATCCGCCGGCGCGTGGCGCTGCTGGATCCGGTCAAGGTCAACACCAAGGTCACCGTTTTCGTCTCCATCCGCACTGCCTCCCATTCCATCGAATGGCTGAAGCGGTTTTCCGAGGTGGTGTCCGAGTTCCCCGAAGTCGTCGAGTTTTACCGCATGAGCGGCGATGTCGATTATCTGCTGCGCGTTGTCGTGCCTGACATCGCGGCCTATGACGCCTTCTACAAGAGGATGATCGCCAAGATCGAAATTCGTGACGTGTCGTCTGCCTTTGCGATGGAACAGATCAAATATACGACGGAACTGCCGCTCGATTACATGCTGCTGGATAATCCCAAATCCGGCGAGGAATGATCCCGGCTGATCAGGCTTTTTGAACAATGCCCTTTCCGGCTGCCGGGGAGGGCATTTTTCGTTGGGCAGTTTGCTTTTCCGCAAGCACTCAAGTCGGCCATCCGGCGGTTGTCCGGGGAATGCACACTCCTGGCGTGCCGAGGCGGCCAGGCAATCTTATTCCGCCTGCGACGGCAAATTCGCACATTCAATTCTCTTTGCACTCGCGCCGCGCAAAGTGGGATTTTGATAAAATCACTCGAATATCTACGCTTTGTATATCTGATGATGGCAACAGCGAAGGATATCCACATGCTCACACGACGCGGAACATTGGGACTGATTGCGGGTGCAACGGGGGCGGCGTTCCTGCCGCATATCCGGCGGGCTGGAGCCGCGACCACCACATTACGGATCGGCTGGCAGAAGAATGGCGTCATCGCGTTGGCAAAGAGCCAGGGCGCGCTTGAAGCGCTGTTGAAGGATCGCGGCATTGAGGTCAAATGGTCGGAGTTTTCCTCCGGGCCGCCGCTTCTTGAAGCGCTGGGCGCAGGTGCGCTGGATATCGGACCGACGGGCGATGTGCCGCCGCTTTTCGCGCAGGCTGCCGGTGGCAATCTGCGCTATGTGGGAACTTACAAGGGCGCCGCCGGCGGATCGGCAATCCTTGTGCAGAAGGATTCGCCGCTGAAGACGCT
This sequence comes from Rhizobium sp. SJZ105, assembly GCF_007828365.1. Classification (NCBI taxonomy): domain Bacteria; kingdom Pseudomonadati; phylum Pseudomonadota; class Alphaproteobacteria; order Hyphomicrobiales; family Rhizobiaceae; genus Rhizobium; species Rhizobium sp. SJZ105. The sequence goes on from NZ_VIUP01000001.1 coordinate 40,433, forward strand.
GGCCGACCTCAAGGGCAAGAAGGTGGCTTTCAAGCGCGGCTCCAGCGCCCATAACGTTACTGTCAAAGCATTGCGAAAGGCCGGTCTGACGCTGAACGACATAACATCCATCGACCTTGCCCCGCCGGATGCGGCGGCCGCTTTCCGCAGCGGCAGCATCGATGCCTGGTCGATCTGGGATCCTTATTTTGCCGTGGCGGAAAAGGAGCCGACGACACGAGTTCTCGCGACTGCCGAAGGTATTGTTGATCCCTGGAGCTATTTCCTCGCCAATGGCGACTTCGTGGAAAGCAATCCCGACCTCGTGCCGCTGCTCCTCAAGGAACTCGCAAGCGTCGGCGCAAAGGCTCAGGCCAATATCGATGAGACTGCAAAATTGCTGGCGGCGATAACCGGCGTCCCGCAGGATGTCACCAAGGTGTCGCTGACGCGTCCGGGAGCGGATCTGGGGCGTGTCTCGCTGGTTTCGGATGAGGCCATCAGCTATCAGCAGGCGCTGGCCGACGAGTTCTACGATCTGAAAATCGTGCCGAAGAAACTCAAGGTTACCGATATCGTCTGGCGTCCGAAAGCGAGTTGAGCCGGGCGAAAGCTGAGTCTCTTCAATCGTCTGGCTGTTGTTGCTGAGAGATTGATTCAGGCAAGCGCTCCATGTCAGGAGCGCTTGCCTCTGCCTCAGCCCTTGAGCCTGGCAATCACCAGATGGCCGGGTGTGGGGTTGCCGTCCTGCATGCGCACGTTAATGTCGGTGACTTCGACTATGTCGAAACCGGTCGCTGCCAGTCTTTCCCGAACATAGGTTTCGGCGTGGGCGAAACGCTGGTGCGGGCCGACCATATAGGGGCGTCCGGCCATGGTTGCCTCGGGCAGCGTTTCCGACGAGAAGATCAGCAGGCCACCTGGGACGAGGTTTTCAGCGGCGCCGAAAAACAGCGGTTCCAGCGCGCCGAGATAGGGCAGCACATCGGTTGCGGTGATGATGTCGAAGGGCTCGTCGTCATTGTCTTCGAGAAAGTCCTCGGCTTCGGCGACATAGAGCGTCTCGTAGAGGTCCTTCTCGTGGGCGATCTCGACCATGTTTTCGGAAATGTCGATGCCGGTGATGTCATCAGCCATGTCGCGCAGCGCTTCGCCGGTGAGGCCGGTGCCGCAGCCGAGATCGAGCAGGCGCTTGAAGGGGCCGAGATCGAGCGTTTGCAGGCGCTGGCGCACCATCATCGGCACTGCATAACCGAGCTGTTCGACAAGAATATCCTCGAAGGCTTCGGCGTGCTGGTCGAACAGGGTTTCGACATAGGCGTCGGGCGCTTTGGAAGGCGGTTCGCCGCGGCCCATGGCGGCGATGCGAACGGCTGCGCCGCCATGATCGTCCGGGTCGATGGCCAGAACCTCTTCATAGGCCTTCACCGCCGCGTCAACATCGCCGGCTTTTTCAAGCGCGAGCGCGCGGTTATAGGCTTCGGCAAGCGCCTCTTCGTCAATTTTCTGGTTCTTCGTCATCGTGCGGTATCCGTCAGCATCTTCAGTTGAAGTCTGCTGTAAGCCGCAAGACGGACGGGCGCAATGCTTATGTGGCGATGGGCCTCAGTGGAGAATGAACTCTCCTTTCAGTGCGCGCCATTCCTGCGCCGAGATCACCTGCCGGTGCACATAGCGGACCGAGTGCAACGGACCGTCTAGCTTTTCCTGCCAGAATTTGAGGAAACCGTGCATTTCGGGGAAATCCGGGGCGAGATCATAGTCCTGCCAGACATAGGTCTGGAGAACCAGCGGATGGTCCGGCATGCGATAAAAAATCTGGGCGGTGGTGAGGCCGTAGCCCCTCAGCATCATTTCCATTTCCTTGTTCATGTCGGCTGTTCCCGTTCTCATGATTGCCGATCACAGCGTTGTCGCTGTATCTGATATGGGAACACGACAGGGTTAACCCAACCTTGCCAAAGGTCTGGGTTGTCACAAAATAGTTATATTTTTCAGAATGTTGGCAGTCTTCTCTGTTGAGTGCTGCCAACCGTGTCCCTAGCGCTTGAGATGGCGTGTCAGGCGGGCTTCGAGCCATGCCCAGACATGCCGGAGCGTCTCGACGATCGTCAGGTAGAAGATCGCCGCCCAGAGATAGGCCTGATAATCGAATGTGCGGGAGAACGCATAGCGCGTCTGTCCCATCAGGTCGAAGACCGTGACGATGGAGACCACTGCCGAACCCTTGATCATCAGGATGATCTCGTTGCCGTAGGGGCGCAGAGCCACGATGAGGGCCTGCGGCAGAATGACCTTGCGGAAGGTGATGAATTTCGACAGGCCGAGCGAGGCCGCACCTTCAATCTGGCCGCGTGGCACGCTTCGGATCGCGCCCCTCAGAATTTCGGCCTGATAGGCGGCGGTGTTGAGGGTGAGCGACAAGAGGCCGCAATACCAGGCCTCGCGGAAGAACCACCACAGGCCAACGGTTTCCAGCCCCTGACGGAAACTGCCGAGACCGTAATAGATCAGGAAAAGCTGCGCCAGCAGCGGGGTGCTGCGAAAGACGTAGACATAGGCATAGGCCAGCGCGCTGATGACGCGATTTTCCGACATGCGGGCGAAGGCGATCGGCACCGAGAGAATTGCGCCGAGGATGATCGAACTGCCGACCAGCGTAATGGTGGTGATGAGGCCATCGATATAACGCGGCCCGTAACGTTCGAATTTCGCCCAGTCCCAGCCTTCGATCATCGCAAAGATCAGCCCGGCGGCCAGCAGCAGCCAGAGCGTTATGACGGCGATGCCGACGACGCGCGATATGTTGAGGGGCTTGTCTGTGGCGACCGGCGCGGGGCGCGGCGGAATGAGTTCCTGAACATGGCTCATCGGCTTGCCTCCGACTTGCGCGACCAGCGATCGATGAAGCCGATGCCGATGGAGGAGAGCAGAGCGAGGATGAGGTAGAGCAGGCAGGCGATGCCGTAGAAGAAGAAGGCTTCCTTGCTGACGCGGGCAGCGATGCCGGTCTGGCGCACGATATCGGCAAGGCCGATGATCGAGACGTAAGAGGTATCCTTGAGCAGGATGACCCAAAGGTTGGTCATGCCGGGCAGGGCGATCCTTACCAGCTGCGGAATGATGACAAGCACCATGGTGTGGCCGCGCGAGAGGCCGAGTGCATGTCCAGCCTCATATTGGCCCTTTGGGATGGCCTTGAAGGCGGATAGCAACACTTCCGAGGAATAGGACGAAAACACCACTGACAGCGCGACCATGCCCGCCACGAAGGCGTTGATCTCTACCGGGCCGGTTATCCCGACATAACCGGCGGCCGATTGCAGCAGCATCTGTATGCCGTAATAGACGATGAACAGCGTCAGGAGTTCCGGCAGGCCACGGAAGATGGTGGTATAAACACCGGCCGCCAGCCGCAGCGATTTTTCCTCCGATTGCGCGGCGAGCGCAATGAGGAAACCGATCACAAGCCCGACGGGCAGGGTGGCGAGCGCCAGCGAGATCGTGACCTTGACGCCGAAGGCGATTTCGTCGCCCCAGCCGGCATCGCCACACGTGACGAGGGTGCCGTTTCCGAAAAGCGTGAAGAGACCGACCGGCCCACAGAAAGGGTCGAGAAGTGTCGAGACATAGGTCCAGAACGCACCTATGGCGGAAAATGCTCCGCTCATGCCAGTTTTCCCCCGCGGTCTTAAGCCGCCGTGATTGTTATGGTTACGTTTTCAAACAAAAATGGCGGAAGGGCAAGCCTTCCGCCACCAGATTTCAACAGGCGACGCGCCGCTTACTGGCCGTAAACGTCGAAATCGAAGTATTTCTTGTTGATTTCCTGGTACTTGCCGTTGGCGCGGATACCGGCGATGGCAGCCGTGAACTTGTCGGCGAGCGCCGTATCGCCCTTGCGAACGGCTACGCCTGCACCATTGCCGTTGATCTCGACATCCACCGGAAGCGGCGTCAGGATCTTGCAGCACTTGCCTGCATCCGACTTCAGCCACTCCGACAGGACGACGATATCGTCGATGACGGCGTCGATGCGGCCGTTGGCGATGTCGAGCTTATATTCGTCGGCGGTCGGGTACATTTTCAGGTCGGAACCCGGGAAGTGCTTTTCGGCATAGTTGGAGTGGGTCGTGGAACCCTGCGCGCCGAGCGACTTGCCCTTCAGGTCGTCGACGGACTTGATCGGCGAATCCTTCGGTACGGCGATTGCCGGCGGGGTGTTGTAATATTTCTTGGAGAAATCGACCTTCTGGAGACGCTCGGGCGTGATCGACATGGACGCGATGATGGCGTCGAACTTCTTTGCCTGCAGGGCGGGGATGATGCCGTCCCAGTCATTGGTGACGAAGGTGCATTCAGCCTTCATTTCGACGCACAGCGCCTTGGCGATGTCGATGTCGAAGCCGGTCAACGTACCGTCGGCTTCCAGATTGTTGAAGGGCGGGTAGGCGCCTTCCGTGCCGATGACGATCTTGTCCTGCGCGAGGGCCGCGCCGGAAAACAGGGAGATGGCGGCAATCGATGCGGCTGCGAGCAGACGGGTGGAAATAGGCATTTCGATCCTCTCTTTTGGTCGTTCATCCGCAGTCTGTTGTTGTTTTCAGTGCGGACGTCGTGAGCGCAGGCGCAACAGAACGGGTTGCCATTCGTGGCCTTCAGCGCGCGGCAATTATTCGTCCGGTTGGTCAAAAAATGCAACTGCAATATTAGCGCCCTCTTTTTCGTCGCGGAGCTTTCACGAAATGGCCTTGATCTGTTCATTTCCGGTACAGAACGCTTTGGTCATCATGGGAACCGAAGCGTATGCAAGGCGTTGACCAGCGCCTGCACGCGCGGCCGGATTCACAATGTCGCGGCATAAGCGGCGTACAACGATTGGCAGATGAGGAAGCACCGATGCTGAAGAAGAACACATTGCTGACGGGGGTGGTTTTCCCCCTCATGTCGCTGGCGATCGCGGTGGAGCCGGCCGCCGCCGGTTATGCCGGCGCCGCACGGACGCAAACGCAAATGCCCCAGGCACAGGCCCCGGTGATATTGGCGCAGGCGCAGCCGCAGGCGGAGGAGCAGAACCCGGAAGAGCTGCTGCGCAAGCAACGCCAGCAAGCAGAAGAGGCGCAGCCGAAGCCAGAGCCAGAGCCGAAAAAGCAGGAGCAGGCTCCGGAACCGCAGCGCGAACAGCCGAAGGCTGAAGCCGCACCGGCCGAACCGCGTCCTGAACCCAAGCGTGAAGCTCAGCCCGAGCCGCAACGCGAGCCTCAGCCAGAACCGAAACGGCAGCAGCAGCAGCGCGAAGCCCAACCGGAACCGGCGCCAGCTGAACAGCCACCCGCCCGCAAGCAGCGCCCGCAGCCTGAGCCCGAAGCCGCACCTGCACCCGCCGAGCAGCAGCCGCAGGAACGGCCGCGCAAACCGGCTAGAGCCGAGCAGCCGGCAGGCGAGGGCGAGCAACGCCCCGCACGTCCGCGCAAGCCGGAGCCGGCGGCCGAACAGCCAGCCGCACGCCCTGAAAATACCGAGCAGCCGGCGAAACAGCGCGAGCCCGCCGCCGAGAAAAAGCCGGTAGAGGAAAAGGCGCCCGCTCCAGCACCGGAACCGAAATCGGAACCCGCCGAAAAGGCCGTTCCGGAGAAAAAGCCAGCGGCTCCTGAGCCAGCTGTAAAGGAGGCTCCTGTTCCAACGGAAGCGCCGACACCGGCACGGCCACCGGCTCCGGAAGCTCAGCCCAATCCTGCGCCCGGCCAGCAGCCTTCTGAAAAGCAGCCGGTAGAAGGCCAGGGCAAGACGGAGCCTGCAGCGCCGCTGCCGGGTACTCCGACACCTCCGCCGCCAAGCGGCGCCACGACAGGACAGGCGCCTGCCGGCGAAGCCGTTCCTAATCAGGTCGCCATTCCGCAGACGGAAGCGCCTCCGACGACGAAGCAGGAACTGGACAAGGCCAAGGCTATCGCCAAGGACCCGTCCAAGACTGCCGACACCGTCATTCTGCCCGTCGACAAGGGTGCCGCCGTTCTCGACAGCGACAAGGAAGTGGAGCGCTCCGGTAACAACCAGGCACGCGAGCAACGCCGCCGCGAGCGTGAGCAGGCCGGTGACGTGAAGGTGCCGACTTCCGACGCCGAAGCGCAGCGCGCCGGTGCTGCCGGAGGCAAGGCTCCGCCGCCCGTGAAGATGGAGGCGATTACCTCTCAGCAGGGTGAGCGTGTCGACCGCCGTCCGCAATATGACCGGCCGGAAGGTGCGCGGGAATGGCAGCCGCGCGAAGGTGGCCGGCGCGATCAGGATCGCGATGCGCCGATCATCCTGCAATTCGGTGACCGCGTGGTTGTGCGCGGCGACGACAATCAGCGCTTCATCCGCGATGGCGGCGAGCCCTATTACGAGCGCCTACCCGGCGGACGTGTCCGCGAGACCGTCGAGCGTCGCGACGGCACGCAGGTGGTGACGATCCGCAACCGCTATGGCGACGTCATCCAGCGTTCGCGCATCGATGACCGTGGCCGGGAATATGTTCTGTTCTATGCACCGGAACTGATGGACGAACCGGACCGTGAATATGTCTATCGCGATCCCGGCCTCGACCTGCCGCCGATGCGTCTGCGCATTCCGGTTCGTGACTACATCATCGACACGTCGAGCGATCCGGACCGCGATTACTACCGCTTCCTGGAGCAGCCGCCGGTCGAGCCGGTGGAGCGTGTCTACTCGCTGGATGAAGTGCGTTATTCGGCCCGTATCCGCGACAAGGTGCGCCGTATCGACCTCGATACGATCACATTTGCCACTGGAAGCGCTGACATTCCGATGGCGCAGGCCCGTTCGCTGCGGAAGGTAGCGGATGCGATCAACAAGGCGCTGGCAAAAAACCCGGCGGAAACCTTCCTGATCGAAGGCCACACCGACGCCGTTGGTTCGGATGAAAGCAACCTTGTTCTTTCCGACGAGCGTGCCGCTTCCGTCGCCAATGTCCTGACCGATGTTTACGGCATTCCGCCGGAAAACCTGGCGACGCAAGGCTACGGCGAGCGTTACCTGAAGGTTCAGACACTCGGCCCGGAACAGCAGAACCGCCGCGTCACCATCCGCCGCGTGACACCGCTGGTAAGACCGGTCGCCCAGAACTGATAAGGTTCAGGAACTGAAAAATGAAAGCCCGGAAAGCGCAAAGCTTTCCGGGCTTTTTTATTGGTAGCAAAGTTCCCAGGCCGACACATTATCCGTAACTCCGGACCAGATCCGGGGTCCGGCGTGATCAAATCCGGCATGACTGGGATGCTTCTCACCCTGCCATCATCCTCAAATTTGAGGATAATCCAGCCTCTAACGCTTAGTTAAGCGCCACAGCAATCTCTGCTGCGAGCTGGGCATTGTTGCGTACCAGCGCGATATTGGTCGCGAGGCTGCGGCCGTCGGTCAGGCGGAAGATATCGCCGAGCAGGAAGGGCGTGACGGCCTTGCCGGTGATGTCCTCGCGCTCGGCGTGGGAAATGGCGCGATTGATGTAGATTTCCATCTCCTCGCGCGGAATTTCGTCCTCTTCCGGCACGGGATTGGCAATCAGCATACCGCCATCGATGCCGAGCTGTTCGCGGGTCGTCTGGAAATTGGCGATGGCTGCAGGGCTGTTGAGCGACAGCGGGCTGGGAAGGCCCGAAGAACGCGACCAGAAAGCCGGGAACTCTTCCGAACCGAAAGTCACGACAGGCACGCCGTTGGTTTCGAGAACTTCCAGCGTCTTCGGGATGTCGAGAATGGCCTTGGCGCCGGCGCAGACGACGATCACGCCGGTTTTGGCAAGCTCGGTCAGATCGGCGGAAATATCGAAGGTCTCCTCCGCGCCCTTGTGTACACCGCCGATGCCGCCGGTGGCGAAAACGCGGATGCCGGCGCGGGCAGCGGCAATCATGGTGGCTGCCACTGTCGTGGCACCGGTGCGGCGCTCGGCAATCGCAAAGGCAATATCTGCGCGCGAGACCTTCATGGCGTCGGTGGTCTGGGCAAGCGCTTCGAGCTGCTCCTTCTCGAGGCCGATATGCAGCGTGCCGTGAATGACGGCGATGGTTGCCGGAACGGCTCCCTGATCGCGGATGATCTGTTCGACGCCTTCAGCCATCTCGATATTGCCGGGATAGGGCATGCCGTGGGTGATGATGGTCGATTCCAGCGCGACGATCGGCGCGCCGCGCTGTTTGGCAGCGGCAACCTCTTGCGAATAGACGATGGGCAGGAGCGGGGAGATGGGGCGGGTCATTCTGTTTGTTCCAGACTATAAAAAAACGGGTTCATGCCAGCATTTCGGCCTTGGGGACAAGCCCCAACATGGTCTCGACACTGTCTTTTGACAGGTCTTGGGCGGTGGCGAAAGGCGATTGCACGGTGATGGCGGCCGCCGCGGCACCCAGTCGCAGGGCCTCAGTGATGGTTTTGCCCTCCGCAATCGCCGCGAGATAACCGGACGCCATGGCGTCTCCGGCCCCGGTTACGTCTTTCACCTCGCGGATGATGGGTGGGTGGAGGCTTGCGGTTTGCGTCGCGTTGAAGGCTACCACTTCGCTTGCGCCACGGGTGATGACGCCGCCGGCAAGGCCTGCCCTGCGGAGAATGCCCGGCCAGTCGCGAACATTGTCTGCCGTCTGTCCCGTCAGCGCGCGCGCCTCTGCCTCGTTCATGAAGAGAATGTCGATATTGGCGAGCATGTCCTTCAGCTTCACCGCCTTGGCGGGCGAAATGGCGATGGCAGCAAGCGGCTTTTGGCAGGCGCGGGCAATGAGACCGAGCGCCTTCAACGTATCCTCCGGCAGATTGGCATCGCAAAGCAGAAGGTCGCTCGCGGTAATCGCTTCACGCACCGCGCGAACTTTGAGGCGGCGCGGCGAAAACAGCTTGTAAAGGTCCATATCCGCAAGTGCGATGACAAGATTGCCGTCGCGCTCCAGAATGGCGGTGTAGCTTGGCGTGCGGCGATCGAGGAAAACGAAGGGCGTATCTTCCACGCCCGCCTGCCTTGCTGCCTCCGCCACCGCTTCGCCGGTCACGTCGCCGCCGCGCGGTGCGATGATACGGACGGCAAAGCCGAGCCGCGAAAGATTGCGCGCCGCATTGAAACCGCCGCCGCCAGCCTCTTCCATCCATGAGCCAGGATTGCTGGCGCCGGGCGCCGTTTCAGTCTCGATCATGCCGCGCCTGTCTATATGCGCGCCGCCCAGAACGAGTATTTTCTTCACGCTTGTGTTTCCCTCTTTCGCGGATGGAAAAGGTGGACGATTCGTCCCAATCTTCTGTTTGTTCCCCTTCACATCCGGTCAGCAGCGATAGGCCGGACACGGAAAAACGAAAGCAGAACAAACGACTTATCGCTATTTGTTTTCAATATGCTGGCTGCGCCTTGCGATATGAGAACAAATAGAGTACATCCTATTTCCATACTGCTTCATTGCCTGTGCGGCTTCAATAACCTAAAGGTGGATCGGATGGCACAAAATTCTTTGCGTCTCGTAGAGGATAAATCGGTGGATAAAAGCAAGGCACTGGAAGCGGCGCTCTCCCAGATCGAACGGTCGTTCGGCAAGGGATCGATCATGAAGCTCGGTTCCAATGAAAACGTGGTTGAAGTAGAGACCATTTCGACGGGTTCTCTCAGCCTGGATATAGCGCTCGGTATCGGCGGTTTGCCGAAGGGGCGTATCGTTGAGATTTACGGCCCGGAAAGCTCCGGTAAGACGACGCTTGCGTTGCAGACGATCGCGGAAGCCCAGAAAAAGGGCGGCATCTGCGCCTTCGTGGATGCCGAGCACGCGCTCGATCCGGTCTATGCCCGCAAGCTCGGTGTGGATTTGCAGAACCTTCTGATCTCGCAGCCGGATACGGGCGAGCAGGCGCTTGAAATCACCGATACGCTGGTGCGCTCCGGTGCCGTCGACATTCTGGTGGTGGACTCGGTTGCGGCGCTGACGCCGCGTGCCGAAATCGAAGGCGAGATGGGCGACAGCCTGCCAGGCCTTCAGGCACGTCTGATGAGCCAGGCGCTGCGCAAGCTGACCGCCTCGATCTCCAAGTCGAAGTGCATGGTGATCTTCATCAACCAGATCCGCATGAAGATCGGCGTCATGTTCGGTTCGCCGGAAACGACGACGGGCGGTAATGCGCTTAAATTCTACGCCTCGGTGCGTCTCGACATTCGCCGTATCGGCGCCGTCAAGGAGCGTGAAGAGGTTGTCGGCAACCAGACCCGCGTCAAGGTCGTCAAGAACAAGATGGCACCGCCTTTCAAGCAGGTGGAATTCGACATCATGTATGGCGAAGGCGTTTCCAAGACCGGCGAGCTTGTCGATCTCGGCGTGAAAGCCGGTATCGTCGAGAAATCCGGTGCATGGTTCTCCTATAACAGCCAGCGTTTGGGGCAGGGGCGTGAAAATGCCAAGACCTTCCTGCGCGACAATCCGGAAATGGCAAGCGAGATCGAACTGGCGCTGCGCCAGAACGCCGGTCTGATCGCCGATCGGTTCCTGCAGAATGGCGGCCCGGAAGCCGGCGAAAGCGATGACGGTCCCGACGAGGGCTGATGCATTCGGAGGTCCGGGCGTTCGCGTCCGGTGGCTTTGCCGGGATGAGCCGGTATGGATCAAAAGGGTCGTGCGATTTTCCTCGCGTGGCCCTTTTTCTTTGCCTAGACGCCTTGGTGCGCCTCCATGGCTGGACAGGGCAGGATGCGGACGATAAAAGCCTTTGATTTTGCAAGATAGCCATCATTCGGGATGGCGGTGATGGACTCCAGCTGTGAGCGGTGTGTGGGCATGAGCGGTGTGAATGAAATTCGGTCGACCTTTCTCGACTACTTCAAGAAGAACGGACACGAGATTGTGCCCTCCAGCCCGCTGGTGCCGCGCAACGATCCGACGCTGATGTTCACCAATGCTGGCATGGTGCAGTTCAAGAACGTCTTCACAGGTCTCGAAAGCCGTCCTTATTCCACCGCCGCCTCGGCGCAGAAATGCGTGCGCGCCGGTGGCAAGCATAACGACCTCGACAATGTCGGTTATACGGCCCGTCACCATACGTTCTTCGAAATGCTCGGCAATTTCTCCTTTGGCGACTATTTCAAGGAAGAGGCGATTACCCATGCCTGGAACCTGATCACCAAGGAATTCGGCATCGATCGCAACCGTCTGCTGGTCACGGTCTATCACACCGACGACGAGGCTTTTAATCTCTGGAAGAAGATCGCCGGTTTCTCTGACGATCGCATCATCCGTATTCCGACCAGCGATAATTTCTGGGCCATGGGCGATACCGGTCCGTGCGGTCCCTGCTCGGAAATCTTCTATGACCACGGCGATCATATCTGGGGCGGACCGCCCGGCTCGCCGGAAGAGGATGGCGACCGTTTCATCGAGATCTGGAACCTCGTCTTCATGCAATATGAGCAGCTGACGAAGGAAGAGCGCATCGATCTGCCGCGCCCGTCTATCGACACCGGCATGGGTCTCGAGCGCATTTCGGCGTTGTTGCAGGGCAAACACGACAATTACGACACCGATCTGTTCCGGGCGCTGATTTCGGCCTCTGTCGAAGCGACCGGCGTTCCGGCAGAGGGCGAGAAGCGCGCCAGCCACCGCGTCATTGCTGATCATCTGCGCTCCTCCGCTTTCCTGATCGCCGATGGCGTCCTGCCGTCGAATGAGGGCCGTGGTTACGTTCTGCGCCGCATCATGCGCCGCGCCATGCGCCATGCCGAGCTTCTCGGTTCGCGCGAGCCGCTGATCTACAAGCTGCTGCCGGCGCTGATACAGCAGATGGGCCGGGCCTATCCGGAACTGGTTCGCGCCGAGGCGCTGATCTCCGAGACGCTGAAGCTTGAGGAAACCCGTTTCCGCAAGACGCTGGAACGCGGACTGTCGCTGCTGTCCGACGCGACTTCGACCCTGCACAAGGGCGACATGCTGGACGGCGAAACCGCCTTCAAGCTTTACGATACCTATGGCTTCCCGCTCGATCTGACGCAGGATGCGCTGCGCGCCCGCGAAATCGGCGTCGATATTTCCGGCTTCACCGATGCCATGCAGCGCCAGAAGGCGGAAGCACGCTCGCACTGGGCTGGTTCCGGCGATAAGGCGACCGAAACGGTGTGGTTCGAACTGAAGGAAAAGCTCGGCGCGACCGAATTCCTTGGTTACGACACTGAAACCGCCGAAGGCGTTATTCAGGCGATCGTCAAGGACGGCAAGTCGGTGGATAGTGCTGCCGAGGGCGAGACGGTGCAGATTGTCGTCAACCAGACGCCATTTTATGGCGAGTCCGGCGGTCAGATGGGCGATACTGGCGTAATCTCTGGCGATAACGGCACCTTTACCGTTTCAGAAACACAGAAGAAGGGCGAGGGCCTCTTCGTGCATTCCGGCACGGTGTCCAAGGGTGGATTGAAGCTCGATGACGCCGTGCAGCTGACGGTCGATCACGACCGCCGCTCGCGTCTGCGCGCCAACCACTCCGCCACCCACCTGCTGCATGAGGCGCTGCGCGAGGTTCTTGGCACGCACGTTGCTCAGAAGGGTTCGCTGGTCGCCCCCGAGCGTCTGCGCTTTGACGTTTCGCATCCGAAGCCGATGTCGGCCGAGGAGCTGAAGGTCGTCGAGGAAATGGCAAACGAGATCGTCTTGCAGAACTCGCCTGTCGTGACGCGTCTGATGAGCGTTGACGACGCCATCGCCGAGGGTGCTATGGCACTGTTTGGCGAAAAATACGGCGATGAAGTCCGCGTTGTGTCCATGGGCACCGGTGTTCACGGTGCGAAGGCCAACCGTCCGTACTCGGTCGAGCTTTGCGGCGGCACCCATGTTGCCGCAACCGGCCAGATCGGCCTTATCCGCATTCTCGGCGAAAGTGCCGTCGGTGCGGGCGTGCGCCGTCTTGAGGCCGTAACGGGTCAGGGCGCGCTTGCCTATCTCTCCGAGCAGGATGAGCGCGTAAAGGCACTGGCCTCGTCGCTGAAGGTTCAGCCGGGCGATGTGCTGTCGCGTGTCGAGGGACTTCTCGACGAGCGCAAGAAGCTGGAGCGCGAGCTTGCGGATGCCCGCAAGAAACTCGCAATGGGCGGCGGCTCGTCGGATGCCGGCGCAAACGACGTACAGCAGGTTGCGGGCGTCAATTTCCTCGCAAAATCCCTGTCCGGCATCGATGCCAAGGACCTCAAGGGTCTTGCAGATGAAGCCAAGGCCAATATCGGCTCCGGCGTCGTGCTGCTGATCGCCGTGTCCGAAGACGGCAAGGCAAGTGCTGTTGCTGCCGTGACCGAGGATCTAACTGGCCGTTTCAGCGCCGTCGATATCGTCCGCACGGCCTCTGCGGCCCTCGGCGGCAAGGGCGGCGGTGGACGCCCGGATATGGCGCAGGCCGGCGGCCCCGATGGCGCCAAGGCACAGGACGCCATCAACGCGGTGGCAGCGGCCCTGGCGGCCTGATCTGGATGAATTGAAAAAAGGCGGGGTTCTACCCCGCCTTTTTGATTCTGGATGTTGAAATCCGAAAGGAACGTGATGCGCTTTGTAAATCCCATCCCTTTCGTGTGCGATATCAACCGCTCCAGGGAGTTTTATCGTGACAGGCTCGGCCTGAAGGTTTTGGACGATTTCGGAAATTTCGTCCTCTTTGAAAGCGGCTTTGCAATCCATGAGGGGCGTTCGCTCGAACAGACGGTCTGGCGGACATCGCCGGACACGGACAAACCTTACGGCAGACGGAATCTGCTGCTCTATTTCGAACATGAGGATGTCGATGCGGCATTTCGGAATATTGCGCCGCATGTGGAGTTGATCCATCCCGTTGAGCGGCAGGCATGGGGACAGAGAGTGTTCCGTTTTTATGATCCGGACGGGCATGCAATCGAGATCGGCGAACCACTCGCCCAGTCCAACGAATAAGCCCGCTTCCAAAATCCGTTTTGTGACCCTTGCGAGCGCTCGTGCTCCGCTTTCAGGCGAAATGCCTGTCAGTTTCCTCAACCCGCCGCCTGCATATCCTTCGCTGCCGCTTCGTCAAGCTGTGTGGCCCGCTTGAAGGCGGGGCGGTCGGTCAGATGCGCCATATAGTCCGTGAAGGCCGGACGTTTTTCGATTGTGCCGAACTGCAGGCCCCAGCCGACGTGGGCACCTACATAGACATCCGCCGCAGTGAAGTGATCGCCGGCGATGAAGCGGTTTTCGCTGACGGCACGTTCGAGCGTGTTGATCGCATCCGCATAGCTGCCGCAGCCAGCCATACGCAGCTTTTCCTGCGGCACCTCGAAACCCATCGCCTTCATGCTGGTTGTCATTTCCAACGGACCGGCAGCAAAAAACATCCAGCGGTAATAAAGTCCGCGCGCTTTCGGCGTCGGCGCAAGGTTGGCGCCCGGAAAGGCATCCGCCAGATAGGCGCAGATCGCTGCCGCTTCGGTGACAATGGTGTCGCCGTGTTTGATGGCGGGCACCTTGGCCATCGGGTTGATCAGCCGATAGGCCGGCGATTTCATCGACGTCGAGAAGCCCAGTATCTCTGTCTTGTAGGGAACGCCCACTTCCTCGAGCATCCATCGCGCAATGCGTCCGCGCGACATGGGATTGGTGTAGAAGATCAATTCACTCATTGCTTTGCCTCCCCAAGCAAAATTGCAAAAGCATCATTGAAAACCTGCGCGCAGTTCGCGCTGACACGGTGCGTTTTTATAGTCCACAGCATTATCTGTTTTCCCGAAGGATCGCGCTGGTAACCACATGAATTTTTGACTGTGCCGGACAAGTTATGTGTCGTTTTATGCTGTTTCAGCTATATATTTTTATTTTTCTGACTGCGGCACGCTGTGGAATCGAAGTCTGCGCCTAGTGCAACATCTAAGCAAGATACTGTGAACAAAAAAAGAAACCCGGCGTTGCGGCCGGGTTTCCTTTTGTCGATATTTCAAACGGGCAGTGCCCCGTTCTTTTAAGCCGCCATCGCCGTCTTGAGGTTTTCATCGATCTTGTCGAGGAAGGCGGTGGTGGAGAGCCAGGGCTGGTCCGGACCGATGAGGAGCGCGAGGTCCTTGGTCATGAAGCCGCTTTCGACGGTGTCGACGCAGACGGTTTCGAGCGTTGCTGCGAACTTTGCGAGTTCTGCATTGTCGTCCAGCTTGGCGCGGTGGGCGAGGCCACGGGTCCAGGCGAAGATCGAAGCGATCGAGTTGGTCGAAGTTTCCTGACCTTTCTGGTGCTGGCGGTAGTGGCGCGTGACCGTGCCGTGTGCGGCTTCAGCTTCAACCGTGCGGCCGTCCGGCGACAGGAGAACGGAGGTCATCAGGCCGAGCGAACCGAAGCCCTGGGCAACCGTATCAGACTGCACGTCGCCATCGTAGTTCTTGCAGGCCCAGACGTAACCGCCGGACCACTTCAGAGCGGAGGCGACCATGTCGTCGATCAGGCGGTGTTCATAGATGATGCCGATTTCATCGAACTTCGCCTTGAACTCGGTCTGGTAGACTTCTTCGAAGATGTCCTTGAAGCGGCCGTCATAGGCCTTCAGGATGGTGTTCTTGGTGGACAGGTAAACCGGCCACTTGCGCATCAGGCCGTACATCATGGATGCGCGGGCGAATTCGCGGATGGATTCGTCAAGGTTGTACATTGCGAGTGCAACGCCAGCGCTCGGAGCGTCGAAGACGTCCTTTTCAATGACCTGACCGTCTTCGCCGACGAACTTGATCGTCAGCTTGCCCTTGCCGGGGAACTTGAAATCGGTTGCCTTGTACTGGTCGCCGAAGGCGTGGCGGCCGACGACGATCGGCTTCGTCCAGCCGGGAACGAGGCGGGGAACGTTCTTGCAGATGATCGGCTCGCGGAAGATGACGCCGCCCAGAATGTTGCGGATCGTGCCGTTCGGGCTCTTCCACATCTGCTTCAGGCCGAATTCCTCGACGCGCTGCTCGTCCGGCGTGATCGTCGCGCACTTGATGCCGACGCCGTGCTTCTTGATGGCATGTGCCGCATCGACGGTTACCTGGTCGTTGGTAGCATCGCGGTTTTCGACCGAGAGGTCATAATATTCGATGTCGAGATCGAGGTATGGCAGGATCAGCTTGTCCTTGATGAGCTGCCAGATGATACGGGTCATTTCGTCGCCGTCGAGATCGACGACTGGATTGGCTACCTTGATCTTTGCCATGAATTCCTCACCTTCGAAGCTGTGGCGCCTAGTGACGCCGGTATTCGGAAAAATATCCGGTGCGGCTATAGCATCGCGCGCGCCTGAGGCAAAGCCATGGGGGGCGCTTTTTTGGCGCGGTGCAATAACGCTTTGCGCATTGCCAAACCATATTGCCGGAATACAGTCAGGCGAATCGCTTCGCCCGCGCGTCGGGCCTACCTCCGGGATCACATCATGCGGAATATTCTGCTTCTGACTGCCGCCGTCCTCTTTTCCCACAGCGCCCTTGCGGCCGGCCCCGCCGATCCCGTCCAGAAGGTGATGGACATTACCGTCAAGAACTGGTCCGGCGATGCGGAAAACTGGAAATACATCTTCGACGAGGACATGCTGACCAGCCTGTTCAGCAAGGACTTCGTTGCCCAATACCGCGAAGCTTCCAAGAAGCCGGCTTACGAGGCGGAAAGTGGCGAGACCGGCGATCCCTTCGGCTACGATGTGGTGACCAACTCGCAGGATGGCTGTCCGCTGGTGGATGTTTCGGTAACGCCCGGTGAGGTGAAGGACGGAGTGACTGACGTGACGGCGAAGTTCAAGCTCTGGGCCTGTATGGACGAGGCAGAGATGAAGGCAACGGTCGACGAGGTGCATTTCGATGTCATCGAGGAAAACGGCCAGCCTGTCATCAGCGACATTCACCGGGTTGGAGACGAGGGCAGGGATTCGCTGCGCGCAGAGATGGCGGCGATCATCAAGGGCGAATAACAGGGCGTTCTGCCTGCCCCGGCTTTGATTTTGGCGCCGATCTGTGCCAGTGAAGCGCGCTTTAGAGCATTTTCAGGAAAAGCGGCGACCGGTTTTCAGTCTGGAAATGCGCGAAAACCATAAAACGCATCGGCCTGAAAATCGATGCGGCGCTTCAGAAACTGGAAAACGACGATGGCAGGCACAAACAGCGAGCTTGAACTTGTGGCGGAAGGCCCGGCGATCATTCTGGTCGAACCGCAGCTCGGCGAAAATATCGGCATGGTGGCACGGGCAATGGCCAATTTCGGTCTTGCCGAACTTCGCCTCGTCAAGCCGCGTGACGGCTGGCCGAACGAGAAGGCACGCGCTGCCGCTTCCAAGGCCGATCATGTCATCGACGGGACGAAGGTGTTCGAGACGCTGGAAGAGGCGATCAAGGATCTCAATTTCGTCTATGCCACGACCGCGCGGGAGCGTTACGGTTTCAAACCGGTTCGTGCCCCCGTTACCGCAGCCGGCACGCTGCGCGCGAAGTTCAAGGCGGGTGAAAGAACCGGCATCCTGTTCGGGCGTGAGCGCTGGGGCCTTACCAATGAAGAAGTGGCGCTGGCCGATGAGATCGTGACATTTCCGGTCAACCCCGCCTTCGCGTCGCTCAATATCGCGCAGGCCGTGCTTTTGATGTCCTATGAGTGGATGAAATCCGGCATGGACGATCTGGACGAGACGCTTTTCCAGCCTATCGAGCAGCGGCCCTCGACCAAGGAACAGGTCTTCGGCCTGTTCGAACACATCGAGGAGGCGCTCGATGCGCGCGGATATTTTCATCCGCCCGAAAAAAAGCCGAAAATGGTGGACAATCTGCGTGCGGTGCTGTCGAGACGCGGCTTTTCCGAGCAGGAAATCAGTGTTTTCCGTGGCGTGATCAGGTCACTTGATCGTTTTCCCCGGCAGTGGCCTAAGCAGGCAGGCCGGGCCGGAACGGCGGAGGGACCATTGTCGGAGAGGGCTGGGGAGAATGCTGAAGACGACTGAGGCTCTGGCCGATGTTCTCAAGCCGGTGCTGGTGTTCGATTCCGGCATTGGTGGGCTCACGGTACTGCGCGAGGCGCGCGTGCTGATGCCCGAGCGCGGTTTCATCTATGTGGCCGACGACGCCGGTTTCCCCTATGGCGGCTGGGAAGAGGAGGCGCTGAAAGCGCGCATTCTTTCGCTCTTCGAAAAGCTGCTTGAAGACTATAGCCCTGAAGTCTGCATCATTGCCTGCAACACCGCCTTCACACTGGCAGGCGCCGATCTTCGGGCGCGCTTCCCTGATATGACTTTCGTCGGCACCGTTCCAGCTATCAAACCTGCGGCCGAACGCACCCGTTCCGGTCTCGTTTCCGTGCTGGCAACACCCGGCACCGTCAAGCGCGCCTATACGCGCGATCTCATCCAGTCATTCGCCACGCAATGCCATGTTCGCCTCGTGGGGTCGGAAAATCTGGCGCGTATGGCCGAAAGCTGGATCAGGGGCGAACCGATCTCCGATGAAGCGGTGCTGGCGGAAATCGAGCCCTGCTTCATCGATAACGACGGCAAGCGCACCGATATCGTTGTTCTCGCCTGCACTCATTATCCCTTCATGGCCAATGTGTTTCGCCGGCTGGCGCCATGGCCGGTGGACTGGCTCGATCCGGCGGAAGCGATTGCCCGTCGCGCGCGCCACCTGGTGCCGCTGCCGCAGGATGCGGAGCATCCAGATGGTTTCGATTTCGCCGTCTTCACTTCCGGCAAGCCGGATTTCGCCACACGGCGGCTGATGCAGGGTTTTGGCCTCAGCGTCTCGCTGAGCTGAACGGCCTGTTGCATTTTTGCATCTATTCTGCCGGACTTTTGCAATTCGAGATTGCGACCTCTTGTCGCGTCCGGCATCTCGTGTAAGATGCATCTTGTCTGTAACCGCTATAAAAAGGAGGCGTGGAATGACTGACTATATGAATATGCGCCTTACCGGCATGTCTGGCTTTTCCGGCATGGTCGTCGGCGGTTACATGTCCCGAGGCATCGACCTCCGATAAGGCTTCCTGCCTGATTTCCCTGCCGTTTGGCATCTTCACTTCGTCTGACAGCTGAATTGTGCGTCCGCGCTACCGCGTGTTGCGCCCGCCGTTCCTGCATGTCGTTTTATCATCGATAAAGGACCTGGCTGCTTCGCCGCGCCGGGACGGATTTCCCATGCAAAAAAATCAACCATTGGTAGCATATGCGCTGCCGGATGCGGTCGACCGCCTGTTCGTCACATTCGGCGTCTGGAAAACCCTGAAAGCGGTTCTCGTCGCGGCAATGGTGCCGCGCCCGCCGCCGACCGATCTTTCCGATCTGCCGGAGCGTCTTCTGGATGATATCGGTCTGGAGCCGTCCGACCGCAAAATGCGGCGGGAGTGGGCGCCTCCTTACTGGGCGCCGCGGTTTTGATGGCGACAGTCTCTCCGGCGAGAAAATGCCGGGGAGGCTCCGTCGTCCGTTTCACACTTCTAATGATGTTCGAAATGCGCGCCTCCGTCATGCGGGACTCGACCCGTCGTCCACCCACGGCGCGTCTGTGAGGAGTTCATTGCCGCACTTCAGTTTTCCGTAACGGAAGCTGCGGAAAGGCCTGGCATATAGCGCGTTGCACTATTCTCGGGAACGTCCGGGCGGGCGTTACCCCTGATCTTGCCCTGCGGCTGGAGCGGGCAGGGGGCAGCGCGGCGCGGCATGGCTTGCCATGCCGTCAAATTACGATCTTGCACAGGCGATGAAGCGGCGGCAGTAGCCTGTTCGTCCGCGGATGACAAAGCGTCATAGTCTCCGAAAATTTGGCTTGATACCGGGCGCTTTTGGTGGCTTGCTCCAAAGACCGAACGGGGGAGATTGCATCATGCCACTGGAGAACTGGCTGGCCTTCGTGGCCGCATCCGCCATCATGCTTGCCATTCCGGGGCCGACGATCCTGCTGGTGATTTCTTATGCTCTGGGGCATGGCCGTAAGGCGAGCACCGCGACGGTGACGGGTGTGGCGCTTGGTGATTTCACTGCGATGACGGCCTCCATGCTGGGGCTTGGCGCGCTGCTTGCCACATCGGCGGCCCTTTTTACCGGTCTGAAATGGATCGGTGCGGCTTACCTCATCTATCTCGGCATCAAGCTGTGGCGTTCTTCGGTTGGTGGTGAAGGTGGTGAAGCCGCAGGCGTGACCGGCCGTGAGCGGCCGCTCAAAATCTTCCTGCATGCCTATGTCGTCACGGCGCTGAACCCCAAGAGCATTGTCTTCTTCGTCGCCTTCCTGCCGCAGTTTCTGGTGCCCACTCTGCCTTTCTGGCCGCAGGTGCTGATTTTCGAAGCGACATTCCTTGTGCTTGCCAGCTGCACTGCGGCGCTTTATGGACTTCTGGCAAGTGCCGCCCGCAATACCATCCGCAAACCCAGGGTTCAGCGCATCGTCAACCGCACGGGCGGCGGTCTCCTGATCGGCGCCGGTCTCATTACATTTGGCTGGAAGAGGGCGGTTTCGGCGTAAAACGCCCGTCGATCGCCTGAAATTCGGACATAACAAAATGGCGTTGCCGCATATTCTTCTTGCCCTGATCACCGTGTTTTTGTGGGGCTTCAACTTCGTTGCCATCAAGATCGGCGTCGCCGACATGCCGCCTCTGTTTCTGACGGGGGTGCGCTATCTGTTTGCAGCCGTGCCGTTGGTGTTCTTCCTGCCCAAACCCAATGTGCCGTGGCGGCATATGATCGTTTACGGCATGGCGATGGGTTTCGTGCAATTCGGCCTGCTTTACCCGGCCATCAAGCTCGGCCTGCCGGCTGGGCTTGCTTCGCTCGTCATGCAGTCGCAGGCCTTCTTCACGCTGGCGCTGGCCGTGGTGTTTCTCGGCGAGCGGCCGTTGCCGTCACAGATCGTCGGCGCAATCGTTGCCTTTGGCGGGCTGGCGGTCATCGGCGTGGAGCGCATGACGGCTGCAGCGTTGATACCGCTGCTGATGGGCGTCGGCTCGGCCATTGCCTGGGCCTGCGGCAACATCGTCAATCGCCGCATCGGCCAGGTGAATGCGGTCTCCTTTGTCGCATGGACGAGCCTTGTTCCCGTTCTGCCGTTGGTCCTGCTTTCGCTGGTGGTGGAGGGACCTGATGCGATTGCGCAAGGGCTGCGCAATGCGACGCCTACGATGGCTCTCGTGGTGATCTACATGGCCTATGGTGCGACCATCGTCGGCGCGGGTATCTGGAGTTACCTGCTTCTGCGTTATCCTGCCGGAACGGTGGCGCCGTTTTCGCTGCTGGTGCCGATTGTCGGTTTCGTCAGCGCCTATCTCGCTTTTGCGGAGCATATTACTGTCTTCGAAGTGGTCGGTGCCGCATTGGTCATCATCGGGCTGATGCTGAATGTGTTCGGCAGGCGGCTATCATTTTCGCGCGTCTCGTCCGGGGCCGCATAGATGTGGCGCAATTGCCTGTGCATTATCGGCACGGGGCAGACGCAATCGGTGATTTTTTGGTAAAGAGCATGTTCGGCCGCCGTCACGGGAATCGGCCGGATGACATGCAGCACGAGGAACGGAACATTGCAGGTCGGCATCGACATGGGAACCCTATCGGGCGGGCAGCAGGCCAAGCTCGATATTGAGGAATTGCTTGCAACGCGTTTGCTGGTGCAGGGCAATTCCGGGTCCGGCAAGTCACACCTTCTGCGCCGGCTCCTGGAGCAATCGGCGCAATGGGTGCAGCAGGTCATTATCGATCCCGAGGGTGATTTCGTCACGCTGTCCGACAAGTTCGGCCATGTGGTGGTGGATGGAGAGCGCACGGAAGCCGAGCTTGCGGGCATTGCCAACCGCATCCGCCAGCACCGCGTTTCCTGCGTGCTGACGCTTGAAGGTCTTGATATCGAGCAGCAGATGCGGGCCGCTGCCGCTTTCCTCAATGGCCTTTTCGATGCGGATCGCGAATTCTGGTATCCCGTGCTTGTCGTTGTGGACGAGGCGCAGATGTTTGCGCCCTCCGTCGGCGGCGAGGTGACCGAGGATGCGCGCAAGGCGTCGCTGGGCGCCATGACCAATCTGATGTGCCGTGGGCGTAAACGCGGGCTTGCGGGCGTCATCGCCACGCAGCGCCTTGCCAAGCTTGCCAAGAACGTAGCGGCGGAAGCCTCGAACTTTCTGATGGGCCGCACCTTTCTCGATATCGATATGGCGCGCGCTGCCGATCTGCTCGGCATGGACCGGCGGCAGGCGGAAATGTTCCGCGATCTGCAGCGCGGCAATTTCGTGGCGCTTGGACCGGCGCTGTCGCGCCGCCCGTTGCCCATTGTCATCGGTGCGGTGGAAACCTCGGCGCGGTCTTCCTCGCCGAAACTCATGCCGCTGCCGGATGCACCGCAGGATGTGGAGGATCTGATCTTCACGCCGGACCCGGAAGAGTTCACGCGACCCGCCACGCGCCGCACGCCGCCAGCGCCGCGCCCGACAACCGATATTCTCGCTGAACTCTCCCGCTCCACCCCCGCCGCCGCCGGTCCTTCACCGGAGCAGTCGGCGCGTGCAGGTCAGCCGGAGCTGACGCCGGAGGAGCGCGAAGAGAAGATCGCGGCGGTGCTGGTCGAAATTCTCGACGATCCGCAATCGGCCTATCGTACCGACGCCGTGCTGTACCAGGATTTTCTGGTGCGCGCGCGCATGCGCCGTATTCCCGGCACGCCGATGACGCTGGCGGATTTCCGCCGGCAGGTGGCGATTGCCCGCTCCGGCGTGGATGCGGCAATGGCGGCCAGCGAAGGCTGGGAGAAAGCGCTGGAATTGTCGATGTCGGTCTCCGACGATCTGCAGGGGGTTTTCCTGCTGTTGGTCAAGGCGGCGCTCAATGAGGAGCCTTGCCCATCCGACGCCCGTATTGCCCGCGCTTACGGTACCCATTCCGCCCGCCGTGCGCGCCGTCTTCTCGGTTATTTCGAGGAGAAGGAGCTTGTGGTGGTACACGCCGATTTCTCTGGTAAGCGCATCGTGGCGTTCCCCGATCTCGACGCGAAAACCGCACCCGGCGATGCGGATGCGGCTGAGGATGATGCGAGGCTGGCGGCGGAGTAATCGCTATTCAGTCAAAGTCCGCACCGCGAAACTGATCGTCGTGTAGAGACCACTGAGGCTCAGAGCCAGTACGCAAAAAATAACGGCTATAAACAGTGCCGAGGTCAATCGATGCGGCCGTTGATAGGGGCGGGTGCTGGCATGTGTTTGCAAGGGAGCGAGCCGAGAGAGCTGGGTCGCTGTCCATCCGTCACGTTCGAATTCCGGCGAAGCGATAAATTCAGCAAGATGCCGTTGTCGTCTAATGGAAGAAGGCAATTGCGCCAGAAAGCGTTGCGGTTCACGCCTGTTGATTCTTGACAGGAATATAGTGATCGCTTCCCTGAAACGCTCGTCGCGTGCGCCTGAGCAGAACAACATCCGTCCCGCTTCAATGAGATCGTTCATCTCAAGCAGCACTTCACCGTATTTTTGAAAGAGTGCCAGATCGACTTCAGGATGGCTGAGCCTGCCCTGAAGGATTTCCTTCGCTCGCCAAAGTTTCTTTTCTGAGATTGCCTGATCAACGGTTTCAAAAGTCATTTTTGCGATGAATTGGACGTTTGTTTTAATATTGAGAAAATATATTTCGGTCTAGCTAACAATAATACAGATTATATATTTCATCATCAAAAAAGAAAGAGGAGGCGTAATCGCCTCCTCCTTGCTCATCATTACTCGATAGCCTTTGTTTCCTTGCTCGTCGCAATCAGCGAACCGATGATGCCGGTTGCGAGGATGGCGACGGTGACGCCGAGCGAGACGGCGGGCGGGATCTTGGCGATGCCGAGCATATCCGCGACGAAAATCTTCGAGCCGACGAAGACCAGAACCGCAGCCAGCGCGTATTTCAGATAGGCAAAGCGGTGGATCAGGGCGGCAAGTGCGAAATAGAGGGCGCGCAAGCCGAGGATCGCGAAGATGTTAGAGGTGTAGACGATAAACGGATCGGTGGTGATCGCGAAGATCGCCGGGATCGAATCGACCGCGAAGATGAGGTCGGCGATTTCGACCATGATAAGCGCCAGAAACAGCGGCGTCACGAAGGTCTTCAGCTTGCCTGTGGCAGCATCGGTCTCCTTGACGAAGAACTTCTCGCCATGCAGCTTCTCCGTTACCGGAAGGCGGCTGCGCATGAATTTCAGGATGCGGTTATTGCCGATGTCGTTCTCGTCATGGTCGGATGAAAACAGCATCTTGAGGCCCGTGAAGACGAGGAAGGCCGCAAAGAGATAAAGCACTCAGTGGAAGTTTTCGACAATGGCGGCGCCGCCGGCAATCATGATGCCGCGCAGAACGATCACGCCGAGGATACCCCATAGCAGCACGCGGTGCTGATATTGGCGGGGAATGGCGAAATAGGAGAAGATCATCGCGATGATGAAGATATTGTCCATGGCGAGGCTTTTTTCGACCACGAAGCCGGTGACATATTCCATCGCTGACTGTTCACCGGACTGGTACCAGATCCATCCGCCGAAGGCCAAGCCGATGGCGATATAAAAGCCGGACATCAGCAAGCTTTCACGGATGCCGATTTCCTTGGAATTCTTGTGCAGCACGCCGAGATCGAGCGCCAAGAGGCCAAGGACGAGAGAAATGAAGACCGCCCACATCCATGTGGGGGTACCGAGAAAATCGTTGAGGAGGAACTCCATCAGTCAACCTTTAGCCGGACGAGGTTGGCTTTGCGGATGGGGACGCGTATCAGGAATAAACGTGGGCCCCAACCTTCAAGAGACTCGACATCGCGTGTTGTCCGGTAACACGCCAGAGGGGCCCGAGTCCTGATTGCGGCTTAGAAGTGGGTGGGCCTTCCAGCTTTTCAAGGGGTGGTTCGAGAAAAAAGCGGCGGGCTTTGTTTGACAAATTTGTAAAACGTGTTTAGAAGCCGCCCCAACGCCGGGCAGTCATGTCCGGTGTGTTTCGTTGACTGCCTTGCAGTTTATAAGCTGACGTTCGGCGGTCAACATCACCGACATGTCCCGTGGTCTCTCCATTCGCATGTGAGAAACCTGTCAGAGGTCCTGAAACGGGCTTCAGAGGAGGGCGTGTTTCCTCAAACCGGTTTGGCAACAAACCGGCATAACCTATTGAGAAGGAAATACGATGAGCAAGCGCGAATCGGCTAAGTATAAAATTGACCGCCGCATGGGCGAAAACATCTGGGGCCGTCCGAAGTCCCCGGTAAACCGCCGCGAATACGGCCCGGGCCAGCACGGCCAGCGCCGCAAGGGCAAGATGAGCGACTTCGGCACGCAGCTGCGCGCCAAGCAGAAGCTCAAGGGCTACTACGGCGAACTGCGCGAAAAGCAGTTCCGCGCCACCTACGACGAAGCAAACCGTCGCAAGGGCGATACCTCCGAGAACCTGATCGGCCTGCTCGAGTCGCGTCTGGACGCCATCGTCTACCGCGCCAAGTTCGTTCCGACCGTTTTCGCATCGCGTCAGTTCATCAACCATGGCCACGTCACGGTTAACGGCGTTCGCGTCAACATCGGTTCTTACCGTTGCAAGCCGGGCGACGTTATCGAAGTTCGCCAGAAGTCCAAGCAGCTGGTGACCGTTCTCGAAGCTGTTCAGCTCGCAGAACGCGACGTTCCTGATTACATCGAAGTCGATCACAACAAGATGCTTGCGACCTATGCTCGCATCCCGGCTCTGTCTGACGTTCCGTACCCGGTCGTCATGGAACCGCATCTGGTCGTCGAATTCTACTCGCGTTAATCGGCGCGTTTCAGTATTGAGAAAGCCGCCCCTCGGGGCGGCTTTTTTGTTTGCTGGGGAAGGCTTTGCATGCAGGACATTCAGGCGATCGTCGATTCCATTTACGACAGCATGGTGCCGCGCTTGGGCGAGGGCAAGGTTGCGGATTACATTCCGGAACTCGCCAAGGTCGATCCGAACCAGTTCGGTATCGCCATCACCACTGTCGACGGAACCACTTATACGGCCGGCAATGCGCTCACGCCGTTTTCGATCCAGAGCATCTCCAAGGTCTTCATGCTGACGCTGGCGCTCGGCAAAGCGGGCGAGACGGTGTGGAACCGGGTGGGGCGTGAGCCGTCGGGGTCGTCCTTCAACTCCATCGTCCAGCTGGAGCATGAGCACGGCATTCCGCGCAATCCCTTCGTCAATGCCGGCGCCATCGTGGTGACGGATATCGTTCTTTCCGGCCACCAGCCGCGCGAGGCGATTGGCGAGCTTCTGCGTTTCGTCCGTTATCTCGCTGACGATGACACGATCAGCATTGATGACACCGTGGCGAAATCCGAGCAGGCGACGGGTTTCCGCAATTTCGCGCTTGCCAATTTCATGCGGTCCTTCGGCAATCTGCATCACCCCGTTGAATATACGCTGGGCGTCTATTTTCATCAGTGCGCGCTGTCCATGACCTGTGCGCAGCTTTCACGGGCCGGTCTTTTCCTTGCCAATCGCGGCCGCAATCCGCTGAGTGGTCATACGGTTGTGTCAGACCGACGCGCGCGGCGCATCAATGCGCTGATGCTGACCTGCGGCCATTATGACGGATCGGGCGATTTCGCCTATCATGTCGGCCTGCCGGGCAAGAGCGGCGTGGGCGGCGGCATCATGGCAGTCGCGCCGGGCAAGGCGTCGATTGCGGTCTGGTCGCCGGGTCTGAACAAGGTCGGCAATTCGGCGCTTGGGTCGCATGCGCTGGAAATGCTGGCGACGAAAACCGGCTGGTCGGTATTCGGGGCTTGATATTGCGGGCGGATGCGGGCATTTCCTGCATTGAAAATGGCTGAACGCCAGAGCGGGCTAATCATGAACATTGTCACCAGCATCGCAGATGAGGTCGAGGCCGATCAGGACCTGGCCGGAGAAAATGGCGCTTCGCATCCGCTGTTCGACGCGGCACCCCGTTCCGTCTCCTTCAACAAGCTGCGCAAGCGGCTGTTGCGCAATGTACGTCAGGCCTTCGGGGATTTTGGCATGCTGAACGGCCAGAAGCGCTGGCTGGTAGGCCTTTCCGGCGGCAAGGACAGCTACGGTCTTCTGGCGCTGCTGCTTGATTTGAAGTGGCGCGGCCTTTTGCCCGTGGAACTCATTGCCTGCAATCTCGATCAGGGCCAGCCGAATTTCCCCAAGCACGTCCTGCCGGAATATCTGGCGAAGATCGGCGTCGCACATCGCATCGAATATCGCGACACTTATTCCGTTGTGAAGGAAAAGGTGCCGGCGGGTGGCACCTATTGTTCGCTCTGTTCGCGGCTGCGGCGCGGCAATCTCTACCGTATTGCGCGGGAAGAGGGCTGCGACGCGCTCGTGCTCGGCCATCACCGCGAGGATATTCTCGAGACCTTCTTCATGAACTTCTTCCATGGCGGCCGTCTGGCTGGCATGCCGGCAAAGCTGATGAATGACGAGGGCGACGTGATGGTGCTGCGCCCGCTTGCCTATTGCGCCGAAGAGGATATGGCGAAATTCGCGGCGATGATGGAATTCCCGATCATTCCCTGTGACCTCTGCGGCTCGCAGGACGGGCTTCAGCGCAATGCCATGAAGGAGATGCTGGCTGACATCGAAAGGCGTATGCCGGGCCGCAAGGACGTGATGCTGCGGGCGCTTGCCCATGTCAATCCATCGCATCTGCTCGACCCGAAGCTTTTTGATTTCTCGGCGCTCTCTGTCACCGGCGCGTCACCTGAAGAGCGTACGGAGGCCAACCCTCCCTTATGAAGAAGTGCCCTTAGCGATGACCCTTTCCGATAAAGATATCGACTTTCTGATTTCCACCGTTGCCGCTGCCGGCCGCCAGGAAATCATGCCCCGCTTCCGCAATCTCGACGCAGGCGCGATTTCCGAAAAGACCTCTGCGGTCGATCTCGTCACCGAGGCGGATATTCTGACGGAAAAGGCGATAACCGCCGCTCTTCTGCAACGGTTTCCGAAGGCCCATATTGTCGGCGAAGAGGCCTATGACGCGGATCAATCCGTTATTCCTGCCCTTGCCGATGCACCATTTGCCTTCGTGATCGATCCAATCGACGGCACTTTCAACTATGCTTCCGGTTTTCCAGCTTTCGGCACGCTGCTCGCCGTCACCGTCAAGGGTGAGACGGTCGCAGGCATCATCCACGATCCTGTCATGGGTGATACCATCCTTGGTCTCAAAGGCGAGGGCGCTTATCTCCACCGCAAGGACGGCTCGCAGGCAAGGCTCAAGGTTGCCGATCCCCTGCCATTGTCCGAAATGGTCGGCATATTTTCCTGGGGTCACAGCCATGAAGATCGCCGCCCGGTGATCGCCGCCAATATGGCCAAGATCAAGATGGCGCTTTCAATCAATTGCTCGGCTCATGAATATTGGCTTGCCTCGACTGGCAAGCTGCACTTCATCGGCCACGAAAAGCTGATGCCCTGGGATCATCTCGCCGGCGTTCTCATTCATCAGGAAGCGGGCGGCTACACGGCCCGTTTCGACAATACGCCCTACCGGCCGGGACAGACGACAGGCGGCATCCTGTCGGCACCCGACAAGGAAAGCTGGAAGATGCTGCGCCGGGAAATCGTGGCCTTATAATATTGATGCTTAAATAGAAGGATATCGCCCATGGCTATCGAACTCGACATCGCCTCTCTCGCCAATGCGCTTCAGGAGGCGGCGGCAGTGGAAATCCTGCCGAGGTTCCGTAATCTGGGTGAGGGCGACGTCAGGATAAAGAGCGAGGCGATAGACCTCGTAACCGAGGCTGACGAGGCTGCTGAGCGGCTGATCCGCGCCCGCGTGCAGGAAATCATGCCGCAGGCGCTGTTCATCGGTGAAGAGGCCGTTGCGGCGGATGCCTCGCTGCTTGGCAAGCTTGCGGATGCGGATCTTGCCGTGGTGGTCGATCCGATCGACGGCACCTACAACTTCGCGTCGGGCCTGCCGCTGTTTGGCGTGATGATGAGCGTCATCTCCAACGGCGAGACCGTTGCCGGTCTCATCTTCGATCCGATGGGCAATGACTGGGCGATTGCCGAAAAGGGTTCCGGTGCATGGCTTTGTGCCGCCGATGGCTCGCAGACGCAGATGTCCGTCGTGCCCGCACCGGCACTGTCGCAGATGGTCGGCATCGCCAACACCGGTTATTTTGACGTGGAGACCCGCCGCAAGATTCTCATGAACCTCGCGGATGTGCGGCTCTTCACCAGCTACCGTTGTGCTGCGCATGAATACCGCGTGTTCTGCGGCGGCCACATGCATTTCCTGATGTACAACAAGCTTATGCCCTGGGATCATCTCGCTGGCACCCTGCTTTCGCAGGAAGCGGGCGCCTACGCCGCCCGTTTCGACGGCTCGCCTTACCTGCCGCGCCACCTTGAGGGTGGCCTGCTGCTTGCTCCTGATCAGGAGACATGGGAATTGCTGCGCGAGAAGATTTTCACGGTTTAGTGAAGTTCAGCTTTTATCAACAAAAAGGGCGCGGAACCGAGTTCCGCGCCCTTTTTATTTGTCTGTCCGCCCTTAGTGCGTCGGCTTGTTGTGGGCCTGAAACAGCACGCCCTTTTCTCCGATCAGCACGAAGACGAGGCCGATAATGGAGACGGCGAAGAAGCCGGCTACCATTGGCAGCGCCGTGCCATCAAAAGCCTGACCGATAACGGCACCGATCAGCGAACCGCCGACGGTTCCCATGAAGCCAATAACGGACGAGGCCGTGCCGGCGACATGGCCGAGCGGCTCCATGGCGAGCGAGTTGAAGTTCGAGCCGATCCAGCCGAACTGGAACATGGCAAGCGCGAAGAACACGATGAAGATCGCAAAGGGCATCGGTTCCGGCCCGACCATCTGTACCACCAGCCACACGAAGGTGATGGCGATGAAGCCGAGCAGCGACCCGTGCGACAGCTTGCGCATGCCAAACCTGCCGACAAGCCTTGCATTGATGAAGGACGAGAAGGCCATGAACAGGGCGACGCCCGCAAAAGCGGCCGCAAACCATGCGCCCAGGCCGTAGATGCCCTTATAGACCTGTTCGGCGGAATTGATGAAGCCGAACAGCGCACCGAAGATGAATGTGCTGGAGAGCGTGTAACAGAGCGCGATACGGTTGGTGAGCACGATCTTGAAGCCACCGAGGATCGAACGAATCGTGAAAGGCCTGACGTCATCGGCATGCAGGGTTTCCGGCAGGCGGAAATACATCCAGGCGGTCACGACGGCGGCAATTCCGGCCATGAAGGCGAAGATAAGGTGCCAGTCACCGAAAAACAGCACGATCTGGCCAGTGCCGGGTGCGATGACCGGAACGACCATGAATACCATCATGATCAGCGACATGACTTCCGCCATCTGACGTCCGCCATAGATGTCGCGCACGATCGAAATGGTGATGACGCGCGTCGCCGCAGAGCCGATGCCCTGAATGAAGCGCAGAACCAGCAGGCCAGTGAATGACGGTACAAAGACGACGGCAATGGCCGAGACGATGTAGATTGCCAGCCCGACGAGCATCGGCTTGCGGCGCCCGAAACGGTCCGAGATCGGTCCGTACAGGAGCTGGGCAATGCCGAAGCCTAGAAGATAGCTGGAAATGACGTATTGACGGTGGTTTTCATTCACGACGCCAAGTGACGCGCCGATTTCCTGAAGGCCGGGAAGCATGATGTCGATGGCAAGCGCATTCAGCGCCATCAGCATCGCGGCAAGCGCGATGAATTCCGTGCGCCCCATCGAAACGGCGCGCGAAGTGGTGGATTGTGAAAGTTCTGTCACAGGATTGCCCCAAAAAGAACGGCAAAGGCGTTGCATGAAGCAACGCCTGGCATAAGTTTTCTGACAATCAGGGTGGGCCGGATGAACCGGCCGAAATCAGGCCGCGCCGCGGACGCTGATACCCTGTTCTTGGAAGTGATTTTGAAGTTCACCGGACTGGAACATCTCTCTTACGATGTCACAGCCGCCGACGAATTCGCCCTTGACGTAGAGCTGCGGGATGGTCGGCCAGTTGGAATAATCCTTGATGCCCTGACGGATGTCGGCATCGGCGAGCACGTTGACGCCCTTGTAGTCGACGCCGAGATAATCGAGGATCTGTACGACCTGACCGGAAAAACCGCACTGCGGGAATTGCGGGGTGCCCTTCATGAAAAGAACGATGTCGTTGCTCTTCACTTCGCTGTCGATCATATCGTGAATGCCGCTCATTGGCCTATTCCTTTCACATGCGGTTCAAGGCCGCTGCTTTGACTTTGTCCCTAAATAACATGTCGCGGCGCGATTTCCACCCGGGAAGCGTAAAAAATGCGCTGGTGTGGTATCGCTAAGTGAAGGTCGCAACCCCGCTACCAGCGCGTCGTCCCGGGCGGGTAAGAAAAGTTGAGCATTATCTTCCCGATAGGCTCCCGCCGCCTGAAGACTGATTTTATTATCGGACCTGATCTGCCGTTATAAATATTGAGTTCCTGTTTGTTGTCGAACGTCATGGTTTCGTGCCCGCTATTTAGTGAGCAGTCATCCTTGCACTTGATTTCGATCTCGCTAGAGAAGCGACCCGCTTTGATATCGATAATTAGTTTTGGACTTTTCTGGTCCACCAGGCGGCAGGTGTTGCCGGTTTTGCAGAAGGCTGTGCCGGATATCCGATCAGCACCATCAAGCTCCACGACGAAGCCGATCTTGATCTCTTTGCTGCTCTTAACCTCTGCGGCACCTTGTAGCGGCCCCGAAATCGCCAACACCAAAAAGGTGGGAAGCACGCTGAGGTGATGCATCATCGAAGCCGCTGTCTGCTGCGGGCGGCGGCGGTGCGTCTTTTGCTCACCTGTTTTTTGGCCGGCTTGGGTTTGACGGCTGCTTTGATTGCCGCTTCCAGCACGGAGCCGACAATGCCGCCTGCGAGGGACGTGTTACTTTTGGTCCGGCGGCGGATGCGGCGGGTTTTGCGAAGGCCTGTCTTGGCGAGGACTTCGGACAGAGCGCCTTTGACGACGCCGTTTAGCAATTGATCGACGATCCCAGACAAAATTCCCTCGCAACAAATAAATCATATTTCCGTCGCGTTTTTTACTATACGTGCATCGCCCACTGTATCAAGCGATCCTTTCGGGTGTCTCCAGCCCGAGGGTTTATGCATGCCGACCGTCAAGTCACGACTTGTTCTTTATTTCCCTGGCTTCGATCCGCTCGATGCGGCTGCGCATCATCTGCGCTATCAGCGGGCGGCAGCGCTTGCCGGCAAGACGTGGGGTGTCAATTATACCGTGGGTGCGCTGGAGAACTCGCCGGCTGGCGAAACATTCTCGGTTGAGGCCTCGGCGGGCGATTGGCGGACGCGTTCCACCATCTTCGTCTACGACCACAATGCGGTGATATCGCGCCTGCGGGATGCGCCACTCTGGCGGCAGATCGCACTAGGCTTTGCGGCTGCGGCCGGTATCGTCGCGGAAGGTGGGGCAGGGCGTTACCTCCGTCATGCCTGGCGTTTCGGCCTGTTCTTCATTTTCCCGTTTCTGCTGATGCTGGTGGGGGGTGCGCTTGCGGCGGGGATCGCGCTCTCGCCGTGGCTGTTCGGTTTGCCGCTCTGGCTGCTTGCGATCAGTCTTCCCGCTGCGGCCTTGTTCTTCGTGAAGGCGTTTCTGCCTTTCGCCGAGCGGTTTCATACGTTGCATCTTTATGCCGACTGGCGCTTTGCGCTGGCCGTAGGGCGCGATGAGCCGATTGCCCGCAACTGGATCGAAGAGAAGGCAGCCCTCGTTCTCAAGGCGCTGGAGCAGCCGTCTGAGGAGGTTCTGGTCGTGTCGCATAGTATGGGCGCCAGCCTGGCGCTCGCCGTGATAGGCCGTGTGCTGGAACTGCGGCCAGATGCGCTGGATGGCCGGAAGCTGTCCTTTGCGACGCTCGGTGGCGCTGCGCTGCAATGCGCGCTGCTGTCGAGTGCGGACAGGCTTCGCCAGAGCGTCGGCGTGATTGCGCGTCACCCTGAAGTGACATGGTTTGATATCCAGTGCCTGACGGATCCGATCCACCTCTACCGCTGCAACACCGTTGCGCTGACCGGGCACAAGGATGCGCCGCAGCCGAAGATCGTGCCGATCCGTTTCAAGCACTCGCTTTCACCCGACCGCTACAAAAAGAACAAGCGCAACTTCCTGCGCATGCACCGGCAATATGTTCTGGGGCCGGACCGCAAGTCCGGTTACGATTTTACCCTGCTGACGGCTGGGCCGTTGCCGGCTGCCTCCTTTGCCGATCTGGAATCGCAGCAGCCACCTGTTTTGTAAGCGGCACGCACCATTTGCCGGAAAAGAAAAGGCCCGCGTGACAGTCTCACGCGGGCCTTTTTCAATCCATGGCTTCAAGCGTTGCCGCGGCAAGGACAGTGAGACCGTCCTGCCGGAGACGCTTTTCCGGGCGCAGTCATTCGGGAGCCGAGGTCTGCAGGGCAAGGGCGTGCAGAACACCGCCCATATTGCCCTTCAGCGCGTCATAGACCATCTGGTGCTGCTGCACGCGGGTCTTGCCCTTGAAAGCATCCGCGACGACTTCCGCCGCGTAATGATCGCCATCACCGGCCAGATCGCGGATCGTGACCTTTGCCCCGGGAATTCCCGCCTTAATCATGTCTTCAATGTCGCCGGGTTTCATGGGCATGGTGTATCTCCTTAATTCATTCTGCGGCGATTAGAGTTTCGCCATCCATGAATTGAGGGAACCACGATTCATAGGCCAAGTGCAATTCTTTAATCTCGATAGCGCGTGCCGTGCCCAGCTTTACGCTTGAGCCGCCGGTGACGCCGATCGCCGGGCAGGAAACGCCCGCTGCCTTCGCTGCCGCGCGCACTTCATCCAGATCGCTCTTTTTGACGGTCAGCACATAACGGCCCTGATCTTCGCCATAGAAGGTGAGGACGGGATTATGGCCCTCGACCGCGTCGATCGTCGCGCCGATGCCGGAGGAAATTGCCATTTCGGCAACCGCGAGAGCTAGGCCGCCCGAGGAGCAATCGTGAACCGCTGTGGCAAGACCGTCTGCGATAAGGGCGCGGACGAAATCGCCATTTCTCTTTTCAGCTTCCAGATCGACATGCGGTGCCGGGCCATCGATGCGGCCATGCACGTCGCGCATGTAAACGGACTGGGCAATATGGGTGCCAAGACCGGCAGGCGCGCCCGCCAGCAGCACGACTTCGTCCGCGGCGGCAAAGCGGATGCGCGCCATACGGCCCCAGTCCTTCAGCAGGCCAACGCCGCCAATGGTGGGGGTGGGCAGGATCGCCTGACCGTTGGTCTCGTTGTAGAGCGAGACGTTGCCGGAAACGATCGGGAATTCCAGTACGCGGCAGGCTTCGCCGATGCCCTTGATGGCATGGACGAGCTGGCTCATGATCTCGGGCTTTTCCGGATTGCCGAAATTGAGGTTGTCGGTGGCCGCGAGCGGCAAAGCGCCGGTTGCGGTGATGTTGCGCCAGCATTCGGCCACGGCCTGCTTGCCGCCTTCAAAGGCGTCTGCCTCGACATAACGCGGTGTCACGTCGGAGGAGAAGGCGAGCGCCTTCTTGTCATGGCCTTCAACGCGGACAACGCCGGCATCGCCACCCGGCAGCTGCAGGGAATTGCCCTGGATCAGCGTGTCATACTGCTCGTAGACCCAGCGGCGCGAGGAGTTGTTGGCCGAACCGACCAGTGACACCAATGCGTCGGCAATGTCTGCATCAGGAACGTCGTTCTCCGCAAGCGGAGCCTGAACCCTGGCGGGCGTCCACGGGCGGTCGTATTCTGGAGCCTGATCACCGAGATCCTTGATCGGAAGGTTGGCGACTTCCTCGCCATTGTGCAGCACGCGGAAACGCAGGTCGTCGGTGGTCTTGCCGACGATGGCGAAGTCCAGGCCCCATTTGACGAAGATCGCCTTGGCGACTTCTTCCTTGGAGGGCTCGAGAACCATGAGCATGCGCTCCTGGCTTTCCGATAGCATCATTTCGTAGGCCGTCATGCGCTCTTCGCGCACCGGTACGGCGTTGAGATCAAGTTCGATGCCGAGATCGCCCTTGGCGCCCATTTCGACGGCCGAGCAGGTAAGGCCGGCGGCACCCATGTCCTGAATGGCGATGACTGCGCCGGTCTTCATCAGCTCGAGGCAGGCTTCCAGCAGGCACTTTTCGGTGAAGGGGTCGCCGACCTGAACGGTTGGGCGCTTTTCTTCGATCGACTCATCAAATTCGGCAGAGGCCATGGTCGCGCCGCCGACGCCGTCGCGGCCGGTCTTCGCACCGAGATACACCACCGGCAGGCCGACGCCCTTGGCTTCCGAAAGGAAGATCGCATCGGACTTGGCAAGTCCGGCGGCAAAGGCGTTGACGAGGATGTTGCCGTTATAGCGAGGATCGAATTCCACTTCGCCGCCGACGGTCGGCACGCCGAAGGAGTTGCCGTAACCGCCGACACCGGCGACGACGCCAGCCACGAGGTGGCGGGTCTTCGGATGGTCGGGTGCGCCGAAACGTAGCGCATTCATGGCTGCGATCGGGCGTGCGCCCATGGTGAAGACATCGCGCAGGATGCCGCCCACGCCGGTTGCCGCACCCTGATAGGGCTCGATGTAGGACGGATGGTTGTGGCTTTCCATCTTGAAGACGACGCAGTCGCCATCATCGATATCCACCACGCCGGCATTTTCGCCGGGGCCTTGAATGACACGCGGGCCCGTGGTGGGCAGGGTCTTCAGCCATTTCTTGGAGGACTTGTAGGAGCAGTGCTCGTTCCACATGGCCGAGAAAATGCCAAGCTCGGTAAAGCTCGGCTCCCGTCCGATCAGGTCGAGGATACGCTGGTATTCGTCGGGCTTCAGCCCGTGGGATGCAACGAGTTCCGGGGTGATCTTGATGGAGTTTGGAATCGACATAGGTCTCACGCGGTTCGAGCCGAGGAAAGTTTCCGGTTCTTTAGCGCAAGAGGCCTCTCCGTGCGACAGGAAAATGCGCAGTTTTGCCAGCAAAACGCTGCTTTGTTGGGTTATTCAGAACTTGTAGCCGACCATAAGTCCGACACGCGTCAGCCCGTCATTGGGGCCGTCGCACAGATTGGCATGGGAGGCATGTTCGATCTGGGTCGAAATATTCCAGTTGCTGTTGAAGCGATATCCGATGGCGGCATATTCATGAAAAAGCACGCGGCAACCGAATTCCGCGCCAGTTTCGCCCGGACCATTTCGCAGCCTGCCGTCATGCCACAGGCCGCCAAAGCCGAGGTCGACGAAAATCTTCGGATTGAGATCGAAGGTCCAGTTGATACCGCCGTAAATGGTATTTGCTTCGCCCTCGGTGCCGATTTCCGCACCCAGATGCAGACGCGGTCGGGCAAGTTTTTCGCCAAAGGTGACCGCCGAGGCGCTCGCGAAAGGATCGAAATAGGCAGTGAAGGCCGGGAATACACCATCTTCGCCGCCACCATTGCGATCGGCGAGCGAGGTTGTGACCCCGAAACGCAATTCATCGAACACCGTGCCGTCTGCGGCGGCGGCCGGCGTCATGTCACTCAACACACATGCTGCGAAAACCATCGCGAGAGCAACAAATGCCCTGGCGGATATGGAACTGAATGCTGCCATCGAATCATTCCCCGCTCCGAAGTAGGGAAAGGATGGCAGATTCGTCGACGTGGTAAATAATGAGTTACTGAATTAGGGGGCGTGTTGCAGGAAAGACTCGTTCCCGCTCACGCCTCGCTTTCGTAGCCGGCTGAACCATTGTCGAGCAAATGCCGCAGGATACCCAGGGCATGCTTCAGTTCTTCCTGGTTTGACGGCCCGGAAAGGCTGATGCGGACACGGTGGTAAACCTTCTCCGTGCGCCCGGCCTTGAACTCGTCCTCGTCGTCTATCAGCACACCTTCCTTCATGGCAGCGCTGCGGAAGGTTCCAGACAGCCACGGTTCAGGCAGCCTCAGCCACAGAAAGGCGATGTCCGGCAGGGAGTTGAATTCCAGCCCCGCAAAGATGCGTCTGGCGAGGGCCTCGCGCTGGTTGATCTCGGCGATACAGTCCTTGCGGATGTCGTCTGCGTCGCCGCTGTTGACGAGGCGTGCATTCAGTTCGGCGAGCATGAACGGCAGTCCGCCGGTTATCATCGAATGCGAAATGCGAATTCTCGAGGCGAATTGCGCCGGGCAGGCGACCCAGCCACCCCTGACGCCGGCGGAAACGGATTTCGACAGGCCGCCGACAACGAAGGTAAGATCGGGCGCGAATTCCGCAATGAGTGGGATCGCATCCCGCGTCATGGCGCCATAGAGATTGTCCTCCACGATCCATACGCCGTATCTGCGGGCGATATCGGCGATCGCCCGCCGCCGCTCCTCGGGCAGGGTGGCGCAGGTCGGGTTCTGGCCCGCCGACATCAGGAAGATCATCTTTGGATGCTGTTGGGCGCAAACGCGCTCGAAATCATCGGGGAGAATGCCTTTCTCATCCACTTCCACCAGTGTCACCCGCCGTCCGGCAAGGGCGGCGCTGCGGCTGATATGGGAATAGGTGAGGGGTTCGAAAACGATACGGTCGCCCGGCGCGGTCATTGCCGTTACCACACTCATCACCGCAGCATGGGCGCCAAGCGTCGAAACGATGTTTTCCGGTTTCGGCGACCAGCCGTTCTGGGAAAGCCAGCGAACGCCCGCCATGCACCAGTTGTCGGGAAAGGAGCGGGTGTAGTTGGAAATTTCGAACGGATGCTCTCTCGTCACGGCCTCGACGTGTTTGCTGACCAGCGCGCTCTGCCCGACATCGGGAGCAGCCGTGGTGTTCAGGCGGAATTCGGCGCTGGTGTCCACCGCGTAGCGCGTGCCGCCGAATGCCGATGCCGTCGGTTCCACGCGTGATAACGGGGCGGCAGCCTTACGCTCGTTGACATAGGTGCCACGGCCGACTTCGCCGCTGACGAGGCCGCGTTCGTGGATGAGGGCATATGCCCGGCTGATTGTACCGATTGTAACGCCCAGATCGAAAGCGAGATTGCGTTGCGGCGGCAATTTCGACCCGGCCTGCAAGATGCCATCCGAAATTGCGCCTTCGATCTTGTCCGCGAGGCGAAGGTAGATGGGGCCGTTGCCCTCGGTGATATCGGGAAGCCAATTTGTCATGGTGACAATTTATGCATTGTATCTATCCGCAAGTCAATTGTATTTATCGGATGCAGTCAATGAGATCAAACGCACGGAGACAATAGGTGCAATATGCGCAAGATGGATCAATACCTTTCGACAGCGGATACGCTTTATCCTGACGGCTACGAACGGGAACGCGTGTTCCGCGATACCGGCGACATGGTCGCACCGTCGCCCTTTCCGGCCCGGATCGCTCACACGCTTATTGGCCGCCTGATTGCGGGATTGTCCAACTGGCATGGCAAACGTCAGGGACGGCTTGCCTTGCGGGAATTGTCCGACGATCTTCTGGACGATATCGGCGTTACGCGGGACGAGGCCTTGAAGGAGGCCGCGAGATCGCAGCTGTTTTCATGGTCGTCGCGGCCGCTTTGATTTTCTGCCGGAGAGCGGCGCCATCTTTCCCCGGTGCCTGAACAGCCATTCGGCAGGCCCGCCACGCCAGTCCCAACCGGCGTCGGCGGGTCTTTTTTGTATTTGGCCGGCTTTTAGCGCAGTTTTGCCCGATCAGCAGCCCTTGCCGCCATTCGCCCAGCGTTTGACGTCGGTTGCGATGCGGCCGGAGATGGCTTCGTTCATAACGGGGCCGAAGGCGTCGAGCTTTGCCGGGTTGCCTTCTGCCTGAATAACCAGCATCGGGCGCGATTCCGGGCTGTTGCGCGGTACGAGCAGAATGCGCGGACGGCCCGAGAAGGAGTTGAGTTCGGGCGCCAGGCGATAGGCCTTGAACGCCGGATCGCCCGATTTGAACCAGCAAGCATTGGCGCCAAGCGCGATTCGCTCCATCGTCGGCAATGCCGCACGGGATGCGGAGGACGATGCCGGTTGCGGCTTGGGCTGGCACGCAGCAAGCGCTGCTGCGGCGAGAAGCAATCCAGCGGCCTTCGGGGCGTGGGAACGGAGCAGGCGGTTCATCGCGTCATCCAAGGTAAGGGCCAAAAACTGGAGCCATAAAGAGCATCATCGGGAAGAGGGCAGGCGCATGGCCCGCCCGCTTGTCAAGCTGCGATAACGCCAAGCGCCGAGGCGAAGAGGCCACGGCCGTCATTGCCGCCATGGGCAGCTTCGATCAGATTTTCCGGGTGCGGCATCATGCCGAGAACGTTGCCCTTGGCGTTGATGACGCCGGCAATGTCGTTCAGCGAACCGTTCGGATTGGTGCCATCTGCATAACGGAAAACGACCTGACCGTTGTCTTCGACGGACTTAAGCTCATCCGTATCGAGGAAATAGTTGCCATCGTGGTGGGCGACGGGGCAGCGCAGAACCTGGCCCTTGTCATAGGCGCGGGTGAATTCGGTGTCGTTGTTGACGACTTCGAGTTTCACTTCGCGGCAGACGAATTTCAGTGAGGCGTTGCGCATCAGCGCGCCCGGCAGCATGCCCGCTTCGACCAAAATCTGGAAGCCGTTGCAGACGCCGAGAACCTTGACGCCCTGCTCAGCCTTTTCGCGAATGGCCTGCATGACCGGCATGCGTGCAGCAATCGCACCGCAACGAAGATAGTCGCCATAGGAAAAGCCGCCCGGAATGACGATCAGGTCGATATCCGGGATAGTCGTCTCCGTCTGCCAGATGGTGACGGGCGCCTTGCCGGAGATTTTCGTGAGTGCCGCGATCATGTCGCGATCGCGGTTGAGGCCGGGAAGTTGGACGACAGCGGATTTCATGGTCGGCGGCTCCTGCGGCTTAGAGAATGGCGATAGAATAGTTTTCGATAACCGTATTGGCCAGGAGCTTTTCGCACATCGCCTTCAGGTCGGTCTCGGCCTTGGCCTTGTCTGCACCTTCCAGTTCCAGATCGAAGACCTTGCCCTGACGGACATGGCCCACGCCACCGAAACCGAGGCTGCCGAGTGCGCCTTCGATTGCCTTGCCCTGCGGATCGAGAACGCCGTTCTTCAGCGTAACAGTCACCCGTGCCTTGATCACCTGATCTTCTCCTGATTTTACCTTGCTAGGCCGATATTAGTTCACGAGGCCGAAATTACTTTACCAGGACAGGGCCGGTGCCGCGGATCGGTTCGTTTTCATTGATGATGCCGAGACGGCGTGCCACTTCGGAATAGGCTTCCACGAGGCCGCCCATGTCGCGGCGGAACAGGTCCTTGTCCATTTTTTTCTGGGTCTCGATGTCCCACAGGCGGCAGCTATCGGGCGAAATCTCGTCGGCGAGGATGATGCGCATCATGTCGCCTTCAAACAGGCGGCCGCATTCGATCTTGAAGTCGACCAGCTGGATGCCAACGCCCAAGAACAGGCCGGACAGGAAGTCGTTGACACGGATCGCCAGCGCCATGATGTCGTCAAGCTCGGCAGGGTTGGCCCAGCCGAAGGCCGTGATGTGCTCTTCGGAGACCATCGGGTCTTCAAGCTCGTCGGACTTGTAGTAGAACTCGATGATGGAGCGCGGCAGAACCACGCCTTCATCGATGCCGAGTCGCTTCGACAGCGAGCCAGCGGCGACATTGCGCACGACGATCTCGAGCGGGATCATCTCGACTTCCTTGATCAACTGCTCGCGCATGTTGAGGCGGCGGATGAAGTGTGTGGGAATGCCGATCTTGTTCAGATGCGTGAAGACATATTCACAAATCCGGTTGTTCAACACACCTTTGCCGTCGATGACTTCGTGTTTTTTCTTGTTGAAGGCAGTCGCATCGTCCTTGAAGAACTGGATAAGCGTGCCTGGCTCCGGACCTTCGTAGAGGATCTTGGCCTTGCCTTCGTAAATACGGCGGCGACGGTTCATAATGGCAGGTCTCTTGGTTCACGCCGATTCTGGTGGCGTTGCGTTTCTGTCTTTGAGCGGTCCCATAAAGGAAAAGAGTGCATTCTACAATGCGGCTCGCATATCTTCCCTTCAATTCTTGTGTCGGGCGGAAGAATGTTGCCCGGCCGAAAATCGACCGGCTTCAGCGGCTGGCCGCGATGGTCAGGGCTCGTTCACCTTGAGGCGGCTCAGGAACTGGGCAAATACCATGCCACCCTCGGGCCAGGGGCCATGGCCAGACTCGGCGTTGATATGGCCGGACATGCCTGCATCCACCAACATCGCACCCCAGGCGGCGGCAATATCGTCGGCATGTTCGTAGGATCCGAAGGGATCGTTGCGGCTGGCAATTGTGATTGCCGGAAACGGCAAGGGATCGCGAGGATAGGGACCGAAGGTCATCAGATGTTTCGGCCTGATATCGGGATTGGCGACATCCGGCGGCGCCACCAGAAGCGCGCCTGCAACCTTCTTGCCGATTTCCGGAAGGGCGTGGATGACGGTCGGCACACCCAGCGAATGAGCGACGATGACAACGGGCTTGGTCGAGGCGTTAACCTCTTCCACCAGCCGCGCGATCCAGTCTTCCTTCACCGGTTTTGACCATTCAGCCTGCTCGACGCGGCGCGCTGTCGAAAGCTTGCGCTCCCAGCGTGTCTGCCAGTGGTCAGGACCGGAATTGGTGTAACCCGGTACGATGAGAATATCTGCTTCTGAAACTTTCATGGGCCCATATCTGTGGTTTCATGCCGTCACGATCAAGGTCGCGACGGCATTAACTTCGGGAGCCTCGCCTCAGGCGTTGCCGAAGACGCGGGCGAAGATCGTGTCGACATGCTTGGTGTGGTAACCGAGGTCGAATTTTTCGCGGATGACGCTTTCGGGAAGGGCGGCGCGCACTTCCTCGTCGCCCAGCAGTTCCTCAAGGAAATCCGCACCCTGTTCCCAGACCCTCATGGCATTGCGCTGCACCAGACGGTAGGCGTCCTCGCGGGAAACGCCGGCCTGCGTCAGCGCCAGAAGAACGCGCTGCGAGTGCACGAGGCCGCGGAACTTGTTCATGTTCTTCAGCATGTTGTCGGGATAGATCACCAGCTTTTCGATGACGCCGGCAAGGCGGTTCAGCGCAAAATCGAGGGTGACTGTGGTGTCGGGGCCGATGGCGCGCTCCACGGAGGAGTGGCTGATGTCACGCTCATGCCAGAGCGCCACGTTTTCAAGCGCGGGAACGACCGACATGCGCACCAGACGGGCAAGGCCCGTGAGGTTTTCGGTGAGAACCGGATTACGCTTGTGCGGCATCGCCGACGAACCCTTCTGGCCGGGAGAGAAGAACTCTTCCGCTTCCAGAACCTCGGTGCGCTGCATGTGGCGGATTTCGATGGCGACGTTTTCGATCGACGAGGCGATGACGCCGAGGATGGCGAAGAACATGGCGTGGCGGTCACGCGGGATGACCTGCGTGGAGACCGGCTCGGGCACGAGGCCGAGCTTTGCGCAGACATGTTCCTCGACGCGCGGATCGATATTGGCGAAGGTGCCGACAGCACCGGAGATCGCGCCCGTGGCGATTTCCGCGCGCGCATTGACGAGACGCTCGCGGTTACGATGCATCTCGGCGTAGAAGCGGGCGAAGGTCAGGCCCATCGTGGTCGGCTCGGCGTGGATGCCGTGGCTGCGGCCGATGCGTACCGTGTTCTTGTGTTCGAAAGCGCGGGTCTTGAGCGCCGCCAGCACGCGGTCCATATCGGCCAGCAGCAGATCGGCGGCGCGGACGAGCTGGATGTTGAGGGTTGTGTCAAGCACGTCGGACGAGGTCATGCCCTGGTGGATGAAGCGGCTGTCCGGACCGACGAATTCCGCAAGGTGCGTCAGGAAGGCGATGACGTCGTGTTTGGTGACGGCCTCGATCTCGTCTATGCGGGCGACGTCGAAAGTCGCGCTGCCGCCTTTTTCCCAGATGGTCTGTGCGGCCGATTTCGGAATGACGCCGAGCTCGGCCAGCGCGTCACAGGCATGCGCCTCGATCTCGAACCAGATGCGGAATTTTGTTTCCGGCGACCAGATGGCGACCATTTCCGGCCGGGAGTAACGAGGGATCATGGCAATGACTTTCTTTGTGGAGGAATTTTGCTGCCCGTTTAGCAAAGTGTTCCGCGAATCTCAATCTATCAAGCCTGCGCATCGGCTCGATGCGTACATTCAAAATGCTAGAGCGTCCGGTGTACGTCCGAACGGACGCGTGGCGCTCTGTGCGCACGGCGGCAAAGGATGGCGCCTGCCAGCGCAAGCGGAATGGCGGCAAACGGAAAATAGAGGCCGAGGCCGAGAATGCAGAACTGGTAGATCGCGCCAAGCGAGGTGAAAAATTGCTGGAAAAACCAGATGCGGGAAAATGCCGGCGCGTGCCATTGCGCATAAAAGATGCGGTACTGGAGCGCGAAAAATGCCGCCGCCACCGCGATCGTGAAAAAAGCGATGGCAAGGCAGCTTGCCGCAAAACGCAGCGGCAGGCTGGTGGATGCGGGCAGGAAGCGCAAGGCAACCATGGCCAGCGGCCAGCCCAGGAGACCGCCGAAGAAGAACAGCACGGCGATATCGGCGGCATGGTCGGTTTCCAGCCGGTTGCGGAGATAGAGGCCGAGGGTAGCGGTGGCTGCCGAGATGGCGGCCCAGACAAGCGGAGCGAGGAGCGAAAACAGCGCTGCCGGGATGACGTCGTGGAAATTCCGCCTGTCGCTGTTCATCAAAGCCCCCACCCAAACGCCCTGCCGTCCCGTCTCCGGTGTATCCGGCTGCTGTGGCGGGTCAGGACCGGGCGGCTTCCGACACCGAGCGCAACAACGAAACCGTCTTGCGATAGTCTGCGACACCATCGCCCTTGAAGACGGCCGAACCGGCCACGAGTGCGTTGGCACCGGCT
Source organism: Rhizobium sp. SJZ105 (assembly GCF_007828365.1). Taxonomy (NCBI): domain Bacteria; kingdom Pseudomonadati; phylum Pseudomonadota; class Alphaproteobacteria; order Hyphomicrobiales; family Rhizobiaceae; genus Rhizobium; species Rhizobium sp. SJZ105. The sequence goes on from NZ_VIUP01000001.1 coordinate 84,211, forward strand.
GCGACGATGGCGCCGGCTGTCTCCGCCGTCACGCCGCCGTCCACTTCAAGTTCGATCGGCCGGTCGCCGATCATGGCCTTTGCCGCACGGATCTTGTCGAGCATGGCCGGAATGAATTTCTGTCCACCGAAACCGGGATTGACGCTCATGATCAGCACGAGATCGACATCGTCAAGCACGTTTTCGATGACCGAAAGCGGCGTGGCGGGGTTGAGCGTCACGCCGGCCTTCCTGCCGAGCGTGCGGATGGTCTGGAGTGAGCGATGGAGATGCGGGCCTGCCTCCGCATGGACGGTAATGCCGTCGCAGCCGGCCTTGGCGAAGGCTTCGAGGTAGGGATCGACGGGGGCAATCATCAGGTGGCAGTCGAAAAAGGCATTGCTGTGCGGGCGGAGCGCCTTGATGACGTCAGGACCGAACGAGATGTTTGGCACGAAATGGCCGTCCATGACATCGAGGTGGATCCAGTCTGCGCCCGCTTCCGTCACATCGGCGACTTCCTGTCCCAGCTTGGCGAAATTGGACGCCAGAATGGACGGTGCAATCCGGATGGGCAGGGACATGGGGCAAACTCCTCTCGACGCGTTGCGTAAGCTGCCTTTAGCATCAAGTATCAGGGTTTGAAACGGCTTGTCGCGCGGTTGCCGCCGGTTTTCAGCCGCGGCTTACTGAATTTCCAGCGATACCGGCTTCACCTATTGTCTTTCGGCCTTGTCCGCCTGTTCGAAACGCTGGCCGTTCCAGCGCTGCAGGCGATAGGGATTGTCTGCAAGCTCATGCGAAGGGTTGAAAGCGATATCGCCAAGCACGGTTTTGAAGACGGTACCGTTCGCCAGTATCTCCGGTGCGGGTTTCCCTTGGGATTGGGCTGCTTCGGCAAGCGCCGCAGTCAGTTCCGCAGCCGCATAGGAGGGCAGGACGTAACCTTCCGGCTCGATATTGGCGGCACGCAATTCGCCGGCGACGGCCTGTGCCGAAGGCAATGTGTCATAGGCCGGGCGCGTGACCGCTAGCACATTTGCCGCAAGTGGCACGGGGTTGTTTGCCGCATTCATGGCGTCGCCGCTCATGATGGTGAGCGGAATGTTCTCGGAGCCGGCGTCTCTGGCGACAATCGCGACGTCGTTGCGTTCCGCGCCGATGAAGACATGGGTGATGCCGGTGCGCCCCAGCCGGCGTACAAGCGCCACCTGTTGCTCCTGTGCCGGGCGCAGCGTATCGGTGAGTGTCGGTTTCAGCCCGTTCTCCTCCAGCGTCGAACGGATGCGATCTACCAGATCGCGACTGAAGATCGTGCCATCATCCACGAGTCCAATGGAATGTCCCTTCCAGTCGCGCAGGATGATTTCTGCGGCCCGGTCCGATTCGGCCTTGTCCGATGGCGCTAGGCGGAAAAGCGGCCAGCTGTATTTCAGAGCGTCTTCCATTAGGATCGGGGCACGGCTGGAAAGCGTGATTGCTGGAATGGCGGCTGACTTTAGAGGCGGCAGAACGCCCTGAAGCGTTTCCGTGCACAAAAAACCGATTGCCGCGCTGACCTTGGCGGCCACGAGACCATCGGCAATCGCGCCGCCGCTGCCGTCTTCGCAGCTTTCATGGATTTCGACGACATCTAGCCCGAGCTTGGCGGCTGCGGCCTTCGCGCCTTGCCTGACCTGTTGCCCCAGCAGTTCGTATGGGCCGTTCTGTGGGGCAACGATGCCGATCGACGCCGCGCATGCTGAGCCCGCAAAGGCAAAACCGGCGATGATCGTTAGCAGGCGAAGTGAAAGCATGACGTGCGCGAAATCCTGTTGTCCCGGTTTGATGTTTATCGGCAACAACTGGTTTTCCAAAGGAAAAATCGCTGATACCCATCATAATCGCACATCATCGTTCACTGCACGGCCGTTTTGATCGCAACTCATCCAATTTGAAACAACAGTCTGCAATGACGCGTTATGGTTGTATATATTCAATGTGATCGCGCGCGATTGTTTTTTGCCGAGATTCATCTTTTTTAAGGTCGGCAATTCACTCTGTAATTTCATAAGAGCGGAAGTACTGCTCGTCATGGTTTAGAGCATTTTTACTTTATAAAACTGTAACATGCAGTGCGTATAAGCACAGTTTTATAAGGGCGGGTTTGCGATTTTGCCTTTTATAGTGCACCCCAATAAAATGCACATTTTATTTCCACTTATCTAATTTATTGATTTAAAAAGAGAATATACATATTTCTCTGCGCGTTATTTGTGCTTTGCCATGTTTTTTTCGCATTTGCGAGAAGATCTGCTTGACGAAAAGTAAATGGTTAGATTAGATATAGGTGTTTCAGGGGACGACTGAAATTGGCTGTAAAAAGCCTCGGAAGTGTTCCGAACTTAAGCACTGCCAAACTATATTACATTCTATATTCTATTATTTTCATTACGTATAAACCGCTTCGGGCAACCGGGGCGGTTTTTTATGTGATGCTAATTTAAGCAATTTTAAATTGCATTCGAAAAGCTTCGCGAAAAGATATTCTTCCAGCATTGGGTTTTCCGAAAGCAAATCGCGCAGGAGCGTCGCGTCTGTCGCAGGCGAGGCCTGTTTTTAGTAAAGCTCAAGACGCCGTTGAGTGCCGCGAAAAGCCCACGCCGGTCAGCGCTGATGCCGCTTCCGTCCGCTAGCGACTCTATTTCGTCAGAGCAGCCAGCGCGTCTTTTGCAAAGGCAGAGATGGGTTCGGGAAGGTTATCGGGGTCGAACCAGCCGATATCGGAAAGCTTGTCCGGTTCTGTCAGTACCGGCTCACCCTGCGTGTCGCGGGTGACGAAGATCAGCGAGACCCAATGGTGCCGGTCTGCGACATTGATATATTCGCTATGACAGAGAAATTCGACCTTGCCGATTGTCAGCCCGGTCTCTTCTTCAGCTTCTCGCCGTGCTGCGGCGAGGGATGATTCAAGGTGATCGACTTTGCCGCCCGGAATATTCCAGTATCCGGCTTCCGGCGCTTTCAAGCGCCGGCATAAAAGCAGGCGGCCATCACGCAATATGGCAAGCCCAACGCCGACGCCTGGAAAATCTTGTCCTGGCTTGATCGTCGGCGTCATGCGTATTGTTTCCTGCGTCAGGCCGTCGGGGCTCAGCCCTTGGCGTTTGCCACGATCAGCATGAAAGCGGGAATGTCATCGCCGAAACCAACAGGCGTCGGGCCATCGTCATGGTCACGGTAATGGCGGCGACGGTCGCGGTTGTCGTCATTGGCGTGCAGCGGGTTCAGGTTGCGGCTGTTGCGCTCGGAATTGCGCGGGGTCTTTTCCGGTCTGCGTTCTGCCTTCACCTTGTCTTCTCCGTGAGCCGCGATGTCCGTATCCACAGTGGTGGATTGTGCACCCTGATTGATGTTTTCGACCGGCGATGCAGGTGCATCGCGACGGTTTCTGTCGCGGCCTCTGCCGCCACGTTCCTTGGTGCCCCGGCGGCCGGTATTGCTTTCAAAGCTTTCCATGGGCGCGGGGAGGGAGGACAGGTCACCGTTCAGCCATTCGACCTTCTCGGTGATCAGCTTTTCGATCGCGTCGAGATATTTCGCATCGCTCTTGGTGACGAGGGTGAAGGCCTTGCCCGAACGGCCAGCACGACCGGTACGGCCAATGCGGTGGACATAGTCTTCGGCATGAATGGGAACGTCGAAGTTGAAGACGTGGCTGACATCGGGAATATCAAGACCGCGGGCTGCAACGTCGGAAGCGACCAGCAGCGTCAGCTGACCGTCCCGGAAGTTCTGCAGCATGGTCGTGCGCGAACGCTGGTCCATGTCGCCATGCAGCGCGCCGACGGAAAAGCCGTGACGATCCAGCGAACGGAAGAGGTCGGCAACGTCCTTTTTGCGATTGCAGAAAATGATCGCGTTCTTGAGTTCGGCTTCTTCGGCACGGACGAGATCGCGCAGGACAGCGCGCTTCTCATAGTCCTTGTTGTGCGAAGCGACGATGCGCTGGGTAACGGTTTTTGCCGTGGAGGAGGGCTTGGCAACCTCGATACGGGTCGGGTTCTGGAGGAACCTGTCGGCAAGCTTCTGGATTTCCGGCGGCATGGTGGCCGAGAAGAACAGGGTTTGCCGGGTAAAGGGGATCATCTTGGCGATGCGTTCGATATCGGGAATGAAGCCCATATCCAGCATGCGATCGGCTTCATCGATTACGAGGATTTCAACGCCGGTCATCAGGAGCTTGCCACGCTCGCAATGGTCGAGAAGGCGGCCGGGCGTGCAGATGAGAACATCGGCGCCACGCTCAAGCTTGCGGTCCTGATCTTCAAAAGAAACGCCACCAATCAGAAGGGCGACGTTCAGCTTGTGATTCTTGCCGTATTTCTCGAAGTTTTCGGCTACCTGTGCCGCCAGTTCGCGGGTCGGCTCGAGGATCAGCGTGCGCGGCATTCTTGCGCGTGCGCGGCCTTTTTCCAGCAGTGTGAGCATCGGCAGAACGAAGGATGCGGTTTTCCCCGTGCCGGTCTGTGCGATACCGCAGATATCACGCTTTTCAAGAGCGGGCGGAATTGCGCCAGCCTGAATGGGTGTCGGCGTCGTGTAGCCGGCATCTGCAATAGCGGAAAGAACTTTTTGGCTCAGGCCAAGATCAGAGAATGTTGTCAAAGGAAGAACTTTTTCCGTTCTGGTTCGGTAAGAATACCTGCGTGCCGCTGCGACACTTGCAAAGACTTGGCGCGGGGATATGCCCAAATTGCCAGAAAGTCAAGGAAACAACCGGAAATGCGCGCGAAACGGCGAGACGCTGGCGAGGCTTTTGAGCCTTGGACGCGGTTTCGGGCGATTTATCGCAAAAAGGGCGAAAAAAGCGTTAAAATCGGACTGCTATTTGAGATAGGTTTTAAGCTCGGCCCCGGCGACCAGAAACCGCATCGGATCAACAGGCGTGTCGTTGCGGCGGACCTCGTAATGTACGTGCGGACCGGTGGAGCGGCCGGTGCTGCCAGCACGGCCAACGATGTCGCCGGCCTCCACCTTGTCGCCGGCTTTGACCAGAATGGTGGAGAGATGGCCGAATCGCGTCGATACGCCCTGGCCGTGATCGATCTCGACCATATTGCCGTAGCCGCCGGAGTTTTCCGCAACCGTTACCTTTCCAGCGCCCGTCGCCTTGACGTCGGCGCCTGTTTCGGCGCGAAAATCGATGCCGGTATGTAAAGCAGGCCGTCCGAGGAACGGGTCGAGCCGGTTTCCGAATCGGCTGGTGATCGCCCTGCCGGGGGCCGGATTGCCAAAGGGCAAGGCGGTTGCGGTTTCCTTGACGATATCCAGCCGGTTGAGCGCATTGTCTAGATTGGTCAGAGACATATTGAAGGGATCGGTTTCATTACCCTGCGGATCCGCATAGGGGCCGCCGACACCGTCCGTGCCACTTTCGTCGATTTTCAGACCCGCCTGCCGGATGATATCCTGCATCGCGCTTGCCTTGTCCTCGGCGTCGCTGGTCAGTCTGGCGATCCGTGATATCTGCTGGCGTTCGATATCCTTCAACGACAGCGTGACCTTGGAAAACACGCGGTCGGCGCGGTCGGAAGGCGTTTCGCCGTTTTCGGGCACATAGGACGCCCGCTTGTCGGTTCCGGCTGGCTTTTCCGGCTGCGACGGGCGGGGCGCCATCAGATTTTCTATGGCGGAGAGGCCACCTGTCAGATCGGCGCGCTTTTCCGGCACCATCGCGTTCGAGAGCGAGGAGGGCGCGGTTGGAATGGGCGCCGTGGCCGTGGAGGCGGCGATGCCGGAATTTTCCGCGCGCTCCAGCAATTCGCTCATGCGCCCGTGTCTGGACGTGAGTGCCGCCTGCTGTTGCAGCAGTTTTTCCACTTTCTTTTCAACCACCTGCTGGTCGAGCAATTGTCTTGAGGTAACGCGGTCCACCTGCGCCCTCAGCGCGGCGATACGGTCTTCGTAATCGTGCTGCATGCGGGTCTGGCGCGCCATGGTCGCGCCGATCAGGTCGTCACGCAGGATGAGATAGCCGGTGGCGCCCAGGTAACCGAGCGAGAAAAGGCCGATCGTGCAGCCGGCAAGCGCCGTCATCCAAGGCCGGATCGTCATGTGCCGGACCTTGTCACCGCTTGCCAGCACCAGAACGTGCTGCTGCCGCTTTTTGCCGAATACCCGGTTTTCCGCTGTATCAGTCAAAATCTCTCTCCGGACTGGCCGATTTCTCACAGGAAATCATACTTCGTTAAGGTTAACGAAGTTTTGCACCATGCGCCGGGCTGCGGGCGTCAGCCGCTGTTGCTGACAGCGGTGAGGGAGCGATAAAAGGATGGCGTCAACCCGGCTTCGGCGCGGGCGAGGTCGTTGAAGGGCGGTTTCAGCGGTCCGCGGAAATTGGCACGTACCAGTTGCCGGAAGGTTGCTGCCGGGTCCTTCTTTTCACGGGCGCACAGGAAGCGAAACCATTTGGCGCCGATGGCGACATGGCCCTTTTCGTCATTGTAGATGACATCGAGAACGGCGGCGCTTTCAAGGTCTCCGGTTTCGCGCATCTTCGCCTGCAGGGAGGGCGTCACGTCCAGTCCGCGCGCCTCGAGGATGAGCGGCACGACTGCGAGCCGCGCGGTGAGGTCGTTGCGGGTTGAATGCGCCGCCTGCCAGAGCCCGTCATGGGCGGGCAGATCGCCGTAATCCGCGCCGAGGTTTCGCAGCCTTTCCCGCACCATCCGGAAATGTTTCGCCTCCTCGAAGGCAACCTGCATCCAGCCGTTGAAAAAGGAATGCGGCACCGGCTCGCTCGCATAACGGGCGACGATGTCGAGCGCAAGGTCAACGGCGTTCAGCTCGATATGGGCGATGGCGTGCAGCAGCGCTATGCGACCCTTGACGCTGTGGAGGGAGCGGCGCTCCACGGCGGTCGGCGGAACGAGTTCCGGTTTATCCGGCCTGCCCGGACGTTCGGGCAGGGGTGGATCTAGGGGGGAGCGCAGCGACAGGCGGCGCTCGAACCATCGTGTCGCCGTTTCCTGCGCCAGTGCGGTTTTTCTGTCGAGATCGGCGCAGGCAATCGCCTCGGTGGCGCCGCCGCGCAGCGAGATGATCCTGAAGGTGGGCGTCACGACAGGGGCGTCTCTCAGAGCTTCCGTGCGGCGTCGAGAACGGCCTGTGCGTGGCCCGGAACCTTCACCTTGTTCCAGATTTCCGCGATCGTACCGTCAGGTGCTACGAGGACGGTGGTGCGTTCGACACCCATGTATTTTTTGCCATACATGCTTTTTTCCTTCCAGACGCCGTAGGCCTCGAGCGCCTTCCGTTCCTCGTCGGCGGCCAGCATCACCGAAAGCTTGTGCTTTGCAGCAAACTTGTCGTGGCTTTTGACGCTATCAGGGGAAATGCCGATGACGACAGTATTGGCGGCCTCGAATTCCGCGCCGAGGGCACTGAAATCTATCGCTTCGGCGGTGCAGCCGGATGTGTCGTCCTTCGGGTAGAAATAGAGAACGACCGCCTTGCCTCGCAGGCCGGACAATGTCACCGTTCCTTCACCGTTGCGGGGCAAAGTAAAATCGGGGGCAGGGCTGCCAATCGTCAGTTCTGTCATAATCATCTTTCTTTCGCCGGGATGTTGAGTGAAAGTCGCCACATTCGATATATAGCGAAACCGGGCGTCGTCCAGTGTTGAGGCGAAACAAAAGCTATTCAGGGGCAAACACGGGCGTATGGCTGAAGTAAGGGGTGAAAAGGTCAAGTTCAGCAAGCGCGATATCGTTGCGCTGCATGATCTTCCTTCGGCGCAGGCCGAAGATCCTCTCATCGTGCATTGCCCGGCGCCGCGCTCCATGGCGCGTGCTCTCATCAAGATTTTCGCTGCTCTTTTCGTACTGGCCTTCCTGTCCATCGGCGGCATCATTGTCTCCGTCGAAACCGGATCGATCGACAATGCCCTTTCCAGCCAGGCGCAGCAGGCGCTCGAACGGGCGCTCGGACCCCACTACAGCGCGCGAATCGGTTCTTCGGCCATCAGGTTCTCGACCGGGCTGCGGCTTGCGCTGGTGGCGGAGGATGTGGATATCGTCGAGAAGGAATCCGGCCAGCATTTGAGCCGGGCAAGGGCTATCGGCATGGCGCTCGATCCGCTAGCGCTTTTGACCGGACGCGTCTCCGTGCAAAGTCTCGAGGCCGACGGGATGGAACTCGATACGGCCCTTTTGCCGAAGGGTAACGGTTTCGATCTCGCCAGCATCCGGCTGGACGCGGTTCCGCAGCAGTTGCAGGCGGCGTTTTCCCAGCTGGACAAATTGGCGCAGGCGTTTTTAAGCAGCGGAACCGAGGAAATCGATATTTCCAGCGTTTCGATCCACTTGCCGCCGAGCGAAGCCGGCAAGCCACGCGTCGTTGAAGTGCGTGAACTTTCGTTGACCCCTGACCAGCAGGGCGGATATTCGCTTGAGGGTGAAACGCTGTTTAACGGCGAAATCGCCAGCCTGTCGCTAAAGACATCGGGATCAGGCGGTGTGATCGACGGTTTCGACGCGCGCATCGACGGTTTCGACATCGGTCCTTTTCTGGAAAAATTCGATCCTGAAGGCAATCTTCATGAGGGTCTGAACGTCAAGACCGGTGTCAGCATTCTCGCCCGGCGTTCCATGCCCGGACATGAGCCGCGGCTGGAAATCTCGCTTGGCATGGGCAATGGAATGCTTCTTATCGGCGGCGAGGCTCAACCCTTCACTGCCGGCACAGTCAACGCGCGCTACGATTTTCAGAAAAGCAGTCTTGTCATTGGGAATTCGCGGATCGACCTTGGGCGAACGGCTATTCCGGTCACTGGGGAAATCACGGATACCCAAGAGGGCTTCGGTCTTTCGCTGCGGATCGACAATGCGGTTGCCTCGGCTGAAGCCTCTGGCGAAGACCCCGTTCCTTTCAGCTTGAAGGCGGACGGGCAATTCAATGTCGCGACCAGGCAGCTCGAGGTTCCCTCGCTATACGTTACCGGCCCTCTTGGAGACATGGCAGGCTCGCTGAAAATCCGCTTTGGCCAGGGCTCGCCTGAAATCAGTTTCGCCGGACAGATTCCCAAGATGGAGGCCACGGCGGTCAAGCAGCTCTGGCCGTTCTGGATGGCGCACAAGCCGCGCGAGTGGGTGGTGTCCAATCTTTATGGCGGCACGGTCACGAACGGCTCGATTGCGATCTTCATTCCGCAGGGACGGATGTGCGGTCCCGGTTGCCCGCTGGTGCTGGGCGAGAGCGAAATGCAGATCCGCTTCGATATCGACGGCACGCGTCTCAATACCACCGGCGACATTCCGCCGCTGCGCGACGTGGATGCGCATTTCAATCTCGTCGGCAGCCGGATGAATGTCGATCTCAAGAACGCGACATCCTATTTCGCCTCCAATCGGTCGCTTGCGCTGGAGGACAGCCGGTTCTCCATGTCCGACGTCTATGCAAAGCCCCTGCTTGGAAATCTCGAGTTGAACGTTTCGGGCTCGGCCGATGCCGTGGCGGAGCTTGCGACGCTGAAGCCTATCAATGCGCTCAAGGATACGCAGTTCAAGCCGGATGACTTCACCGGCGACGTGACGGCGAATGCAAAGCTGACCGTCGGCATGCTTTCCAGCCAAAATCCACCGCCGCCGGTGTGGACGGCCGATCTCGATCTGAAGAACCTGTCGCTGACAAAACCGTTTGCCGGCCGCAAGGTGACCGCGCTTGACGGTTTCATGTCCATCAACGACCGGCAGCTCAAGCTTGAAGGCAAGGGCCGGGTGGACGATGTGCCGATGTCTATCGAGATGACGGAGCCGGTGCGCAAGAATAGCGACGTTGCTCCAACGCTGTCGCTGAAAGCAACCCTGAACGAGACGCAGGTCGCCAAGCTTGCACCGGAGCTTTCCACGGTTCTTGGCGGCACGACCGTTGTGGAAATCGATGGCGCGGATACGAAAAGTCAGGAGATACAGCTCGATCTGGCGAAGGCGTCTATCATTCTGCCGGGGCTTGGATGGAGCAAGGGCGTCGGTATTCCGGCAAAAGCGACCTTTACCCTGGAAACCAGCGATGGCCGCACGACGATCAGTGATTTCTCCCTAACCGGGGACGGCTTCGGCGCTGCCGGAGATGTCACCTTCACCAAGAACGGGCTGATTTCGGCCGATCTCAGCCGCGTGCAATTGTCACCTTCCGACAATTACGCCGTCGCCGTCACTGCCTCCAAAAACGGATACAGCATCAACGCTTCGGGAAAATCGGCCGATCTCCGGCCTTTCCTCTCAAAGCTTCGCAGTTCCTCAGGGGCAGGTGACGGCACATCGCGTTCGCAGCCGTCCCTTGCCATCAAGGCGCAACTCGACAAGGTCTACGGCTTCAACGACGAGATCCTTTCCAATGTCAGTGCCGATGTCAGTGTGCGTGACGGCAAGGTCCGTTCGGTTGATTTTCGCGGCGTCACCGGCAGGGGCCAGGCGGTTGTGGCGCAGACGACCAATCGCGGCGCGACGGGAACCGTGACGCTTACCAGCAGCGACGCCGGTTCTCTTGCCCGTTTCTCCAATATCTACACCCGCATTCGCGGTGGTCTTCTCAATCTCGCACTCTCGACCGTCAACGGCAGCGACTGGAGCGGCTCGCTCGATCTGCGCAATTTCGCCGTCGTCAACGAAGCGAAGCTTCAGGATATCGTCGCCACGCCGACGGGCGATGACGGCCGGAGCCTTAACACGGCGGTCCGCCGCAATATCGATGTCAGCTCGGAGAAATTCCAGCGCGGTTTTGCCCGGCTCGTTTACGTCAACGGCTCGGTTGCGGTGGAAAACGGCGTGGTGCGCGGCGAACAGATCGGGGCGACCTTCCAGGGCCTGCTGAAAGACCAGAACGGCCGTATGGACATGACCGGCACCTTCATGCCCGCCTATGGCCTGAACCGGCTGTTCGGCGAGCTGCCCTTTATCGGCATTTTCCTCGGCAACGGCCGCGACCGCGGGTTGCTCGGCATCACCTTCAAGCTTTCCGGCCAGACGGACCAGCCGAAGCTGACAATCAACCCGCTGTCGCTGATAGCGCCGGGCGTCTTCAGGCAGATTTTCGAGTTTCAATAAAAAGGGCCGCTTCCGCGGCCCTTCATCTGATGATTTGCGCGGGTGTTACGCCGGGCGAACGAGAACGTGCTTCTTCTTGCCAACCGAAAGCTTGATGATGCCATCGCCGGTGATCTCGGCGGAACCGATCATCTGGCGATCGTCGGATACGCCCTTGTCGTTGATCTTTACCGCGCCGCCCTGAACGTGACGGCGGGCTTCGCCATTCGAGCCGGCAAGGCCAGCGCGGACGATGAGCGACAGGACGCCGACGCCGGCATCGAGTTCGGATGCCGGAACCTCGATGGAGGGCAGGTTTTCAGCAAGCGCGCCTTCCTCGAAAGTCTTGCGCGCCGTTTCGGCAGCTTCTTCGGCAGCGGCACGGCCATGCAGAATGGCCGTCACTTCCGTTGCAAGGATTTTCTTCGCCTCGTTGATCTCAGATCCGCCAAGGGCGGCGATGCGTGCGATCTCATCCATCGGCAGCGTGGTGAAGAGCTTTGCGAAGCGAACCACGTCCGCGTCTTCCGTATTGCGCCAGTATTGCCAGAAATCATAGACCGGCAGCAGGTCCTTGTTGAGCCAGACGGCACCGGACGCGGACTTGCCCATCTTCGCACCCGAAGAGGTGGTCAAAAGCGGGGAGGTCAGCGCATAGAGCTGCGGTGTCCCCATGCGGTGACCGAGATCGATGCCGTTGATGATGTTGCCCCACTGGTCAGAGCCGCCCATCTGCAGGCGGCAGCCGGTACGCTGGTTCAGCTCCACGAAATCGTAGGCCTGGAGGATCATGTAATTGAATTCGAGGAAGGACAGCGACTGCTCGCGGTCGAGGCGCGTCTTCACGCTGTCGAAGGAAAGCATGCGGTTGACCGAAAAGTGGCGGCCGACGTCGCGCAGGAATTCGAGGTAGTTGAGCCCACGCAGCCAGTCGGCATTGTTGATCATCAGCGCCGGATTTTCCGCGCGATCGTAATCGAGGTAGTTGGCGAAGACGTGCTTGAGCGAGGTGATGTTGTCCTCGATCATGTCGATCGTCATCAGCTTGCGGGCCTCCTCCTTGAAGGAGGGATCGCCAACCATGCCGGTGCCGCCGCCCATCAGCGAAATCGGCTGGTGACCGGTCTTCTGCATCCAGTGCAGCATCATGATCTGGGTGAGGTGGCCGACATGCAGGCTGGAGGCCGTCGGGTCATAGCCGATATAGGCGGTCACGGTTTCCTTGGCGAACAGTTCGTCGAGACCCGACTCGTCGGAGATCTGGTGAATGAAGCCGCGCTCATCGAGCGTGCGGAGGAAATCGGACTTGAACCTGGACATAACCTTTTTCTTTCTGGTTGGACCTTTGCCGTCATTGTCTGTCAATGAACGCGGGGGGCTTTACCATTGTTTTTTGAAAAGTGCACCCGTTTCGGCCATGAATAACGGCGATTCATCTCCGCATGATTCGATATTGAAAGGGAGCAGCGCGTGGGCGAGGTCAAAACTGCAATCGGGCTGATGAGCGGGACATCGATGGACGGCATCGATATCGCCCTGTTGCGCACGGATGGCGAAAACGTGGTCCGGCATGGGCCGAGCGGTTATTTCCCCTATGATCCGGGCCTGCGCGCCACGTGGCAGAAGGCGCTGGTTACGGCCAAAGCCATTCGCGAACGGCGCGAGCGTCCGGGTGACCTCGCGGATGCGGAACGCAAGCTGACGCTTGCCCATGCGGCGGCGGTCAAATCCTTCCTCCACCGCCACCGGCTTGAAGCCAGCGATATAGACGTGATCGGTTTTCATGGCCAGACGGTGCTGCATCGACCGGATGAGGCGTTGACCGTGCAGATCGGCGACGGCGCACTTCTGGCCGAGGAAACCGGTATCGATGTGGTTTACGACATGCGTGCCAACGACATGGTGCATGGCGGGCAGGGCGCACCGCTCATTCCTGCGTACCACATGGCGCTCTCCGCCAATCTGCCTGATGGCTTCGAAACGCCCGCCGTCTTCGTCAATATCGGCGGCATATCCAATCTCACCTATATCGGCGAGGGAGGGCGGCTTGCGGCTTTCGACAGCGGTCCCGGCAATATGCTGATCGACCAGTGGATCGAGGCGCATACGGGCAAAGCCTTCGACAAGGGCGGCAGGACGGCGGCGGGCGGCAGCGTCGTTGCCTCGCTAGTGACGCGCTACATGGAAAGCCCGTTCTTCTCGGCCAATATCCGCCGCTCGCTTGACCGCAGCGATTTCGTGCCGCCGCAAAAGGGCGAGGTTTCGCTGGCGGACGGCGCACGCACGCTGTCGCATCTGACGGGTGCCGCGATCCTCAAATCGGCGAGCTATTTGCCGGAAGCGGCTAAGACCTATGTGATCTGCGGCGGCGGGCGGCTCAATCCTGTTATCATGGAAGAGTTTGCGAGCCTTGCTGCCAAGCAGGGTGCGCGGGTAATCGCGGCGGAAGAGGCGGGGTTCGACGGCGGGGCGATGGAGGCTGAGGCCTGGGCCTATCTGGCGGTGCGATCGCTGAAGGGGCTGCCGCTAACCTATCCGGGGACGACCGGTGTGAATGAGCCGGTTACGGGTGGGGTTTTGGTCAGGGCGTAATAGACGACGGCGGGCTTGCCCCCCCCTCTGGCCTGGCGGTCATCTCCCCCACAAGGAGGAGATTGGCCAGACGCCTGATCTCCGCCTGAGTCGCTACGTTAAAGAGCGTCGGGAGGTCACCACGATTCGATCTCCCCACCTGTGGGGGAGATGCCCGGCAGGGCAGAGGGGTGCAGCCAAGCCCGTTGTCGATCATTGCAGCCAGATCAAAACCTGTCGCGACACCGGGCGGCTTGTCACCGAATGCGCTTCGCTGCCGGTTCCGGAACCAGTTCGCCATTCAGGCGGCGGTCGAGGTAGTCCTCGCATTCGCTCATCAGCTCATCAACCTTGCCGTTGAAGAAGTGGTTGGCGCCGGGAAGGGTGCGGTGGGTGATGAGGATGCCCTTCTGGGTCTTCAGCTTTTCGACCAGACCGTTGACGTCCTTCTCAGGCGCGACCTTGTCGGCGTCGCCATTGATGATGAGGCCGGAAGACGGGCAGGGGGCGAGGAAAGAGAAGTCGTAGGTGTTGGGCTGCGGCGCAATCGACATGAAACCTTCGATTTCAGGGCGACGCATCAGAAGCTGCATGCCGATCCAGGCGCCGAAGGAATAACCGGCGACCCAGCAGCTTTTCGAATCGGGATGCAGGCTCTGCACCCAGTCGAGAGCGGATGCGGCATCGGAAAGCTCGCCGGCGCCATGGTCAAACTCGCCCTGGCTGCGGCCGATGGAGCGGAAGTTGAACCGGAGCGTCGTGAAACCGCGCTTCTGGAAAAGATAGAAGAGCTGATAAACGATCTGGTTGTTCATCGTGCCGCCGAACTGCGGGTGCGGATGAAGGATGATCGCTATCGGCGCGCTCTTTTCCTTGGAGGGTTGATAACGGCCTTCGAGGCGACCCGCAGGGCCGTTAAAAATGACTTCGGGCATTGGTACTCCGGTCGTGTTTTTTCATTCTCCAACCGCATTCTTCCGACGAGAAGACTTGACGAACTGTGTCATCTTTTCTAGAACGCAGTTTAGAATAATTCGAAACTTTGCGTGTGCTTAAGCACTCGGACCGTGTCATAAGGCAAGCGCAACTGTAATTTCAAGAAAAATGCGTTTTGGCGCATGGAAGATTGAGCGAAGCTTTTCCGCGATGACGGTTTTGACGCGCACATATATGGACTGGAACGCCACGGCGCCGCTTTTGCCTGCCGTGCGGGATGCTCTTGTCCGCGCTCTCGATATCACGGGTAATCCGTCCTCCGTACACCGGGAAGGGCGCGCAGCCCGTGCGGCCGTCGAGGCCGCGCGTCGTGACGTTGCTGTGGTCTGCGGCGCCCAGGCGTCGCATGTGACCTTTACGAGCGGTGCGACCGAAGCGGCCAATCTGGTGCTTTCGCCTGAATTCAAGATGGGGCGCGCTCCCGTGCGCTATGGTCGTCTTTACGTTTCGGCGATCGAACACCCGGCTTTTCGTGAAGGAGGCCGGTTCGGCAAGGCTGACGTTACGGAAATTCCCGTTACGTCAACGGGTGTCATCGATCTTGCGGCCCTTGAGGCGCTGCTGTCAGCGCACGACAAGTCCATTGGTCTGCCGATGGTCGCCTGCATGCTGGTCAATAATGAGACCGGCATTCTTCAGCCGGTGGCTGAAGCGGCGCGGCTTGCACATGCAGCTGGGGGATTGATGGTCGTCGATGCCGTGCAGGCTGCTGGCCGCGTTCCGCTCGATATCAATGCATTGGAGGCCGATTTCCTTGTGATCTCGTCCCACAAGCTTGGTGGCCCGAAGGGTGCTGGGGCGCTGGTGTCCCGCGGCGAGGTGATGATGCCGAAGCCGCTGATCCATGGTGGCGGTCAGGAAAAGGGACATCGTTCCGGTACTGAAAATACCCTGTCGGTCATCGGTTTCGGTGCAGCCGCCGCTATTGCTGCGCAAAACCTCGAGACCGAAGCGACGCGTCTTGCAGCGCTGCGCGCAAGGCTGGAAGACGGCATGCGGGCAGTCGCGCCTGACGTGATCATCTACGGTGAGGATGTCGGCCGTGTCGGCAATACCACGTTTTTCACCTTGCCCGGTTTGAAGGCGGAAACGGGCCAGATTGCATTCGATATCGAAGGCATTGCGCTCTCGGCCGGTTCGGCCTGCTCGTCCGGCAAGGTGGGTGAAAGCCATGTGCTGACGGCGATGGGACGCGATCCCAAGCTTGGCGCACTCAGGATTTCCCTTGGTCATGCGACTGATGAGGCGGATATCGAGCACGCGCTCGCAGCCTTTACGAAAATTGCCGGGCGGCGCAGGCTGACCGGTCAGGCCGCTTAAAATGCGGCAAAGAATTGCGGAATAGCAATTTTCCGCTTGCCGGGATGTGTGAAAAGCGCCATCCCGCACTTACATGGGTATAAGCTCCGCCCCGTTTATACGGGCCCGGATTATTTGCCCGAAGATGGATGAAGGCGGCTATCCGCCTTGATACGTTGACAAGCCACCGGACCTTGGCTCCGGCGAGATTGGAGAACGACATGGCAGCGGTTCAGGAAACGATCGATCAGGTTCGCCAGATCGATGTGGACCAGTATAAATACGGCTTCGAAACCGAAATCGAAGTCGATAAGGCCCCGAAGGGCCTTTCGGAAGAAGTGATCCGCTTCATCTCGGCCAAGAAGCAGGAGCCGGAATGGATGCTGGAATGGCGTCTTGAGGCTTACAAGCGCTGGCTGACGATGGAAGAGCCGACATGGGCGCGCGTCAGCTACCCCAAGATCGACTTCAACGATCTCTATTATTATGCCGCACCGAAAAGCACGCCCGGCCCGAAGTCGCTGGACGAAGTCGATCCAGAGCTGCTGAAGGTTTACGAGAAGCTGGGTATCCCGCTGAAGGAACAGGAAATCCTGGCCGGCGTGGAAAACCGTCGTGTGGCCGTGGATGCCGTGTTCGACAGCGTCTCCGTTGTCACCACCTTCAAGGCGGAACTGGCAAAGGCCGGCGTGATCTTCATGTCGATCTCCGAAGCCGTGCGCGAATATCCTGATCTGGTGAAGAAATATCTCGGTTCGGTCGTGCCGCAGACGGACAATTTCTACGCAACGCTGAACTCGGCCGTCTTTACCGATGGTTCCTTCGTGTTCGTGCCGAAAGGCGTTCGGTGCCCGATGGAGCTTTCCACCTATTTCCGCATCAACGAAAAGAACACCGGCCAGTTCGAGCGCACGCTGATCATCGCCGAAGAAGGCGCCTACGTCTCCTATCTGGAAGGCTGCACGGCACCTCAGCGCGACGAGAACCAGCTTCACGCCGCCGTGGTGGAACTCGTGGCACTCGACGATGCCGAAATCAAATATTCCACAGTCCAGAACTGGTATCCGGGCGACAAGGACGGCAAGGGCGGCATCTACAACTTCGTGACCAAGCGCGGCGATTGCCGTGGCAACCGTTCGAAGATTTCGTGGACGCAGGTTGAAACCGGTTCTGCCATCACCTGGAAATACCCTTCCTGCATTTTGCGCGGCGACGACAGCCGTGGCGAATTCTATTCGATTGCGGTTTCCAACGGCCATCAGCAGATCGACAGTGGCACCAAGATGATCCATCTCGGCAAGAACACGTCGAGCCGCATCATCGCCAAGGGCATTGCCGCCGGTTTCTCGGAAAACGTCTATCGCGGACAGGTCTCGGCTCACCGCAAGGCGACCAACACGCGCAACTTCACGCAGTGCGACTCGCTTCTGATCGGCGACAAGTGCGGCGCGCATACCGTGCCCTATATCGAGGCGAAGAACTCGTCTGCTCATTTCGAGCATGAGGCGACCACGTCGAAGATTTCCGAAGACCAGCTGTTCTATTGCCTGCAGCGCGGCATTCCCGAGGAGTCGGCCATCGCACTGATCGTCAACGGCTTCGTGAAGGATGTCATCCAGCAGCTGCCGATGGAGTTTGCGGTTGAAGCGCAGAAGCTGATCGGCATTTCGCTGGAAGGTTCGGTCGGCTGATCGTCATACGAATACGCACTTTGAGTGCGCGGTTTCGCGCACCTTCGCTCACACTATTCTTAGGATAAAACCATGCTTGAAATCATCGACCTGCACGCAAAAATCGCCGATACCGAAACCGAGATCATCAAGGGCCTCAACCTTAAGGTTGCTGCCGGTGAAGTTGCGGCCATCATGGGCCCGAACGGTTCCGGCAAGTCGACGCTGTCCTACATCCTGTCGGGCCGCGAAGACTATGAAGTCACCTCCGGTGACATCCTCTATAACGGCGAAAGCATTCTGGAACTGGATGCCGCCGAGCGCGCTGCCAAGGGTATTTTCCTGGCCTTCCAGTATCCGGTCGAAATTCCCGGTGTTGCCACCATGCAGTTCCTCAAGGTTGCTATGAACGAGCAGCGCAAGGCGCGCGGCGAGGCCGAGCTGACGACGCCGGACTTTATCCGTCGCGTCAAGGAAGCTGCCGGCGATCTGAAGATCGACATGGACATGCTGAAGCGTCCGCTGAACGTTGGTTTCTCCGGCGGTGAGAAGAAGCGCGCCGAAATCCTGCAGATGGCACTGCTGGAGCCGAAGCTCTGCGTTCTCGACGAAACCGATAGCGGCCTCGACATCGACGCGCTGAAGATTGTGGCTGATGGCGTCAATGCGCTGAAGTCGCCGGATCGCGCCACTGTCGTCATCACCCACTACCAGCGCCTGCTCGATTACATCGTGCCTGATAGCGTTCACGTTCTTTACAAGGGCAAGATCATCCGTTCGGGCGACAAGGCCCTGGCGCTGGAGCTGGAAAACAATGGTTACGCCGACATCATCGGTGAAGCGGCCTAAGCCAGAGGCCAGGAGGTGATGTCCATGAACATTCAAACGACCAATCGGCTGACGCCAGCGGAAACCGCGCTGATCGACGCCTATACCGCCAAGTTCAGCGAATTGCCGGGCAATGGTGCGGTTGTCGCCGCCCGTGACGTGCTGTTCGACGATCTGAAGACCGGCGGTCTTCCGACCCGCCGCATCGAGGCGTGGCACTATACCGATCTCAAGAGCCTGTTGCGTGCCATTCCCGAGGACCAGCCCGCACCTGTTATCGAAAAGCAGGCGTCTGTTGTCGCCGGCTCGTCCGTCGCCTACGTGCTGCATGGCACGGCCAATGTTGGCAAGATCGAGGACATCAGCGTTTCCAGCTTTGCCGAAAGCCTGCTTGACGGCTCGGCCGCCACAGGCCTTGCGGAAGCCAGCAAGGACGACGTGATCGGCCGTATCAACGGCAGCTTCGTGCGCGACGGCCTGATGCTCGACATTCCCGCTGATGCCGAGATCGAAAAGCCGATCGAATTGCAGGCGATCCATGGCGCAGGTCAGGTTCACAGCCGCTTCCCGGTGCGCTTCGGCAAGGGTTCGAAGGCGACCGTCATCGAGCGTCACCTTTCGGTGACTTCAGATGCCGCCCTGGTTTCCTCCGTCACCGACATCGTTGTCGAAGACGGTGCGGAAGTGACCTGGATCATCCTGCAGCAACAGGGCGCGGCCGATATTCATCTTGGCCAGCTGCGCATGAAAATCGGTGCGGACGCCAAGATTCGTCTGTTCGTCATCAATGCCGGCGGCAAGCTGGTGCGGCAGGAACTGCGCATCGACGTGGACGGCGAGGGTACTGACCTCATCGTTCGCGGCGTCAACCTGTTGGGCGGCGAAACCCATACCGACGTGACGATGGTTCTTGGCCACAACGTGCCGAACACGACCTCGACGGAAGTGTTCCGCAACGTGGTCTTCGACCGTGCAAAGGGCATTTTCCAGGGCATGATCCGGGTTGCCCCCGATGCCCAGAAGACCGATGCGAAGATGGCGTGCAATACGCTGCTGATGTCTGACGATGGCGAGTTCTCGGCAAAGCCGGAGCTTGAAATCTTCGCCGACGACGTTCAGTGCGGTCACGGTGCGACGGTTGCCGATATCGACGACAACCATCTCTATTATCTGATGGCGCGCGGCGTGCCGCGGGCAAAGGCGCGGGCGATGCTCGTCAACGCCTTTGTCGCTGAGATCGCCGAGGAACTGGAAGAAGAAAATCTGGTAGAGGCGCTGGAGACTATCATCTCCGGCTGGCTGGAACATCATGCCTGAGAGCGAACGCGCCGCATTGGCGGCCCCTTATGACGTTGAAGCCGTGCGGAAGGATTTCCCGATCCTGTCGCGCGAGGTCTATGGCAAGCCGCTGGTCTATCTCGACAACGGCGCGTCCGCTCAAAAACCGCAGGTGGTGATCGACGCCGTTTCGCATGCCTATTCCAATGAATATGCGAATGTGCATCGTGGCCTGCATTTCCTCTCCAATGCCGCAACCGACGCCTATGAGGCGGCGCGCGAAAAGGTGCGCCGTTTCCTGAATGCCGGTTCGGTGGACGAGATCGTCTTCACCAAATCCTCCACCGAGGCGATCAATACGGTTGCTTACGGTTACGGCATGCCAAAGATCGGCGAGGGCGACGAGATCGTCATCTCGATCATGGAACATCACTCCAACATCGTGCCGTGGCATTTCATTCGCGAGCGGCAGGGCGCCAAGCTTGTCTGGGTGCCTGTCGATGACGACGGCGCGTTCCATATCGAGGCTTTCGAAAAAAGCCTGACGGAGCGCACCAAGCTCGTTGCCATCACCCATATGTCGAATGCGCTGGGCACCATCGTGCCGGTCAAGGAAATCTGCCGCATCGCCCATGAGCGCGGCATTCCGGTGCTTGTCGATGGCTCTCAGGGCGCGGTTCACATGCCGGTCGACGTGCGCGATATCGATTGCGACTGGTACGTCATGACCGGCCACAAGCTTTACGGTCCCTCGGGCATCGGCGTGCTCTACGGCAAGGCTGACCGCCTGAGCGAGATGCGGCCGTTCCAGGGCGGCGGCGAGATGATCCTCGACGTGTCCGAAGACAATGTGACCTATAACGAGCCGCCGCATCGTTTCGAAGCGGGAACGCCGCCCATCGTGCAGGCTATCGGTCTTGGCTATGCGCTTGATTATATGGACAATCTCGGCCGTGCCGCGATTGCAGCCCACGAGGCTGATCTTGCGGCCTATGCTGCCGAGCGGCTGCGCGAGGTCAACTCACTGCGAATCATCGGCAATGCGCCTGATAAGGGCGGTATCTTCTCCTTCGAACTCGAGGGCATCCATGCCCATGACGTGTCGATGGTGATAGACCGGCGCGGCGTTGCCGTGCGTGCCGGCACCCATTGTGCCATGCCGCTCTTGAAACGGTTCGGCGTCACCTCCACATGCCGGGCATCGTTCGGCCTTTACAATACCCGCGCCGAAGTAGATCGTCTTGTCGAGGCGCTTGATTATGCGCGCAAATTTTTCGCCTGATATCAGGATTGAGGTTCAGGACCATGACTGCCGAAGCCACTGCAAAGACCCATGATGTGACCGAAGACGCTGCAAAGCCGTCTTCCATTGCGCCCGACGAACTGGCGCGTCTTAGCGACGACGTGATCGCGGCGCTGAAAACCGTGTACGATCCGGAAATTCCGGCCGATATTTTCGAACTCGGTCTCGTTTACAAGATCGACATCGAGGACGACCGGATGGTCAAGATCGTCATGACGCTGACAGCGCCCGGCTGCCCGGTGGCCGGCGAAATGCCGGGCTGGGTGGAAAATGCCGTCGGCGCTGTCGAAGGTGTTTCCGGTGTCGAAGTGTCGATGACCTTCGATCCGCCGTGGACGCCGGACCGCATGTCGGAAGAGGCACAGGTCGCCGTCGGCTGGTATTGAGACTGACGTGATTTTGACAGGCGTCATCCCTTGATGGCGCCTTCAAGCGCTATTAAATTGAAATCCATAAACATCGAGCCTTGAACTCGATTGTCGAAGGAGAATTAAGCCCATGGGCTTTGCGATCATGACCATGACCGGCGCTGCTGCCTCGCGCGTTAAAGCAATCGTCGAGAATTCCGGCCCGGACGCCAAGGGTGTGCGCGTCGGCATCAAGAAGGGCGGCTGCGCGGGCATGGAATATACCATCGACCTCGTGACGGAAGCGGATGCGAAGGACGATCTGGTCGAATTCGATGGAGCCAAGGTGTGGGTTCAGCCCTCCGCCGTGCTCTATCTGCTCGGCACCCAGATGGATTTTGAAGTGACCAAGATGCGCTCCGGCTTCACCTTCAACAACCCGAACCAGACGTCCGCTTGCGGCTGCGGTGAGTCGGTGGAACTGAAGCCTGCCGATCTGGCGGCGCTGGCGAAGCAGCGCGAGGCTGAAGCCAGCGTTTGATTGGCTGCGCCATTTTTCCGATCAGCGGGATGTTTGCTGTTTCAACGTATCGATAAAATCCGCCAACGGATGAATCGATGGCGTCGTTGTCAAAAGCGGCTCGAGAGCAGCTGCAATCTTCCCGCAATCCTCCTCGGCAAGTGGTCGAAGGCTGGAGCTGACTTTGTTGTAGTCGGGCGTTCCGCGTGACGCGAGGGAGCGATTGATCACAAACAGTTCCGTTTGCCCGTCAATTCGTTCCACGAAGAGCGCAAGCGAACCGCCGTCTGCAGCAGCGGCGCTATCCGATACCGATTTGAACATCGAAACTCTCCGTAAATCATGAACCTTTTCCGTTGAGGCCGTTGCAGCCTCGACGGCTCGTCTCACTCGTGCCGCAGCGCCTCGATCGGGCTCAAACTCGCTGCCCGCCGCGCCGGGAAATAGCCGAAAATCACGCCGATGGCTGCCGAGAAGGCGAAGGCGAGGAAGATGATCGACGGGCTGGTGACGAAGGGCACGTTGAGGAAGCTGACGACGCCATAGGCAAGGCCAAGGCCCGTTAATATGCCGACCGTGCCGCCCAGGGCAGAGAGCATGACGGCTTCCACCAGAAACTGCGTCAGTACCTGTTTTTCCAGTGCGCCGATGGCGAGGCGAATGCCGATCTCGCGGGTGCGCTCGGTTACCGAAACCAGCATGATGTTCATGATGCCGATGCCGCCGACCAGCAGGCTGACGGCTGCAACCGCACCCAGAAGCCCGGTGAGCAGCGTCGTCGTGCCGGTCATGGCAGAGGCGATCTGCGTCATGTCGTTGACGGTGAAATCATCCTCGCGGCCAATGTTGATGCGCCGCCTTTCCCGCAGCAGGTTCTGCAGGTCGCTTTGCACCTTCGCGGTGGAAACGCCGTCCTGCGCGGAGACCATGATGGAGGAAATGGTGGTGGTGCCGCCGATGCGCCGCTGGTGGATTTTGAGCGGCATGATGATCGTGTCATCCTGATCGTCGCCGAGGCCGGATTGGCCTTTTCGGGCGAGAACACCGATGACGGGGCAGGAGATGTTGCTGACACGGATGGTCTGTCCAACCGGGTTTTCAGCGCCAAAGAGTTCCTGCCGCACCGTTTCGCCGATGATGCAGCCTATCTGCCCTCCGCGATCTTCGGCCGGCTGGAAGTCACGGCCAAGCGCAAGCGTCCAGTCCTGTGCCACAAGATAGTCATTGGTGGTGCCGATGACGCTTGTCTGGTGGTTCTTGCCGCCGAAAATGACCGTTGCGGCGGAGCTGCGATTTTGCGGAGCAACGGCGCGCAGGCCGCTGATCTGGTTGCGGATCGCCTCGACATCGCGATCATCGAAACGTTTGGCTTCCGTGCTGGCGCGGCCGGGCCCGAACTGGCCGGGGCGCACGAACAGCATGTTGGTGCCGAGCCGCGACAATTCCGATTTCACCTGTTCGGTCGTGCCGTTGCCGATGGTTACCATGGCGATGACGGCGGCAACACCGATGACGACGCCGAGCACGGTGAGGAAGGAGCGGAGCAGGTTGCGGCTGATGGCGCGCAGCGCAAGACGCGACGTTTCAAAGAACATCGGAAGTCTCCTTGTTTTCCGCTGTGCTGTCGGAGGCGAGATGGCCGTCCACGAAACGCAGGAGGCGTCCCGCATGGGCAGCGATATCCTCTTCATGCGTGACCATGACGACCGTAATGCCCTTGTCGCGGTTGAGCGTGGTGATCAGCTCCATGATCTCGGCGCTGGTTTTGGTGTCGAGGTTGCCTGTGGGTTCGTCGGCGAGAAGCAGAGCGGGGCGGGTGACAATGGCCCGTGCAATGGCCACACGCTGCTGCTGACCGCCGGAAAGCTCCTGCGTCGTGTGGTGCTCGCGGCCATTCAAACCCACCTGTGCAAGCGCCTCCATGGCGCGCGCGCGCCGTTCCGAGGCTTTCATGCCCCGGTACACGAGCGGCAGCTCGACATTTTCCACCGCCGAGGTCCGCGACAGGAGGTTGAAGCCCTGAAACACGAAACCCAGCATGTGGCGGCGCAGCAGCGTCAGATGTTCATTGTCGAAACCGCTGGTCGGCACGCCCTGAAACAGATATTCGCCCGATGTCGGCACATCCAGGCAGCCGATGATGTTCATCGAGGTAGATTTGCCGGAGCCGGATGGCCCCATGATGGCGACGAATTCCTTCTCGTGGATCGACAGGCTGACGCCGTCAAGCGCGCGGATCGTCGCTTCGCCCCGGCCATATTGCTTGACGACATCGCGGAATTCTATGAGCGGCGGCTGTTGCATGCGGTTTTCCTCCGTCAGCCGGCGTTGCGGGCTGAGGCGTCGGTAATCACCAGGTCGTCGGCCTTCAACTCGCCCGATTTTACCACGGTATGCTGGCCATCGGTGGAGCCGGTTTCGATCGAAACCGAGACGGGCGTGTTGTTACGCAGCACCGACACCGTTCTTTTGCCTGTCGCGGCCGGACCGGCATCGCGGTTCTGTGACCGGCCCATGCGGGGAGGGCGGAACAGGCTCATCAAGCCACCGCCACGGGAGGCGGATTCGCGCGGCGGCGTATATCGGAGCGCGGAATTCGGCACCAGCAGCGTATTCTTGATCTCCTCAACGACGATATTGGCGGTTGCCGTCATGCCTGGGCGCAGCAGCAATTCCTCATTGTCCACCGTCAATATGCCCTTGTAGGTCACTACGTTAGACACGGTCTCGGAGGCGAAACGCACGGTCTCTATTTCAGCCGGGAAGCTACGGTCGGGATAGGCATCGACGTTGAAGGTGGCCTTCTGCCCGGTTTCAACCTTGCCGACATCCGCCTCATCCACCGACACCTGCAATTCCATATGGCGCAGATCGCCAGCAATGGTGAACAGCACGGGAGCGTTGAGCGAGGAGGCAACGGTGGCGCCGGGATCGACACTGCGGGTGAGGATGACACCATCGATGGGCGAGACGATCTTCGCCTTGCCGAGATTGACCTCGGCCAGCCGCAAATCCGCTTCCGCCGAAAGCACGGTCGCTTCGTTGACCTGTAGCGTGGCGCCGGCGGCATCGTGGTTGAACTGCGCGGCATCCAGATCCTGCTGGCTGGAGACCCGGCTCTGGACGAGGGACCGCAGACGCTCCATCGATGTTTTTGCCGAGCCGAGATCGGCGCGCGCCTTCAGTACATTGGCCTTGGCGGAGGCAAGCTTGGCGCGGGCGCTCTGCACGTCGGCCTCCAGCTTGTTGGTGTCCAGTTCCGCCAGAATGTCGCCTGATTTGACCGGGCTGTTATAGGTAACGTTGACCTTGCGAATGGTGCCGGACAATTCGCTCGATATGTCGACCTGATCGGTCGGCTGGACTGAGCCGGTGGAGGTTACGATGACGGAAAGGTCGCCCTGTCTCGCCGCTTCCGTGGTGTAGGTATAGGCGACGCCTGCGGCACGCGACTGGTAATAATAGCCAAGGCCCCCGCCGATCAGCACCACGGCTGCTGCGGCATAGAGATAACGGCGCGACTTCTTCTTTCTACCTGACCTGCTGGTACCCAGAATGTCCCGCAGATCGGGCTGGCTGTTTTCCGTGTCGCGGCCATTGGTGTTGGCGTCATTCATTTTCGTCACCCGCAAAATTCAAAATACCACAGAGGATTGTTTCCAACCCCTGTTTCCGGTCCGTCTGTCGCTGTTTGTATTCCTCTGATTGTGGGAAGTGACATAGCTTGCCCAAAGGGGGAAGTGAAAACTTGGTAATATTTATGATAGCTCTGGTCTGCTAGAGACAAATCCGAAAAGGCCGATGCCATTGATGTGGCGCCGGTTTTCAGCAGCGACATGCAGGACGATGATATAATGAACGACAATGTGGTGAAGTTCCGCAAACCGGCGCCCCCGAAAAAGCCGCGCCAGCCGCTTGGGCCAAAATCGAAAAAAGCCCTGACGATCGCCGCCATCATCGCTTTTTTTGCCGCCGCCTGGGGGTATTTTACGCTGTTCGGGCAGGGGTGACGCTCTGAAAGCCGTATTGGGTATAGATGCCGCATGGACTGTTACCCAGCCAAGCGGGGTCGCCTTGGTCATCAACGATGGAACAGGCTGGACGCTGCGTGCCGCCGCATCTTCCTACGTCGGCTTCCTTGCCTGTGGAACCGATATCCCGGTTCTCGCTGATCGCCCAAGGGGATCAGTTGCTGAAGCATCGGCGCTTCTGGCGGCCGCAGAAGCCCTTGCGGGATGCAAGATCGATCTCGTTACGATTGATATGCCGCTCTCGCATCAACCGATTACTGCCCGCCGTGCTTCTGACAATCTGGTGTCTTCCGCCTATGGTTCCCGGCAATGCGGCACCCACACCCCAAATGCAATCAGGCCCGGCAAGGTCAGTGATGATCTTAAAATGGGGTTTGAACTTGCGGGATATCCGTTATTAACCAGGGAAATCAGCAGTCCTGGTCTGCTCGAAGTCTACCCGCACCCTGCGCTCGTTGAACTGACCAACGCCGCGAAACGGCTTCCGTATAAGCAGGGAAAAGTCGGCAGCTACTGGCGGTCGGATACGTCCGCAGACCGTCGCGCCAAACTCCTCGAGGTCTGGTCTTTCATCATCGCACATCTGGATCGACGGATAGGTGGGGTTGCCGATGCACTCATCATTCCCGCGACGAATGCAAAGGGATGGGAGATGAAGGCTTTCGAGGACAAGATGGATGCCGTCGTGTGCGCCTGGGTCGGGATTTGTGCTTTGGAGAGTGAGGCAGTGCCGTATGGCGACGACATTTCCGCTGATTACGCGGTCGTGGTTTGTCCATTTTGCAGATTGAGACATTGAAATCGTTACGAATTTTTTGGGCCTCCAAAACGTCTTGGGCGTCTTGCGGCGTTTGATTTGGGCACATTCTGAAGCAAGACAAAGAAAAACCCGCCGGAGCGGGTTTTGTAAGCCGGTCTTTACCCGATTTGGGGTCGATCTTACCCAATCCAGGTAAGCTCTGATCTCCTGTAGAAGCGGGCGATGAACCCCTCGGGTTCGAAGATCGGCGAGATTCCAGCTCGGTCGAGTTCTGCCTTGATCGCGGCCCTGTGGCCTTTGCGAGTTTTCGCGATCTCCGTCAGGGAAACATAGGCGGCCTGAAACTCTGCCAGAGACTGCCGCTCAACAAACTTCACCTCCCGGCCATTCTCACGACGGAGGGTTCGCTGACGGAGATAACCCCGCTTGATCAAATCCGCGACCGTGAACGTCGCCGTACCAAGCACGCGTTCCGCTTCCCTGAGCCGCATCAGTTCGTCGTCGCCCCCGGCCAACGGACCGCTCTCGAGCTTCAGGGCGTCCGATGCCACCCTTGCTCTCTGCAGAATGGGTGTTCTGCCGGCAACGATGAATGCCTCGAGGCTGCCTTCGAGGATCATGGCGACCAGTGTGTGGAACGGGCGATGCCATGAGCGGGCGGCCTTGCTGAGCGACATGTACCCCTCGTCACTCGCTACCTCCGTCATTTTCACCGTCAGACGGTGCGTCAATTCCACCACCGCTGACTTGCGGATGCGGGTGTAAGCCCGTTCATCGTCTGACCGCGTTTCGACCTGCTCCAGAATGCCTGCGTTGAGAACGTCGTAAAGGCGTTCTTCCCGAAGTCCCAGCGCCGCACCCGCCTCTTTGCTCGTCAGGGTATCGTTGGCGGCTTCCAGGATCGACCGTAGGGCCACGGCATCGAAGTAGGTGCGGCTGTCTGGGAGGCCATCCCGAAAATGGGGATCATTTGCCTTCATCAAAGCTCTGATCCGATCTTTGTTGACCCCATAGTCGGCATGCGCTGAGTTCACACAGTAGAGGTGCCGGGTGCGTACGGGCTTGAGGATGATTTGGCCTTCTCCGAACGGCATGTTGCGCTCGAGGATGTCCTGCATGAGATCGATCACAGGACCATATGCTTCCTTTGCGGCGTTGCGTCGGAACCAATTCACCATCGGCCCAATCACGGATTCGACATACTGTGTCGTCGGTCGCTTGCGATCGACGACTTCGGCAACAACACGCCGGACTTCGTCTTCTCCATTTACCGCGAGGCTGAAGCCCCATTCACGCAGATCGGTTTCCTCGTGCATCCAGGCCCTGACATCGTGGAGGACCAGGAAGTCCCCGAGATAGCGGGAGAACTCGGCAGCGACGTGTGCGTCGAGCCTGTCGAGGAAGCCATCCCCGCCATCCTGGAACACGCCGTCTCGAAGGTAAGTATCCAGCCGCGGCTGGCGGCTCGGGACAGGAGCCGCCGCGGCTTCCTGGATCGATCCGAGATTGGCATTCACGAACTGCGGGAAGTCGTGAACGTCGCTGGCGGCGTCCACTGCCACCTCCGTCAGTTGGCAGCCGTGAACTTGACATCCTTCGATCCCGCGAATGGCCCACCACGCACGGCGATAAGCGCGGGACGCCAAACGGCCCGCCTCCCTTTCTCGGTCTTCCAGTACACATTGGGCGCAGAAGCGATGCCTCTGGCCCGGCCGCATGTCCTTGCTGAGGGTTGCACAGCCCATCTGCCAGGTGCCGCCAGCCCCAGACGTCCTCGTCGCGAGTTTCCCCAGCGTAGTGACTGGCACCCCAGACCACTCGCTCACCAGCGACAGGGCATCCGTCTCGCCATGAACGATGGCATTGGCCGTGGTGTCCGTGTGTGCGAGAAACTCCCGCAGAGACGGATATCCGTTGGCGGCGGCAAGACGGGCGACCAGATCGATCGCCGCCTCGTCCTCGTGATGGGCAAGCGTTACGGGCAGAACCATCACTTGCCTCCCTTGCCAGCGGTGGCCAAGTCGGCCAGCGCGTTGCCAGGATCGATTTCGCTCCAGCGCGCGGCGGTGAACACGTTATCGCTCGGAAGGCAACCGGTGTCCCGCTGGTAGTTGTGAGCGAAGGCGCGGCGATCCACCGTACCCTTTCCCTTATGCATGACGAGGAAGCACGCGGCTTGGACTGCCTCGATGATCTTCCCGTAGCACCCGCTGTTGGCGGTACACAGGCGGCCGAGGAAGTCGTCGGTGCGGAGCTCATCGGTTAGGTTAAGTCCGCACTTGCCTTCCACGATGTCGGCCAACACCTGCGCGATGCTGGCCTTGTCGCCAGGCAGGCTCAGAGGAATGAAGCGCATGACCATCGAACGGTTGGCCAACTGCTGATCGCCCGTAAGCAACTCCGCGAGCTCCGGCATTCCGGAATAGATCGTGTGCAACGGCCAGTCCTCGATCTGCATCAGGCTTTTGAGTCGATCCTGGACGTCGAGGATCGCGCGGCTGCGGCTGTGGCGCAGCAAGTGCTGGGCTTCGTCCACGTGAAGGTAGATGATCCCGCGCTCGCGCAACTGGGCCTTCACGGTCGCGAAGAGCTGGCCCTCCGTCATCTTGGCCTTCGACGGCACGCCGATCGCATCGAGGATTGCCATGGCGAAGTCTTTCGTCGTGCACGGCTTCGGTGCCTCGATGCTCAACAGCGGCCGCACGGTCTCGCCGAACTCGTTCTTCCACGGCTGGAATGCGGGGATGCGGCTGAAGTGATGGCGCAACGCGAAGGACTTACCGCTGCCCGAAGCCCCGATGAGGAACAACGCGCGCCGGCGCGATCCTGCGCCACTGCGGCAAGCCTCCACGTTCTCGACCAGGTCGCGTAGCATCGTGCCCAACCGCGTGTCGCGTGCATGTTCGATGTAGCCGCTGTAGACCTCGGCCTTCTTGTCGTAGATCGTGTCGGAAGTGATGACGTTCGTAGCGTTTTCCATATCAGTACTCCTCATAGTAGTTGTCAGTCGTTTCGGCAGGAGTCGGCGTTTCGACCGGCGTCTGCTCAACGGCGGCGGCACGCTTCTTCTTCCGCGCATCGCGTTCGCGTTCTGCGTGGAATTCGGGGATCAAACGGGAATCGGAGACCGATCCGTCACGGAGAGGGTCCGCAGGAAGCGCGAAGGCCGTCGTAAGGGTTGGCGCGTCCGCCGACCTCACGGCGACCCACGCGCCGAACAACTCGGCCTCGAGGGCTTCATAGTGTTCGGCCGTCATGTTGCGCGGGGTCAGGTTCGCGCGAAGCGCTGCGGCCCTGCCGCTCTCGGCAAGGCGGTTGATAGTTCGGTTCATCGCGGCGAGACCAGCCTCCGCCTCGGCGGCGTGCTGTGTCCGGAGGTCGTGGCGCGCGACAATCCACTCTGCCAGAGACAGGTTGCGCGCGATATCGACCTTGTTCTCGACGACGAACCACCCCTTGTCACCCCGGACCGCGATGTGCTCCAGATTCTCGGGATCGACCTTGATCTCGAATTCCATCTGTCCGTACTTCTTGCGCTGGCGGTCCAGTTCCTCGTTCGCGTACGGGATGCCCATGAATGGGATGCCGTATTGCCCGATGCGGCGTTTGAACTTCGTACCGAAGACATGCAGCATGAATTCGGGGTCTTGGCTCGGGAACTCGATGTCGTGTTCCTGGGTCGCCCGGACCCAGGCGTTATGCGGAGACGCCCCACCAAGGCCACTGTGCGGCTTGTTGTGGTAGATGTCGCAGATCGCCAGGGTGAAGAGCTGGATCATCTCGTCGACCTGCAGACTGATCTGATGTTCCGGGTTGTAATCACCCTTCTCGGCGATCGACCCGAACGTTCTGCCGTCGAAGAACGACGCGATCAGCGGGCCGATCGAGTGGAACAGGCTCTCGATGAAGGGACGAGCTTTGGGATTGCCCGCCTGCGGCCGGTTAAACGTGATCTTCGCCGCGCGCATGATGCCTTCGACAAGCGCGTTGGCGAATTCCGTGCCGTTGTCGCTGAAGATGTTGCGCGGCTGGACCATCCCGATCCACGGCGTCTCCGCCCCGACGAAGTCGGAAATGTGCCGCTTGTCGGACATGATCATACGGATGGCCGCCGCTGCCGAAACAGCGTTCGGGTTGACGCTCGCCCTGAACGCAAGAATGTAGCGTGTGGCAACATCAATTGCCGCCACGAACCAGATGCGCTTGCCCACCACCGCCTCTTTGTACGATGGCGGAAGGATGTCCCACATCCCGGTTTCAACGAACAGGGTCATGAGATCGACGTTCCAGAAGTCGATCTCGATGCGCTCGCCAACGAACAACGCGGGGATTCCACCTCTCTTCGACATCCCGAAGCGCTTGAGCGCCGAGGCACGACCGTGGCGGCCGTCCCATTTGTCGAACTCGTCGAACTTGGAGATCATTGTCTCGAACTTGTGACGGGTGACCTTCAGGAGTGGCGCGGCGCGCTCTGCATTCACCTTCTCCAAAGCTGCCAGATAATCACGGTAAACCTTAGCCATCGTGGGCTTGCGGTCCGTCATATAGTTGAGGGCTTGCTTGTGGGCGAACGCCGTTGAATCCGCGTCAACCTTGCGAAGGTGCAGGCCAGGACCATGATGGCGGTGGACGATCCCGAGGGTATCGCCGCCGCAGGCGTGATAACGCTTGTAGTCGCGTCGGAACGTCTTCACCGACGGCGTCGGAAAGGTCTTCACTTCGACCATCGCGTCGGCGCGGACGTCGGCGTCCTCGTCATCGAGACCGAGCATCTCGGCGATGATTTCCCTGCGCCAGGCTCTGAGCTTGGCCTCGAACTTTTCCTTCGACCATCGCGGCTTTTTGCCGAGAGTCAGCCATTCTGCATCGAAACGCTTGATGAGCTTCTCGCGAAACAACGCGAGATCACGGCGCTTACCGACAATGTCTGAGAACGTGTTGTCGCCGAAAATCGCGCGCAGACGCTGGTTTTCAGGATCGTTGTAGCCATAGCGGATTTTGGCAGCTCCGCCGGCGAGTTTCGAATAGACCTCACCGTGCAACATGAAGCGTTCGTCGCTGACGTTCGCTTCGTTGCTAAAGGTCCATCCGTCCTCGTCTCGTTTCTTGGGTTTCCAGTTAACGTCGTCATCGGTGAAGCGATCGGCGTGACGCATTCTGACGATGGCGTGGCGGAAGAGGCTCGGTCTCTGGAAGTCGGTCAGCATCGCAGGCTCCTTGAAGGGCGATCAGAAGTCGGGTGATGGGTTGGGGTTATCGGCGGACCATCAGCATGGTCAGATCGTCGATCCGGCCGGGTGTCTCGGTCAGAAGGACACACTCGTCGATCAGCAACAGGAGTGCCGTGCGACGAGCTGCCCGGTTCTCACACCCGCGGAGAAGTTCACCGAAGCGAAAGGGGCCATGAAACTTCTGGACGGCTTCAAAAGCTCGGTCGTATTCGGCGTCGACACGCATTCGACGGGCGCGCAGGATGCGTTCGGCGTTTTCATAAGCACCGTACGTCGCCTCCCGTTCGGTCATGAGACGGATGCCGTGGACTGCGCCAAGCGTCGTCGAGCCGTTCCGGTTCTTCCGGAGGAAGCCTTCCGCCTTGATACGCTTCAGCAAGTCCGCCATCACCTCCGACTTGCGGGCGTGTTTCACCGCGACGGCTACAATCTCGCCATCGTCGAAAACCACGCAGAAGTCACAGATATGCTCGCGCCATACTCCGTCGGCATCGCGATACAGCAGCACCGGGAATTGCGAGTAGATAGCCTTAACGTCTTTGCGGAGCTGGAGGACCTTCGAGACGCGGCGCTCGAGATCGCTCTCGTGATAGACCACCGTTTCCTTGAAGACCGAGAAACCGCGCAGCGTCTTGGCGTGCGTAGCCGGTGGCTTGCGCACGGCACGTTCGGCTACCGGCTCGTTCCAGAACTTGGTTTCAGTCGTCGTTCCTACGACGATTCCGCGTTATTCCGCATTCCACGGCATCGGATGACCCGTTCTCAGCCATACGATTGGCCTGACCGAACGTGCGCGGGTTCTGGATCGCGGGCATGCTCAGGAAACCGAGACCGGCCTTGTGAAGCGCAATGTGTTTGGAAACCTGACGCGCAAAATGCATGAAGCCCTCCTTAGGCTCGAACACGATGACGACATACGGTGCTTCCAGACGGAACTGTCCGTCCGAATGATCACTTTGTTCGTATGCCTATCTCGTTCATGCCTGGCTCCTTAGGTCAGCGATCTCCCAATACCGATTTTTACGGCGTTGCATAGAGTATCAGAGCCAGATCGGGGCCTTTTGTGCCCCGGATTGGTGCACTTCTGCTTGTGTGGTTAACAAGTGGTTACGAAGAGTGATCCTTCCATGAAAGTGCAGCGCTCGTTTACTTGAAAGCAAGCGTTGCGCCGATGGAATTATCATTTCATCATTAGGAGGTTAATTTCGGGTCTGCATATGCTTGAGAACCACAAGAACATTATCCGCACTGCGATCCATGATTATATTGAACGGAAGTGCGGGTCTTCCTCAGAAAAAACATCGTCAAAACCCTACGAGATAGATATAGTTTTATGCTGCGTGGTCCTTGGCGACGTTTCCGCACTTGAAACTTGGATCGTTCGATTGGAGGAAGCTCTGTCGGCGGAAACATCTATTGTGAGTGACGAACTTCTAACCGCGGTGAAGCAACTCTACGTTATGTGGCGAGGTTTCGAGTTGAAGGCTGGTGAGGGAGCCCTTCTTGATTACGTTCATTGTTTAAAGAGTTCGCCACGCCATGTTGTTGGACACGTGAAGATTGCAAATGCAATGGCACTACAAGAATTTAAAAGCCGGGTGAGCGGTGACCCGTATTGGGCTCTCGAGTTGGGGACAGCCTGACCAGAAGCTCGTCTACGCAATAACCTTCGTAGACGGTTTCTCCATCCGCAATCGCCGACAGATAAAGATCGGCATTGACAGTCGCCTGAGCCGTCAACGATCCGCTGTCCGAAGCATAATCCTCCAGGTCTTCCAATGCTCGCAGGAATTTTTCCTTAGCCGCTTTCGCTTGGCGAAAATATTCGAAAGCCGAGGCCGCTTTTGTCCTGCCCTCAGCGCCAGTTCCTTTAGAGATGGCGGCGTGTCCATCGATAACGACCTCATATTCCGGGATGTCTTCGTCTATCTTTTTGAAGCGGGCTTGAATTGACACGTGTGTGACCCCCTTTTGGTGTTCGCCGGGCACGGGAGATAGCGCCAAAAAGTTACCAGCATCTAAAATACGACCTTTGCCCCGTTCGTCGCCATACGCATGCTATCGTGTCAATCAGTACGTGCGATATAAAACCGACACACTGGGCTCAATGACTGCCTCCAGTAGATCAGGAGAGCCGAAACGCCGACGATCGAGCACCAAGGGGGATATTCGCTTTTACAAGAGGGTCGCATCTCATTGATAATCTGACATGGAGATGATTTCTCGTCCGTAAAACCCGATGGTCGCATGGCGATGGTGGCATGTACGGTGTTCTCGGAAACGATGTTTTCCAACGCCCACTACATGCAATGTGAAGCCTTGAAATTGACCTCGCGAATTGATTTGTGGACATCGGGCTTTACCCGCCTGAGTGGCACTCCTCTTCAACGCATTGTGTGGGAAATAGACTTGAGCGAACTATTCAACTGCGAGGTTAGCAGGCAATGCCGGCAATTAGAAAACTAGACATTCGGAATTTTCGGGGCATCAAGAACCTTTCCTGGACTCCCAGCCCTGGATTCAACTGTCTGATAGGACCTGGTGACTCCGGCAAGACGTCCGTGCTTGATGCGATCGATCTATGCCTCGGCGCAAGGCGGATCGTTTCATTCACCGATGCAGACTTCCACAATGTCGACGTATCGGAACCGATATCCATCACGGTAGTCTTGGGTGCGCTTGAAGATGCGCTGAAGAGGATCGACGCATACGGGGACTTCCTGCGGGGTTACAATCCCACAACCAATGATCTCGAGGAGGAGCCGGGGAGCGGCCTCGAAACGACCTTGTGCCTGAGGCTCACGGTGAATCAAGACCTAGAACCGGTATGGACACTGGAATCTTCAAGGGCAGCCGCGAAGGGGCTGGAGCGCAACCTGAAATGGGCGGATAGGGAAAGCTTGTCACCTTTGAGACTTGGCTCGGGAGGCGACGGTCATTTGGCATGGCGTCGTGGATCACTGCTGAACAAGCTCTCGGATGAGAAACCCGACACTTCCGGCGTCCTTTCAGTTGCCGCACGTGATGCCAGAACAGCATTCGGCAATAAAGCCAAGGACCAACTCAAAGACGCCATTGAGATCGTAAATACGACTGCGAAAGGTCTTGGCATCTCGGTGGGTGCAACTGCCACGGCAATGCTCGACATCCACTCCGTCGCTTTTGGCTCCGGGTCCATATCATTGCACGACGAAAGCGGAGTTCCCCTCAGGGGAATGGGAACGGGGTCGAAGCGGTTGCTGACTGCAGGCCTACACAAGGAAGCGTCGAAGTCGAAATCAA
Source organism: Rhizobium sp. SJZ105 (assembly GCF_007828365.1). Taxonomy (NCBI): domain Bacteria; kingdom Pseudomonadati; phylum Pseudomonadota; class Alphaproteobacteria; order Hyphomicrobiales; family Rhizobiaceae; genus Rhizobium; species Rhizobium sp. SJZ105. The sequence continues at coordinate 119,372 of NZ_VIUP01000001.1, forward strand.
TTGCCCTGATCGACGAGATCGAAACTGGGTTGGAACCGCATCGCATCGTTCGCTTCTTGAAGTCGCTCGGCTCCAAAGACAAGGAGCCTACCATGCAGGTCTTCGCGACGTCCCATTCGCCGATAGCGCTTCAAGAGCTTTCCTTCAATCAAGTATCTATCGTTCGCCAGGACAATTCACTCGGCCAAACATCCATTCTTTCAGCCACGTCCGACATGCAGGGAGCTTTAAGAGCCACCTCCAGTTCCTTCCTGGCCAAGTCCGTGCTTATCTGCGAGGGGAAGACTGAGATCGGCTTTATGCGAGGCATAGACCTCTTTCGGACGGAGGTGAAGGGGAGGGAGTCCGTGGACGCTGCGGGGGTTTCGTTGCTCGACTGCGATGGTGGATCGGAAATGCGCCCCTTCGAAAGGGCGGCGTCATTTCAGGCACTAGGATATCGGGTTGCCATCTTCATAGACAACGACAGGCCCATTCCCGAAGCTGAGGCAAAAGCCTTCGCGGAGAACGGCGGTTCACTCTTTCACTGGGGGGATGGCCAATCGATAGAAGACGCTATTATCTGCTCTGCCACCAACTCGGTTATTCTAGCGATCTTGGAGGTCGCCGAGCGGCTAAATCCTGATGACCTCGAGTTCATGGACAGCAGGATTAAGTCGGCGTCGGTCGGAAAACTTGATCTTCAAGGTGCCAAGTCCCTTGCAGCATCGGATTGCTTGTCGCCAGAACAGAAGATGTGGATCGCGAAAGCGGCCGGCGGCAAAAAGGGTTGGTTCAAGGATATCGGGCGAATGGAGTCGTTGGCCCGAGACGTGATTGGACCTCAATTCAAAGAATTCGGCGCACCCTTCAAGATAGTGGTTCAATCGATCCTCGCTTGGGCGACCAAATGACGTGCGCGATTCCTGATCTGCTGAAAATCGAGCGTGGATGCATCAGCGCTCCAGCTGGATGCGGCAAAACGCATCTAATAGCGTCGACACTCGCCCGTCATGACGATGAAAAGCCGATTTTAGTTTTAACCCATACCAACGCCGGCGTCGCGGCTCTAAAGAAGCGTCTTGACGGCTTGGCTGTTCCCTCGCGGAATTATCGCCTAGCGACTATCGACGGCTGGGCACTCCAACTGATTTCCACTTTCCCTTGGCGAAGTGGACATCACCCTGAGCTTCTTGAGCTGAAGTCGCCGAGCAGCGATTATGCCGCGCTCAAGGTCCACACCCTGTCATTGTTGAATGCGGGCCACGTCGACGACGTCTTGAAGGCTAGCTACTCACGACTGTTTGTCGATGAGTACCAGGACTGTATGAAGCCACAGCACGACATCGTGGTAGCTTTAGCTGGCCTCCTCCCCACTTGCGTCCTTGGGGATGATCTACAGTGCATCTTTGGTTGGTCGGGTCCCAAGGTTGAATGGCAGGAGGTCTTGGATTTCTTCCCGCTGGTCGGAGAACTCGACACTCCCCATCGATGGGACAACGTGGGATGCCACGAACTCGGGCAATGGTTGCTGGACATTAGGCCGCTGCTTCGCACAGGCTCTTCAATCGACTTGTCGTACGCCCCGAAGGAAGTCGAATGGGTTCAAATCTCAGGCCCTTCGGACTCTGCAACGTTGTTGAAAGCAGCCCGAACGGCCGCGCCCGTCAAGGGTGGCTCGGTCCTTATTCTCTGCGCTGGCAAAAATAAAAAACGGCAGCAGGAGGTAGCTCGGCACACGCCAGGCGCGGTGGTCGTCGAGACTGTCGATTTGACAGATTTCATCACGTTCGCCGAGACGTTCTCGTTTGGCGATCCCGCCGCGACCAACCGCCTGATCGACTTCGCCGCGACGGTCATGACGGGCGTCGATGGGACTTCGATGAAGGCGAGGATCAAATCACTGGGTAACGGGACCGCAATCAAAGAGGCAACCGATGCAGAGCAGGCAGCTTTGGACTTCGCGTCACTTCCTACACCCGCTAATGCAAATATGCTGCTTGTGGAGATAAACAAGCAAGCAGGAGTGAGGCCACATCGCCCGGCCATTCTCTCAGCCTGCCTCCGGGCACTCAATTCCTGCGACAATGCGGAGGGATTTCACGAGCTAGCGATCGCTGTTCGTGAACAACAAAGAGTGGTTGGGCGCGAAATCAAGGGTCGTGCAGTGGGGAGTACCCTCCTTTTGAAAGGGCTCGAGGCAGACGCTGCTGTATTGTTGGATACGCTTTCCTTCTCGGCACAAGACTTGTACGTCGCGCTCACGCGCGGTGCTCGCAAGGTAGTGGTTTGTTCCGAAACCAGCGTCATCAAACCCAAGTGACCTTATCTCGTCGAGAGGATCGCATCGCTTCGAGACTGGGGTATCCGCTTTGGACTAGAAGCGGACAAGGAGTTGTTTCGCAATGTTTCCAACAGCAATGAGCGCTATTGGAAACATTGCGCCGTCGTCCATTTAGCGCAGTGGCTGGCGACGAGAAGGCAGGAGGAGTCACTAGATCAACCTCAACGACACACGCTTCTCCAGTTCTGCCGCGTGTTCCTTCCGCTCGCCGTAGCGGTCCGTCAGGTATGTTGAGGCGTCCCGTATCAGTAGCTTGAACTTCACCAGTTCCTCGCAGATGTCTACCACGCGGCCGTAGTAAGAAGATGGCTCCACCCTGCCTTCGGAGTCGAACTCCTGGTCGACCTTGGCGACAGACGACTGGTTCGGGATCGTGATCATCTACATCCAACGACCGAGCACACGCATCTGGTCCAGCGCGTTGAAGGACTTGCTGCCACCGCAGTCTTCCGTGATCGCCAGCGTCTTTCCTTGCGTCGGCGGGATCAATCCGAGGGACAGCGGAATCAAGTCGATCTGAACCCTGATGATGCCCGTCATCTGAAATTATGTGGGCGCAATCAGGTGAGCGCCAGCCTTGACATCGAGGTGTTACGGTGCAAATTCTTGTGCATGGGGTAGCGATCGCCCCACGAGGCCACGGCCAAAGAATCGCGTCCTTTGAACCCGATAAACCGGAGGGACGCGCTATGCCGTCATTTCTTGAAATTACATCCGACAAGCTAAACCGCATCATCGGCACGCCCAACGCGCCGATGATTATCGATGTGCGCAACGACGAGGACTTTGCTGCCGATCCCCGACTTATACCGGGGTCGGTGCGTCGCGATTACCGCACCGTTACCGAATGGGCTCAAGAGTTGAATGGACCGTCCGTTGTTCTTTGCCAGAAAGGCCAGAAGCTTGGCCACGGCGTTGCCGCTCATCTTCGGGCCGCTGGCAAAGTTGCCAAGGTACTCGAAGGTGGATTTGAGGCATGGCGTGAATCAAAGGCCGCACTTGTCCCTGATGAAAGTCTGCCACCCCGTGACGGCCGCGGGCGGACTTTGTGGGTCACTCGCTCGCGGCCGAAGATCGACAGGATTGCCTGTCCGTGGCTGATCAGGCGTTTCGTCGACCCGTCAGCGGTGTTCCTGTTTGTCCCCGCCGCAGAAGTCTCGGCAGTTGCCGACCGGTTTAATGCCACACCCTTTGACATTGAAGAGGTATATTGGAGTCATCGCGGCGAACTATGCACCTTCGACGTCATGGTCGAAGAGTTCGGCCTCGGGACCGAACCCATGCTCCGCCTTGCGACGATTGTTCGGGGGGCAGATACGTCGCGGCCGGACCTGGCCCCCGAAGTTGCAGGCCTGCTGGCAGCGTCGCTCGGCCTGTCTCGCATGTTCAACGACGACCTCGAGCAACTCGAAGCGGGCATGACACTCTATGACGCATTCTACAGATGGTGCCGTGACGCGAGCGATGAAACTCACAATTGGCCCAATCCGAGGAAGGGATGACGGCCATGACTGACCTCACGAAGACCAGCGTTCGCGTGGACGCAGCAGGCGATGACATCGTTCCGCTCTCGGAAGCAATAAAGGTGTGGGCGCGTGTGGCGGCGCTCAGCTTCGGCGGCCCCGCTGGCCAGATCGCGGTTATGCACCGCATCGTGGTCGACGAGAAACGTTGGGTGGGTGAACACCGATTCCTCCACGCGCTCAACTACTGTATGCTCCTGCCAGGGCCGGAGGCCCACCAACTCGCCATCTACATCGGCTGGCTACTGAACAAGACAAAGGGCGGCATGATTGCTGGCCTTCTGTTCGTGCTACCGGGTTTCCTCTCGATTCTGGCGCTCAGCTACATCTATGTGATCTTCGGCGACGTAACCGCAATCGAAGGCATGTTCTTCGGACTGAAATGCGCCGTCCTTGCTGTCGTCGTACAGGCGGTAGTCCGCATCGGCAGCAGGGCGCTCAAGAACAAGGTGACGGTCGCTATAGCTGCGGCGGCCTTCGTTGCGATCTTCTTTCTCCACGTGCCGTTCCCGATCATCATTATCGCTGCCGGTATAAGTGGATATTTGGGAGGTAGGGCGGGCTTCGGCGCTTTCAAAGCTGGCGGGGGCCACAAGTCCGGATCGGACAAGATACTCGAAGATAGGGACTCTGTCCTCGGTGAGGAAATCCCGGATCACGCCAAGCCTAACCTTTTATGGTCGTTGAAGACTTCGGGCGCTCTGGCGGTGCTCTGGCTCATTCCAGTCGCGGCACTCGTCCTCGTACTCGGTTGGGACAACGTTTTTGCGAAGATCGCCCTGTTCTTCAGTCAGATGGCTGTTGTGACGTTCGGCGGGGCCTATGCAGTCCTGGCCTATGTCGCGCAGGCTGCCGTGGAAAACTATGGCTGGCTTCGTCCAGGCGAAATGCTTGATGGTCTCGGCATGGCGGAGACGACTCCCGGTCCCCTCATCATGGTCACGCAGTTCGTCGGGTTTTTGGCTGGTTACCGCGATCCGGGCACGTTGGCTCCGTTAACCGCAGCGACCCTCGGTGCGATATTGACGACGTGGGTAACGTTCCTGCCGAGCTTCCTTTGGATTTTCGCCGGAGCGCCGTTTATCGAGAAGATGCGCGGCAACTCGGCGCTCGGCGGCGCAATGTCAGCAATCACTGCGGCTGTGGTCGGCGTTATTCTCAACCTTGCGGTCTGGTTCGGGCTTCACGTGCTATTTTCCGACGTCAGGTCCGCTGCGTTCGGCCCACTCATACTGGACGTACCCGTGCTCGGTTCGCTCATACTGCCATCTCTGGTCCTGACGGTCTTGGCGGCCATCGCCATTTTTAGGCTCAAGCTGTCGGTAATTACGACTTTGGCCATATCGGCCTTGCTTGGGATCGGCTGGACATTGGCGGTGGCGTGAAGCGTCCCAAGGCGTTCATTCTGCGCTTCTCAAGGAAGCCAGCGACGACAAGGGTTCCGTCTGCTCGGTGTACGGTAAGGAATGCGAGACCTGCCAACTCGGACGCCGACTGATGGTCAAGGTCATTGTCTATCACTGTTACCGTGTGTCATCTCCATAGAAGGTTTACTCATCGCGAGATTGAAAAACCGCCTCCTATGATCATTGACTCTTTTCGTTTTGTTCTCTAATTGTTCGCGCATGAAAAATATGGCCCGCCTCATACGAATAGGTTGATCTCTGCCCGCCGCAATAATTGCGGCGTCGATCAACCGTGTTTAGTTTGAGGTTCCACATGGGTATCGCACAGAGCGCGAAAGGACTTCGCGCAAGCCGTCATTCGGCATCTATTCGCACATTCCATCCAACCGCTACCATTAAATGCGACGGCGCTCCGATTTTTCGATCCCAAGCGGCGCGCGATGTCGCTTGCTTGCTGGATATCAATACGGCCGTCGTTTCGTGGTACTGCATGCCCGTTTCCTTGGATTGTGACCACGTAGCTCACGTCCCCGATTTTGGCATCTTGAACAATGACGGTGGTAGGATACTTATCGACAGTCCGGACAAGGTACTACCGTTCGACGCCGACAGAATTGCAGCCGTCGCTGAAAGAGCTGGCTTGCGCTACCGCCGTCTGCTCGCCGATGAAGTTTACGAGGGTCCACGTCTTCAGAATGCAAAGGACCTGCTGTCGTACGGAGGCAACGTACTCGCGCTGGGAGACCGCCTGCGGGTGCTTGCGGTCCTAAATGAGCACGGCAATCTAACAGTCGCCGAATGCCTGACAGTTTTCACCGAAACCAAGCCAGTTGCCGGACTGGCCCAGATGATCCTGCGTGGTTTCGTCGAAGTCGATCTTGATACGGAATTACTCGGCCCCGAGACAATGGTGCGGCGGATACGGACCTGACCGGCCGTAAGCGTCATCATCATTCCCCGTGTTCCGAGGCATCCATGCAGTCTTATAGCGATAACCTGATCGCCAATCGCGATCCGTTCCATAGCTCGAAGTACGAGCTTACCTTGCCGACCCATCTAGCCATCATCGCAATGTCGAGATCGATCCGCCAGTTGCTGAAAAGGCGATCGTCGTTCGTCGCCGCTTTCGTCATGCCGCCTAAGGCTGATGTTCATGCCCACAAGATGGCAGCGAAATATCTGCTCGAAGGGATTGTTCCGATCGGTGGTGAGCATGGCAACAACTACGTTCTCGTCATCGGCGAAGAGACTGAACTTGCCGACGATTTCCAGGCGTTCAGAAAACTTCGAGAACTCAAGCGGGCGATCATTCTTCTCCAGGACGAGGAGCTTCTGTCTGACGAGGTCCGCATCGTCGCTGATATCGTGGTCTCTTTGGCCCTACCGGCTCCGAACGATTATCGGATCGCGGCGCAGCGGATGAGGCTCGGGACTATCACGAATGTCGATGCCGATTTTTTGGCGCACCAATCTCCCAAGCGGGTCGAACTCGGTTGGCGGCGCGGACGATCCGTGGCTGTGAGCATCGGGCGACTCCGCCGGTATCCTCATATCGAGAAAGGAAAGCGTTCCTCTGACTCCTTATCGGCGGGGCCAAGCCTGCACGACCTATCCGGATACGGTGAGGCTAAAACATGGGGTCTCGAACTCACCGAGGACTTGTCAGCATGGAAGGCCGGGAGACTTGCCTGGCACGATGTCGATCGCGGCGTCCTGCTTTCGGGTCCTCCGGGATCGGGCAAGACGTCCTACGCGACGGCTTTGGCAAGAACCTGTAACGTTCCCCTAGTCCTCGGGTCGGCGGCTCGATGGCAGGCGACGGGTCACCTCGGCGATATGCTGAAGGCAATGCGGAAGGCGTTTGCCGAGGCTGCGCGCCAGGCACCGTCGATCCTTCTGATTGATGAATTCGACAGTTTCACCAGCCGCGACGACAGAACCGGCAGTAGCAACGATAACTACCATCGTCAGGTCGTCAACGCCCTTCTGGAACTTTTGGACGGCGCTCAGTCACATGAAGGCGTTATCGTAATCGGTGCGACGAACCGCCCGGAGATTATCGATCCGGCGCTTCTTCGGGCAGGACGCTTGGAACGCCATTTCTCGATTTCTCTCCCGGATGAAGCGGCACGCCATGACATCTACCGTTTTTACCTCCGGGGAGACCTTGCCGACGAAGCGCTGGACGACGTGGTGTCGGTAAGCGACGGCTGGTCTGGTGCCGACATCGAAAGGTGTGTCCGTAATGCCCGACGCCATGCGAGAAGAGCAAAACGTTCGATGTTGCTCCGTGATCTCGTCGCTGCCTTGCCACCAGTCGTGCCGATCCCGATGGCGGTACAGCGCTGTGTCGCCGCGCACGAGCTTGGCCATGCGATCCTCGGTGTCCTGCTCGACGCAGACCCACTGATGTCGGTTTCGATTCAGAGAAGCATTCAAGTCGGCCGGTCCTCGCAATCTCTGGGCCACACGGAATTCGAAGAGCGGCTGTTTAGTCGGAAGACTTCGGCGCACCTCCGAAACAAGGTTGCTACATTGCTTGGCGGTATCGCCGCAGAAGAGCTGCTATTCGGCGAATTTGGGAATGGAGCCGGTGGCGATCCCTCCGCAGACCTCAATCGCGCGACAGACTTGGCAACAATGTTGGAAATCAAGTGGGGTCTTGGGAAAACGCTGTCTGTCGAACCTGGCGACAGTCCACGTGAATTGTCGGCATTCCGTCACCGCCGCAAGGCTCTCAGAAAATCAGTCGAGGCGACATTGCAGGCGGAGTTTCGGCGCGCGAAATCCCTGCTCGAAGAACATAGGGATGCCCTTCTCGATCTTCATGCCGGTCTTTTGCGGGAGGGCAGTTTGGCCGCCGCGGTGGTCAGAGCTGCCGTAGAAAGGAGCGAGAGCTTCGGTCTACCTCATAAAGCCAAAACCGCTGGATACGAACTCGGGCAATGAAGGCGGCGTCATTCCGTAATCGTCGTTGGGTATCACAGCGTGGCATGGAACGTGCCATTGAACTTCAACGGGGTGAAAAACGCCCGGTAACGGGAAGTACCTGTCGATCAGGATGAAATCTTTTACGTTGAAGGAAGCGATCGGCATCTGATGGGTGATCGACAGGGCTGCGAACAGAAGATCGTGTCCGATCTTATCTTTTTTCTGCTCCGGGCTTGGTACATAGAGGTGCCTGAGCGGCCCGACGGTTGTCATTTCGGCATAGAGATTGGCGGCTTTGGCTGTGAGTTCGGCGAACTGGAAGTCCACGGAGAGGATGTCATCAATCCAGTTGTGGAGTCGTTGCGCTTTTTGTGGATCGTGTTTCAAGGCCAGATGGGCACCCCGCCTCAACTCTGCTATAGCGGGGAACGAGATGGCGAGTGAATCTGCTCCCATGGCTTTCATCCAGGCACGCAATCCTGGCGGAGGTCGTTGCAAACCGGCATTGCTCAGGATGTTCGTATCCAGCAAAAAAATGGGGCCTGCCATTTCGAAACCCTCGGACGTAAACGGAATCACCAAAGGTCGTAACCGGCATGTGCCGGTTTTCCGTAAACGTCGAAGTATAGAAGTCGTAATTCGAAAATTGGAGAGACGGTGACGATGTCACGAACCTGGACGATCGATGAAGCATCTGCCGACCTGCCGAGCCTTCTGGAAGCGGCACGCACGTCGTCGCAATACATCATTGTCCCCGATGGCAAGTTCGAGGTGTCGTTCAGGCAAACAGGGCGAAAATCCCTAGACGATATCTTGGATAAAGAAGGCCCGCTGAAGCCGGAGGACATCGCGCCTCAAGCGTAGGTCTAAGCAGAGGATACTAACATATACAGATTTTCGGGCCATTGGGCCTTCATGCCTCCACCGCCGGCAGTCTCAGACATGCTGTGAAAAAGTCGGAGGAATACTGCAAGTTGTTATCGTCTTTTCGGTGTTGCTACTAGACGTTCTAATTTGATTGTGCATTCTCACTGGAAGCAGGGGGCTTGCCATGACAAATTTGATTTCTGACATAGACCAAAACGCTGAGAATTCGGTTTTCCAGAGCACGCTTTCAGTTGAAGCAAAGATTGAGCGGGCGAGAACAGAGTTGCTTGATTTTTCGGCTCGTAACCGCCTGCTAAATGTCCCGCGGTTCTCAAAAAGCGCGAAGACCGTCGATATCGTCGACGAGCGTTCTTCAGAAGTGTTCCGCATCCTTGTGAGCGAAGGCAAGGCGATGACCTTTCTCGCAGGTGCGAAGGGTCGTGACTCCAAAAACGGGGAAGGTTCGGAAGACCTGATCGAACTCGCACTACCTGATGATGACGACAGAGATGAGAGCGGCCGCCTCATAAGGCACGGCGACACCAAACTCCAGACACGGATGACTCCGAACGCACTCCAGAAACGCCTGCTCGATCTTTACTTCGACGCGAGGACCCTCGAAGAAGAGCAGGGGGTCAACATCCTCTATCTTGGCCTCGGTACGTTGAAATGGATCGATCCCAACAATGCCGAGAACATCCGATATGCCCCGCTCATTCTTGTTCCGGTTATGCTGGAGCGCGGTAGCGCAGCTGAGCGGTTCAAACTGAAAGCGCGACAGGAGGACTATGCCTCCAACTTGTCACTTGAGGGTTTTCTTGATCGCGTCCACAAGATCACGATGCCGGTGTTCGACGCAACCGATCAATTTTCCTTTGACGATTATGCCGCGCAGGTGGCTGCGGCGATCTCCATTAAGCCGAATTGGTGTGTTCAACCCGACGACATCGTCCTCGGGTTCTTTTCATTCGCAAAATTCCTGATGTACAGGGACCTCGACCCTAGCCTCTGGCCGCAGAACGCCAAGTTCACCGATCGCCCACTTATTACGTCCCTTGTTTCAAACGGGTTCACCACGGGCGAGGAGTTGTTGTCCGAGGACGCGAATATCGACGTGCATATATCTCCGAGTGAAATGACGCACATTGTCGATGCGGATAGTTCACAGACGGCCGCGATCCACGAAGTCCGAAAGGGGCGTGATCTCGTGATTCAGGGACCCCCGGGAACTGGAAAGTCTCAGACGATTGCGAACATTATCGCCGCTGCGGTGGCAGATGGTAAGACTGTTCTCTTCGTGGCCGAAAAGATGGCAGCTCTCGAAGTTGTCAAACGTCGTCTTGATAACGCCGGAGTGGGAGATTCCTGCCTCGAGCTGCATTCGAACAAGGCAAACAAGCGTGCTCTTCTAATGGAGCTCCAGCACACCTGGGAACTGGGTGCTCCTCGGGGCGAGTCTGCGGATGCGCTGAACAGGAGCCTGGTTGATGCGCGCGACAGCCTGAATAGTCACGCCGCACGTCTCCACGAAAAATATCAACCGTACGGTCTCACGCCATTTCAGGTGATTGGACATCTGTCGCGGTTGCGACGGTTCGGAATGCCGCCATCGGATATTGAGCTTTCAGATGCAGTCAACTGGACGCCTGACAATCGCGAGCGGGTTGTCGCGCTGTTGAATGAACTCGCACAGCGCATCGACGATATCGGGCTTCCCTCGGCACATCCGTGGCACGGCGTCGGCCTCACAGGAATTACACCTCTCGATCTCGAACGACTGGTCGCCCGATTAAAGGACGCCAAAGCTTTTTCTGAGCGTGTGATAGAGGGGACGAGATCAGTCACGGAGGCGCTGGAGGCGGAGCCTTCGAAAACCTTCACAACATTTACCGCAAGCGTTGCGCTTGCTGAACGCCTCGCAACAAGACCTCAAGATGTAGATCACGAGGCGCTTGGAAATACCGTGTGGGCAGAAATGCTCCCCGACGTAGATCGCTTGATCAAGGACGGCGCGGAATACTGCCGGCTTGCCGCCGAAGTTGATAAAACGATGGTTGAAGCAGCCTGGAGTGTCGATCCTGCTTCGCTGATCAGTGTGTTTCGGCGTCTACCCTCGCACTTCCCACAATCAGGCTTTGGAACGATTGCACAATTGAATGGGCTAATCCCGCGCTTTTTAAGCGCGGCGGTGTCGCTGGGAACGACGCTCGGGGTCAAGGCATCGCCGACTCTCGGATCGATTTCACGATTGGTTACGATTGGCGATCGCGTTGCCGAAGCGCCCGATGTCAGCCCAGACGCTTTCGTAGCAGCAATTTGGGAACGTGGATTGGAGCAGGCGGGGGACCTCGCCGAAGCAGTAGCAACGTACCGCAATATCCGGACGGAATTGGCGGGAAAAATCGCAGACCAAGGCTGGGATATGGATTTAATTCCCACCCGCACGGCGGTGGCGATGCACGGAGACCGCTTTCTCAAGTTCCTCAGCGGGGACTGGAGAAAGGCAAAGGCGCTGCTAAAAACTGTGATGCCAGAGACGCCGCCCGCAGAAACCGTCCGTATTCTCGATCTCCTTCAAAAGGGCAAAGATGCCCGCAATGCGATCAGAGAGGGTGACGGTCTTGGACGCTCGGCATTCGGAGCCGACTGGCGCGGCGAAAAATCTGATCCACGTCCACTCGAGAGCCTGGTCCTTTGGATGAGGAGCCTACGAGGCGTGGGATCGGAAGCGCGGGCGATCGCGGGTAGGCTGACAGATAAATCAGCGGTGGCGTCTCGCTGTGAGCAGGTCCGGGCTTTGCTTGATGAAACTCGTCGAGCACTTCTTTCTCTTTGGACAGACATGGGATCGGGTAATACTGACTTTTTCGGCGGTTCGTCGGACGTCGACGAGATATCTTTGCTCCAATCCGCGCCTGCAATTACCGATCTGACGAATGCGGATGCGGCGTTTTCGGACTTGCTTGATGTGCCGCTTACTGATGCCGCAGCCCGAGTGAAAGCCCTCGGAACCCTCGCGACGGCGCAGCGTTGCAAGCAAACGCTGGAAACCAGCAATGCCGTTGGCGTCGCTGCGTTCGGCTCGCTTTGGTCAGGAGCGACCTCGAACTGGCCGAAGCTCTCCCAAGTCTACGCTTGGTCGACCTCAAATGCTGACATTCGCAAGCTGGCGTCTCGGGTCGATGACCCAAGTTCGATTTACGCTCATGCCAAGGAAGCATATGCCCTCGGGAAAGAGTTCCTTGATCGGATGTCGGAACTCTTGGTATTTCTGAAATCGGATACCGAGACGCTGTTCGGCGTGGGCGTGGTAGCTGATGCCCCACTTGATGAAATGATCCGAAAGTTAGTTGATTGGATTGCCAACGAGGAGCAACTTTCGAAGTTTGCGGCATTTAACGGTAGAGCAAAGGAGGCTGCAGACGCCGGCGTTGCGGAGATCGTTGCTCGCCTGGAGGATGGACGTCTAACAACGGCGAACGTCATTCCGTATTTCGACATGGCTTACTACGAGGCGTTGCTGAGGGACCAGCACGGCAGGACCCCGGAACTCGCGCGGTTCGACGGGGAAGTACACAATCGGCTTGTCGCCGATTTTGCCAACCTTGATCTCGGCCGTATGAAGCACTCGAAGCTGGAAGTCGTCCGCGCCCACCACCGCAAGATTCCTTCTGTCAGTGGTATCGGCCCGGTAGGAGTCCTGCGTGGCGAAATGGCACGCCGTCGAAACCATATGCCGATCCGGCAATTGATGCAGCGCGCGTCTCCCGCAATCCAGGCGCTCAAGCCCGTCTTCATGATGAGCCCGCTTTCCATTGCCCAGTTTCTTCCCCCAGGTGTTATTGAGTTCGACCTTCTCGTGATGGACGAGGCAAGTCAGATACAGCCCGTTGATGCGTTGGGGGCGGTTGCGCGCGCGAAACAGGTCGTGGTCGTCGGTGACGAACGCCAGCTTCCGCCAACGATGTTCTTTTCGAAAATGACATCCGACGGATCGGAACAGGATGACGAAGATGACGGCGCGAAGGTGTCGGATATCGAAAGCATCCTCGGGCTGTTCTCCGCGCGAGGTCTTCCGAGCCGTATGTTGCGGTGGCACTACCGTAGCCGTCACCAATCGCTGATCGCAGTATCGAACAGCCAGTTCTATGAGAACAAGCTTTTCATCGTACCCAGTCCTTATACGGCGGAGGCCGGTATGGGACTACGCTTCCACCACGTCCCAAGCGGTGTGTTCGAGGACAGCGTGAACAAGGTCGAGGCGAAGGTGGTTGCCGAAGCTATCATCAGGCATGCGCTTGAGACGCCACATCTCTCGTTAGGCGTAGCCGCATTTTCGATAAAGCAGCGTCGAGAAATTCAGGACCAACTTGAACTGCTTCGTCGCCTCAATCCGGAAACGGAGCCCTTCTTTCACTCACATCCAACAGAACCGTTCTTCGTCAAGAACCTCGAAAACGTGCAGGGCGACGAGCGCGACGTCATCCTAATCTCGGTGGCTTACGCGAAGAATGCCCAAGGTTACATGAGCATGCGCTTCGGTCCGCTCGGGGCGGAGGGCGGCGAACGCCGGCTCAATGTGCTCATCAGCCGTGCAAAGCAGCGCTGTGAGGTCTACGCCTCGATTACGGACGAGGATATCGATCTTGAGCGTGGCAAGGGCAAAGGTGTCTTCGCATTCAAGCTGTTCCTCCACTATGCGCGCACGGGAAGGCTATCAATGGCTGCTCGGGCCGATCGCGGGATGGATAGTGTGTTCGAAGAGCAGGTCATGGCCGCACTTCAGGGCCGGGGTTATCAGGTCCATCCGCAAGTCGGGATCGCCGGGTTCTTCATCGATCTGGCAGTTGCAGATGATCAGGTTCCGGGGCGCTACCTTGTGGGAATCGAGTGCGACGGTGCATCTTATCATAGCGCGCGATCGGCCCGCGAGCGCGACCGGCTACGTCAGGCGGTACTTGAGGATCACGGTTGGAACATACACCGTATCTGGAGTTCTGATTGGTTCCAGCGACCGAAGGCGGAGCTCGAGCGTCTCATTGAAGCAATCGAGCGGGCAAAAACCGACGCTATTGCGGGAGGTAACGGTCCAGCAGCGAGGAAGCGTGCTGTGCCTGTTGAGGTCGTTACAATTGATCGAGTGGACGTTACTGAAATAGGGCTGCAGGAGGTGGGGTCGGGCGTTGACGTCAACATACCCTATGAAGAAGTCTCTTTGTACGTAAATACGTCGTCAGAACTGCATGAAGCCTCTTTGTCAGTGATAGGTTCGCTGGTGAAGAGCGCGGTTAAAACGGAGAGCCCTATTCACAGTGGTGAAGTCATCACCCGTATTCGGACCGCGTGGGGTCTACAGCGTGCGGGTGGCCGGATTGAAGCGCACGTTAATCAAGCTATCAAGCTTTTAGTCGACCGTAGAGAAGTCGTTCGATCTGGTCAGTTTCTTCTTGAACCCGATTCCGAAATCAGACTGCGCGATCGCAGTTCGGCATCCTCTCCTAGCCTCCGTCGGCTCGAGTTGCTTCCTCCTATGGAGATCGACCATGGCCTCAAGACAATCATTGATCAAAGTCTTGGTGGTACGGAGGAGCAGGCAATCAACGCTGTTGCTCGTGGGCTCGGTTTTAAGGCGACAAGCGCGCAACTTCGAGAGATCATTCGCGGGCGTATTGAGGTCCTCGTTACACGAGGCGAGCTAGAAAAGCGGGATGGAATGTTGGTGACTGTCTAGGTAGCTCTGATTGGGTCATGATTTATGTTAGCGCAAAGATGCGACCCGGCACTATGAGAGGGGTTCGACAAAGGATAGAGGTACTGTGGCGGCGGAAGTCTATGTGCTGCTCTACTATGCCCCCGGCAAGGCATGTCAGTTCGATTCGAGCCACGAAGCGGTCTTGATCTAGGTCGTGACGACGACGCTGAAGGTTGCCCATGTCCGGCTCTGCCAAAGTCAGACGCTCAAATGGTTCGGAAGGCCGGCAAAAATACGGGTTGAAGTATTTTGGTTGAGGCAGCGTTAAACTGCCCACTGCGCCATAAATGTTGGCATAATTTGTTCATTGGACGCGATCAGTTTGTTGCTGATGCATGAGCGCGCCAAACGTTGGATCGTCAATCCATGCGCCACTGTGTCTTTCTGCCTCGTTTAACTCAGATTGAACAGGGCGTCGCCCGACTCCGTGGAGAGAAATGCTGCAAATTTCCGTATTGCTTTGGTAGATTGCGACATACTCAGCTTTGTGGACAACCCCTCTTCACCCTCCGAAATCTCTGCATAAGTCCTGTGAGATTTATCGTCGTCTGGGCGAAAGATTACGTCCCAATAGAACGACCTATCGCCGCACGGCTCATAAGCCAGCGTACCGGAGGTCTCACCCACAAACGTATACGTCGCCATTCCGTCACAGTAACCGACGACGGCTCGCGCTGTCGCGCGTTCACCACCACAGCCAATCCGTGCCAAAAAACCGTCAGGACCAAGCGCGTCCCACATTGGCTGCGTCAATCCACCTGGAAAGCCGGAGGCGGCATTTTTCTCGAGGATTAGGCCGGCATGCTCGACAATACATGGTGCCAGAATGGTCTTGTAAGCGGATCGAGCTTTGTGACGGACCATTTCTTCGATGTCGATTTCAAGGGGCTCCTCGGTTGGAACTCTTGAAACTTGGAAGTCGATGAGGTCACCAATATTGTGTTTAGCGCCCGCGTCGTCCACGAACTCGGTTTCGGCGATTACGGCAAGCTCTTCGTCTTTGAACTGACTACGCGTAGCGTAGAAGATAGTGCGCTTTTTCATGACACGATCTCCTCTAGGACTTTTACTAGGGTCTCGGTGCGCTTGTCCCCGTATGTGGGGATGATTTCAATGTTGCGTTTGTGGAATAGGGTATACTCGAAGTCGGACGGATTGTTGACAACGATATACGCGCGTTTACCAGTATCGCTATCGGGTAGTGTCTGGAGCAATTCGTTTAGAAGATCGAAGAGAAAACCGATGTTCAAGTCTCCAAAGCTGTATCCAACGAAAAGCGCTACCCTGTTAAGCAGGTCGGAGCGCAGCTTGAAATCGAGAGGAACATCGTAACGGAGCCTTTTGTAATAGTGTGCTTCCGAAAAAACCATCAAATCCGGATTGTTGAAGTCACCGTGAAATTTCACGACCTCGACCGGATCGCTGGCCCCCATGTCTCGCTCTCGAGCTACGACTTTAACTTGCCTGCCGGCTAAACGCAGCGAGCGTTCAAGCAGATCATCGTAGTTTGTGGTGTAGTAGGTCTTTGAGTTCACGAAAGAGGCGAGGGCGTTGTGGACGCGGGATGCCTTTATGGCCTCGTCCTCCACGTGAAATTTTCGGACAAGCCAATTCGTAAGGGGTGCGAAGTTCCCCATCTTCTGACCAAAGAACTCAAGTATCTGGAGGTCCGTACCACGGTATCTAAGCAGTTCTGGATCGGAGTATCCCATCAGGCGGCATGCTTCGCTTACCATTTCTGACCATGATGGACCGCGTTGAATTTCATCGGAGCCGGGTGTTTTCCACGTGAATGACATTGATGCGCCCGCTCCCACGAATGGGACCACTCGGCCTTGGCGATAGAGTTTCTTTAGTTCAGCGGGGACCGTTACTTTCATGGCTTTCTGGCTGCCAATCTCGTCAAGGAATGGTGATGGGGAATGTTGTTGTGCGGATGAGTTTCAAAAAGGATGGCGTCCGATACGCTCTCGAGGTCCCAACCATTGAAAATCCTCACGAACCAATCGTGGTCGAGGAGAAGAGGATCAAAACCCGGATGCGCGCTGAGGTCGTGACTGCCTGAATTGAACGAAACCAGTATAAATGTACCGTCAGGGACGAGGGCCGACTGAAGAATGGAGATCAATCGCCGCGCGGACATTTCGGACGGCAGGCAATGCGTCAACCCGTACGACACAATAACGTCATAGCTCTCCGGGACGAAATCATAGTCCAAAGCATCGCAATGTACCCATTGTATACGCTCGTTGGGGAAAAGTGCTCGACCGTTTTTGATTGCTGCGGCCGAACACTCGATCGCCGTAACCTTGGCACCGGCACGTGCGAAGGCCGCTGCGTTCTTACCTTCGCCCGCACCCACGTCTAGGATTCTTAAACCCTCAACGCGTTGCTTGCTCAGGTATTCGCGAACCAATGATCCCGGGGAGGTTCCCCAAAATCCCCTTACGGCGACGTAACCGTCGTCGTAGCCACCGTCTGTTTCAACGAGCATTCAATTCCTCCATCAATGTCGACAGCGCTCGTTCGTAGGCGTCGAGCCCGAGCCAATTGAAGATGATTGTGTCGGCATCACCAGTCATGTAACGAATTTTGCTTTCGACAGGCGCAGTGTAGAGCTTGACGAATTCGGGAAACGTGATGGCGTCTTCGCTGTGTCCTTCACGGTCCCGATACATCTCAAACGCGACGTCAGGCGGCGTGTAAACATAGAGCAATGCTACAGGCAGCGTCGCGTGCTTTTTGAGGACTTCAAGGGTCTCCGGATGCCTTATACCATCGACTAGGACTCGATCCGATTGCGTGTTCGCTGCCGCTGCAGCAAGCGCCTTGCCGAGTTCGTATGGTCCGCTAGGGCCGGTGATAAATTTTTCAGCGGATGTTTGAAAGACCTCGCGAGGCGTAGAAGGAACTGGAGGCATGTTCATCAGTTGCGCCAGGACCTGACCTGAGTTCACGCCCTCATAGCCGTACCTCTCTTTGAGAAACTTGCTTGTCGCGGATTTCCCCGATCCGATCGATCCAACAATGCAAAGAACGTGAGGTCCTTGGAATATCGATCGGCGCTGAATCTTATAGCTCGGAACCATCTCCATCGAACTCTTGAAGAACGAACGGATGACGAGCTGTGACCAGTATTCGAATTCGGAAAGATTGATCGGCTCCTTCAACGTGTCGAGCCACTTGATCTTGTTCATCGAGGCTTCGCCTCGACCGACAGATTTCCACTGAGACCAGTCGTTGACCCAGTATCGCAACACCACCGCCACATGTCTGATGCCGACATCCGAGGAGTCGTCATTAAGTATCCCCAGAAACTCAAGCTCGTTAGGGTCAACGATAGGGCGACCTTTGGGCAACATTAATTCTTCGGAGATTTCGCGTGCTGCGTTTTGTCTGATCCCGAGGTCATCAAAAGAGAAAAGGTCGCGGTCGTCTTCATTTACATGGCCGCCAAACCCTACACATTGCGCGCCTCTAAGAAACTTAGCTGTCCGGTTATAAAGGCCTCGCCGAAAAGTCAGTATTTTCGATTGATATTGAATGACCGTATATGTGATGACCTGCTTGTAGCCATCATCTGTTTCCGCCGCGGATCGATGCAGGTACGTGGTTTCGCTATCCTTCAGTTTCACGATTGGATTTGGAGGCGAAGTGTGTCCAATTCCCTGATAATGCAGGAAACCTTGGTAAACCGATTTCGGCACGCAGAGTACCATCTCCGACGATGGGACCGGAGCACGGCGTTCTGCTCTGTAGACTTTAAGACCTTCTGATGCATTCGACGGCTGTTCTGCTAACAGTTCGCGAAGATAAAACCGACCCGGGCCGGTTCTGATGAAAGGGGAGGTCTCGTTGTCCAATATGTCGACACTCAAGCGAGCTTGCATAGATTTTTGAGGCGTATTGCTGAGTCCGGCCGGTGGAAAAAGTTCGTCCTCAAGGCCGTAATCAACGAGCGCGCGAGCCGTGAGGGGGCGTTTGTGCTTCCTCAATACCGTTTCGGCGACCCAGAGATAAGTTACGTCTTCCACGTTGTTGCGATACCCAAGTAAAGGAATGGAAAGACTATCTCCAATCGAGCATTGCGTAACTCGTCCACTTATACGACACGAGGGTTATCCCCAGTAATCAACGGTTGAATCGGCTGTTTTGCCTAGAAAATCGCTGAGTTGTCCCGATCGCGGGCGACTGTGATTGGAGGGATGTCTCGCTTCTTCGGGAATACAGCGCGACCGCAGGACCGTCCGTTACGAGCGAAAAATCGGACATGCCCAAATCAAATGCCGCGAGTGGACCCAATCAGTCAGCACAGGGACAAACCAAACCCGCGAAATCATCCGCGATCTGGATTCCGAAAGCGGCAGTTTAGATCAAGATGGCGACCCCTGCAGGATTCGAACCTGCGACATTCGACTTAGAAGGTCGACGCTCTATCCAGCTGAGCTAAGGGGCCGTCGTGCCGGACTATTGTTGCTCCGGCTGAAAATCGTTCAGTGCGTCTTCTTCAATGCGTCCAGGGCTGGGTGCGGTTGAAGCGGAAATTATCCGTGTAGGATACAACCTTGCGGGTTGCTTCCTTTGGCTGGATGACGCGGTATTCGATGCCCTTGCGCTGCGCATAGGCTTCGGCCTGTTCCTGCGTCTCGAATGTCAGCTTGACCTGCTGCTTCATGTCGGATGTCGAGGTGTATCCCATGATCGGATCGATCTTGCGCGGGACCTCAGCGTCGAATTCCAGAACCCAGACATTGGTTTTCGCCTTGCCGGATTGCATGGCGGTCTTTGCAGGGCGGTAAATCTTCGCAGACATGTCGAAACTGCTCCGGTTGGGCGGTGGGGCATGCGCCCCGGATTACTATTCACGTACCTGAATAGAATAACCAAATCGTGTCAGGAACGCTGAATTTGAAATGGACCGACTCCATGTGAGAGTCAAGACGATTATCCTTTGCGACCTCTTCACGGTCCCACCGCGTTGCATGAGTTTTCAATAATCGAGACAATGGGCTCAACAAAGATGAATTTCCCTGTTGCGGACTGCGGGTGAACCGTGTATTCCCCAGCCATCGCCTCGGCGGAGTGTAGCGCAGTCTGGTAGCGCATCTGGTTTGGGACCAGAGGGTCGGGAGTTCGAATCTCTCCACTCCGACCATTTAAAGCGAAACATTCGCTTGTCGGTGTAACCCTTTCAAATAATAGCTTCCGTTCAGTCCGCTGAAGGTCCGGCCAATGTGCTTTCGGCCGTGCCGATCGTCATGACATTGCCGCGCCATGCAACCGCGCTGCCGATCCAGCTGCGTACCCAGACGAATGGCATGATGACATCCCGCGCGACCATTGCCGGAAGGGTATAGAGTGATACCGGCCACCGGTTGAGAGCTGCGAGCGCCAGTTCCGGGCCATACATGATGGCGAGTACGGCAATCGCGGTGACGGCAAGGTTCACATCGGCGGCAGCGGCGGCAGCGAGTGCGAAGAGGAGCGGGGGAAGCGCGCCGGTGAGGATTTCCGGGGCGAAATATTGCGGGAAGGTGACGCGCCGCAGCCGCGCCCAGCGGGTCTGCCGCGACCATATCTCACCGGCATGGCGCTGTCCGAGCGGCTGCTCGAACGGGGCCGACACCAGGTGTACCTTGCGACCGGCATTTCTGACCAGCTTCGTGGAAGCGGCATCTTCGGCGATTTCGGCGGCGAGCGCGCGGATGCCGCCGCGCTCTTCCAGGAACGGCTTGTTCCAAAACATCGATTTGCCCTGCGCGAAGCCCATGCCGATGGCTTCCGCCGCATATTGCCAGCGGCCTTGCGAGCCGTTGAGGAAGGCGCATTCCACATGCGCCCAGAAGCCATCCGGCCGGGAGCCGAGCGGTGGCGAGCAGACCAGTCCGCTATCCGGCCGCCAGGCCGACATCATGGTTTCGATATAGGATTGCGGCATCAAAACATTGGAATCGGCCAGAATGACCCATTCGTGCCGAGCAGCACGCCAGCCCTTGACGCAATTGTTCAGTTTGGGATTGGCGCTGATGCGATCATCGCCGATGAGCAATTGCGCTGAAACTGCGGGGAAGGCCGCGCTTGCCTTGCGCACTTCCTCGATCACGGGATCGAACTCGTCGGCGACGCAGAACAGCAGCTCATAGTCCGGCCAGTTGAGCTGGAAGGCGCGCGACAGCGTCAGCGGTGTGAAAGTTTCGATGCCGCGCAGCGGCACCACCAGTGATACCGGCGGTTTCTGCCGGACAAGTGCGTTGTCCGTATCGCATCTTTTCAGCCGCCAGCCTGCCAGAACGACGCCGAGAAGATTGAAGGCGAGGAGCAGAATTGCGCAAAGGGCAAAAACAGTTTCCATGCTGGCCAGTTCCACTCCCAAGCTTTCAGCGGTTTACCCGCCAACCGATTCCATGGAATTCGTCATTGCGGATTATAACGTTTGCATGACAGTTACATGTCATGTTCCGCAGGCAGGATCCGACTTCGGTCGTTCATGCGCCCCTGGCGCACGGGTCGATGCCGCGTTTGTTACCGAGAAAGCGTGAACGGTTTTTGCAGACTACCTCTTCGCTAGGGGAGACGGTCGTTTGCCTGGTTGAATGCCA
Source organism: Rhizobium sp. SJZ105 (assembly GCF_007828365.1). Lineage (NCBI taxonomy): Bacteria > Pseudomonadati > Pseudomonadota > Alphaproteobacteria > Hyphomicrobiales > Rhizobiaceae > Rhizobium > Rhizobium sp. SJZ105. Next base: position 140,773 of record NZ_VIUP01000001.1, read on the forward strand.
TAACGACGAAGCGGGCGTGTCGCGCTATCAGGAATAGTCACGTCGAAACACCGATTGTAAGACAGAAATCTATCCGAGTATTGACTGCCGGTGCATGGGGAAAATTAAGACGGTGTATCTCACAGCAACCTCCCGATCCCTGTGCGCCCGGCCATTTGAATAGGACGAAGCTCAGGCTTCAATCAAACGGGCGATCCACGCAGGTGGATTGCCCGTTGTTTTGACCTCTGGAGGTGAGTTGATGACTGCAGATCGACTTGCCGCTCATCCGATTGTCATCACCGTAAGTGTCTGATATTTAGTCTATAATATTCACAAAGCCTTCCGCGTGACGACCTAGTGGATGTTCAGAATATGCGCGTGGCTGCTTGCGACCAGAAACGATTCCCGCGCTTTTTCGATGTCGCATTTTCCGGCGATAGCATCGAGACAGTTCCTGCGCGCGTCCTCATATTCCGGTCCGTGTTCGTCCGGCCAGCGGTACATCAGCATGTCCAGCGCCACCAGAGGGCTGTAGATTTCCACCGCTGCGGATAGCGGCAGGTGGATAGCCACCGGCTTCATCCACGAGGCGTGGTGACACGGCTCCGTTTTGTTAATCAGCATGTCATTCTCCTCCCTGTTTCATGCGCCTTGACGGCAGATTTCACTCCCATGCGCGAAATGCTCACCTCACGAAATGGTTCCCGATCACCTAAAATGTGATCGGGCAGGGGGTTCCAATTTGCCAAGATGAATGGAAGATGAACGAATTGATGAACCGGAGATGAACAAAATCGTGATTCGGGCGTTGTAATAGCCAAGAAGGAGAACGCACATGTTCAATTTGTCAGGCATTCAGGATAGCTTCTTTGGAGACCGCATGGCGGGTGTATGCGAGGCCATCACCTCTGCATTGGCTTTCGAAAACGGTCTCGAGAAGTCGCGGATTTCCGCAACCGTCGAAAATGACGTGATCTATCTTGAAGGGACGGCGGATTCGGTAGAGGCAATCGACATTGCCATCAATCTTGCCGCATCCATTTCCAATTGCCGGATTTTGAGCCATATCGAGCCGGTCTACTGAGATCTTGCCGGCCGGGCGAAACGTCGTCCGGCCTTTTCAGACGCAGTAACGCGGCAATGTCATTTCCGGTTGCCGATTTGTGCACTGCGAACCACATCGCCCGGTTTGATGCCGTAGCGTTTGGCAGTGCCGCCATTCAGTTCAAGCACGAATTTGACCGACCCACGGGAGCTGATGATCGCTTCTGAATGTGGCACGGCGTTCTCGTGGATATGGGTTATGCGCCCGTCCCGGGCGATGAACAGCATGTCGAGCGGAATGAGAGTATTCCTCATCCACATGGCTACATCCCGCTCCTTGCCGAAATCGAACAGCATACCGCTTCCAAGCGGCATGGACTTGCGAAACATAAGGCCCTGTTCGCGCTGGGCGTTGTCCAGCGCCAGTTCCGCAACAAATTCGTGGGTTTCTCCGGAGGCGGTCTCTATCGTCAGCGGTTCGGATTGAAACGTCTGCTGTTGTTGAGCCTGTGCTGCGCTTGAGAGCGTGAAAAAAAGAAGCGCCAGAACGGCGCTCTTCATCAAGTGGCGAAACACAGCGGCCATCAGTGCGACATCCCGATCGGGGCCGGGTTGTCGGGGTGGATCTCCGCCGCCATCAAACCCTTGTCGCCATCGCCGAAGCGCACCAGCACCACCTGGCCCGGACGCAGTTCCGTGAGGCCGAAACGGCGCAGCGTTTCCATATGCACGAAAATATCTTCAGTGCCTTCGCCGCGCGTCAAGAAACCGAAACCCTTGGTGCGGTTGAACCACTTGACGATTGCACGCTCAAGCCCGCTTGACGGCGTGACCTGCACATGGGTGCGAACCGGCGGCAGCTGCGACGGGTGAACGGCGGTGGACTGATCCATCGACAGGATGCGGAAGGCCTGAAAGCCGCGGTCACGCCGCTGGATGAGGGCAACGATGCGCGTACCCTCGAGAATGGTCTGATACCCATCACGGCGCAGGCAGGAGACATGCAGCAGCACGTCCTGCATGCCATTGTCAGGCACGATAAAGCCGAAACCCTTGGCAACGTCGAACCATTTCACCGCGCCGGTGATTTCGGTCAGGTCCACGGCATCGGCCGAAAGGTCCTCGACATCGACTATCGTTTTCGATGACATCCTATCAGCCATATCCTGCCAACCCCTCGATTACGCGCCACACACCGGTCAACTGATTCCTGTGTACCAGATTAACATCTTGGTAACGGTTCCACGCAAGCCCTAGTTTTTGATTTGCGTAGCTGCTTTTATGTCGCCGTCCTTGTCCGGGGCTTGCGATCATGCGTTTATGGCCCGGAAAAGCGTATTGGAGAGGAAGAAAATGCGGTATCTGCACACGATGGTTCGCGTCAAAGACCTTGGCGAATCAATGAAATTCTATTGCGACCTGATGGGTCTCGAGGAAATACGCCGGATCGAAAACGAAAAAGGCCGTTTCACTCTGGTTTTTCTTGCAGCGCGCGACGATATCTCTGCGGCGCGGGAAAAAAAGGCGCCTTCCCTTGAACTCACCTACAATTGGGACACCGAAGATTACACCGGCGGCCGCAATTTCGGGCACCTGGCCTATGAGGTCGACAATATTTACGACTTCTGTGCCCACCTTCAGCAAAATGGCGTCGTGATCAACCGGCCGCCGCGTGACGGTCACATGGCCTTCGTTCGTTCGCCCGACGGTATTTCCTTCGAAATCTTGCAGAAGGGCGAAAGCCTCGCGCCAGCCGAACCGTGGATATCTATGCAGAATACGGGTTCGTGGTAGGGGTTTTCCCGACCAGAAGAGACGATTTCGGTCACTCTTGCCTTGTCCGGATGGGTTGAGGCATAGTCCGCGAATCGAAACGGCATGTTCTGTTTTGAAAAAGCAGACGATTCCGTTCCCGTGCTGCTGTTGTAAATGCAAGATACGGAGGCCACCCATGAAAGCTGTCGATAGCGCGAAAGGACGCGTTGCCTGTCAGCGTCTTGTTGTCGCGGTTTCGTTGCTCGGGCTTGCCGGATGCGTTTCAGCGGTGACGGATGACGACATGGCTGCCAACAGCAAAAAGCCGGCGATTTCCGCCGAGCAGAAGGCGCAGGCGGCATCGGCGGTTCATAATCCGGCCGCCAAACAGCAGCAGGGGCATTACGTGGATCCCGCTGTGGCCTCCGCAACCGGCGGGGCCGTTGCGGCCCAGCCGCAGGCGCCCGGTGGCCCCGCACAGGGTTACGGTGCCGCCGCCGATATTGGCGGCCTGACGACGCAGCCGACGGCGATTTCCGCGGGTACATCAAGCATATATTCAAGCAGACCTGCCGTTGCGGCGGGGGCTACAGCCGCAGCGGGTGCACCTTCCCAGGGTATCGCGCCCGCCGTCAGCAGCGTCTACTCGGCACCAGTGCTGGCGACACAGCCGCAACCGGTATCTGCAACGGGACAAGTGCCGACTGCCGTGCCGGTACCGGCAGAACAGCACAGCGAAAACCGTCAGGCGGTTCCCGCACCAGCGCCGCAAAATGCGTCGGAACAGCTCGCAGCTGCTTCAGCACAGTCTTCTGGAGCCGGAAAACGAGCAGGCGAGGGGCAGGAAAGTGAGGGCACAGTCGTGCCGCTGGCAGCTTTCTTCGCCGGTGCGGCCAAGAAGCGCCTTCCGAAAATGATCGAAAACGGTACGGCGGAGAATACGCAGGTTGCCGCGCTTTCCGGCGGGTCGGACAGGACGATGGGTATAGCGCTTTCCGGCCGTTCGATGATGTCTGACGAATTCGACGATGCGCATCTCGAAGACGAGGATGACCAGCCGGCCGGCCTGATGAAGCTTGCCTCGCTCTCCGGCCTCACTCGAGTTTCTCCGAACGGGCTTTTCCTGCAGACCGATCATGTTGAAGTCGGTTGTTTCAAGCCGGAACTGGTGCGCATGATCAAGGATGTCGAGCGCCACTACAACAGCCCGGCCATCGTCACCTCGGGTTATCGCCCGCCAAAGGGCATAAGGCAGGGTTCCAAGCACTACACCTGCGATGCAGCCGACATCCAGATCAAGGGCGTTTCCAAATGGGAGCTTGCGTCCTATCTGCGCTCGATGCCGCAGCGTGGTGGTGTAGGCACCTATTGCCACACCGAATCGGTCCACATGGATACGGGCGAAGCCAGAGACTGGAACTGGCGCTGCCGCCGCACCGCCCCGCGTAAATAATCTCGCGCCGCATTCTCGAACCATCAAAGCTTGCGCGTTGCTCGCCCGAAATTCTGCCGGCGTAGAAATCACGGCATGCAGACAGGGTGCGCCACATGCTGTAGGAGACGGTTTCCCGACCCTATGCGCATGGTGCTTTCCGAATGCTGCCGATATCCGCTTTTCCCGTTTACATCATCTCCATCGCCAGAGCGCGCGCCCGTATTGAAAAGATGCTGAACGGAGCATCAGGTCTTGGGCTGGATTTGCGCCCGGTGGAAGGTGTTGACGGTAAGACCATTCCCGCTGCCGAATGGACGGATTTTAACAGGCGCGGCTTTGAGCTTCGCAACGGCCGTCATGCCTTGCCTGGGGAGTATGGCTGTTATGCCAGCCATATCAAGGCACTGGAGATTTTCCTCGCCACGGATGCGCCGGTTGCCGTGATCGTTGAGGATGATGTTGCCTTCACGCCTGACTTCTCCGATCGGGTCAAGGCAATGATCGCGATCATGCCTGAGAATTCCATCGTAAAGCTGACCAATCACCGCCACAGAGGTTTCAGAGCCAGGAAGACCAGCGCTCTCGGAGACAAGCTGGGGCGCTGCATATACGGGCCACAGGGATCGTCGGCCTGCTATATCATCTCACGCGGTGGAGCGGAGAAGTTTCTGAAAGCGGCAAGGGTGATGACGCTGCCTTTCGACCGGGCGCTGGAATGCGGCTGGGGTTACGGCACGCATGTCTACGTCACCGAAAAGGATTTTCTGCCTTTCGGCGATCCAGACACGCTGGTCGGAACGCGCGCGGAATATCGCGGCAGCAAATTTGCCCGGTTGAACCGGGTGCCAGCCTATCTCTCCAGTTTTTATGACAATATCGCGCGGTATGTGTACGCCTATCTGTAGAGGGAGGCCGCTTAACGCACGAAATCTTCCCTCTGGACCGCTTTGCGGCCCGTGAGGCTTTCTTTTTGGATGCTGAAGAAAATCGGCTTGGTGGAGTCTGTTCCATTTTCGTGCGGATGGATCGTTGAGCCTCCCGGCTCCCACCAGTTCGGGTGTTTCTGGATCAGAGACCAGGCGTAGATCCGCTCGCTTTGCCATTGCTCGTTATCTTCAAGCTCCTGATAGAGGCCATGGAGAATTACGCTTGTCCATGTGCTGGTGTTTTTGACCTCATCGACCTGAAGGCAAACATGAGGGTTCAGGCGCATATTCTCTATCTTGGCTCCCATCATCGAGAAGCTGTAGACTCCACCCTCGTGAAACACGAAATGGATCGGCACCACATAGGGCCTGTCATGATCGATACAGGCAAGATGCCCGAAGCTCATCCGGGAAAGGAATGCGATGCATTCCGCCGATGTCATTTCTTCTAGATGGACACTTGACGCCATGATGATCACTCCGTTCTGGGCAGGTGACAACGATCATCTGATCGCGCCGCCTTCATTTTCCCATCTCTCGACAGCCGGGCTTCCGGATTTTTGGGTAAACTGAAATATTTCCCGGTTCTTATGGTGAGGAGCCGACGCAGCCGGGATTGGTTTACGCCTGCCGGAACCACGCCGAATGGCGGCGATCAGAACTCGCCTGCACGCGTCCAGTTTCGACGAACCGCCTAACGTTGCAGCACCTTTTTCAAGCCTGTCGATCGCCTTGACGAGCAGGGGCGCACGATCTGGATCGACATTTCGTTTTCGATTGATGGAAGACATTTCGTCCTCCTTTGGTTGGGGCCAAGGCAGATGCACCTTTACACAACAGCGCCCGCTTCAAATGCTGCCATTGATTTATTCTGCGCTCTATATGAGGGATGCGCAAGCACATAGCTTGTCTGGAAACCATCCATGAAGTGCTGCAGCTGCTACTGTACGACCGGCACACAAAGCGCGTTCCGTTGCACATGGAATCGGCGCGCGGGCGCGATTTTCCGTATTCTGACGTAAATTTTCTAGCCTGTTTGTTTCAGCACGAGTTTTGTCAAAAGGTCGATCTGCTGCTGCTGTTTATCGACGAGGGCTTTCAGCTCGATAGAGCGCATCCGATCGAACTTATCGTGCAGCGCCATGATTTCGATCTCTGCCTTCAGATTGACCTCGTAGTCATGTGCGGCGTCGATTCGATCCTTGGCTGCATGGCGGTTCTGGCTCATCATGATCACCGGCGCCTGAACCGCTGCGAGCATGGATAAGATGAGATTGAGGAAAATGAACGGGTAGGGATCGAAGGCGTTCGAAGCCGCGATGATGTTTGCGCTCAGCCATATCGCAAGCAAAGCCGCAAATATAAGGATAAAGGTCCAGGAGCCACCGAATTTGGCAACTGCATCCGCAAGCCGCTGGCCGGGCGTCAGTCTCTCGTCGAAAACCGCATTCGCGTCCGCCGAGATGGTGCGCCTTGCTGCAAGACGACGAAATATTGCTTTTTCCCTGTCCGGCAGCAGCTCAAGCGGTTTCCCCAGATAACGGCTCGCTCCCTCCGCCAGGTCCTGAGGTATGAGCATGTCACTGTCGTCTTCGATATGGGTTGCCATTGTTCTTTCTCCCTTGGCTCGCGCCAATCCGACGACCGACTCCGGACCGAAGGTCGCCCCTACACGGATCAGGTATTAGCACACGCCATCGTACCATGCTTTGCATTGAGCGGCCTTATCGGCCGGTTCGCGAGCCAGGGGTCGGCGTGTGAGGGAGGGCGGCGATTTGCGTTCTTCTGGGAGGCAGTTTCAGGGACGAGATCTGTCGTAACGCAACTTCAAGTCACGCGGCGCAAGCGCATATCGTTACCGCCAGCGAACATATCGATGGGCATTATGCGTCTTAACTTATTGATATCTTTGATGAAGGTGGTGAGAGCGCAGGGATTCGAACCCTGGACCTACTGATTAAAAGTCAGTTGCTCTACCGGCTGAGCTACGCTCTCCCGTGTCGGGGCTGGGATGCCCTTCGGAAGTGCGCGGAACATAGGTAGAGCGATCCGTTCGGTCAACCCAAAAAAAGCGCTTTCTACAATCAATCCGGTTTTTTTTGTCGCACCCCCGAAAAGGTGATTGGAGAGAGGGGGCGGCTGGGGATAAAAGCGGCTTCAGACATGTCTGGCAAACCGGTGAAATCGTTTTGCGGCAATGGCATGCGCCAAAATGAGAGCGTGAAACGCGGCGAATCTCGGGAATCGCGACGTGCCTTGCTGATCTTTTTGCGCGTGACGTTATCCCAAAACCGATTCCCGCTTTTGGGAGACATGCGTCAATGCGGAGTTCTTTCTTGTCGATTGCCGATATTTCCCTGTTCAGCGCGCTTCTGGCCGGTGCCCTTTCATTTCTGTCGCCCTGCGTCCTGCCGTTGGTGCCGCCTTACCTCTGCTATATGGCCGGTGTTTCGGTGGAGCAGTTCAGGACGGAGAATACCGCGCCGCGGCCTGAAATCCGCAGGGCCGTGCTGTTTTCGGCTTTCTTCTTCACGCTCGGTTTTGCCACGGTCTTCGTGGCGCTGGGTGCCGGTGCTTCGACGATCGGCACGCTGTTGCGCCAGAACCTCGATATTCTCGCCAAGATTGGCGGTTTCATCATCATCCTGATGGGCCTTAACTTTCTCGGTGTTTTCCGCATTGGCCTGTTTTCGCGTGAGGCGCGGTTTCAGGGGGCGGGCAAACCGGCCACGCTTTCCGGCGCCTATGTCATGGGCCTCGCCTTTGCCTTCGGCTGGACGCCCTGCATCGGTCCTGTCCTCGGCGCGATCCTCGGCGTTGCCGCCTCGCGTGACACGGTTGGAGATGGCGCGATGCTGCTTGCGGTCTATTCGCTTGGCCTTGCGGTGCCATTCTGGATTGCTGCAGCCTTTTCCGGTTCCTTCATGCGTTTCCTCGTCCGTTTCCGCCGCCATCTCGGTCTTGTGGAAAAGCTGATGGGTGTGTTGCTGGTGCTCACCGGCCTCGCTTTCATGACCGGTTTCATCACCAATGTGGCGATCTGGTTCCAGGAGACCTTTCCGATCCTGATGAAAATCGGCTAAGCCTCCCCGCGTATTTCATACGCGGGGGAAAGACTGTGGCCGATATCGTCGGATTGCTTTTGCCGTTTTTCGGCCTGATCTTCATCGGCTACGGCACGGCGCGCATAACGAAACAGCCGGTCGAGGCGATGGGCTGGCTGAACACCTTCATCATCTATGCGGCGCTTCCGGCGCTGTTTTTCAAGCTGGTGTCGAAAACGCCGGTGGAAGAACTGACGCGCATGGATTTCGTTGCCGCCAGTCTTGCCTGCACCTACGGCATTTTCTTGGCTGTGTTTTTGATCGGCCGGTTCGTGAGAAAGAACAATCTCGCCGAAACGACGATCCAGAGTTTCGCGGCAAGCTACGGCAATATTGGTTATATGGGTCCGGGGCTTGCGCTTCTGGCGCTCGGTGAAAAAGCGGCAGTGCCCGTCGCGCTGATCGTCTGTCTCGAAAACGCCGCCCATTTCATCGTCGCACCGGCGATGATGGCGGTTGCGGGCGGTGACAAGCGCTCTGCAGCAAGGCTTGCGCTGGATGTGGCGCGCAAGGTCATTACTCACCCGTTCATCGTGTCGGTAATCGCCGGTTTTCTGGCCGCTTCGCTGTCATGGCAGCCGCCGGAGGCGGTGCAGCGGCTGGTGGACTATCTGGCGCAATCGGCAGCACCATGCGCTCTGTTTGCCATGGGTGTCACGCTGGCGCTGCGGCCAATGAAGCGGGTGCCGGTCGAAATCAGCTATATCGTCCCGGCAAAGCTTATCCTGCATCCGCTTGCCGCTTATCTTGTGCTCTCGTCGCTCGGGCGGTTCGAACCGGTATGGATCTATTCCGCCGTGCTGCTTGCGGGCTTGCCGACCGCGACGAATGTCTTCGTCATCGGCCAGCAATATCACGTCTGGCAGGAGAGGGCATCGGCGACGATCCTGATCTCGACGGTGCTTTCGGTCTTCACGCTGACGGGCGTGGTTTATTTCATCCAGCCTTTTTGAAGCTGCCGAACAGCAGCGAGGGCAGGGCCTTCAGCCCGCGCCCCGGCTCGATGCCTTCGCGCATGACCATGCTTCTGAGCGTGCCGATGCCGGATAGCACATGCAGACCAGCCGCACGCGCCATCTGCACCGGCAGTAGATCGGAAAGCAGCGACCGGTTGAGGAGATCGACGCTGAGGGTGCGGGTGTAGACATCCGCCCGCCGCTTGCGGTCGAAGCTGCTGCCGGCATCCGCCGCAATCGGGTGGTCGGAGACGGCGCCGAGCAGTTCGGTGAGGGCGATGATGTCGCGCAGGCTGAGGTTCAGACCCTGTGCGCCGATGGGCGGGAAACCATGTGCAGCCTCGCCGACCAGGGCGACGCGGCCCTTGCCGAAGCGATGCGCGGTCATGGAAGACAGTGGCCATGCCTGCACGCTGTCTTCCACCGTAACGGCGCCGAGCATGGATTGCATGCGCTCTTCCACCTTGAGGCTGAGCGCTTCAAGCGGCAGTGCCGTCAACTCTTCCGCTTGCGCTGGAGTGACAACCCAGACGAGGCTGGAGCGGTCGCCGGGCAGGGGAACCTGCGTGAAAGGTCCCGTGGGCGTATGGAATTCTGTCGAGACATTGCCGTGCGGTCGGCTATGGCTGAAGTTCAAAACGATGGCCGTCTGGGGATAGGACCAGGATTTGACGCCGATTGCGGCTGCATCCCGCACCATCGACTTCCTGCCATCCGCGCCGATCAGAAAATCTGCGGAGAGCGCTTCACCATCGCTAAGTGTTACCGATACACGGTCGTTGCCGATATCAATCGTCTCGGCGGTGGTTTCGAAGCGGGTAATATTGTGTTCCTGTTCGACCGCTTCGCTAAGCACGCCAAGCAGCGCCTCATTGGGAATATTCCAGCCGAATGCATCCAACCCGATTTCAGAGGAGCGGAACTGCACGGTGGGCGCGCGCAGCAGGCGGTCGGTGCCGTCAATGATCTGCATGGTGGAAAGACGGGCTGCGGCAGGGGCTATGCGCGACCAGAGGCCAAGGCGGTCCATGAAGCGGATCGACTGGTCCATCAGCGCCGTGGTGCGCCGGTCCTTCTTTTCGCTGGGGGGCGCAACAAGCGCCACGTGGCGGCCCGCCCGCGCAAGCGCTATGGCCGCAATCTGGCCCGCAAGTCCCGCACCAGTGATGGCGATATCGAAGTGTCTCATGGTCCTGATCCGTTGTTATTTCCAAGGCATCATAAAGGCTTTGCGCGGGTAAATCCACTTTGACCCCGGAACATCCCGGCGTAAACATTCGTTGGTTGTACCGCTATATTAGTCCTAGGATAAGCCAGATCAGCCGGTTGCAAAGCGTGGTGAATGGCCGCATACCGGAATGAACAGGGCGGATGAAAAGCGGGGCGCAGACGCTGACCATGAAAATTTTCAACTACAAGCGTGTTCCCTACGCGGAAATCCGCGCCTTTTCCGTTCATATTTTGACGGCATCCGGGTCGTTTCTGGCTTTTCTTGGCGTCGTCGCCGCTTCCGAACACCGCTTTGTCGACATGTTCTGGTGGCTGGGGCTTGCGCTGCTGGTGGATGGCATTGACGGGCCCATCGCCCGCAAGGTTCGGGTGAAGGAAGTTCTGCCCAACTGGTCCGGCGATACGCTCGACAATATCATCGACTATGTCACCTATGTGCTCTTGCCCGCCTTTGCGCTTTACCAGAGCGGCATGATCGGCGAACCGCTATCCTTCGTTGCGGCTGGCATGATCGTGGTGTCGAGCGCCATCTATTACGCCGACATGGGCATGAAGACGGACGAATATTTCTTCTCCGGCTTTCCGGTGGTGTGGAACATGGTGGTGTTCACGCTGTTCGTCATGGATGCCAGCGCCACAACAGCCATGACTGTTGTTACCGTTTCGGTGTTCCTGACATTCCTGCCGATCAATTTCCTGCATCCGGTGCGCGTGAAGCGATTGCGGCCGCTTAATCTGGCAATCGTGTTCGTCTGGTGCGCGCTTGGCGGTTATGCGTTGCTGATGCATTTCGAAACGCCGACCTGGGCGGTGATCGGCTTTGTGGCGAGCGGGCTTTATCTCTATTGCATCGGCGGAATATTGCAGTTTTTCCCCGCGCTCGGCGCGAAATAAGAAAAGCGTAAAGCCGTTTATTGCTTGTGCAAATTGCATTTAAGCAACGTCTTTTTCAGTTGTGCGCAGCAGCAAAACAGTTATCAATAAATCATGATCGCGCAGCATTGCATACGTGTTGTAGCCTGATTGGGAACAATGACCACGGTTGCTGAAATGCTTCGAAGAAAGCATGGGTAGCCGGTGTAGAGAGGGAATTCGTGACTGGAACTATGGCGCCGGAGGCCGTGCCTCTCCTGTCCGTTCGCAAGCTGACCAAGCTGTTCGGCAATTTCGCCGCATGCAACGGCATCGACCTCGATATAGCGCCGGGCGAAATCCACGCGCTTCTGGGTGAAAACGGCGCGGGCAAGTCCACGCTCGTCAAGATGCTGTTCGGCGTGCTCTCGCCGAGCGAGGGTGATATCGTCTGGCAGGGTCAGCCGGTTTCCATAGGTTCGCCAAGCGAGGCCCGCAGGCTCGGCATCGGCATGGTGTTCCAGCATTTCTCCCTGTTTGAGGCGTTGACGGTTGCTGAAAACATCGCCCTGTCGCTGGACCCGAAAATTTCATTGAAGGAAATCGCCAAGGAAGCGGAACAGCTTTCGCGCTCCTATGGCCTGCCTCTCGATCCCAATGCGCATGTCGCAGATCTTTCGGTTGGCGAGCGCCAGCGTATCGAGATCGTGCGCGCCCTGTTGCAGAACCCGCGCCTTATCATTCTCGACGAGCCGACTTCGGTTTTGACACCGCAGGAGGCGGACAAACTGTTCGAGACGCTGGCGAAGCTGAAGGCCGAAGGCCGTTCGGTGCTTTATATCAGCCACCGGCTGGAAGAGGTGCAGCGTATCTGCGACCGCGCTACCGTTCTGCGCCATGGCAAGGTTACGGGGGCCTGCGATCCGCGCAAGGAAACACCGGCATCTCTGGCGCGCATGATGGTGGGTAGCGATGTCGCAAGCGTTTCGCGACCGACGGGCGATGCCCTCGGTCAACCGCAGATCGAAGTCATGGGGCTTTCCGTTGCGCCACGCACGCCCTTTGCCGTGGCGTTGAAAGCGGTTTCCATGACTGTGCGCGCCGGCGAAGTGCTGGCGATTGCCGGGGTTGCCGGAAACGGGCAGGGCGAGTTGTTCGATGCGCTTTCGGGCGAATATCCCGTCTATAATAATGATGCGATCCATCTCCGCGGCAAGCCGGTCGGCCGCATCGGCATCAATGGCCGACGGCTGATGGGCGCCGGTTTCGTACCCGAGGAGCGCCACGGCCATGCCGCGGTTCCCGGCATGAGCCTTTCCGACAATCTTCTGCTGGCGCGGGCGCGCTCCGACCGTAAGGCCTTTCTGACGGGCGGTTTTCTGCGCATCGTCAGGGGTTCAGCTATCAAGGCGGCGGCGCGGCGCATATCGGAAACCATGGATGTGCGCAAAAGCGGGGCAGATCCGCTGGCGGGATCGCTGTCAGGTGGCAATCTGCAAAAATTCATCGTCGGGCGCGAACTCGATCGTCAACCGGCCGTGCTTGTTGTCAACCAGCCGACATGGGGTGTGGATGCGGGGGCGGCGAGCCGTATCCGGCAGGCGCTGGTCGATCTCGCCAAAGCCGGCTCTGCCGTCATCGTCATCAGCCAGGACCTCGATGAAATCTTCGAGGTCGCCACCAATATCGCGGTCATTTCCGATGGGCAGCTTTCGCAGGCCTATCCGGTGGAAGACATGACGCTTGAAAAGATCGGCCTGCTGATGGGCGGCGTCCACACACAGTCAGGAGCCGCCCAGCATGCGCATTGAGCTTGAAAAACGGGCAGGGATCTCGAAGCTATTTACCCTTCTCTCGCCGCTTCTGGCACTGGTGCTGACGCTGCTTGTCGGCGCCATCATGTTCGCCATACTCGGCAAAAATCCGCTCGATGCGCTTTACGCCTTTTTCATCGAGCCTCTGCTGGAGGTCTGGTCGCTGCATGAGCTGGCGATCAAGGCCGCACCGCTGATCCTGATCGCGGTTGGCCTGTCTATCTGTTATCGCTCCAACAACTGGAATATCGGCGCGGAAGGACAATTCACCATTGGCGCGATCACCGGTTCCATCCTGCCGGTGCTTTATCCGGATTGGCATTCGCCACTCATCCTGCCGTTGATGCTGGTTATGGGCGCCATCGGTGGCGCACTCTATGCCGGTATTCCGGCGCTGTTGAAGACGAAGTTCAACACCAACGAAATCCTCGTCAGCCTGATGCTGGTCTATGTCGCGCAGCTTTTTCTCGACTGGCTGACGCGCGGCATCTGGCGCGATCCGGGCGGCTATAACTTCCCGCAGACGAAACCCTTCAACGAGAGCGCAGTGCTGCCGGAAATGCTGGCATCGGGCCGGGCGCATTGGGGTTTCGTGTTTGCCATCGTGGCGGCCATCGCGCTGTGGTTCATGATGCGTTACATGCTGAAAGGCTTCGAGGTCACGGTTCTTGGCCAATCGGCGCGGGCAGGGCGTTTTGCCGGTTTCTCATCGAGCCGCATGGTCTGGTTTTCGATGCTGCTTTCCGGCGCGCTTGCCGGGCTTGCGGGCATTTCGGAAGCCTCCGGCTCCATCGGCCATCTTCAGCCCAGCATTTCTCCGGGTTACGGCTTCACCGCCATCATCGTCGCCTTTCTCGGCCGCCTCAATCCGCTCGGTATCATCCTCTCCGGGCTGGTGCTTGCACTGACCTATCTTGGTGGTGAGGCGGCGCAGCTTTCCATCGGTGTGTCTGACAAGGTGACGCGTGTGTTTCAGGGGCTGATGCTGTTCTTCGTACTCTCCTGCGATACGTTGATCTTTTACCGCATCAGGATCGTCTTCACCGGCAAGGCGCATAACAGCCAAGGAGCGGCATGATGGATATGCTTCAGGCCATCCTTCTCACGGTCATCACTGCCGCCACACCGCTCGTCCTTGCCGCCTCGGGCGAGCTGGTGGCGGAACGCTCCGGCGTCCTCAATCTCGGCGTCGAGGGCATGATGATCATGGGTGCGGTCTGCGCTTTCGCTGCTGCGCATATGACCGGTTCGCCCTATCTCGGCATTCTGGCCGGTATCGCGTCGGGCGCGGTTTTCTCGCTGCTCTTCGGTTTCCTGACGTTGACGCTCGTTACCAACCAGGTGGCGACGGGACTTGCGCTGACCATTCTCGGTCTTGGCGTTTCAGGCATGCTGGGCGAAAGCTTCGTTGGCCTGCCGGGCGTCAAGCTGCAGCCCATCGTCTTTCCGGTGCTGTCGGAGATACCCTTCATCGGCCCCTTGCTGTTCCGGCAAGACCTGATCTTCTACATGTCCATCGCGCTCGTTGCCGGCATAAGCTGGTTTCTGTTCAAGAGCCGCACGGGTCTCAAGATCCGCGCCATCGGCGACAATCACGGTTCTGCCCATGCGCTTGGCATAAACGTCATCCGCACACGCTATCTGGCTGTCATGTTCGGCGGTGCGTGCGCGGGGCTTGCCGGCGCGCAGCTTTCGCTGGTCTATACGCCGCAATGGGTGGAAAACATGTCGGCCGGGCGTGGCTGGATCGCATTGGCGCTCGTCGTCTTCGCGTCCTGGCGTCCATGGCGGGTGCTGGCAGGCGGTTATCTGTTCGGCGCTGTCACCATCGGGCAGTTGCACGCCCAGGCATTCGGCATTGGCGTGCCGTCGCAACTGCTTTCGGCGCTGCCCTATATCGCAACTATTGTCGTGCTGGTCATCATCTCGCATAATCGCCGCACGACCTTGATCAACACGCCGGCATCACTGGGCAAATCCTTCGTGCCGGACCGGTGAGAAAAACTTCCAGTCTCCAAACCAAACAGGGGTAAAAATGAAAAAACTGGTCATCGCACTTGCTGCTTCCATAGCGGCTCTTGGAGGCGTCGTTTCTTCGGCTGAGGCCGCCGACGCAAAGAAGGTCTGCTTCATCTATGTCGGCAGCCGCACTGATGGCGGCTGGACGCAGGCGCACGAAATCGGTCGCGAAGAGCTGCAGAAGCATTTCGGCGACAAGATCGAAACGCCGTTCCTCGAAAGCGTTCCGGAAGGCCCGGATGCCGAACGCGCCATCGAGCGCATGGCACGTTCCGGCTGTGAGCTGGTCTTCACCACTTCCTTCGGCTTCATGGATGCGACCGTTAAGGTTGCCCAGAAGTTCCCCAAGGTGAAGTTCGAGCACGCCACCGGTTTCAAGACCGCCGAAAACGTCGCGACCTACAATTCGCGTTTCTATGAAGGCCGCTACATTCAGGGCCAGATCGCCGCAAAGATGTCGAAGAAGGGTGTTGCCGGCTACATCGCTTCCTTCCCGATCCCGGAAGTGGTGATGGGCATCGACGCTTTCGTTCTTGGCGCGCAGTCCGTCAATCCTGAGTTCAAGGTCAAGGTCGTCTGGGCCAACACCTGGTTTGACCCCGGCAAGGAAGCCGATGCCGCCAAGGCGCTTATCGATCAGGGCGTCGATATCCTGACGCAGCACACCGACACGACGGCTCCGATGCAGGTTGCAGCCGAGCGCGGCATCAAGGCCTTCGGTCAGGCTTCCGATATGATCAAGGCCGGTCCGGAGACACAGCTGACCGCGATCAAGGACACCTGGGGCGCCTATTACATCAAGCGCACGCAGGCCCTGCTTGACGGCACGTGGAAGTCCGAATCCATCTGGGACGGCCTGAAGGACGGCATCCTGACCATGGCGCCTTACACCAACATGCCTGATGACGTGAAGAAGATGGCTGAGGAAACCGAAGCCAAGATCAAGTCGGGCGAGTTGCACCCCTTTACCGGTCCGGTGAAGAAGCAGGACGGTTCGGAATGGCTGAAGGCGGGTGAGAAGGCTGAAGACGGCGTTCTGCTCGGCCTCAACTTCTACGTTGCCGGCGTGGACGACAAGTTGCCGCAATAATGTGACACGCAGGTACTAGCTGCTAACGGGACCGCGCATGCAATTCATGCGCGGTCTTTGTTATTTTGATGTGTTTTATTGTTCGAACGAAGTTTGGCTTTGCTTTTCACGCGCATTGATGTTTTTCACTGTATTCTGCGTTGAAAATCGGGCTGCTTTCCTGGATTACACAAGTCAGGCGCGATTTTTACATCTTCAACCGAACGGAAGGACATGGAATTTGCAGCGCGGAATGCTCGATGCGGCGATCGGTTTTCGAAAGTTGCGGACAAATCATGCTCAGGTCGTTCACAAGCTCGGTCTCGATATCGTGTCCGGAGTTTTCAAGACGGGTGACATCTTGCCGGGCGATGCCGAGCTGATGGAGCGGCTGAAAGTCTCTCGAACGGTGCTTCGCGAGGCGATGAAGACGCTCACCGCCAAGGGCATGATCTCCCCCAAGGCGCGCATCGGTACCCGTGTGACGGAGCGCGAAAGCTGGAACATGTTCGACAGCGAGGTGCTGCTCTGGCACTTCGAGGCTGGTGTCAGCGAGGAATTCCTGCTGCATCTCTACGATATCCGCCAGGCGTTCGAACCCTATGGCGCGGGTCTTGCTGCCGCCAGGGCAAAAGACGCCGATATCGCAAGGCTTGTCGCTTACGCCAACGAGATGGGCAACACGGCTTATTCCAAGGAAAAGCGCGCGCTTGCGGATATGAATTTTCACGTTCTCATCACCGAAATGTCCGGCAACCCGTTCATGCGCACCGTCGGTTCGCTGATAAAGGCGGCGCTGGCGGGCATTTTCCGGATGAGCAACCCGGAAGCCGATCCCAACGAGATTTCCGACGTGTCTGCCTCTCACCTGCGACTCGTCGAAGCGTTTCGCCTGCGCGATGGGGGGGCAGCCCGGCGCGAGATGGAAAGGCTGATTGAAAACGGCCGTCAGCAGATACTCGAATTCACGGCCCGTAACTCCCGCCCATAGATCATGCCAGCCTGCCGCTGATCACGTTTGATGAAAATCGGCGTGGAAATTTGGTGGAGATTTGCATGGTTTCTTAAGTGGGGCGCCGTTATAGCAGTGCCGGAAAGAAATCACCCATACGCCCGTCCGCAGTGCCGGCCGGCGTAAAGTCAAACATTGCTCCTGTCCGGGCCGCCTGTGGCCGGTGACGGGGTGTTGGAGGTCTTATGGAGCGCAGCTCTCTAGCCGTTATTCTCGCAGCGGGCGACAGCACGCGCATGAAGTCTTCGAAGTCCAAGGTGCTTCATCCGGTCGCTGGACGCCCGATGATCGGGCATGTGGTGGAGGCTGTTGCTGGAGCGGGCGTCGGCGCGGTGGCGCTGGTGGTCGGGCGCGATGCCGACAATGTCGCTGCTGCGGCAAGTCTCAAGGGCCTGCAGGTCGAGGCTTTCCTGCAAAAGGAACGCAAGGGCACCGGTCATGCGGTTCTTGCCGCACGCGAGGCGATCGAACGCGGTTTTGACGATGTCATCGTGGCTTATGGCGATGTGCCGCTCATCACCTCAGCCACGCTCGACAGGGCGCGCGAG
The DNA here is from genome assembly GCF_007828365.1 of Rhizobium sp. SJZ105. NCBI lineage: Bacteria > Pseudomonadati > Pseudomonadota > Alphaproteobacteria > Hyphomicrobiales > Rhizobiaceae > Rhizobium > Rhizobium sp. SJZ105. Next base: position 158,519 of record NZ_VIUP01000001.1, read on the forward strand.
GCGATTGCCGACGGTGCCGATGTCGCCGTTATCGGGTTCCATACCGACCGTCCCACGGGTTACGGGCGGCTTCTGGTCGAGAATGGCGAGCTGGTCGCGATCCGAGAGGAAAAGGATGCCACCGACGAGGAACGCAAGGTCACCTGGTGCAACAGCGGATTGATGGCCATCAACGGCCGCAATGCGCTGGATCTGCTGGATCGGATTGGCAACAGCAATGTTAAGGGCGAATATTATCTGACTGACATCGTCGAGATCGCCCGTTCTCTCGGCCGCCGCGCCATTGCCATCGATGCACCGGAAAAGGAATTGACCGGCTGCAACAACCGCGCCGAACTCGCCTTCATTGAGAGGCTCTGGCAGGAGCGCCGCCGTCACGAATTGATGGTCGACGGCGTTTCGATGATCGCGCCTGAGACAGTATTCCTTTCCTTCGATACGAAGATCGGTCAGGATGTCCTGATCGAGCCCAACGTCGTTTTCGGTCCCGGCGTGACGATCGAGCCGGGTGCGATCATTCATGCATTTTCGCATCTGGAAGGGGCCTATCTGGCCGAGGGTGCGGTTGTCGGTCCCTTTGCGCGGTTGCGTCCGGGTGCAAACCTGCATGCCAATGCCAAGGTCGGCAATTTCTGTGAGGTCAAGAAGGCCGAGATCGGCGAGGGCGCAAAGGTCAACCATTTGACCTATATCGGCGATGCTTTCGTGGGTGCAGGCAGCAATATCGGCGCGGGTGCCATCACCTGCAATTATGACGGTTACAACAAGTCCGAAACGCGGATCGGAGCCAACAGCTTCATCGGCTCGAATTCGTCGCTGGTTGCTCCCGTCTCCATTGGAGAGCGGGCCTATATCGCCTCCGGCAGCGTGATTACCGATGACGTGCCTGCCGATGCGCTGGCTTTCGGGCGCGCGCGCCAGGAGGTGAAACCGGGCAGGGCGGTCGCCTTGCGTGAGCGGGCGAAAGCGCTGAAGGAAGCGAAGAAAAAATCCTCTTAGATGACGTTACCGAGCGATACTGAAAGTGACCGGCGGGATAATTGCCGATTTCAGAGAAACGGTTAAAGCATTTCCAGTAAAGGTGCGCAGCGGTTTTACGTCCGGAAATGCATCAGAACAAAAAGGTGGTGTATTTTCGCATTTCAGGGAAAGGCGGAAATACTCTGGAAGTTTCGGTGAAGAGATCGCCGTCTGGAGAAATATATGTGCGGAATTGTCGGAATTGTCGGAACGCAGCCCGTTGCTGAACGGCTTGTCGATGCGCTGAAGCGCCTCGAATATCGCGGTTACGATTCGGCGGGTGTCGCCACCATCGACAATGGCGCGATGGACCGTCGCCGGGCAGAAGGCAAGCTGTTCAATCTGGAAAAGCTGGTCTCTGAAAAGCCGCTGCCAGGTGTCGTCGGCATCGCGCATACGCGCTGGGCGACGCACGGCGTGCCGAACGAAACCAACGCCCACCCGCATTTCGTCGAAGGCGTTGCCGTCGTTCATAACGGCATCATCGAAAACTTCTCCGAATTGCGCGAGGAACTGAGCGCCGAGGGTGCAACCTTCACCACCCAGACCGACACCGAAGTGGTGGCGCAGCTTCTGGCAAAATACACCCGCGAAGGGCTTGGCCATCGCGAGGCGATGCTGAAGATGCTGAACCACGTGACCGGTGCCTATGCGTTGGTGGTGATGTTTCAGGACGATCCCCATACGCTGCTTTCGGCGCGCTCCGGCCCGCCGCTTGCCGTCGGTTACGGCAGGGGTGAGATGTTCCTGGGGTCCGACGCAATCGCACTTTCGCCTTTCACCAATGAGATCACCTATCTGGTGGATGGCGACTGCGCCATCGTGACCCGTGACGGTGCGGAAATCATCGATTTCTCCGGCAAGCCGGTGAAACGCGAGCGCCAGATTTCGCAGGCGACGGCTTTCGTGGTCGACAAGGGCAACCACCGCCATTTCATGGAAAAGGAAATCTATGAGCAGCCGGAAGTCATTTCCCATGCGCTCAGCCACTATGTGGATTTCGCCTCCAAAACCGTGAAGGATGCCGATAAGGCAATCGATTTCGCCAGGCTTTCCGGCCTTGCCATTTCCGCCTGCGGCACGGCCTATCTTTCCGGCCTGATCGGCAAATACTGGTTCGAACGTTACGCGCGCCTGCCGGTGGAAATCGATGTCGCATCGGAATTCCGTTACCGCGAGATCCCGCTCGTTCCCACGCAGGCCGCGCTGTTCATTTCGCAATCGGGCGAAACCGCCGATACGCTGGCGGCCTTGCGATATTGCCAGCAAGAGGGACTGAAGATCGGCGCAGTGGTCAATACACGTGAATCGACCATGGCGCGCGAATCGGATGCGATCTTTCCGATCCTCGCCGGCCCGGAAATCGGCGTGGCCTCCACCAAGGCCTTCACCTGCCAGCTTGCCGTGCTCGCTTCGCTCGCGGTTGCCGCGGGCAAGGCGCGCGGCACGCTTAAGCCGGGCGAGGAAAAGGAACTGGTGCAGCAGCTTATCGAGATGCCTCGCATCATGAGCAAGGTGCTGAACCTCATCCAGCCGCAGATCGAGGCGCTGTCGCGCGATCTGTCGCGCTTCAAGGATGTACTTTATCTCGGCCGCGGCACCAGCTTCCCGCTGGCGCTGGAAGGCGCACTGAAGCTCAAGGAAATTTCCTATATCCACGCCGAAGGTTATGCAGCCGGCGAGCTGAAGCATGGGCCAATCGCACTGATCGACGAGAACATGCCTGTCATCGTCATCGCGCCGCATGACCGCTTTTTTGAAAAGACCGTTTCTAACATGCAGGAAGTGGCCGCGCGCGGTGGCCGCATCATCTTCATCACCGACGAGAAGGGTGCCGCTGCCTCCAAGCTCGACACCATGGCGACGATCACGCTGCCCAATGTCGACGAGCTGATCGCGCCGATGGTCTTCTCGCTGCCGATCCAGCTGCTGGCCTATCACACCGCCGTCTTCATGGGCACGGATGTGGACCAGCCACGCAATCTGGCGAAATCGGTGACGGTGGAATGATCATCCGGCCGGAGCGGCAAGGTGATGAAGAGGCGATTGCTCGCGTTACGGAATATGCCTTCCGTAACGTCGACTACAGCGACAAGACAGAACATGTGATAATCGAACGGCTTCGCAAGGCCGGTGCGCTGACTGTTTCTCTGGTTGCCGAGGACAGCGAAGGCATCATCGGCCATATCGGTTTTTCACCGGTAACACTGTCGGGCGGCGAGACCGGCTGGTTCTGTCTTGCGCCCTTAGCGGTGGCGCCGGACCGGCAAAGGCAGGGTGTCGGCTCAGGGCTGGTTCGGGAAGGGCTTGCCGCGCTGGACCGTCTGAGTGCTTCTGGCGCAGTTGTCGCTGGCGATCCGGACTATTACGGCCGCTTCGGTTTTCGCCATGTTGAGGGCCTGAGCGGCAAGGGGATTCCTGACGAATATTTCACAGTTCTTCGCTTGCATGGCGGAACTCCATCCGGCATTGTCGGTTTTCATCCGGGTTTCGATAGCGACAACGCTTAATTCCGAACGGTAAATGACCGATATTCCAGTCAAAATTTCATTCGCAGCCCGTCTGCGCAACAGCTTTCTCACGGGCGTCCTCATCCTTGCGCCTGTCACCATCACCATGTGGCTGGTATGGAGCTTCCTGCAATGGGCGGATAGCTGGGTTAAGCCCTATATTCCCGCCCGTTACGATCCCGAGCAATATTTCGATGTGGCGATCCCCGGCTTCGGCCTGCTGATCGCCGTCATCGGCATCACACTCATCGGCTTTCTCGGCAACAACCTCATTGGCAAATGGATCGTCGGCGTCGGCGAATCCGTTCTCAACCGCATGCCGCTGGTGCGACCGATCTACAAGAGCATCAAGCAGCTGTTCGAATCCGTCCTGAAAGAGCATTCGAACTCTTTCAAGAAGGTCGGCCTGATCGAGTTTCCGTCACCCGGCACCTGGGCGATGGTATTCGTATCCTCGGAGGTCAAGGGAGAGCTTGCCCATCGCTTCAACGAGATGGGCCAGGAGATGGTTGCTGTCTTCCTGCCACCGACTCCGGTGCCGACGGCGGGTTTCCTCCTGTTCGTGCCGAAGGACAAGATCGTGATGCTGGACATGACACCGGAAGACGCGGCGAAACTGCTGATTTCAGGTGGCCTGGTGGCTCCGGATTTCACGCCGCCGAAAATGATTGCGCCGGTTTGAGCGTTACAGGAGGCCGCTGATATCTGTTTGCGAAAAGTCGTTGCCGACATAAAGCAAAGGGCAGCCTTCAGCTTTTGCCAGCTCATAGGCAAAACAATCTCCGAAATTCAGCCCGGCGGGGTGGATACCCTTTCCCCAGATGCGATAGGCTTCCGAAATGCCACGGATTGATTTAGCAGTAACGGGTTTGATTTCGACGCTCAGCCCTTCGATCAGCATCTCGAGTTCCCGGCTGCGGCCACGTCTTTGCGCTACGATCACAGCTTCGGCAAGCGTACCGGCGGATATCAGCAATGATTCATCCGTATCGAGAGCCATGGCACATGCATCTGCTGTGGGTTCATCAAGCAGGATTGCAAGCAGAGCAGATGTATCGATGACCATCATTTTGGAAGGCCGTGCTCGTCATAAAGGAAATCCTGACTATGCGCGGCATCCGGGCCATCGTCGCTCTTGGTCGCGACGGCCGCGCGCACTTTATCAAGCACGGCCCTGCGGGATTTTTTATCCGCCACAACAACCACTGGAACCAGCCGCACTGCTGCATGACCATGCCGGGTGAGAATGATTTCGTCCCCGGCCTCGGCGCGTCGTACCAATTCTGTCAGTTGGCCTTTTGCATCAGTTACGGATATCTGCATGGCTAACCTTAAGCGTTAAATCTCGCTTTAGATTAGTCTATTGAATGGACCAAATCAATCCTCGTCATCGAGATCATCCACCTCTGTTCCCGTCGTGGTCGCATGGAACACGGGGACGAAAAGCCGCATATAGACCAGCCGCACGCTCCAGCCCTGTTCCAGTGCCTCGGTCCATGCCTTCTTGCGGCCGGGCTTTTTGAAGGCCTTGCCGATCGCTTTCTTCTGGCTTTTGGCGAAGGTGTCGGGTTGCAGGATGTTTTGCGGCGAGCAGAGCGCGTAGCCCTTTCTGAAGGCGGGCGGTGGGCGGCGTGGGTCGATCATGTTCATGGCGGTTCACTTTCAGCCGGCGTGCAGGAAGCGGATAGCTTCGTCGCGGCGGTGCAGATAGAGCAGGGTGCGCAGGCTTTCGCCGCGCGGGCCGGTCAGTTCGGGGTCGCGCTCGATGACATAGGCGGCGTCCTTGCGGGCGATTTCCAGGAGATCGGCATGGGCTTCGAGGCTGGCGATGCGGAAGCCCGGGGTGCCGGACTGGCGGGTGCCGAGGAGTTCGCCTTCGCCGCGCAGCTTCAAATCCTCTTCGGCAATCAGGAAGCCGTCCTCGCTGTCGCGCAGGATGGAAAGTCGGGCGCGGCCGTTTTCGCTGAGCGGCCCCTTGTAGAGCAGGATGCAGGTGGAGGCCTCGTCACCGCGTCCAACCCGGCCACGCAGCTGGTGAAGCTGGGCGAGGCCGAAACGTTCGGCATGTTCGATGACCATGATCGTGGCGTCCGGAACGTCGACACCCACTTCCACCACTGTCGTTGCCACCAGCAGCCGGGTTTCGCCGTTCTTGAAAGCCAGCATGGCGGCGTCCTTCTCCGGGCCGCTCATGCGCCCATGGATGAGACCGATATTGACACCGAGCATCTGCGAGAGAACCGCATGTCGTTCTTCCGCCGACATCAGGTCGGACTCTTCCGTCTCCTCCACCAGCGGGCAGATCCAGTAGGCCTTCTTGCCCTCCTTCAGCGCGGCGCGCAGCCGCTCGACGATGTCGCCGATGCGCTCTGTGGGGATTGTCACGGTCTGGATGGGTTTTCGTCCGGCCGGTTTTTCGGTGAGTTTCGACACATCCATGTCGCCGAAGGCGGCCAGCACAAGCGTGCGCGGAATGGGCGTGGCGGTCATAACAAGCATATGCGGCGTGATGCCCTTGGCGGTGAGACGCAGGCGCTGGTGTACGCCGAAACGGTGCTGCTCATCCACCACGGCCAGCACGAGGTTCTTGTAACTCACGCTGTCCTGGAACAGCGCGTGGGTGCCGATGACGATCTGTGCCTCACCGGAGGCCACGCGTTCTTCGATCTCGCGACGCTCCTTGCCCTTGGTGCGGCCGGTCAGCACCTCAACCGTAATGCCCGCGGCATTGGCGAGTTTGGAGATGGTGGCGAAATGCTGCCGGGCAAGAATTTCGGTCGGGGCCATCAACACCGCCTGTCCGCCGGCCTCGACGGCGGTTGCCATAGCCATCAGCGCCACCAGCGTCTTGCCCGCGCCGACATCGCCCTGCAACAGCCGCAACATACGGTCCTCGCTGGCCATATCGGTCAGGATATCTTTCACCGAGGCATTCTGGCTCGGCGTCAGGGAGAAGGGCAGTTGCGACAGGATTTTTGCAGCAATGTCCCCCTTGGCGCGGATCGGCTGGCCCGCGACCTTGCGCAGTCTTTGCCGCACCAGCGCCAGTGACAGCTGCCCGGCCAGGAATTCGTCGTAGGCGAGCCGTCTGCGTGCCGGGGCCTGAGGATCGATATCGGCGCTGTCGCGTGGGTCGTGCAACTCACGGAAGCTCGATGCCACGTCGCCGAACCCCTGACGGGTCTTCAGGGTCTCGTCGATCCATTCGGGAAAGACCGGCAGTTTCGAAAGTCCGCCTTCAATTGCCCGCCGCAGCACCTTCGGAGACAGCCCGGCTGTCATCGGATAAACGGCTTCGACCAGCGGCAGGTTCTCTGCCTCGGAGAGCTTCACCATGAAATCCGGATGCACCATGGAGGCGCGGCCGTTGAACCAGTCCACCTTGCCGCTGACGAGAACCTCTTCATCGACGGGCAAGGCCTTGGAAAGCCAGTCTCCCTTGGCGCGGAAGAAGGTCAGCGCCAGTTCCCCGGTCTCGTCATGCAGGAAAACACGGTAGGGCGCGGAACGATTGCCCGGTGGAGCTGGCTGATGCCGGTCGACACGTCCCTGGATGGTGACAATGGCGCCGGGAGCGGCAAGCGCGATGCCCGGGCGGTTGCGCCGGTCGATGACGTTTGATGGTGCGTGGAACAGAAGATCGATCACGCGGGTGTCGTCGGCATTTTCCCGGCTCAGCAGTTTGGCCAGAAGGTCGGCAAGCTTCGGCCCCACACCGGCAAGGGTGGAGACTGAAGCAAATAGCGGATCGAGAATGGCGGGACGCATGCTCAGCAAAATCGGGGAAGGGGACGCGTTATGCAAGACGTGGCGCCCGACAAAGGCTGTTTATCACCGGCAGATTTTAGCCGCCGTGGCATTATTTCGATAAAAACCGGTTCCAAGCGTTCGCCTCCTGTTCTATAGGAGGGCGCAATCAACATCCTGTTGAATAGCCAACCGAAAGGTGAATGCGATGACTGGACTGGTGCGCACGAGCGCCGACCTCGATCCGAGGCGCAGGCGGATACTTTACCGCTGCTGGCACCGGGGCATTCGCGAGATGGATCTGGTGCTCGGGCAATTTGCGGAAGACAATATTGCCGGGCTTTCCGACGATCAGCTCGACGAGCTGGAAATCATCATGGCGGAAGAGGATAACGACCTCGTCAAGATGGTGACGGGTGCCCTGCCGGTGCCGGAAAAATTCCAGACCCCGTTGTTCGACAAGATCGCCTCTTACCGTCCCGATTTCGATCTCGTCACAGCCGAAACCCTGAAGGCCTGAAACATGATAGCCGGATTCGATGCAAAGCTGGTGGCGTCGGCCGATACGCCGCTGACCATCGGAAACGTGCCCTCCGGCATGGAAGCCCTGCTGCTCGCCGATATGGCGCGGGCGGGAACATCGGTGGCTTACGTGATGTCGGACGGCCAGCGGGTCGCCGATCTCGAACAGATTCTTGGTTTTGTCGCGCCGGATATTCCGGTGTTGACGCTGCCGGCCTGGGATTGTCTGCCTTATGACCGCGTGTCACCGAGTGCGGACACCTCGGCGCGCCGGCTCGCGGCACTTGCCGGCCTCATCAATCACGCCAAGAAACCGCATCCGGCCATCGTTCTCGTCACCGTCAACGCCATGCTGCAGAAGATGGCGCCGCGCGACGTTATCGAGAGCCTGGGCTTTTCGGCCAAGCCCGGCAACCAGATCCGCATGGAGGACATCGCCGCGCGGCTGGAGCGCAACGGTTTCGACCGGGTGGCGACGGTGCGTGAAGTGGGTGAATTCGCCGTGCGCGGCGGCATTCTCGATGTCTTCGTGCCGGGCACCGAAGAGCCGGTGCGGCTCGATTTCTTCGGCGATACGCTGGAAAGCATCCGCACCTTCGATCCGGCCAGCCAGCGCACCATCGCACAGGCGCGCTCGCTTGATCTCAATCCGATGAGCGAAGTGACGCTGACGCCGGATACGATCGGCCGGTTCCGAAAGAACTACCTGTCGCTATTCGGTGCGGCGACGCGCGACGATGCGCTTTATCAGGCCGTCTCCGAAGGCCGCCGTTATGCCGGCATGGAGCACTGGCTGCCTCTGTTTTACGAAGAGCTGGAAACCGCCTTCGATTATCTCAGCGGTTTCCGTATCGTCACCGACCATACGGCGCGAGAGGCGGCGAAGGAACGCTCCAAGCTGGTCCTCGATTATTACGAGGCGCGGCGGGCTTCCGGAGAGACCAAGGGCTCGACGCAGGGCGCACCATACAAGCCGGTATCGCCTGGGCAAATCTATCTCGACGGCAAGAGCTTCGAGGCGGCGCTTGCGAGCGTCAATGCGGTGCGGCTGACGCCCTTCAACGAACACGATAGCGAAGGTCGCCCGGTCGCGACGCTTGATGCCCATGTTGGTCCGCGCTGGGCACGTCCACCGACGGAAGGCGACAGCGAAGAGCGGGTCAATGTTTTCGATCTGGCGGTAAAGCACATTGCCGAGCGCCGGGCCAAGGGCTGGAAGGTTTTGATCACCGGCTGGTCGGAAGGTTCGCTCGACCGGCTGTTGCAGGTCTTGAACGAACACGGGCTTGAGAAGATCAAGCCGGTGACATCGCTGAAAGAGGTGGAGAAACTCGGCAAGGGTGAGGCGGCTTCGGCAGTGCTGAGCCTCGAAGCCGGGTTTGAGACCGGAACGCTCGCTATCATCGGCGAGCAGGATATTCTTGGCGACCGCATGGTGCGCCGTTCCAAGCGCCGCAAGCGCGGCGCGGATTTCATCGCGGAAGTGGCGGGGCTGGATGAAGGCTCGCTCGTGGTTCACGCCGAACACGGCATCGGTCGCTTCGTCGGTCTCCAGACCATCGAGGCAGCGGGCGCGCCGCGCGCCTGTCTGGAACTGCATTATGCCGACGACGCCAAGCTGTTCCTACCGGTCGAAAACATCGATCTTCTCTCGCGTTATGGTTCTGATGCCGCGGAAGCCACGCTCGACAAGCTCGGTGGCGGCGCATGGCAGATGCGCAAGGCCAAGCTCAAGAAGCGCCTGCTCGATATGGCCGACGAGCTTATCCGCATTGCAGCCGCGCGTCTGGTGCGCCACGCGCCGGCGCTTATCGCACCGGACGGGCTTTACGACGAGTTTGCCGCCCGTTTCCCCTATGACGAGACCGAGGACCAGCTGAACGCCATCGACGCTGTTCGCGACGATCTCGGTGCCGGGCGGCCGATGGATCGCCTGATCTGCGGCGATGTCGGTTTCGGCAAGACCGAAGTGGCCTTGCGCGCCGCTTTCCTTGCCGCCATGAATGGCGTTCAGGTGGCGGTGGTGGTGCCGACCACGCTTCTGGCGCGACAGCATTTCCGTACCTTTTCCGAACGGTTTCGCGGTCTGCCGATCCGGGTGCAGCAGGCCTCGCGCCTTGTGGGTTCGAAGGAGCTTGCGCTCACCAAGAAAGAAGTGGCTGATGGAAAGACCGACATTGTCGTCGGCACCCATGCGCTGCTCGGTGCGGGCATCAGCTTCGCCAATCTCGGCCTGCTGATCATCGATGAGGAGCAGCATTTCGGTGTGAAGCACAAGGAGCGGCTGAAGGAGCTGAAAAGCGATGTGCATGTGCTGACGCTGTCGGCAACACCCATTCCGCGCACCTTGCAGCTGGCCATGACCGGCGTGCGCGAGCTGTCGCTCATCACCACGCCGCCAGTGGACCGCATGGCGGTTCGCACCTTCATTTCGCCCTTCGATCCGCTGGTAATCCGTGAAACGTTGATGCGCGAGCATTATCGCGGTGGCCAGAGCTTTTATGTCTGCCCGCGCCTCGCCGATCTCGCTGACATCCATGCATTCCTGCAGTCGGATGTGCCGGAACTGAAAGTGGCGGTGGCGCATGGCCAGATGGCGGCGGGTGAACTCGAAGACATCATGAACGCCTTCTATGACGGCAAATACGATGTGCTGCTTTCGACCACCATCGTCGAATCCGGCCTCGACGTGCCGACCGCCAATACGCTGATCGTGCATCGTGCCGACATGTTCGGTCTCGCCCAGCTTTACCAGCTGCGTGGCCGTGTCGGTCGTTCCAAGGTCCGCGCCTTCGCGCTGTTCACCCTGCCGGTCAACAAGGTGTTGACGACGATGGCGGAGCGGCGGCTGAAAGTGCTGCAATCGCTCGACACACTCGGCGCCGGTTTCCAGCTTGCCAGCCACGATCTCGATATTCGCGGCGCTGGCAATCTGCTTGGCGAAGAACAGTCCGGCCACATCAAGGAAGTCGGCTTCGAGCTTTACCAGCAGATGCTGGAAGAGGCCGTGGCCGAAGTGAAGGGTGACGAAGAGGTGCGCGACAGCGGCTGGTCGCCGCAAATCTCGGTCGGCACCTCGGTGATGATCCCGGAAGACTACGTGCCGGATCTGCATCTGCGCATGGGTCTCTACCGCCGTCTCGGCGAGCTTGCGGATATAGGCGAGATCGACGGTTTCGGCGCAGAAATGATCGACCGTTTCGGCCCGCTGCCGAAGGAAGTGCAGCATCTCCTCAAGATCGTCTACATCAAGTCGCTCTGCCGCACGGCCAATGTCGAGAAGGTGGATGCCGGGCCGAAAGGCGTTGTCGTGCAGTTCCGCAACAAGGAATTCCCAAATCCGGCAGCGCTTGTCGGTTACATTGGCAAGCAGGGCTCGATGGCGAAAATCCGCCCGGACCACAGCCTGTTCCTGAACCGCGATCTGCCGACGCCGGAAAAACGGCTGGCGGGTGCGGCGATGGTCATGACGCAATTGGCGGAGCTGGCTCGGTCGTAGATTTAAGCCTTTGGGGGGGGCGGCGGTGGGTGTGGCTTACCCCACTTCTGCCCTGCCGGGAATCTCCCCCACAAGGAGGGAGATCGGCGAGACGCGCTGTCACCACTTCATTCTCTAACGTTGATATAGGCAAAACCTTGCCGCATATCGATCTCCCCACCTGTGTGGGAAATGCCCGGCAGGGCAGAGGGGGTAAGCCACCCATCGTCGGCTCATTTCCATTAGCCAATCCCTCGAAAACTCCACTCACTGCCTTCAGCGAAAATTACCGCGATGTAACGAAACGGACATGTATCGGTAGTCTTCGCGGGCGTAATCTTTCCTTCATACCCGGTGCGGCGGATCGTAAAGCCGCCGGGTCTTGAAGGAGCAGGACGATGTGGACCAACATCAACAGGTTTGCCACCGCTGGTCTGGTTGCTTTGACAATTGCGGGCACCACAATTGCCACCACCAGTCAGGCGGAAGCGCGCAATAATTTCGGCCGCGGCCTTGCCGCCGGGATCGCAGGAACGATCATTGGCGGAGCGCTCATCGCCGGGGCAAGGCATCCCGGTTACGCTTATGGCCCCGCTTATTATGCACCGGCCTACGGTCCACCCGTCTACGCCGTGCCAGCTTATGGACCGCCTGTTGTTTACCAGCCGGTTTATCCTCGCTGCCACGTGGCCTGGCGACAGAACGCCTGGGGCGACATGTATCGGGTCAGGGTTTGTGATTGATCGAATGCCATGCCAGCGACGCAAACATGCGTCGCTGGTTCTCATGCATTTTTGACTTTAGCGCTCGTCTTCCGGCGTGATCCCGACGGCGACATTCTGGTCGGTCGCGGCGATGGAGGCGGGAAGCGGCACTTTTCGCTGCTTCTCGCGGATCAGCGTCAGCAGGCCGGAGCCGACGATCAGGGCGATGCCCATCAACATCCAGCCATCAATACGGTCGCCGAAAATCAGGTAACCGAACAGAATCGCCCAGAGCATCTGGCTATATTGCGTTGGGCCGATCATGGCGGCGGGCGCATATTGGGCAGCATACATGACAAGCACGTTGCCAAGCGCGCCGAGCAGGCCGTATCCCGCCAGCAGCAACCATTGTTCGCCGCCCGGCATGATGAAGGTCGGCACCATGGCGATGCCGCTGATGGTAAGACAGCCCAGTACGCCGGCCCCATACAGCGAGACGTTCTTTTCCGACGGACCCATGGCGCGGAAGATGACTATGCTGAGTGCGCCGCTGAAGCCACCGATGATTGCGCCGATATGGCCGATGCCGAGTTCACGGAAACCCGGCCGCAGGATGACCAGCACCCCGAGGAAACCGATGATGACCGCAGACCAACGGCGGATGCCCACCTGTTCCTTCAAAAACACCACCGACATGATGGTGACGAAAGAAGGAAGCAGGAAGATCAGCGCGAAGGCTTCGGCCATGGAAAGATGGGTGAAAGCGGTGACGCTGCCGACGGCACCCGTACCGGCGGCAAAAAATCGGATGATCCATAAAGGCCGGTTGGTCGTCTTCACCACATCCACCCAGCGATCATTGCGCTTGCGGATGAAGGGCAGGGCGATGAGGCCGAACAGGGCGCCGAAGAAGGCCGATTCGATCGGCGAAATCTGGCCTTCTATGAGTTTAACGCTCGCGTCGCTCCAGGCGTAGGCAGCGAAGGCGGCAAAGGCAAGCAGAATGCCTTTCAGGGTCTGGTCGGACACGGGAAAACACCAACAGTTTATCGATTAGGGCAAGCTGCCGGTGTTCGACCGTCAGTTCATCGACTTATGCTCGTCCGCCTTGATTTTTGCAATATCCCGCAGTGCAGCAATCAATACATCAGGCGTTTGTGCACCGCTGATGGCGTATTTCTGGTCAACGATAAAGAACGGTACGCCGGAAACACCCATTTGCTGCGCCGCGTCAATTTCGGCAATCACCGTGTCCTTGTCTGCGTCCGATGCCAGAAGCCGTGTTACCACCTTTGCGTCCATGCCCGCCTTTTCGGCGATATCGGTCAGCACGGCGTGATCGCCGATATTGCGGCCTTCCTCGAAATTCGCCTTGAACAACGCGGTGACGATCCTTTCCTGAACGTCACGGCCTTCAGCATGGGCCCAGAGCGACAGGCGATGTGCGTCGAGCGTGTTCGGGCCAATCTTGATTGCATCGAAATCGTAGTGGATGCCGACCTGTTTTCCGAGTTCCACCAGCGAGGCATGGGCCTGCTCGAGACGCTCCTTGCCGAGCTTTTCCTCAAGCGCGGCCTTCTGGTCAACGCCTTCAGGCGGGTAATCCGGGTTGAGCCGGTAAGGTCGCCAGTTCACGTCGACGCTGATTTCGTCCTGCACCTCGGCAATGGCAAGATCGAGCCTTGCCTTGCCCAGATAGCACCAGGGGCAGACCATATCCGATACGACGTCGATAACGATGCGTTCCATGGCTTCATCTTCCGTTGTCTTGGACCGGGCAGGGGCGGGTTATTGCGCCCGCGCATCCCACCAGGTCTGTTTCTGATTGCCTGATATCGGGGTCATATCCGGGCGGTCGATATATTTCCAGCGGGCTATCCATTGCGCGCCGATGTAGTAGAGCGGAATGACATAGTGGCCGGCGACGAGAAGACGATCATAACCACGCACTGCCGCCTGAAAATCCTCCGTGGATCGGGCCTGCAACAGGGCCTCGATCATGCGGTCGATGTCGGGGCTGGCCGCACCCGCATAGTTGAAGCTGCCCTGCGCATCCCGCGACAATGAACTCCAGCGGTTGAGCTGCTCGGCGCCCGGCGAGAGCGATGAGGGCAGGGACCGGATGATCATGTCGTAATCGAAGCTGTTGGAGCGTGCCTGATATTGGCCATCGTCAACCGAACGGATGCCCATGGCGACGCCGATCAGGTTCAGCGAACGCTGATAGGCAAGCGCTATGCGTTCCTGCGCCGGGTTCTGCGTCATGATTTCGAATGCGAGCTGGCGGCCATTGGCGTCGGACATCCTGCCGTTCTTGATGCTGTATCCGGCCTCTTTCAGCTTATCGACGGCGAGCTTCAGGACCTTGCGGTCCGCGCCGGTCCCGTCGGTGGTGGGCATGGCGTAGGTTCCCGCCAGAAGTTCCGGCGGCATGCTCTTGGCCGCATCGCCAAGCAGCGCAAGTTCGCGCTCATCTGCGGCATTGCCATAGGCACCGAGCGCGGAGTTCTGCCAGTAGCTTTGCGTACGCTTGAAGGCGCCGCCGAGAATGTTCTTGTTCATCCACTCGAAATCGAGTGCATAGGACAGGCCCTCGCGCACCTTTTCGTCAGCAAAGACCGCGCGGCGGGTATTGAAGACAAGGCCGAACATGCCCGATGGCAGACGTGGCTGGAACACATCCTTGACGATATCGCCGCGATGAACGGCGGGGAAGTTGTAGGCCTGGCCCCAATGGGACGTATCGGAGGTGCCGTTGATGGCGTCGCCTTCGGGATAGATGTCGATATCGCCTTTCTTGAAGGCCTCGAACATGGTGGTGACCTGAAGGAAATAGGTGATGCTGATCTCGTCGTAATTCTCGAAGCCGACCTTGCTCGGGATATCCTTGCCCCAATAGTCCGGGTTTCGCTCCCAGATGATTCGTTCACCCGGCCGCAATGTCTTGATTCGGTATGGACCCGACCCGACAACAGCGCCGAGGCCCGCCTGCTCGAATTTTTCCGGATCGATCGCGTGTTTCGGCAAAATAGGGGTGGAAGAGGCGAGAATGAGCGGCGTTTCGCGGTTCGCCTTGTCGTTGAAGGTGAAGCGGACGCCGTGTTCGCCGATCTTTTCCAGCTTCGCCACGCCGTCTAGGCGGCTGTTGAACGGCGGACGGCCTTTTTCCTTCAGGAGATTGAATGTGAAGATAACATCGTCAGGCGTCACCGGCTCGCCATCCGACCACTTGGCCTTGGGATTGATGTTGAACTGGGTGAAGGTGCGTTCCTCGTCCCACTCCACGGTTTCCGCAAGCAGGCCGTAAAGGCTGAAAGGCTCGTCGCTCGAGCGCTGCATCAGCGGCTCGTAGAGGAGATTGCCGAATTCAGGGTCCCAGACGCCGCGCGCCGTTGTGCGCATTCCCTTGAGAACAAAGGGGTTGAGGCTGTCAAAGGTGCCGACGACACCGTAGGATATGCGACCACCTTTTTTCACGTCCGGATTGACATAAGGGAAGTGCCGGAAGTCGGCGGGAAGTTCCGGCGTGCCGTGCATGGAAATGCCGTGAAGCGGCTGCGCTACGGCAATTTCCGGAGAAAGCAGGGCCGTTCCCCAAAGAAACAATGCGGGGATGAGGGCCGCAAGCTTGCGCATGTCACTATCCTGTCTCAACTGTCGGTCCGTTTTGTCGTCGTGGTCGGTTATCGTCATGATTGGTTTTTTGTTATGATTCTGGCGAATATGTAGCACAAGCCCATGGCTGGACCCATGCGAGGGCGGGAAATCTTGGGTTGCCTCAAGAAAAAGTTAAAGAAGTGCTGGATATCGCCGCGAACGGCATGTAACAGGGTGGCCGGAAGAGACGGGTCACGCATTTGCCTCATTTAAACGACAGTTGAACGGGCAGAAGGATACCGCCATCGGCGAGCAGGACCCGCGGTTCTGTTCTGGCAGACATTCAGGAGACGGAACTCTTATGATGCAAAAGGCAAACACATTCACCCGGACAGCTCTGTCCGCTCTCGTTCTTTCCCTGGGCGCGGTTTCCGCTCCGGCCATCTCGCAGGCACAGGATGCTCCCGCCAATCAGGGCGCTGGCGCTCCGCCGCTCGGCTGGTTCAAGACCTGCTCCAAGCAGGAAGACAACGATGTCTGCGTCGTGCAGAACGTGGTTCTTGCCCAGAACGGCCAGATGATCACTGCCGTCGGCCTCATCACTGTCGAGGGCAAGGTCAACCGCAAGCTGCTCCAGGTTTCCGTTCCGACCGCGCGTCTCATTCCCCCGGGTGTGATGATGCAGATCGACGGTGGCAAGGGTCAGAAGCTCGATTACGCTGTTTGCCTTCCCGACAAGTGCACGGCTGAAGTTCCGCTGACGGACGCCATGATCGCGTCGCTGAAGAAGGGCAACGAGATCGTCTTCACCTCGATCAACTTCCGCCGCGCGCCGAACCCCATCAAGATCGCGCTTACCGGCTTTACCGGCGCTTATGACGGCGCGGCTATCACCCAGTCGCAGCTCGCAGAAAGCCAGCGCAGCCTTCAGGAAGGCATGCAGAAAAAGGCCGAAGAGGCTCGCAAGAAGCTGGAAGCTGCTCAGGACGCCGCAAAGGGCGCGCCGAAGCCCTGATCTCTTTACGAGAACACGAAAAAACCGGCCTGTTTTCAGGCCGGTTTTTTTATGCGCGGTTTTGATCCGACGTATTTTCAGTCAAAGCGCACAGCGCCCTTATGACTGTTGTCAAATCGGGCGTGCGCTAATGCGCCAGCGACATCTTCGGCCGCCACTCGCCGTTGGGCGCCTTGTCGAACATCCGCTCGATATTGCGGTTGCGGAGCGGCGCCTCGTTTTCATCGTGGACGAGGTTCTGTTCGGAAACGTAAGCGACATATTCAGTCTCATCGTTTTCCGCCAGAAGATGGTAGAAGGGCTGGTCGCGCTCCGGGCGAATATCGGCGGGGATGGCGTTCCACCACTCTTCCGTATTGGCATATTCCGGATCCACGTCAATCACCACACCGCGGAACGGAAACACCTTGTGGCGGACGATCTCGCCAAGCGTAAATTTTGCGTCTCTTTGTTTCATGGTATGAACTTCCTTTCCCACTAATAGTTGGGTGCGGAATGGGAAATATCAAGGGCTAGCGGTATTCGGCCCTTTTTCCCGTTATGTTCTTAAGCGACCCTGCGGCCGATCGGTGCGGTGGCGATGACGACGCCGCCGGTAACCAGCACGATGCCGATGGCGTGATATGTTTCAAACGTTTCACCAAGGAAAAGCGTGGCCATGACAATCGAGACGGGTGGCATCATGTAAAGCGTGATGCCTGCCGTGGCGGGGCCGAAAACGCGGACCGTATGGGTGAAGCAATAAAAGGCAAGCAGTGAGGCGAACAGGATGATGCCGCCGATCTTGGCCCAGGCGATGGCCGTGGCCGGCAGCAAGCCACCATGCGCCAGTTCGACCGCTGCCGGCGGGAGCAGGACCAGCGCGCCGGAGAAGGCGATGAGGCCGAAAAGGCTGAACGAGGCCATCTGCCGCGCCGCGGGATCGCGCAACAGCAGCGAATAGACCGCAAACGCAATCGCTGCCGTCAGAATGGCAAAATCGCCAATGTTGAATTTCATCTGCCAGAGAGCGGACATATCGCCCTTGAGCACGATTGCCGCCACGCCCGCAAAAGCGATGATCATGCCCGCCACTTCGAGCCTGCGGATCGGGCGGCCCTGAAAGATGCGCTGGAACAGGATGATGAATAGCGACGAAGTCGTGTAGATCAACGTACCGTTGGCAGCCGTCGTCATTGTGAGGCCCCAATAGACCACGCCGCCGCAGACGCCCATGCCGAGAATGCCAAGAACGAGCCAGAGCAGCGTTTTCTGGCGCACGAAGGCGAGGCAGTTCCGCCAGTCGGCGATCATGAACGGAGCGATGATGAGGCTCGATCCGATCCAGCGAATGAAGGCGGCAATGAAGGGCGAGACCTCTCCGATGACGCCGCGGCCGAAAATGATGTTGCTGGAGAAAAAGAACGGTACCGCCAGAAAGATGAGCCAGTCCGTGAGGCGCGTTTGCTGAGAGGCTGGCTTGATCGACATTGTTCGCGACATGGCTGGGCATCAAAAGAAAACGGCGGCTTTCCAGGGGAAAACCGCCGAGCGGGAAGGGACGCCTCTAAAGGCGTCCCAAATGCCGGTCAGGCCGAGTAGTACATGTCGAATTCGACCGGATGCGGGGTCATTTCGAAGCGCATGACTTCCTGCATCTTCAGCTCGATGAACGAGTCGATCTGGTCGTCGTCGAACACGCCGCCTGCGGTCAGGAACTTGCGATCCTTGTCGAGGCTCTCCAGCGCTTCGCGCAGCGAGCCGCAGACGGTCGGGATCTTTTTCAGTTCCTTGGCAGGAAGGTCGTAAAGGTCCTTGTCCATCGGCTTGCCGGGATGGATCTTGTTCTTGATGCCGTCGAGGCCGGCCATCAGCATGGCTGCAAAACCGAGATAGGGGTTCTGGGTCGGGTCCGGGAAGCGGACTTCGACGCGCTTTGCCTTCGGGTTGGAGCCGAAGGGAATGCGGCAAGATGCGGAGCGGTTGCGGGCGGAATAGGCCAGCAGAACCGGAGCTTCATAACCCGGTACCAGACGCTTGTAGGAGTTGGTGGTGGGGTTGGTAAAGGCGTTGATTGCCTTGGCATGCTTGATGATGCCGCCGATGTAGTACAGGCAGTTTTCAGACAGGCCGGCATATTCGTCGCCAGCAAAGGTCGGCTTGCCGCCCTTCCAGATCGACTGGTGCACGTGCATGCCCGAGCCGTTGTCGCCGAAGATCGGCTTCGGCATGAAGGTTGCCGTCTTGCCATAGGCATTGGCGACCTGGTGCACGACGTACTTGTAGATCTGCATCTTGTCGGCGCTGGATACCATGGTGTCGAACTTCACGCCCAGCTCGTGCTGCGCGGAGGCGACTTCGTGGTGGTGCTTTTCGACGACGACGCCCATTTCAGCGAGAACCGTCAGCATTTCGGAACGCATGTCCTGCAGGCTGTCGATCGGCGGAACCGGGAAGTAACCGCCCTTGACGCGCGGACGGTGGCCAAGGTTGCCGGTTTCGTAATCCGTGTCGTCGTTGGACGGCAGTTCCGATGAATCCAGCTTGAAGCCGGTGTTGTAAGGGTCTGCCTTGTATTTCACGTCGTCAAAGACGAAGAATTCCGGCTCGGGGCCAACGAAGATGGTGTCGCCGATACCGGAGGCCTTGAGGTAGGCTTCGGCCTTCTTGGCGGTGCCGCGCGGGTCGCGGTTATAGGCTTCGCCGGAAACCGGGTCGAGAATGTCGCAAAGGATGACGAGGGTCGACTGGGCGAAGAACGGATCGGTATGGGCAGTTGCCGGATCGGGCATCAGCACCATGTCGGATTCGTTGATGGCCTTCCAGCCGGCGATCGAGGAGCCGTCGAACATGACGCCATCGGCGAACATGTCTTCGTCTACGCAGACAACATCCATGGTGACATGCTGCAGCTTGCCCTTGGGGTCGGTAAAGCGCAGGTCCACGAACTTGATGTCGTTATCCTTGATCTGCTTCAAGATATCGTTTGCGGTCGTCATTTAAACGTTTTCCTTGAGTGTGGTGGTGACGAGGTGAAAAACCTGAGCCTCCCCGGCTCAGGACCTGGTTCCGATTATATGGCGTCCACGCCTGTTTCACCGGTACGGATTCGGATGACTTCCTCGACGTTGGAAACGAAAATCTTTCCGTCGCCGATACGTCCGGTCTGTGCCGCATTGCGGATAGCCTCAATGACGGCTTCCGCATTTTCGTCCGCCAGTACGACTTCGACTTTCACTTTCGGCAAAAAGTCCACAACGTACTCTGCTCCGCGGTAGAGTTCCGTGTGGCCCTTCTGACGACCAAAGCCTTTTGCTTCCGTGACCGTGATTCCCTGAAGTCCGACTTCCTGAAGGGCTTCCTTCACTTCATCGAGCTTGAAAGGCTTAATGATCGCTTCGATCTTTTTCATGAGAAAATATCTCTCCGCTTCTCCCGTTAAAGCAGGTTATTCCCGCTCTGCCACAAGAATGCACGTATTGTGCCAGATCGGAAGCGGGCTTGAAGAAAAAACTTCGCTTGCCCGGCTTTCTGGCACAAAATGCATTCGCTTTTTGTGGTTTTCCAGCCAATTTCTCGCCAAAACCCGAAAAATCCGTCATCAATTCTGTCGGTTTTCCTTATTTTAGTTATGTTGAATATTTCGGGATGCACTGACGGCGTTTTGTTGATTTGTTTATATTTTATGCATTTGATTATTATTTCGCCGCAGCCATTTGCTTATTTTTGTATCGATTGCCTTTCCGGCGTTTTGAAGGGATGATCGCTCCATGAAATCCCTATTGAATCTCTCTCTTATCGACCCTGCTGTGATGGCCCGCATCGATGCGGCCTCAGGCCAATCCGGTATTCCCCTATACGATCTTATGGAGCGGGCAGGGCAGGCGGTCGCTGCTTCGGCCCTTCGCTACTATCCGGACGTGCTGCGTTTCGTCGTGCTCTGCGGAGGCGGCAATAATGGCGGTGATGGTTACGTTGCGGCACGCTCGCTTGTGCAAAGCGGGGCGACAGTTGCGGTTCATCATCTTGGCCACGTTACGGCCATGAAAGGCGATGCCCGCACGGCTTTCGAGGGCAGCGGCGTCACAGCCCTGCCGCTTGGCGACTATGTGCCCATGGCTGGAGACGTGGTGATTGACGCGGTGTTCGGTGCCGGATTGTCCCGCGAGATTCCGTCGGAGCTTCGGCGCGTGATCGATGCGGTGACGCAGGCAGCCGTGCCGGTTCTCGCCGTCGATCTGCCGTCTGGTCTTTGCGGCAGGAGGGGCGTGCCTCTGGGCGCATCGTTCAAGGCGGAGCGGACCGTAACCTTCATGGCGCGAAAACCCGGCCATCTGTTGATGCCGGGGCGGGAACTGTGCGGGACGCTTGAGGTGTTCGATATCGGTATCCCCTCCCGTATTCTCGCCGCTCATGCGGGATCGGTTGCGGAAAACGATCCACTTGTCTGGCGCGACGCCTTGCCCCCCTCCGAAATGGAAACGCATAAATTCCGCCGTGGGCATCTGACCGTCTTTTCCGGACCGCCACATGCGACGGGAGCAAGCCGCATGACGGCAATCGCGGCGCTGAAGGCGGGGGCGGGCATCGTCACCATCGCCGCGCCGAAGCAGGCGCTCGACGTGCTTTCGGTGACATTGACGGCGGTGATGAGCTCCGGTCTGGATGATGCGGACGATCTGCGCCACTGGCTGGACGACAAACGCCACGGCGCTTTCGTCCTCGGTCCCGGTTTCGGCGATCTCGAAAAGGCGCGGCAATTCGTGTCCCTGCTCGGGGACAAGGTGGTGGTGCTGGATGCCGACGCGATCACCGCTTTCAAGGACTGCCCGGAAACCCTCTTCGACCGGGTGATTTCAGGCGCGGGGAAATTCGTATTGACGCCGCATGAGGGCGAGTTTGCCCGGCTGTTTCCCGATCTCGCCGCTGACACGTCACTGAGCAAGATCGAGAAGGCGCAGACCGCATCGGCGCGCAGCGGCGCAGTGCTGGTCTACAAGGGTGCGGATACGGTCATCGCCGCGCCGGACGGCCGCGCGCTGGTCAATACCAATGCGCCGTCGAGCCTTGCGACGGCGGGGTCAGGCGATGTGCTGGCGGGCATCATCGGCGCATTGCTTGCGCAGGGAACGCCTGCCTTTGAGGCCGCCGCTGCCGGTGTCTGGCTGCATGGCGAGGCGGGCAGCAGGGCGGGTGCAGGTATGACGGCAGAGGATCTCGCCTACGCGGTGCGGCCGTTTGCGTGACCTTGAGTTGTTGTCCACTCCGTCACCCCGGACTTGATCGCAGGAGATACCTTTCGCTGCGCAGACGCGTCGTGGCTGGATGCCGGATCTAGTCCGGCATGACGGGGGGAGGTTTTCATCACTGAGGCGAGGGCTTTTTCGCGCTCGAAGTTTAAAGCCGCGTCAGTGCGCGGCTTTGCCCTGGCTCGCGGTTGCCATCCGCGAAGCGCTGATCAGCAGCTTGCGTTCCGCCCGTTCCTGTTGCGGCGTGCGATTGTAGATTTCGCGATAACACTTGGAGAAATGCGAAGCGGAGACGAAACCGCAGGCAACGGCAACCTCGACCACCGGCATGGCCGATTGCACCAGCAGGTGGCGGGCGCGGTCCAGGCGAATTTCAAGATAGTAGCGGGCGGGTGAGCGGCCCATTTCCTGCCGGAAGAGACGCTCCACCTGTCGGCGCGACAGATCGGCCGCATCGGCGATGTCGAGCAGTGACAGCGGCTCGGACAGATTGCCTTCCATCAATTCGATGATCGACAGGACCTTGCTATTCTGAACGCCGAGGCGCGCACGCAGCGGCAGGCGCTGGCGGTCGTTGGGGCTGCGCACCCGGTCCGTCAATTGCTGCTCGCAGACGCGGTTGACAAGATTTTCGCCGAAATCCTGACCGATCAGGCTCAGCATCATATCGAGCGATGCGGTGCCGCCGGCGCAGGTATAGATGTTGCTGTCGACCTCGAAGAGATCGGCATAGACTTCCACCTGCGGGAAGGCTTCGGAAAAACCAGGCAGGTTCTCCCAGTGGATCGCACAGCGTTTGCCGTTCAAGAGACCGGCCTGCGCGAGGATATGCGCGGCGGTACAGAGGCTGCCGATGGCGATGCCGCGATTATAGGCTTCACGCAGCCAGGCATTGACGGATTTGTTGATGTGCTGGTCGACATCGATGCCCGAACAGATGATCGCCATTTCAACGCGGTTTTCGCCGCTGACATATCGGCGCTCATCGGCAAGACAGGTGTCGACCTCAAGACAGATGCCGCTTGATGACATGACCTTCTGGCCGTCGAGCGAGGCGAGGCGCCATTCGTAAGCCTGATACCCCAGCATGCGATTGGCGATGCGAAGCGTTTCAACCGCTGCGGCGAACGGCAGCATGGTAAATTGCGGAATGAGAAAAAAGACGATTGAGCGTTTCTTCTGGGAGTTCCTGCTCATTTGCCCGTGCTCCGTTGCGAATACGCAATTCCTCCCTTGGAATCGGTCTTCTGGATGTCCTGTTTCCGACATCTTTAACGAAAAATACGCCGTGAAATCCGGGCTGTCAAAAAATAGCTTTTGAAATATGCAAAATTTGCGACAAGCCTTTTTAAAGGGCGTCGTGTCGCATGTAAAACAGGCAGGTCATTTTACGCCTCTGCCGGCGCGTCTCGGGATTGACGGGGATGGCTCGCAAGTCCTGGGACGGTTGCGAGCCATGGGGTTGCGCATCATTTGCGGATGACCCTGATGCGGTTGCTGTCGGTTGTCGGCCATCCAATGTCCTTCAATGTTTCAGGCGGCAAACCTTCCAGCGCGCGGAGCATTCTTGCGCGCTTCCATGACGTATGGAGAGCGGAAATCTGGCCGGACAGGCGCTGGAGCCAGCTACCGGTCGAGGGGCGTTGCGATGAACGGCTCGCTGCGGGGTGATAATGTATCATGGCCATGTCTTGATCCTTTCGTGAACCACGATCCTGTTTACGACTTCGGTATGCGCTTACATATCTCATCAAACAAGAGAATGAATTTTATGTCATTCATCAGTTCTAGGAATGACTCGCGCTCGCCGCCTGCTGGACTTTCTGTCGTTCCGTGATGGGCCAGCGCTTCATTCCGACAAGGTGTTAGTTGCCCTGTCATTCGATGTCCCGGATGGTGCGCCTGTGTTGACATTCAATCAAACGAAATGATATCCATCTATAAATCAAAATATTTGAAGGTTCGTGCCATGACCGTAACTTTCCGCCAACCGCTGCCGCTGCTGGATAACGACATTCTGAGAACCTTCGTCGCGATTGCCGAGACCGGGAACTTCTCCACCGCTGCAGAGGTGGTGTTCAGAACGCCGTCCGCCGTTTCCATGCAGATAAAGAAGCTGGAGGAACAGCTGAAGACGACGTTGTTCCTGCGCGATGCCCGCTCGGTTACTTTGACGGCCCATGGCGAAACGCTTCTTACCTATGCGCGCCGCATGATCGCGCTGTCTAACGAGGCCGTGTCGCGTTTCGTCATGCCTGAACTGTCTGGCGTCGTCAGGCTCGGTGCGCCGGAAGATATTGGCGAGCGCGGTTTGCTCCCGGGTATCCTCAAGCGTTTTGCCGAGGTTTTCCCCGGCATCATGATCGATGTCACGATCGATTCCAGTTCCAATCTCTACAAGCGCATGGATGAACGGCGGCTGGATCTGGCACTGGTCAACTGTGCGTCGCATCCGCTGCGGGATACGGGCGAGGTGCTGATGCGCGAACGTCTCGTCTGGGCAGGGGCAAAATGCGGTACGGCCTATCTGCGCGATCCGCTGCCCATATCGATCTGGGAAGAGGGCTGCATCTGGCGTTCGGAAGCGATCAACTCGCTTGAAAAGCGGGGTCGCAATTTCCGCGTGGCCTATCTCAGCGGCCATACCATGGCGCAGCGCGCAGCAATTGCCGCCGATCTCGCCATCGCGCCCCTGCCGCGCTCCTATGTGCAGAACGACATGGTCATTCTGAGCGACAAGGAAGGCCTGCCGGAACTTGGTTATTTCGATATTCGCCTGATCACGGGCGAAAGACCCTCGCGCCCCATCCTTGCGGTCGCGGAAAGCATCCGCAACGCCTTTGTCGAGGTCGCCAAGGCGGCCTGAGGTAGATCTTTATAAGGAATGCGCGACGGCGAGCGTCCGTCGCGCCATAGGCAAAGGTGGGCCTAGATCGCTACCGTGCCCCGCTTTGCGGAAAAGTCCGCATCGCCGGTTTGCCAGCTTCCACGACCGGCCAGCCAGTCTGCCGAATTCTGTAGCCCACCAAATGGGAAAACGTGTATTTGCCGGATCGGCCCTGCCGGATTTGCCTGCCAGTGCCGTTCGATAGGGCCGACCACGCTTTCCGGTGAATGGCCCTTGGCCAGCGTCGTCAGGGAGAGCGCGTTCTTTTTCAGATAGGCGATGGAATTGCCGACGCCGCAGAGAGCTGCATATTTCAGCAGCGTCGTGATCCTGGCCGGACCGGAGACGCCGATATGCACCGGCAAGTCGATGCCGGAGGCGGCAAGTCCTTCCGCCCAGGCGATGAAGCGCGCGGGGTCGAAGCCGAACTGGGTGACGATGCGCATTGCTGCATCGCTTCTTTCGGCAAAATCATACTTCAACTTCAAGGCGGCCGTCGCCGTCTCATCGCTGAAATCGGGGCTGCCTTCGGGATGGCCGGCGATTGCAATCTGATTGATCCCGCAGCGATCCAAGATGCCGGTCGACAGCATATCCATGCTGGATGCGAAGGGACCAGCCGGCGTGGCGACGCCACCGCCGACTACCAGCACATCCGACACACCCGCTTCGCCTGCCAGCCGCTTCACCTGCTCCTCGAATTCCACGCGAGACGATATGCGCCGTGCCGCGAGATGCGGCACTGGTGTGTAGCCGAGATCGCGAAGATGTTTTGCAGCGTCGACCAGCCTGTCCTGCGAGGCCTGTCCGGTGTCTGTCAGATAGACACGCACGCCCTCTGGAAAGATACCGGCAAGACTTGCCGGGCCGAGCACCTGTGCGGGTGAGGCTTCAATGGAGGCGGCAATGGCGGGAGAGGTCGAGATATCGTGCAATTTGAATTTGGTCCTTTTCCTTATCATGCACCGCTTTTTTGCCCACGTCTTTGCCTGTTGCGGCAAGACAGCCCTGCATCTGCGACGAAGCTTGATTTCATGCGTTTGGCTGGCGGCAATGGCTGGTTGTCCTCACCAGACACGTTTGGTGAGGCCGTTCCACAGCCATGTCCAGATCGTCGGCGGAAACCGCAGCACCGATTTGCCAGGCAAGGGCGGTTGCGGCGCAAGGCTGCCGGAAAGGGCGTCCTCGATAGCGCTGACCGCAATATCGACCGAGGCGGCGGTCAGAAGCAGGGGGTAGGTGGCTATGGTATCGGAAGGCGAGGGCTTCAG
Organism: Rhizobium sp. SJZ105; assembly: GCF_007828365.1. Lineage (NCBI taxonomy): Bacteria > Pseudomonadati > Pseudomonadota > Alphaproteobacteria > Hyphomicrobiales > Rhizobiaceae > Rhizobium > Rhizobium sp. SJZ105. Next base: position 184,498 of record NZ_VIUP01000001.1, read on the forward strand.
CCGCTTTTCGTAAAGGGTTGCGCCGGTATCCACGCCCTTGTCGACCAGATGCACGGTCGCGCCGAAATTACCCCGGTCCTTTTCCACCAGCGCCCAATAACCGCCCATCTGGCCGCGATAGGCGGGATTGATGCCGGCGTGGAAATTGATGACCGGGCAGCGCAGAGCTTGAAGGGTTGCCGGTGTCAGAAGGCGGCAGGAAATGGTGAAGATCGCCGCCGGTTGCAAGGTGTTGATGGCCTTGTGGCACTCTTCGTCGTTCAGGGAGGCAACATGTGTAACAGGAACTGCCTGGCCGAGATCGGCAGAGAGGCCATGTTCGGCAATGATCTCATTGGTGCGCCGAACAGTGAAGCGTTTGCCGAGCCGGGAGGCGATCATCGTCGCCATCTGGCCTGCGGCTGTCATCCAGCCGAGCCGCCGCGCCCGTCTTTTCAGAATGGCCGATTTGCTTTCCGCCTGCTCCACGATGACATGGATATCCGGAAACCGGGCGGCCAGCGCATTGATCATGACATTGGGGTTCAGCCCCCCCGCCGTCATCACCAGTAGCCGATTGTTTATCTCAGTCATGTCACCCACACGATTTTCCCGATCATGATCCCTGCGCCCGAGTTTCCCTCGCGAAGTTCAAAACCATGTTAATTTTCACCGACGGGATTTTTTCAAACGCCGGTGGAACCGATTTCCAATGCTCACGTTATTGTGACGCATATCACATCGGCGCTTGCCTTTGGACGGCAAGTCATAGGGGAGTTATTTCAAATGATCACACGTATTCTTTCGACAGTTTTCGTGGCTTTGTTGACCGTCGTGACCTTGAGTTCCTGCGGTAATACCATTCGCGGCGTTGGCCGGGATACGGCAAATGCAGTGGACGCCACGCAGGACGCAGGTCGTAGCGTAGACCGCGCCGCGCGTCGCTAAGTCTCTCCCCTCCAAGGTCTGGCGTCTCCCTGAATGAAGGGGACGCCTTTTCTTTGACCTGATTTCACCGTCACAGTTCATGAAGTAAGAATCGCGCCGTATTAAGATGGGGCGAGAGGGCATGAGCGGGCGTTGATGAAAAGACTGGTGACGAAAAGACTGATTGGCTTGCTGCTGCCATTGCTTTTGCCGTTTTCGGCTGAGGCGGGCGGACAGGCGGATTTCTGCAAAACCATGGAGCATTCGGGCGGACGTTACATCGTCTGCAGTTTCGATCCGGCGAAAAGCATGATTCGGATTTACGACCGCGATCATGTTTCGGGTGAGGGATATCGCTCCTTCTCCGATCTCTCCTCCGCCCTGTGGCGGCAGCACATGTTCAGCGTTTTCGCCATGAATGGCGGCATGTATCATTCCGACTATTCTCCCGTTGGCCTTTTTGTCGAAAATGGCGTCGAACGTTCACCGATTATTACCGGCGGCGGGTGGGGCAATTTCCATCTTCTGCCGAACGGCGTGTTTTATCTGAAGGGTGCAATGGCGGGCGTTCTGGAAACGCAGGCCTATGTCTCTGCCGGCTTGAAGCCGGATTTTGCCACCCAGTCCGGCCCGATGCTGGTGATCGATGGAAAGCTGCATCCGCGTTTTCTGCCCGATAGCGACAGCCTGAAACGCCGCAACGGCGTCGGCGTGTCGCGCGACGGCATGGTGCATTTCGCGATTTCGGAAAACACCGTGCGTTTTTACGACTTCGCGACGTTGTTCAGGGATGCGCTGGATGCGCCAAACGCGCTGTATCTCGACGGGACGATTTCCAGTGTCGACATTCCCGCGATGAAAAGGCGCGATTTCCTGTTTCCCATGGGGCCAATTATCGCTGTCGTCGACAGAGTGCCTGACTAAGTCAGATCGGCGCCTTGGGGTAGGCTTTTTCGAGGCCTGCCGATGCCGTCAGTCCCTTGCGGAAGGCCAGATAGGCAGGATGCTGGCTGGCCTTGGCCGCCTCCGTGATGCGTATCTGCAGGCGGGCAGGGGCGTTACAGCCCAGCCATTCGCCTGATGTCTCCAGTTTCAGACTGTTAAGGAAGCGGGCATTGGCCTGTTGATCGAGATAGAGATTGAGGCCGGCCAGCAGGTTTTCATCCTGCAACACGTTTTCCATCAAAAGCAGCACCCACGCCTTGTCCTCGCTTGCAAGCGAGGCAAGTTTCGATGCGACCGTCTCGCGGTCCGGAAAAGATGATGCCTGCTGCATGTAATGACGAATCCCGTTGCCGTTTTCTGTCGATAAGGCACAGCCGAAAGGCTTTCAAGGCACAACAGTCCGGACACTGAAATTCAACTCTGGAATGCCGATTGCCGCTGGCTTCAACAGGTGTTTGTGCGAAACCTTCATAAACCAGTTACACTTTGGTTCAAATTGAGGCGAACGACAAAAAGGGGTAACCTGAAAGCCCCGATCTAAAGCCTTGTTTTTTCACACACCTATGCAACTGACGAATGGCAGCCCGTCAAAAACGCCTTCATTTAGCCGCTTTTTGCATTTGCGTTCTGCGCCGGATTTTAATAAATGCTTCCCCCAACGGGCCCGGTCTTGAAGATCGCCCGGAGAGTGAATAGCTGGAGTAATCATGGAAGAAACCGCTCAGAAATCCTGTTGGGCCGTCACCTTGCGCGCGCTTGCAGGCTTTGCCGCATTTCTCGCATTGACGTACATTTTTGGCAGCCCATAAGCACTTCTCATGAATGACGGGTTTTGAAACGGCGCGGTTTCCTCTGGAAACCGTGCTGTTTTCGTTTCTGCGGCCCGCATGTCGCAGCTGCAAAAGCCGGTGCCGCTCTTTTGTGGCGATCCGTCGCGGCTTTGGATATGATGGCGGTGGAATCCATTCTTATTCAAGGTAAGCCTCATGTTTCTTTCGGTCTTCGACGTCTTCAAGATCGGTATCGGTCCTTCCAGCTCGCATACGATGGGGCCGATGACGGCGGCGAACCGCTTTCTTGCGCTTATCCTCGGTGATGAATGGCCGCGTCCGGCGGGTGCTTCCGTGTCGCGCCTGAAGGTCAGCCTGCACGGTTCGCTTGCCTTTACCGGCATTGGCCACGGCACCGGCCGTGCGGTCATCCTCGGCCTGACGGGCGAGCGGCCGGATCTCGTCGACCCCGACGCCATGGACCCGATCATCGAAAAGGTTGAAAAGGCGGGCACCGTGTCGCCACCCGGCCACCCCTCCTATGAGTTCAACCCAGCCGAGGATCTGGTCTTCGACAAGAAGAACCCGCTGCCCGGCCATGCCAACGGCATGACCTTTTCTGCCTTAGACAATCAGGGCAGGCTGCTTCTCAAGCGCATCTATTATTCCGTCGGCGGCGGTTTCGTCGTGACCGATACGGAACTGGAAGCGATCAAGCAGCGCGGCAAGACCATCGATAATGGTCCGCGCGTGCCTTATCCGTTCGCCACGGCGCGGGAAATGCTTGAGATGGCGGGCCGCTCCGGCCGCACCATCGCCCAGATGAAGCGCGCAAACGAAGAAACGGTAATCTCCCGCGACGAGCTGAACGAGCGCCTCGACCAGATCTGGGAGGCGATGAACGGCTGCATCGAGCGCGGGCTGAGGGTGGACGGCATCATGCCGGGTGGCCTGAAGGTGCGCCGCCGTGCCCGCTCCATCTACGAGAAGCTGAATGAGGAATGGCGCAGCAACAGGCTCAATCCTGTCATGGCGAATGACTGGTTGAGCGTCTATGCCATGGCCGTGAACGAGGAAAATGCTGCGGGCGGGCGCGTGGTGACAGCGCCGACCAACGGTGCTGCGGGCGTCGTTCCGGCCACGGTCCGGTATTTCCGGCATTTCCACGAGGATGCGACCGTTGACGATGTTCGCGATTTCCTGCTGACGGCGGCCGCAATCGGCGGCATCATCAAGCATAATGCATCTATTTCAGGTGCCGAGGTCGGCTGTCAGGGCGAGGTTGGGTCCGCTGCCGCCATGGCGGCCGCAGGCCTTGCCGCCGTCATGGGCGGTTCGCCAGAACAGGTGGAGAATGCCGCCGAAATCGCGCTCGAGCATCACCTCGGCATGACCTGCGACCCGATCGCCGGTCTGGTGCAGGTGCCCTGCATCGAGCGCAATGCGCTGGGTGCGGTGAAGGCGGTAACGGCGGCTTCCCTGGCGCTGAAGGGTGACGGCCAGCATTTCGTGCCGCTCGATGCCTGTATCGAAACCATGCGCCAGACCGGCAACGACATGAGCGACAAGTACAAGGAAACTTCCACCGGCGGTCTTGCCGTCAACGTTGTGGAATGCTGAGCGGGCAGGGCGTCAGGCATGGTCCACATGCTTGACGCCCGACGCAAAAAGGCATTGATAAGCATATGCCTCTACATCTTATAAAACTTTGCGTCGGCGCGGATTCACTCCAGGATTTGAGAGACTGGGTTGCGCATCGCTCGCTGACCGCGATCGCAGCTGGCCTTGAGCCGCACAGCGTCCACACCACGCGGATGATCCCGAAACGGCTTGACGAATTGCTGGAAGGCGGTTCGCTCTATTGGGTCATCAAGGGCCAGGTGCAGGCACGGCAGAAACTTCTCGACATACGTTCCTTCAAGGGCGACGACGGCATTACCCGCTGCGATCTCATTCTCGGCCCCGAGGTGATCGAGACGTCGCCTGCGCCGAAGCGGCCGTTTCAGGGCTGGCGCTACCTCAAGGACAACGAGGCCCCACGCGATCTCGGCGGCGGTGATTTCGGCGGCGAGGAGATGCCCTCCGACCTCAAGCGGGAACTGGCCGAACTAGGCCTGCTCTGATCGTCAATGGATGTGATTGAAATGAAAAAGCCGGCTTCCTTGCGGAGCCGGCTTTTTCATTTGGGGAGACGGTATTTGCGTGGGTTTGGATGGCTTCAGTTGATGCCGCCAACCGCAGTGGTGGCGCGGCCATCCTGTATTTTCACCCAGCGTCCGGGATTGGCGGTGTCCTGACGCTTCAGGTAGGTATATTCGGTCTCCGACCAGTTCATGACCTTGTTGCGCATGTTGTCGAGGACGAAATCACCGCGATCGGTGCGAACGGTCAGAACTGCATGGCCTTCGCCATTCGGCTGCAGAACAACCGTGATCAGCAGGTTGTTGGCGGAGAAGCCCTTGTTCATCAGCATCTTGCGCTTCAGAAGCACGAAATCTTCGCAATCGCCGACCGTGGTGGGGTAGGCCCAGCGCTCTTCGACGCCGTAGATTTCCATGTCGGTCATCGGCGTGATCGTGGTGTTGGCGGTATAGTTGACGTCGAGCATCGTCTTCCAGCGCTCTTCGGTCAGTTTCATCGGGCCGTTGTCCAGCGATGTCGGCTGGCATTCGCTCTGATAGGTCTGGCAGAACTCGTAGTGGCCGATCGGCGGGTTGGCCTTGCCGATCACGCGCATGGCGGCGGATGGCGAAGCGCTGGCCTGATGGGCGATGGCGCTGACGATGAATGCGATCAGAAAGAAACCGAAACGGTTGTTTTTGCTCATTGCTTGTCTCCCCGTGTTGAGGAGACACTCGCATGTATATTTTGACCCCGCGGAAAGATGCGCGTGTCAATTTGAGCTTATATTTCAGCAAATTAGCGCTTGTTTTGAACTGTATTCGAGTTAGTTTTTACGCGTGTTTGAAGCAAATTTTATTACAATTTTACGCATCTCGACCTTAGGTTTTTGGTAGCCATTTAGGCTGCTGTATTGAAAGCGATTTTCGGCACAGAGATATTTTTGCGATGCTGGGTAGACAGGCCGCGGAGCGTATCGAAGACGCGGATTTCCCGTTTTGGGATTGGTGTTTCAAGTCGGGACAGGGCAAAAAGGCAGCGAAAAAAACTTCAAGAAAACTGTTTTTTTCTTGGAAAAAATGCCTGGAGCGGGATTTTCCAGTGCGGTTTTGCGCGAGAACTAACGCGAAATGGAGCGCGCCGGGCACTCTGACCGGATAGCACGGAAGTCAGCTTCAACGGAATCCAAAGTGCGGGAATGCAGTATTTTAGACTGTCAGCGCAAATGCACGAGCGGCATTTTTTGTAGACGAAAGCACTCTGCTCCCATCATTCCGGCCTTGCGCCGGAATCGGATCGATATGCGCCTGCGTGGCGGGAAAAGCTTTTTCGGCGCAGAGACTTGTGCTGGCTGTAGTCCGGCTCACGGCCGGAGCGCCGGAAAGCGATAGCCGTGACAAGATCTGGCGAATGCCGCACTTGCCGCACGGACATATCGCTCCACGGTATTACGGGAAGTGACCTAGAGAAATTCGATCAGGGCGTCGGGCGACTGGACCCGGTCGAATTCGACCGCAACGCCTTCCATGAAGTGGCGTACGATCTTGCCGCTCATGTTCTTGCCAAGCTGGACCCTGGTGCCGAGTGGAGGCCGGTTTTCGATCTCGATGGCTGCGCCCGACAAGGAAAGGTCGATCAGCCGGCAGGCGAGAAGCACGCCGTCTTCCAGCATCAGATGTGCCCGGGTATTGCGTGGTGTCAGGCGGTCGTGGCGGCGGTCTTCCGGCAGGCCGAGCAGCTGGCGCTTGGCGATCCATGCGAGCTGGGCGGCCAGCTTTTCCCGCTTGCGTTCGGGCGCATTGATGGCAATGACGAAGCCTAACGCGGTAAGCGCCGTAACCGTTCCTTCGATGCGGCCGATATGCTGGAGATAGGAGATGACGCGATCACCGTTGCGCGCAATGCCCGAGCAGGCGAACAGCGCTCTTTCGGCGGTCATCTCGGTTGCGGTGCAATCATATTCCTGGTGATCGGGCAACATGAGGCGGCCAGTGAAGGACACACGGACGGGATCGTCGAAGTGAACCTCTTCAACCGGACGCAGGGTTTGGGCAGTGTTGACCGAACGTGATGAGAACATGGCAGCGCAATTGTAACCAATGATGATGACAAATCTCTACGCCGCCCGGGTTAACAGACTGTATTGTTTAACCCTTACAATTTTTGCAATCGTCAAAATCGTTACAGCTTTGACGTATTTCTTACGAAATTCCGGTGCGATCATACGCGATCCACCCTCACCATGCGGGGTGGGATGCGGCAGTCAGCGGGTTACCGCATGCGGCATGACAGCGGTTCGCGCATTCGTAGAATAGGTTGTCGGCGCGATATCCATGCGTAGCAGGCGGCTGCTTTTCATGACGAGGCAACTGATCGGTGCTGCGAATTCGTGACGGGGCCGCTCCGGCAGCAGCGCTCCGAGCAATCTCGGGGCTGTGTCATTATCCGAACTTAGTGGCAAGAGCAGCATTTCGAAAGCAAGCGGCGCCGCGCCATGGTCGTCCTCCGCTTCGATATCGAACACCACGGGCAATTGATGTTGCAGGATGCCGCGTGCGACACGGCAGGGGAAGGTGGCACTTGCCGCCGGCCACAGATCCGAGAACGGGCTGTCGCGCAATTCCCTGCCGAACAGGTCGCACAGGTGCGTGCCTGCAAGGCGGAAGAATGGCGTCCTTTCTCCCTTGTCCACGAGGATGAAGAGGTCGCCGAGATGATGTTTCAGCTTTGCGGGATCGAAGTCTTCTCGGCGGGGCGCAGGTTTATTGCCGCGCAGCGTGTCCCAATAGGCATATATCTCCAGTCCGGCCATGCTCTTCATAGCATCGTTCTCCATGTTCGTTTTTGGGACATCATGTCCATCCGAACGTCTGTTACTTGTGGTGTAGCGAATTTCATGCCAACCGATTTTATTAAGGTTAACAAATGGTTGAGATTGCGCGACGACCAAGGTCGTGGCATCGCTGCGGCCATGTCGGGGACATGCTCCCAGTCAGCACAATTGATGCTTTCGCCCGTAACTTTACGGCGGGCGTGCAGGCCGGACTGCCCCTGGGTACAGGCGCTCGAACCGATTGCTGTTTTTGCGTCGTGGCTCGAAAGGCAGGACGGCTTTTTTTTCGCCCGGGCTTCCTATATTGCTCGGGGGACGCAAATTTCCACAAAAACAGGGATGGAATCATGTCCAACGGCGACGGCGAACAGCCGCCGGTTTCGGAAAGTCAGGAACTGAAAGAGGACGCACATAATCCCGTCTTCAACCTGCCGCCGCTTCTGGTCGGCATATTGGCGGCGCTGCTCTTGGCCTTCGTGGTTCCGGCCTATCTTCTTTCGGAGGATGGCAACGGCTGGTTCATCTTCACCTTCGGCTTCATTCCGCTGCGTTACGCGGTGCCATTATCCCAGCAGGGGCTGGAATGGCTCTGGACGCCGGTGACATATTCTTTTCTGCACGGCGGCATCGAGCATATTCTTTTTAACGGATTGTGGTTGATGGCCTTTGGCGCGCCGGTTCTGCGCCGGATCGGAACGCTTCGCTTCGTGCTAATATGGTGCATATCCGCCGCCGTTTCAGCTTTTGGCCACGCGGCGCTGAACTGGGGCGATGTGACGGTTCTGATCGGAGCATCTGGTGTCGTTTCGGCCCTGATGGGAGCCGCATGCCGTTTCGCTTTCCCGTCACGCGGCGGCTACAGCGCCTCTTTCGGCCATCTGATGCCGAGGCAGAGCATTGTCGCGGCGCTTTCGAACAGGACCGTGCTGATCTTCACGCTGATGTGGCTTTTCGGCAATGTCCTGATCGCGGTCGGCGTGCCGCTGTTTGGCGATGTCGGCGGCGAAGTCGCCTGGGATGCCCATGTCTTCGGCTTTCTGCTCGGCTTCCTTTTCTTCGGCCTGTTTGATCGCCCGATCCGCGGGAACCTTTCCAGTGGAAGTGTGGAACACCCGCTCTAGGGCGATCACGCTCCTTGTCGGCGGTGGCGCAAATTTGCTTGTGCAGGTCCCATCCGGGATTGCATTCGCATAGGCCTCAGCGCACCATGTTCCATGATTTGCAACCGCGGAGAGACTTCGCCGCGTTGCAGATTGCTGACAGGAGGAGGAAGGCATGGCAACATTCGTAAAAGATCTTCTCGACCGCAAGGGCCGGAATGTCGTGACTGTGGGACCGAGCGTAAGCATCGGCGAGGCGGCAGCAACGCTGAATGCGCACAAGATCGGTGCACTCGTCGTGACCGATGCCGACGGCGTCGTTCTCGGTATTTTCACGGAACGCGATCTGGTGAAGGTCGTGGCAGGCGAGGGCGCTGCCTCCCTTCTGCAATCCGTTTCGGTGGCCATGACCAAGAACGTCATCCGCTGTCATCACAATTCCACCACCGACGAATTGATGGAAATCATGACCGGAGGGCGGTTCCGCCATATTCCGGTTGAGGACGACGGTCGTCTTGCCGGCATCATCTCCATCGGTGACGTGGTAAAGGCGCGGATCGGCGAGATCGAGGCGGAAGCCGAACATATCAAGGCCTATATCGCCGGATGAGGTTTCGTTTCCGGCGCGTCCGCAATAGTCATTTCGAAACGACTCCGTCATTCCTGTGACACGCGCAGGAATGACGGCCTAGGAGGCTGCGGCTACCGCCAGCTGGAATGCTCAGCACGTATATTTGTAGTGTAGGTTAGCGTCGGAACGCCTGCTGCATGCGCTCCAGCTCGGGAACGCGGGCGCGTGTTTCCTCGTATCCCCTGTCGATGGCTTCGCTGGCGCGATGGAATTCTGACAGGCCGATATCGTTGATACGGGGATGCAGCATGAGGTCGGGCGGGTCGCCCGCCAGACGCGAGCGCGAAATCCGGTCCTGAATGATATTGAAGGCCTGCACCATGACGCCAGGCAGGCCGGGGCGCGGCGGACCTTCCAGGGAAGGTGCTGCGCCATTCGGGGGCGAAGAGGAATGTTTGACCACGGCAGAGCGGCCGAACAGATCGTAATTGAGATTGACGGCGACGACGAGCGCCTGCTCATAGGCCCTGCAGACCGAAACCGGCACGGGGTTGACGAGAGCGCCGTCGATCAGGGTGCGGCCGTTGCATTGCACGGGCTCGAAAATGCCCGGCAACGCATAGGATGAGCGCAGTGCGGTGACGAGGTCGCCCTGGTGAATCCAGACCTCGTGGCCGGTGCGCAATTCCGTGGCGACGGCGATGAAAGGGTGCTCGAGGTTTTCGACGCGCAAGCCTTCGAGATGCTCCTGCATGCGCTTAGTCAGCCGCATGCCGCCGAAGAGACCGCCGCCGCCGATCGTCAGATCGAGCAGGCCGGCAATGCGCCGCATTGTCAGCGAACGGGCAAATTCCTCCAGCTCATCGAGCTTTCCGGCGAGATAACAACCGCCGACCAGCGCGCCTATCGAGGTTCCGGCAATCATGCCGATCTTAACCCCGGCCTCGTCTAGTGCCCTCAGGACGCCGATATGGGCCCAGCCGCGCGCAGCACCACCGCCGAGCGCAAGCGCAATCCGGCGAGTATCAACGATCTCGTTGACGATTGTTTCGGTGTTGCCAGCCGCAAGAGCATTGTGACGATTGCTTCCCCAGCCCAACATGACCGTACACTCCCTGCCTGCTCCCAGGACCCGGTCTGTTCCTCCCCGAATCCTGAATTATTGGTAGCAAATTGGTGCGGCGGATGGAAGGTGGCCGTTCACGTGCCAGAATAGGTAGTCGCCGGGTCGAAATGGCGGGTATCGTCGGTGATTCTGGTGACGGCATTGCCATCGGCCAACTCGACCGTGCGGTAGAAGCAGGAGCGGCGGCCGGTATGGCAGGTTGCGTCATGACCTGCGACGGAGACCTTCAGCCATACGGCGTCCTGATCGCAATCGGTGCGGAATTCCTTCACGGTTTGCAGGTTGCCGGAGGTTTCGCCCTTTTTCCAGATCTTGTCGCGCGAGCGGCTGTAATAGTGGGCGATGCCCGTTTCCAGCGTCAGCGACAGGGCTTGCGCATTCATATGGGCGACCATCAGCAATTCACCATCACGCGCATCGGTGACCACGGCGGTGACAAGGCCGTGGGCATCGAATTTCGGTGAGAAGAGACCTGAATTTTCAAGCACTTCCTTGTCCGCAGGCGCGGACGGAAACGAAATGGACATTGCTACCCCGGGGGAAAAGCGGAACCGTTAGCGGTTCCGCACCATGGTCATAAAGCGCACCTGCTCCGCCGGGTCGTTCTTGAAGGTGCCGGTGAAGCTGGTGGTGAGGGTCGTGGACCCCTGCTTGTTTACGCCGCGCATGGACATGCACATATGTTCGGCGTCGATCATGACGGCCACGCCGCGGGGCTTCAGAGTTTCCTCGATGGATCTTGCGATCTGCGCGGTCATGTTTTCCTGCGTCTGCAGGCGGCGGCCAAAGATTTCGACGACGCGGGCGATCTTCGACAGGCCGAGCACGCGCCCGGCCGGAAGATAGGCGACATGCGCCTTGCCGACGATCGGAACCATGTGGTGTTCGCAATGGGAGAAGAAGGGGATGTCGCGCACCAGCACCACATCGTCATAACCGCCAACTTCCTCGAAGGTCGTGCCGAGAACGTCCTGGACGTTCAGCTCGTAACCGGCGAAGAGTTCGCGATAGGCCTTGGCAACGCGCTTCGGCGTGTCCAGAAGTCCTTCGCGGGCGGGATTTTCTCCTGCCCAGCGCAGAAGAACGCGCACTGCTTCTTCCGCTTCCGTCTGGCTTGGGCGAGCCTCTGCCACATCGGGTTTTGCGCCAGCGCCGGGGAAATTCTTCACGATCGCATCCATTCCGTCTCTCCCGATGCGGGTCAAGGCCGCACCTGAACTTTGTTTTTCGTAGCGGGGACTTCGTCCACCGTTGCTGCTATCTGGTTGTTTTACAGCATTTTGGCAAGGCCGATGCTGATATTTCGGTATCGGAGCCGTTAATTTCATATCGGCTTGATGTCCAGAAAGCTCGTTAGCATATAATGGGAATGAAGGGCAGGAAAGCTCCACTGCGACAAACGCTGTGTTTGAAAAATATATCCTGTCCCGTTTTTGGGCATTCTTGAACGCCGGATACCTGATGATGGACGATATCTACAACAACCGAATTCTGGAATTTGCCGGAAATATTCCGCTGACCGGCGTGCTTGATGATGCAGATGCCAGCGCTGAAAAACACTCGCGGCTGTGCGGCTCCAAACTCAAGGTCTATCTGAAGGTGGAAGGCGGCATCGTCACGGCTTTTTCACATGAGGTTCGCGCGTGCGCGCTCGGCCAGGCATCCGCCTCGATCATGGCGCATCATGTCGTCGGCGCTTCCAGCGGTGAGATCCGGCAGGCGCGGGAAGACATGCTTGCCATGCTGAAACAGGGCGGCGAGGGGCCGACAGGCCGTTTCGAGGATATGCGGGTGCTTTCACCCGTCCGGGATTTCAAGGCACGCCACGCCTCGACCATGCTGACCTTCGAAGCGGTGGTCGATGCTCTCGACCAGATCGAAGCCCGGCCGGTTCTGAACGCTGCGGGTTAGGCGATGTGCGGTGAACCGGACTGCGGACATCAGAAGACGGGGGATAAGGTCGGGCGATCCCGCAACTGGGGGGGAGTGTTTGCGAAGACCCCAGGCCGTCTTTTCGGCGTTGGCTTCATCCGGCTCTATCAGCTGACTTTGTCGGGTTTCGTCGGCAATTCCTGCCGCCACATTCCTACCTGCTCCGAATATGGCTATGAGGCGATCGCCCGCCACGGACTTTGGCCGGGCGGGTGGATGACGCTGTTTCGCGTCGCGCGTTGCGGTCCGGGCGGCACCAGCGGGCTGGACCCTGTGCCGGAAACGCTGGCCGATGACAAGCACTGGTGGACGCCCTGGCGCTATTGGATGCTGCATCGATGACCTATGTCGCTCTTCTGCACAGCATCGTGCTCGGGGCGGGCAAGCGGCTCATCATGGCCGATCTGCGTGAAATGGCGCAGGATCTGGGCTTTGAGGAATGCAGGACGCTGGTTGCGACCGGAAATCTGGTCTTCCGTGCACCGGAGGCGCCTGTCTGCGAAATCGAGGATGCGTTGGAGCGCGCCTTTGAAAAACGGTTCGGCAAACACGTCGATATTCTCGTTCGCTCAGCGCCTGATTGGCTTGCCCTGACTGCCACAAACCCGTTTCCGGATGGCAATCCACCGGATGTCTGCGTAAGGGTGATGCGCAAGCCGCTTGCCGGGGATTATCTTGGACTCTTGGAGAAGTACCGCCAGAAGGAAAAGATCGCCATTGTCGGCGGTGACCTGTGGATCGACTTTTGCGGCAAGCCAAGCGAAAGCCGGCTTCTCTCTGCGCTGACCACGAAGAAGCTCGGCATCGGCACGACCCGCAACGCCAATACCGTCAATGGAATCGCCGAAATGCTTCGCTGAGCCGCCGTTCACCTTTGACTGGAACGGGAAAATTCTTTATCAGCCTGCCTGCCCATCTGCGAAAGAGGGCGTTCTTTTTATTCCAACACCACCCGCATTCGTTGGCGGGACTGGATCAGGAGCATTCGACGATGTCACAAACCGTTTCCCTTACATTTCCCGATGGTTCCGTACGCAGCTATCCCGCCGGCACGGCCGGCCGCGAGGTCGCCGAATCCATCTCCAAATCGCTTGCGAAGAAGGCTGTCGCCATTGCGCTTGATGGCACCGTGCGCGATTTGTCCGAGGCAATCACCGATGGCAAGATAGAAATCGTCACGCGTGAAGACAGCCGCGCGCTGGAACTCATCCGCCACGATGCCGCCCACGTCATGGCCGAGGCCGTGCAGGAGTTGTGGCCCGGCACGCAGGTGACGATCGGCCCTGTCATCGAGAACGGCTTCTATTACGACTTTGCCAAGAACGAACCTTTTACGCCGGAAGATCTGCCGAAGATCGAAAAGCGGATGAAGGAGATCATTCAGCGCAACAAGCCGTTTACCCGCGAAGTCTGGTCGCGCGAGAAGGCCAAGGAAGTGTTTGCCGCAAAGGGCGAAAACTACAAGGTCGAGCTGGTCGATGCCATTCCCGAAGGTCAGGATCTAAAGATCTATTATCAGGGCGACTGGTTCGATCTTTGCCGCGGCCCGCATATGGCGTCCACGGGTCAGGTCGGTACGGCCTTCAAGCTGATGAAGGTAGCCGGCGCCTATTGGCGTGGTGACAGCAACAATGCGATGCTGTCGCGCATCTACGGCACCGCCTGGGCGACCCAGGAAGAGCTGGACAATTACCTGCACGTTCTGGCCGAAGCCGAAAAGCGCGACCACCGCCGTCTTGGCCGGGAAATGGACCTGTTCCATTTCCAGGAAGAAGGTCCGGGCGTGGTCTTCTGGCACGGCAAGGGCTGGCGCATGTTCCAGACGCTGACGGCCTATATGCGCCGTCGGCTTGCCAATACCTATCAGGAAGTCAACGCGCCGCAGGTGCTGGACAAGTCGTTGTGGGAAACCTCCGGTCACTGGGGTTGGTATCAGGAAAACATGTTCGCGGTGAAATCCGCCCATGCCTTTACCCATCCCGATGACGAGGATGCGGACCAGCGCGTCTTTGCCTTGAAGCCGATGAACTGCCCCGGCCACGTGCAGATCTTCAAGCATGGCTTGAAGTCTTACCGCGAAATGCCCGTTCGCCTTGCTGAATTTGGCAATGTCCATCGCTACGAGGCTTCAGGTGCACTGCATGGCCTGATGCGCGTTCGCGGCTTCACGCAGGACGATGCGCATGTCTTCTGCACGGAAGAGCAGATGGCTGCGGAATGCCTGCGCATCAACGACCTGATCCTCTCGGTCTATGAGGATTTCGGTTTCAGCGAGATCGTCGTCAAGCTTTCGACCCGCCCGGAAAAGCGTGTCGGTTCCGACGATCTCTGGGACCGTGCCGAAAGCGTCATGATGGAGGTTCTGAAGACCATCGAGGAACAGTCCGGCGGCCGCATCAAGACCGGCATTCTGCCGGGCGAGGGCGCTTTCTACGGGCCAAAGTTCGAATATACGCTGAAGGATGCCATCGGTCGTGAATGGCAGTGCGGCACGACGCAGGTGGACTTCAACCTGCCGGAACGTTTCGGCGCATTCTATATCGACCAGAACTCCGAAAAGACGCAGCCGGTGATGATCCATCGCGCCATCTGCGGCTCGATGGAGCGCTTCCTTGGTATCCTGATCGAGAACTTTGCCGGTCACATGCCGTTGTGGTTCGCGCCGCTTCAGGTCGTGGTCGCGACGATCACCTCGGATGCGGACGATTATGGCCGCGAGGTTGCCGAAGCACTGCGCGAGGCGGGCATGGCTGTCGAAACCGACTTCCGCAACGAGAAGATCAACTACAAGGTCCGCGAGCACTCGGTGACCAAGGTGCCGGTCATCATCGTCTGCGGACGCAAGGAAGCGGAAGAGCGCACTGTCAACATCCGCCGTCTTGGTTCCCAGAACCAGACGCCGATGTCGCTCGAAGACGCGATTACAAGCCTCGTGGAAGAGGCGACGCCGCCGGATGTGAAGCGCAAGCTTGCGGCGAAGAAGCAGGTTGCGTGACAAAAAACAACGGCCCCTTCGGGGGCCGTTTTCGTTACTGGCTGAGGGTATTGACGCCTATTCGAAATCGCCGGTCATGTCTTCCGGCGCCTGATCCTTCATCAGCACTTCCACATCGGCGTCCCGGCCGGACGTGACCTTGAAGTTGCGCTGGTAGACCTTGTCCTTGTTGCGGGCCATTGCGGTATATTCGCCTTCCGCCAGAACCATGGTCGAAAAGGCGCTGACGCTTTCGTTCACAACGTCGCCGCCGCCGTTCAGCACCGACCAAGCCGTATCGGCAATGGCTTCGCCGCCCTGTTCGGAGACGAGCTTGAGCGTGATCTGTGCCGCCTGATGCTGCAGGGTCGCTTCGGTCAGCTTGCCTGCCTCCACCTGAATATCGGCGCGCACCACCGCATTGACGTTGCCGTATTCGGAAACGACATGATAGGTGCCGGCATTGAGGCGAACGACGGTGTTGGGCTTGATGTCGGCCATGACAAGGCCGCGCTCGCCATCCGGTCGGGCGTCGGAGGAATAGACGGAAAACTTGAGCTGGTTAGCGGAGATCTGTTTGTCGGAACCCGCGATCGCATTCAGAACGAAACCGCCAGCATCGAGAATCAGCACCTGTTTCTGGACATTACCGGAGCTCGGAACATTGAGTTTCTTGGTAACACCTGCGCGCCCGAAGGCAACGTTGACGAAATATTCGCCGGGTACCAGATGGAACTGCGCCGAACCACCCTCGGAGCTTGCCAGCATCGGCAATTTGCCGTCAGCGCCCGGAATGGGGCTGAAGACGCGCCAGGAAAGGCCTTCCTTCACCGCTTCGCCTTCACTCGTCAGTTTCGCTTCCATGTCGATATCACGGGCGGTGCTTGCGGGGGCATTCGGGGCGGTAGGAGCGGTGAACGCATTGAGTTTCGGCATTTTAGGCGTGCCGCCAAGCTGCTTGAAGTCCTTGAAAGCGTCTTGCGAAAAGGCTGCCTGTGATAAAACGCCGATCGCGGCGAACGCAATGGCCAGACGTGCCGCGATTTTGATTGCCGACATTTTCGATACCGATTGACTTCTTGATTTTCCCGCATCACTTCAAAACCAATGCCGTGGCTATTTCAAGGCCCATAATTTCGCGATGACAGCACAATGGAAGAATTTTGATTATGACAAGTGACATCAAGCTCCTCGACTATCTCAAGGTTCGCCGCTCCACCCCCGCCCTGCAACTTTCCGAGCCGGGTCCATCGAAAGCGGAAATCGAGGAAATCCTGCGTCTTGCCGTGCGCGTGCCTGACCATGGCAAACTGGCGCCATGGCGCTTCATCGTTTATCGCGGCGAAGACCGCGTGCGTCTCGGGGAAGAAGCGCTCCGGATCGCGCTTGAGAAGAACCCGGAACTGGACCTGCAGCAGCAGGACGCGGAGCGCACCCGCTTCACGCGCGCTCCCGTCGTCATCGCCGTCATCAGCACCGCCAAGCCGCATTTCAAGATTCCGGAATGGGAACAGATCATGTCCGCCGGTGCGGTGTGCCTCAATCTCATCTTCGCCGCCAACGCCAATGGTTATGCGGCGAACTGGCTGACGGAATGGCTTGCCTTCGACCCGGCCTTCCTGTCGGAACTGGGGATTACCGCAGACGAGAAGGTCGCCGGATATATTCATATCGGCTCAACGACATTCCCGCTTGTGGAGCGGCCACGGCCGGAGCTTGCGGATGTGGTAACCTGGGTTGGGGATGTCTGATGTTCTACACTACCGACACCAACCAGCACGGCCTGCCGCATGATCCGTTCAAGGCTATCGTCGCGCCCCGGCCGATCGGCTGGATTGGTTCTAAAGGCCGGGACGGCTCTTTTAACCTGTCGCCCTATTCGTTTTTCAACGCGATTTCGGACCGGCCGAAGCTGGTGATGTTTTCCTCCAGCGGGCGCAAGGATAGCCTTCGCAATGTCGAGGAGACCGGTGTCTTCACTGCCAACCTCGTCAGCCGCCACCTCGTCGACCGGATGAACGCGTCTTCCGCGCCGGTGAACTATGATGTCGACGAGTTCCGGCTTGCCGGTCTGACTGCCGTTGACGGGCGGGTGGTGGATGCGCCTTTCGTGGGGGAGGCGCTGGCCGTTCTGGAATGCCGCGTGACCGAGATCATCCAGCTGAAGGACATCGACGGCACGCCGGCGGACTCGTGGATGGTGATAGGGCAGGTCATGGCTATTCACATCAACGATACGATCATTCGTGATGGTCGCATCGATATGGGACTGGCACGTCCGGTGGCCCGTATGGGTTACATGGACTACTGCGACGGCGGCAGCGACGTGTTTCAGTTAAAGCGTCCGTCTACTGCGCCGTAGAACTTCTTCGCCGGCAACTGTTAAATTTTATGGTGAACCAAACGTAAACTATTTGCGCCTAGAGTTTTATACATGGCGGCGGCAATGATGCCGTCGTCCATTGTTGCGAATGTGTTTCGAGGCTCAGGTGATCGTACAGGCATTTCTTCGCTGGTCTGAAAAGGCTGGATCGACCGAGCGGGCGAAGGCCGCCAATGCGCTTGGCCGTGCCTATCTGCATTCAGACATGGCGCGGGAGAACCGTGACGCCGCCTATATGGCGATGACCTATCTTCTTGACGACCCTTCTCCGCGCGTGCGGCTGGCACTTGCCGAGGCGCTGGCGGATGATCCCGATGCGCCGCGCGCCATTCTCGTTTCGCTTGCCGAAGACCAGCCGGAGATTGCCTGCACCGTGATTGCCCGCTCGCCGGTTCTTGGCGAGGCCGATCTGGTCGATCTCGCCGGGCGCGGCGAAAGCCTGACACGCGCCTTCATTGCGGCAAGGCGGGGCCTGCCGCGCGGTGTCTGCGCAGCACTTGCCGAAGTCGGTGATCTGCCGGAAACGATGATCCTTCTAGAGAACGACGACGCCTTCATCACACCGTTTTCGCTGCGCCGCATTGCCGAGCGGCATGGCTGCAACGCCGACATTCGCGACCTGCTGCTGTGCCGAGAGGTGCTGCCCGCCGATACCCGCCATCTTCTGATGGCGCGCGTCAGCGAGGCCCTGGCAGGTTCGGCGCTGGTTCATGCCCTGATCGCGCGCAACCGCGCCGACAGTATTTTCCGCGATGCGGAAGATTCCGCCACCATCCTCATTGCCGCCAATGTTGCGTCGCCGGAGTTGCCGGCGCTGGTGGAGCATCTGCGGCAAAGGCTGGAACTGACACCGGCGCTTCTCATCCATGCCGTCTGTTCGGGCAGGCTGGAGTTTTTCACGGCGGCGATGGTCAATCTCTCAGGTCTCGACGACCGCAAGGTGCGCGCCATTCTGGCGACCGGACGGCCGCACGCGCTGAAGGCGCTGTTCCAGTCCGTCGGTCTTTTGGGCGATGTCGTTGATGTCTTCATTGAGGCGACGCTGATGTGGCGCCGTGCCGCCCGATCGCATCTGTCGCAGGCCGCAGCCTCTGTATCGGCCGAACTGCTTGCGCATTTCCGCAACGTCGATGGTTCCGAAACGCTTTTCGAACTCTTGCACGCCGTGCGTAAACTGACCATTGCCGAGGAACGGCAGAAAGCGCGGCACTATGCGGAAGCGCTGACGGTAGAGGCGGCCTGAGGCTTACTTCTCGAACCGCTTGGCAATCCACGAATAGCTGTTTTCCACCATTCTGACCGGCGTTCCGAGCAGGTGCTTCACGCCTTCAGTGGAAGGCAGGATGCGGCTGACGCGGCTGATCGCCTGTTTTGTCAGGCTCTCTTCTTCCTTTTGCGTGACCTGTGCCGGTGGCTCCTCTGTTCCGGCCGGGGCCGTGGCGGCGGGAGGCTGCGTTGCGGGCGCGTTGCCCGCAGTCTGGGGCGTCTGCTCCCCCGGTGTCTGGCACACGGCCACCACGACCGGGTAGGACGCATTTGCGAAACGTTCCAGCTCTTTCTCCGACACGGCGTCGCATAGTTCGATGCTCGTCCAGCGCTGCTGCGAGGTGGCGAGGTAATGGCAATCGGTGGCGGTGTCGTCACAGCCTAGGAAGGTCATGAGAACGAGGGCTGTTTTCATGGTGTGTGTTGCCTCTGTCGGGAATTATGCTCTAGAAACTCATCTATCCCGATTGCAGTGACATTACGACGAAATACGCATTTTTTTGAGAGAAAGCAGGCATCGCATTGGCCCCCGAAATCAAGCTTGAAACACCCCGGCAGGAAGCGGTTCTGCGCCTTATCGATCTGTCTAACGTCTATATGGCGTCGCTTTATCCCGCCGAAAGCAATCATCTGGTCGATATCGGCCAGCTGGAAAAGGACAATGTCTCCTTTTTCGTGGCGCGGCATGGTGGCCGCGTCGTTGGCTGCGGCGCGCTGGTGGAGGCGGGTGACGGTACGGCGGAGGTCAAGCGCATGTTCGTCGATCCGGAGGCGAGGGGATTGCGGATCGGCAAGCTGATCATGGATACGCTCATTGCGCGCGGCGCCGAGCTAGGGCTTACGGCCATCCGGCTTGAAACCGGCATCAGCCAGCCGGAGGCGATCGGTCTTTACCGCAAGGCGGGGTTTGTCGAGATTGAGGCGTTTGCGCCCTATAAGCCGGACCCGCTCAGCCTGTTCATGGAGAAGACGCTTTAAAGGTGAGGCGGGCGCTATCGGCGCGCTTTGCAGAACACTCGATGCCGCCCTTGGCGATGTCATCCTCGGCCTCGTGCCGGGGATCTGCCGACGTCTGGTAACATCGTTGGGTTGCAGATGCCAGGGACAGGCCCGAGCATAACGAAGACGAGGTTTAAGACGCTGCTTTTCGGAACGCCGTCGCTTCGTTGCTATCCTCTTCACGCGCAACGATGTCGTCGAGCGGGTCATTTTCAGCTGTAGGGGTCGGCGGAACGTCGACGGTGGCGCCAGTGGAGATTTCCACTTCACGCACCCATTCCCGCCAGATTGCCACCAGCAGCGCCGTCAGCACCGGGCCGATGAAGAGGCCGAGGAAGCCCATGGTCTTGACGCCGCCGACGAGGCCGAAAAAGGTCGGCAGGAAAGGCAGCTTGATCGGGCCGCCAACGAGTTTCGGACGGATGGTCTTGTCGACGATGAAAAGCTCTACCGAACCCCAGATGAATAGCCCCAGGCCATAAGCGGGAGAGCCGCTGGCGACCAGATAGATCGATACGAGAGTGAAAGAGAGCGGCGCGCCGCCCGGGATGAGCGCCATGACACCGGTGAGCACGCCGAGTGTGACGGGCGAGGGGACGCCGGCAATCCAGTAGGCGATGCCGAGGATTATGCCTTCGCCGATGGCGATCAACGTCATGCCCGTGACGGTGGAGCTGATGGTGGCTGGCACGACGCGGGAAATGCGCTCCCACCGCGTCGGCAGGATGCGTTC
Organism: Rhizobium sp. SJZ105; assembly: GCF_007828365.1. Classification (NCBI taxonomy): domain Bacteria; kingdom Pseudomonadati; phylum Pseudomonadota; class Alphaproteobacteria; order Hyphomicrobiales; family Rhizobiaceae; genus Rhizobium; species Rhizobium sp. SJZ105. The sequence continues at coordinate 205,157 of NZ_VIUP01000001.1, forward strand.
CCCCACAAGATCGACCTGATGGGAGAAGCCGGCACCGTTGCGATAGACAAAGAACAGCGCAATCAACATGAACAGCAGGGTCAGCACGAGGTGGAACGCGCCGTTGCCCGCGGCGAGGATCGCCCGGTAGATATTGCCGATATTGGCACCGCTGACGAGCTGGATCACTTCGCCGATCGCACCCGGTGTGCCGATATATTTCACCCACTGCTCGCCGAGCCAGGAGCCTACGCCGGGGAGCGCCGCGATCCAGTCTGGCACGGGTGCGCCCACCTTGTTGACATGCACCGCCCAGCCGAACCATTCGCGGATTTCGCTGGCCGTATAGGAAGCGGCGATGAAGATAGGCACCACGAGGAAGGTGAGGATGAGGATGATGGCGATGGAGGCGCCGAGCGTGGTGTTGCCGCCCACCTGCCGCAGAAGCCGCGTATAGACCGGCCAGCTGGCGAAGCCGATGACAAGGGCCGCCAGAACCGGAACGAGAAAGCCGTGGAAGAAGTAGATGCCCGCAAGGGCGACGAGAACCAGCAGCCAGCGCGCAGCCGATATTGGCGGGATCAGAGCGATCCGCGTCGGGCTTGCAGGACCAAGCCATCTCGGTTCGCCACTGGGCTTACGGCTGTCAATATTACTCACGGCAGGCTCTTTCTCGCATTCTCCCCGAAGGGTGCATTCACTCTGTCACACCAATACATATAAGTGCAATATAGCCGTATCACATTACCGTTGTGTGTTTATCGCTCAGCCTATTGAACGATTTTGGTAAAAATAGAACATCGGTCTTGGCGCGCGCATTGAAATATGACAATTGAACTCCGTTTTTATTGCGGCCTCCGCTTGCCGCGCCCGCTCTTCAGGTCACGCCATGCTGCGCCGTTTCTTCGCCTATTACCGTCCCTATCGCGGTCTGTTCATTCTCGATTTTTCCTGCGCGGTTCTGTCGGGCGTGCTCGAACTCGGCTTTCCGATGGCGGTGAAGGCCTTTGTGGACGTGCTGCTGCCGGGTGGCGAATGGGGCATCATCCTCGCCGCATCGCTCGGGCTTCTCGTCATCTATGTCCTGAATACGGGTCTGATGGCGACCGTCACCTATTGGGGACATATGCTCGGCATCAATATCGAGACCGACATGCGGCGGCTTGCTTTTGACCACCTGCAGAAGCTCTCCTTCCGCTATTTCGACAACCAGAAGACCGGTCATCTGGTTGGCCGGCTGACGAAGGACCTGGAAGAGATCGGTGAGGTGGCCCATCACGGCCCCGAGGATCTGTTCATCGCCATCATGACCTTCATTGGCGCATTCCTGCTGATGCTGTCGGTCAATGTGCCGCTGGCGCTCGTCACCGCCGCCGTCGTGCCTGTCACCGCCTGGGTGACGAGCCGTTACGGTGGCCGAATGACGCAGAACTTTCGCGCGCTCTATGGTCGGGTAGGCGATTTCAACGCCCGTATCGAGGAAAATGTCGGTGGCATGCGGGTGGTGCAGGCCTTTGCCAATGAGGACCACGAACGCGCGCTGTTTGAGAAGGACAACCAGAAATACCGCCGCACGAAGCTGGATGCCTACAAGATCATGGCGGCCAGCACTTCGCTCAGCTACATGAGCATGCGGCTGACGCAGATGATCGTGATGATCTGCGGCGCCTGGTTCGTGCTGCATGGCGGCCTGACGGAAGGCGGCTTCGTTGGCTTCCTGCTTCTGGTCGGCGTGTTTTTCCGCCCGGTGGAGAAGATCAACTCGGTCATCGAGACCTATCCGAAGGGCATTGCTGGTTTTCGCCGCTTTACCGAGCTTCTGGACACGGCGCCGGATATCACCGACGCACCGGATGCGATCGAGGCACCGGCGCTTTCCGGCGCCATTGAATATCGCCATGTCGGTTTCGGTTATGCCGAGGGCAAGCAGGTTCTCGACAATATCGACCTGAAGATCAATGCGGGCGAGACGGTGGCCTTCGTCGGGCCTTCGGGGGCCGGCAAAACGACGCTTTGCTCTCTGCTGCCGCGCTTTTATGATGTCACCAGCGGTTCGATCACCATTGACGGCATCGATATCCGCAAGATGAAGCTTGCCTCGCTGCGCAACCAGATAGGAATCGTGCAGCAGGATGTGTTCCTGTTTGGCGGCACGATCCGCGAGAATATCGAATATGGCCGGCTCGGCGCTTCCGATGTCGAAATCATGGATGCGGCGCGGCGTGCCCGGCTCGATGGCGTCATCGAAGCGATGCCGATGGGGCTCGACACCGTCATCGGTGAGCGTGGCGTGAAACTTTCCGGTGGTCAGAAACAGCGTCTTGCCATTGCCCGCATGTTCCTCAAGAACCCGCCTATCCTCATTCTCGACGAGGCGACCTCGGCGCTGGATACCGAAACCGAGCGGGCCATCCAGCAATCGCTGACGGAGCTTGCCAAGGGCCGCACAACGCTCGTCATCGCCCACCGGCTGGCAACGATCCGCGATGCGTCACGCATCGTTGTGGTAGACCAGACGGGTATTGCCGAAACGGGCGCCCATGCCGAGCTTCTGGCCGCCAAGGGCCATTATAGCCGCCTGCATGAGGCGCAGTTCAGCGGGCATCTTCAGGGTCTGAGCTAAGTGGCGCATCTTGCGCCGCATATCAGGCGTTCTCCGCTGCGTTTTCCTCGATGATGCCGGTATTCGGCTCGGGCTTGCCGGGATGGCTGGTGACGAGATAACCCATGGCGACAGCGGCGGCGACGATGACCAGCAGCACCACGCCGCTGATGGTCATCAGCCAGTCGCGCGGCCTTCGCTGCGCCATGATATATTTCGGCCACCGGTAAGGCTGGTTCGCCACGCTGAATTTATTGCCGTCTCGCATGAACTTCCCCGGACTATTGTTGCTTCGTGACAGATAAACGCGGGCATGCACGCGGCTGTTCCGCAATGGCGGGGCAGAGGCGATGACAACGCCGTGAGGTTTCGCGGTAGGACTGGCCATGGGTCCCCGTTGTTTACTGGCTACTACGCCGCGTAGAAGAGTCTTTTCAGCCCAGAGACTTTGGCTTGCTGGCTTCCGGCTTAACGCTGGAATGACGGAGGAGGGGGCTCATTTCACTAAATCCATGACGCGCTGCGCCGATGGTTGCGTTCAGGCCGAATGTTACTGCGACCTCTCGCGCCGGCACACAGCTTCGAAACTCCGCTTGCCAGTTCACACCCTTTTATGCGAATGATTTGCAATTGCATTAATTCAATTTCCATTTGAAAGTTCGCAAGATGGACAAGCCTGTCTTTGGATGGCGGCGGAATGGCGACGATCTCTCGCTGTCCGACGTTCACAGCTCGATCAAGATAAGCCCGAATGCCGGTACGTTTCGCCGGGCGATGGCGTTCTTCGGACCAGGATATCTCGTCGCGGTCGGTTACATGGACCCCGGCAACTGGGCAACGTCGCTCGCCGGCGGTTCCAAGTTTGGCTACACGCTACTGACGGTGGCGCTGATATCGAACATCATGGCCGTCGTTCTACAGGCGCTCTGTGCCCGTCTGGCGATTGCTTCCGGGCGCGATCTGGCGCAGGCCTGTCGCGATGCCTATCCGAAACCGGTGGCGATGGTGCTGTGGCTGCTGGCCGAAATCGCAATCATTGCGACCGATATTGCCGAGGTCATCGGCACGGCGATCGGTCTCAACCTGATTTTCGGCATTCCGCTCGAACTTGGCGTCCTCATCACGGCGCTCGACGTGTTCCTGATCCTTTATCTGCAAAGGCTTGGCTTCCGCTGGGTGGAGGCGCTTGTCATCACGCTTCTCGGCGTCATCGCGGTGTGTTTCGCCATTCAGCTGGCGCTGGCCGATCCCGACTGGAGCCAGGTGATTCGTGGTTTTGCGCCGACGACGGAGATCGTCACTAACCCCGAGATGCTCTATCTGGCGCTTGGCATTCTGGGCGCGACGGTGATGCCGCATAATCTCTATCTGCATTCAGGGATCGTGCAGACGCGCGCCATCGGCGAGACGCTGGCCGAAAAACGCGAGGCGCTCAAATTCGCGACACTCGATTCAACCATCGCCCTGACGTTTGCTCTCGTCATCAATGCCGCGATCCTCATCCTCGCAGCGGCGACCTTCAACAAAACGGGTCAGACGAATGTTGCCGAACTGGGTGAAGCGCATAGTCTGCTCGCGCCGCTGCTCGGCCTTGCGATTGCGCCGACGCTGTTCGGGGTGGCGCTTTTGTGCTGCGGCATCAATTCCACCGTTACGGCAACGCTTGCGGGTCAGATCGTGATGGAGGGCTTCCTCAAGATGCGGCTTGCCCCGTGGCTGCGCCGCCTCATCACCCGAGGCATCGCCATCATCCCCGCCGCCGGCGTCACCATCGCCTTCGGCGAAAGCGGCACGTCTCAACTGCTGATACTGACGCAGGTGGTCTTAAGCCTGCAACTTTCCTTCGCCGTCTTCCCGCTGGTCATGTTCACCGCCGACCGCGCCAAGATGGGCGAACTGTGCGCCCCGCGATGGCTCTCGGCGTTTGCATGGCTTATCGCAGTGGTAATTGCGGCGCTGAATGTGAAGCTGCTGTTTGATTTTGTGGGGTGAGGCGCGTCAGGCCGCGCCTTTTTGAAGTGCGGCCGCCGTTCCTGCAGGATAGATGGCGGCGATAACATTTGGAGCAGGGGCCGGCTGATGAGCGATCTGATTAGGCCGTTACCTCGTATTCTTGATCAGCGAGCACCTTCTTGAATAAATTCACTGCCTCGTGTGACCACTTTCTGGCCATGCTCGATGCCTTGGTGCCAGTTTTAATGCGGCAGTGATAACGGTTGTCGCTCGACCTGAGATCGACACCTTTTTCCAGCTTGATCTTGTGGATCAGCTTGTTGAGAGGCTGCCAATGCGGCAACCCAAGTCGATGAGCAAGTTGCGTGATAGTGAGTGGGTGCGACTGGTTAGGGTTGTCAACGACGGTAATGCCTAGGAGTGTTGGCAGGAAGTCTTTCTCGTCAGCGACCTTCTCTAATGTTTCATAATTAACCTCAACCGCACCGGATGGGATGTCGTGGCGAACAAGCTTCATCGTTCTTGCGGCAAGCGCACGAACGAGTTTGGGATTGATTGATTTAAGTGCTGACTGACTCTTTAGGGCGTCAAAAATCCAGCGGAAATCATTCGTGTGGATTGCTCGAATCCGGAATTCCTTTCCATCAACACCAAATACGGCCTGATCTGGCGGATGCTTTTCCATCTGATCGGGCCGCCAAATTACTTGATAGACGTTCGGTATAAGCCCGTCGTCATCTGCAACCAGTTCTCCAATGTCACGTAGGATAGACTTTACGTTTGGATCACCAAGGCCGTATCCAATGATGAATACAGGATGTTCTGCAAAGTAGGTTAAAAGCTTTGCGGAAACATACTTCTTCTTTTCCGCCCACTCCTCATAATCGGCTTTCGTCAACACAATTGATTTGGCGTTTGAGACATCACCGTGGATGTGGAATATTTCACCAAAACTATTTGTATTGTATCGGAGGATGGTCTGGCCACTAATGGGTTCGTATCCATCAAAAACTTGTTCAAGAAACATGTCGTAGTTGGTTGTAATAATGGCATGTGGTTTGATTTCGGCGAATGCCGCAATCTCTTTCGAGCGTTGATCATCGGTAATGTCTGACAGTTGTGGCGTGCTGTTCGCGATGTATTCACAGACAAGATGCTTAAGAAAAGCATCCTTATTCACCTTTGATGAAAAGTACTCCGGCGGAAAATAATTCCTTCCCTCTTTCCAAGCCCATTCAAAGGCCATTTCTGCCAGCACGGTGCCAATCTCCACCATGTCGTCATCGTATTTTTGCCTGTTGTACTCATAGGCGTCTACTCCTGCCGGTAGCTTGGCGAACATTGCCTTTAGCAACTCAGCCCAGTTAGGCGCTCCAAAAAAGCGACGCGGTATACCACTTCCGACAAACAAGATTGGCTGGCATTCAAACTCAAGCAGCAAATCGCGGATCGCTGCGTCTGCTTTTAGTTGATAGGATACTTCCTGCTCCATGAATCATTCTCCCTATACTCGATATACCGCCACTGAAGTATATCCGAGTCAATCTAACGTTGAAGGAGAAGGGTGTATTTATACAACCAAATTTGGCGGGATCGCGGGCCTTATTGGTCTATCTTTCTAGCTAAAACTTCCAGGCGTCTTTCAACGCCTGAAAGTTGGTTTTGATAGTAGATACTACAGCAAAAACTATCTCAGGCTACTCAGCTGCAACCGCTCGTCGCACCGCAAGTATCGCACTTCTCGCAGGTGCCGTTGCGCACCATCGTGAAGTTCTGGCATTCCGAGCACATGTTGCCGGTATAGCCTTGCGCGATCGAGCGCATGCGGCGTTCGTTTTCCTTCTTCTTGGCTTCCGCCTTGGCCGATGCCGCGTCAGCGGCGGCCTTGTCGGAGAAGAGGGCGGTGGCGGTCTGCTTGGCTTCCTGGACCACGTCGTCGATTACCTCTTCGGCAATCTCTTCCGCCAGTTCCTTGGCGCGTTCTTCATAATCGCGCTTGAAGGAGACGATTTCCGAGGTGGAGATCGCGACTGTCGGTTCCAGCTTGCGGGCGGCTGAGCCTGCAAAGGAAGTGACGTTGGCCGAGGCGCGGGCGGGGGCTGCCGTTGCCGAACCCTTAGGTTCGGAAGCAGCACGTTCGCCTTCGTTGTTGGAAACCAGCGTCGGCTTGTAACCGCGTGTCCAGCCGGTGGAGAGCAGATTGGTCTTGCCTTCCTGGATGCCCTTGCCGAGTGCCGTATTGGAGAAGTCAGACGTATCGACATGAGCGAGGTCGTGGCGGCCGAGATAGGATACGGCGAGTTCGCGGAACACGTAGTCGAGGATCGACGTGGCGTTCTTGATCGCGTCGTTGCCCTGCACCATGCCGGCCGGCTCGAACTTGGTGAAGGTGAAGGCCTCCACATATTCTTCCAGCGGCACGCCATATTGCAGGCCAAGCGAAATGGCGATGGCGAAGTTGTTCATCATCGCACGGAAGGCAGCGCCTTCCTTGTGCATGTCGATGAAGATTTCGCCGATGCGGCCGTCACCGAATTCGCCGGTGCGCAGATAGACCTTGTGACCGCCGACCGTTGCCTTCTGGGTGTAACCCTGACGGCGGTTCGGCAGCTTTTCACGCTCGCGCGATACCCGCTCGATGACGCGCTCGACGATCTTTTCGGTGATCGTCACGGCCTGCTGGGCGAGCGGCTGCTGGATCAGTTCTTCAACGAAGTCTTCGTCGTCCTCATCTTCCACCAGCGAAGCGTTGAGCGGCTGGGAAAGCTTGGAGCCATCGCGGTAAAGGGCGTTGGCCTTGAGCGCCAGCTTCCACGACAGCATGTAGGCTGCGCCGCAATCTTCCACGGTTGCATCATTCGGCATGTTGATCGTCTTGGAGATCGCACCCGAAATGAACGGCTGTGCTGCCGCCATCATGCGGATATGCGATTCGACCGAGAGATAACGCTTGCCGATCTTGCCGCAGGGGTTGGCGCAATCGAATACGGCCAAGTGCTCGTTCTTGAGGAACGGTGCGCCTTCCAGTGTCATCGCACCGCAGACGTGCACGTTGGCCGCTTCGATGTCCTTTTTGCTGAAGCCGAGGTGCTCCAGCAGGTTGAAGCTCATGTCGGACAACTGCTCGTCGGAAACCTTGAGCGTGCCCTTGAGGAAATCGGCGCCCAGCGTCCACTGGTTGAAGACGAACTTGATGTCGAAGGCGCTTTTCAGCGCGCCGTTGACGGCTTCGATCTTCTCATCGGTGAAGCCCTTGGCCTTCAGCGTCGAGGGATTGATCGCAGGTGCCTGGTTGAGATTGCCGTGGCCAACGGCATAGGCTTCGATTTCGGCGATCTGGCTTTCCGAATAACCGAGCGAACGCAGGGATTCCGGCACGGCGCGGTTGATGATCTTGAAGTAGCCGCCGCCGGCGAGCTTCTTGAATTTCACCAGCGCGAAGTCCGGCTCGATGCCGGTCGTGTCGCAATCCATCACAAGGCCGATCGTACCTGTCGGCGCGATAACGGTGGTCTGGGCGTTGCGGTAGCCGTGCTTTTCGCCAAGCTCCAGCGCCTTGTCCCAGGCGGCGGTAGCGTGGGCGACAAGGTCCTGATCCGTGCAATCGGAATGGATGAGGGCAACCGGGTTCACCGACAGGCCTTCATAACCGTAGGAAAGGCCATGGGCGGCGCGGCGGTGGTTGCGGATGACGCGCAGCATGTTGTCGCGGTTCGGCGCGAAGCCCGGGAAGGGGCCAAGCTCGCCGGCCATTTCAGCCGAGGTGGCATAGGAAACGCCGGTCATGATGGCGGTCAGCGCACCGGCGATGGCGCGGCCTTCGTCGCTGTCATAGGGAATGCCCGAGGACATCAGCAGGCCGCCGATATTGGCGTAACCGAGGCCGAGCGTGCGGTATTCGTAGGAGCGTTCGGCAATCTGGCGCGAGGGGAACTGCGCCATCATGACCGAGACTTCGAGAACGACGGTCCACAGGCGAACCGCATGTTCGTAATCGGCGATGTCGATGCGCTTCGTTGCCTGATCCTTGAACTGAAGCAGGTTCAGCGAAGCAAGGTTGCAGGCCGTGTCGTCGAGGAACATATATTCCGAGCACGGGTTGGAAGCACGGATCGGGCCTTCGGCCGGCGAGGTGTGCCAGTCGTTCATGGTGGTGTTGAAGTGCAGGCCGGGGTCGGCCGATGCCCAGGCGGCGTGGGAGATCTTTTCCCAGAGATCACGGGCTTTAAGCGTCTTCATGACCTTGCCGTCCTTGCGGGCGGTCAGGTTCCAGTCACCGTCGTTTTCAACAGCGCGCAGGAAGTCATCCTTCAGCGATACGGAGTTGTTGGAATTCTGGCCTGAAACCGTGAGGTAGGCTTCGGAATCCCAATCCGTGTCGTAGGTTTTGAACTGGATGTCCTTGTAACCCTGCTGCGCGAACTGGATGACGCGCTTGACGTAATTTTCCGGCACCATGTCCTTCTTGGCAGCGCGGATTTCGCGCTTCAGGGCAGGGTTCTTGGCCGGGTCGAAGCAATCGCCGTTATCTGCCTCGCAATTGACGCAGGCCTTCATGATTGCCTTGAGATGCTTGGCAACGATCTTGGAACCGGTGACGAGAGCGGCAACCTTCTGCTCCTCGTTCACCTTCCAGTCGATATAGGCTTCAATATCGGGATGGTCGGCATCAACGACGACCATCTTGGCCGCACGGCGGGTGGTGCCGCCGGACTTGATCGCGCCGGCTGCCCGGTCGCCGATCTTGAGGAAGCTCATCAGGCCGGAGGACTTGCCGCCGCCGGAAAGCTTTTCGCCTTCGCCGCGCAGGTAGGAGAAGTTGGAGCCGGTGCCGGAACCGTATTTGAACAGGCGCGCTTCACGCACCCACAGGTCCATGATGCCGCCTTCGTTGACCAGATCGTCTTCGACAGACTGGATGAAGCAGGCATGCGGCTGCGGATGTTCGTAAGAGGACTTGGACTTGGTCAGCTTGCCGGTGAAGGGGTCGACGTAGAAGTGGCCCTGGCCCGGGCCGTCGATGCCATAGGCCCAGTGCAGGCCGGTGTTGAACCACTGCGGGCTGTTGGGGGCTACACGCTGGGTCGCCAGCATATAGGCAAGCTCGTCGCGGAAGGCGAGTGCGTCTTCCTCGGTGGAGAAATATTTGCCCTTCCAGCCCCAGTAGGTCCAGGTGCCGGCCAGGCGGTCGAAAACCTGACGCGCATCGGTTTCGGAGCCATAACGCTCACCCTCGGGGAGGTCCTTCATGGCCTTCTCATCGGCAACCGAACGCCACAGGAAGGAAGGAACATCGTTTTCCTCAACCTTCTTAAGCACCTTCGGCACGCCGGCCTTGCGGAAGTATTTCTGCGCCAGAACGTCGGTCGCGACCTGGCTGAACTGCGCGGGAACGTCGATATCCGCCAGACGGAACACGATGGAACCGTCCGGGTTCTTGATTTCACTGACGGCCTTGCGGAATTCGATTTCCGCATAAGACGATTGGCCGGGCTTCGTGAAGCGGCGTTCGATGCGCATGGTTTCGTGTCCTCGTCCATTGGGCGCCCGGCAAAGGGCGCAAAAATTCGTTCCAGCCGTGCGAACTATGCGCGCAGCCGGTTTTTGCCGATCTGTAAGGGATATTCATCCTTGGATGTGATCCCTGTATCTCGTGGCTTATTCGGCTGCAAGAGTCATGTGAGTACTAAATATAGTATCAACAGCTTCCTGCCGCCAGTCCCCGCGTCATGTTTTTGGCGGTATCCGCAAGGCACGCAAAATCCACCGGCGAACCGCCCCCTGATGGTCGGACGCCCCTTCTGGACTTGCGAACTGAGATTGAAAGGAACCGGCCTCGTTACTTTCCGGTCCGTTGCCGCCGCAACATAACTGTCACTTTCCTCCTGCGGCATAGATTCGTCAAGCCATAGATTGAAACCGTTTTTTAACCACAAGATATTGTGTGCAGTGCCTGTGGAAAACGGGGATAGCAAAAGCGTTCAAAAAAATCAGTGACTTGGCGCGAGACTTTGAAGCTTGCGCGAGGCTGGTTTCCGCAGCGGAAAGCGAAAACCCCGCATTTCCGGGGTGCGGCATAAAGGCGACACTGCGGTTTTTCCGTGTTTTTTTGCCGTTACCAAAAAAGCATTTCCACACAAAAAAACCGCCCCGAAGGGACGGCTTTTCAGGCATGGTTTTGGGTTGCGACAGGCGATCAGCCGCGCGATCCCTTGGCGATCGGTTCCTGATAGGTGAAGCCCATGTCCCAGGGAAAATAAATCCAGGTGTCCTGGCTGACCTCGGTGACAAAGGTGTCAATGGTCGGCACGCCCTTCGGCTTGGCGTAAACGCAGGCAAAATGCGCCTTCGGCAACATTTCGCGCACTTCCAGTGCGGTCTTGCCGGTGTCGGTCAGATCGTCAACGACGAGCACGCCTTCGCCGCCGTCGGACATCAGCTCCGGCGCCACGCCCTTCAGGAGAACCGTGTCGCCCTGGTTGACGTAATCGTGGCGGGTGGCGATGCAGACCGTATCGATCAGGCGGATGTTCAGCTCGCGGGAAATGATCGCTGCCGGCACGAGACCGCCGCGGGTGATACAGACGATCGCCCGGAACTCCCGGCCAAGGCCGGCAAGACGCCACGCAAGCGCGCGGGCGTCGCGGTGAAACTGATCCCAGGTTACGGGAAAGGCTTTATCGGGAAGGGACATGTCGTCTACCATCTGGTCAAAATTGTCGATGGCTTTGGCTAATAGCCGCAAGACCTGCAAAAAGGCAAGCATTGCGCGCAGGCTCTTGCGGCTTCATCCACGGCTACCGGTGTTTAACGCGACAAAAGCGTCATCGCCGTCATGGAATCGAGCAGCGTGCGCGTCACGCCGCCGAACAGGAGTTCCCACCAGCGGGAATGGCCGTAGGCGCCCATGACCAGAAGGTCGATGCTGTGGTCTGACAGCCGGTTTTCGATGGCCGCCTGCGGCGAGATGCCGGCGATTTTTTCCTGCGAGGTTACCGTGACGTTGACGCCGTGGCGGGCGAGTGTTGCGGCCAGTTCGGTTCCGGCAAGTCCAGACGATTGCGTTTCGCTCTCGGCCTGATCGACGGAGAAGATCTCGACGCTCTCGGCTGCAATCAGGAAGGGCAGGGCATCGAAGGTGGCGCGTGTTGCCTCGCGGGAGCCGTTCCAGGCGATCAGTACACGCTTGACCGGTTTGGCAACCGTCAGCACATGCGGTACGAGAAGAACAGGGCGGCCGCTTTCATGGAGAAAGCCGTCAATATCCGAGCGGCTGTCGGAGAGTGCGGAGGAGTTGCTCTGGCGGGCGACGATGAGATCGGCGCAGCGCGCGCTATCGATTGCCGATGACGAGGCGTAACCCACTGAGGTTACAAAGCTGCGCCACTCATGCGAGATGCCATTGGCAGACAGCGTGTGTTCGAAGAGGTTTCCAACATCCGTGGTTTCCTTGTGCGCCACGTCCTGAAGCACCTGAACGGTAGCGGGGTCGGGAATTTCCATCGGCGCGACGAGCGGAACGGCGGCCAGCGTTTCCATGTGCAGGCCAATCACATGCGAGGAAAACTGGTTGGCAAGACTTACCACGAAATCGCCGAGCTTTTGCGTGTTCTCCACATTGTCGATCACTGCCAGTATCGTTTTGTAACCCATTTTTTAGCTCCTCGGTGACGCGTCGTTTTTGGGAGAGTGGCTGCCTTTGCCGGGTGCCACCTTGATTTTGGTCAATCCTCTTCCGTCTCAGGCGGTTGCATCGCCCTTGCTGGCCGACAGTGTTTTTTCCTGACCAATGGTTTCGATCATCGTCGCCACTGCATCCGCCGCCGCTTTCAGGACGGTGGCATCACGGGCGCGCACGACGATCTCCGTCGAGAAGCGTTGTCCGTCATATTTCGGGTAGGAGCCGATGCTGGTTTCCGGGTGCGCTTTCTGAATTGCGGTCAGCGGCGTGCCGATGTCACCTTCGCCATAGGGAGAGCGCACCGACTGCGACATAACTTTCGCGCCGGTGCGCAGCGTTGGCATTACATTGTCCAGCATGGCCTGAAACACCTGCGGAACGCCGGCCATGACGTGGACGTTGCCGATGACGAAGCCGGGGGCGACCGAGACGGGATTGGCGATGTGGCTTGCCCCCCTTGGCATGCGTGCCATGCGCTTGCGCGCTTCGGTGAATTCCATCTCGCGCACACGGTACATGTCACCCAATATCCGCAAAGCCTCGGCATCGTGCTCGCAGGGCAGGCCGAAAGCCACGGATACTGCATCAGCGGTGATGTCGTCATGGGTCGGGCCGATGCCGCCGGAGGTGAAGACATAATCATAGCGGGCGCGCAGCGCATTCAGCGCCTCGACGATTGCGTGCTCCTCGTCGGCGACGATGCGCACTTCCTTCAGGTCTATTCCGGACATGGTGAGCACATCCGCGAGGTGCCCGATATTCTTATCCTTGGTGCGTCCCGACAGCAATTCGTCGCCGATGGCGAGCATGGCGGCGGTCACGACAGATGGGGTGGGTGAGGGATTGGACATGGGGGGTACTCGTCAGCTGTTTTGTCCGACGTTAGTCCGCCGCCCGGTGAATGCAAAGCGGTTTTGAAAAAATGTCTATCTGTGAAAGGTTGACGTTCCGGCGTTTCGTTCACTGATTGCGAACAGTGCGTATGCGGATGCACCGCTGGTGTGGGACCGGCCTCTGGGCTACCTTTGCATCACATGCTTGTAACGGGTCACCACTAATGATCATCGCGTTCTTAAAAAGGCTTCTGGCTGGTACGCCTGAGACGATTAACCCTAAGGATACAAAGAAAATGACAAAAGTTCTGGTGCTTTATTATTCATCTTACGGCCATATCGAGACGATGGCATATGCCGTTGCCGAAGGCGTGAAGTCTGCCGGCGCGGAAGTTGTCGTCAAGCGCGTTCCGGAACTGGTTCCTGAGGAAGTCGCCAAATCCTCGCACTTCAAGCTCGATCAGGCTGCCCCCATCGCGACTGTTGACGAACTGGCAGAATACGATGCCATCATCGTCGGCGCCGGCACCCGCTTCGGCACGGTTGCCTCACAGATGCGCAATTTCTGGGACCAGACCGGCGGTCTGTGGTTCGGCGGCAAGCTTGTCGGCAAGGTCGGCTCTGCCTTCACCTCGTCGGCCACGCAGCACGGCGGTCAGGAATCGACCATCCTTGGTTTCCTTCCCACCTTCCTGCACCACGGCATGGCCGTTGTCGGTCTGCCCTATGCTTTCCAGGGCCAGATGGGCGTCGATGAAATCAAGGGCGGCTCGCCTTATGGCGCCTCCACCATCACCGATGGCGACGGCTCGCGCCAGCCTTCTGCTATCGAACTGGAAGCCGCACGCTATCAGGGCGCACATGTCGCCAAGCTGGCCGCAAAGCTTTCCGCTTGAGCCTGCATTGCTGGAAAAAGAAATGCGGCCCGAAAGGCCGCATTTTCTTACCCCGGCATCTAACGTCGCCGGTACCGCAGGGAATGATTTTTAAGGCGGGTCAGATCGGCAGGTTGACCATGAAAAGGCAGCTTGCAATCACGACGCCGAGCATGGAAATTTCGAGAAAACCATTCAATCCGTCACGCATTTCAATCCTCCTTGTTGATCGAAGAGAGAACGGAAAAGATTTATCGCGGTTCCATAACAGCAGAATGAAATTTAGGAAATTTTAATGCCCTGCCGCTCCGCTACAATACGGAGTGGACATCGGTGCTTCAGCCGGTAACGACGAAGGCGACCACGAGGTGACCGAGAAGGCCGATGGCGAGGCAGGAGAGGAGAAATATGAACAGGGCTTTTTTCATGTTTCCAGAAGCTTCCATCTGTTTTTACCCTTTAAACCTGTTGTCCTGACTTGTTTCGCCTCAGGACGCCATTTTAATTCTCGACCATGGGTCTTGATGCCGTCAGGCCTTGATGTCGAGGCCAGCCTCGATTGCGGCGGCGATGAAGGCCTTGCGCGCATCCTCCGGCTTTTTCCTGCCGGCATCGACGGCGGCGCAGACCAGCAACGCCGCGTCCAACGCATCGCCGTCCTCTATCGGCCAATCCTCGATCATGGCCCAGGACGCCGCCTGCGTGGTCTCGATGCTCGTATAGTCGCCCGGCGTTTCGAACGCGATCAGGACGGGTTTTTGCCAGCGCGTGTTCATCGCTCATCCGTGTTGGTTATCGTGTCCGGCTCTAAACCAAGCGGGCAGGATGCGCAATTGGTTTCGGTTGGCTCGCGGTGCGGTCAGTCGTCGCGTCCGAACAGCCAATCGCGAATGATGCGGCGGTCTATGAGTTCGAGCGAGCGATCGGGCGCAATGCGATAGGTTTCCACCGCCCTCGTGCTGCCGTCGATGCGGAACTCGTGGCTGAAGGTACTGCCGATCGGCGATTTCGTCAGCTTGGTGCGCGGCTGGCCCTTATAGGTGATGCTGCCGGGGATCGGTTCGACATAAGCGGCCGGGCCTGAGGTCGTGCAGCCCGCAAGCGTAAGCGCGATTGCGGCCAATGATACGAGCGTTTTCATCCTGTCCTCCGAAGTGCGTCTGCGAAAACGATATGGAGGCGCAACGGTTCCCCGCGAGTGATAAAGGGCAGAGCTATTCGCACCTGCTACTTGCGTCTCGGATTTTGAGTGTCGCGCGCGACCCAGCGGAAGAAAGCGTAGACGAACAGGCCGAAGATGAAAAGCGGGATGAGGTTCGCAAAACCGGACATATGATTCTCATTTCTCCCTCCCGATCCGGGGTCTAACCGGAGAGAAAGAGGCAAGGCAAGCGTGGCGTGCAGCGCCGCAGGTAAAATGTCCGTGTGCCTGTTTGGGGAACGGTTTGCGTGCGCGGGAAGATCGCCGGAGAAGAAGGAAACAGGTGAGACCTGGCGCACTGCCAGTGATACCAGGTCTCCCAGTCCCCCGCCAGTTTCAGGGAACGGGTGACTTGATTTAGTATGACGAACGGTACGCGATATACATAGACCGAGAAATTACCTCGAATAAATCGCTACCTTGGTCGATGACCAAGGGGCCGGAGCGTGGTGCGTAGCCAATCGCAGACGCCATGCGCGCGCACGACCCGCCGCGTTGTCCGCAAATGCCGTTTAACCCGTTGAATCGGCTGGAGATGCATTCTCGGCCCACGCCATAAGCGGATGAAGTAAACGGAACTTTTTGCGTGTTTGATCATTAAACACAGCGCATATCTATTATTCATGGAGGGCTAAACATGATCGGCACCATTCTCGTTATCCTCATCATTCTTTTCTTGATCGGTGCTTTGCCAAGCTGGGGTTACCACAATTACGGTTATGGTCCCTCGGGTGGCCTCGGACTGGTTCTGGTCATCGTCCTCGTTCTTGTTCTGCTGGGTCGCATCTGATCGATCCGCATTGAAGATGCAGCGACTGCCCGCACCCGCGCAAAGCGCCGGCTGCGGGCATTGTTTCTTCTGGAATATGAGTGAGATACAAAAAATGTCGGAATCCGAAGGGCTTAGGACGTGGTCGATTGCCCTTTGTCCATCGGATCGGAAAAAACAGCACATTCGGAACGAACCCTCTTGCGCGCATAATGGATTCGTTCTAAATGCCCGCCATCGCTCGAATTCATGAGCGTGTGAGGCCTCGTGGCGGAGTGGTGACGCAGAGGACTGCAAATCCTTGTACCCCGGTTCAATTCCGGGCGAGGCCTCCAAAAATTTCACCGAATAGAACCTGTTTTTTTTGAACCTTTGGCTAACCTTGCGGTCATCGGCTGCCCTTGCTGTTCTAAAAAATCCCGGCCATTTCGCTTTTTCCAGCACTTAGGGCTCACCGCGCTTGAAAGCGCAGGCTTGGGCAATTATGAGATTGTTTAAAGGCGAGGGGAGACCCGTGCCGTTTTGAGCTTTTGGGGCCGAGGCTTCCCGACCGGCATCCGCGAAATTGAGGCGATAACGATATGATGGATTTCGAAACCGCACGCGCCAACATGGTCGACAGCCAGTTGCGCACGACCGACGTGACGTCGCATTCTGTGCTGAAGGCGTTTTTGAGCGTGCCGCGCGAAGCTTTCGTGCCGGCGGGAGTGCGGCAGATTGCCTATGTGGACGAGGATCTGCAGATCTGTCCCGCCCGGGATGGTCGCCCGGCCCGTTACGTCATGAAGGCCTCGCCGCTGGCGAAGCTTTTGCAGCTTGCGGCAGTGACCAAGGAAGACGTGGTGCTGGAAGTCGGTGGCGGCGCCGGTTATACCGCGGCCATCCTGTCCCAGCTCGCCGGTTCGGTGGTTTCGCTCGAATGCGACGAAACGCTGGCGGCTGAGGCGACTGAGACGCTGGCCTCACTCGGATATGACAATGTTGCTGTTGTCACCGGCGATCTCGAAAAGGGTTATGCGGGCGAAGCACCCTATGACCTGATTTTCATCAACGGCTCTGTCGAGGAAGTGCCGGCGGCACTGACCGACCAGCTGCGCGATGGCGGACGTCTGGTCGTCGTTGTCGGATACGGTAACGCTGCCAAGGCAACCGTTTACCGTCGCGATGGCAACAGCACATCGGCTGCAACCTCTTTCAACGCGTCGATCAAGCCTCTGCCCGGTTTTGCCAAGGCGGCCGAATTCGTTTTCTGATCTTTAAAAGCGATCATTGTTTTGGACGCCGGGGTGGATTTTTCGCCCCGGCGTTTGTTTTTTACGGGTGCCGCACCGGCAGACCTGCTTCGCCCGTCAATTGCCCCAAAAGACCATCCTCACAAAGCTGTGCATCACGGCGAAACTTGTCGAATCAGTGATTTAGTTCCTGACTATGCTGCCCTAGACTAAGGGTGATTCGGGGTGTGCGTATTTCTACCCCTTTTCAGGCCATCGGCCCGAAAACCGGAAGCGGTTTTCGACAGGAACGGTGTGCAGATTTAAAATTTTGGAGCGTCCTTTGGGCGTCCGTATGGACGCAAGGCGGTCTAGAGAGTGGAAACCGGGGATTGATATGGCTCAGCCAAGCGTAGCGCGTGAACCGTCCATGGAAGAGATCTTGGCGTCCATACGCCGGATCATCGAAAGCAACGAGACCGGGCCTACCGGCGCGTTTTCCGGGCAGTTGCCGCCTGTCTATGACGACGAAGACGATGGCGCAGGCGAAGCGTCCTTCGTGACGGAGGCCATCAGCCCGCCGGCGCGCGTTCCCCCCGCCGCAAACCAGGCATTTGGCGCAAGGCCGGTGCAGGATTTTTCCGCGGCCTCCGAAAAGCAGACGCCAGAACAGCAGGAAATCTCGGCCGAGAAAAGCATGTCGCTTGCCGATGTTGCCGCCCGCGTTCGCGCTGCCGCCGACCGCAACGCTGCCATGGGGCCGCAGGCATTTGCCGCCCAGGCGCAGCGTGAGCCCGCGCAGGCAGTCCCGGCCGCTCATTCCTCCAGCGTACCGCAGCCTTCGGCTGCGCAACAGGTTGAACGCCCTGCGCCGCAGCGCCCGACGGATGTGCGGCCGCTGTTGGCGGCCGCTGCCGCGAGCACCAGTGAACAGCCGGCAGCTTTTGCCGCCGAGGATCGTGCTGCTGCTGCTGCTGTCGAGAGCGCAGCTTTCGAGAACCGCTTCGACCAGCTGACGCTGCGTAGCGCCATCGAAACGCCTGTAGCCCAGGATCATTTCGAGATTTCGGTGCAGGAACCTGCTGTCGAGATGCCGTCATTCGATCTGGCCGAACCCAAGGAAGAGGGCGGTTTGTCGCTCAACCTCATTTCCGAGGCTGCCGGTGCGCAGATCGCCCGTTCCTTCAGCGAACTCGCGGAAATTTTCGATGGCGTCGAACGACGCTCGATCGAGGATATGGCCGCCGAAATGCTGCGTCCGATGCTGCAGGACTGGCTGGAAGACAATCTGCCGACCCTGGTGGAGCGTCTCGTGCGTGAGGAAATCGAACGTGTGGCGCGCGGCTCGCGCCGCTAGGCTCTGTTCGTCCGCATCTTGTAACATGCGCGAGATAATGAAACAGAGGCCGCTCCGGCACCGGGGCGGCTTTTTTGTTGAAGATGAAGGCGCTATGGGGTCATAGTCGCTGACGGGTCGGTTTCTGTTGACTCTCGACCATCCATCCTTATTTAAAAAAATCCACACAAGAACTCTAAAATTCAGGTCAGGAAATGCTCGAAAAGACCTACGATTCCGCATCCGTCGAACCGAAAATCGCCAAAGCCTGGGACGAGGCGAACGCTTTTCGTGCCGGCGCCAACGCTAAACCGGGCGCGGAAACCTTCACAATCGTCATCCCGCCGCCGAATGTCACCGGCTCCCTGCATATGGGCCATGCGCTCAACAACACGCTTCAGGACATATTGGTCCGCTTCGAGCGCATGCGCGGCAAGGACGTGTTGTGGCAGCCGGGCATGGACCATGCGGGCATCGCCACGCAGATGGTCGTCGAGCGCAAGCTGATGGAACAGCAGCTTCCGGGCCGCCGCGAAATGGGCCGTGAGGCCTTCGTGGACAAGGTCTGGGAATGGAAAGCCGAATCCGGCGGTTTGATCTTCAACCAGCTGAAGCGCCTCGGTGCGTCGTGCGACTGGTCGCGTGAGCGCTTCACCATGGATGAGGGTCTGTCCGAGGCCGTTCTCGAGGTGTTCGTCACCCTTTACAAGCAGAACCTGATCTACAAGGACAAGCGCCTCGTCAACTGGGACCCGAAGCTGCAGACCGCGATTTCCGACATGGAAGTCGAACAGCTGGAAGTGAAGGGCAACCTTTGGCACTTCCGTTATCCGCTGGAAAAGGGTGTGACCTATCAGCACCCGATCGCATTTGACGAGGAAGGCAAGCCTACCGAGTTCGAAACGCGCGATTACATCGTTGTTGCTACCACGCGGCCAGAAACCATGCTCGGCGATACCGGTGTTGCGGTGAACCCGGAAGACGAGCGCTACAAGGGCATCATTGGCAAGCATGTCATCCTGCCGATCGTTGGCCGCAAGATCCCGATCGTTGCCGATGACTATGCCGATCCGACGGCCGGAACGGGCGCCGTGAAGATCACGCCTGCGCACGACTTCAACGATTTCGAGGTCGGCAAGCGTTGCGGTCTGCGCGCCATCAACGTCATGAATATCGATGGGACGATCTCCATCAAGGAGAACGAGGATTTCCTCGAGGGCCTCAATCATCCGGCGGCGCTGCACGGCGCATGGGATCGTCTGGAAGGACAGGATCGTTTCTTCGCCCGCAAGGTCATCGTCGAAATCTTCGAGGAAGCCGGCCTGCTCGACAAGATCGAGCCGCACAAGCACGTCGTGCCGCATGGCGACCGTGGCGGCGTGCCGATCGAGCCGCGCCTCACCGACCAGTGGTGGGTGGACAACAAGACGCTGGCTCAGCCGGCCATTGCCTCGGTTCGCGAAGGCCGCACCAATTTCGTGCCTAAGAACTGGGAAAACACCTATTTTCAGTGGATGGAGAATATCCAGCCCTGGTGTATCTCGCGGCAATTGTGGTGGGGACACCAGATTCCGGCATGGTACGGCCCTGACGGGCAGGTCTTCGTTGAAAAGACCGAGGAAGAGGCGCTTCAGGCCGCTATCCAGCATTATATCGCCCATGAAGGTCCGTGGAAGGCCTGGGTCGAGGAGAAGCTTGAAAACTTCAAGCCGGGTGAAATTCTGACCCGTGACGAAGACGTTCTCGATACTTGGTTCTCATCGGCGCTGTGGCCGTTCTCGACGCTCGGCTGGCCGGAAAAGACACCGGAACTGGCGCGGTATTATCCAACCAATGTGCTTGTCACCGGTTTCGACATCATCCCGTTCTGGGTCGTCCGCATGATGCAGATGGGTCTGCATTTCATGAAGGACGATGCCGGCAATCCGGTCGAGCCGTTCAGCACCGTCTACATCCATGCGCTCGTTCGCGACAAGAACGGCCAGAAGATGTCCAAGTCCAAGGGCAACGTCATCGATCCCCTGGAACTGATCGACGAATACGGTGCGGATGCGCTGCGCTTCACGCTCGCCATCATGGCGGCGCAGGGTCGTGACGTGAAACTCGATCCGGCACGTATCGCCGGTTATCGCAACTTCGGCACGAAGCTATGGAACGCCACGCGTTTTGCCGAAATGAACGGTGTAAAGCGCGATCCACATTTCCTGGCCGAAACCGCATCGCTGACGATCAACCGGTGGATCCTTACCGAGCTTGCCAACACCGCGCGCGATGTGACGGCGGCTCTTGAGAACTTCCGGTTCAACGATGCATCCGGTATCCTCTACCGTTTCGTCTGGAACCAGTTCTGCGACTGGTACCTGGAACTGCTCAAGCCCGTGTTCGGTGGCGAGGATGAGGCGGCAAAGGCGGAATCGCAGGCCTGCGCGGCCTATGTTCTGGATGAGATCTACAAGCTCCTGCATCCCTTCATGCCTTTCATGACGGAAGAGCTGTGGGCGCATACGGCGGGCGAGGGCGAGGAGCGGGCTGATCTTCTCTGCCTTACCGACTGGCCGACTCCGGAATTCCGCGACGATGCCGCGGCTGCGGAAATCAACTGGCTGATCGATCTGGTTTCGGGCATCCGCTCTACGCGTGCCGAGATGAACGTGCCGCCGGGCGCCACCGCATCGCTGGTGGTGGTCGGTGCCAATACCTCGACAGAAGCGCGGCTGGACCGCCATGCCGCCGCCATCCGGCGCCTGGCGCGTGCCGATGAAATCCGTGGTGCCGATGTGGCGCCCAAGGGCTCCGCGCAGATCATCATCGGTGAGGCCACGGTCTGCCTGCCGCTCGGCAACCTCGTCGATCTCGCGGCCGAAAAGGCCCGTCTCGAAAAGGCGATCGGCAAGGTGGACGCGGAGATGGAACGCATCGACAAGAAGCTTTCGAACGAAAAATTCGTGGCCAATGCCGATCCGGAGGTTGTGGCCGCCGAGCGCGAGCGTAAGGCGGAACTGGAAGTTCAGCTGACAAGTCTTCGAACCGCCCTGCAGAGGGTCAGCGAAGCAGGATAAGGTTCCAGTTGTGTGTAAAATCAAAACGCCCCGTGAAAACGGGGCGTTTTGCGTTCTGTCAGGGCCGGCTCAATTCATTGCTGCGTTGCAACGGCGAATCATGCACTGCGTGACAGCGCGATTATTTCTGCCGCGAGGCGCACAAAACCGCGCGGGAAGACGAAAAAGATCAATAAAAACGGCCTGATAAGCGATTTTCTTCGGAAACGTCCAACTGTGGTTATTTGGCGACATTTCCGGTGCGGATTGGGAGTTTGTTTCGTTTTGTGTCGTTTTTTCTAATTGGATTAGAATAATAGCCTAAAATGATTATGTAAGATGCCAAACATCAAAAACTTACGTAAAAAAATGGCCATCCGGTGGCAACCGCGCCGCGCCACGGCAGATTGTCATTTGCCGCAAAGCATTTCACTCTCTCAATGATCACATTGCCTTGATTGGGGAGAGAGATGGCAAAAACTGCATTTTTTCGCGGCGCAGTATGTTTCGTAGCCAGCATCGCGGCGGTCACGCCTTCACTGGCGGGCGGCCTCGAGCGCGGTGGCTACAATATCGACCTGCTGTTCGACCCGTCCGACTATGTTCTCGACAGTTCCGCTACATTCGTTGCGCCACAGCGCAAGGTTGAGAATGCGCGTGACAATCCCAACAAGAGCCCGACCAGCGCCACCCCCATTCCTCTGCCATCTTCGTGGTCGAAGTCTGCTGACGATGGGGAAAATTACTGGTCGCCGCGTGTCGGAGCCAAGGCCGCTATCGGCGATTTTGGCGACTGCATGTTCGATTATTCGCAGCCGTGGGGGGCTGATCTTAATCCCGGCATCTGGCAGGGTTCCAGCTACAATATCGAAACCAAGGTCAAGTCGCACAACTACGCCACGACCTGCCGCGTGAAGTTCGATCTCGGCAAGGGTGATTTCTCGATCATCGGCGGTGGTTTCTATCAGGAACTCAGCGGTTATAAATATCGTCAGGTCGTCTCTCCGATTGCCCTGGCGGCAGGCGGTATCCCGACCTCGATCTATAATGGTATCGGCAAGCTGGACATGGAAGGCGATGGCTGGGGCTGGCGCGCCGGTGTGGCTTACGAAATTCCTGAAATCGCTTTCCGCACCAGCCTTGTTTACAACAGCGCGGTTGATGTCGATCTGACGGGTAACGTCAGCCTCACCAACCTGCCGGTGGGCCTGAACGCCATTTCCGGAAAGATCACGCCTGTCTACGGCGCCGTTTCAATGCCAGACAGCCTTGAATGGAAGGTGCAGTCCGGCATCGCTCCCGACTGGCTTGCCTTCGGTTCGGTGAAGTGGACCGATTGGAGCCAGATCCAGACAATTCCGTTCTGCGCCGTTGGTTCACCGACCTGCGTTGCGGGCACCGCCAGCGCCATCAACACGCTCGACCTTTTCTACCGTGACGGCTGGACGGTTTCCGGCGGCATCGGTCACAAGTTCAACGAACAGTGGAGCGGTGCGGTCAGCCTGACCTGGGATCGCGGCACATCGACGGTCATCGGTACGCAAACCGATACCTGGATGGTCGGTACACAGCTGATCTATTCGCCCAACAAGAACATCGAGTTCAAGATTGCCGGCGCGCTTGGCCTGCTGACATCGGGCAGTTCTTCCATCGGTGGCGCACCCTGCGGCCCCCTGGGCGCAAGATGCGGCGACGAAGCGGGCTACGACTTCGGCAACGATCTCGTGGCTGCGATCTCTACTGGCGTCAAGGTCAAGTTCTGACACCATTCGCCACACCTGAACGAAAAGAAAGGTCCGGTTTACCAACCGGACCTTTTTTCATTCCCGACTATGATTCCTGCTCGATAAAAATTTCTAGCCCGAAAGTTTTGTGACGATTTGGCAACACTTTTCTGCAAGCGTGGTGCCGCGTTGGAATGTGGGCATATCTGTCCATTTCCCGCCACAAACAAGGTGCTTGGCTTCTGTTTATGGACGCGGGGATGGAAGAACATGCAGGCGTTTGATGTGGGCCTGCGGAGTTGCGAAGAGTGAAAACGGGTTTGGATTCAGGGTTTAAGCAAGTAATACGGGAATTTGATCCGGGTTTCTTGTTTGGCGCTGACCGGCAGGCGGTCAAACGCCGTTATATTGCCGGAAATTATGCCTATATCTGTCTCACTGAAAATTTGGAGCAATTACCGCATATGACCACCGGCAGTGCGCTGGAAAGTGCTGCCGGAAAGACGCAGTGTGTTCGAAAAATCGCGACCCGGCGGGGTTCAGCTTTGCAGTATTCCGCAAGTATTGGCTATATGCCGGGAAGAGTGAGAGAAGTTCGCCTAAATGCTGAAATGTGAAGCACATGTTCTAAAGCCGCTCATCATGAGCCTTTTGCTTGCGTCGCTCGCAATGCCGGTGCTGGCTTTTGACATCAACGCAGGCGTTACCAAGGAATCCGGGCCCTTCGACCTGTTCAAGTTCGGCTTCAAGGCCTACAAGAACGGTAACAAGGACGAAGCCGTCGAGGCCTATCGCTATGCGGCCGAAAAGGGCCATACCGGCTCGCGCTGGGCGCTTGCCAATATGTATGCCTTCGGCGATGGCGTTGCCAAGAACGACTTCGAAGCTTTCAAGATTTACAGCGAAATTGCCAGCCAGGGCGTCGAGCCGGGCTCCGAGGATACCGGCTTCTTCGTCAACGCGCTGCTTTCTCTTGCCGATTATTACCGCCACGGCATTCCCGGCACTCCGGTAAAGATGGACCTGTCGCAGGCCCGCCAGCTCTATTTTCAGGTGGCTTCCACCTTTGGCGTGGCTGAGGCCCAGTTCCGTCTGGCGGAAATGATCCTTGCGGGTGAGGGCGGCCGGGCGGATGTGCAGCAGGCCAAGAAGTGGCTCAATCAGGCACGCAAGCACGGCCATGCCGGCGCCATGTCGATTTTCGGTAATCTGCTTTTCCAGGAAGGCCAGACGACGCAGGGGCTCGCCTTCATGACGGCCGCGCTCGACAAGTGCACGGCGGTGGATTGCACCTGGATACAGACCCTTCAGGAACAAGCTTTTTCGCTCGCGGGTGAAAACGATCGCCGCGCGGCCATCGCGCTGGCGCAGAACATGCAGATCGACGATCCGAACTGACAATCGTGGCTGAGGAGACTTAGAGCACGTCCTGTTTAAACGGAATCGTTTGACGTGCTCTAACTCTTTGTTTCGGCGCACTTTTACCGGAAATTCTCTAACTCGCCCGGCGAGCGCCGTTCAATTGATCGGCGTAAAATTGAAATAACCGCAGACCGGTACGTGGTCGGACGGTTTTTCCCAGGCCCGCACATGTTTTTCGATGCTCACCGATTCCAGCCTGTCGGCCGCTTCCGCCGACAGCATCAGGTGATCGATGCGGATGCCGTTATTCTTAGGCCATGCGCCAGCCTGATAATCCCAGAAGGAATAAAGTCCGGGTTCATCCGTCGTCGCGCGTGCGGCATCGGTAAAGCCGAGATTTTCCAGCCTGCGGAATGCCGAGCGCGTCTTGGGCAGGAACAGCGCATCGCCAGCCCAGACCCGCGGATCGTGGCAATCGAAGGGTTCGGGGATGACGTTGTAGTCACCCGCCAGAATAAGCGGCTCCTCAAGCGCAAGGCGATCTTCGGCAAAGCGGCGTAGCCGCTCCATCCATGCGAGCTTGTAGGGATATTTGACCGGATCGTCAGGCGGATTGCCGTTCGGCAGGTAGAGCGAGCAGACCCGGATCGCACCGCCATCAACGGAAAACACGCCCTCGATGAAGCGGGCCTGTTCATCGGCATCGTCGCCCGGCAGGCCGCGATTGATCTCGTCGGGCTTCATCTTCGACAGAAGGGCGACGCCGTTGAAGCCCTTCTGGCCATGGGTCTCGACGTGATAGCCGAGCGCTTCCAGCTCAAGGCGGGGAAAGCCTTCGTCAACCGACTTGATTTCCTGAAGGCAAACGATGTCGGGCGATGAATCCTTCAACCACTGGCAGAGGTTTTCGATACGCGCCTTGACGCCGTTGATGTTCCAGGTGGCAATCTTCATCGGAGTTTCCCTTTTGTGAGGTTACTTTTACCCGATGCAAAAGCGATTGCCACCGTTTTTGGAAACGGCGGGTGAGGATGTGGTGGATAGAAGCCGGGGCAGGGTAGATCAACAGCTATGGATGCACCGCAGCTCCCCAAACCCTCATTCCTGTGACGAGCACAGGAACGAGGGCGGAGAGAAAGGCGTGAATGATCTCAAGCTTGGCGCTTGATATCACCATCAAATAGAAAAGCTGGTGCCGCAGCCGCAGCTTGCGACCGCGTTCGGGTTCTTGATCTGGAAGGACTGGCCGAGCAGATTGTCGACGAAGTCGATTTCAGAGCCGGCCATATAGACAACCGACAGGCTGTCGATCAGCACCTTGGCGTCGCCACGCGCAATCACGATGTCGTCATCGGCGGGGTCTTCCGCCAGATCGAACTTGTAGGAGAAGCCCGAGCAGCCGCCGCCTTCCACCGAAACGCGCAGAGCCTGCTTGCCCGCATCCGCTGCGACGATCTGGGCGATTCGCTTCGCTGCGGCTTCCGAAAGTGTAATGTCGCTGTTTTCCATGTCGTTCCTCGTGCCGGGGTCAAGAACCGGAGAGCAATAGATTTGTCGCCACCATTATAAACCAGTCAAATAAACGGTCTATAGCGATGTCCGCAACGGCCTTTGCAGCCATGATGCTTTGCGCCGACCTTTGCGATAGGTATGAAGGGTGGATGAAAAGGTCAATGGTCAAAGGCCATGGACTTCGGGTCAAAGGAAGTCCCGGCCAGAGAACAGTACAGGTGGATGAATGATTATAGACCAGCGCGCATTGGGTTTCGGAAGTGGCGAGAGGGCGGTTTTCGCCTCTGATCCATGGACCACGCGCGGGCGTCTTTTTGCCGAGGAGGGTAGCCTGACGCGCTCGGAGTTCCAGCGCGACCGGGACCGCATCGTCCACACCACTGCCTTTCGCCGGCTTAAACACAAGACGCAGGTTTTCATCAGCCCTGACGGTGACCATTACCGCACGCGGCTCACCCACACGATTGAGGTTGCGCAGATTGCCCGCGCACTCGCACGTGCTTTAAAGCTGGACGAGGATCTGGCCGAGGGCGTGGCTCTGGTGCATGATTTCGGCCACACGCCGTTCGGCCATACTGGTGAGGATGCGCTGGATGCGGTGTTGTTGCCCTATGGCGGCTTCGATCACAACGCGCAGTCGCTGCGCATCGTCACCAAGCTGGAGCGCCGCTACGCCGAATATGACGGCATCAACCTGACATGGGAGACGCTGGAGGGGCTGGTGAAGCACAATGGCCCGCTGGTCAATGCCGAGGGCGAGGGCGTGAAGGGCCCGGTTCCGCTGCCCATCCTCGAATATTGCGAGCTGCAGGATCTGGAAATCGGCAGCTATGCCAGCCTTGAGGCACAGATGGCGGCTATTGCCGACGACATCGCCTACAATACCCATGATATCGATGACGGCCTGCGTGCCGGTTATCTGAGCTTCGAGATGCTGGAAGAGGTGCCTTTCCTCAGCAAGCTGATGGCCGAGGTACGTGCGAAATATCCCGTGCTCGACAAGGAACGCTTCGCCAACGAAATCATGCGCCGGCAGATCACCCATATGGTCGAGGATGTAATCGGGGTCGCGCAGCAGAATCTTTCCCGGCTGAAACCGAAGAGTGCGGCCGATATCCGCGCCGCTGATTTTACCGTCGCGACTTTCTCGCCGGAAATGGCTGAAACCGACAGGCAGATCAAGAAACTGCTGTTTGCCCATATCTACCGGCATCCGGAAATCATGCGCATCCGCGCCGGCGCTACGCAGATCGTTACCGACCTTTTCCACCGTTATATGGAAGTGCCGGCAGAGATGCAGAGTCACTACTGGGTGGACAGCATTTCCGGTATGAGCAAGGCCGCAAAAGCCCGCCATGTGGGGGATTATCTGGCTGGTATGACCGACAGTTATGCACTGCGCGCCCACCAGCGGCTGTTTGACCACACCCCCGATTTGCGATAGGGCAGCGGGCGATCGCGAAGCCAACCCGGTTATGATGGCCGGACATGAACAGAAGCCCTTCGCGCAGGTTGGAACGATGAACATTTTTGCCGATTTCGATACCAGGATCAAAAACGCGCTCGAGACTCTCGATCTCGTGAAAGAGAACCGCGAAAAGGTCGATTTCAGTCGAATTACGGTCGAATCCCCGCGCGATCTGAGCCATGGCGATGTCGCAACCAATGCCGCTATGGTGTTGGCGAAGCCGCTCGGCACCAATCCCCGGGCGCTGGCCGAACTCATCGTGCCAGCACTTCAGGCCGATGGCGATGTCGATAGCGTCAACGTCGCTGGTCCCGGCTTCATCAATCTCAAGGTCTCTGTCGGTTACTGGCAGCGTCTTCTTGCCGACATGATCGGGCAGGGCATCGATTTCGGCCGCTCGAAGATCGGCACGGGTCAGAAGATCAACGTCGAATATGTCTCCGCCAACCCCACCGGTCCGATGCATGTCGGCCATTGCCGTGGTGCTGTCGTGGGTGACACGCTGGCGAACCTGCTCGCCTTCGCCGGTTATGGCGTGACCAAGGAATATTACATCAACGACGCCGGCTCGCAGATCGACGTGCTCGCGCGTTCGGTCTTCCTGCGTTACCGCGAGGCGCTTGGCGAAGATATCGGCGCCATTCCGTCGGGCTTCTACCCCGGTGACTATCTCGTTCCAGTCGGCCAGGCGCTGGCGGATGAATATGGCATCAAGCTGCGCGCCATGCCCGAGGAAAAGTGGCTACCTATCGTCAAGGACAAGGCGATTGCCGCAATGATGGTGATGATCCGTGAGGATCTGGAGACGCTGAACGTCAAGCACGACGTGTTCTTCTCGGAGCGCACGCTGCATGAGGGCAATGGCGGACCCATTCTCTCGGCCATCAACGATCTCACCTTCAAGGGCCACGTCTACAAGGGCACCCTGCCGCCGCCGAAGGGCGAGTTGCCGGAAGACTGGGAAGACCGCGAGCAGACGCTGTTCCGGTCCACCGAGGTGGGCGACGACATGGACCGCGCGCTGATGAAGTCGGACGGTTCCTACACCTATTTCGCCGCCGACGTCGCCTATTTCAAGAACAAGTTCGATCGCGGTTTTTCCGAGATGATCTATGTGCTCGGCGCCGACCACGGCGGCTATGTGAAGCGGCTTGAAGCGGTTGCGCGCGCCGTCTCGGAAGGCAAGTCGAAGCTGACGGTTCTTCTGTGCCAGCTCGTGAAGCTGTATCGCGATGGCGAGCCGGTGAAGATGTCGAAACGCTCAGGCGATTTCGTCACGCTGCGCGATGTGGTGGACGAAGTAGGTCGCGATCCCGTGCGATTCATGATGCTCTATCGGAAGAATTCCGAGCCGCTGGACTTCGATTTTGCGAAAGTGACCGAACAATCGAAGGATAATCCGGTCTTTTACGTGCAATATGCGCATGCCCGTTGCATGTCCATCTTCCGCCAGGCGCAGGAAGCGTTTCCGGGTCTTGCGCTCTCGCAGGACGATATGTCGTCTTCCGTTGCTTTGATTAGCGATATCAACGAGTTGCAGCTGGTTGCAAAGCTTGCTGAGTACCCGCGCCTGATCGAATCCGCAGCCCTTGCGCACGAGCCGCACAGGCTTGCTTTTTACCTCTACGATCTCGCCAGTTCCTTCCATGGACACTGGAACAAAGGTAAAGACCATCAGGAATTACGTTTTATTAACGATAAAAACCGAGAATTGAGCATTGCCAGACTCGGGCTGGTGAATGCTGTCGCGAATGTTTTGAAGTCTGGTCTTACGCTTTTAGGAGCGGACGCGCCTGACGAGATGCGATAACATATCACCATTATTTGCTCACAATACGCTGGCAAGAGCTGCAATGCGTAGATGGTGGAACACGTAATGGTCGAAAAAAATGTCGCGTATAACCGGGACGCCCGGTCTGAAGGGTTCGCTGACAACGATCCTCTGGCAGAACTGGCGCGCATCGTCGGTTTCGATGAGCGTCCTTCGCATGCGGGTTCCGAAGCTGCGCCACGCGCCGGCTCTGCGGCAACCCGCCGCGAACCCGAATTCAATCTCGAAGACGAGTTGCTTCGAGAGTTCGAGGTTTACGATGCGCCGCATGCCGATCCGGTCGTTCTTGACCCGGCAAACGATGTGCGTGCGGGCATCCACCCCAGCGACTTCATGCAGCGCGTCGAATCGGTTTTCGCCCGGCGCGAGCCTGAGCTTGCGCCAGCGGACGAACCCGTGTTCGAGGCAAGCCCCGCACCCGAAGTGAGCCAGGAGCCGCTTCCCGAGGCCGATCAGGCCTACATTCACAATTACGTCGAGACGTCGACGCAGGACATCCGCGCGGATTTCCGTGATGATGCCGGTGCGGTTGCCGAGGTTTTCGATGTGCATTCGCGCCAGTCGCGCCCTGCCGAGCCGGTGGTTTACCAGCAGGCTGCATGGGAAGAGCCGCAGGCTGTCGAGCCGGCTCAAAGCACCTGGCACGCTATGCCTGAGCTTCCGGCCGATGTTTCGAGCAATATTGCGCATTCCGATCAGAGCCATGCGCCTGAGCCGCAGGCTTTCGATCTTGCCGATGAGGTAGAGATCGCCGTCGCCGAAGCGCCTGCACCGATTTCCGTGCGTCCGCCTTCGCATGGTGGCCGTTCTTCGCTGGAATTTTCCAGCCTGCGTCTGCCGCTTGCCAATTTCGGCGCGCGCCGCGATGTTGCGGCAGGTGATCCCAAGCGGATCGAGCCGAGGGCCGAAGCGCTGCCTGCAGCCCGGATCGAGCCACAGGCCGAACCAGTTCCGGTGCCTGAGCCCGTCTTCGTTCAGGCGGAAGAAACTGCACCCACCTTTGCTCCTTCGGTTGCAGAAAAGCCGGTTGAAACAAATCTTTCGCCGATGGACGAGCTGATCTACGGCGTTGCGAAATATTCCATTCCCGGACGCGGCGAAGAGCCTGTCGTTCAGGATGCCCCCATCGCACAGGCTGCGCCGATCGTTCCGGCTGCAAGAGTGGAGCCGCCTTTGGTTGCCACGGCGCCGGTTGCCGCAGCCCCTGTAAAGGCAGCCCCGGCCGTAACAGCGCCGCCCGTTCAGGAGCCGGACTTTGGGGATTTCGCAGGTTTCAACGACGATGATTTCGAGCTTGCGCTTGATGATCTCGATCTTGACCTCGACCTGTCCGAAATCGCTGCAGCGGAAGTCGCACCTGCGCCTGTGCCGCAGCCCGTTCGCCAGCAGCCGGTCGCTCCGGTAGCGGTTGCTGCCGCCGCGCCGCAGCCGGTGCGGGAACAGCCAGCACCTCAGCCGCGCCCGGCCCCGGTTGCTGCAATTCCGGTAGCCGCGCCTCCGGTTCAGCCGCGTCCGGTCGCAGCCGCACCGCAGCCGGTTGCACCACAAACGCTTGAAAGCCTGCCTTTCGATCCCTCGCAGATCGGTGAGACGGAAGAACATCCGGAAAATATTACCGAGATGGACGTGCCGGAACTGCCGGTCGGCGTTTTCGAACCCAAGCCTGTCGCCCGTCGTCACGAAGAAGACCTCGATATCGACACCGAGCTCGCAACGCTGTTTGCCCCGGCGGTTGCCGGTGGTCTCGACCGTCACAAACATGCGGAAAACCGGGCTGCTGCCCCGCAGGCGCGTCCTCAGGCACAGGGTCCGGAGGAGGTCGACGAATTTGAGCGGGCGCTGGAAGAAGATTTCCGCCGCTCCATGCAGGAGGCTGCTGCCTCGCGTGGCAATGCGCCGCGCGATGCCGAGAATACTTATGTCGACCATCAGCCGGCCTATCGCGAAGAAGAAGAACGCGGCGGTCGCCGCTGGATCATGCCGGTTGCCGCAGCAATCGGTCTGGTGCTTGTCGGTGGTGGTGTTTACGCGCTGATGTCGGGCGGTTCGTCCGGTGCGGGCTCCAATGGCGCGCCGGTCATCATTTCCGCCGATAACGACCCGATGAAGGTGGTGCCGGAAAATCCGGGTGGCCGCGTCGTGCCCAATCAGGACAAGGCGGTTTACGATCGCGTGGCCGGTGGTAGCGCTGCCGATCCGAAGCAACCGGCGCTGATCTCCAGCAACGAAAAGCCTGTCGATGTGGTCCAGCGTACGCTGATACCCGAACAGCTGCCGCTGGAAGGTGAAAACGACGCGGACATGGAAGCCACCGGAACGCCGGTTGGCGAGACTGAAGATCCGCGCCTGCTTTCTCCGGAAGAAAAGGCCAGCCAGAACGAAGGTGCCGGTGCGACGGGCGTTTCGCCGCGCAAGGTCCGCACCATGATCGTCAAGCCTGATGGTACGCTGGTTGCACAGGAAGTCGATGCGCCTGCTGCCCAGCCACCGAAGGCCGACAAGGTCGCGGAGCTTGCTGCACCGCAGGCAGCCAAACCGGGTGAGGGTGCTCCCGCCGTCATCGCCGCTTCGCGTGTTCCGGTTGCGCCTGAACATCCGCAGGCCAATACGCCAGCCGCTTCCTCCACACCGGCCTCGCAGTCGGCTGCGCCCGTTCCTTCGGCGCGTCCGTCCGCACAGCCTTCCAATGTGGTGGCAACGGTGACCAATCAGGGCAACGTCCGTCCTGCTGCAACTGCTCCGGCCCAGCCGCAGGCTGCACAGCAGCAGACAGCAGCCGCCATGCCCGCAGCAACGAGCGCGCCGTCTTCGGGTGGTTATTACATCCAGATTGCGTCCCTGCCGAGCCAGGCGGAGGCCCAGAAGTCCTACCAGAACATGTCGGCCAAGTTCGGTTCGGTCATTTCTGATCGGGGCGTCGACATCAAGGCCGCTGAGATCGCGGGCAAGGGCACGTTCTACCGCGTCCGCATCCCGGCGGGGGATAAGAACGAAGCCGTGGCGCTGTGCGAAAAGTTCCGCGCAGCTGGCGGCAGCTGCCTGGTGGCGCGCTGATAGCGGCTGATCCGGTTGAGTGAAGATTGGGGCTGCCGTCTAAGGCAGCCCTCGCAGTGGGGAAAGGCTTTCCTCACATTCGACGTCATCCTCGGCCCCGTGGCGAGGATCTGCCAAGGTTTCGCCAACCGGTCGGTTGCAGATGCTCGGGAAAGGCCCAAGCATGACGGCGGAGAGGTTGTCGACTTATCCCCGACGCCTTGCGGTATAAGGCCATTTCCCCATTCTGTGAGCGTGACATCATGACCGATTGCAAAGCTATGATCCTCGGATGCGGCGGGCTTACGCTTTCCGCTGACGAGATTGCCCTTTACCGCAATGAGCGGCCTTGGGGTTTCATCCTGTTCGGGCGCAATATCGGTGATGCGCAACAGATTACCGATCTCGTCGCCTCGATGCGCGATGCCGTCGCGCGGCCGGATGCCCCGGTTCTGATCGATCAGGAAGGCGGGCGCGTTCAGCGCATCAAGCCTCCGCTTTTGCAAGCCTATCCGAATGCCCGCATTCTTGGCGAGATATACGAGCGTGACCGGGAGGAAGGCCTGCGCGCGGCGTGGTTGATGTCGCGTCTGCATGCCTTCGATCTCATGAAATTCGGCATCAATATCGATTGCCTGCCGGTGCTCGACGTGCCGGTGGAAGGCGCCAGCAACGTCATTGGCAACCGGGCCTATGGCTACAGCCCGACCATGGTGGCGGAGATGGGGCAGGCGGCGGCTGACGGTCTCAAGGCGGGCGGCATGTTGCCTGTCATGAAACACATGCCGGGCCACGGTCGCGGCATGGTGGATTCGCACCATGAATTGCCTGTTGTCGATGTGCCGCTGGACGAGCTGGACGCCCATGATTTTGTGCCATTCCGCGCGCTGAACCGTGAATTGATGGCGATGAGCGCGCATCTGGTGTTCAACGCCGTCGATCGGGAGCGTCCGGCAACGACCTCGCCAAAGGTGATCGAGGAGATCATTCGTGGGCGAATCGGCTTTGACGGTCTGTTGATGTCCGACGACAGTTCCATGAATGCGCTGAAGGGCACGCTTGGCCAGCGTGCCGCGAATATTGTTGCGGGTGGCTGCGATATAGTCTTGCATTGCAACGGCGTGATGGGTGAAATGCTTGAGGTCGTGAAGGAGGTTCCCGTTCTTTCCGGCCGTTCGCTGGAGCGGGTGCGGGCCGTGGAAGCGGGTTTTCCCGCCACTGATGCCTCCGACGAAGCTGAACTGAGAGCCGAATTCAACGCCATGTGGGCCGTTTCCTGACAATCGGGCGGCGGCCCGGTACTCGGGACGACAGGCCGGACGCCCGGCGGATGGAACAATGGCAGCAGACAAGTCTCGTACTTCAACGCCTATGGACAAGCTCTGGCAGGATGTGACGCCGGAGCGGCTGACGGGCGAGGCCGGGCTGGTGATCGATGTCGCGGGTTTCGAAGGCCCGCTCGATCTGTTGCTACACCTTGCCCGCACGCAGAAGGTCGATCTGTCGCGCATTTCGGTGCTGGCGCTTGCCGAGCAATATCTGCAATTCGTGGAAACAGCCCGCCGCGTGCGCATCGAGCTTGCTGCCGACTATCTAGTGATGGCGGCCTGGCTTGCCTTCCTCAAGTCCAAGCTTCTCATTCCGCAGCAGGCGAAGGATGACGGCCCCTCCGGCGAAGAAATGGCCGCGACGCTGGCCTTCCGGCTGAAACGTCTGGAGGCGATGCGGGAGGCGGCCGAACGCCTCGTCAACCGCGCCCAGCTTGGCCGCGATATCTTCGCCCGTGGCGCGCCGGAGCATATTCCGCATATCAACCGCTCGGCTTACGAGGCGAACCTCTACGATCTCCTGAGCGCCTATGCCAATCTGCGGCAAAGGCAGGCCATCACCCAGGTCACGATTGAAAAGCGGCAGGTCTGGTCGCTTGTGGAAGCCCGGGAACTCCTGAACAGTCTGCTCGGGGATGTCGGCGAGTGGACGGTGCTCGACCAATATCTGCTGCAATATGTGCCTGACCCCGCGATGCGCGTGACGGCAATCGCCAGCGCTTTCGCCGCCTCGCTGGAGCTCGTGCGCGAGGGATCGCTGCAAATCCGGCAGGAGGGCGCGTTCCAGCCCATCTATATGCGCAGGAGCGAGCGAGATGACCGCGCGCCGAATGCGGAAAGGACTGATAATGACGCATGACGACGAGACCGGCGAAGCCGCCATCGTAGCAGATGGGGCGGCGGATGTGGTTGGGGCCGAACCTGCGGTATTTTCCGAGCGTCAGCTGAAGGAAGCCGAGCGCATTGCCGAGGCGCTGGTCTTTGCCTCGGCCGAACCGGTTTCAGTTGCCTTCATTGCCGAGCGGCTGCCGCGCGGCATGGATGTCGTTGCCATACTCCATGGGCTGAAGGCCGCTTATGGCGAGCGGGGCGTCAATCTGGTGCAGGTGGGGGGGCAATGGGCGTTCCGCACGGCCGGCGATCTCTCCTTCGTCGTCCATTCTGAGGAAAAGGAACCTAAGAAGCTTTCGCGTGCGGCGCTGGAGGTTCTGGCGATTGTGGCGTATCATCAGCCGGTGACACGCGCCGAAATCGAGGAAATCCGTGGCGTGCAAACCTCACGCGGTACCCTCGATGTGCTGATGGAAGCGGGTTGGGTGCGTTTCAGGGGCCGCAGGCGCACGCCGGGCAGGCCGGTGACGATCGGCACCACGGTGGAGTTTCTCGACCATTTCGGCCTTGAGGAATTGCGGGACTTGCCGGGCCTTGAGGAACTGAAGGGTGCGGGCCTGCTTTCGGGCCGTATTCCTTCCAATTTCGGCGTGCCTTTGCCGATGATGAGCGACGAATTGCGCGAAGACGAAGACCCGATCACGCAGCTCGATCTGGAAGAGTTGGGCCTGCTTGCACCTGGTGGCGGCGATGGTGACGATTGATATCGTCTTCATGCGGATGACAAGGCACGAAAACTTTATGCCCACAGCCTGTTGAAGCAACGATTTGTTGTTTGAAAAAGCCTTTCAAACGTCTTACATCGTCTGAAAGCGAAATTCAGGAGTTTCAGTTATGGGTTCTTTTAGTGTGTGGCATTGGCTGATCGTGCTGGTGATCGTTCTCGTTCTCTTCGGACGCGGAAAGATCCCGGAACTGATGGGCGATGTCGCCAAGGGCATCAAGAGCTTCAAGAAGGGCATGGCTGACGAAGATCAGACTCCGCCGCCGGCCGATGTCAACGCGAAGACTGTTGACCACAAGGCTGACGAGATCAAGTAAGCGGCTTGAACCTGCTTGTTTTGAGACTGGCGCTAGGGTCTCGGGAGCGTTTTGATGTTTGATATCGGTTGGAGCGAGCTTCTGGTGATCGCGGTCGTTTTGATCGTGGTCGTCGGTCCTAAGGACTTGCCGCCCATGATCCGCGCCTTCGGTAAGACGATGGCCGGCCTTCGCAAGATGGCGGGGGATTTCCGCACGCAGTTCGACGAGGCCTTGAAAGAGGCAGACATGGACGATGTGCGGCAGACGATCTCCGATGTGCGCAATCTCAACCCGACGAATTCCCTGCGCGATGCTATGAACCCGCTTCGCCAGCTCGGCAACGAAATCAAGTCTGATCTCCAGAAGGCGACAGCTGCTCCCGATGCGATGTCGTCGACAGCAGCACCTGCAACAAGTGAGCCGGTGGCTCCTCTTGTCAGCGTGCCGGAGCCCGAGATGAAGCTTCCGGATGTAGCGCCTGCGGTGGTTCCCACGCCTTCTGCATCTGGGCCGGTTACTGCGGTTGCTGCTGCGGAAGAAAAGCCGAAGCGTGCGCGTGCGAAATCTGTTGCGACCGTTGAAGCCGAAGCGGTTGCCGCCAAGCCGAAACGCACCACCCGCAGCAAGCCTGCCGCAGCGCCTGTTGAAGAAGCTGCTGTCTTGAAGCCGACCGTGAAGGCTGTCGCCAAAAAGGTTGCTGTCAGGAAAGCGGCAGCGGAGAAGGCGGTTGCCGTTGCGGATGCCAAACCGGCCAAACCGGCAAGAACCAAGGCTGCAAAGCCCAAAAAGGATGAAGCATGAGCGGGGACATCGAGGACAAGCCGCAGCCGCTTATCGAACATCTCATGGAGTTGCGCACGCGGCTGATCTGGTCGCTCGGCGCGTTCTTCGTCGCCTTCATCGCCTGTTTCGCCGTTGCCAAGCATCTCTTCAACCTGCTCGTCATTCCCTATAAGTGGGCGGTCATCTGGGCGGGGCTGGATGTGGCGAAATCATCGCTGATCTATACGGCGCCGCAGGAATTCTTCTTCACGCAGATCAAGGTTGCCATGTTCGGTGCCATGGTGATCTCCTTTCCGGTGATTGCCTCGCAGCTCTATAAATTCGTGGCGCCGGGCCTCTACAAGAACGAGCGCGCGGCCTTCCTGCCGTTCCTGATCGCATCGCCGATCCTTTTCCTCATCGGCGCGGCGCTCGTCTATTTCTTCTTCACGCCCATGGTCATGTGGTTCTTCCTCGCCATGCAGCAATTGCCAGTAGATGGCGAGGTGGCGATTTCCCTGATGCCGAAGGTGTCGGAATATCTCAGCCTCATCATGACGCTGGTTTTGTCCTTCGGCCTGGTATTCCAGCTGCCTGTCGTCACCACGCTTCTGGCGCGGGTCGGGATTCTGACCAGCGACTGGCTGCGGGAAAAGCGTAAGTTCGCCATTGTCATGGCCTTCGTGGTTGCGGCCGTGCTGACGCCGCCAGACCCCATGTCCCAGATCGGTCTTGCGCTACCTGCGATCATTCTCTACGAGATTTCCATCTACATGGCTCGACTCGTGGAGAGGAAACGTGCTGCGGAATCCAAAAGCACGGAGCTGGAAGAGACCTGACGCTTCGCCACGGTCTTCCTGCTCATCAAATCTCCTCGCGCCGGGCCTTTCGCCCGGCGTTTTGCTGATAAAACGCGAGCGACCAACAATAGTCTGGAACGACGATGCACGACATTAAATGGATACGCGAAAACCCCGAAGCCTTTGATGCAGCACTTGCACGGCGCGGCGCAGAGCCTGCCGCAAGCAGCCTGATCGCTCTCGACGAAAAGCGCCGGTCCGTCATCCAGTCCCTGCAGGACATGCAGTCGCGTCGCAATGCCGCTTCCAAGGACATCGGCGCCGCCATGGCGCAGAAGAACATGGAGCTGGCGGAAAAGCTGAAAGCGGAAGTCGCCGACATCAAGGAGAACATGCCGCGCGCCGAGGAGGAGGACCGCCAGGTCACCGCCGAGCTTAACGACGCCCTGTCGCGCCTGCCAAATATACCTTTCGACGATGTTCCTGACGGCAAGGACGAACACGACAATGTGGTGACCCGCGTGGTCGGCCAGAAGCCCGGCTGGAACCATGAAGCAAAGGAGCACTTCGAGATTGGCGAAGCGCTCGGCTACATGGATTTCGAGCGGGCGGCCAAGCTTTCCGGCTCGCGCTTCACCGTGCTGACCAGCCAGCTGGCGCGTCTGGAACGGGCGCTCGGCCAGTTCATGATCGACCTGCACACCTCGGAACATGGCTACACGGAAGTCTCTTCGCCGCTGATGGTGCGCGATGAGGCGATGTTCGGCACCGGCCAATTGCCGAAGTTTTCCGAGGATCTGTTCAAGACTACCGATGGCCGCTGGTTGATCCCGACGGCGGAAGTGACGCTGACCAACCTTGTCTCCGGCGAAATTCTCGAGCAGGAAAAGCTGCCGCTGCGCTTCACGGCACTTACGCCGTCCTTCCGTTCGGAAGCGGGCTCTGCTGGCCGCGACACACGCGGCATGCTGCGCCAGCACCAGTTCTGGAAATGCGAACTCGTCTCCATCACCGACGCGGAAAGTGCTGTTGCCGAGCATGAGCGCATGACGGCCTGCGCCGAAGAAGTGCTGAAGCGTCTTGGCCTGCATTTCCGCACCATGACGCTGTGCACCGGCGATATGGGTTTCAGCGCGCGCAAGACCTACGATCTGGAAGTTTGGTTGCCGGGCCAGAACACCTACCGCGAAATTTCGTCCTGCTCCGTCTGCGGCGATTTCCAGGCGCGGCGCATGAATGCGCGTTATCGCGGCAAGGACGACAAGGCGACGAAGTTCGTGCACACGCTGAACGGCTCCGGCACCGCCGTCGGCCGCTGCCTCATCGCGGTCCTCGAAAATTACCTGAACGACGACGGTTCCGTCACAATTCCAGACGTGCTGCTGCCCTATATGGGCGGTCTGACACGGATTGAGAAGGCGGCCTGAGGGAGAGCAGCGTCGTGCTATTGGAAGGAGAATCTTCCAATTACGCCGACGTCATCCTCGGGCCTGTCCCAGGATCTGCAACCTGTCGATTGATTTAGACGTGATTAGTTCCTCGGGACAGGCCCGAGGATGACGTTGAGAGAACTGCACACCTCACTGCCGGTGGGGAGGATGCTCCGTCCCGGAAGATATGAAAAGCGGAGAGAGAAACATGCGGATTTTGCTGACCAATGACGACGGTATCCATGCCGAAGGGCTGGCGGTGCTGGAACGTATCGCCCGCACGCTGTCCGATGACGTCTGGATCGTGGCGCCCGAGACCGACCAGAGCGGTCTTGCTCACTCCCTGACTCTCTCCGAGCCGCTGCGGCTGCGCAAGGTTTCCGACAAGCATTTCGCGCTGCGCGGTACGCCGACCGATTGCGTCATCATGGGCATCCGCGAAGTTCTGCCGGAAAAGCCCGATCTCGTACTCTCAGGTGTCAATGCCGGCGCCAATATGGCTGACGATGTCACCTATTCCGGCACGATTGCCGGCGCCATTGAAGGTACGCTGCAAGGGGTACGCTCCTTCGCACTCAGCCAGGCTTTCAGCCATTCCGAAGGCCGCGTCGTGCCGTGGGAGGTGACCGAGACCCATGCGCCGGATCTGCTGCGCAAGCTGATGAATGTGGAATTGCCTGATGGCACCTTCCTCAATCTCAATTTCCCCAATTGCGCACCTGATGATGTGCAGGGTGTATCCGTCACCGGGCAGGGCAAGCTCGATTTCGGCCTGACGGTAGAAGAACGCCAGGATGGCCGCGGTCTTCCTTATTACTGGCTGCGCTTTGGCGAACGCCTCGGCACCTTCCTCGAGGGCACGGATATCCACGCTTTGAAGCACGGCAAGATTTCGGTCACGCCGCTAAAGCTTGACCTTACGGATTACACGGTCAAGGATCGGGTTGCGCAAGCACTTGGATTCGGAGTCGCCGATTGAAATCCGCAATGGTTGAAAAGGAAGGTTTTGCCGCTCTCGTTCTCCGCTTGCGGGGCGAGGGGATTTCCGATCTCGACCTTTTGACGGCGGTCGAACAGACGCCGCGCTCCAGATTCGTGCCGCCGCAATTCGCCGCTGATGCCTATTCCAGCCGCACAATCCCGATCGACTGCGGCGCCTTCATGGAAGGCGCTGACATGGCGGTGAAAATCCTGGCCCGCCTGCAATTGAAGCCGGGCCAGCGCGTGCTGGAAATCGGTACCGGCAGCGGTTTCATGACGGCGATCATCGCGCGCCGGGTGGAGCGGGTCTTTTCGCTGGAGCGCTACAAGACGCTGGTGCAGCAGGCGCAGAACTGTCTGGACGATCTTTCCATCCGCAATGTCGTCATCCGCCAGGCGGATGGCAGCAACGGTCTGGTCGGCGAGGGCACCTTCGACCGAATCGTCGCCACCGCCGCCTTTACCACCATGCCCCGCTTTTTCGCCGAGCAGATCGTCTCCGGCGGCATGATGATCGCGCCGATCATTCTGGAAGACGGGCGCTGCGTGATGACGCGCTTCTCCAAGACCGGCAGCCGCTTCGAGAAGGAAGAGCTGTTCGAGACGCCCTATCTGCCGCTTGGCAGCCATATTGCCCGGCATTTGTGACAAAATGAAAATATCGAAGGCAATTAATTTTCGTCTTAGAATATTCTAAATCATCACAACCAACTGATTTTCCATCATAATATTGTTCCGACATGACACATGCCGTTTTCGTCATGGTTATCGAAGTGTCAAAAAAGCGCCGAGCGGCTTAACGTTTTAACGGCGTGGTAACACTAACGCGCTTTAATCATAAACATCGACGCATGGTTTTCCCGGGATCGGGAAATGGGCCTTGCAAGAAGTGAAATTTGTGCCGGATCGACCTCGATGCGGCGGGTTGGCGTCAGTGTAGATCGAGTTATGCGTATGAGACATTCGTCTAAAATCGGAAAATCAGTCGCAAAAATGTTCGCAGCGGCATTGCTGGCAAGCGTCGCAACGGGCTGTAGCTCGGATGCAACGCGGTTCAGCGGCCTCTTTTCCAGTGGACCGGATCGGATGACGACAGCGTCAATTCCAGCCCGCCAAGGCGGCGGTGCTTATGGGCAGGCCCCGGTCCCGCAAGGCGACATGAACGGTGGTTATGCCTCTGCGGCACCCCAGGGCGGCTACGCCAATCAGAACATGGCGGCCAACTCCTATCCGTCTTCCGGCGGTTACGGCGGTGGCGTTCAGCCTTCGACGGCCCGTTCGGCTTCGGCCTCTCCGGTGCAGCGCTCCGAGCTGTCGGCTCCGCCGGCGGTAGCAAGCCGCGACCCGTCGACCCGCAACGAAGCCATGGCCCAGCCTTTCCCGTCCGCACAACGACCAGCCGCTCCGTCTCTCGCAGCACCTGCACAGCAGGCTGCCGCTCCCGTCGCCGACAATCTCACCACCGCAACCGTCCGTTCCGACAAGAACGGCTGGCATACGGATGGCGCCTCTTCGGTAACGCTGCGTCCGGGTGAAAGCATCGCGACGATCTCCAACCGCTACGGCGTTCCCGAAAAGGAACTGCTGCGGGTCAACGGTCTGAAGACCGCGGCGTCCGCGCAGGCTGGCCAGTCGATCCTTATTCCGAAATTCGGTCAGGTCCGCAATGCCGCCAAGGCTGCGGCTGGTGACATTGCGCTCAACCGCAACGGCGACGAGCCGAACCCGCTGCGTGGTCCAGACCAGAAGGTCGCCGTGCTGCCCTCGCAGAGTGTTGCCCGCGACAAGGTTTCGGCTGAAAACGGCAAGCTCACACCTCCCGGTGGCAAGCCTATGCCGCCAGCCGGTGGTTACAAGGTTCAGCCGGGCGACAGCCTGGCGAAGATCGCTCGTGAAAACGGCGTTTCGGTTGCAGCCCTCAAGGCCGCGAACGGCATTTCCACCGAAAGCATCCGTGTCGGCCAGACACTCGCCATGCCGGGTGCTTCGACCGACGCCATCAAGACAGCCTCCGTACCCGCAAAGGAAGCGGCCAAGGCAGTGGAAACTGCATCCGCCAAGCCGGAACCCTACAAGGCTCCTGCCGCAGCTGCGACCGTACCTTCCGCTCCTGCCGCAACGGCAAGCGTCGGCGATATCGAGAAGAAGTCCGATATGGCCTCGCTCGCTCCGGAATCCACGGGAATCGGCAAATATCGCTGGCCGGTTCGTGGCGCCGTCATCAACAATTTCGGCGACAACGTCGAAGGCAGCCGCAACGATGGCATCAACATCTCCGTTCCGGAAGGCACGCCAATCAAGGCCGCCGAAAACGGTGTGGTCATCTATGCGGGCAATGGCCTTAAGCAGCTCGGCAATACGGTTCTCGTCCGCCATGACGACGGCAAGGTCACCGTTTACGGCAACGCCGCCAATCTCGACGTGCAGCGCGGCCAGAAGGTTCAGCGCGGCCAGACCATCGCCACGTCAGGCATGACTGGCAGCGCCAAACGTCCTCAGGTTCACTTTGAAGTTCGCAAGGATGCGACGCCGGTGAACCCCTCCGGTTTCCTTGAATAGGTATTGCGTCTCAAGGAATGATGAAGCCGGGCCGAACGCCCGGCTTTTTCATTTTTGGGGTAGGCCAAACGTCCTCACACATTCGACGTCATCCTCGGGCTTGAACCGAGGATCCATGGTGCGGTCGGTTTGCGGGCCCTCGGGTCAAGCCCGAGGATGACGGAGGAGAGGAGGTTGCCGAAGCGGCAGTTACGCCCTCACCAGCCCAACCGTCTTTTCGATGAAGTCCGCAATCGTGGCGGTATCATCGAGGTCGAAGACGGGAAGAGTGGTGTCGGTCACCGCGTGATCGGCGGCAATTGCGATGATGTGCGGATCGCTTCCGGCAAGCGGTTCGGTCTTGGCAGCTTCCAGCCGTCGCGCCTCGATCTTCGGCACCGGCTCGTATTTGTAACCCTCGATCAGTACGAGATCGCAAGGGGCGAGGCGGGAGAGGATTTCCTCGAAAGACGGTTCGGCTTCGCCGCGCAATTCATGCATGATGGCAAAGCGGGTGCCGGAGACGATGGTGACCTCGTGCGCGCCCGCCTGACGGTGACGCCAGCTATCGGCGCCAACCTTGTCGATATCGAAATCATGATGGGCATGCTTGATGGTTGAGACCCGATAGCCGCGCGCCGTCAGCTCGGTGACGATGCGGACCGCAAGGCCGGTCTTGCCCGAGTTTTTCCAGCCGGCAATACCGAAGACCTTTTGGCTCATCATGGTTCCATGCTCTCCAGATAGCTTCGAGCGAGCGCCAGTTCATCCGGCGTGTTGATGTTGAAGAACGGATCGAGGCTGCCTTTGGCCGTTTCCAGCGGCGGGAAGGCGATACCGATCGTGACGTGTCGTGCAAGATAGGCGCGGATGCGCCGGTTTGCATCGTTCTTCAGCCATTCCTCCAGATCGTCCGCGAGCGCCACGGGCCATAGCGCGAAAACCGGGTGCAACTGGCCGCTGGAGGCGGCGATGACGATTGCGTCTTCGGCCATGTGTTCGCAGAGGCGGTCGACGAGATCTTCGGGAAAGAACGGGCTGTCGGCGGGCACTGTCAGGAAGTGGCTTTTCCAGGCGCGATGGTTCTGGAAATGCCGCATGCCGGCGAGAACTCCGGCTAGCGGCCCGGCATGGCCGTTCACGGTGTCAGGCAGCAACGGCAGGCCAAAGCTTTCGGCCCAGCCATTCGCGGCATTGATGGTGACGTCTGACACCTGTGGCGCGATGCGGCGCACGACATGGGAAAGCAGCGGTTCGTCGCCCAGCATCACGGTCGCCTTGTTGGTGCCCATCCGTCGCGAC
The DNA here is from genome assembly GCF_007828365.1 of Rhizobium sp. SJZ105. Taxonomy (NCBI): domain Bacteria; kingdom Pseudomonadati; phylum Pseudomonadota; class Alphaproteobacteria; order Hyphomicrobiales; family Rhizobiaceae; genus Rhizobium; species Rhizobium sp. SJZ105. The sequence goes on from NZ_VIUP01000001.1 coordinate 248,620, forward strand.
AGGCCACCGGCAAGCACAAGACCGGGTATTTCAAATCGCGCCGTCATTGCCGCTTTTCCTGCAGCCTTACGATATAGGTAGTGAGGAGGGCGACAAGGCCGGTCGCCAGCATCACGAGAAGAAGCGGCCAGGTTCCGTCCTCTTTGGACAGAACCGAGGAGGCAAGCACGGAAAGTGCCGCGCCGCCGCCGATGGTCATGGCGCCGCCGAGACCGGAGGCGGAGCCTGCCAGATGCGGCTGGACGCTGACCATGCCTGCATTGGCACTTGGCAGGGTCACACCGTTTCCGACACCAATGAGCGCAAGCGGCACGAAAAACGCGTAGGGGCTTTCCGCCCCAGTGGAGATCAGCGCTATGGCTGCGACAATGCCGGCGATGGCGACGACATTGCCCGACAGCATCATGCGGGTGATGCCGATCTGGCTCGCATAACGGCCGGAGACGAAGTTGCCGAGCATGTAGCCGCTGGCCATGAAGAAGAATTGCAGGCCGAGCATGGCCGGGGCAAGGCCATAAAGCACGCTGCCGACGAAGGGTGCGCCCCCTAGAAACGAAAAGAACATGCCCGACGAGAAGGTCGAGGTCAGCGCATATCCCCAGAAGAGCGGCGAGCGCAGAAGTTCTGGCCAGGCGTGGAACTGCTGCGAGAAGCTTGCCGATCTGTTGTGATTGGTTTCGCCGAGATCAAACCAGGCGAGCACCAGAATGCCGACCCCGAGCAGGGCAAGAAGCGCAAAGCTGGATTGCCAGCCGGAGATATCGTTGAGCAGACCGCCGACCGTTGGGCCGACCATCGGCACCACCGACATGCCCATGGTCACATAGCCGATCATCGAAGCGGCCTGTTCCATAGGGACCATGTCGCGCACGATGGCGCGCGCCAGCACGAAGCCGGAAACGACGGCCGCCTGCGCCACACGCCCGAACATGAAGACGGTGATATCTGGCGCCAGCAAGCAGACGAGCGTGGCGACGATCATCATCGCGATGCTGGCAAGCATGACGGGCCGGCGTCCGAAAAGATCGGATAGCGGGCCGATGAGGAGTTGCAGGCACGCGGTGGCGGCAAGATAGCCGGACACGGCAAATTGCATCACGGCGTAATCGGTCTCGAAATGGAGCGCCATCGCTGCAAGCGAGGGCAGGAACAGGTTCATGCAAAGCGCCGCGACGCCGGCGATAACGACGAGCGTGATGATGTGGGGCGGGGTGGTGCGATCCAGAAAGCGGGCGTTTTTCATGTCATTCTCCCGCTTTTTCCGTAAAGGCAGCTTTCGTTACGGAAGCTGGCCGCACGGTGGTCGCGGCAGTGGGCGTGGCGGCGGAGCGCTTGGCCATCTGCGAGCGCTTGCGCAGGCTTTCACGGTAGAAGGTGTAGAGGCCCGAGCCGATGACGATCATGGCGCCGACGATCGTGAAACTGTCGATCTTTTCGTTGAAGAAGAACACGCCGATCATGAAACCCCAGAGCAGGCTGGTGTAACGGAACGGCGCGACGAAGGAGATTTCACCGGTTCGCATTGCCAGAATGATTGCCTGGTAACCGACCAGCACCAGAACGGCAGAACCGGCCAGATGCGACAGGATCATGAAGTTCATGGGCTGCCAGCCGCCGAAGGGCTGGATCAGCAGGCCACCCACCGCCATGTTGACGGAGGCGGTAACGAAGGTGACGGCAAGCGAGGGGACATCCGCATACATCTTGCGGGTCAAAAGATCACGCGCAGCGGTGACCGCAAGCGAGGCGACGACCAGCAGCGCGCCTGAGGTGAAGCCTTCCGGGCCGGGCCGGATGATGACGAGCACGCCAATGAAGCCGACGATGATCGCCGCCCAGCGCCGCCAGCCGACGGGCTCGCGCAGGAACAGTGCCGCACCCAGCGTGACGATCAGCGGCAGGGACTGCAATATGGCCGAGGCGTTGGAAAATTCTATGAGTCCGAGCGCCGTCAGATAGAGAACGGCGGCTGTCACTTCGCAGAGACAGCGCAGGATGATGATGGGGCGCATCAGGGTTTTCAGCGGCCGGAGCGCGCCGAAGTGCCGGGCGGCAATATAGATCAGCACCACCGTCATGATGCCGCGCACGAACATGATCTGGCCGGTATTGATGTAGGGGGTGACGGATTTCGTCAGGGCGTCGTTGGCCGTAAAGCTTGCCATGGCGAGCGCCATCAGAAGGGCGCCGCGCGTATTGTCCGTCAATGCCATTTCATACTGTCCCAGACCATGCGCAGCCTAACCCCAAATTCCTCTAAGGGGTCGCCCGCCGGGCGGGACCGCGCATTCCTCCATGCCAAGAGACCTGACACGGCCAAGCCGGCATTTCAACCGCTTAAATGGGTGGGTGGACGAGAAACAGGTTCAGCCGCCGGTCACACTCATATGGCGGGCGACAGCGGGGCGCTTGTGGGTGCGGTCAATGATGAAATCATGCCCTTTCGGCTTACGCAGAATGGCCTCGTCTATGGCGCCCGAGAGATAGGCGTCGCTGTCGGAAGCGCGCAGCGCCGTGCGAAGGTCGGCGGCATCGTCCTGCCCGAGACACATATAGAGCGTACCGGTGCAGGTGAGGCGGACGCGGTTGCAGCTTTCGCAGAAATTATGGGTCATGGGTGTGATGAAACCGAGCCTGCCACCGGTTTCCTTCACCGTCACGTAGCGGGCAGGGCCGCCGGTCTGGTAGTCGTTGTCAACAAGTGTGAAGCTTTGTTCCAGATCGGCGCGCAGCCTGGAAAGCGGCAGGTAGCGATCGGTGCGATCTTCCTCGATCTCGCCCATCGGCATGGTCTCGATGACAGTCAGGTCCATACCGCGACCATGGGCGAAACGCATCAGCTCGGGAATTTCAGTCTCGTTGAAGTCCTTCAGCGCGACGGCATTGAGCTTGATCTTGATGCCGGCGGCCTGCGCGGCATCCAGCCCTTCCATCACACGGTCGATATCGCCCCAGCGGGTGATCTCGCGGAATTTCTGCGGGTCCAGCGTATCGAGCGAGACGTTGATACGCCGCACGCCGCAATCGGCGAGTTCGGCGGCGAATTTCGCAAGCTGCGAACCGTTGGTGGTCAGCGTCAGCTCATCCAGCGCGCCGGTGCCAATATGGCGGCCGAGGTTCCTCACCAGCATCATGATGTTCTTGCGCACCAGCGGCTCGCCGCCGGTCAGCCTCAGCTTGCGCACGCCCCGTTGAATGAAGACGGAACAGAGCCGGTCGAGTTCCTCCAGCGTCAGAAGGTCCTTCTTCGGCAGGAAGGTCATGTGTTCGGACATGCAGTAGGTACAGCGGAAATCGCAGCGGTCTGTCACGGAAACGCGCAGATAGGTTATGGACCGGCCGAAAGGGTCCACCATCGGTGCATTGTTTTCCGTCAGGGACTGCGCTCTTTCGAGCGATCCGGGGAAACTGTTCACGTCTCCGTCCTCACTGCGCGATGCGCCGGGCACAAGATTGCCGGGCATGTGCTTTACAGGTGATGTAGTGACTTGCCTATCGCGAGGCAAGTCCGTAATTCTGACGCATAAGACGAGCTTGCGGAAGTGAAAAATGAGTGATGCCTGGCCGACTGAACTGCTTGTGTCGAAAGACCGGCGGCAACTGACCGTTTCCTTCGATGATGGAAGCGTCTATCGCCTTGGTGCCGAGATGCTGCGCGTGCTTTCACCCTCCGCGGAAGTGCAGGGCCACGGGCCGGGCCAGAAGGTCACTGTTCCCGGCAAGCGCAACGTGACGATCCGCTCCATGATGGCGACGGGCAATTATGCCGTGCGCATCGTCTTCGACGACGGCCATGACAGCGGCATCTTTACCTGGAGATATCTGAAGGAACTGGGAGAGACCGGCGACGCATCGTTTGCCGATTATGAGCGACAGCTCGCCGAAAAGGGCTTGAGCAGGGAACCGCTATCCCGGTAGGCGGGCGCAAGGCCTGCGGATACTCCCCACCCTCATTCCTGTGACAAGCACAGAAATGAGGGGAGGAGAGCAGCGGCATCTGAAGCCCGCATGCCTTATGGACAAATAACCCGTTGAATCTGCGTATCGTCCTTCTGTAAAATCATTTTCGATTTTCATACTGATGCGCTAGGAAGTGAGGGAGGGAACACCCTCGTTCTATCAATTTAAACGGGGTGATGTGTGGCGGTCGAAGCGAACGGAAATGATCTGGCCCAGGTGGTCGTGCTTTTGGCGGCGGGCGTGGTGGCCGCGCCGATTTTCAAGCGCATAGGCCTCGGTTCGGTGCTGGGTTATCTGGCCGCCGGCCTGGTGATCGGGCCATATGGCTTCGGTTTCTTCTCCGATTCGCAGGCGATCCTTCATATCGCCGAACTCGGCGTGGTGATGTTCCTGTTCATCATCGGCCTTGAAATGCAGCCGTCACGGCTGTGGTCCATGCGGCAGGATATTTTCGGGCTTGGCGCGCTGCAGGTGCTGGTCTGTATGGCGGGTCTGACGATGGTTGGCGTCAGTCTCGGCTTTCCGCTCATCATGTCATTTGTCGCCGGTACCGGCTTCGTGCTGACTTCCACGGCAATCGTCATGCAGATGCTGCAGGAACGCAACAGCATGTCCAGCCTCAAGGGCCAGCGCATCATCGCCATCCTGCTGTTTGAGGATCTCGCCATCGTGCCGCTTCTGGCGCTCGTTGCCTTCCTCGGTGCTGGTGGCGAGCACGTCACACCCTCGGAGCGCTGGATTTCCGTCGGCATCGCGCTCGCCGCCGTCGGCGCGCTCATTCTGGCCGGGCGTTATCTTCTCAACCCGTTCTTCCGCCTGCTGGCGGCGTCCGGTGCGCGCGAGGTAATGACGGCCGCGGCCCTGCTGGTGGTGCTCGGTTCGGCGCTGTTGATGCAGGTCAGCGGTCTTTCCATGGCGATGGGCGCGTTTCTGGCTGGTGTGCTGCTGTCCGAATCGTCGTTCCGCCATCAGCTGGAAGCGGATATCGAGCCGTTTCGCGGCATTCTGCTCGGCCTATTCTTTCTTGGCGTCGGCATGGCGATCGATCTTGCCGTCATCGCATCGAACTGGCAGCTCGTGGTCGTCAGCGTCGCAGGTTACATGCTGCTCAAGGCATTGCTGATCTACGGCGTGGCGCGGGCGCTCGGCACCACCAGGCGCGAAAGCCTGGAGCGGGCTGTTTTGATGGCTCAGGGTGGTGAATTCGCCTTCGTGCTCTATTCTGCCGCTGTCAGCGCCGGCATCCTCGACCGCGAAGCCAACGCCATCCTGACGGCGACCATCATCATCTCGATGGTGCTGACGCCGCTGATGGTCATTCTGCACGACCGGCTGGTGCCGGCGGCCGTTCCCAAGACCGATGATCTCGACGTGCCGGAAAATGTCGAGGGCAGCATTCTGCTGATCGGTTTCGGGCGTTTCGGCCAGATTGTCAGCCAGCCGCTTCTCGCGCGTGGCTACACGCTGTCGCTGATCGACAAGGATGCCGACTTTGTGCGCGATGCTGCGGAATTCGGTTTCAAGGTCTATTATGGCGATGGCTCACGCGCGGAAATCCTGCATGCCGCCGGGGCAAGCACCGCGCGTGCGGTGCTGATCTGCGTCGACGACAAGGAAGCCGCTGTGCGGATCGCGGAGATCGTCAAGCACGAGTTTCCGCTGGTTCCCGTTCTTGCCCGTGCCTATGACCGTGGCCACGCAATCGATCTTGTGAAGGCCGGCGTGGATTACCAGATCCGCGAGACGCTGGAATCGGCGATGAATTTCAGCGAGGAAGTGCTTGGCGCCATGGGCGAGGAGCGGGAAGATGCTGCCCGCTTGGTGGAGGAATTCCGCGACCGCGACGAGGAACGTTTCGCGATGGAAGTCGTCGGCGGCATTTATGCGGGCCGGTCGCTGATCCGCGGCAATGCCCAGCCGGCGGACCTCGTTGCTGCACGCACCGCGCGCGAACGGGCGGAGCGGGAAAAAGCGGAAGCGGCAGAGGAATAACGCGCCCTGATTTATGGGGGGGCAGATTGATTGCAGGAGTTGGAGCGGACAATGACGGTCATTCGCACGGTTGAGGAATTGAAGGCCATTTACGATGGCACAAGCGAGGCATCTATCGCGAAGGTGACAGCCACGCTGACCGCCGAATACCGGCAGATGATCGAGGCTTCGCCATTTCTGGCGCTGGCGACTGTCGGGCCGGAAGGCATGGACTGTTCGCCGCGCGGCGACAAGGGCGGTGTGGTAAGGGTGGCCGACGACAGGACGGTGCTTTTGCCCGACTGGCGCGGCAACAACCGCGTCGATTCGCTTTTGAACATCGTCCGCGATCCACGCGTGGCGCTGATGTTCCTGATCCCGGGCTCGAATACAACGATGCGCATCAACGGCCGCGCTGTCGTTTCGGTCGCACCCGATCTGCTGCAAAGCTTCGAAATGGACGGAAAACACCCGCGCACCGTCATTGTGGTCGAAATCGACGAGGTCTATTTCCAGTGCGCGAGGGCCTTGATGCGTTCGGAACTGTGGAACCCCGACAACTTCGTGGAACCCGCGTCACTGCCCACACCCGGCAGCCTGCTCAAAGCCGCCAAGGCGGAGTTCGATCAGGAGACTTATGACCGCGAATGGGCGGTTCGGGCGGCGAAGACCATGTGGTGACATGTGTTTTGCCGCAGCAACAGGTGCGCACGTAACAGCGCGTGGGGGCGGAGGGAGCACTGCATTTAATATGCTCCCTAACCGGCGCTATCCTTCTCACGTCCGATAAATCAGCCAGTTCTTGCCGATATAGTTCTTCTGCATGCCGTCCTCGTAAATGACGGAACGGTTCCTGCCGGTTTCCTTGGCGTGGTAAAGTGCCATATCGGCATGTCCGTAAAGTTCGCCCGGATTGTTTGCCTGCGAGGCGGAGGCGAAGCCGATCGAGATCGTCACCGTACCGTAGTCGGCGCCCGATCGTGAATTGCGGAACGGTGTGCTTTCCAGCGACAGGCGGATGCGCTCACAGATCACCATGACTTCTTCCGGCGTGTTGCCATCAAGAATGATGGCGAATTCCTCGCCGCCGCTTCTGGCGACGAAGCCGTCCTTGCGGACATTGGCGCGGATGACGGAGGCGACGGTGGCCAGTATCTTGTCGCCGACCGGGTGGCCGAACGTATCGTTGATCCGCTTGAAATGGTCGATGTCGAGCAGGATGAGCGTCGTATATTGCAGGCCGATGGAGCTGTTGTAGACGGAGGCCAGCCTGTCATCGAAAGCGCGACGGTTGGAAAGGCGCGTCAGCGAATCGGTATTGGCGATGCGCTTATATTCATCCAGCTCCAGACGCACCTGTTGCATTTCCTCGGCATGGCGGTTGACGTCGTTGAACGCCTTTTCGCCATCGATGATTTTCGAGCCGGTGGCCTCGGCCAGCAGCGCAACCGCATTTTTCAGGATATTGGTGCTCGATACGGTCTTGTCGTCAATGCGCTGACGGGTCTCGCCGAGAATTCTGTTGTAGTTCTCGATGGAGGACTGTTCGCGCCTCAGCGTTCCGAGAAGCGCCTCCAGTTCACGCCGCAGCTTCTCGTGCGCGTCGTCGATCGAGGCGATGGGATTGCCTTCCCCGTACCGCGTGGACAGTTCGTCCAGATCCTCCTGCGTCACCCGGTTTCCCAGTGCCGCCAGATCCCTCGTCAGCGCCGGGTTCGAGCCGATATAGGCTTCGTAAAAAAGGCTATAGTTGCGCGGGATCGGCGACACACCCATGCTCCGCATGGCGTAGGCAATCTGCCCGGCGATGTCGGGCCCCGTGGATTTGGGCGTGGATGCCGTGTTCATCAAGAAACTCCAGTGAGTCTGCTTATCGACTATGATTATTATTATGTAGGCCGTTTTGAAAAGCTTAATTTATGGGAAACTAATTTTTGTTCCCTGAAATTTGATCTTCGGCAATTTTTATCTTATTTAGCTGATAATTATAAGTAATTCTCATTTCGAGGAAGTTCCGGAGTTTTTTGATTTCTACTGCTTGTCTTGGTGCCAGCTTCGTATTTATTCTGTCAATCCCGATAGTGATTTTAGGGTGATTTATTTCGGCACAACAACGTAGGGTGATAATCGGGAGATGGTTGAGGCACGGAGTTTTTCATCTGGCGAGACGCCGCTTATAAGTAACGAACTTCTTCGCGCATGTCCGGATACAGCAACGTTACAGTTTTTATTACGTCGTCTCAACAGGAGTGGCTGCAGCCCGTCTCATTTCTGTGACTACTTGCGGTGGAAATTGCGCAAGATTTTGAAACAATGCGTTGTTTTGTGCGCCGCCGGAATATGTCCCGTCAGGCTCTAAGCCGTATCACCGAGCATTCCGCACCTGCGTCAACTGCCGGCGCATTTGGCGGGCGCACGATCAGGCCGTCTGAATGTGCCAGTATGTTCATCATGGATGAATCCTGTTTGGCATAGGCTTGCGCCACCAGAGCGCCGTTGTCATCGGCGCTGAAACGGGAGCGAAGATAATCCTGCCGGTGATCGTTCGCCTTCAGCGGTGTGGCGGTTCGGGCTGTGGTGACGCGTTGCGGCGGAATGCGGCGGGCGATTCTGTGGAGCAGTGGCTCGAGGAACAGCAGGCCGCAGACGAGGCTCGCGACTGGATTTCCTGGCAGGCCCAGAACCTGCATGGCATCGATGGTGCCCACCATCAGCGGTTTTCCAGGACGCATGGCAATGCGCCAGAAATCGAGCTGCATGCCTTCGGCCTTAAGCGCCGCCTGAACGAGATCATGGTCGCCGACAGAGGCGCCGCCGAGCGTCACGAGCACATCGGCCTTTGCCGCGACAGCCTTGCCGATGGCGGCGCGGATCAGCGTGTCGTTGTCGGGTATAATGCCGAGATCGAGAACCTCGGCACCGGCTGCCCGCGCAAGTGCGGCGACACCGAAGGTGTTCGAGGCGATGATCTGGGCGGGAAGGGGCGTGCTTCCTGGCGGCAGCAATTCGTCGCCGGTGGCAAGGATGGCGACCAGTGGCTTGCGATAGACTGCAAGCGTTGCGTGATTCATCGCCGCCGCAACGGTGAGATCGGTGAAGCCGAGTTCGCGCCCGGACTTCAAAACCGTGTCGCCCTCGGCAAAATCCTGTCCGCGCGGGCGAATGTGGCGCCCGGCCGTTATGTCGAAAGCGGTGCGGATTTTGCCCTCGCCGAGAAGCTCGGCATCTTCCTGAATGAGTATGGCATCCGCACCCGCTGGCACCGGTGCGCCGGTAAAGATACGCACGGCCTCGCCTTTACCCACCGTGCCCGCGAAAGCGTGGCCTGCGGCAGCCTGGCCTATGACGGTGAGGACTGACCCGATTTGTGGCGCATCGGCACTGCGCAGCGCATAGCCGTCCATGGCCGAGGCATCGAAAGGCGGCTGGGTCAGACGCGCCGCAAGGTCAGCCGCAAGGACGCGGCCATCGCATTCGGCGAGCGGAAGGGTTTCGCTGTCAACCACAGGAACCGCCGCATCCAGAAGGCGCGTTACGGCCTCATCCACGGGCAGCAGTGGTTTCATTCAGGTCTCCTGTCGCCGGAAATCGCCCGACTTGCCGCCGCTCTTTTCGAGAAGGCGGATATTGACGATCTCCATCGCCTTGTCGGCGGCTTTGGCCATGTCGTAAATGGTCAGGCAGGCGATGGACACGGCGGTCAGCGCCTCCATCTCCACGCCGGTCTTGCCGGAGAGCTTCACCATGGCCTCCACCCGCAGGCCGGGCAGGGCAGCGTTTTCTGTAATGTCCACCGCAACCTTGGTCAGCATCAGCGGGTGGCAGAGCGGAATGAGGTTTGCCGTCTGCTTGGCTGCCATGATGCCCGCGAGCCGGGCTGTGCCGATGACGTCACCCTTCTTGGCGTCGCCATCGCGGATGAGCGCCAGCGTTTCCGGCTTCATCTTCACGAAGCCTTCGGCAACGGCGACACGGACGGTCTCGGCTTTGTCGCCGACGTCGACCATATGGGCCTCGCCGCTCGCATCGATATGGGTGAGCTTTGTCGCCTCGCTCATCGGCGCATCATTCCGCCGCCAGAACGCCGGATTGGCCGGTTAGCAGGGTTTTGGTAGCTGCTGTCACATCGTCCTTGCGCATCAGGCTTTCGCCGACGAGGAAGGTGCTGATGCCGCTCTTTTCGAGGCGCTGGCAATCCTCATAGGTGAAGATGCCGCTTTCGCCGACCAGCAGCTTGTCGGCGGGCACGAGGCCAGCCAGTTTCTCGCTGGTTTCGAGGCTGACCTCGAAAGTGCGCAGATTGCGGTTATTGATGCCGAGAAGCGGCGAGGCGAGCTTCAGCGCCCGTTCGGTTTCTTCCGCATCATGCACCTCGACCAGTACGTCCATGCCTAGTGAAAAAGCCTCGTCTTCAAGGCGTTTCGCCTCATCGTCGGAAAGAGACGCCATGATGAGCAGGATGCAGTCCGCGCCCCAGGCGCGGGCCTCATGCACCTGATAGGTGTCGAACATGAAATCCTTGCGCAGCGCAGGCAGCGCGCAGGCATTGCGGGCAGCCGTCAGAAATTCCGGCGCACCCTGAAAGCTCGGCGTGTCCGTCAGCACGGAAAGACAGGCGGCGCCACCAGCCTCATAGGCGGCGGCCAGTGCCGGCGGATCGAAATCCGGGCGGATCAGCCCCTTGGAGGGGCTGGCCTTCTTGATTTCGGCAATCAGACCGAATTTGCCCTCAGCCTGCTTTGTCCGCAGCGCTTTGTAAAAACCGCGCGGCGCAGTCTGGCCTGCGGCCATCGCCTTGAGATCGGCAAGTGAAACCCTGGCCTTGGCGGCGGCAATTTCCTCGCGCTTGTAGATCTCGATATTTTTCAGAATGTCGCTCATGGTTTCGCTCTCATTCCTTTTAGTGGTCGGCCTGCCCGGAGACTGTTTCATTGGAGACAGCGACCAGGCGGTCGAGCGCTGCTGCCGCCGCGCCGCTGTCGAGCGCTTGGCTCACGGTCGTCATCGCCTCGCCAAGCGTTTCGGCCTTGCCGGCAATGACGAGGGCTGCCGCGGCGTTGCACAGCGATACGTCGCGATAGGCGTTGCGCTTGCCGGACAGAACCTCGCGAAGTGCCGCTGCATTGGCAATGCCGTCGCCACCCTTGAGGTCTGCCATGGAAGCGGGTTCAACACCGAAATCCTTCGGCGTCAGGTCGAAGGTGCGGATCTTGCCGTTTTCAAGCGCCGCCACATGGGTGACGCCTGTCGTCGTGACTTCATCCATGCCGTCGCCATGTACGACCCAGATGCTTTCCGAGCCCAGATCGCGCAGCACTTCGGCAAGCGGCACCAGCCAGCGCGGCGAAAAGACGCCGAGCAATTGGCGCTTCGCGCCCGCCGGGTTGGAAAGCGGGCCGAGCAGGTTGAAGATGGTGCGCGTGCCAAGTTCGACGCGGCTTGGACCGACATGGCGCATGGCGGAATGGTGCAGCTGCGCGAACATGAAGCCGAGTCCTGCCTCACTGATGCAGCGGGCGATAAGGTCAGGGCCGATATCCAGCTTCACGCCGAGCGCGGACAGCGCATCCGCCGTGCCGGATTTGGAGCTTAGCGCCCGGTTACCGTGCTTGGCAACGGGAAGGCCCGTGCCGGCAACGATGATCGAGGCGAGCGTCGAGATATTGTAGGTGCCGATGCCGTCACCGCCGGTTCCGACGATGTCGATCGCGTTTTCGGGGGCCGAAACCGGCAGCATGCGCGCGCGCATGGAGGAGACGGCGCCGACAATCTCGTCCACCGTCTCGCCGCGCACGCGCAGTGCCATGAGGAAACCGCCGATCTGCGACGGGGTTGCTTCGCCCGACATCAGAATGTCGAAAGCGGCCCGCGATTCCTCACGGTTCAGGCTTTCCCCGTTTGCGACCTTTGCGATCAGCGGTTTCAGTTCGGCCATCGTTTCCGCCCCCCGGTTAGAAGCCGACCATCGCCTGATCGGCGAGGGCCTGATTGATGGTCACACCGTAGTCGTTCTGCAGGCGGTTGACCATCTGGTCGAGCATGTCGTCGCCGGCCGCGCGGGCGATGGCGGCGAACTGCTGATCGTCATTGGCAAGCGCATCGGCAGGCGCGTTGGTGTCGACTGCCGTGACCTTGAAGAGGATGCGGCTGGAACCATCGGCGTCTGCCGCTGTGCCCGTCATGCCTTCAGCGCCGGAGAATACCGCCGTAATCGTCTGGCGACCGAAAATCGCGTCCTCGCTGGTGCGGCGCAGGCCGGATTTCTGCTCGACGGCAAGCCCGAGTTCGCCAGCCACCGCTGCCAGTGTCTCGCCCTTTTCAACGCGTGCCTTCAGCTCGTCGGCCTTGGTGGCAAGCGCCGTGCGCTGCTGCTCTGCCGTCCAGTCGGCCACGACATCGTCGCGCACTTCGGCAAGCGTGCGGTCGCGGGCGGGGATGATCTGATCGACGTCGAACCAGATGTAGCCTTCGCGGCCAAGATTGATCGGCAGGGCTTCGGTGCCGGGTTCGGTCTTGAAGACTTCCTGGGCAAGCTGCGGCGAGGGCAGGTCCTGAATGGCGTCGCCCTTTTCATCAAGACCGGCGGCATCGATGGCGTCGATGGTGACGGGCTTGAGGTTCAGCTGCTTTGCCGCATCGGCAAGCGAGGAGCCACCGGCACGCAGGTCTTCGTAACGGTCATGCACATTGGTGACTTCTTCGGCTGCAGCAGCGGTGGCGAGGTCCTTGCGGATGTCCTCTTTCGCCTCTTCCAGCGTGCGGGTGGTTTCCGGCTTGATGCCGGTGATGCGCAGGATGACCGGGCCGAAGGAGCCTGCCACGACCGGAGACACGCCGCCATCCTTCTGGACGGCGAAAGCAGCATCGGCAATCGACTGGTCGGGGATCGTGTCCTTGGTGAATTCGCCAAGCGTCACGTCGGAGGCGGTCTTGCCCTGATCCTTCACCACCTGATCATAGGTGGTGTTGCCGAGGCGGATCTGCTCCGCGGCGGCTTCTGCCATTTCCTTTTCCGTGAAGGTCAGCTGCTCGACGGTGCGGCGACCGGCGGTGCGGAAGCTGTCCTTGTGGCTGTTGTAATAGTCGGCGATCTGCGCATCCGTCACCGAAGCCTGATCGGCAATGTCCGATGGTTCCAGCTTCACATAGGTGAACTTGCGGAATTCGGGCGCGCGATATTTCGCCTTGTTGGTTTCAAACCAGGGTGCAAGCACGTCGTCGCCCGGTGCCTTGACCGGCGCAATGACGGCGTTGGACAGGATCACGTAATCGACCGAGCGCTGTTCGTTGCGGTATTGCTTGAGTGCGTCCACCAGTACCTGCGGTGCCTTGAAACCATCGGAAACGGCTTCAACGATCTGGCTTCTGACCGCGACCTTGCTGCGTTCCTTGATATAGTCGTCTTCGCGCAGGCCGGAATTGCGCAGCCGTTCGGTGAACAGGGTGCGATCGAACTGGCCATTAACCGATTTGAATGCCGGGTCTTCTGCGATGAGATTGGCGAGGCGGTCTTCCGAAAGGCCGAGATTCATCTTCGACGCCAGTTCGTCCAGCGAGGCACCCGCCGCAAGCTGGCTGAACACCTGACGGTCGATGCCGAAGGCCTTGGCCTGCTCGGTGGTCAGTCTCGCGCCGAACTGGCGGCTGAGATCGGAAACCTGACGCTGATAGGCGAGGCGGAATTCCTGCGGGCTGACCGTCTGGTCGCCGACGGTCATGACCGCATGCGAATTGGAGGTGACGAGTGATGCGGAGACGCCCCAGACGCCAAACGAAACAACAAGCAGGAGAAGCAGCAGCTTGGCTGCCATGGTTCGAGAAGCATTTCTCAGGGAATCGAGCATCGTTATGCAAACCTCACAGGAACGTCATTGCGGTCGCCAGCCGTCCGGCCCGCAACGTATCGGCGTTCCTTAAATCAATCCAATGGGAAATTGAAGGGAATTTGCCTTGGAAAAACGGGGTTTTGAAAACGCTTATGTGATTGGGGCAAGGTTTTTACGCCTTCAACTTCGCCATACTGGCCCTTAAGGCGGCAAAATAAAACCGCCCGGAGCGTCCAGGCGGTTGCGGAGAATCATATTCTGAAAGACGGCTAAGTCTGATGGTTGCGGTCAGAACGCGCGGTTGCGTCTTACCGAGGCCTTGAATTCCTCGTCTTCACGTCGCATCTCGGCGACTGCGGAGATCATTGACGTCACGAACATAATGCTGATCAGGGCAAGAAGCAGAGTCAGGAATGTGAACATGATATCATCTCCGTTGGTAGCGAGGAAATCCTAGTTCCTCATCAGTAATAGGTCATGGACTGGTAGCGGGCGGTCATCTGGGGATAGTCCGGTCCCTGGGCAGCAGGCTTCTGATCATAAAGGCTAAACGTTGTTGCTACCATTGCGATGACCAGTACTGTCCAGGCGGTGCTGATGACGCTGATTTTCGCCGAAGTAGACTGTTTTTCTCTTACAAACATCTGTCTGTTCCTTTGGTTTGATATTAACGCGCCACGTCCAATCATGTTCCGCGTCAACCTTAAAAATCGATTAGCATCGCGCCTGTGAAACTTCCTTGAATGGCTTGTTCATCTGGCGTTCAGGAAACCGGCGACTGGCCTCATTCGAGGAAAAGATACTCGGCTGCGAATGATGCGATGACCGAAAAGACGATCATAAAGGCCAGCATTTTCATTTCTCCGGGGGCTTAACGAGGTGAGGGGCATTTCGGTTTCCCGATGCCGTGTATTTATATAAATGAGCCCTGAAACCGCACTGAACGGCGCATTCATCCGTTGTTCAGACCGCACCGGGAGGGCGTCCGGGTTGTAAAAGTCTTGCGCCGCGCCCATCTCCATGACAAAAGGCGGCACATAACGCCCACCACTTGAGAGCGATATGACGATTGCCTTTTATCCAGGATCCTTCGATCCGATGACCAACGGACATCTGGATGTGCTTATCCAGGCGCTGAACGTGGCGTCCAAAGTCATCGTCGCCGTCGGCATCCATCCCGGAAAAGCACCGCTGTTCAGCTTCGAGGAGCGGGCGACGCTGATAAGCCGGGCGCTTTCTGAAAGCCTGCCCGGTGAGGCGGCGCGCGTCGAGGTCGTTTCCTTCGACAATCTGGTCGTCGATGCAGCCCGCCAGCATGGCGCGCGCCTTCTTCTGCGCGGCCTGCGTGACGGCACCGATCTCGATTATGAAATGCAGATGGCCGGCATGAACCGCCAGATGGCACCTGATATACAGACCGTGTTCCTGCCGGCGGGTACGTCGTCGCGACCCATTACAGCCACATTGGTCCGGCAGATCGCCGCCATGGGCGGCAATGTGGATGCCTTCGTTCCCAAAGCCGTGCTTGAAGCCCTCAACGCCAAGCTGAAGCGCTGACTTCAGCCTCACATTCCGGAGCCAATCCAATGAAACTCGTTCGATTTGCCTTTGCCGGCGCCCTGTTTGCGGGCGCGCTTGCCGCCAGCACCTTCGCTTCGGCTGCCGAATTCCTGACCGTCCAGCTGAAGGACGGCCCCGTCGTCATCGAACTGATGCCGGAAGTCGCGCCCAAGCACGTGGCGCAGATTGAAGCGCTGGCGAAAAAGGGCGCCTATGACAACGTGGCATTCCACCGCGTCATTGACGGTTTCATGGCGCAGACCGGCGACGTGCAGTACGGCAACATGGAGAAGGGCTTCAACGCCCAGCGTGCCGGCACCGGCGGCTCTGACATGGCCGACATTCCGGCTGAGTTCTCCAAGACACCGTTCACGCGCGGCGTTGTCGGCATGGCCCGTTCCAGCGATCCGAATTCCGCCAATTCGCAGTTCTTCATCATGTTTGCCGACGGTCCGTTTCTGAACGGCCAGTACACCGTGGTCGGCAAGGTCGTGTCCGGCATGGAAGCCGTGGACAAGATCAAGCGCGGCGCCGGCGGCAACGGCGAAGTTTCCAACCCCGACCGGATGATCAAGGTCACCGTCGGCAAGAAGTAAGGTAGGGCAATAGAGCCCGAACAGAGGAGAATAATCATGGCCGAGATCAAGGATCCGGAAAACACCATCATCATGGAAACGACGACCGGCAAGGTCGTGATCCAGCTGCTTCCGGAAGTTGCTCCGGGCCACGTTGCCCGTATCAAGGAACTGGTATCGGAAGGCGCTTACGACGGCGTCGTGTTCCACCGTGTCATCGAAGACTTCATGGCCCAGACGGGCGATGTGAAGTTCGGCAAGAAGGGTTCGGAAAGCTTCAACCCGGCCCGCGCCGGCATGGGCGGCTCCGAGAAGCCTGACCTCAAGGCTGAATTCTCGGCTATTTCCCACGTACGCGGCACCTGCTCGATGGCCCGTTCGCAGAGCCCGAACTCCGCCAACTCGCAGTTCTTCATCTGCTTCACCGATTCGCCGTGGCTGAACAAGCAGTACACCGTATGGGGCCAGGTCATCGAAGGCATGGAAGCCATCGACAAGGTCAAGCGCGGCGAGCCTGTGAAGGACCCCGATTCGATCGTTTCGATGAAGCTTGCTTCGGCGGCCTGATAATAGCGTATAAAGTGTTTACCCGCTCCGCAGGAAACTGCGGGGCGTTTCACATTGATGATGGCGCCAACCTCTCGGACGTCATCCTCGGGACAAGCCGAGGATGACTTCGAGTGTAGTCGGAAGCCTTGTCATCACCCACCACCCGCCCCATGCCATGCAGGGCGGGTTTTGATATTTCGAGAGCCATTGCAATGCGCGTAGACCTGTTCGATTTCGATCTCCCCGAGGAGAATATCGCCCTTCGCCCGGCGAACCCGCGCGATAGTGCGCGTCTTCTCGTGGTCGATCCGAATGCGAACCATATGGAAGACCGCATCGTATCCGACCTGACTTCCTTCCTGAAGCCCGGCGACGCGCTGGTATTTAACGACACCCGCGTTATTCCAGCCCAGCTTGAAGGCGTGCGGCTGCGCGAAGGTGCGCCTGAAACGGCAGTTTCAGCCACGCTGCACATGCGCGCCGACCAGTCGCGCTGGAAGGCTTTCGCGCGGCCGGGCAAGCGCATCAAGCAGGGGGACCGCATCCGTTTCGGTTACGAGCGCGACAATGCCTGCGGCCTTGCCCACCTGGAGGCCACCGTCGAGGAAAAGGGTGAGGAGGGCGAGATCACGCTGCTTTTCGACGTTTCCGGCCCTGTTCTGGACGAGGCGATCGCCTCCGTCGGCCATATTCCTTTGCCGCCCTATATCGCCGCGAAGCGCCCGGAAGATGCGCAGGACCAGACCGATTACCAGACAATTTATGCCCGCGAGAAGGGCGCCGTTGCCGCACCCACTGCCGGCCTGCATTTCACGCCCGATCTGTTTGCTGCGCTGGACGAAGCCGGCATCGAGCGACATTTCGTGACACTTCACGTTGGGGCAGGCACCTTCCTTCCAGTTAAGGCCGACGATACCGACGATCACAAGATGCATTTCGAGATCGGCCATGTTTCGCAAGAGACTGCGGCAAAGCTCAATGCCGTCAAGGCGCGCGGCGGGCGGATCGTTTCTGTCGGCACCACCTCGCTGCGGCTTATCGAAAGCGCCACTGATGAGAATGGCGTCATTCAGCCATGGTCGGGCGCGACGGGCATCTTCATCACGCCCGGATACCGTTTCCGCGCGGTCGATATTCTGATGACCAATTTCCACCTGCCGAAATCGACGCTGTTCATGCTCGTTTCGGCTTTTTGCGGTCTCGAGACGATGCGTGCCGCTTATGCGCATGCCATCGAAACCGGATACCGTTTTTATTCCTATGGCGATTCAAGCCTGTTGTTCCGGAAGAACTGATGCACGACAAATTCACCTTTACCCTGAAAGCCACGAGCGGCGGCGCCCGCCTTGGCGAAGTCGCCATGCCGCGCGGCGTCATCCGCACACCTGCCTTCATGCCTGTTGGCACTGTCGGTACTGTCAAGGCCATGTATCTCGACCAGGTGCGCGAGCTCGGGGCCGATATCATTCTCGGCAATACCTATCACCTGATGCTGCGGCCCGGCCCGGAGCGCGTGGCAAGGCTTGGCGGGTTGCATGAGCTTATCCGCTGGCCGCATCCGATCCTCACCGACAGCGGTGGCTTCCAGGTCATGTCGCTTTCCGGCCTACGCAAGCTGGACGAGAAGGGTGTGACCTTCAAGAGCCATGTGGACGGTTCGCTGCACCATATGTCGCCGGAACGCTCGATCGAAATTCAGGGCATGCTTGATTCGGACATCCAGATGCAGCTCGATGAATGCATCGCGCTGCCGGCCGAGCGCAAGGAAATCGAGCGCGCCATGGAAATGTCGCTGCGCTGGGCGGAGCGTTGCCGCGTCGCCTTCGGTGAACAGCCCGGCAAGGCCATGTTCGGCATTGTGCAGGGCGGCGACCAGCCGGATCTGCGCATTCGCTCCGCCGAAGGGCTGAGGCAGCTTGATCTCAAGGGTTACGCTGTCGGCGGTCTTGCGGTCGGCGAGCCGCAGGATGTGATGCTGGGCATGCTCGACATCACGCTGCCGGTGCTGCCCACCGAAAAGCCGCGTTACCTGATGGGCGTCGGTACGCCTGACGATATTCTGAAATCGGTGGCGCGCGGCATCGACATGTTCGACTGCGTGATGCCGACCCGTTCCGGTCGTCACGGGCTTGCCTTCACCCGTCGCGGCAGGGTTAATATCCGCAATGCCCGCCATGCGGAGGATATGCGGCCGCTCGATGAGCAGTCAAACTGCCCGGCCTCGCGTGATTACTCCCGCGCCTATCTGCATCATCTTACGCGCTCCAACGAGGCGCTGGGCGGCATGCTGCTCTCCTGGCACAATCTTGCCTATTATCAGGAGCTGATGCAGGGTATCCGCAAGTCGATCGAGGAAGGCCGTTTCGCTGATTTTTATGCGGAAACCATAGAGATGTGGGCGCGGGGCGACATAGACCCGATCTGATTTTTCCCGACCCTTTCTCCTGTTCGGACGCTTTCCTTGGCACATGCGCCTTACGTTCTTTTCCGGGATGACACGACCGGCACGGTGACAGCCTTCACCGAGCCGGAGGAGATCATCGTCGCGGATGAGCCAGAGGCGTTTTTCGCGGCGCTGAAACGCATGGAGCAGCTGCGCCGCGCCGGGAAATACCTTGCCGGCTATATGTCCTACGAGGCGGGTTTCCTGTTCGAGCCGAAACTTGCGGACTTTGCTGCCGAGCCTCGCAACGTGCCGTTCCTTCGCTTCGGCGTCTTTTCCGGCCCACAGCCGGATGAGGGGCGATTTGCGCGGCCCGAAAGTCTGCCGGATGCCGATGCGTTTCTGTCCGATCCCGCGCCCGCATGGGGCCTTGAAGACTATTGCCAGCGCTTCGAGCGGCTGCACGGGCATCTGCGTCGCGGCGACTGTTATCAGGGCAATCTGACGATGCCCGTTCATGCTCGCTGGAGCGGCGATCCGCTCACGGCTTTCTGGTCATTGGTTGAGCGCCAGCCGGTTAAATATGGCGCGCTGGTCGATCTCGGTGGACCGGTGATCCTGTCGCGCTCACCGGAACTGTTTTTCTCGGTGGACGGGGAAGGTTTCATTGAAACCCATCCGATGAAGGGAACGACGCCGCGCGGTGCTAATGCGCAAGAGGACCGGGCGATCATCGCGGCGATGCTTGAGGATGAAAAGACGCTTGCCGAAAACCGCATGATCGTCGATCTCCTGCGCAACGATATTTCCCGCATCACCGAGGTCGGCAGCCTCCATGTGCCGCGACTGTTCGATATCGAGACCTATCCCACCGTGCACCAGATGGTCAGCCATGTGCGCGCGAAGCTTTTGCCTGATGTGACGGTGGAGGATATTTTCGCGGCGCTTTTTCCCTGCGGTTCGGTGACCGGCGCGCCGAAAATGTGGGCGATGAAGATCCTGCGCGAACTGGAACAGACGCCGCGCGACGCCTATTGCGGCGCAATCGGCTTCATATCTCCAGCTGGTGAAATGCGCTTTTCGGTGGCGATCCGCACGCTGACCCTGTTCGATGGCGGCCGCGCGATCTTCAATGTCGGCGGCGGCATCGTTTTCGATTCGGATGCCGAGGCGGAATATGATGAGTGTCTGCTGAAATCCAAATTTGCGGTTGGGGACAGACTGTTACGGGGGTGATCTCCTTTCCTGTGACTAGCACAGGAATGAGGGAGGTTGGAGGAGGCTCCGAGGTAAGCAGCCAAAAGTGTGCCCTTAGGAAAACCGGGTACGGGTTTCGCGACCACACATCCTCAGCGTCCTATCACCTCAAACGCACCATTCTCCACCAGCACTTCCTTCGCCGCCGGATGGCTGAGAAAACCCGAAGGGCTGGCGGTGGCGCCATAGGCGCCCGATTGCAGGATTGCCAGGAGATCACCAGCCTTCAGCTTCGGCAGGGCCGCATTGCGGGCCAGCGTGTCGAGCGGTGTGCAGAGCGGGCCGACGATGGTTGCCGTTTCCTCATTGTCTGCCTGCATCATGGCCGGTGCGACGATGGGGTAGTTACGCTTGACGATCTGGCCGAGATTGCCGGAGGCTGCCAGATGGTGATGCATGCCGCCATCTGTCACCACGAAGGTGGTGCCACGCGAGATCTTTACCGAATTGACTTCCGCCACATAGATGCCGCCGGAACCGGCGAGGAAGCGGCCGGGTTCGACAATGATATGGGCATCGGCGATCAGCGGATGTGCCTGCACCAAGGCCTTGAGATCGGGAATGGCGGCACTGACCGCTGCAAGATCGAGCGGCGTCTCCCCGGCGAAATAGGGGATGCCGAGACCGCCGCCGAGATCGATGGTTTCAAGTGGCCTGCCGAGCATTTCGGCCATGCGCGCTGCAAGCAAAATGGAGTGTCTCCATTGGGAGACAAGCATGTCGGCATCGAGGATTTGCGTGCCACCGTAAATATGGACACCGACGAGATTGATATGCCTGATGTCCCTGAACAGCGGCAGGACGTTTTCGAGTTCTTCCTCGTCGAAACCGAAGGCGGTGGCCTTGCCACCCATGCGCATGGCGCCTGCCTGCGTATCCGGCACCGGATTGATGCGGATCGAAGCCTTGACCGGCCTGCCGATCGCCTCGATGCGGGCAATTTCCTCGGCGCTCTCGATATGGATTTCGCCGATGCCGCTCTCGATCACCTCAAGCAATTCGGCCTGGCGCTTGCCGGGGCCGGCGAAGATGATATTTTCCGGCGGTATGCCCGCCTTGATGGCGGCGCGATATTCACCGACGGAGGCGATTTCCGCGCCAGCGCCTTCTTCGCGGAAAAGCGAGATGATGGCTGGCAGGGGATTGGCTTTCACCGAATAAAAGATATCGGCAAAACCACTGAGCGCGGTTGCGAGATCGCGATAGGCGCGGCGCATGGCGCTGGCATCATAGAGGAAGCACGGCGTTCCGGTCTCAGCGACGATATCGCGCACGGCACGGCCACCGATGACAAGATCGTTTTCGTCGACTGCGAATTGCGCGGCGGCAAGGGCAGGGCCGTGGCTTTTGGGTTTATCCGTGGGCGCCATTATCCGTCCGTTCGCGCACCAGCGCGCGGTAATCCACCTTGCCATTGGCCGTGACCGGAAGCCGGTCGACCAGTTCGATGGCGCGCGGAATCATGAAGGGGGCAAGCATTTCGGCGGCTTTTTTGAGAGCTGCCGAAACATCGATATTCTCGTTGGCGGCGGTTGCCACGGCATGCACCTTCTCGCCTGCAAAGGGGTCCGGCAGGCCGATGACGGCAACCTGCTGGAAAAGGCCAGTCGACATCAGGCTTTCCTCCACCTCGGTCGGGCTGATGCGATAGCCTGACGATTTGATCATCGCATCGTTGCGGGCAACGAAACTGAAAAAGCCGTCCTCGTCTTCCACCGCCAGATCGCCGGAATAACACACGGTCTCGCCGCCGCGTGCAGCCGGAATGAAAGGGTGAGGGCGCAGCACCTTGGCGGTATCTTCCGGCCGGTTCCAGTAACCCAGCGACACGGTCGGGCCGCGATGGACGAGAATGCCGGGCTCACCCGGTTTTGCCCTTTGTCCCTCGGCGGTGACGATGAAGATTTCACATTCGGGGATAGCCTTGCCGATGGAAGTCGGGCGGCGGTCGATTTCATCAGGCGGCAGGAAGGTGGATCGGAAGGCTTCGGTCAGGCCATACATCAGATAGATTTTGGTGTCCGGCAGCTTTTCGCGCAACGCCCTCACGGTTTCCTGCGGCACGCGTCCGCCGGAGTTGGTGATGTAACGCAACTGCGGCAGCGGCGTTTTTGCGAGCAACGGCGCGGCCCTCGTCAGGATCGCCCAGACAGTTGGTACGCCGGCAAGCCCGGTAATGGCATGGTCGCGCAAGTCCCTGACAATGTCGTCGCCGAGCCTGAAGGTGGAGATAACAGTGGTCGCACCCTGTTCAACCGCTGTCAGCAACTGGTTCAGGCCGTAATCGAAACTGAAGGGCAAAATGGAGAGAAGGCGGTCATTTCCGGTGATCTCCAGATAGGTGCGCACGATGCGCGCTCCGGCCAGAAGATTACGGTGCGACAGCATCACGCCCTTGGGCGAGCCGGTGGAGCCGGATGTGTAGAGGATCGCTGCAAGGTCCTCGCCAATTGACGGGGAGACTTTGGCAGGCACGGGCGGGCGGCGGTCTATTTGTTCCGCCAGCAGTACAGTGACCTCGGGAAGGTCTTCCACAGCCGCGTTCAGCTCATCCATCATCGTAGCACTGCTGATGACGATTTTTGCGCCGCAATCCGCGACGATATGGCGGATTTGCTGCGCCTTCAAAAGCGCATTGACCGGCACGAAGACGCAGGAAGCCATGCTCACGCCGAAGATCGACCAGCATTCCTCGATGCCGCGCGGCAGGAAGATGACGACACGGTCGCCGCGCTCCGTTCCGGCCTCCTGCAATGCCGCCGCACAACGTGCGGCCGCTTCGGAAAATTCGCGATAGCTCAGTGATTTTTCTTTGTAGACAAGCGCCTCATCGCCGCTTTCCGCCCGCGCGGTGAGCAGGTGGTGCAGCAGGATGTGGGTTGTCATCTGCGCCGTTCCTGCGTGACGAAGGCAATCAGATCGGCCGGCGTGCTGAGATTTTCCGGGGTGAAATGTTCATCATTGAGAACGATGCCGAAACCTTCGCCGAGAAAGATCATCAGTTCGAGAAAACCGAGCGAATCGATCACGCCGCCTTCGAGCAATTGCGTATCTGCGGAAAACGGTGCATGAGCCGGGAAACGCTGCGAGAGGTAGGAATAGATGGTCTCGGAGACATCGACTTCCCTGGGTTTCGCTGAAAGCATGCTTATTCTCCGCTCGTTCGCGCAGTCGGGACTAGTCTCGGCCGAAGCGCATTTTCTTCTTTTCAGGCAAGGTTTAAGCGCGCGTCTTTTAAGAGCGTCCCAATACCCAGGGTGGCAATAACACCAATTCTGAATATGTTTCGTTAATAAACCGTGGGTTCCATGCTCCCTTTACTTGTATTGGCGAGGATTTGAGTATGGCAAATCCGCCGGCGTCTCGCTTCTCATCGGAAGCCGCCATGGTCAATGCAAGCCGGCCTTTGCCAAGAAGATGGCGGGCAATTGCCGAAATGTGCCTCTGGGCGACTTGCCTGTCCTCGCAATAGATGAGGCGGGCGGAGGGCAGCCTTTTGGTTATGGTTTTTAAAAACACCAGCGGATAATGGCTGCCATCCGCCTCCATGACCGCAACGATGCAGCCGAAACGCGCATGATCTTCCAGCATGTCGCGCGTGGCGGCAGACAGCGTGCCCTGCGGCACTTCGGCAAGCGGGCGCAGCCGCACCCTGGCCGGGCCGAATGCCTTTAAAGGCAGGGGATAAAAAAGCGTGCAATTCGTTATCGTTGTGAACCCCAGTCTCTCGTTCACCTTGCAGGCTTCTGGAGACGGGGTGAGATCGGTGAAGATGTCTTCTTCGGAGGATGTCGCCATTTGCAGCATACGCGGTGCAAACCAGCGGCTGGAAGGTTCGACATACCAGCTGGACAGGTTGACGACTGTCCTGCCGGTCTCGGCCAGGCGGCTTCGTATCGTCAGAAGAACGCCAACGGCATCGTCGCCCTTCATCAGCAATTGCCCGATGGGGCCGAGATCCTGCCGCTGATGATGGTCGCTTATAAGGGACACGCCGAGCGCCCAGAAAGCCTCGCTCTTTTCCGGAAAACCTTTCGCCAGAAGTGCAACGGCAGCGACGCGGTTTCCGTTGTCGATCGGTACGGTTTTCAGAGGTCGCTCCCGCTATCTGGCGTCGTTTCGGGCAGGGAGGGATTTTTCAACTCCACCGCGCAATATCGGCATACGATGATAGATTTACCGTCCCGTTAATCGGCACGGCTGTAAGCGGAAAGGTCGGTCAATTCATATGGCAGACGCGCGGTGCGCGCCTGCCATTTTGTCAGCCGATCAATAGACCACGACGCCGCGGATGCTCTCGCCCTTGTGCATCAGGTCAAAGCCCTTGTTGATGTCTTCGAGCGGCATCGTGTGGGTGATCATCGGATCGATCTGGATCTTGCCTTCCATGTACCAGTCGACGATCTTCGGCACGTCTGTGCGGCCGCGCGCGCCGCCGAAGGCCGTGCCCATCCAGTTGCGGCCGGTGACCAGCTGGAACGGACGCGTGGAGATTTCCTGGCCCGCACCGGCAACGCCGATGATGACAGACTTGCCCCAGCCGCGATGCGAAGATTCCAGCGCCTGGCGCATGACCTTGGTATTGCCCGTGCAGTCGAACGTATAATCCGCGCCGCCGATCAGGTCGCCATTACGCTTCGTCATGTTGACGAGATAGGGCACGATGTCGTCGCCCACTTCCTTCGGGTTGACGAAGTGGGTCATGCCGAACTTCTCGCCCCAGGCCTTGCGGTCATTGTTGATATCGACACCGATGATCATGTCAGCGCCGGCAAGACGCAGGCCTTGCAGAACGTTGAGACCAATGCCGCCGAGACCGAAGACGATTGCCGTCGAGCCGATCTCCACCTTGGCGGTGTTGATGACGGCGCCGATACCGGTCGTCACACCACAGCCGATGTAGCAGACCTTGTCGAAGGGCGCATCGGGATTGATCTTGGCAAGGGCGATCTCGGGCAGGACGGTGAAGTTCGAGAAAGTCGAGCAGCCCATATAGTGGTGGATCTTGTCCTTGCCGATCGAGAAGCGCGAGGTGCCATCAGGCATCACACCCTGGCCCTGGGTGGCGCGGATGGAGGTGCAGAGATTGGTTTTGCGCGATGTGCAGGAATAGCACTCGCGGCATTCCGGCGTGTAAAGCGGGATGACATGATCGCCCTTCTTGACCGAGGTGACGCCGGGACCGACATCAACGACGATGCCTGCACCCTCATGGCCGAGGATGGCCGGAAACAGACCTTCGGGATCGGCACCGGAGAGGGTGAAATCATCGGTGTGGCAGATACCTGTCGCCTTGACCTCGACCAGCACTTCGCCAGCGCGGGGACCTTCGAGTTGAACGGTCATGACCTCAAGCGGTTTTCCTGCCTGAATGGCAACTGCGGCGCGAACGTCCATATTCTATCTCCTGGCATGGTCTCGTGATTGGAAAGGGCTGTTTTGCCCGAGCTTGGCGGCAGGGGCAAGGTACAAATCCGTCTTGCCGTATTCAAAAGACGGCAATGCCCCTCACACCTGTGAGGAATTTGCGCATCGTCGCGGGCCTGCCATCAGGGCAATGTTTCGCGTTGTCTTTATATGGTTTACTTCAGCTATTCTAAATTATGAATACGTGATTTAAGTGTATGTTTTTACATATATTTTTCGGAATAAAGGTGACTATTAATTTACAAATTTGGTGTTTATACCACACTATAGAATTTCGAATGGAGCATAACCCGCAGTCGGCGCTGTATTTCGGCGGCTGTTATTAGTTTTTGCATCTCTTGCTTGCAAGTGGCTCGGCTCATTTGCCGCGTGCCGCCATGATCGCGGTGCATCAGCCTTTGCTGAGTTTGTTTGCTGCCGCCCCAATATTCCCTCCGGCTGTGGCGTTGTGTCTGTCCGGATGCGTGGAGGGAAACCGGGCGATTTATTTTAAGGCGGGTGATAGCCAATTTCATGAAGCGGCATTTTCAAATGTTGAATTTTAAGACAAAACTTGACGGTCTGGCGGAGATTTTCGGGGCGTTTTTGCACGACCGGAGAGCCAGTTTCGTCATTATGACGGCGTTGCTGTTGCCGGTTTTCCTGCTTTTTTTCGGGTTTCTTTTCGAAGGCGGCCGGGCGTTGGCCTATTATAGCCAGTCGAAGCGGGTGGTTGCACAGGCCTGTGAGCGTTCGACAAAACCGACGCGCACGAACGTACCCCTGGATGAGGTGCGCCGTAAAAACGTGCTCGACACGTTCGACGCACTGATCCGTTCCACCAAACAGGATGTGGTCAGTCGCGATGTTAAAATCGACTGGCTGACGACGGATATAGACGCAAAGTTCAGCTACAAAACCGTGTTCAGTGGCATGTTCGGGGCGGAAAAACTGGACTATCAGCTGTCGTACCGTTGTGGCGGTATACCGCCTTATCCACATGACGGTGAGGTCGTTGTCAACAACACCTTCGAAAAGACGCTGAACGGCACGGAACGTATGCTGAAAAACGGCAGAACCGCCAAAACACCCAACGGCTGCTGGGGTGTTTATACCTATGCCGAACTGGGATGGGATGGCGGTACGGGGCCGGGCATCGAACTTCAGGATTGGAGCAATGCGGATTGCCGGAAGAACCATGGCTGGCAGGGCTACGGGGATCAGGAAAAGGAGAAAGAGACAAGCGCCGGGATGACATGCACCCCAAAGTCACAGGCTACTCTTCCCAAAGAAAACAACGATTCGAAAAACGGCAGCAAGGCGCAAACGGATGGCAAGGACGCCTTGAATTCCGAGCAGGGGCAGCAGTGTACTACAGAAGAGAAGAACAACACGCCCTCGATGCGCAACGGCCAAAATGAGCGAATACCGCCAACCCGCTACGCTGTCGAACTTGACAGTCACTGGGAAGGGCAAAAAAGACGCGACGCCAACAGCTCGATCTTCAAATATGTGGAAATGCATCCCGGCAAATACGAAATCTCGGTCTGGTACAACGGGCGAAACCAAAATTACGAAGGCTCGAACGACATCGATATTTCGCTGCAGGTGTTGCGGCCCCAAATGGGTGTAGAGAAAAAAATTATCCAGATGAGCCAGAAGGCGAATGAAATTCGATGGGAGCGCCGAAGCTACGAGGTCACTGTCGATACTTATTCGCTGTACAAGCTGTCGATCGCCGCCGCTGGAACGAGCGACAGTCTGGGTGGGATCATAACGGCATTCGAGGTCACTTATCTTGACTCGTTTTAAGATATCGCATCGTGACTTCCCCAGTCTCATCCGGTCGCTTGCCACGGATATCCGTGCGGCTACCGCCGTTGAGTTCGGTTTGCTTTTGCCGGTCTATCTCCTGCTGATCTTCGGTATCATCGAAGTTAGTCTCGTGCTTTTCTTCAGCCTCAATATGTCGACGGCGGCAACTGCCGGGACTGAATATCTGCGCAAGGCGGCGGCTGGCCGAACGTCCGTTACCGCGGCGGAGTTCAGGCAGGTTATTGCCTCGAATTTCCTGCTCGCGACAACTGAAGATGACCTGAAAATATCGCTCATTGCCATTGCTGATGCCAACCTTGCTACTACACCGGTGACATTTCCGGTCGAGAACAAATTCGAGGCGCCAAGCAAGGCCGCCGGGCAATATCTTCTGGCGCTGGGGTATGACTGGAAATTCATTCTTCCCACCACCCATCTGCTCGTTCCCAGTTCCGGGGGCAAGCCGCAATTGCAAAATCTCTCTCTGGCGATCACCGCGGTTCGGGTGACGGAATGATTGGTAAGAGATTGAAATATCTATCCATCTCGCTGATAAGTTCGCGCTCTGGCGTTGCCGCGGTGGAATTAGCGCTATTGATGCCTTTGCTCATTCTAGTACTGGCGATGGTGATCGAAATCGGGCGTGGCTGGATGAGCTATGACCGTTTCGTAACAGTAGTGGACAATACGGCCCGTTGGTCGGCCCGATTCCCGGAATTTGAGGAGCGCGTCAGGACTGGCGTCAAATCCTTTGTCATGGCTGCCGGGCGCCCGCTCGAATCTGAAAAGCTTGATCTGACGCTCAGAAGCGCCAAGCTTGTGGGTGGGGTCGCCGTGACCGAGTTCGCCCCATACAATTTTTTTGGCAACGCCGAAAACGTGAAGTGGGACAAGATATTGACGCAAGGAAACTTCAAGACCGAAGAAGCGGTAATCGTAATTTCGGGGCGTTACAAATACCGCCCGCTCATTTCTTTGCTGGGCAATACGGATATCGAGTTCGAATACGTGACGGCGGTAAACCCGTATTTCTCCCGACACTACAAATATCAGAAGGGAAAGTCGGACTGGCTTTTCTGGAATGTTCGCTGACGGCATTGGTCAGGGGCTTCACCCTAGCCAATGCCGTGGCGTTTCAGCGATAATGATCGGTGACGGTTTCTAGGATGACCTCGCCCCCGTTCAACCACGTCGCACAATCCCTCAACGCCCGCGCTGCAACGAGCTGGCGTTTCATGATTGTCTTGTCCTTGCCGCGAAAACGTTTCACGCCTTCCGGCTTGACGATGGAGCCAGGCTCCAGTTCTGGGAAGAGGCCGAAATTGATGTTCATCGGCTGGAAGGAACGTTTGCCCGGCTCATCATTCGAGGAAAGATGCCCGCCGGTGATGTGGTTGAGAAGTGAGCCGAGGGCTGTCGTTGCGGGCGGCAGGCTCGGGGTCTCGCCTTTCCGTTCGGCGGCAGCGAAGCGTCCGGCCAGAAGTCCGACGGAGGCGCTTTCCACATACCCTTCGCAGCCGGTGATCTGGCCTGCAAAACGCAGGTCAGGCCGGGATTTCAGCTTCAGCGATGGATCGAGCAGGATGGGGGAATCGATATAGGTGTTGCGGTGCAGGCCGCCCAAACGGGCGAATTCCGCATTTTCTAGACCCGGGATCATGCGGAATACATCCGCCTGCGCGCCGTATTTCAGTTTGGTCTGGAAACCCACCATGTTGTAAAGCGTGCCGAGCGCATTGTCCTGGCGAAGCTGGACCACGGCATAGGCCTTGACGGTGGGGTTGTGGGCGTTGGTCAGGCCCATCGGTTTCATAGGGCCGTGGCGCAGCGTCTGGCGGCCGCGTTCAGCCATGATCTCGATTGGCAGGCAGCCGTCGAAATAGGGTGTGCCTTCCCATTCCTTGAAACCCACCGTGTCGCCGGCGATCAGCGCGTCGATGAAGGCGTTGTACTGCTCCTCGTTCATCGGGCAGTTGATGTAGTCCTTGCCTGTGCCGCCGGGGCCAACCTTGTCGTAACGCGACTGGTACCAGCAGATATCCATGTTGATGCTGTCGCGGTGCACGATGGGGGCAATGGCGTCAAAGAATGCCAGGGCATCCTCACCCGTCTCGGCCTGAACCGCCGCCGCCAGATCCGGCGAGGTGAGCGGGCCGGTGGCGATGATGCTGCTGCCCCATTCCTTCGGCGGCAGGCCGGAAACCTCTTCGCGCAGGATCGTCACCAGTGGGTGACTTTCGAGCCGGTCTGTTACGGCCTGAGAAAATCCGTCGCGATCGACGGCAAGCGCGCCGCCGGCAGGCACCTGATGCCTGTCGGCGCAGGCCATGATCAACGAGCCGGCAAGCCGCATTTCCGCATGGATGACGCCCACTGCATTGGCGGTCGCATCGTCGGAGCGGAAGGAGTTGGAACAGACCAGTTCCGCCAGAGTATCGCCCTTGTGCGCTTCCGTGCCGCGCACGCCGCGCATTTCGTGCAGGATGACTGGAACGCCGCTTTCAGCGATCTGCCAGGCGGCTTCCGAACCGGCCAGTCCGCCGCCCACGACGTGAATGGGAGAATAGGTCTTGTCTTGCATGCTGGCGCCCATAGGCCGCGTGGGGCAAAAGCTCCCCTCCGGCGGCTGTCTTTCGAGTGATTGTTCCGCGCGGGTCCCGAAGGACGCGTTTTTCAGGGCGATGCACTACCATGCATGGCTGCGACAGCCAAATGTTTTTGCGGGTGGGACGATTGGGGCGGAGGGAATGTGGTCTCTATGCTTGTAAGCCAAAAATCTCCGGCGAATACCGCCAGAATCAAAAACGGCGCCAGAGGCGCCGCTTTCTTTT
The DNA here is from genome assembly GCF_007828365.1 of Rhizobium sp. SJZ105. Classification (NCBI taxonomy): domain Bacteria; kingdom Pseudomonadati; phylum Pseudomonadota; class Alphaproteobacteria; order Hyphomicrobiales; family Rhizobiaceae; genus Rhizobium; species Rhizobium sp. SJZ105. Next base: position 278,753 of record NZ_VIUP01000001.1, read on the forward strand.
ACCTGTCGCTCAATCGTCGCGCCCTGGAGGTCGGGCAGCGGGACGATCTTTTACGCCTTAGCGGAACGAACGGGAAGCTACGTTACGGATGTCGTAACGTGTCAGGCCGATGTCGCTCAGGGCCTGGTTGGACAGGCTGCCAAGTTCGTTGATCGTGCGACGGTAGGAGATCCAGTTCTTTGCGATGCGGATAGGGTTCATGATCGTTTCCTCAATCTTTCTTTGATTTCGTCGGCCGGCTCAGTGTTTCTGTGCTCTCGGCTGTTGAGGTTTTATATATAGACATTGAGCCATGTTGTGCAGTGCAGAATTTAGGCGACTGCCATGCATTTGTGCACTATGTCGGCTAAATTTGCGGCTTTGACTACCGCATGAGCAAAATATGAGCGGAAATGCCTGTCTTTCGGGCGGTTTTGAAGGGGTTTGCGGCCATTGGCGGTGTTAGACCGGCTTTTTGCTCCCCTCAGCGGTGCTTGAAGGGCGTTCGGGCTCTCCAGACATGCCGGATTCAGCCGCCTAATCGATGCATTTTTCATCTGTTTGTCACGCGCACATGCCGGTGGGGCGGCGCGGCTCGGTTCCGAGAGGGTGCCAGAACGAAAAAAAAAGGCCGGAGGCGGGAGCCTCTGGCCTTTTGGGAGGGTCGTCTCGCATCCGCCGCTTCAAGCGGCGGAGCGTATTAGATGCCGACGGCGGTGCGTGCGACGCGACGGATGTCCTGACGGCCAATGCCGAGGTCATTCAGTTCGCGGTCGGTCATGCGGCCGAGTTCGGTTACGGTCTGACGATACTTGCGCCAGTTGGTGAGCGAGCGTGTAATGTTCATTGTCATCTTCCTCTTCGTGCTGTCCAGCATTTCCGGCCCGTCTTGGGAGGATTAGGCTCGGGGCTGAACTCGATCTCTGTATGACCATGAATATAATCGGTTTAATAAAAACAAAAACAGACAAAGCAAGATGCCACCTATGCATGGAACGCAAAGCAAGCCGATAAATGACCCCAATTGCGGCGGCTACTGCATAATTTGTGACCAATTTGTGTGCTTTTAGTGAACTCGGCGGCATCTGTCGCTGCCAAGCCGTGCGGTCCGGCTGAATACCAGGGGTCGGGCAGGCAGCGGCGAGGATGGGGATGCAAAGGTCGTTCGTATAAGGGCTTCGGCTGGAGGCGCGCGTTCTCGTAAAATGACGGGCGGCATGTCCTATATATAATGTCATGTAGCCGCATAAATGTTGCGCGTTTTTCCTGTCGGGACATGTGAGGCCGGACGGGAAAGAGGGAGACGGCGTGCGCAGTTTTGCGGCCCCTCGTGTCATCGTCTGTGGGCGCGTCGTTCCCTTTCATGCGGGCACGAAACGGCAAGAACGTACCGGCCGGCATTTGCGGCTGGGGGCGGGGACCCAAGAAAAGTCCGGGCGAAACGGGACGCGGCGATAAGGTGTGCTTGACCCTTCCAGAACATTGTGACATACCGCCGCCCAACGTGCGGGTATGGCGGAATTGGTAGACGCATTGGTTTTAGGTACCAACGCTTCGGCGTGGGAGTTCGAGTCTCTCTACCCGCACCACAAGTAAAGCATGGCTGTGCCACGCTTGTGCCAGAGTGCATCCTTAGTGATGCAGGGAGCTTTGGGGTTCATCATCCCCTTCGCGCCCTTGTCTCCGGCGCGAGCGCAATTTTGTCCGGCAGGCGCTTGTGTGAAGAAATAATGGAAGCCACGGCCGGGGAACGACGTTTCCGGCGCAGTGCTCGAAAGTAAACCAACGGCTGTCTGAGCACCGCCGCCATGATGTGAAGGTTTGAGAAAATGCAGGTTATCGAAACGCTGGCTGAAGGCCTGAAGCGCGAACTCAAGGTCGTTATCCCGGCTGCCGACATGAAGGCCCGTCTGGACGAGCGCCTGGTTGACGCCAAGGACAAGGTTCGCATCAACGGTTTCCGTCCCGGCAAGGTGCCGATGGGCCATCTGAAGAAGATGTATGGCAAGTCCATCATGGCCGACCTCGTCAACGAGCTGGTTCGTGAAAAGCCTTCTGAAATCCTTTCCAGCCGCGGTGAGAAGTCTGCAACGCAGCCGGCCATCTCCATGACCGAAGACGAGCAGGAAGCCGAAAAGATCCTTTCGGCTGAAACCGATTTCGAATTCACCGTTGCCTATGAAATCATTCCGGCCATCGAACTGAAGGCCAATGACGGCATCAAGGTTACCCGCGAAGTTGTTGAAGTCTCCGAAGACGAAATCAACGAGCAGATCCTCAAGATCGCTGAGAGCGCCCGTACCTTTGAAGCCAAGAAGGGCAAGGCCGCCGAAGGCGACCGCGTCACTATGAACTATCTCGGCAAGGTTGACGGCGAAGCCTTCGATGGCGGCGCTGCTGAAGACGCTGAGCTGGTTCTCGGTTCGGGCCGCTTCATCCCCGGCTTCGAAGACCAGCTCGTTGGCGTCAAGGCTGGCGACGAAAAGACCATCACCGTGACTTTCCCGGCTGACTACCCGGCTGCGAACCTCGCAGGCAAGGAAGCCAACTTCGACATCACCGTCAAGGAAGTTGCTGCTGCCGCTGCTGTTGAAATCAACGACGAACTGGCGGAAAAGCTCGGTCTCGAATCGGCTGAAAAGCTGAAGGAAATCGTTCGCGGCCAGATCGAAAGCCAGTACGGCAACGTAACCCGCCAGAAGGTCAAGCGTCAGATTCTCGACCAGCTCGACGAAATGTACAAGTTCGACACGCCGGCTGGCCTCGTCGATGCCGAATTCGACAACATCTGGCGCCAGATCAACACCGATCTTGCCCAGTCCGGCAAGACCTTCGCTGACGAAGACACCACGGAAGAAGAAGCCCGCGAAGAATATCGCAAGCTCGCTGAACGCCGCGTTCGTCTCGGTCTCGTTCTCTCCGAAATCGGCGAAAAGGCCGGCGTCGAAGTGACCGAAGAAGAAATGCAGCGCGCGCTGTTCCAGCAGCTGCAGCAGTTCCCCGGCCAGCAGAAGGAAATCCTCGATTTCTTCCGCAACACCCCCGGCGCTTCCGCTTCGCTGCGCGCTCCGATCTTCGAAGAAAAGGTCATCGACAAGCTGCTCACGGAAATCTCGGTAACGGACAAGACCGTTTCCAAGGAAGAGCTTCTGGCTGACGACGGCGAAGAAGCAACGGAAACCAAGAAGAAGGCGCCTGCCAAGAAAAAGGCTGCTGCCAAGGTTGACGACGCCGCTGAAGGCGAAGAAGCCGCTCCGAAGAAGAAGGCTCCGGCCAAGAAGAAGGCCACTGAGGCCGACGCCGAATAATCTTGGCTGGCGAAAGCTGAATGAATGGAAGGGCCGTGGCGAAAGCTGCGGCCTTTTTTTATGTCGAAGTCTCCGGTCTTAAAGAATTTGGGACGTCCGTCCCCCAATCAAGCAGAATGTGCAGACGGGAACGGCCCTTTCGCTTCGCCCTCAGGGCGGGAGCTTCGAGGAGCCATTTAACGAGGGGCTCGATGAGGTCTTTCGAAATAGGCGGGAGATTGCTGTGATCCACCGAGTTATACTTAAGTGGGGGCAATTCGTTTACGATCTTCCGCCGCTGTGACCTAACGCATTTGTTGACTTGTATCCCTTGCGTCTAACGGCTTAGTTGTATCTTCAGGGACTGAGGGGACCAATTCATGCCGCAAACAGAGTTCGTAGAATATCCGCACCAATCTAAAACTATCTTTATCCACTTTGACGTAGTTGATCACCACATTGAGTTGGAGACCTTCCTTGGAACGGCCATTGGAGCAAGGAACGTTGTTGAAGCTCTCAACACTGCGGTATTTGGAGGTGGCCTCGAATTTCAGATTGTCGTGCTACCGGCACAAGAGGGAACGTTTTTACAATCTCTAAAGATCGTGATCCCTGCGCTCGTCGGTCTTGTCGTTTTCCTAGACAGCGATACCCCAGCTGCGTTCGTTCGTGGCCTCACTGGAAAGTCACCGTCAGAATGGGCATATCAAGCGGGCGTATCTACATTAGATCTAATCGAAATCACTGCCAAAAAAGCTGAAGGAGCCGAAACTGGGACGAACGGCAGCTTTAGTGAAAGCTCCGGTTTCGCCCTCAATGAAAGGATTTGCGAGGCAGGTGCTACTATGCTTGCTGCGATGGCGCGAGCAAGTCTTGAGAAAGAGACTGACGAAATCATCTTATTGGGCGACGGAAAGGTCGAAATAAATGAGATACTGGAAGCCCGTGCTGATTTTTATCGAGCCTGCGTGTTCGACCGTGAGATTAAGCGCATAGGGTTTACACCATTTTCTGATTTTCCCGTTCCTCGTAGCGCTTTTCCCGGCCGTGCACAGAGACCTGCAAAGCGCGACGGCGAGGGTGATGAGGGTACGTGGCACACGGCGATTGAAGAGGTGTCAGTTAGCTCTCCTAATTGGGATAAAGAGGATCAGCACAGCCGCCAATGGAAGGGCAAAGACGTCTTCAATCGCACATGTTATTTCGTGATTGACGATGAAGTTTTTTGGGAACTCGCTGATCGTAAGCACCTACAGGTCGGTGTTTTGGATACCTTGAAAGTTCAGTGGATTTATCAAACCCTAGAAGGAAAAGCAAAAAACCGACAAGTGCTTCGGGTGCTTGCGATCAACGGCGAGATGCTCTCACCGGCGATGTCTCTGGAAGCCGTCATTGAAATCTTGAAGGAGCGCTCTGCGACCCTTGGACGTCAAGGCGGGCCTACGCTTTTCGATGATCTTGAAGATTGGGACAAATAGCACCCGAAACCGCTTAAAGCGCTTCGACTAAGTCCACTGTTCTTTTTAGTCGCAACGAAATCGTCGCGGTCCGTGTTTCGACGACAAGAACGTCAACCTTTCGGGGAACCTTCGGGTTACTAGACCGAGTGTTTCCGTCGCGGCGTGTGTCTTCGTCATCAACCCGCCGCGAGACTGGCCAAGGTCCTGGGCATCCACCCCGTCTACGCTGCCGTAAAGCAATATTCGTCCACCCTTCGATCACAATGCAGTGCAGCATGATTTTTTGCTGCATCTGCTCTTGTTCATCTCCCGTTCATCTGGCACCCTGCGCAGCATGATTTGCCTTGGCTGCCGGTGCAGCCGTCAAGGAAACATGGCCGCCAACGCGCGGCTGTCATCGCTGCCAAAACCTTTGGCCTTAAGCTTTTACCGTGCCTGCCGGGTTCACCCGGTGCGCCCTTAATTTGCCAGGGGACAAGATATGTCGCCACGAACGGGCTTCGCCCTGTTGTTCTCTCTGTTCGCCGCGATTGGCACCAACGCCCGTGCCGATGAGCCGGAGTTGATCTGGAAGCCGGTCAAGAATTCCGACCGTTCCTATACGGCGCGTATCGGTGCGAAGCTGCCGGTCGAGACGCCGATCCGGGCGGGGCTGGAAATGGGCATGAATGCCTCCAAGACAGGGCAGCTTGTCGATACGCCGGTTCGGCTGTGGGGCAATGTCACGCTGCTGGCGGAGCAGCTGCCCGGCGTTTCGCTTGCCCGTGATGTCGGCGTCCTCTTCAACGCGTTGACGGGGTCGAGCAGCGTTTCCATGACGTCGCGACAGAAACGCATCGTTACGCCGGAACTGGATATCGAGGCCAACCGAAATTTCACGGTGCGTTATGACGGCACGGCGCAGCAATGGAACGGCCTGGATGTATCGCAGTCGCTGCGCCTTTCCCGCTCGGAAACCGGCACGGCCTTCGTGCTGACGGGGGCAAGCCGCAACAGCTTCAACGAGTTCAGCAGCGGCGTCGCCGTGGAGCAGAAGATCGGCGATCACCTGACAGTGCGCGGAACGCTCGATCAGGGATATGCGGATCATTTTCGGCCGGGTGTGAGTGCGCGGTATAGTATTCGATGGTGAGGGGCGTCACCGGTTATCGTATGGATGAGCAGAAAGTGATGGACGTTCTTGCGTCGCATTCGGCGTCATCCTTGGGCTTGTCCCATGGATCTAATCATGTCGCATAAAATCGCGACGTTGCAGAGGCTCGGGACAGGCCCGAGCATGACGGAGGAGAGGTTTGCGCACATTGCAAACGATCTCCACCCGCAACAGCCAACCTCAATCCTTCTTCAGCTCACCCATGCGGTTCCACGCGTCGAGACCGGCAATCTTGTAGGCTTCGGCAAGCGTGGGGTAGTTGAAGGTGTTCTCTACGAAATACTCCACCGTACCCTTCAGGTTCAGCACCGCCTGGCCGATATGCACCAGTTCGGTGGCACCTTCGCCGACGATGTGGACGCCGAGCAGACGGCGGGTTTTCAGCGAGAAGATCATCTTCAGCAACCCGCTGTCGAGACCCATGATATGGCCGCGTGAGGTTTCGCGGAAATGGGCGATGCCGCATTCATAGGGAATGTGGCGTTCAGTGACTTCTTCTTCCGTCAGGCCGCAGGTGGAGATTTCCGGAACCGCATAGATGCCGTAAGGGAAGAACTGCGGCGGTTCACCGGCCGGTGCACCGACCGCGTGGCGGGCGGCGATACGGCCCTGTTCCATCGAGGTGGAGGCGAGGCTCGGAAAACCGATGATATCGCCGGCGGCGTAAATGTTCGGCACTGTTGTCTGGAAGGTCTCGGGATTGACCTTCAGGCGGCCGCGGCTGTCGGCTTCCAGCCCACAGGCGGAAAGATTGAGCGTATCGGTTGCGCCGACGCGTCCGGCGGCGAACAACACCGTCTCGGCTTTAAGGACGCGGCCGTTGCTGAGCGAAACGAGGCATTTGCCGCTGTCGTCGCGCTCCACCTTTTCCGCTTTCTGGCCGAAGATCAGCTTCATGTTACGGTCGCGCAACTGATAGGTGAAGTCCTCGACGATTTCCTTGTCGATGAATTCCAGCATGGTTTCGCGCGGTTCAACCACCGTTACCTGCGTGTCGAGCGCACTGAAGATCGTGGCATATTCGATGCCGATGACGCCCGCGCCGACAACGACCATGGAGCGCGGCAGTTCCTTGATCTCGAGTATCTCGTCCGAATCGAGCACTGCCGCGCCGTCGAAGGGAATATGCGGTGGCCGGTAGGGCCGCGTGCCGATGGCGAGCAGAATGGAAGCGCCGGTGACGTTCATGACTTCACCGTCGTTCTTCACCACCTTCACCGTGTTGGCATCGACGAAGCTTGCCGTGCCGCGAATGTGCTGCACGCGGTTGCGGGCGAACTGGTGTTCCAGCACCTCGACCTCGTGGTCGAGCGTGATCAGCAGGCGGCGGCGCAGATCGTCCGCGTCGATCTCCTGCTTGACGCGGTAGGAGCGGCCATAAAAACCGCGTTCGCGCCAGCCGGTGAGATTGAGCGCGGTTTCGCGCAATGTCTTGGAAGGGATGGTACCTGTGTGCACCGAAACGCCGCCGACGCGGCTGCCCTTCTCGATGACCAGAACCCTCTTTTCGAGCTTGGCGGCCTGGATGGCGGCGCGTCTTCCCGCCGGACCGCTGCCGATAACAATCAGATCGAACTGGTACATGAAAACCCCGGAACAGAATGTATTGCAATGACCGGATGTCGCATCCGGGATGGCGCTGCCGCGAAATGGTCGTGATGCCATTTTGACCAGGGGAAGTGATTCCCTTGTCAGCCTTGCACACAAGAGTGCAATGCAACAAACGCCTGCGTCAATCTGTAGCGCAATAATCTGACGGATTCGTAACCGTTTTGCCCGCTTGTCGTTTTGCGACGCAAAGATGCGCCTTTGCGCCCGGCACGGCCTTCGCCGTCGGGTTTTCGCGGTTTCAGACGGGTTGTGCCCGGTCACGCGCTGATTGGGGTTGGAGTGGACGGATGCTTGCGCGACCGGGCATTCCAGAAAGCCGTATTTCGCAAGAGGCAGTGCACGGCCTTTTGCGAAATGGTCCTGTCACCATGAACGTGCCACCGTTCCCACCACCAGGACCGTCCTTCGGTTTACGCCACGTCTGGCGTCTACCCGGCAGGACTGCATTCAAGATAGCAGGGTAAGGCGGGGCGGGGAAAAGCGGGGATGGATTTTCGCGCGCCGGTTCTTTCTCGTCAGTCTTCTTTCCGGGTCACATGGCGGTGAAGGGCGGCGAGGTCCTGCCTGAGTGCTGCCGGTTCGGCCAGTACCTTCACGTCGATCTTTTCGTGCAGAGACAGCACCTCAAGCTCGGCTTTCAGGTTCACCTCATAATCTTTGGCGGCTTCGAAACGGTCACGAGCGGCCTGCCGGTTCTGCGACATCATGATGATCGGCGCCTGAATGGCCGCGAGCATGGAGAGCAGAAGATTGAGGAAGATGAAGGGGTAGGGGTCGAAGGCCCGCGTCGTCAGCACGATGGTGTTGATGATTGCCCAGAACACCAGGAAAAAGCAGAAGCTGAGGATAAATCCCCAGGAGCCGCCAACCCTTGCAATGCTGTCGGCCAGCCTGTCGCCCAGGTTTGCCCCGGCGGAAAATTCCGCATTGGTGTCGGTCGAGACCAGCTTTTTCTGGTGCGACAGTTCCAGAATACGACGCTCGACCTCGCCGATTTCCCGGGAGGAGCGCTTGAAGTGCGAAACGATATAGTCGGAGATGTCTGACACGGTGCTTCTCGTGGTGCTGATGGTTCGGTAAGGCCCTGTCGAGATAAACCCGCATGGCAATGGAATTCAAACGATTTCCGCTGCCATGCCGTTTAGGCATCCAGCCCCATCAGACGGAGGGTGTAGCGTCATTTACCCAGTTGAAGCCGGGGAAGAAGCGCTCTCGGCCATATTGCTCGCCGAACATCATGTCGAATTGCAGCAGACGATAATTGCGCACCACGTCCGGAATGGAATTGGGTGAAATCGACCAGTCGGGCAGGGCCTTGCCATCCGTTGCCACCAGCATATGCCGGTCGACGACGGAAAACGCATCCTGCACTTCACCCAAAGTCCCCGTATAGAAGGGGTCTGAGAAACCGGCTGTTTTCAGTACGTGATAGGGCAGCAGCGCCGGGCTGATGGTGCCGATATTCTTGCGCACGCCCGTCTTCGAGGACCAGACGACGAGCGGCGTCTCGTGTTCCTTTTTCATGATTTCCAGCGGCGCGCGGCGGCTGGCCACCATGCCCGGCATGTAGCCGCTTTCCACGAATGTCTGGCCAAGCGGCGGCAGGTGATCGCCGAAGAGCACGATGATGGTTTCGCGCTCGCGCTTTTTTGCCCAGCGCATCAGCTTCAGAAGGGCGTCGTCGGCCTCCGCCACGCCCTGCGCATAGGTACCAAGCGCCTGCGATGCGGAAGCGGAAAGATCGCCCTCTACGCCGATGGTGTCGCTGGCATAACGGCCCGCCTCGTAAGGTCCGTGTCCCTGCAGGGTGACGGCGAAGAGGAAGAGCGGGTTGCGCGCATCGTCCGCGGCCACCATGATCTGGTCCATCAGCGCGTCGTCGGAGGCGAAGTTGCCGCGCTTTTCCATGGGCGGCAATGTCTCTTCCGAGCGGAACTCCTCGAAGCCGAAATTCCTGTAGACTTCCTTGCGGTTCCAGAACCATTCCTGAAACGGATGCATGGCGATGGCCGAATACCCTTCGCCACGGAAGAAGCTGGCAAGCGAGGGTACCGGGCGGCGGATATATTGCTGGTAGGGAATGCTGCCATAGGGCAGGAAGGCGTTGGAAAAACCGGTCAGCGCCTCGAATTCCACATTCGCCGTCATGCCGCCGAATTCCGGCGAGAACACGTTGCCGGATTGCTTGGCGCGGATGTTGGGCATCGGATCGGCAGAGAGCTTCACGTTTTCAAGCCGTGTCGGATCCCACAGCGATTCGCTCATCAACATGATGACATCAGGGTAATCGCCCGTGTTGGCGGCAAAGGCGGCGGGTTCCGAGGTCAGGTCCGCAATGCTGTTTTCGCCGTAACCCTGCGGCGCCGAGACGTTGGCCATGGGAATATTGAAGGCAAAGGCCATCAGGAAACCGTTATGGCGGTAATTCTCCTGTTGATCCCACATCATGGGGATGATGTTGAGACGATCGCGCACCCACGAATAATGCGAATAGTCCATGAGCGAGGCGAGGCCGGCCAGAAGCGGCAGCGCCAGCACAAGACCTGCGGCGCGTTCGCGCCAGCTCAAGCCCGGCGAATAACGCCGCGCCAGCAGCCACAGGGTGGAAAGGGCCGCAACCGTGGCGCAAAGGCCAAGGCCAACCAGCATGGCCGTCAGCGGCTGGGCTTTCAGCATGGTGGGCAGAAGCTCGAGGATCTGCCGGCCGAACAGCAGGTCGGAGGGATAAAGCGGATCGGAGAGATAGGTCTGTTTCTGCGCGGAAATCAGCCCTGTCAGCGCGCAAAGCGGCGCAACGGCGATGAGCGACAGGTAACGGCGGCCGAGGATGGAATCCAGCGCTACGAGCAGCAGCAGCACGGCGGCGATGGTGGTCATGCCGGGGCGGGCGGATGAGGTGAGGAAGGTGCCGACATCAACTAGCGAACCGCGGGCGATCCATTCCAGCGCGACGACAAGCACGACCGACGAAAACGTCAGATTGGCAAGCGTGTAGGCCTTGCCCGAAAGCTTGGAAAGGCTCCGCGTCCATGCAGGCGAAAAGACAAAATCAGCCTTTTCGGAAGCCGTTGTTTTTGGCGCCGAATTTCTCAAACTCATACTCCGGTATTACGAGGCGACACCGCGCAATTCGGGGAGGTGAATCGGGGCGTCGCAAAACTGTCATGTAACTGTCACATAAGCGCGATGAACGCGACATGAACTTTGCGGAGTGTGGCCGGTGCGGTGATAACCTTAGCGTGAATGCCGGTTGCGGCTTCATCCTATCAAGGTGGTGCGGCATGCAATTGCCGCGTTGCGGAGCGGGCACGGGCGCGGTATTGAAAAGCCATGAGCGACAGACACGACATCAAAAACCATCTTCGAATTGCCGTCGGGCAGTTCAATCCGACTGTTGGCGACGTGGCGGGCAATCTCGCCAGGGCGCGCGAAGCACGGGCCGATGCGGCGACGCAGGGTGCCGATCTCCTGCTTCTGACCGAGCTGTTCATATCCGGCTATCCGCCGGAAGACCTGGTATTGAAGCCAGCTTTTCTGAAAGCGTGCCTGAAGGCCGTGGAAGAACTGGCGGCGGAAACCGCCGATGGCGGGCCGGGCGTTGTCATCGGTTTTCCGCGTCAGGGCGAAACGGGCCGGCACAATTCGGTTGCGCTTCTGGATGGCGGCAAGATCATCGCGCTGCGCGACAAGATCGACCTGCCGAATTACGGCGAGTTCGATGAAAAACGCGTTTTCGCCGAAGGTTCGATCTCCGGTCCCTATAATTTCCGCGGTGTCAGGATCGGCATTCCGATCTGCGAGGAAATCTGGAACGATATGGGTGTGTGCGAAACGCTTGCCGAAAGCGGGGCGGAAATCCTGCTGGTGCCGAATGGTTCGCCCTATTATCGCGGCAAGCTGGATGTGCGCCATCAGGTGGCGCTGAAGCAAGTAATCGAAAGCGGCTTGCCGTTGGTCTTCGCCAATCAGCTTGGCGGGCAGGACGAGCTGGTTTTCGACGGCGCGAGCTTCGGTTTTAATGCCGACAAGACCCTTGCCTTCCAGATGAGCCAGTTCGAGGCGACCCTTGCCGTTACCGATTGGAAACGCACCGCAGAAGGCTGGCGCTGCGAGAGCGGTCCTTTCTCGAAAATCCCTGAAGGCGAGGAGGCGGATTACCGCGCCTGCATGCTGGGCTTTCGCGATTACGTCAACAAGAACGGCTTCAAGAGCGTTGTTCTCGGCCTTTCCGGCGGTATCGATTCGGCGATCTGCGCTGCGCTCGCTGTTGATGCGCTGGGCGAAGAACGGGTGCGCTGCATCATGCTGCCCTATCGTTACACCTCCGAGGATTCGCTGAAGGACGCAGCCGATTGCGCCAGGGCGCTTGGCTGCCGTTACGATATCGTGCCCATTGCCGAACCTGTGGATGGGTTCCTGTCGGCGCTTTCGGAAATGTTCGAAGGCACGGAAGAAGGCATTACCGAAGAAAACCTGCAGAGCCGTACACGCGGCACCATTCTCATGGCCGTTTCCAACAAGTTCGGCTCGATGGTGGTGACAACAGGCAACAAGTCGGAAATGTCGGTGGGGTATGCGACGCTTTATGGCGACATGAATGGCGGTTTCAATCCCATCAAGGACCTCTACAAGATGCAGGTCTACGCCATCTCCAGCTGGCGCAATTCCCATGTGCCGCCCGGCGCGCTCGGGCCATCCGGCGAAGTGATCCCCGCCAATATCATCTCCAAGGCGCCATCCGCCGAATTGCGACCCAACCAGACAGACCAGGATTCGCTGCCGCCCTATCCGGTGCTGGACGATATTCTGGAGTGCCTGGTGGAAAAGGAAATGTCGGTCGAGGAAATCCTCGCGCGTGGCCATGATATCGCGACGGTGCACCGGATCGAGCATCTGCTCTATCTCGCCGAATACAAACGCCGCCAATCCGCGCCCGGGGTGAAGATCACCAAGAAGAACTTCGGCCGCGATCGCCGTTATCCGATTACCAACCGATTCAGGGACAGGTAGTCGAAGGAGGGCATGGAGGGAGCTTGCTGGACCCCGAATTTAGTTCGGGGTGACGGAGTGCGGATGCTGCGGCTTCGCCATATATCGATGGCGAAGAAGCATCCTTTTCCTCCAACGGCGCGGACACGCCGCGCCGTCTCCCTATCTCGTTAAATAACCTGCCCCACATCGATGCGGTTACCATCCGGGTCTTCGAAAATGAAGGCCCGTAGGCCATAATCCTTGTCCTGCAGACTTTTGATGATGCGAAGCCCGTGGCTTTTGCAAAGCGCGTGCAGCGCGTCGGCGTCGCTGACCAGCATATGCGCCACATTGAAGGGGGCCGGTTTGTGCGTCGACTGCAATGTCAGGTGCAACTCGGCATTACCTTGTTTCAGGATCATGAAACCGACAGGGTTGCCGTTTTCGAAGGTCTTTTCGAAGCCCAGCACACGGACATAAAAGTCATGGGCCTTCTCGATATTCTTGACAGGAAGCATTGCGGCGATCCGACCGAAGCGGATGCCGTGATCGGCGATGGTGTTCATCGCGGAACCTCGGATCTGGGAGAAACGGGCAGGGGTGCGGGCGGTGCCGGAACGCTGCTGTTTTTTCCTATTTGAATTTGCAGGGCGGTGCCTGCGGCAATAGGATCATAATCACGGCGGTGGCGGATGCAAACGGAATGTTTGCGCCATTCAACGCTCCACGCCAGACGATCGACAGGCCCGGGAGGCAGCATGCGCAGTTCCATCGAAATCTTCAACATCCGCACTCGGCAGATGCGGGTGGTCTGGCAGACGCCGGAGCTGTTCGAGGCTCCGAACTGGTCGCCGGACGGGAAATACCTGCTTCTGAACTGCGACGGTCTGCTTTATCGCCTGTCACTTGCCGGCGACCCTTCGCCGGAAAAGGTCGATACTGGCTTTGCGACAATCTGCAACAATGACCACGGCATTTCGCCTGACGGTTCGCTTTATGCCATTTCCGACAAGGTGGAGTTCGGCAAGAGTGCCATCTATCTGCTGCCTTCGACGGGCGGAACGCCGCGTCTGATGACTAAGAACCTTCCGTCCTACTGGCACGGCTGGTCGCCGGACGGGAAAGGTTTCGCCTATTGCGGCATTCGCGATCAGGTTTTCGATATTTATTCCATGGACATAGACAGCGGCGTTGAGACACGCCTTACCCATGGTGAGGGCCGCAATGACGGGCCGGATTATTCGCCGGATGGAGAATGGATCTATTTCAACTCCAGCCGCACCGGCCAGATGCAGATCTGGCGCGTGCGGGTGGATGGCTCGGCCGTCGAGCGCATCACCGACAGCGCCTACGGCGACTGGTTTCCGCATCCGTCTCCCAGCGGTGACAAGGTCGTTTTCATCTCCTACGACGCCGAAGTCTTCGACCATCCGCGCGACCTCAACGTGCGCGTGCGGCTGATGGATATGGATGGCGGCAATGCCGAAACGCTGTTTGACCTTTTCGGCGGGCAGGGAACGATGAATTCGCCCAACTGGTCACCGGACGGGGATGAGTTCGCTTATGTGCGGTATTTTCCCGTTGGGTGATGCGGTAGGGAGTGCTTCAGCCGGCGCGCGTCGGCGCGGCGGCTGAAGGCCGCAATACGCAGGTGAGGTGGCCACGGTCACATTGCCGCATCGCTGCGCAAGATACTTGTATTAGCAATCTTTGTTGCTCATAAGCTTCTTCGTCAGGTGCCTGCCCTTTAGGGCGGGAGAATCGGGAATCCGGTGCAAGACCGGAACGTGCCCAGCGCTGTGAGGCGGATGCCCTTTTTCTTGATGCCACTGAATCCATTCGGGAAGGCGAAAGTGGGCGGATGAAGCCGAGTCAGAAGACCGGCCTGACAGGATAGACCAGACCGCGTGGACGGCGGCAGGTTGTTGCAGCAGCGCGTCGTGCAGGTGAAAACCGGAGCCGGTTTTCGTGGCGGCGCGCCAGCATTGTTGGGGATAGACGATGCCGACCGATCCACTCGCGACCAGTTCGCTCGACGCCGATGCATTCGATCACGCGCTTTCGCCCGCCTATCCGTTTTCCGAGGGTGAGCGAGAGGCGATCTACCGTGCCATCGAAACCCGCCGTGATGTGCGCGACCAGTTCCTTCCGGATCCATTGCCGGAAGATGTGGTCGAGCGCCTGCTGAAGGCGGCGCATTCCGCGCCCTCGGTCGGTTTCATGCAGCCGTGGAATTTCACGCTCGTCACTGACGGTGCGGTCAGGCAGGCAGCCTGGGTTGCCTTCAGCCGCGCCAATGGCGAGGCGGCGGCGATGTTCGAGGGGGAGCAGCAGGCGCTTTACCGCAGCCTCAAGCTTGAGGGCATCCGCAAGGCGCCGCTCAGCATCTGCGTCACCTGCGATCCGACGCGTGGCGGCAAGGTGGTGCTGGGCCGTACCCACAATCCGCGCACCGATGTCTATTCCACCGTCTGCGCCATCCAGAACCTCTGGCTTGCAGCGCGCGCCGAAGGCATCGGCGTCGGCTGGGTCAGCATTTTCCACGATAGCGACATTCGCACCATTCTCGAGATTCCCGACCACATCGAGATCGTCGCCTGGCTATGCCTCGGCCGCGTCGATACACTTTATACCGAGCCGGAACTGGCGGTGAAGGGGTGGCGCCAGCGCGTGCCGCTGGAGGAGCTGGTGTTTCGCAATCGCTGGGGTGGACGGTAAAGAGAAGACGCGACCGTCTTGTGAGTGAGACAGAGCGTTGCCAACTCCATACCGTGTGCCTGATGGGAGCTATTGCTGCGGCTGAATGCCCTTCAGCGCCGGGTTCTTCAGGTCGATCCGGCCTGTCTGGTCGGGCAGGAATTTAGGGCCGATGACGCGGACCCTGCTGTTGTTCGGGTCATAGTCGCGTTCCGGAACCGGTTGTTCCGGCGGCTTTGCGGCCTGCTGCAGTTCGGTGGGTTTTTTGGAGGTGTCACCTTGCGGTGATGGAATGGTCGTGATGCTTGAATAGGGTTTCTCAGCTTCCGGCCGCGCAGCCTCCTGCTGCTTCATCTCCTCGTGATAGGCGGCCATGTTGCAGGCGCAGCCTGGGGCTTTGGTTGAGGCATTTCGATAGGCAAAGGCGGTCGGCAGGTCCTTATAGGGCTTTCCTGTTTCAGCCGAGACCATGTCAGCCGTTTCCTGCTCCGTCATGGAGTGGAAATAAAGCTCCGTCTGCGTACCCGGACACATTTTCTGGCATTGTTCGGCCTGCGCACGGAAATCGAGCGGCGAGGCATTGGAAGCGATGGGGAAGAACGAGCCGTCGCAGGTGCGCACGCACAGCGTCCTGAGCCCGCCTTCAGCAGCGGCATTGGGGTAGGGCGAAAGCCCTGCCTGTCCCGGCGGATTGCTCTGTTCGCCGAAGGCGTCGGGGTAACGTGTCACATCGGGTGCCGTCGGCTGGCGCGCTTCCGTTTCCGGAATGGCGCTGCAGCCATTGGCGTCGAGTGCGGCGAGAATGCGCTGGCGTCTGATGTCGCTATCATCGCTGCCCTGGGCCGCCATGGCATAGTCGCGGTCACGGATGATGGCATCGCGTTCGCTCTGCGCATCCGCCATCGCGTCGCTGATCTCTGCGCAGAGTTCGGCATTCGGGCTGCCATAAACGGTGACGCTTGCGGATGAACAGCCGTAACGGCGCAGATCGTTCCTGATCCTGCGGATCTCGATGTTCTGGCGGGTGAGCGCATTGGCGTAACGCCGTACCTCGGCGGTGTTGCCGATGACACGCGGCGGTTCGCGCAGCTGCGCATAAAGCGTATCGCAGACCTGATCCGCGAAAGCAGCGGCCGGGGCGATGAAAACAAGGGGAAGCAGGAGGCCGATAATGCTGCGGCGCCGGGTCAATGGTGCGATCCGTTCGATGTCCCCGGCCGGTGGCGAGGGTGTTATGCTTCGGGAAATCCGTGTTTCAGGAAGATAACATAAGCTGTTGCCGCAATGCGGCAACAGCATGTTCAAAACTGCGTTAATACGCCTTCATCACACCGAAGGGTGCGATGCCTGCACGACGGCAAAGGCCGCCATGTTGACAACGCCGCGCGAGGTGACGCTGGGCGACAGGATATGGGCGGGAAGAGCCGTGCCAAGCAGGATGGGGCCGACATGCAGGCCCTCCGTCAGCGTGCGGGTGACGCCGAGCGTGATGTTTGCGGCATCGAGGTTCGGGAAGACCAGCAGGTTCGCTTCGCCGGTCAGCACGCTGTTGGGCATGGCGCGCTTGCGCAGCGCTTCCGAAAGTGCCGAGCCGCCCTGCATTTCGCCGTCCACTTCCAGTTCGGGTGCCGCTGCCTGCACGATCTTCAGGGCGCGGCGCATCTTGCGGGCGCTTTCCGAATCGCGCGACCCGAAATTGGAGTGGCTGGCGAGCGCGATCTTCGGCGTGATGCCGAAGCGGCGGATTTCCTTTGCCGCGAGAATGGCCATTTCGGCCACTTCTTCGGAGGTCGGATCGTTGTTGACGAAGGTGTCGGTGAGGAACAGCGCGCCCTGCTGGGTGATGAGCAGGCTGAGGCCTGCGAAAGAGCGAACGCTTTCCTGCTTGCCGATGATCTGGTTCACGTCGCGCAGGTGCCGGTCGTAGCGGCCTTCCAGACCGCAGATCAGCGCATCCGCCTCACCACGCTTCACCGACAGCGCGCCGATGACCGTGGAGTTGGTGCGCACGATGGTGCGGGCCGCCTCCGGGTTGATGCCGGCGCGGCCGACCAGGGCGAAATAATCATCGACGTAGTCGCGGTAACGCGGATCGTCTTCGGGATTGACCACCGCAAAATCGGTATTCGGGCGGATACGCAGGCCGAAGCGCTTCAGGCGCGTTTCGATGATCTGCGGGCGACCGATGAGGATCGGGATGCCGGTGCCTTCTTCCAGAAGCACCTGTGCGGCGCGCAGCACGCGCTCGTCTTCGCCTTCAGCAAAGATGATGCGCTTCTTTTCGGCAACCTTGGCGGCGTTGAAGACCGGTTTCATGATGAAGCCGGAACGCCAGACGAAGCGGTTGAGCTGGTCGAGATAGGCTTCGAAATCGCTGATTGGCCGGGCGGCGACGCCGCTTGCGGCGGCAGCACGGGCAACGGCCGGTGCGATGCGCAGGATGAGACGCGGATCGAAAGGCGAGGGAATGAGGTAGTTCGGGCCGAAGATCGGCGTTTCGCCGCTATAGGCCTTGGCGGCGACTTCCGAGACTTCCTCGCGGGCAAGCTCGGCGATGGCCTGCACGGCGGCCATCTTCATTTCCTCGTTGATCGTGGTTGCGCCGCAATCCAGCGCGCCGCGGAAGATATAGGGGAAGCACAGCACGTTGTTGACCTGGTTCGGGAAGTCCGAACGGCCGGTGCAGATCATCGCATCCGGGCGGGCAGCACGGGCCACTTCCGGCATGATTTCCGGATTGGGGTTGGCAAGTGCCAGGATCAGCGGATTTTCCGCCATGCGCTCCAGAAGTTCCGGCTTCAGCACGCCTGCCGCCGAAAGACCGAGGAAGACATCCGCGCCGTCGATCGAGTCGGCCAGAACCCGCTTGTCGGTCTTCTGCGCGTAAACTTCCTTCCACTCGTCCATCAGCGAGTTGCGGCCGTCATAAACGAGGCCCTCGATATCGTGGACCCAGATGTTTTCTTTCTTTGCGCCCATGGCGACAAGCAGATTGAGGCAGGCAAGGGCTGCCGCACCGGCGCCTGACGCGACGATCTTGACGCTCGAAAGCGATTTTCCGGCCAGTTCCAGCGCGTTGGTGACGGCGGCGGCGACGATGATCGCCGTGCCGTGCTGATCGTCGTGGAAGACCGGGATGTTCATCTTCTCGCGCAGCTGACGCTCCACCTCGAAACATTCGGGCGCCTTGATGTCTTCAAGGTTGATGCCGCCGAAGGTGGGTTCCAGCGCTGCGATGGTGGAGACCATGTCGTTGATGCCGGGCGCATCGATCTCGATATCGAAAACGTCGATGCCGGCGAATTTCTTGAAGAGGACGGCCTTGCCCTCCATAACAGGCTTGGACGCAAGCGGGCCGATATTGCCAAGGCCAAGCACTGCCGTACCGTTGGAAATCACTGCAACGAGATTGGCGCGGGCGGTATATTCCGCCGCCATTTCCGGATTTTCATGGATGGCGAGGCAGGGGGCGGCGACACCCGGCGAGTAGGCAAGCGCCAGATCGCGCTGGTTGCCAAGGGGCTTGGTGGCCTGGATTTCCAGCTTGCCAGGGCGCGGGTAGCGGTGGAAAAAGAGCGCCTGTTCCTCGATGTCGGCCTTTGCCGTGTTGGCGGGCGTGTTGTTCTTATCGTGAGAGGTCATGTCTTCCACCGTCATGTCTGGTTCAATTCCGGCCCTCTGAATACAACAAACTTTCCCGTGGTACAGCCGTTATTTGCCGCCCCCTTATGCAAATGCGGGCATGGCTTATTCGCGTTTTCGTGATGCCATCAGTCATATTCCATACAAAAACCGGCCATTGTCATGTTGCTGCAACACGAGTCTGGTTCTGAGAGGGAAGAAAGCCGCAGGGACGCAACCGAACAAGGGGATTAAATCCGTGGCCGGTCAAATTGAAACCAGACAGTTCAGAACGCTTTTCATTTCGGATGTCCATCTCGGTTCCAAGGCGGCCAAGACGGATTTTTTGCTCGACTTCCTGAAACATCACGAGGCCGATACGATCATCCTGGTCGGTGACATCATCGACGGCTGGCGCCTGCGCCGCAGCTGGTACTGGCCGCAGGGCTGCAACGACGTGGTGCAGAAGTTGTTGCGCAAGGCCCGCAAGGGAACGCGCATCGTTTACATTCCCGGCAACCACGATGAATTTCTGCGCGAGTTTCCGGGCATGCATTTCGGCGGTATCGAAGTGGCCGAGCGCATGATCCACGAGGCGGCAGACGGCAAGAAATACCTCATCATCCATGGCGACGAGTTCGATGTGGTGGTGCGCAATGCCCGCCTGCTCGCCTATCTCGGTGACTGGGCCTACGACGCGGCGATTGCGATCAACATCGTCCTTGCTGCGGTGCGCCGCCGCATCGGTCTGCCTTACTGGTCGTTCTCGGCCTGGGCGAAATTGCAGGTCAAACACGCCGTCAACTTCATCGGCGAGTTCCAGCGCGTAGTGGCCGACGAGGCGCGCCGCAACAATGTGGATGGTGTGATCTGTGGCCATATCCACCACGCCGTGATGGAAGACATGGACGGCATCCGCTACATCAACACCGGCGACTGGGTGGAAAGCTGCACGGCGATTGCCGAAAATGCCGATGGCACTTTCGAGCTGATCACCTGGATGCAGACGAGCGATGTCCCTTCGCAGACATCGGACGAGATGGAGCCGGTGGATATTCCAGGTCTGATTGGCAAGCACGCGGCCTGATTGGGTTGGTTCAACAGGCAGGGCGATCCCTAAGCGCGGGATGTTTCAGCTCTCTGTCGTCATCCTTGGGCTTGTCCCAAGGATCTGCAACCGATTGATTTCGCGCGACGTGGATAGATCCTCGGGACAAGCCCGAGGATGACGTCGAGTGTGAGGCAAGGCTGGTCATACAGTTTACGTGATACTGCAAAGACTATTGCGATGTGCGGCGTAGTGCTTTCACACGAAACCCGAACGACGGCTCTTATCCCCACAACGCCGGCTGCGGCGGATAAACCAGCGAACCCTCGTAAACGAGGCCCGGCTGCCGGTCTTGCCTGAGAATCAGCGGGCCGTCGAGATCGGAGAAGGCAGCTCCCTGGGCGGCCAGAACGGCGGGAGCCATGCCGAGCGAGGTGCCGAGCATGCAGCCGACCATGATGATGAAGCCTAGCCGCTCCGCCTCTGCCTTCATGACAAGTGCTTCCGTGAGACCGCCAGTCTTGTCCAGCTTGATGTTGATCGCATCGTAACGGTCGCGCAGGTCGGCGAGGTCCTTGGTGGAATGCACGCTTTCATCGGCGCAGATGGGGACCGGGTGGTCGATGCGGGCCAGGATGGCGTCCTTGCCGGCGGGAAGCGGCTGTTCGATGAGCGCGATGTTCAGTTCCGCTGCGAGTTTCAGATAATATTCGATATTATCGTCGTTCCAGCCCTCATTGGCGTCGATGATGATGCGCGCGTCAGGTGCTGCGGTGCGCACGGCCCGCAGGCGCGCCTCGTCATCCGCCGTTCCGGTCTTGATCTTCAGCAGCGGGCGGCCAGCGTTTTCCGCTGTTTTAGCCGCCATGGTCTCGGGGTCGGCAAGCGAGATGGTATAGGCGGTAACGAGCGGTTTTGCCGCGTGTCCGAGACTATGTTCGGCAGCACTTTTGCCACTCATCTTGGCTTCGAGGTCCCATAATGCGCAATCCACTGAATTGCGGGCCGCGCCGGGTTTCATCACCTGCTGCAATTCATGCCGTGTCAGGCCGCCGGCAATTTGCTCAGCCATTGCTTCGATATCGGCGATAACGCCTTCGATGCTTTCGCCATAACGCGGGTAGGGCACACATTCACCTCTGCCGGTAAAGGAACCATCGCGGATGGTGCACGTTACGACATCCGCATGTGTGCGAGTGCCGCGTGAAATAGTGAAGCTGCCAGCAACGGCGAAACGTTCTGTTGTGGCTTGAAGGTAACGGGGCATGTTTTTTCACTTCCTGACAGGCGTTAAAAGACACATGACGCCAAATTTATCGCGAATTGTCGGCTGTCACTGTGGCTTGCCGAAGGCCAAACCGTTATGAAACCTTTAAGAATCTCGTGACGGCTGCACTCGCTCGGAGCATTATGCAAGAACAGGATATACGGCAACAGGCGAACCCGGCCGCAATCACCGAAGACGGCGCCGTCTCCGGCGGCGGCCAGCGGTATGCCTTGAGCGGTTCCTGGCGCAACAGCAATCTTTCCGGCATTTTTGCACGCCTCGAAAACATCGAGAAAAGCGGCCCTGCCGGTCCGGTGGAGATCGATCTTTCCTCGGTGGAGGCAATCGACACGACCGGCGCCTGGGTCATCCGGCGATTGCGCGAAGATATGGAAGCGAAGGGCGTTACCGTCACGCTTACCGGAAACGAGCGAATCGAGGATCTGATCGGCCAATTGCCGGATAAAGCGGCGATGGAGGGCGAGCCTGCCGCCAAGGTGGGACTTGCCGAACGCTTCTTCTCGCCGATCGGCCAGGCTGTCGTCCAGAATGGTGCGGATTTCCTCGCGGGCATGTATATTCTGGGTTCTGCCGTGCGCGGCGCGCAGATGAAGCTCGGGCGCGGACGCGGCGTCTCGCCGGCGGCCATCGTCAACCAGATCGACCATATGGGCGTGCGCGCCGTGCCGATCATCATGCTGATGTCGTTTTTGATCGGCGCCATCATCGCCCAGCAGGGCGCCTTCCAGCTGCGTTACTTCGGCGCGGAAGTTTTCGTCGTCGATCTCGTCGGCATCCTGCAATTGCGTGAAATCGGCGTGCTTCTGACCGCGATCATGATCGCCGGTCGCTCCGGCAGTGCGATCACGGCGGAAATCGGCTCGATGAAGATGCGCGAGGAAATCGACGCGCTGAAGGTGATCGGTCTCAACCCCGTTGGCGTGCTGGTGTTTCCGCGTCTCGTGGCGCTGACAATCGCACTGCCGCTTCTGACCATCCTTGCCAATTTCGCCGCACTTTTCGGCGCCGCCATCGTCACGCTTCTGTATTCCGGCATCACCTTCGAAGTGTTTCTGTCGCGTCTGCATGGCGCGGTCGAGGAATCGACCATCGCCGCCGGCATGATCAAGGCGCCGTTCATGGCGCTGATCATCGGCATCGTTGCGGCGGTTGAGGGTATGAAGGTCGGCGGTTCGGCGGAATCGCTCGGCAAACACGTCACGTCGTCGGTGGTCAAATCGATCTTCGTCGTCATTCTGGTGGATGGCCTTTTTGCCATCTTCTACGCAGCCATCGATTTTTAAGGAGGGCGCGTTGGAAACTTTGGACCAGAAGCCGCAAGAGACAAAAACTGCAAAGGACGGTCGTGAGACGGTTCTTTCCGTCGAGGGCGTGACTGTCGGTTTCAACGGCAGGAACGTGCTTGAGAATCTCGATCTGGATGTCTATCGCGGTGAAATCCTCGGCTTCATCGGCCCATCCGGCGCGGGTAAATCCGTCCTGATGCGTGCGATCTTGAGGCTTCTGCCACGCCAGGCGGGTG
Organism: Rhizobium sp. SJZ105; assembly: GCF_007828365.1. Taxonomy (NCBI): domain Bacteria; kingdom Pseudomonadati; phylum Pseudomonadota; class Alphaproteobacteria; order Hyphomicrobiales; family Rhizobiaceae; genus Rhizobium; species Rhizobium sp. SJZ105. The sequence goes on from NZ_VIUP01000001.1 coordinate 301,390, forward strand.
CAATCCGCATTCTTGGCACCGATTACGACAAGGCCAGCGAAGACGACCGCATGATGCTAGACCAGCGGCTCGGCGTGCTGTTCCAGCAGGGGGCGCTATTTTCCGGCCTGACGGTGAAGGAAAACATCCAGCTGCCGATGCGGGAATATCTGGACCTGCCGAAAAAGCTGATGGACGAGCTTGCCTATCTCAAAATCGAGATGGTGGGCCTGAAGCCCGATGCGGGCGACAAATACCCGTCGGAGCTTTCCGGCGGCATGATCAAGCGTGCGGCGCTTGCGCGCGCGCTGTCGCTCGATCCCGACCTTGTCTTCCTCGATGAGCCGACATCCGGCCTCGATCCCATCGGGGCGGCGGAATTTGATATGCTGATCGCGCGCTTGCGCGATTCGCTCGGTTTGACCGTGTATATGGTGACGCACGACCTCGACAGCCTGTTCTCCGTCTGCGACCGCATTGCGGTGCTAGGGCAGAAGAAGGTGCTGGTGGAAGGGACCTTGCAGGACATGTTTGCCTGTGACGACCCCTGGGTTCAGTCCTATTTCCGTGGCAAACGGGCGCGCTCTGTCGTTCTTCCGGACGACAGACACGAAAATCCGGTGGAGTAACAAGAAGCATGGAAACCAAGGCGAACTACACCATAGTCGGAATTTTCACGCTGATCGTGATCGCCGCCGCATTCGGCTTCGTTTACTGGATGGCGGAATTCGGCCGGGGTGGACCGACGGCCCAGCTCGTGGTGCGTATTCCCGGCTCGGCAAACGGCCTTTCCGTCGGCTCTCCGGTACGCTTCAACGGTATTCCTGTCGGCACGGTGCGCGGTCTTGCGATCGACCGTGACGATCCGGCCTATTCCATCGCCTTTACCGAAGTGCAGGCGGACGCGCCGGTTTTCCCGTCCACCCGCGCCGTGCTTGAAATTCAGGGCCTGACGGGCGCTGCCTATATCGAGCTCTCCGGCGGCAACAAGGATGGTGAGCGCATTCTGCAGAAATCGGTGGAGAGCGGCGTTCCCGCCGAGCTGACGGCCGATCTTTCCAGCGTCACCAACCTTCTTGCCACCGCCGACAAGATCCTGAAACGCGCCGATGGCGCCATCGGCGAATTGCAGGGTTTCGTGCAGGATGCCCGTGGGCCGCTGACGCAGACGGTGCGTAACGCCGAGAAATTCTCCGATGCGCTGGCCGCAAATTCCGATGGTATCAAGAGTTTCATCGCCAGCCTCAGTTCGCTTTCCACCACCGTCCAATCGGTCTCGGTGCGCCTGGACGGCACGCTGACCGCTGTCGAAGATCTGGTGAAGGCGGTGGATGCCGGCAAGATCGATTCCATCCTGTCTAATGTCGACAAGGTGACGAAGGACGTCGCTTCCGCTTCGAGCGATATTCAGGGTATCATGGAAACGGTGCAGAGCACGGCGCGCAACTTCGAGGCGGCGAGCACGGAAGTGCAGACGGTGGTGAAGCGCGCGGATGAGCTTTTGGCGTCGGTCGATCCCGCAAAGGTCAGCACTGTGGTGGGTGATGTTTCCGCAGCGACTGCCGATGCGCGTGATGCCGTGGCGAACTTCAAGCGAATTGCCGACGATGTCGGCGCGCGCCGGGCCGATATCGACCAGGCGGTCTCCGATTTCACCGACATGGGCCGCAAGCTGAACCTTGCCTCAAGCCGTGTCGATGGCATTCTTGCCAAGGTGGACGGGATGCTTGGAACCGACGATGCCAATTCGCTGTTTGCAAAGGCGCGCGAGACTTTGACCTCGTTCAAGGCCGTGGCCGACAATCTCAATGCCCGAATCGGGCCGATTGCCGATAATCTCACGCGCTTCTCCAGTTCGGGCCTGAAGGATTTCCAGGCGCTTATCGGCAGCACGCGGCAGACGGTCGACAATCTCAACAATGCGATCACCAATATCGACCGCGATCCGCAGCGGTTGATTTTCGGCGGCGAAACCGTGAAACAATATGACGGCAGAACAAGGCGCTAAAAGGGGTATGGGCCAATGACACGATTGATGAACGGCCATAAGCGCCGTGCCCTGCTTCTGGCTCCGCTGCTTGCGGTTGCGATGGCGGGCTGTGCGGGAACCCCATCGAACGATACGTTCGACCTTTCCGTCTCTTCGGCGACTGTGACGCAGGGGCCGTCGCTCAAAGGCCGGCAATTGCTGATCGCCGATCCGACGGCGCTGAAAGCGCTTGATAGCGAAAACATCGTGGTGCGCCTTTCCGGCTCGGAAGTGCAATATCTCGGCAATTCGCAATGGAGCGACCGCCTGCCGCGCATGGTGCAATCCAAGCTGGTGCAAGCCTTCGAGGATACCGGCAAGCTCGGTGGCGTCGGCCGGCCGGGGCAGGGGCTGGCGATCGATTACCAGGTGGTCAGCGATATTCGCACCTTCGAAATCGATACGGCAAAAAACACCGCCGATATCGAGATTTCGGTGAAGCTCTTGAACGATCGCAACGGCACGGTAAAGGCGCAGGAAGTATTCCGCGCCAGCGCACGCGTCAGCGGTTCCGGAAATGCCAATTTCGTCAAAGCGCTGGATCAGGCTTTCGCCGCCGCCACCCGCGAAATCGTGGCGTGGACGCTGAAGTCGCTCTAAGTCTGACGACGGTCATTTCCGCTACAAGAGATTGCTCTATGCTGCGGGCGAGGCCTGTTGGTGACGGCCTTGCATTCAATGTTTCCGATCCGCGGGTCCGTCATGCGATTTCTGGTGTTGCTTTGCCTTTCCCTTGTTTCCGCCATGTGCGGAACGGGCACCGTTCTGGCAGCCGGTCTTCGGTTGATCGAGATTCCCTCGGCAGGCGGAAAGCCTTCCATGAGGGCGGCGGTGTGGTCGCCCTGCGCGGCGACTCCGGTGGAGACCCGCATCGGCCCCTTCGCTCTGCAAGCGGTGCGTGATTGCCCAGTTGTCGATGGGCAATATCCGCTCGTCATCATCTCCCACGGTTTCGGCGGTACGTATTTCAGCCATCGGGATACCGCGGCGGCGCTGGCGGATGCCGGTTTCATCGTCGCGGCGATCAATCATCCCGGCGATAACGCCATTGACATGAAGCGGGCAGGCGATCTTTCCGCGCTGACCGAACGACCGGCCGATATCGTCCGCCTGCTCGACCATATGCTGGCGAACTGGAACGATGCCCGTTTTATCGATGCCGGAAGGATCGGGGTGTTCGGATTTTCGCGCGGCGGTTATACGGCGCTGGTACTTGCCGGCGGCGTTCCGGATTTTCCAAATACCGGATTGCCGTGCCCTGATGGGCAGGCGGCGGTGTGTGCTCAGATGCTGGAAAGGTCTGCTTCGCCTGAGGACCGGGTCTACGATGCGCGGGTGAAGGCTGTGGTTGTTGCAGACCCCCTCAACGCCTTTCCAGGGCGGGCCGATCTGCGAGATATCAAAATCCCCGTTCAGCTCTGGAGTTCAGAGCGCGGCGGCGACGGTGTGGCGCCGGAGGATATTTTAGGGCTGCGCGACGACCTGCCGGCAAAACCGGACTATCAGACGGTGAAAGGGGCAGGGCATTTTTCGTTCATAACACCTTGCCCCGCCGAGATGGAAAAAGCCCTGGCCCAGATATGCGGCGATATTCCGGGGTTTGACCGGGCGGAGTTTCATCGTCGACTGAACAGCGAAGTCATCCGCTTTTTCACGGCTTCGCTACGCTGACGCACACGCCGGTGCCGCCGCCGATCAGACGGCGTCCTGCGACTGCCATTCCGGCAGCGGGAAAAGCCGGTCGTAGCCCCAGTTGAAGACGAAGGCATAGACTACGTAGAACAGCGCAAACGAGATATCCATCACCAGCGCCTGGGCAAGGCTGATGCTGAGATACCAGGCGATGAAGGGCATCAGCACGATCAGCAGACCCAGTTCGAACAGCAGGGCATGGGCGACGCGGATAGCGGGCGTCTTCAGCGTCGTGCCTTTCAGGCGCTGCATGGCATGGTCGAAGCCGAGATTGTAAAGATAGTTCCAGGCGGTGGCGAGCGTGGCGCTGACCAGGCCGACAATGCCGATATCTTCCATGGGCATGTGAAATACTAATGCACCCAGCGGCACGACCAGCAGAAGGCCGATAATTTCGAAGCTGAGAGCGTGACGGATACGATCGGGCAGGGAACGCAATTTATTCTCCGGTATGTGACCGGGCCGTCCCGCATGCTGTCGCCATAATGGCCGAGGTCGTCCTCTCGCAAAGCCATATAGCGGTTTCGGGCAAAATTTCAAGCCTTGGGTCATGGTTGGGTTTGGGAGCGCTCTTCTCAGCGGGAGCGGGATGAGGCGGCGAGGCCGGAGTTATGCGGCGAGACTTCGCCTTCATGCGACTATTCGTGCCACCATCTCACCGGCGTGGAGACGAAGCACGCGGCGGTGCCTTATCTTTTCAATTGTCCGCCGTTTCGCCGCTGCGGAACAAGAGCGGTGTTTTTTCGTTATCGCTCATGGAAGGAGGCGTGCCATGCAGCATAATTCTCCAGATGGACGAACGATAAAGGCCGCCAACGCGGCACAGGCCACGACTTACAAGCCTAGCCTCATTTCCCTGAAGGGAAGTTATGTGGCGATGATATTCCGCAGGCCGCTTTGCCAAAATCCGCTGGATTTGCGGAAAAAATAAAGCGGCACGCCTCACCCATTGCCACCGATGACGACTGCCGCAATGACAGAGAGCTTTAGATGTCTCTAAAGTGTGATTTTCAATCCGGACCGTCTCCCCTTAGATTGGGAGATCGCCACGAAAGCGAAGGGAGAATGACATGAAATCAGTTCTCATTATCGCCGCTGTACTCGGTTTTTCCGCCAGTGCAGCGTTGGCGGAGTGCGCAGGTCATGAAAAGATCAACGCTTCCGTTCCTGCTGTCGACCGTGAATTCAAAACTGCAAGCATCGTTCCGCCGACGGATCCGGTGGACAAGCCCATCGTCATACTGAAAAAGACCGATCGCCTTCCGGCGGCAACGGTTGCGACGACTGGCGAACCCGAAGCAGCAATGCAACGCATGCAATAAGACAAGACAATGATCGTTTCATTCTGAAAATCCCGTGTGTGAGGTAATCCGCACGGGATTTGCTTTTTGCCATCTAGCTGTCGAGTTTCAGCGACAATTGCTTCGGGCCTTCATTCTTTTTCAGCACGTAGAGCGGCCGGGCGATGATGACTTCCGTTCGCCGCTGCAATTCCCGTCTCCTCTCGAGCGCGCGCTCGCGCATATCGCGGGAGCGAGCGACCACGGACAGGGCATTTTCTATGGTTGCGTCTGCTGCGTTCATCGCTGACCTCCATAATGTTCACTTTATGTTCTCATTATCGGTCGCTTATGTCAACACTGTGGCAGCGATACTTAAAGGGCAGCTGAAATGCCCTGGAGATGGTCTGTGACGGGGACGCTACCGGCTGCATTGAGGGGGCAGGGCTTTGCCTGGAGCGTTTTCTCCCCTCGCGCTTGCGACGGAGCATCGAAGGCCCGTGCGGGCGCGACGGGGGATACTCCGGCCTGCTCAATCAATTTTCGGGATGCTTTGGCAATCATGCCGGGTGCCGATCGGCTCCGGCGGGCGGGAGGCTGTCAGGACAGGGGGCGTTGATCGGGTGCGGTGAGGCCGGGAAGCAGGTCACTCAGATGTTCACTGGCGAGCGCGACGATGGCAAGCGCGGCTTGCTGGCGGTTCCAGCCAGCGTCTTCCGCTTTTTCGATCAGCCCTTGAATGGAGGGCTCCAGCGCGAACTGGCACTCGGCCTGATAGTCCATGGTATCGATAGAAAGCGATGGAGAATTAATTGCGGCCCGCATCGTTTGGTCTCCCTGTTTTCCGCCATGCACGTCGTTAAGCGACGCACAAATCGGAAACATGCACATTCAGAGGCCTATGATATCGGGCAGGCCCGTATATCAATGGCAGCGAATCCCCCAGCAGGCGGGACGTTAACGGCAAGTCTCGATGGCTGTCAACGAACGTCCGGTAGCGACGGCGTCGTCTTACCTATTTCAGAGCCTTCCGTTCCGGAAAGGTTTTCGTCTCCAGACCAGCAATGCCATGACATAAAGCGCAAAAAGCACGAACCATGTGACGGGCAGCACCATGAAAAGCGCCGCATAGGCACAACTTCCCTCGAAACAGGAACCGAGAAATCCGGAATCGGCAAGCGTACCCGACAATAGAAACGCACATACGCCGCTTCCGACTGCGCCGAGGGCGAAAAGCAATATGTTGACGATCAATCTCATCACGCCAATCATAGGCATGATTAAGACCGCTTTGCGGAGCGGGTGGCACTGCCGCGCTGATATTTCGTCGTTTCAGTAGATGTGTTGCAAAACCGGCGTTGCCGGAGCGGCTGATTTTTTTGAAGGCCGCTTGTTGGTGCAGGCCCCGCCATGATCGGGCAGGGCCGTTATTGCCGGATTCTTACTCGGTGATGGTATACTCGCCGAGTTCGCACAGGTTCTGCGTATCCTCGAGGTCTTCCAGCTCATCGCCCTGGAATTCGAAACGCATGTCGTATTTGCACACGCGGCGGCCATCGGCGATGGTGATCTCCATCGTTTCGCCCGGACCAAGCGCCTTCTTTCCGAAAACGTCGTCTTCCCAGTCATCGACGCCGACTGGCGAGGTGTAGAAGGCATTGAGAACGGAGTTCGTTCCGTTCTTCAGCGAAAAGACGAGGTCGTCCGCCTGCGCCGCACCCGCAACAGTCAACGTAGCCGCGAAAAACACCGCCGTTACCCATTTTGATGTCATAATATCCCCCTTTTGCGCCATCGTTCTGGCTGGGCAATGCATACAACCAAACCAGTGGCTTGCAATGCAAACTGCGGGTTTTGGTTAAATTGCGAAGGGTTCGTTATGGGTAACTTTTCGAGATATCCAGTCTATTTTAAATATTACAAATATATATAAATAAATATTTCCAATTTTTTTCCTTTATTTGTAATTTTATTTTTATGAAACCAATATATTATTTTTATATTCCGAAACTGTTTTTTTATTTTCAATTGTTTTGTCATTTATTTTGAGGTTTATTTTGATTTATTTATGATTTTTCTGTGTGTATCGTGGACTTTATTATTTTGTATATATCGATTGCTGAATCAGCGAAGAGTTTTTACTGACAAAAATATTTTTTCAAAAATGGCGTTAATTGGTGGATGGGCCAGGCTGATCGCTTTCCGACAGAGGATAATGGATTTGATCAAGCGCTCGTTTTTATTCTTCTGCGGCCTCAAGCTGCCGGGTATCGTGGCACTGGCCACCCTGTACGCGGGTTTTCTGACGCAGGCTTTGGGCCAGTCGCGGGTCTGCAACGATCCTGCTCCGGTCAGCAACCTCAAAGAAATGTTCGATGCGATTTACGCATGCTGGATGCCGCCGGAAGACACGGAGGGGCTTGTCGTGACGCTTCAGTTCATTCTGCATAAGGATGGGCAGATAAGGGGCAAGGTGGTCGTCACAGCCGCGCGCCCGCAGGAAGACAGTCCAAGACGGCAAGCCTTTATCGATTCCGCCATCGACGCGGTGAGGCGGGCAACGCCTGTTCCTTTCACCGAGGAATTCGCAAGCCGTATTGCCGGGCGGCCCTTGGGGCCGCGTTTTATCGGGACAAAAATCATACCCGAAACGAAGTTGTAGGTTTTCTTGGGAGCTAGGTCCGCTGTCGCGGCCGCATGTTTAGGCGCGCCGAATGCGAACTGTTTTATCAGTGCCCGGCGCCGAAGGCGATGCTTTAACTTAGCACCGCAACGTCTTGTCATTTTTGAAGAATTTGGTGGGTGATGTAGGGCTCGAACCTACGACCCGCTGATTAAGAGTCAGCTGCTCTACCAACTGAGCTAATCACCCGACCGACACCGTGTGGCGGTGTGAGGGGGGCTATAAAGGGGAAGTTTCGGCTTGTCCAGCGCGGAAATGAAATTTCTTCGATTTTTGTGACGAAAAAATTTCAGTCGCGCTGGAAAAGGCTGGAAATCCGGGATTTTACGGATTTTTTTCTTTTGCTATCCTCGCCGGAAGGCTCTGCCGATAACGATGAGGATGCAGGCGCCGATGAAGCCGGCGATGAGATAACCGATCCATCCGGTCAAAACGATTCCGAATACCGAGAGAATGGCGTTGGCGACGATGGCGCCGACGATTCCAAGTAGGATGTTCATGAAAACACCCATATTGCTTTTCATGAATTGTTCGGCGAGCCACCCGGCGACACCACCGATGATGATAGCTGCGATCCAGCCAATACCAGCAGATTCCATGATTTCCTCCCATGATTGCTGCACTATTGAAGGTGATGATTCTCCGGGTGAAAAGCAAGGTAAACTCCCGAAAACCTCGCTTTTTGCGGGTGGTTTTCCGCGCGGCAGGCGATAAATAGCCTGATGCTGGGTGAAGATATGAAAGGCATGGATGTGCGGTTGATGTTTGGCGGAATGATTGACGGTAGGCGGATGTTCGGCGGGCCTTTATCCGGCCGGCGGCGAAAGGCCGCCATGGCTGCAATAATGGTCGCGGTATTCACCCTCCTTGGCAGCTTTCTGTCGTCCGCAACCTTGGCGTCGGCGCAGGATGCGCCAGCGGCCGCACCAGTCGCTATCCAGGCTTCCATCGTCGAGCAGGCGCGCACGGATCTGGAAAAATGGAAGGCCGATATTTCGGCAATCGCCAAACAGGTGGAGGCGGGCGGCAGCGATGACGTGCAGCTGGTGGACCTGAAGGGACGCGCCGATACCATTGCAGCCGATGCTGCCGCCGCCAACACCAAGCTGCGGACCCGTCTGGACCAGATCAAGACGCGTCTCGACGCGCTTGGTGCTGCCCCGGCGGAAGGACAGCCGCCCGAAGCGAGCATGGTGACGGAGGAGCGCTCCCGGCTGACTGCGGAGCGCGCCGAGGTGAATGCCATTGCCGGCGAGGTGGAGAGCACTGCCACCAACGCCGCGCAGATTTCCAACAACATTACGGCGGTTCGGCGGGCGCTTTTTGCCGCGACCCTGTTCAAGCGCACCGAAGTCTCTTCCCAGACGCTGGGCGACGCCTCTTCCGCCTTCGTGAGCGAGCTGACCAATCTCAACAACGCCTTCAGCAGCTGGGCGGGTTTCGTCTGGAACTACAAACGCCTGCCGATGTTCGGGGCGGTGATGCTGTCGATCATGGCGGCGCTGTTGTTTCTGGTGGGCGGTTACCGCTTTTTCGGCAGCCGCATGGAACGGCGGGCCTTTTCCGGCGAGCCTTCCTATCTGCGGCGGCTTTCGGTGGCCTTCTGGTCAACCATGGTGCAGTCGCTGTCGCTTTTCCTGTTTCTGGTAACCTCGGCGTTTTTCCTCGATAATTTCAACGTGCTTCGTTCCGATATCGCGCCGATCCTGTTTGGCGCCATGGCAGTTACGGGCTTCGTCTATTTCGTGTCGCGGCTGAGCTACGCTATCTTTGCGCCGACGCAGCCGGAATGGCGTCTGTTGCAGGTTTCCAATCGCGGAGCGCACACGCTGTCCTCGGCCGTGCTTTTGATGGCGCTCGTCAACGGTCTCGATTATCTGTTCGGCACGATCAGCGAGACGCTCTATTCGCCGCTGATCGTCACCGTTGCCAAGAGCTTCATTGCCTCCATCATCATTGGCATCATCCTGCTCACCGTGTCGTTCCTGCGCCCGGTGATCGGTGAGGGGCAGGACTACGAGACCGGCAACCAGCGCCTGCCGCGCTGGCTGGTCATTCTGCTCAGGGTCGGCGGGCTTGTTCTCATCGGTGCCTGCCTGACGGGTTATGTGGGGCTGGCGCGGTTCCTTGCCACGCAGATCGTCGCCACCGGTGCGGTGCTCGCAACGATGTATATCGGCATTCTTTCCGGCAAGGCGATTTCGCGACAGGGCGCCTTTTCCGAATCCCTGGCCGGTCGTTATCTCGGGCGGCGCTACGGTCTCGGCCCGGTTGCGCTGGATCAGGCCGGTCTTGCGGCGGGGCTCGGCATCTATGTCATCGCACTCGCCTTCGGCGTGCCGCTCATCCTGTTTTCCTGGGGGTTCCAGCCGGGCGATATCGAAAGCTGGGCCTATCGTCTGCTGACCGGCATCACCGTCGGCAATGCCTCCATCTCGCTGATCGGCCTGTTCGGCGGCGTCCTTGTCTTTGCCATCGGCTACATCATCACACGCTGGTTCCAGAAGTGGCTGGACAACAACGTCATGGCGCGCGGACAGGTGGATGCGGGCGTGCGCAACTCGGTCAAGACCGGCATCGGTTATCTCGGTATCGCGGTTGCGGCCATTTTCGGCGTCTCTTCCGCCGGTCTTAACCTCTCCAGCCTGGCGCTGGTGGCGTCTGCCCTTTCGGTCGGTATCGGTTTCGGCCTTCAGAACATCGTCTCGAACTTCGTCTCCGGCCTCATCCTGCTGGTCGAGCGTCCCTTCAAGGTGGGTGACTGGGTGGTGACAGGCACGACGGAAGGCACCGTCAAGCGGCTTTCGGTGCGCGCGACCGAGATTGAAACCTTCCGCGGCCAGTCGATCATCGTACCGAACTCGGAATTCATCAATTCCTCGGTCGGCAACTGGACACACCGCAACCGTATCATGCGAGCGGAAATTCCCGTCTCCGTTGCCTATGAATCCGATCCGCAGCAGGTGATGGATATTCTGCTGGAACTGGTGCGCACCCAGCCGCCCGTACTGCGCAACCCCGAACCGCACGTGGAATTCCTTCGTTTCGGCGACTTCTCGCTGGATTTCGAATTGCGTTTCCACCTCGCCGATCTTTCGAATGGGCTTGGCGTGAAAAACGCGCTGAGGATCGCAATCCTGAAACGCTTCCGCGAAGAGGGGATCGCCATCCCGTTCCCGCAGCGTAACCTCAACATCCACGTGGAAGGCGATGCAAATCCGCAAATGCTGGCGGCGCTGCTTTCGGAAGAGGGTGACAAGGCGGTGGCGGCGCATACGGGCGCGGCGGCGCCTGCCGCGGCAACTGCACCGGAAAAGGACGCGGGCAAGGCGGGTGACAAAACCGTGGTGGAGCCGAAGGCGACGTTGAAGGCGGCCGGCAAGGACAGTTAATCTGCGGCTACCGCGGCTGCGGCGACGCAGCCGATACGGGCGTTGACGGGCGCGGGGAGTTATCCTCGCGCCCTATTTGCATTGTGGCGGATGAGACGCCGGGGGGAAACAAGGGTGACGTCCAGAAGACTGTGGATGGTGCGGACGTTGCCGCGACCACAGGCCCGCAGGGCCAGCAGCCGGCGGCCGAAAACATGGCCGGCAATGACAACACCATTCGCAGCACGAACAGTTCCGGCCTCTTTTCCGATAGCCAGTTTGCGAGGCCGCTCGTCATAGGCTTCAACAGCGTTTCCATCGGTATGCGCAACAGCACGCCCGCATGGCTGGACGCCGCGGCAAAAGCTGCCGCTGGCAAGGACGTAAAAGACCGCGCCAAGATTTGTGCATCTTCGCAGGAGGTTGCGAAATGAGACTGGCTATTTTTCTCTTCGGTATGTTTTTTCCGTTTCTGGCAAATGCGCAGGATGTGGTTCGCCCGTCTGCGAGTGGAGATATTGCGCAATTCAACGATGATTGCATTTATCGTATTCCACCTTGCAGCAAGGATGATGGTGGCGGCGTTTTTCCGCCGCCACCACCTCCGCCCGGTGGCGGCGGCGGGATACACAATCTGCCAGGCGGTCCTGTCCTCAAGAACTCGATTATCGTTCCCGGCAATGACGTTATAAAGGGGTTAAACTTGGACGGCCCGGATGTGCGGGGAATGCAATTGCAGCTTCAGACCAGATAGACGGTTTATCCGGCGCTTCAGGCTCCAATCCGTCTTGGCTGACACTTGATCTGTTCCGGTTGGTATTTTCCCATATGTGCGCCACCGTCGTCTTCAAAAGGCGACGGTGGTTTGAATCCCGCCTCCAGCGACGGCATTTTCGCCCCTGTCGCAGCACCCTATGGCCATGTCGCAATCAGGCGGCTGAACGGCCGCCGGGCGCTTCATATTCCATCCCATCGATTTGGCAGCACGACAGGCAATGCCGGCGCTTTTTAGGGGTTCTGTAAATGAAGACACATGCACGGGCGGTGGTGATCGGTGGCGGCGTCGTCGGCGTTTCGACGCTTTATCATCTTGCCAAGAAGGGCTGGAGCGACAGCGTCCTTATCGAGCGCAAGGAACTGACCTCCGGTTCCACCTGGCACGCAGCCGGTCTTTTGCCGCTGTTCAACATGAGCTACTCGGTCGGCCAGATCCACAAATATTCGGTGAAGTTCTACGAGGAGCTTCAGGAAGAGACCGGCATGAATGTCGGTTTCTCCAAGGTCTCCAACATTCGTCTCGCCCGCACCAAGGATCGCTGGGACGAATATATGTATTATGCCGGCATTGCCGAGACCATCGGTGTGCGGGTCAACATGCTGACGCCGGAGCAGGTGAAGGAAATCTGGCCGCTTTGCGAGACGGACGGCCTGCTGGGCGCCATCCAGCACCCCGATGATGGTTATATCCAGCCCGCCGACCTGACGCAGGCGCTGGCGAAGGGCGCGCGAGACCGTGGCGCCACCATCTATCGCAACACCACCGTCACCGCCATCGAGCAGCTGGAAGACGGTCACTGGAAGGTCACGACGGATAAGGGCGAGATCATCGCCGAACATATCATCTCCTGCACCGGCTCCTTTGCCCGCAAGACCGGCGAGATGGTCGGCATCAATATTCCGGTCATCCCGGTTGAGCACCAATATATCGTCACCGAGCCGCACCCGGCCATTCTGGAGCGCCGCCGTCAGGGTCTGCCGGAAATGGGCGTTCTGCGTGAATCGGATTCGGCCTGGTACATGCGCGAGGAGGCCGGCGGTCTGATCCTCGGCCCTTACGAAGTCGGCGCTCCGGTCTGTTATGTCGACGGTCCCTCTGACGATAGCGAATATGAGCTGTTCCAGGAGGAACTCGACCGGCTTATGCCGCATATCGAAACGGCGATGGTGCGTGTTCCGGCTTTCGGCGAAGTCGGTATCAAGAAGGTCTATAACGGCGCTATCGCCTATACGCCTGATGGCAACCCGATCGTCGGTCCGGCACCGGGCCTGAAGAATTTCTGGCTGAATGAAGGCCACTCGTTCGGCATCACCGCTGCCGGTGGTGCTGGCTGGCAGCTTGCCGAATGGATCGTTGATGGTGAGCCTACACTCGATCTGATGGGTGTCGATCCGCGACGCTTCGGCCCTCACGCGACGGAAGGTTACCTCATTGCCAAGAATGAGGAAGCCTATGCCAACGTCTTCACCATGCATTACCCTGATGAAGAACGTTCCGCTGCCCGTCCGCTGAAGACGACGCCGGTTTACGACCGTCTGAAGAAGCTTGGCGGCGTGTTCGGTTCCGTTTACGGCTGGGAACGTGCCAACTGGTATGCGCCGGAAGGTTATGCGCTGCGCGAAGAGGACCTCGGCGTCGGTGCGGATGTCATCACCAGCCACAACTATGCGCCGCCACTGGATGATGGCCGTATCGTTGAGAAGTGGTCGTTCCGCCGCTCGAACTATTTCGAACATGTCGGCAACGAGGTGAAGAACGTCACCCAGAATGTCGGCGTGCTTGACATGTCGGCCTTCGCCAAGATGGAAGTTTCCGGTCCCGGCGCGCGCGCCTGGCTGGACAGCATTCTCGCCAATATCGTTCCGAAGAAGCGCGGCCGTATTGCGCTGACGCACCTTCTGACGCCGAATGGCGGCGTGAAGGTGGAGTTCACCGTCTATGAATGGGCGCCGGGCCGCTTCTATCTGGTGTCCGCCGGTGGTCTTGAGGCGCACGATCATGACGTGCTCCAGCGCCTTGCGCCCACCGACGGTTCCGTCGTGCTGCAGCCCATCACCCAGAAATACGGCGTGCTGGTGCTTGCCGGTCCGAAGTCGCGCGATCTCCTGAAGAAGCTGACCCGTACCAGCCTCGAGAACAAGGATTTCCCGTGGCTGACGGCGAAGCAGATCTCCGTGGGTGTGGCGACGGCGCATGCGCTGCGCGTCAACTTCGTCGGTGAACTGGGCTGGGAGTTGCACCATCCTATCGAAATGCAGAACTACATCTTCGACCGGCTGATGGAAGCGGGCGCCGAATTTGGCATCAAGCCATTCGGTATTCGTGCGATGGTGTCGATGTCGCTTGAAAAGTCGTATCGCAACATGGGTCGCGAGCTTTCGGTCGAATATAACGCCTATGAATCCGGTCTCGACCGTTTCCTGCGTCCGGAGAAAAACTTCATCGGCCGCGACGCGCTGGTGGCCTACAAGGAAGCCGGATTGAAATCGGTGTTCTCGACGCTGACCGTTTCGGGCAATACGGATGTCGATGCGCGTGGTTCTGAAGCTATATTCGATGCAGATGGCGCACTTGCCGGCCGTGTGACGAGCGGCGGCTTTGGCTGGCGTATCGGAAAATCGATTGCCCTTGCCATGCTGAAACCCGAATATGCCACGATTGGCACAAAGCTGAAAATCCGCATTCTTGGCACGCTTTATGACGCCGAGGTGGTGGAAGAAAGCCCCTTCGATACGGAAAACGCGCTGCTGCGCGCCTGAGGGATTTTCCTGGAAGCATTCGAAACACGGCCCTCCCTCGGGGGCCGTGTTTTCTTTTGGGTAAGCATGTATGCCGACTGTTTTCGGGCAAAAGTGTTATTAATGATTCTGAAAAATACGCCTGCTAATTTCCCGTGAAAGACGACGGGGGACTGGGACAAAATGAATTTTCTGGGCATTACGGGCATGCAATATTCGGGTGTGCCATTTACCAATTGCCGCATTTTGCTTGCGGAAGATACCAATGTGTTCACCCAGATGGTGAGCATGCGCCTGAAGGAATTGCTGGGCGTTTCCGTGGAGGTGTGCCGCAACTTCGAGGAGTTGCAGGCGTGCTACGAACACTCGGCCGAACCCGTGACGCTTGCGATTTCCAACATCAATCTTCCGGGGGCGGAGAATGGCGAGGCGCTGGAGTATCTGATCGATCTCTCGATCCCGACCATCGTTTTCACCAGCACGTTCCATGAGGCGACCCGCGAAACGCTGATCGCCAAGAATGTGGTCGACTACATTCTGAAAGACAATATCTTTGCCGTGGACATGCTGACGGAATCCATCTGTCGGTTCCTCACCAACCACCGCCACCATGTGCTGATCGTGGATGACAGCCCAACGGCGCGGGCGCTGCTTTCCAGCCGCCTCAAGCGTTATAATTTCCGCGTCAGCCTTGCCGATAGCGGTGCGAAGGCGCTCGAAATCCTGAAGGCCAATCCCGATATCGGGCTGGTGGTGACCGACTACAATATGCCCGATATTGACGGTTTCGAACTGACACGGCGCATCCGCACCGTACGCGGTTCGCACGAGTTGCGCATCATCGGCGTTTCCTCTTCCACCAACCGGCTTTTGTCGGCGCGGTTCCTGAAGGCGGGTGGCAACGATTTCATGCTGCGGCCCTTCATCGACGAGGAATTTTATTGCCGCGTCAACCAGAACCTCGACACGCTGGTGCAGATACAGCTGGCCAAGGCTGGCGTGAGACCGGCGGCCTGACCGGACTTTTCGTTGTCAAAGCCGCGATAAGTCAAAGCTGAGACTCGAGCGGCAGGAAACGCATGATGCCCGCGACGATCCGGCGGCTGATGGCAGCGTCCGGTTCACGCCTGTATGTCTTCGGCTGGCCGTGTTCTTCGGTCATCCAGACGATGCGATTGCCGTTGTCTATATCCAGCTCGAAGCTCATCGAGCGGCGGATCTCTTCGCTGAATATCTCGTCCATGCGCGCAACCAGCGGGGCTGAGGTGAAAACGACGCCCATTTCCGTGTTGAGAGACGCGGAGCGCGGATCGAAATTGAGCGAGCCGATATAGCCGGTCTTGCCGTCGCGGGAGAAAGCCTTGGTGTGGAGGCTCGCCTGTCCTGAACCGCGAAGCGTAAAGCTTGGCTGGTCCGCCTGTGCACGCAGTTCATGCAGTCGCACCCCGCCCAGCAGAAGCGGCTTTCGATACCGTGCGTAACCTGCGTGAACGGCGGCAACATCTGTTGCAGCCAGCGAGTTGGTGAGGATGGCAACCGAGACGCCGCGCTCGGCAAGGTTTGCAAAAATGTCCAAGCCCTGTTTGCCGGGAATGAAATAAGGGGAGGTGATGTGCAGGCTGTCATTTGCCGCCTGCATCAGCGGCAGCAGGCTCTCCATCAGGAAGTTGTGGCCGTTGCGGCGTTTTCCTGCTGCTTTTTCCGGCGGGTCGGCAAGCACGTCGGCTTCATCGACCCAGTGCAGACGGTCCGACATCAGGAAATGTCCGCTGCCATATTGGTTTTCGACGCGCTCGAGATAGGGTTTGGCAGCCTCGCTTTTCGGCAGCGCAGCAAGCTCGCGCCTCAACCTGGCAAGCTTGCTCGGCCTGCGCGCCAGAAGCGAGCGCACGGGAACGGAAACGGCGCTGTTCCAGTAGTCGTCGAAGATTTCGGTGGCATCCGCAACGATCCTGCCGAAACCAAGAATGTCGAAATCATGGAAATTGGCCCGTTCGGCGGCATCGAAATAGGCGTCGCCAATATTACGGCCGCCAACGATCGCGGCGCGTCCATCGGCAATCCACGCCTTGTTGTGCATGCGCCGGTTGACGCTGCGGAAACGCAGCACCAGTTCCAGGCTTCGATACAAGATGTTTTCCCGCGCCCTGGTTGGGTTGAAGAGCCGCAGCTCGATATTGGGATGGCTGTCGATGGCGTGGAAGATGCGGTCGGACATCGAGACGCCGAGATCGTCCAGAAGCAGCCTCACGCGCACGCCGCGATCAGCCGCGGCAATGACCTCGCGCATCATCAGCCGACCGGTCAGGTCGGCATTCCACATGTAATACATCAGATCAAGGCTGCGCCCAGCCGCCCGCGCCGATGCCATGCGCACTGCAAAGGCATCCAGATTGGAATGCAGCAGGCAGAGCGCGTTTTTCTCGTTCCAGCCATTCCTTATCGACTGCCAGTGGCGGTCGAGCCCGGTCGCATCCTCGGCAACGGGCAGGGCAGTTGAGGGGCGTTTGGGAATGGCCTTTTCCCGCTGCTTGCTGATGACAACAAACAGGGCTGGTCCGACGACCAGCAGCACCATGGCGATAAAGACCGTAAATGCAGTCACTTGTTTTGATCACTCCCGGCCTGAAGATTATCAGGCCGGGTGAAAACGCGCGAGCACATAAAGCGTTCACGGCAGAAGAGGGTGCGGGAGAAAAAGCCTGCCTTGCGAAGCGAATGCAGGAGGCGGGACTTGTGAATCACATAAGTCTATGCTTATCTGTTGTCATGACAGAGAATGATATTTTCCGGGCGCTGGCCGATCCGACACGCCGCGCTATTTTCGAAAAGCTCGCGGATGGTGCCCAGAACGCTTCCGCCTTGCGTGAGGGTTTCGATATCAGCCAGCCGGCCATGTCGCAGCATCTTGCTGTGCTGCGGGGGGCGGGGCTGGTCGTCGAACGGCGGCAGGGTCGTTTCGTCAATTACGAGGTCGATCCGGATGGGCTGACACGGATTGCGACATGGCTTGGCAAATACCGCGCCTACCGGCCGCAGCGCGTAGAAGCACTGAAGCTCTTGCTGAAGGATATGGATCAATGAACAGGGAACTGCCCGCAGCACCGAAACCCGGTATCGAGCTGGAATATGATCTCGATGAGCCGCCGCAAAAAGTCTGGCGTGCGATCAGCATTCCGGCCTTCCGTGAACACTGGTTGCCGAAGGAGGCTTTAGCTGAACCCGAGGCGATCAGGATCACCCCGGGGAAGGAGGTCTGTTACAGGATGCGGGATGACGTTCCGCCATTTCTGGAAAGCACCGTCACCTTCAGGATTGCACCCAACGCGAGCGGCGGCACCAGCCTGCTGGTCATTCATGAGTTGCCCATCACCGGTTCCGGTCGGATGACAAAGGCCGCCGCAAACCACAACCGTTCGCCCATCAAGCTCGCCGCCTGATCCACCACATTTCCTTACATTTTCAAACGACAGGAGTTCGCCGATGCGCGAAGCGATGCAACTCGTCCCTATGGTAGTTGAACAATCCGCTAGGGGAGAAAGGTCCTTCGACATCTATTCCCGGCTGTTGCGGGAAAGGATCATCTTTCTCAACGGTGAGGTCAACGACGCTGTTTCTGCGCTTGTCTGCGCGCAACTGCTGTTTCTGGAGGCGGAAAACCCGAAGAAGCCGATCCATCTCTACATCAATTCTCCAGGCGGCGTCGTGACCAGCGGTCTCGCAATGTATGACACCATGCGCTACATCCGCGCGCCGGTTCATACTCTGTGCATGGGGACCGCCCGTTCGATGGGCTCGTTCCTGCTTATGGCGGGCGAACCGGGCGCGCGGGCGGCATTGCCCAACGCCAGCATCCTCATTCACCAGCCGTCCGGCGGGTTTCAGGGGCAGGCGTCGGATATGCTCATCCATGCTGAAGAAATCAGGCAGACAAAGCACCGAATGACGCGGCTTTATGCCGAGCATTGCAAACGCAGCTATGACGAGTTTGAAGCGGCAATGGATCGCGACCGTTTCATGACGGTGGAAGAGGCACTGGAATGGGGTTTGATAGACCGCGTTCTGGACGTTCGCGAAGATGTGGCGGCGGCATGACTCAAATCGTCCCGGTTGGCGCATGGCTGGCCGGGACGGTTGATCAGATATCCAGATTATCCGCGAAGGCAGCGCGTTCCTGAATGAAGCGGAAGCGGGCATCCGCCTTGGTGCCCATCAGATTGTCGACCGCCTCGCGGGTGCCTTCGAAATCCACGTCGTCGATCTCGACGCGCAGCAGGGTGCGCTTTTCGGGATCCATGGTGGTTTCCTTTAACTGGGCCGCCATCATTTCGCCAAGGCCTTTGAAGCGGCCGATTTCGACCTTCTTGCCCTTGAAGACGGTTTCCATCAATTCGGCGCGGTGGGCGTCGTCGCGGGCATAGGCGCTCTTGGCACCCTGACGGATGACGTAGAGCGGCGGCACCGCGAGATAGAGGTGGTTGCCACGAATGAGTTCCGGCATTTCCTGATAGAAGAAGGTGATGAGCAGTGAGGCGATGTGAGCACCATCGACGTCGGCATCCGTCATGATGATGATGCGTTCGTAACGCAGATCCTCTTCACGGTACTTGGTGCGCGTGCCGCAGCCCAGCGCCTGGATGAGATCGGCGATCTGCTGGTTGGCCGAGAGTTTTTCACGGCTGGCACTGCCGACGTTGAGGATCTTGCCGCGCAGCGGCAGGATGGCCTGATTGGCGCGGTTGCGCGCCTGCTTGGCCGAGCCGCCAGCCGAGTCACCCTCGACGATGAAAAGCTCGGCATTCTCAGCCGTGTTCTGCGAGCAGTCCGCCAGCTTGCCGGGCAGGCGCAGCTTGCGCACCGCCGTCTTGCGGTTGACTTCCTTTTCCTTGCGGCGGCGCAGGCGTTCTTCGGCGCGCTCGATCACCCAGTCCAGCAGCTTCGCCGCTTCGCCCGGATTGCCGGTGAGATAATGGTCAAAGGGATCGCGTAGCGCGTTTTCGACGATGCGCTGGGCTTCGACGGTCGCGAGCTTGTCCTTGGTCTGGCCGACGAATTCCGGCTCGCGGATGAAGACGGAGAGCATGCCCGCTGCCGAGATCATCACGTCATCGGTGGTGATTTCCCTGGCTCGTTTGTTCTGGGTCAGCTCCGCATAGTTCTTCAGGCCCTTGGTGAGCGCGATGCGGAAACCGGCCTCATGCGTACCGCCTTCAGGCGTCGGGATGGTGTTGCAATAGGAATGGATCTGCGTGTCGCCGCCATACCAGGTCACAGCCCATTCCAGCGCGCCGTGGCCACCGGTCTTTTCGGTGCGGCCGGAGAAAATCTCGCGGGTGACGGTGAATTCCTTGCCGAGCGTGGCGGCCAGGTAGTCCTTCAGACCACCGGGGAAATGGAACACGGCCTTTTCGGGGATTTCGCCGCCGGCGGGCACCATGCCGGGATCGCAGCTCCAGCGGATTTCGACGCCGCCGAAGAGATAGGCCTTGGAGCGGGCCATGCGGAAAATACGGGCCGGTTCGAATTTTGCGTGATCGCCAAAGATCTGCGGGTCCGGATGGAAACGCACGCGGGTGCCACGACGGTTGTGCACGTCACCCAGTTCTTCGAGACCGCCGATCGGCGCACCGCGCGAAAAGCGCTGGCGGTAAAGCTTGCGGTTACGGGCGACTTCCACTTCCAGAAGATCGGACAGCGCATTGACCACGGAAACGCCGACGCCATGCAGGCCGCCGGAGGTTTCATAGGCCTTGCCATCGAACTTGCCGCCGGCATGCAGCTTGGTCATGATGACTTCGAGCGTCGACTTGCCCGGAACCTGCGGATGGTTTTCCACCGGAATGCCGCGTCCGTTATCGGTGACGGTGAGGAAACCCTCGGTATCGAGATGGACCTCGATGAAATTGGCGTGGCCTGCGACGGCCTCGTCCATGGAGTTGTCGATGACTTCGGCAAAGAGGTGGTGCAGCGCCTTCTCGTCGGTGCCGCCAATATACATGCCGGGCCGCATGCGCACCGGTTCCAGCCCTTCGAGCACGCGGATCGACGAGGCACCGTAGTCGTCACCGGAGGGGGACACGGGCGCTGGGGGCGGGGGCGTCGTAACGGCCGCAACGGCTGCTGGTTTCGGCTGCACGTTCACGTTCGCGGCTGCGGACACCGGGGCCTTCACGGGTTTTGCCGTGTCCTCGTTCTTTTCCGTTTCGCTGTTTGGTGCCACCGGAAGACCGGAGAAGAGATCGTTGCTATCGTCCATCATGTCCAAGGTTCAAAAAAGCGTGTCGTCAGAATTTCGCCAAGCGAATCAGTATGCCAATAGGGGCGAGTATAGCGCCAAACGTGCAGGGCGTGTGGCCTAACGCGGCGCACCCTATGCCACGACTATGTCAGGGTTTCGCAACAGGAGGATTGCGCTGCCGCCCTGGCAATGGCAAGTCTCGCAGCCACGAATGAACGGTTAACCAAGTCATGTCCACAGCTCATTTCACGTTTTGTACTCTTTTCTGCCTGACTGTTGCGGCGATGCCGGGCGGTGCCGGGGCGGCGGACGGGCCGCTGCGGCCGTTCAAGGACGAGCTGTTTTCCAGCCAGACAGTGCTTTCCACGGCCGATGGCGGCGCATCTGAGGTGATCGATTATCAGGAGATGCGCGATATCAACGGCCGCGACGAGGTACCGGAACGCCGGGTGAAGCGGCAATATGTGGATATGGCGCCCAAGACAGCGCAGGCGATGGAATCCGTGGCGGTTGAGGGCAGGGCGCTTGAGGTGGGCCGCGTCGGGCCATCATCCGGGCAGGCCTTCACCGTGATCTTCATTCACGGGCGCGGCGGCGACCGGCGGCTTGGCATGAACGACTATACGTTCGGCGGCAATTTCAACCGGCTGAAAAATCTGGCTGTCGCCAATGGCGGCACCTATTATGTGCCGAGCGTACGATCCTTCGATGCCAATGGCGTTGCCGACGTTTCCGCGCTGATCGCCTATGCTGCTAGCAAATCCGGCGGCAAGCCGGTGGTGTTGGCCTGCGCCTCCATGGGCAGCTTCATCTGCTACGGCATCAGCCGTGATAAGGCGACGGTCGGCAATCTCAAGGGCATGGCGATCCTTGGCGGCGCGGTCGATCCCGATTTTCCGAAGAGCGCCTTTGCGAAAGCCAAAAAGCCGGTGTGGTTCACCCATGGCAGCGCCGACAAGGTCTATTCCGCCGACAGCCAGGCGACCATCTTCCGCACCTTGCTGAAGGCGGGAGAGCCGGCGCGCTTCACGCTTTTTGAGACAGGCACGCATGGAACGCCGGTGCGCATGACCGACTGGCGGGCGGTTTTGAACTGGATTTTGAGCCGATGAGGTCCAGTTTTGGTTCGACAGGCGCGAATCTCGGCAAATTGACCGACGTTTTGAAGCTTATGACTGCTTTTTTGTACCAATTGTCATCAGCTGCGTTTAAGGAAATATTCCGGGATTTCCGGCAGGGTTTCTGTCGCGATTAGGGGCCGCCTGGCGGCTGAGGTAGGGGGTGTTCGCGCAAGCGGCTCTCCGAGACAAAGGGAATGGGATACGCATGACGCCGAATGTTCGACCGCTTGTAGCCGGAAACTGGAAGATGAACGGCACCCGTTCGTCGCTCGATCAGATCAAGGCCATGGCAGAGGGCGTCAAGGGCGCGCTTTCCGAAAAGGTGGATGCGCTGATCTGCCCGCCATCGACGCTTCTTTATGTGGCAACCGCGCTCTGCGACGACAGCCCGCTGATGATTGGCGGACAGGATTGCCACCAGAATGTTTCCGGCGCGCATACGGGTGACATTTCCGCCGAGATGATTGCCGATTGCTTCGGCACCCATGTCATCGTCGGCCACTCCGAACGTCGCACCGACCATGCCGAGACGGATCATCTGGTCCGTGCCAAGGCCGTTGCCGCCCATCAGGCCGATCTTATCGCGATCGTCTGCATTGGCGAGACGGCGGATGAGCGCAAGGCGGGCCAGACGCTCGATATCCTCAAGCGCCAGCTCGCCGGATCGCTTCCGGACGAGGCAACCGCCGAAAACACCGTCATCGCTTATGAACCGGTCTGGGCCATCGGCACGGGTCTGACGCCGACCACGCAGGATGTGCGCGAGGCCCATGCCTTCATGCGCGACGAGCTGGTCAAGCGCTTTGGTGATGAAGGCAAGACCATGCGGATTCTTTACGGCGGCTCGGTGAAGCCTGCCAATGCGCTGGAACTGATGGGTGTCGAGAATGTCGACGGCGCACTGATCGGCGGCGCGAGCTTGAAAGCCTCCGACTTCCTTTCCATCTATGCGGCATACGAGCAACTGACGGCTTGAGACACGCTTTCCTGCCACAGTGGCGGGAAAGGGGCTTGGAATAAGCCTTCGCCTCATGTAAAGAGCCGCGAAACCTTCTTTGTAGTGCTCCGCGCGGGGCATGGAATGGATTGTCATGCAGACCGTTTTGATTGTTATTCACCTCATGATCGTGCTGGCGCTTGTCGGCGTGGTTCTGATCCAGCGTTCCGAAGGCGGCGGCCTCGGCATCGGCGGCGGTTCGGGCTTCATGTCCGCGCGCGGAACGGCCAATGCGCTGACCCGCACGACGGGTATCCTTGCCGCGCTGTTCTTCGTGACGTCGCTCGGACTTGGTCTTCTGACCCGGTACGAATCGCGCCCGACGGATATTCTGAACCGTATTCCGGCCACGCAGGGTCAGGGCAACGGCATTCTCGACACGCTCGGCCCGGCACAGACGCCGGCAACGCCGGCTCCGGCTGAGAATGGCGTTCCGACCAACAGCGGCGCTGCAGCACCTGCGCAGACCACGCCTGCACCGGCCACTGCTGGTGAAGCCGCTCCGGCGCCGGCCAAGCCCGCCGATCCGAACGCAGTTCCGACCGGTCAATAAGCCCGGTTATGATTTAACGCTCCGGCAGGCCAAAAGCCTGCCGGTTTTCTTTTGTTCGCATTTCGACACATCCCATTGCCAATTCGTCAACAGCGAATTTGCAACAGCATGAAATTTGGGCTGGCGGAATCAGAGGTAAAAAGGTATCCGGTGAATCCCATGGCGCGATATGTATTCATCACAGGCGGCGTGGTCTCCTCTCTCGGTAAGGGCATCGCAGCTGCGGCACTCGGAGCATTGCTGCAATCCCGTGGTTATCGGGTGCGGCTTCGCAAACTTGACCCCTATTTGAACGTCGATCCCGGCACGATGAGCCCGACACAGCACGGTGAAGTGTTTGTGACGGACGACGGTGCCGAGACGGACCTCGACCTTGGCCACTATGAACGCTTTACGGGGCGTTCGGCGACCAAGACCGACAACATCACCACTGGCCGCATCTACAAGAACATCATCGACAAGGAACGCCGCGGCGACTATCTCGGCGCGACCGTTCAGGTCATTCCGCATGTCACCAACGAGATCAAGGATTTCGTGACCGAAGGTAATGACGAGTACGACTTCGTCATCTGCGAAATCGGCGGCACCGTGGGTGATATCGAGGCGATGCCGTTCATGGAGGCGATCCGCCAGCTCGGCAACGATCTGCCGCGCGGCACTGCAATCTATGTTCACCTGACGCTGATGCCTTATATTCCGGCAGCCGGCGAATTGAAGACCAAGCCGACCCAGCATTCCGTGAAGGAGCTGCAGGCGCTTGGCATTCATCCCGACATTCTGCTGGTGCGCGCCGACCGGGAAATCCCGGAAGCGGAACGCCGCAAGCTTTCGCTGTTCTGCAACGTGCGTCCTTCCGCCGTCATTCAGGCGTTGGATGTTGCCAACATCTATGACGTTCCGATCGCCTACCACAATGAAGGTCTCGATTCGGAAGTGCTGGCCGCTTTCGGTATCGAACCGGCGCCGAAGCCGCGTCTGGAACAGTGGGAAGAGGTCTGCAACCGTATCCGCACGCCGGAAGGCGAGGTAACGATTGCGATCGTCGGCAAATATACCGGCCTCAAGGACGCCTACAAGTCGCTGATCGAGGCGCTGCATCACGGTGGTTTTGCCAACCGCGTCAAGGTCAAGCTGGAGTGGATCGAGTCGGAAGTCTTCGAAAAGGAAGATCCGACGCCCTATCTCGAAAAGGTCAACGGCATTCTGGTGCCGGGCGGTTTCGGCGAGCGCGGTTCGGAAGGCAAGATCATGGCGGCGCAGTTCGCCCGTGAGCGCAACGTGCCCTATTTCGGGATCTGCTTTGGCATGCAGATGGCAGTCGTGGAAGCGGCGCGTCATCTGGCCGGCATCGAGAATGCCTCCTCCACCGAATTCGGTCCGACGGCTGAGCCCGTCGTTGGCCTGATGACCGAGTGGGTAAAGGGCAACGAGCTGGAGAAGCGCTCCACCAAGGGCGATCTAGGCGGCACCATGCGTCTCGGCGCTTACAAGGCAGCGCTGAAGAAGGACACGAAGATCGCCGAAATCTACGGTTCCACGGATATTTCCGAGCGCCACCGCCACCGTTACGAGGTGAATGTGGACTATAAGGACCGGCTGGAAGAGTGCGGCCTCGTCTTCTCGGGCATGTCTCCTGATGGTGTGCTGCCGGAAACGGTGGAATATCCTGACCATCCCTGGTTCATCGGTGTGCAATACCACCCGGAACTCAAGAGCCGCCCGCTTGATCCGCATCCGCTGTTTGCCAGCTTCGTCGAAGCGGCGGTGGAGCAGAGCCGGCTGGTTTGACGGTTTGAATGATACGGGGAGGGCCGCTTTTGCGGCCCTTTTTTATTGGGGTGCGCACAGAAAGCGTCAGGCCAGAAGGTTGTGCTTCCTCAGCCATGCCTCATACCATCCAGGCCATTCTTGCGTGGGGGTTCCGGGCTTGCCCATGCTGAAGCCGTGGCCACCAGAAATGATTGGGTGAAATTCGACATTCACATCCGCCTTCTCGCACGCCTGCTGCATGATACGGCTATTGGCGGGATTGGAAATCCGGTCGTCATCCGCCTGCGTGAGGAGGACCGGAGGGCAATCTTTGCTCACATGGCTTTCCACTGACCACTCTCGTGTTGCCTCGTCTGTCGGGTGCCTGCCGATAAGTGACCTCCGGGTCGATGTATGTTCATAGGGCGCTGCAAGCGTGATGACCGGATAGATCAGGGCCGCAACATCCGGCCGGGCTGATTGCCTGTCGATATCATCGACTGCTTCGTAAGACGCAAAAGCCGAGCGGGCGGCGGCCAACCCCATCAAGTGCCCGCCCGCAGAAAAACCAAGTGCGCCGATCCTGTACGGATCGATCCGCCGGTCCGAAGCGCGTGCACGCACCAGACGAAATGCGCGCTGCGCATCCTGAAGCGGTGCCAGCGGTCCAGCAGCCCATCCTTCAATCGGCAGACGATAGGTGAGGACAAAAGCATAAATGCCTCTGGCCGCGAGCCAGCGTGCGGCGGGATAGGACTCCTTGCCTTCCTCGATGCGTTTATATCCACCGCCACCTGCAATGATCATTGCGGAACCATTTGGCTTTGCGGGAGCGAACACCTCCAGGCTCGGTACGGCAATGTTGGTGACAGCGCCTTTTTTGCTTATATCCGGGACGCCGTTCGGACCACCGCCACCCGGAGGCGGGCCGGGCCAAAGTGAAATCCATTGCCTATCGCCTTGCGCAAGCAGACTTGGGACTTTCATGGCCGTGGCGAGGAACGCACCACCAAGAAGCAGGCTGCGGCGGCAGATCATGATGTCATCCTCAATCGTGCACCTGGTTTCGGCATTCTCTGCGGAAGAACAGCTTACGGGGACGATTTTAAAACACCAAGAGTGGTCAGTACCGGGACATCCCGATGCTTTGGCCCTACACCACGGTCTCATCGCTCATCCGTCAATCGAACAAACAAAAAACGGGCCCGAAGGCCCGTTCTCTATTCCAGCGATAATCTCGACCGGCTTACTTCGGGCCGATCATGTTTTCCGGGCGCACATACTGGTCGAATTCCTCGTTCGTGAGGTATCCGCCGCCGACGGCCTCGTCGCGCAGTGTCGTGCCGTTCTTGTGCGCGGTCTTGGCGATCTTGGCGCAGATGTCGTAGCCGAGCTTGCTGTTGAGAGCCGTGACGAGCATCAGCGAGTTCTCAACGCCCTTCCTGATGTTGTCTTCGCGGGCTTCGATGCCGACGACGCAGTTGTCGGTGAAGGAGACGGCGGCATCGCCCAGAAGCTGGACCGACTGCAGGAAGTTGTAGGCCATCATCGGATTATAGACGTTCAGTTCGAAGTGCCCCTGCGAGCCTGCGAAGGAGAGCGCTGCATTGTTGCCGAAGATGTGGGCGCAAACCTGCGTCAGCGCTTCCGACTGCGTTGGGTTCACCTTGCCCGGCATGATCGATGAGCCGGGTTCGTTTTCCGGCAGCGACAATTCGCCAAGACCGGCGCGCGGGCCGGAGCCGAGGAAGCGGATGTCGTTGGCGATCTTGAACAGGGCTGCTGCTGCGGCATTGATCGCGCCATGCGAGAACACCATGGAATCGTGCGAGGCAAGCGCTTCGAACTTGTTCGGCGCCGTCACGAACGGCAGGCCGGTGATCTTGGAAATCTCTTCGGCAACCTTTTCAGCGAAACCGACGGGGGCGTTCAGGCCCGTGCCGACCGCCGTGCCGCCCTGGGCAAGCTTGGAAAGTGCAGGCAGGGTGAGTTCGATATTGGCAATCGCCGAGGCGACCTGCGCGGCATAACCGGAAAACTCCTGGCCGAGCGTCAGCGGCGTGGCATCCTGCGTGTGGGTGCGGCCGATCTTGATGATCTTTTCGAACTGCTTGACCTTGGCTTCCAGCGCCGTGTGCAGGTGCTTGAGGGCCGGCAGCAGGTGGTGAACGATCTCTTCCACGCAGGCGATGTGCATCGCCGTCGGATAGGTGTCGTTCGAGGACTGGCTCATATTGACGTGGTCGTTGGGGTGAACCGGCTTCTTGGTGCCCATTTCGCCGCCGAGCATCTCGATTGCGCGGTTGGAAATCACCTCATTGGCATTCATGTTGGATTGCGTGCCGGAACCGGTCTGCCAGACGACCAGCGGGAAATGCTCGGTCAGCTTGCCGTCGATGACTTCCTGTGCAGCTGCGATGATGGCGTCGCCTACCTTGTTGTCGAGGCCTGCAAGCGCCATGTTCGCACGGGCGGCGGCCTGCTTGACGATGCCGAGCGCGCGAACGACAGAGGCGGGCTGCTTTTCCCAGCCGATCTTGAAGTTGCCGAGCGAGCGCTGCGCCTGCGCGCCCCAATAGCGATCGGCCTGAACTTCAATGGGTCCAAATGTATCGGTTTCCGTCCGTGTGGCTGTCATCAATCTTGCCTTTTTACTCGTTTTCCTCCGCCAAAACGGCACTTCGCCCGCCTTGCGCGCGCCGATATATAGAATCATCGCGCTGGCAATGAAAGCGTTGCGAGGCATGCCTGGCAGATATTTCCCTTGGGACAGGGCGATTTTGGCGCTCATCCTGCCCGGTTAAGAAAAAGACCTTGGCGTGTCATTTTTACTACGTCGATAAAAGCCTGGAAAACTCGGGTTTCATCGGCTTGGAACGGCTTGGCCAACCACGGCAAAGTGAATGAAATAAATAGAAATTTAACCATTCTCGCCAATTCTGGAAATTACGTTTTTACGGTTTTGGCCGTAATATGAGGTTCATTTCGGGTGCGTTCTGGACTTCGGCGTTTTCTTTTCAACGAGCCGTCTATCGGCTAGACAAGCATGAAACTGGATGCTCCGTCTTCGTTGGCGGCGCTGGGTGCTACGAGGATCAAATTGCAAGTCACATCTGGAAAAACATCGGCAGCGCTGGTGCTGGCTCTCGGTCTTTCCGTTTCCACCGCTCTTCCCGGCAGCGCCGGCGCGGTAACGCTGATGGACCTTTTGCGTGGCGGGCCTGGCAAGGTTGCGCGCGATCGCGGGGAAATGCCGCCAGCCGGTATCGTCACCTCGCCGCCGACGGTCGGACCGAGCGCCGATGCATCCGATCCCGAGCCTCTGCCGCGTGTTTCCGGTCCACGTTATTACGATTACAAGGCCGATACCGCACGCGCTGTGAACACCGCCAATTTCGGCGAGGGTCTTGCCAATGTGAAGTTCAGCGCCACCCCCGAAATCGGCAAGGCTCTGGAAGCCTATTACGGTGCCGGCGGCAAGGCGCTCTGGGTTTCGGAAGGCGAGCTGACTGCCCGCGCGAACGCCGTCATGGCGTTTTTGGAGACTGTTGGCGAAAGCGGCCTCGATCCGGCCGATTACAGCATTTCAGTACCCGCAAAGGACGTGACCGCCAGCATCAGCGCAGGCGCGAACGCATCCGGCACGCCGGTGGAAGTGGCTTCCGCATCGACCTCCGACGCCTATCAGCGCGCGCAGATGCAGTTCGAGCTTGCGCTTTCCGCCAAGGTCCTGGCCTATGTGCAGGATACGACGCGTGGCCGTGTCGATCCGAACCGGCTGTCCGGTTACCACGATTTCAAGCGCAAGACGGTGAACCTTGCGCCCGTGCTGAAGCTTGCAGGCCTCAGCCCCGATATCGCAGCCTATCTGCGCAGCCGTGAACCTTCGAACGCCGAATATCTGGCGCTGAAGGCCGAACTGGCCCGGTTGCGCAGCGAGGGTGATGCGGCCAACACGGTCAAGGTTCCCGCCGATCTGGTGCTGAAACCCGGCAACAGCAGCGGCGACATGGCGAGCGTCGTCAAGGCAATCGAACATCGCGCTTCGCCTGCCTTCAAGGCGGAACATGCGGCGATCATTTCCGGCTACCAGCAGACGCCGGATTATACGCCTGATCTCGTTGATCTGGTGAAGGCATTCCAGAGCGAAAACGGCCTGAAGGCCGACGGCGTCATCGGCCGCGCGACCGTGCGTGCCATGGTCGGCGAAAGCAACGACGCCCGGATTGCCAAGGTGCAGGTGGCGATGGAGCAGATCCGCTGGCTGCCGGCCGATCTCGGCCAGCGCTACGTCTTGATCAACCAGCCCGCCTTCATGGCCTATTACCACAATGACGGACAGGAACAGTTCGGCATGAAGGTGGTGGTCGGCTCCAAGGCCAACCAGACCTACTTCTTTCAGGACGAAATCCAGACCGTCGAATTCAACCCCTATTGGGGCGTTCCGCAGTCGATCATCGTCAACGAGATGCTGCCGAAGCTGCGCCGCGATCCGTCCTATCTCGACCGACTTGGTTATGAGGTACAGGTGGGTGGACGTGCGGTTTCTTCCACCAGCGTCAACTGGTTCGGCTCGACCAATGCCGTTTCGGTGCGTCAGCCGCCAAGCAGCGACAATGCACTGGGCGACCTGAAAATCCTGTTCCCGAATGCGCATGCCATTTACATGCATGATACGCCTGCCAAGAGCTTCTTCAACCGCGACATGCGGGCGCTGAGCCACGGCTGTATCCGTCTGGTCGACCCGCGCCGCATGGCGGCGGCGGTTCTTGGCACCAGCGTCGACAAGGTCAACGAGCAGATTGCAGCGGGCAAGAACCGCGCCGTGCAGGTGCCGGTGAAGATACCGGTCTACGTGGCCTATTTTACCGCCTGGCCGGACAAGGCCGGCAAGGTGCAGTTCTTCGACGACGTCTACGACCGTGACAGCTACGTCCAGAAGGCGTTTGCGGTAACGACGAAGGCGCGGGCCGCGTCGATTTGATAGAAATCTCATTGAGAAAAAGAAAGCGCCGGAAACGGCGCTTTTTTTGTTTCTGCGACTGCCAGTTACTATCGTAGCGACGATGCCGTAAAAAGCGTGAATGCCAGTTCGCCATCGCCGTCGAGCATGTTTGCGCTCAACAGCGCATCTTCCAGCGATGATTTGCGGATGAGGAGTTGGTAAAAGAATAGATGAACGAAAAGCGGCGTTGCCGCACCATCGGGATAGCCGTGTGAGGCTATGTAGGCGTGTGCTCGACCTTCGATGAATACTTTGGCGAAATCCTGCGAACCCGTGCAGCAGGCGGTGCTGAACACCACTGTGTCCCGCAGGTCGATGTTACCAGAGAGAATGTCGGCGTGCATGCTGCCGTCTTTCAGTTCTGTTCGGGTTATCTCCGGGTCGCACTCGCCGACGACTAGGCCGTTTTCATCGCCATGACCGCTGATGATGAGGTAGGGCGGCGGGCTATCGGGCTGTTTCAGGCAGACCAGAATGTCTTCCGGCGTGCCGGGGAGATAAAGCCTTACCGATGCGCCTAGGCTTTCCAGCATTGCCCTCAAAAGCAGGGCCTCGCCAGAATCGCCGACGGCGACAATGCCGACGGCGGTGCGAGGGAAAAGGAAATTGCGATCGACCATGGCGAGCCTGAGAGTGTTCCGATTTATGCAGCGGCGTTGCGTTCTGTCAGCAGCCTTCCCACTAGATCTGGCGTTAGCGTTGCAAAATCATCTATCACGACATCTGGTTCGAGTTCGGCCATCGGCACATCCGAATAACCGAAGGTGACGCCGATCGATGGGACGGCCGCATTTTTGGCGGCGAGAATGTCGTTGATGCTGTCACCCACCATGACCGAGCGCTGCGGGTCGCCGCCAGCCTTTTCGATGGTGCCGAGAATATGGCGCGCATCAGGCTTGCGGAAGGGGAAGGTGTCGCCACAGGTGATGGCGGCGAAATATCGGGTGAGATCCAGTTTTTCGAGCAGTGGAATCGCAAGGATTTCGGTCTTGTTGGTGCAGACCGCGAGCGTGATGCCAGCTGACGAAAGCGCATCCAGTACGCTGACGATGCCGGGGTAGGGGCGGCTGTCGCCGGGCATTTCCTCGCGATAATGGTCAATGAAACGCTCGTACAGCGGCTCCAGTTCGGCTTCCGGCAATTCTACCTGACGCAGCGCGAAGGCCCGCTTGATCATCACGCGCGCGCCCTGGCCGACGAGATGCGTCAGGTCGTCATAGGTAACGGGGGCAAGACCGGCTGCGGCGATGGTGTGGTTGAGGCTCGAAACGAGATCGGCGGCGGTGTCGACGAGCGTACCATCGAGGTCGAAGATGGCGAGCGGGGAGAGCGGGCGGGATGTCACGGGAACTGGCCTCTTGAGAGAATGCTTTTGGCGATGATATCGGTGCGTTCGTTGTGGCCAAGCCTAGGCAAACGGCTTTGTCTTTGCAACCGCACCACAACGTTCTGTTCGTTGCCTGCAAAAATGCTTTCGTTTGGCTTTCGACCCGTGTAAACAGCACGGCGACGACAAAGCTACCGGAGTTTCAGGCACATGGATGCCCGCCAGATGAAGATCAAGGCCGCCGAGGCCGCATTGTCCCATGTGCAAGACGGGATGCGACTTGGTATCGGCACGGGCTCGACAGCTGAGGAATTCGTCAGGCTTCTGGCGGAAAAGGTTGCTGCAGGCCTGAAGGTCGAAGGCGTGCCGACATCCGAGCGTACCGCGCGCCTTTGCGTGGAGCTTGGTGTGCCGCTGAAATCCCTCGATGAGTTACCGGAACTGGACCTTACCATCGATGGTGCGGACGAAGTGGATCACGGCCTGCGACTCGTCAAGGGTGGTGGCGGTGCGCTTCTGCGCGAAAAGATCGTGGCGGCGGCATCCGCCCGCATGATCGTCATCGCCGACCAGAGCAAGGTTGTGGAGACGCTTGGCGCTTTTCCGCTTCCCATCGAAATCAATCCGTTCGGTCAGGTGGCGACACAGATATCCATCGAGAAACTGGCGGCGCGGTCCGGCCTCTCGGGCGACCTGACGATGCGTTCGTCGGGCGACGGCGCCTTCATGACGGATGGTGGACACCTCATTCTCGACGCATCTTTTGGCCGTATTCCTGATGCAGAAGCGCTTGCACGCGAGCTGAACACTATCCCCGGTGTTGTCGAGCACGGACTTTTCATAAATTTGGCATCGCTTGCCATCATTGCGGGTCCTGAAGGCGCCCGCGTGATGCAGGCAGTATAACAGGAGCGAGATTTTCATGATCAAACTAGCGGGACTGGGCAAAGCTGCCGCTGCTTCGATCCTCATTTCCGGCATCGTGTTCGGTACTGCCGCACGCGCTCAGGAAATTTCGGAAGCGCATATCGCTGCCGCACGGCAGGCGATCGCCTCTCTTGGCGTTACTGACCGTTTCGATGATATCCTGCCGGGTCTGGCGGAACGTCTGAAGGCCGAACTCATTCAGGCATCGCCGAATGTGCAGGACGCGATCACCGCGACTGTCGACGCCAAGGCACTTGAGCTTGCGCCGCGCCGCGCCGATCTGGAACGCGAGGCAGCACTCACCTACGCGCGCGCCTTCTCCGTCGAAGAGCTGAACGCCATCTCCACCTTCTACAGCAGCGAAGCCGGCAAGAAGCTTCTGAAGGACGGCCCTATCGCCACGCGCGAACTGATGAAGGCTGCCGACATCTGGGCCGCGGGCATCAACCGCGATCTGAACACCTCCAGCATGACCGAATTGCAGAAGGTGGCCGGCGCTGATCTGAAGCCGCTTCCGGCCGATCAGGGCAACACCGGTGGCGCTCCGGCTCACAAGCCCTGAGTGAAATAGATAGAGCGTCGGGTCCCAAAGCTCACGTTCAGAAATATTCAAAGCCCGGCCGCAAGGTCGGGCTTTTCATTTGTGCGTCGCAGCACCTATATGTGCCATGAATACGCCACAGCCCGCCTTGAGGCCGATGGCACGTGGTTTTGATCAGGGGTTTTGACTATGACAGCTTATGACTACGATCTTTTCGTTATCGGTGGCGGCTCGGGCGGGGTGCGCAGCGCTCGCGTTGCCGCCTCACTCGGCAAGCGTGTGGGAATTGCCGAGGAATACCGTTACGGCGGAACCTGCGTCATCCGTGGTTGCGTGCCGAAGAAGCTGTTCGTTTATGCCTCGCAATTTCCTGAGCATTTCGAGGACGCCGAAGGTTTCGGCTGGAGCGTTGGCGAGCGTCGTTTCGACTGGAAAAAACTGATTGAAGCGAAAGACAGGGAAATCACCCGTCTCGAAGGGCTGTACCGCAAGGGTCTGGATAACGCCAAGGCCGATATTTTCGACAGCCGTGCAGAGCTTGTCGATGCGCATACCGTGAAGCTGACGAAGACTGGTGAGACCTTCACGGCCGAGCGTATCGTGATTGCCGTTGGCGGTACGCCGAACGAACACAAGGCGCTGCCCGGCCACGAGCTGACGATCTCCTCCAACGAGGCTTTCGACCTGGAAGAGCTGCCGAAATCGATCCTGATCGCTGGCGGTGGTTACATCGCCGTGGAATTCGCCAATATCTTCCACGGACTCGGTGTCGAAACGACGCTGATCTATCGCGGCAAGGAAATCCTTTCGCGCTTCGATCACGATATGCGCAAGGGCCTTCATGAAGCGATGGAAGCCAAGGGCATTCGTATCATTCTTGAAGACGTCATTCAGGAAGTGAGCAAGGACGGTGCGGGCGGCTTTGTGGCACGGACGAAGCAGGGCAACTCGCTGCATGTCGGCTTGGTGATGCTGGCGCTCGGTCGCGATCCGAATACGCCTGGTCTAGGCCTTGAAAATGCCGGTGTGAAGGTGGATGCGCGCGGCGCAATCATCGTCGATGAGTATTCGCGCACGAACGTTCCTAGTATCTTCGCACTGGGCGACGTCACCGATCGGGTACAGCTGACGCCGGTGGCGATCCACGAGGCCATGTGCTTCATCGAAACCGAGTACAAGAACAACCCGACCAAGCCGGACCACGAGCTTATTGCCACTGCGGTGTTCTCGCAGCCGGAAATCGGCACGGTTGGACTTTCTGAAGAGGAAGCGGGCAAGAAATACCCGGAACTGGAAGTCTATCGCGCGCAGTTCCGTCCGATGAAGGCAACGCTGTCCGGGCGTCAGGAGAAGACGATCATGAAGCTGATCGTCAATGCCGCCGACCGTAAGGTCGTCGGCGCGCATATTCTCGGCCACGAGGCGGGCGAAATGGCGCAGCTTCTCGGCATCACGCTGAAGGCCGGATGCACCAAGGACGATTTCGATCGCACCATGGCTGTTCATCCAACAGCGGCCGAGGAACTGGTGACGATGTATTCGCCAAGCTACCGCGTGGTGAACGGCGAGCGCGTGTAACGCCGTCGCTTGCGCGACGTGATCACGTCTCCGCTTGGCTCGCCACCACTTGAAAACCGTTGTTTTCCGGGTGGTGGCGGGTTTGTTAAATCGTTTGAATTGACTTTTATGCACGTTAAACGCCCAAAACGGGCGGAATGGGCCCGATGGCCCTGACATCGGCTATGCAAAGCCTGTGCTTGGAGCTATAAGCCGCTCAATTTTTCGAGGCGGTCGTGCACAAATGCGCGGGCGAGAAAAGGGTAAGGACATGGCACAGAATTGGACACCCGGCAGTTGGCGGCAGAAACCGATCCAGCAGGTTCCCGAATATCCTGACGCGGCAGCGCTTGCGGCGACGGAAGCCACGCTTGCGACCTATCCGCCGCTGGTTTTTGCCGGTGAAGCCCGCCGCCTGAAAAAGCAGCTTGCCAATGTGGCAGACGGCAACGCCTTTCTGTTGCAGGGCGGCGATTGCGCCGAAAGCTTCCTCGAGCATGGCGCGGATAATATCCGCGACTTCTTCCGCGCTTTCCTGCAGATGGCTGTCGTCCTGACCTATGGTGCGCAGCTGCCGGTGGTGAAGGTCGGTCGTATTGCCGGTCAGTTCGCCAAGCCGCGCTCTTCCAACGTGGAAGTGCTCGATGGGGTGACGCTGCCGTCCTACCGCGGCGACATCATCAACGGCATCGAGTTCAATGAGACCTCGCGTGTGCCGAACCCCGAGCGACAGCTCGACGCGTACCGCCAGTCGGCGGCGACGCTTAACCTGCTGCGCGCTTTCGCAATGGGCGGCTACGCCAACCTTGAAAACGTTCACCAGTGGATGCTCGGCTTCATCAAGGACAGCCCGCAGGCGGATCGTTACCGCAAGCTGGCTGACCGGATTTCCGAGACCATGAACTTCATGCAGGCAATCGGCATCAGCGCAGAAAACAATCCTAGCCTGCGCGAAACCGATTTCTTCACCAGCCACGAGGCTCTGCTGCTCGGTTACGAAGAGGCGCTGACCCGCGTCGATTCGACCTCCGGTGACTGGTATGCCACGTCTGGCCACATGATCTGGATCGGCGACCGCACGCGTCAGCTCGACCATGCGCATGTGGAATATTTCCGCGGCATCAAGAACCCGATCGGCCTGAAGTGCGGACCGTCGCTGACGCCTGATAATCTGATCGAGCTGATCGACGCACTGAACCCGGCAAACGAGGCCGGCCGTCTGACGCTGATCTGCCGTTTCGGCCACGACAAGGTTGCCGACAGCCTGCCGAAGCTTATCCGTGCCGTGGAGAAAGAGGGCCGCAAGGTCGTCTGGTCGTGCGATCCGATGCATGGCAACACCATCACGCTCAACCACTACAAGACGCGTCCGTTCGAGCGCATCCTGTCGGAAGTCGAAAGCTTCTTCCAGATCCACCGCGCCGAAGGCACACATCCGGGCGGCATCCACATCGAGATGACCGGCAAGGACGTGACGGAATGCACCGGCGGCGCGCGCGCCGTGACGGCAGATTCGCTGTCGGATCGTTACCACACCCATTGCGATCCGCGTCTCAACGCCGATCAGGCACTGGAACTGGCTTTCCTTCTGTCCGAGCGCATGAAGAGCGGCCGTGACGAGAAGCGTCTGGCAATTGCTACTGCCTGACAGAGGCAGATCAAACAAAAAAGCCGCCGGATACTGCCGGCGGCTTTTTTTATGGTTGTCGGCCTGATTACTGGACGAGTGCCGGCTGCTGACAGCGAACGTCGGTGACGCGCACATCGGCTTCGCCGATCTTGACGCCGAGTACCAGCAGCACATTGTAGAGCAGCTGATCCACGGGCGCCGTGACTGCCGCGAGCGTGTTGGCAAGCGCTGACTGGATGCCCGCCAGACCTCCCAGATCGATATTAAGGAAGAGAAGCCTGATATCCAGATTGAGGTTCTTCAGCAGTGAACTGACAAGAGTGGTAACGGTATCCTTCGTGGAAACACTCTTGATCTTGGCCTGGGTGATATCCGACTGGGTAAAGGTCAGCTTGGTCTTCGTCATGTTCGTGGCATTGATGAGGGCGCTGCCATTGATGGCGAGCAGGGCCGAATCCACGATCGCGGTCTTGGTGACGCGCGGATCCTTGCCGAAATTGGCAAAGGCCGTGGTATCGACATTGCCAAGCGCGATTTCTGCGACGCCGGGAACGACTTCGACATCGACCGTACCCTGTCCGCCGCCCGTGCAGCGAATGTCGGCGAGCCGCGCTTCGGCATGGGCGACTTCCACATAGAGCGGAATATTGACCTTCAGACCGGCAATCGCCTGAAGCCCGTCAACCACGACACTGACCGCCAGCCGGGTTTGTGCGGTGCGCACCACGGTGCCCTGGCCGCCGACGGCAAGCGACGGCGTTTCGACGGGTGGTTCACCGATGGCGAGCGTCGTCTTGACCGAGGCTAGACCGAGAAGATTGGCGTTGAGGTTGAGCGCCAGCTGGTTGCCGCCATTGCCTGCCACGGCGGCGGCGTTGAGGAGATCGAAGACGCCTGCGGTGACCTTGAGGTTTTCGCCGCTACCGATCAGCTTGTCCGAGAACGGGCCGAGATTGAGGATTTCTTCAAGCTTGAGCTTGATGTTGCTCTTGTTGGCGGTTTTTGCCAGCGTCTTCAGAATGTTGGCCACAGCCGGCTGCAGGCCGGTGGTCTTCGTCAGCGCGTCCAGGAATTTGCCGTAGGTGATTTCCGTCTTCAGGACATCCTTGTAGGTGCCGGCTGTCAGGTTGAGATCGACAGCCAGCGCTTCGACGACATGCAGCGCGTTGACATCAGCAGCCACAAGCGCCTGGTAATCCATAACCTTGAGCGAGACCGTGGTGCCGAGCAGGCCGCCGAGCAGGCTGTTCAAAATGCCTTCATCGAGGCTCGCCAGTCGCGAGCCCACCGAAAATGCCGCGATCTTTTGGGATGAGGCCGTTCCGGCCGCGGAAATCTTGGGCGGCGTGGTGAAGGCGGAGGCAAAGAATATCTGGCCCTTTTCGACGATATTCACTTTCATCGCATTGGTGGGAAGTGCATTTTCGACGAAACGCTGGCCGACAGGCAGGGTCGCGTCCGGCTCATAGTGACCTTTGACGACTTCGGCATAACCGTTGCTCTTGGCAAATTCGTTCAAGGGGTCGAAAGGTTGAAGACCGTCCACGGTCAAGAGGCCATTCGGTGTCTTGACCCCGAGATTCATGCCGTTGAGGGCGAAATATTGCTGGACCGCCTTTTCGGGATCAGCGGCATTGGCCGCCGCTGATATGGCGGCAAGATCGGCGGTCTGCTGCAATTGCCGCTTCTGCAGGGTCAGATAGCCGTAATCGACGCCAAGCGCCAATATGCCGATGAAAAGCGGTGCGGTAAGCCCGGCCGAGATGGCGATGTTGCCTGTGCGATCCTTCAGGAAACGGGGAAGCAAAGAAGAGATATTTTGCATGTCATGCTCCTCCGATCCGGATTGTGGAAAAACGCCGGATGACCGGCTCGGGCAGGGTGTAGCTGTAGAGGCTCCAGATCGGCAGATCACGGGCGTCATATTCCACCTTGACCGTGAACTGGTTGGCATTGGCGGGATCGGTGGCGACGTTGACCGTGAAACGCGTCTTGTCCATGAAGGCGTAGCTGAGGTCACTTTTGGTGACGAAATCACGGGCCAGCTGCTGGCGCTCGGTCGTATTCAGTCCGGCAACAGCCGTCCTTGCCGCGTCGGCGGCGATCTGCTGCACCGAATAGGCGGCCATCAGGTAGATACCGTAGGCAATCATGGTCAGCAGGACGAGAAAGAAAATCGGCGCGACGATGGCGAACTCGACAGCGGACGAGCCGGATCGATCACGAAGGAAATGCACTCCATTACGCATAAAGCACCCCCGTTTCTTCAGGCACCAAAGTCAGATGCCTTTATTCTTATTTTCGGAAATGCTAATTTGTAGGTGTTAATTTTGTATTGATGTCGCTCTTATGGGTTGCAGGCCGGGAAAGGCCTTCGCGTTGATACCCATGGATTTCAGATCAGCCGAAGCCCTTTGAAGCTGGCGTGGCCGTCTTTGCCGATGATGATGTGGTCGTGCACCGCTATCCCCAGCGGCTTTGCCGTATCGATGATGGTTTTGGTCATCTCGATATCGGCACGCGAGGGGGTAGGGTCTCCACTCGGATGATTATGTATTAAAATCAAAGCCGTAGAGGAAAGTTCGAGGGCGCGGCGCACCACTTCGCGCGGGTAAACCGGCGTGTGGTCCACGGTTCCCTGACCCTGCACCTCGTCGGCGATCAGGACGTTGCGCTTGTCGAGGAACAGGATGCGGAA
Source organism: Rhizobium sp. SJZ105 (assembly GCF_007828365.1). Lineage (NCBI taxonomy): Bacteria > Pseudomonadati > Pseudomonadota > Alphaproteobacteria > Hyphomicrobiales > Rhizobiaceae > Rhizobium > Rhizobium sp. SJZ105. Next base: position 340,283 of record NZ_VIUP01000001.1, read on the forward strand.
TTGTTCGCGGGTTTCATGGGCCATGGCGGCATGGCAATAGTCGATGACCGAAGACCAGGAGCCGAGAATCTGCTTGTTGCGGATTTCGCCCTTCAGCATGCGCTGGGAAACGGAGGCGACGAGCTTCAGATCGAGCGCCACGGCCTCACCCACGCCCTTCACCTCCTGCAACAGCGGCAGCGGCGCGCCGAGCACCCCGCCAAGGGTACCAAAGCGGGCGATCAACGCCTTGGCGATGGGTTTGGTGTCACGCCTCGGTATCAGCCGGAAAAGCAGAAGCTCCAGCAGTTCGTAATCGGCAAGGGCGGTATCGCCGCCGTCGCGATAACGCGCCCGCAGCCTGTCCCGATGGCCGTGATAGTGTGCGATCTCCGCTTCCGGCTCCGCAACGGCTGCGGGGTGTTCCGAGGTCTTCTTCACCGCACTTCGCGGTTCGGCAAAGAAGCCGCGCTCATCCGTTCCGTCGAACAGATCGCCGTTTCCCGCCTGAAAGCCGGAGGTCGATGGAAGATCGGCGGAAGGCGGGGCAGGGCGTTTTGCCATGGCGGTCTGGCCTTATGCGAGTGGCGGCAGGCCCGGACGGTCAAAGCCGCCCGGCGACAGTGTGAAGATTTCGCAACCGGTCGCGGTTACGCCGACCGCATGTTCGTATTGTGCGGAAAGGGAGCGGTCGCGCGTTACTGCCGTCCAGCCATCGGAGAGTACCTTCACATGCGGCTTGCCGAGGTTGATCATCGGTTCGATGGTGAAGATCATGCCCTCGCGAATCTCCGGGCCTTCGTCCGGGCGGCCGTAGTGCAGGATATTGGGGGTGTCGTGGAACAGGCGTCCAACGCCGTGGCCGCAGAAATCACGCACCACCGAGCAGCGTTCTGCCTCGGCATAGGCCTGAATAGCTGCGCCGATCGCGCCGGTGCGCGCACCCGGTTTCACTGCCGCGATGCCGAGCATCAGGCATTCATAGGTCACTTCCATCAGACGTTCAGCCGCGCGCTTGATCGTGCCAACCGGATACATGCGGCTCGAATCGCCGTGCCAGCCGTCCAAAATATAGGTCACGTCGATATTGACGATTTCGCCTTCACGCAGCGGCTTTGCGTCCGGAATGCCGTGGCAGACCACATGGTTGATAGAGGTGCAGACGGATTTCGTATAACCGCGGTAATTCAGTGTTGCCGGCAAAGCGCCATGGTCGGCGCCGAACTCGAAGACGAAACGGTCGATGGCATCAGTCGTCACACCCGGCTTGACGATTGCCGCCAGTTCGTCGAGGCAACGCGCCGTCAGCTGGCACGCCTTGCGCATCCCGTCGAAATCCTCAGGGGTATAAAGGCGGATGACGCCGGTATTCTTGAGGGGGGCGGAGGCTGCGTCGATATAGGTGACCATCATAGTGCTTTCTGTCTCTTCACGTCCCTGTTCATAAAACAGCCGGACGCCATTCGTCCATCTTAACCGTTCCCGTGACTGAAATTTGTGCCGGGGAAACGTCGCATTTCACCGCATAGGCCTCCACGCCGCGCGACATGGCTCGCTGAAACGCCAGCGCATAGACCGGATCCAGATCATCGCAGATGCGCATCCGGTCGCAATCGTTGCGCTGAATGAGATAGAGCATCACCGCGCGGTGACCGGCCTCCGCTGCGTCGCCCAGCTCCTCCAGATGTTTGGCGCCGCGTTTGGTGGCGGTATCAGGGAATTCGGCCAGACCTTTTTCGCGCATGAAATGCACGTTTTTTACTTCCACATAGGCATCCGGCCGCCCAATTTCGGAAAGCAGGAAATCGATGCGGGAATTGCGGCCGTATTTCTGCTCGCGCCGGATCGTCGAATAGCCGGCAAGCTGCGGGATGCGGCCATTGAGGATCGCTTCTTCCGCCAGCCGGTTCGGCATGCCGGTATTGATGCCGACCACGGTGCCATCGGCCTCGACCATTTCCAGCATATGCCGGTACTTGCGGGTTGGGCTGTCATGCTCGGACAGCCAGATACGCGAGCCGGGCGTGGTCAATCCGCGCATGGAGCCGGTATTGGGGCAGGAGCCTGTAATCGCCGTGCCGTCCTCCAGAACAGCGTCGAAGAGGAAACGCTTGTAGCGGGCGATCAGCGTGGCGGGAACGAGTGGGGGCGTGAAGAGCATGTGGCCTGAAAGATGAGAGGTGGGGGCTGGTCAGGACAGGACGTAGGTTCCGGGGGCATCGCCGAGCACTGGTCGCTTGCCGTCTCCCGGCGCCCTTGCCTTTACCTTTTCGCCATTCTGGCTTTCGATCCAGTTTTGCCAGTGCACCCACCATGATCCCTTGTGGGCCGTGGCTGCGGCCTGCCAGGCATCAAAGTCTCCGGATGGTGACGCGCCTGTCCAATATTGGTATTTTTCGGATTGCGGCGGATTGACCACACCGGCTATGTGGCCGGAAGCGCCGAGCACGAATTCCACGGGGCCGCCAAACAGTGCCGCCCCCGTGAAGACCGATTTCGCTGGCGCGATATGGTCGTCGCGGGTGGCGAGATCATAGACGGGGATTTTTATGTCGCCGAGGTTGATCCGTTTGTCCGCCACGCGCATCAGCCCGCGGGCGAGATTGTTGTCGAGATAACAATTGCGCAGATAGAAGGAATGGCAGGCAGCGGTCACCCGGGTCGAATCTGAATTCCAGTAGAGGAGATCGAAGGGCAGGGGTTCCGTGCCGCGCAGATAATTATCGACCATATAGGGCCAGATGAGATCGGAGGCGCGCAGCATGTTGAAGACTGTGGCCATGATCGAGCCATCGAGATAACCGACGGCCTGCATGTGCCTGTCGAGCGCGGCGAGCTGGCCTTCGTCGATGAAGACCTTGAGGTCGCCCGCATGGATGAAATCCGTCTGGGCTGCGAGAAGTGTGGCGCTGCGAATGCGCTCATTGCCTTCCTGCGAATGCAATGCCAGGGCCGAAGACAAAAGCGTGCCGCCGACGCAATAGCCGATGGCATTGATCTCTTTTTCGTCGGTTTGCTCCTCGATCGTGTCGAGGGCGAAATCGATACCTTCGCGAATATAGTCCTCCCAACCCTTGTCGGCCAGCCTGGCGTCCGGGTTGATCCACGAGACCATGAACACGCTGTGACCCTGATCGAGACACCATTTAACGAAGGATTTCTGTGGGTTGAGATCGAGGATATAAAATTTGTTGATCCATGGCGGCACGATGAGCAGCGGCCGTTTGAGGGCCTTTTTCGTCGTCGGCGCGTAATGGATGATCTCGCAGAGCGGGCTTTTGGCAACCACCTTGCCTGATGTGATGGCGATGTTCTGGCCGATGACGAATTTGCTGTAATCGGTCTGGCGCAGTTTCAGATGGCCGTGGCCGGCCGCGACATCTTCGGCAAGCTGTGCCATGCCCTTGACGAGATTGGCCCCGCTCGACGCGACCGTCTCGCGGAAGACCTGCGGATTGGTGAAGACGAAGTTGGCCGGCGAGAGGGCTTCCGTCACCTGGCGCATGTAAAACAACGCCTTGGTGCGGGTGTGCTCGTCCAGCCCTTCGGCTTCCATAACCATCCGGTCGGCAAAACCGACGGTGGTCTGATAGGCTTTGAGGAGAAAATCGAAAAATGGATTGGCCTGCCAGTCCGCGTCGGCAAAACGCCTGTTCTTTCGCTCTGCCGGGCCGGTCTGTGCGGCTTTTTCCGAGCGGGAATCGGCATCTTCCGAAAACTGCGCCACCGATTTTGTCCACAGATCGTAATAGCTGGAAAGCAGATGGGTCTGCGCTTCGAGCGAGCGCTTCGGTTCAGCCATCCAATATTCGGCGACGTCGGACAGCGTCTTGACGAGGTCGGTCATCGGATCGGCGCTGGTCTGCGGAATTTCACCGCGTTCGCGGGGTGCCAGCCATTCGGACGCGGCTTTGCCGAGGTTTTCCAGCGCGCGGGCGATGTTGACCGCAAAGGCTTCCGGGTCGCGAATCAGGTAAGCCTCGGCGGATGTGGCGTCGAAACCGGGCGTTTTGCCACCCTTTTTCTCTGCCCCGCCGTCAACACCTGCCATGCGCTGTCCTCCACCAAATTTGTGTTTGCACATTCTGCATGAAAACGAATACAAGTTCCACCAGCAAGGGGAGGCCACGAAGAGCCGAACCGCAGTCGAATTCGATATCGGCGATATCCTTACAGGCGGAACATGACGATGGGCAAGCACATGGGTACATGGGGAAGATTTGCGGAAAACGCTGGAAGGATCGCCCTTCTTTCGCTTTCCGGCGCCATGCTCGTTACAGTACTTGCCGCCTGCAAGACCCCGGCACCGATCGTCGCACCGGCCCATATGCCCCACCCGCAAGCCCAGATCGTCGGCCCGCGCCCCGTCAGCGACAATGTGGTGAGCCAGAGACGCGATACCGGCACCTATCCAAGCTTTTCAGCGCCGATTACGGCTGCCGGCAGCCAGATGGGGGATGACGAGGCGTCCAAAATGGAATCGAACCTGTCGCGCCTCGGTGCTGCACGCCGCAACGGCCAGATTTCGGAAGCTGAATACAAACGCCGAGTCGCGGAATTACGGGCGCTTGGCGAAAACCAGAAGCCGGTTGCGACGCCTGTTACGCAGTGAGGTTCTTCCGTTCGTCGTTCTGGGGCCTTTACCGAGAATCGACAACCTGTGGATCTCGAGATTCGCTCGGCACAAGGCCGAGGATAACGGCAATCCTTGTGCTTCATTCTGTTACCAAGCCGTTCTCATAACCCCTTATTTACCCTGCCTTTGAACCATCTGCTTACTGAAGATGTTAAGCGGATGGATGCGCTTTGCCGCTTATGATGCGGTCATAACAAACAGGCCGCTGAAAAAGCGGTAGACAGGGTGAAATATCATGAGATGCATCGCTGCTTTGCTGGTTCTTGCCGGTTTTGCGCTCGCACCCGCGCAGGCGCGGGCGCCGTACATCAACATCGGAACGTCAGCGCCTCAGGGACGATGAAAAGTTGAAAAACGCCGGTCAGTCGTTTCCGGCGGCTTCGCTGAGCATATCGAGGTCCGGCACTGTAATATGACGGTTGTTCTCGATGCTGATCGTGCCTTCCTTGCGCAGCTTAGTCATTTGCCGACTAACTGTTTCGATGGTGAGACCAAGGAAATCGGCTATATCTGCGCGCGATAGCGGCAGGTCGAACGTTGATTTATCGTCCTTTTCCGGATCGATATGCGTGGCGATCATATAAAGGAAGCTGGCAACCTTTTCCTGCGCCGATTTTCGGCCAAGTGTCAGCATCCAGTCGCGCGCCTCATCCAGTTCCTTCAGAGACTGGCTGTGAAGCTTGCGTTCCATATCCGGCACTTCGGAAACCATGCGGTCGACGATGCGGCGCGGGAACAGGCAGATTTCCACATCGGTTGCGGCTTCCGCCGTCATCTTGCTTTCCGCCATGAACGGGCGGCCGAGAAAATCCGGTGCAAATTGCAGGCCGACGATCTGCTGGCGGCCATCTGACATCATCTTCGAGAGCTTCACCACGCCGTTGAGAATGTTGCCGTAGGAGCTGACGAGCTCCCCCTGGGCAAGCAGCTCGTTGCCCGCTTCCAGCTTCTTACGGCTGGAATGACGGTTGAGGTCGCAGAGCTGCTGCGGCGTCAACGTGCTGCAAAGACCACCGTGACGCGCCTCGCAGGAGCGGCATACGACGGGATATTCCGAATTGTGGATGGTCTTCTGTAGCGTGTCCATCAGCCTTTTCCGATGCTGGCTTTAAGGGACGAATGCGACCGCAGGTGTAAAATCCGGTCTTTTCGAAGGCTTGCGCCGTGTAGTCGTCGCCCCCGCGTCTACTTTAGCAAGAACTTAAGGTGCAATTTGATTGAAGTCAAAGTTGCAAACTGTCGCAGCCGTTACTGAAGGGGAGGAAATCGACATTTTCTTGATAAAAGGCAAATCCGGGGATGAATACCGAACTTCTTCGCAAATATTCGGGCGCCGTGCCGCGTTACACGAGCTATCCTACCGCGCCGCACTTTCACGAGGGAATCGATAATGGCACTTATCGCCGCTGGCTCGGCGAGCTTGGCCACCGGAACCGGATATCGCTTTACCTGCATATTCCCTATTGCGACCGGCTGTGCTGGTTCTGTGCCTGCCACACCAAGCACACGCTGAAATACGAGCCGATTGCCGTTTATCTTGAGGCACTTAGGCGGGAGATAGAAGCCGTCGGCTCGCTTGTTTCCCCCGATGCAGTGGTCAGCGCAGTGCATTTTGGCGGCGGTTCTCCCACTATGCTGAGGCCTGAAGACATGGTGGGCTTGATGGACTGCCTAAGACGCCATTTCACCTTTGGTCTGGCGCCCGAAATCAGCGTGGAAATGGACCCGAACGATCTTGACGAAAGTCGCTATGACGCGCTTGCCGTCATCGGCATGACGCGCGCGAGCCTCGGTGTGCAGGACTTTGATGACAAAGTGCAAAAAACCATCAACCGGATTCAGACCTTCGAGCAGACGGAATCGGTGGTAGATGCCGTGCGGGCAAGGGGCGTTCACTCGGTCAATTGCGACATTCTCTATGGCCTGCCGTTCCAGACCTGCGAGACATTGCAACAGACGGTTGACCAGATCATCTCACTCGACCCCGACCGGATCGCGCTGTTCGGTTATGCGCATGTTCCGTGGATGAAAAAACACCAGTCGCTGATCCCTGAGCAGGCATTGCCAGATATTGCCGAGCGCTACCGCCAGATGACGATGGCGGCGGAGATGCTCGGCAAGGCGGGTTACAGGGCAATCGGGATCGATCACTTCGCCAAGCCCGCCGACACTCTGAGCCGGGCGGTCGAGACGGGGGAGCTGCGGCGGAATTTTCAGGGCTACACCACTGACACGGCCGATGCCCTGATCGGGCTTGGTGCATCCGCGATCGGCCGGTTGCCCCAGGGCTACGTGCAGAACATGGTGGCGACGGGGGAATATCAGCGGATGGTGGGCGAGGGTGGTTTCGCGGTTCTAAAGGGAATAGAATTGTCTGACGAGGATCACCTGCGCTCCTATGTCATCGAGCGGCTGATGTGCGATTTTTCGCTCGATCTGGGCGATTTGAAGCGGCGTTTCGGCAGGGTCAGCCATTCCGTCAGCATGGAGGCGCAGCTTTTCGCTGGCGGCGACAGGGACGGTGTGGTGCGGATGGATGGCGATGTTTTTGCCGTGACGGAGGCGGGAAAACCCTTTGTCCGTCATATCGCGGCAACCTTCGACGCCTATCTCGGCAGCGGACGCGGCCGTCATTCGGTTGCTGTTTAGGCAACAGTTTTAAGGCAAATTTCAAAGTTACGTCACGAAACCATTGGCTTTTTTGTGCGACTTGCCTATGTGGTGCGTCAGACAGGATATTTAATACGAACGACAATAAGGATTATGGGCGTGACAGCTACATTCGACAAGGTTGCCGACATTATCGCCGAAACCAGCGAAATCGACCGCGAAACCATTACGCCGGAAAGCCACACGATCGACGATCTGGGCATCGACAGCCTCGACTTTCTGGATATCGTTTTCGCCATCGACAAGGAATTCGGTATCAAGATTCCGCTCGAGCAGTGGACGCAGGAAGTCAACGAAGGCAAGGTTACCACCGAAGAATATTTCGTGCTGAAGAACCTCTGTGCCAAGATCGACGAATTGCGCGCAGCCAAGGGCTGAGGCGATAATGCCCGCTTCGAGCGGGCATTTCTTTTTCTGGACCTGACCTTCAGGGACGGGTCGTAACCGACCAGAAACGGGCCGGACGGATGCTGCTTGAATATTTTCAGATGATCGACAAGGTCGAAGCCGTGGATATGGCGACGCGCACATTGAAGGCGCGGTCTGTCGTTCCCGACAAAAGCCCGGTTTTCGAGGGACATTTCCCCGGCATGCCGCTGGTTCCGGGCGTGCTTCTGATCGAGACCATGGCGCAGGCTTCCGGCATGATGGTTCTGGCGTTCAGCGATTTTTCCGCCATGCCCTTCCTGATGTCGGTTGACGGCGCCAAGATGCGCACCTTCGTGGAGCCGGGGGCGGTTCTCGATATCGAGGCGGTGCTGGAACATGACGGTTCGGGTTTTGCAGTCACCAAAGCGAAGATCACTTGCGAAGGCAAGAAGGTCTGCGATGCGCAGCTGAAGCTCAGGACAATGCCTTTCAGCGAAATTCCGCTCGCGCCTATCGTCAGGAAGCGGGCCGAGGAAGTCGGCCTGATGGCGGCGATTGCCGCGGATGCGCAAAAATAAGCGCTTCCGCTGATGCCGGGAGACGGCATTTTTCCCCTAGACCCGGTTTTGATTCACGAAAATCGTGGGCTTGTGCTGGCGGATCGGGCCTTCACCATTGCCAATCCGCATCGCGCGCTTTATTCCGCAACGCATGGAGTGGTCGTTTGCGACCGCTGTTGGATAGCCGTGACCGCTTCAATGGTCAGGCTGCAAAGGATGACAGACGATGAAATCTGACAATGATGTGGTGATAACCGGGGTCGGCATCGTGACCTGTCACGGCGTCGGCAGCCAGGCGCATCTTGCGCTTCTTTCGGGAACTGCGGCGCCGGCAACGGTGATCGAGACCGAAAAGTTCAAACCCTATCCGGTTCATCCCATGCCGGAGATCGACTGGTCCACGCAGATTGCCAAGCGCGGCGACCAGCGCCAGATGGAAAACTGGCAGCGTCTCGGCGTTTTTGCCGCCGGCCTCGCGCTTGATGATGCAGGGCTGAAGGAAAACCCGGAGGCCTGCGCTACCATGGACATGATCGTGGCTGCGGGCGGTGGCGAGCGTGACATCAATGTCGATACGCTGATTGTCGATGAGGCGCTGAAACGCAACGACCGCGAAGTGCTGCTCAACGAGAAGCTGACGACGGAATTGCGTCCGACCCTGTTTCTCGCCCAGCTTTCCAATCTGATGGCCGGTAACATCTCCATCGTGCATAAGGTCACAGGGTCCTCCCGCACCTTCATGGGCGAGGAAGCAGCCGGCATTTCCGCCGTCGAGACGGCGTTTCACCGTATCCGTTCCGGCGAATCCAGCCACGCCCTGGTGGGCGGCGCCTTCTCGGCTGAGCGCCCGGACATGATCCTGCTGTTTGAAGCGATCGGCGCGCATGCGCAGGGCGATTGGCAGCCGCTTTGGTCGCGTGGCGGCCAGGACGGCGGCGGCATGATTTCCGGTTCGCTGGGAGCCTTCCTGGTGCTGGAATCGCGCAAGCACGCCAGTGAACGCGGCGCACGCATCTATGCCCGCATCGACGCCATCGAGGGCGATCGTGGCAGCCGTGATGACGGCAAGATGGAAAAGCGCATGGAACGGCTGCTTGCCCCTGCAAAGGACAGTGCTGCGACCGTCGTGTTTTCCGGTGCGAGTGGTTACGACGCCGTGACGCAGCGTGAAAAGAATATTCTCGAAAAAGCTTTGCCGCAGGCCGTCATTCGCGGTTTCGGCGGTATCACCGGCCATGGACTTGAAGCACAGTTCCCGCTTGGGCTGGCGCTTGCTGCCCTGACGCTTGAAAGCGGCGCTAAGGTTCCTACTTTCGATGGCGCCGCGGAAAAGCCCATGGGCGAGGCGGCCAGCGAAGCGGTCGTCACCACCGTCGGCCATGTTCGCGGCGAAGGTGTCGCCGTTCTGTCCCGTGACGTGTGAGGAGAAAAGACCATGACTTCCAACTTCAAGGATCATCTCGGTCGCCCGATCGTTGCAGTCACCGGTATGGGCATCATCACATCGCTCGGGCAGGGTCTTGCCGATAACTGGGCGGCTCTGACTGCGGGCAAGTCGGGCATCCACAAGATTACCCGCTTCCCGACGGAGGGGCTTTCCACAAGGATTAGCGGCACCGTCGATTTCATCGACATCCCGGTTCCGAATTCCGTCGAGCGCTCTTATGCCTTTGCACGCGAGACAACCATTGAGGCTTTGGCGCAGGCCGGCATCTCGGGCGATTTCGATGGCCCGCTGTTTCTGGCTGCACCACCGATCGAGCCGGAATGGAGCGCCCGTTTCGAGCTTGCCGACCGGTCTCCGCCGGCCGCCCAGCCGGGTGATGCCTATGAACGGTTCCTGACGGCTTTCCGTCAACGTCCGGACCCGGCGTTTCAGGAAGCGGCTCTATTCGGTGCGATTTCGGAGCGTCTTTCGGACCGCTTTGGTACACGGGGCCTGCCGGTCACGCTCTCGACGGCCTGTGCATCCGGCGCGACCGCAATCCAGCTTGGTGTCGAGGCTATCCGCCAGGGCCGCACCGAGCGCGCGCTGACGGTTGCGACAGACGGTTCGGTCAGCGCCGAAGCGCTGATCCGCTTTTCGCTTCTTTCGGCGCTGTCGACCCAGAATGAGCCGCCGGAAAAGGCATCCAAGCCGTTCAGCAAGGACCGCGACGGTTTCGTGATCGCCGAAGGTGCGGCAACGCTGGTGCTGGAATCGCTTGAATCGGCAATTGCGCGCGGCGCGAAGGTTCTCGGCATCATCAAGGGCGCCGGCGAGAAGGCCGACAGCTTCCACCGCACGCGTTCCTCGCCAGATGGCGGCCCGGCGATCGCGACGATCCGCGCCGCACTTGCGGATGCGGGTGTTGCTGAAAGCGATATCGGCTACATCAACGCCCACGGCACCTCGACGCCGGAAAACGACAAGATGGAATATGGCTCGATGCTTGCCGTCTTCGGCGAAGGCCTGAAAGACATTCCGCTGTCATCCAACAAGTCGATGATCGGCCATACGCTGACGGCGGCCGGTGCTGTGGAGGCGGTGTTCTCGTTACAGACCATGCTGACCGGCACCCTGCCGCCGACGATCAACTACAACAACCCTGATCCGACCATTTCGCTCGATGTGGTGCCGAATGTGAAGCGGGACGCGACGGTCAATGCCGTGCTTTCCAACTCCTTCGGGTTCGGCGGGCAGAATGCCAGCCTTGTCATGACGCGTGAACCGGCTTAACCGGTTCCGCCAGAAGACAGGGGCGTTTCCGGCCTGAACGAAGCCCGGGAACGCTCTCGCTGGTGTGACTACACATTCCGACCGCAAAACCGTTACAGAGTTTTGCTGGAATTACTCTTGAGATAGACGCCTCCGGGCGAAGGACTAAAAACATGCGCGCTCTTCAACTCGTGGACGACCGGAAGCTCGAAAAAGTGGACCTGCCTGAACCCGATGCACCAGGTCCGGGCGAGGTGACGCTGCGCGTCAAGGCCGTGGCGCTGAACCACATCGACGTCTGGGGCTGGCGCGGCATGGCTTTTGCCAAGCGCAAGATGCCGCTGACGATCGGTGCTGAGGCTTCGGGCGTAGTGGAGGCCATTGGCCCGGGCGTTTCGAATGTGCTGCCTGGCCAGCTCGTCGCGATCTACGGCGCGCGCACCTGCGGGATCTGCAAGCCGTGCCGTGAAGGCCGTGACAATCTTTGTGAACATGTTCAGGGCGTGCACGGTTTCCATCTCGACGGCTTTGCGCAGGAAAAGATCAATATTCCGGCCCGCCAGCTCGTTCCGGCGCCGCATGGCGTCGATGCCATCGGCGCGGCTCTGGCGCCTGTGACCTTCGGCACGGTCGAACACATGCTGTTTGACAATGCCAAGCTGGAATCGGGCGAAACGATCCTCGTGCATGCCGGCGGTTCCGGTATCGGCACGGCGGCGATCCAGCTGGCCAAGAAGATGGGCTGCACCGTCATCACCACGGTCGGCTCCGACGACAAGATCGAACGGGCGAAGGCTCTGGGTGCCGATCACGTCATCAACTACCGGACCGACCGTTTCGAAGGCGTCGTGCGCAAGCTGACGAAAAAGAAGGGTGTAGACGTGGTGTTCGAGCATGTCGGCAAAGACACCTGGGCGGGATCGATGTTCTCGCTGAAGCGTGGCGGCCGTCTCGTCACCTGCGGCTCAACCTCAGGCGTATCGACCGATATCAACCTGATGATGCTGTTCCAGCAGCAGCTGAAGCTGCTCGGCTCCTTCGGTTGCCGCATGGAAAACATGGCCAACGCCATGCAGAAGATGGCGCGCGGCATCGTTCATCCTGTTATCGACACAGAAGTCACCTTCGAGGATATCGACCGGGCGCTAGAGCGCATGGAAACGCGCCAGGTATTCGGCAAAATCGTTCTGCGGATGGATTGACGCCTTGAAACTGTTCATTACGCGGATCGTCCTGAAGCTGGACCATTTCCGGCAATGGCTGATTGCGACGTTTGCCTTCGGCCTTCTCAATCTGCTGAAGATATTTCCAGCTGACGCGGGAATTCGCGCTGCCGACAGGCTGGCGCGTTTCGTGGGGCCGAAAACCGGCCGCCACAAGCTGATGCTCTACAATCTGGCGCGCGCCTTTCCGGAGAAATCCGAAGAGGAGCGGCTTACCATCGCAATGGACAGCTGGGGCAGCATGGGGCGGCTTGCGGCGGAATATGTCTTTCTCGACAGGCTGTTCGATTTCGATCCGGAAAATAGCGAGCCGGGCCGTATCCGGGTCGAGGGTATTTCGACCTTTATCGAGCTTCGCGATAACCCGCGGCCCTTCATCGTATTTACTGCCCATAGCGGCAATTTCGAATTGTTGCCGGTGGCCAGTTCTGCCTTCGGTCTGGATGTGACGGTGCTGTTCCGGCCGCCGAATAATCCTTTCGTGGCCGACAAGGTGTTCAAGTTCCGCAAGGAACGCATGGGCAATCTCGTGCCGTCGCATGCCGGCTCTTCCTTCGCGCTTGCGCGGCAGCTGGAAAGGGGCGGCGGTGTCGGCGTGCTCGTCGACCAGAAGTTCGGCAAAGGCTTGACGACGAAGTTCTTCGGCCATGAGGTGCGCACCAACCCGCTTCTTGCCAAGCTGGTGCGGCAGTTCAATTGCGATGTCTATCCCGCCCGCTGCGTGCGTCTGCCTGATAACCGCTACCGGCTGGAAATAGAGCCGAGGGTTGAAATTCCGCGCGATGAAAAAGGAAATGTCGATATTCAGGCGACGGCGCAGCTTTTGAATGACAAGGTGGAAAGCTGGGTCCGCGAATATCCAGAACAATGGCTGTGGTATCACGACCGTTGGGACGTTAAACACCAGATCTGATTATTTGCAGCGCGGCCGAATTTCTAGTGATTTTTTACAGAATTCGGCCGTAAAATTGCGTTTTTAAGTATTTTTACTTATTAGTGGAACCTTATTTTTCGTTCATGGATTATCGAAATTGAAAAAATAGCAGTAGCTATGATATTTTAGAGATTAATCCCTGCGGCGGTCCTGCGTGTCGTTACGTGATTTTTTAATGCACAGACGCTACAATGAGGGGATAAGTGTCTATCCATTCGGATTGGGAGCGGGCTGTCTGCCCGTTCAGGGAGAGTTGGGTTGAAAGATTTGATTGAGCTGTTCTGGCTGCGTTATACGGAACTGCAATCAGCGGTTGGTAAGAACGAGGCCGACAAGATCGCAGTGCTGGAGCGTGAACTGGAGCTGCTGCTTGATCGGGTCATCGGGCGTAAGACCGGCAGTTCCGAGGACATTCGTGAGCAATTCCGTTTCGCCATCGACCTCCTCAATCACGAGGCGGAAGATCTCGGCTGCGTGCAGCGCAATTCCGATCTTTTGAGAACGCTGGTCGACCGCTATGTCGGCATGCCGCTCAAGGCAAAGGTGATCGGCGACGAGGACGAGGACATCCTGGAGTGGCACCACCGCCATCTCATTCTCGATGAGGATATGCTGAACGATCTTGACGAGCCGGTGGTCGTCGTTTCTCCCGGTTATCGGGTATCATTCTCCAATGGGATCGATGCTTTTCCGCGCAATACGCCGGAAGGGCCTTTGGGATGTCATATCGCCGAGCTTGTCGGAGTGCACCGTTTTCAGAACGATCTGCGGGAGAGGCTCGACAATTGCTTCAAGGGCGGTACGTCGAAATACACCTATGCCGAAGATCATGACGGCCATACGATCGTAAAATCGCTGGAAATGTCGCCCTGCTATTCCTCCAACTACAAGCTGGTTGGCGCAATGGTGGTCATCCGCGAAATCGCCGATCGCAGGCGCCGTCGCGCCACGGCATAAATTCACGGTTCGAACGCAAGCGTCGAGCCGTGTCCTTTTCCTGTCATTTCGGGAAGATGGTTTCCCAGATCGTGGCGATTGACCATGCGGATGATGCATCCGCGAGAAGCTTCGTCGCCATTGCCAGACAGGAAAGAACCAAAAGCGGGCGTATGATCTTCGCGCCGTTTTTCATCGCGAAACGCGATCCGATCTGCGCGCCGACGAACTGGCCGATGCCCATGGCGATGCCAAGCTTCCAGAGAACCGCGCCTCCAGCCGCAAAAACAACAAAGCCGCCGAAGTTCGAACCCAGGTTCAGAAGCTTGGTATGGGCGGTTGCCTTCAGCATGCCGAAGCCGGCAAGCCCCACGAAGGCAAGCATGTAGAAGGAACCCGCGCCGGGGCCGAAAACGCCATCATAGAAACCCACGAGCGGTGCGGCGGTGAGGCCGAACACGAAAGGCGTTATGCGGCGATGGCTGTCGATATCGCTGAGCTGCGGCTTGAAGGCGAAATACAGGGCAATCGCGATCAGCAGAAAGGGCATGATGGTGCGCAGGAGGTCTGACGGCACGAAGGCGGCGGTGAAAGCACCGAGCCCGCCGCCGATCATCGCCATGATCGCCATCGGCAATTGTTCCCTCAGATTGACATGGCCGCGGCGGGCATAGGCAATGGTGGCCGACGCCGAGCCGAACTGCGATTGCAGCTTGTTTGTGCCGAGCGTATCGAGCGGCGGAATTCCCATGATCAGCATGGCCGGGATAGTGATGAGACCGCCGCCGCCGGCGATGGAATCGATAAATCCGGCAAAGATTGCGACGCAGAAAAGAACGAGGAAAACGTTGAGGGCGATGTCTTGCACTTGGCATGTCCAGGCGGGCTTAAGGGAGAGGGCCTCTTCTTTCACCGAAAAGATCGCCACGCAATATTTTTCTCTCCGATCCGAGACGGGCAGGGGGATTGCGGTGTTGCCGCTTATGGGTATGTTTCCGTGGCGCACCGCCAGACGCGGCGATGACGAGACATCAGAATGAGGGCATTATGCATAAAGTGATATTCGATACGGACCCCGGTGTAGATGATGCCATGGCGCTTCTTTTCCTGCACCGTCACCCCGATATCGATCTGATCGGCGTCACCACCGTCTTCGGCAACGCGCCCATCGATATCACCACCCGCAATGCGCTCTTCCTGAAACGGGAATGGCAGATGACGGCGCCGGTAGCGAAAGGTGCGGGCGTGACCTTCGATCCGGCCCGCAAGGAAGGCCACTGGCCGACTTTCATTCATGGCGAAAACGGTCTCGGCGATATCGATATTCCAAAGACCATTGATCTCCCGCTCGATCCGCGTCCCGCGCATCGCTTTATTATCGAGACGGTCAAGGCCAATCCCGGCGAGGTGATGCTGATCGCTGTTGGTCGCATGACCAATCTGGCCTTGGCGCTGCGCGAAGAGCCGGATTTTGCGGCGTTGGTGAAGCAGGTGATCGTCATGGGCGGCGCCTTCGATATCAACGGCAATGTGTCGCCGGCGGCCGAGGCCAATATTCACGGTGATCCGGAAGCGGCCGATCTCGTCTTCACCGCGCCCTGGCGCGTGGTCGTCGTCGGCCTGGACGTGACGACGAAAACGGTGATGACGAGCGCCTTCATGGCCGAGATGGCAGAGGCGGGCGGCAAGCCGGTGCAGCTACTTTCCGATCTGTCGCAATTCTACATCGATTTCTACAAGACACGCACCGGCGATGGCATGGTGGTGCATGATAGCTGCGCCTGCGTTTACCTTGTCGCGCCCGAACTGTTCGAGACTCGCAGCGGCCCTATACGCGTCGTCTGCGGCGGGCTTGCCGATGGCCAGACCATTCAGAAGCCGGATGGCCGCGCCTTTCCGCCGGGCGACTGGGACGGGCATCCGAGCCAGCTCATCTGCACCGATATCAAGCCGGAGCGGGTGCTTTCCGTCATTCGCGCGGCAATTGTGAAGGGCGAGCGCGACTGAACGACCGGAATGGCCGTTCTTGAGCATGGTCTGCCTTGCATTTTCCAAGAATCTGGCGTTATGCAGGTTTCCTGATTACATTGCGCAATTCGCCTTGCCTGTGGTCTGAAAAGGCCGCGCCGAGCCACAAGGCGGATGATCGCGATGCCGCGTGGACCGAGAAAACCGCTGTAGGTTTTCTTGTGCTTTGCGGTACAATGAATAGCGCCCGCCGGATCGGTTCGTGTCGGCGGCGTTTAACAACAAGAACGAACTTCGTTATGGGCCGGCAGAACCGGTCCATTTCCATGAGGAAAGTGATGGAAGAGTTTCATAAGGTCCGGCGTCTGCCGCAATACGTCTTCGAACAGGTCAACCGTTTGAAAGCGAGCGCGCGAGCGGCCGGGGCCGATATCATCGATCTCGGCATGGGCAATCCCGACCTTCCGACCCCCAAGGCGATCGTCGACAAGCTGTGCGAAGTCGTTCAGGACCCTCGCACCCATCGCTATTCCTCGTCCAAGGGCATTCCCGGCCTCCGCCGCGCGCAGGCTGGTTATTATGCCCGCCGGTTCGGCGTGAAGCTGAACCCCGATACGCAGGTCGTCGCGACCCTTGGTTCCAAGGAAGGTTTCGCCAATATGGCGCAGGCCATCACCGCGCCTGGTGACGTGATCCTGTGTCCGAACCCCACCTATCCGATCCACGCTTTCGGCTTCCTGATGGCGGGCGGCGTTATCCGTTCCATGAATGTGGAGCCGGACGAGAGCTTCTTCGGGCCTCTGGAGCGGGCGGTGCGCCACTCCATTCCGAAGCCGCTGGCGCTGATCGTCAACTATCCGTCGAACCCGACGGCGCATGTTGCCTCGCTCGATTTCTACAAGGACGTGATCGCATTTGCGAAGAAGCACGAAATCATCGTGCTTTCCGACCTTGCCTATTCGGAAATCTATTTCGACGACAACAATCCGCCGCCTTCGGTTCTCGAAGTTCCCGGTGCAATCGACGTTGCGGTGGAATTCACCTCCATGTCGAAGACCTTCTCCATGCCCGGCTGGCGCATGGGCTTTGCCGTTGGCAATGAGCGGCTGATCGCGGCGCTGACCCGCGTGAAGTCCTATCTCGATTACGGTGCCTTCACGCCGATCCAGGTTGCGGCGACGCACGCGCTGAACGGCGACGGCTCCGACATCGCGGAAGTTCGCAGCGTTTATCGCCGCCGTCGCGACGTCATGGTCGATACGTTCGGCAAGGCGGGCTTCGAAGTTCCACCGCCGGCGGCAACGATGTTCGCCTGGGCGAAGATCCCGGAAAAGTTCCGCCATCTCGGCAGCCTGGAGTTTTCCAAGCTTCTGGTTGAGAAGGCAGACATTGCCGTTGCTCCCGGCATCGGCTTCGGCGAAATGGGCGATGATTACGTCCGCCTCGCGCTCGTTGAAAACGAGCATCGAATTCGTCAGGCAGCGCGCAATCTGAAGCGTTTCCTGTCGAGTGCTGACGAAACGATGCACAATGTCGTTTCGCTCAATGCCCACAGATAAGGGCAACCGAAGGCGGCCGGGCCCCGGCCGTCACCATCACCAGCAAATCAGGAACATACCCATGGCAGATTCATTGAGAATCGGCATAGCGGGGCTCGGCACTGTCGGCGCTTCGCTCGTGCGCATCCTCCAGCAGAGAAGCAACGAACTTGCGATTACCTGCGGACGCGCGATTGAGATTATTGCAGTGAGCGCGCGCGACCGTTCGCGTGACCGCGGCATCGATCTCAAGGGTATTACCTGGTTCGATACGCCGGAGCAGCTTGCAAACGAAGCCGATATCGACGTGTTGGTGGAACTGGTCGGCGGTGCTTCCGGCCAGGCGGAAAAAGCTGTGCGCGCGGCACTTTCGCGCGGTCTCCATGTGGTGACAGCCAACAAGGCGCTGCTTGCCAAGCACGGCGTCGAGCTGGCGACGATTGCCGAAGACAAGGGTGCGCTTCTCAATTTCGAAGCGGCTGTGGCCGGCGGTATTCCCGTCATCAAGGCGCTGCGTGAATCTCTCACCGGCAACAATGTGTCGCGCATCTACGGTATCATGAACGGCACCTGCAACTACATCCTGACCAAGATGGAGAAGGAAGGGCTATCGTTCGAGGTCTGTTTGAAAGAAGCGCAGCGGCTGGGGTATGCCGAAGCCGATCCGGCCTTCGATATCGAGGGTAACGACACCGCCCACAAGCTCGCCATTCTGACGACGCTTGCCTTCGGCAACAAGATTTCGGCCGACGACATCTATCTCGAAGGCATCACCAACATCTCCAGCGAGGACATTCAGGCGGCCGCCGAGCTCGGTTATCGCATCAAGCTTCTCGGCGTGGCGCAGGTGACCGAATCCGGTATCGAGCAGCGGGTGCATCCGACCATGGTGCCACTCGATTCCGTTATTGCGCAGGTTGATGGCGTCACCAATGCGGTGGCGATCGAGTCCGATATTCTTGGCGAACTTCTGATGGTTGGCCCAGGTGCGGGCGGCAATGCCACGGCCTCTGCCGTGCTCGGTGACATCGCCGATATCGCCAAGAGCCGTCCCGGTGCCCAGCAGGTTCCGGTGCTCGGCCGTCCGGCGAAGTCGCTGACCGATTATCGTCGCGCCAAGATGAAGAGCCATGAAGGCGGCTATTTCATCCGGCTGACGGTGAAGGACCAGGCGGGCGTCTTCGCTTCCATCGCTACCCGCATGGCGGATAACAACATCTCGCTGGAATCCATCGTGCAGCGCCAGCGCGTGCATGTGGAAGGCGCGCCGCAGACGATTATCCTCGTGACCCACGCGACGATGGAAGATGCGATCCGCAAGGCCGTCAAGGCGATCAAGAACGAGAAATATCTGGTCAGCGAACCGCAGGTCATCCGCATCGAGCGGACCTGAGACGCTTTACAATTTTTCTGAATTTGAGGGCCGCGCCACCACATGGAGGCGCGGTCTTTTTTCTCCCGAAATCCGTTTTGGCGGCCACAGGATAAAACCGCCGTAAAATTTGAGGGTATCGCCTCAGAACCGCTGGAAAACAACGCGATTCGGTTCTATGGTTAATCATGTTACCAAGCGAGGGAGGCGTGGCTGTGACATCGATTATCCTTTTCAAGGACAGTAAGCGCGAAAGCGTTCTGGCCGCCAATCATCGGGCGCGGCCTCACAATGCCAACGACAATATTCGAGGCATGGAATTCGATATTGCCGAATATGAGCGCAACTGGTGTTCACTTGCGGTGTTTTCCCTGTTGCTGCTGGTCGGCGCGGTATCGATCGTCAGCCCGTTTTTCTCGATTTTCTCGGTGTGAAACCTCATACGGGCGTTTTTGCTTGAAAAAGACGCCATCGCCATTTAGCCCGTTGTCATGACAAGGCGCGGATACGCATTCGCATGACAGGACGATGGACAGGATGGCAATGATGGAGCCGGCCGATACGGTGGTCCGCGCATTTCTAAGCGTGGAGCGGTCGGCGACAGAGCAACGTTGGGTTTCGCGGCTGGATCAGGCCGCACAGAACCGTGCGCTGGCCATGTCCCAGATCCATGCCATTCCCGAACTGATTGCCCGGGTGCTGGCCGGGCGAGGGGTGGGGGTGGATGAGGCTCTCGCTTTTCTCGATCCGACCATTCGCTCATTGATGCCCGACCCGCATGTTCTGACCGATTGCGAAAAGGCTGCCGAAAGGCTGGTCCGCGCCATCGAGACCGGCGAGAAGGTGGCGATCTTCGGCGATTATGACGTTGATGGCGCCGCGTCTTCCGCGCTGATGTATCGTTTTCTCGCGCATTTCGGGCTGACGCCGGAAATCTATATTCCAGATCGTATTTTCGAGGGTTATGGGCCGAACCCGGCGGCGATGCAGCAGCTTGCCGCCAATGGCGCGACCCTGATCGTGACGGTCGATTGCGGCTCCACCAGCCATGAATCGCTGAATGCCGCAAAGGATGCCGGAACAGATGTGGTGGTGATCGATCACCACCAGGTCGGTTCGGAACTGCCGCCGGCGGTGGCGCTGGTCAATCCCAACCGCGAAGACGATCTTTCGGGGCAGGGGCATCTCTGCGCCGCAGGCGTGGTGTTTCTGGTTCTGGTCGCCACCCTCAGGCTGTTGAAGGACAGGCGCAACAGACAGGCGTTCACGATCGATCTGCTGGCGCTGCTGGATATAGTCGCACTCGCAACCGTATGCGACGTGGTGCCCTTGAAGGGGCTGAACCGCGCCTATGTGGTAAAGGGGTTGATTGCCGCGCGCCATATGAACAATGCCGGGCTGGCGGCGCTGTTCAGAAAGGCGGGGTTGGGCGGGCCGGTGACACCGTATCATTTCGGTTTCCTGATCGGACCGCGCATCAATGCCGGTGGCCGTATTGGCGATGCCGCACTGGGTAGCCGTCTGCTTACACTCGACGACTCGTCACAGGCGGACGTGATTGCCGAAAAGCTGGATGAGCTGAACCGCGAGCGACAGGCGATGGAAGCCGTGATGCTGGCGGAAGCCGAAGCGGAAGCGCTTTATGAGTATGGCGACGGGTCTGGCGCTGGCGTCATCGTTACCGCACGGGAAAACTGGCATCCTGGCATCGTCGGACTGCTCGCCTCACGCCTCAAGGACCGTTTCCGCCGCCCGGCCTTTGCCATCGCTTTCGATCCCTCTGGCAAGGGCACAGGCTCCGGCCGCTCGATCAATGGTTTCGATATGGGCAGAATGGTCCGCGCCGCTGTGGATGCCGGCCTGTTGGTCAAGGGTGGCGGTCACGCCATGGCCGCGGGCCTGACGGTGGAACGCGCCAATCTCGGCAAACTCCGGACCTTCTTCGAGGAAGCCGCCGCAAAGACGGTGAGCGAGCTGGTGGAAAGCAGCGTGCTGAAGATCGACGGCGCAATCGGCGCGTCTGGCGCGACCCTGCAGCTTGTCGATCAGCTGGAACAGGCAGGTCCTTATGGCTCCGGCCATTCTCAGCCCATTTTTGCCGTGCCTGCCCACCGGCTGCGCGATGTGCGTCTGGTCGGCACCTCACACGTCAAGATCACGCTGGAGGCCATGGATGGTTCACGGCTGGATGGCATCGCATTCCGCGCCGCAGAGGCCCCTCTGGGGCAGATGCTGCTGAATGCGCGTGGCAGGTCCATCCACGTGGCAGGCACAGTGGGTGCCGATCTCTGGCAGGGCCAGAGGCGTGTGCAGCTGCGTGTTCTGGACGCGGCTTTCGCGCCCTGACAGTCGGCACAGATCGAGACTTGATTTTACGGGAAAAGCTGAAGGAAGGCCGGAAACGGCATGCATCCTATATCTCACACATCACGTGAAGATTTGAACGCATAATACTGATTTTCAAGGAAAAGCAAGTGGCACGCCCTAGGGGAGTCGAACCCCTCTTTTCAGAATGAAAATCTGACGTCCTAACCGATAGACGAAGGGCGCGTGCGCTTGTGGTGTGGCGCCCTTATAGTCAGGCTCCCGTTGCTCCGCAAGCGGAAAAATTGATTTTTTCCGCTTCGTGACGAGTTTTTTTATGGAGGCCGGACCGGCTGTGGAAAACTGCGCCGGGACTGGCCAAGGCCTTGAAATTTCGCCGCTATCACTGCGCGCCGGCAATGCCTTCATGACTCGTGGAAGGCCTCGGGGCGTGGTTTTCCAACCCTTAGCTGGCATCTGCTGCCCGCCAGAAATAACCGACGATGTGATTTGGCTGGAAGGGGAAAGGCAAGCCGGTCGATTTGCCCGCTGGCGATTCATCCGGCTCGCCTTCCATCGGGGGGGACACCACTCTAACGTATCGCCCGGGAATCGGTTCCGGCGCATCGATCAGGCGTGACGAATTCGCTATCTGCGAAGCTGCTTTATATTTTCGAAGGGGGAAACACGAAGGCAAGTGGCACGCCCTAGGGGAGTCGAACCCCTCTTTTCAGAATGAAAATCTGACGTCCTAACCGATAGACGAAGGGCGCGTGCGCTTGTGGTGTGGCGCCCTTATAGTCAGGCTCCCCGTGGTCCGCAAGCGGAAAAATGCATGATTTGACAAAAAAATGACATTGGCTGTCAGAACCCTTGGAAAACAAGGATTTCCGTTTCGTAACAAATGGTTAAACCGAGGTCGGCTTGGCAGTTTCAGTGCTTCTCGCGGATGAAGAACGATGTGAGACGACGATTTGCAGGGGCCGGTGATTCACTCAGCGGGGCTTCTGGTGCGAAAGAAGCCATCAAAATGAATGGCGAACCTTGCCAAACATTCCGGCGTCACCCTTGGGTTTTTCCCGAGATCCGCAACCGCTCGATTTTGTTGACTTAGATATTTAGGACAAGCCCATGGATGAGGTCGAGCGTGGAGAGGCTGTCGTCAAATGAAAACGGGGCCGAAATGGCCCCGTTTCGTGATGCTAGCTGATTGCAGTGTCTCAGTGCAGGATCTGGCTGAGGAACAGCCTTGTGCGCTCGTGCTGGGGATTGTCGAAGAATTCGGCGGGCGAATTCTGTTCGACGATCTGGCCCTGGTCCATGAAGATGACGCGGTTTGCGACCTGGCGGGCAAAGCCCATTTCGTGGGTCACGCACAGCATCGTCATGCCGTCTTCGGCAAGGCTGACCATGGTATCAAGCACTTCCTTGACCATTTCCGGGTCAAGCGCCGAGGTCGGCTCGTCGAACAGCATGATCTTCGGCTTCATGCACAGCGAGCGGGCGATCGCCACGCGCTGCTGCTGACCGCCGGAGAGCTGGCCAGGGTATTTATGCGCCTGTTCGGGGATCTTGACGCGCTTCAGATAGTGCATCGCCACTTCTTCGGCTTCCTTTTTGGGCATCTTGCGAACCCAGATTGGCGCCAGCGTGCAGTTTTCCAGAATCGTCAGATGCGGGAAGAGGTTGAAGTGCTGGAACACCATGCCGACTTCACGACGCACCTCATCGATCTTCTTCAGATCGTTGGTGAGTTCGATACCGTCGACGTTGATCGTGCCCGACTGATGTTCTTCCAGCCGGTTGATGCAGCGGATCATGGTCGATTTGCCCGATCCCGAAGGGCCGGCGATGACGATACGCTCGCCCTTCATCACCTTCAGGTTGATGTCGCGCAGGACGTGGAAGTCGCCATACCACTTGTTCATGCCGACGAGTTCGATTGCCACGTCCGTTGTCGAAACGGCCAGTTTTTTTGTTTGGGTTTCTGCCATTTTGAGCGTCCCTTATCGTTTATGCCCGGTGTCGAGGTGCCGTTCCATGAACAGCGAATAACGCGACATGCCGAAGCAGAATATCCAGAATATGAACCCGGCGAAAATATAGCCCGTCATTGCGGTGACAGGTGTCGCCCAGTTCGCATCCGATTGGTTGAGTGTGACAATGCCAAGCAGGTCGAACATGCCGATGATCGAGACCAGCGACGTGTCCTTGAAAAGACCGATGAACGTGTTGACGATGCCCGGAATGACGAGCTTCAGCGCCTGCGGCAGCACGATCAGCCGGGTTTTCTGCCAATAGTTCAGGCCGAGCGAGTCTGCCCCTTCATATTGCCCCTTCGGGATGGCCTGCAAGCCGCCACGGATCACCTCCGCCATATAGGCGGACGAGAAGAGCGACACGCCGACCAGAGCGCGCAGGAACTTGTCGAAGGTCCAGCCGTCGGGAAGGAACAGCGGCAGCATGATGCTGGCGAAGAACAGGACGGTGATCAGAGGAATACCTCTGATAACTTCGATGAAAAGCACGCACAGCATTTTGATTACCGGCAGGTTCGACCGGCGGCCAAGCGCCAGAAGAATACCGAAGGGCAGGGACACTGCAATTCCGAAGAAAGACAGGATCAGGGTGACCATCAGGCCGCCCCAGAGCTGCGTTTCCACCACCGGCAGGCCGAAGACGCCGCCGATGAGGAGGAAAAACGCAATGACTGGCAGGATGATGAAAAGCGCCAGCGCATTGAGCCGCTTGAACGGCGCTTTCGGAATGAGCATTGGCACCAGGAGGATGGTGAACATGACCATCACAAGGATAGGACGCCAGCGTTCATCGATCGGGTAACGGCCGAACATGATCTGGCCGAACTTCGCCGAAACGAAGGCCCAGCATGCGCCGGACTGGCCATCGGCCAGCGCACCGCCCTGGGAGGCGGTGAGGCAGGCGATGCGATCCGTACCGGTCCATACCGCGTCTACGAACAGCCACTTGAAGATTGGTGGCAGAAGATAGGCGAGGAACGCGATGGCAAGAACCGTAAGGACGGTGTCCTTCGGCGTGGCGAAAAGTTTAGTGCGCAGCCAATGGCTGATGCCAACCGCGCTTGAAGGCGCGGGTTTGGCTTCTTCAATGGTGTGGCGCACGAACGCGTGATTGCTGATCGTCATCTATTATCTCTCCACCAGGGCCATTTTCGCGTTCAACCAGTTCATGACCACGGCCGTGAGAATGGACAGCGAGAGATAGAGAACGAGCCAGATAGCGACAACTTCGACCGCCTGTCCCGTCTGGTTCAGGATCGTGCCGCCAACGGAGACGATGTCGGCGAAACCGACCGCGACCGCGAGCGATGAGTTCTTGGTCAGGTTGAGATACTGGCTTGTCAGCGGCGGGATGATGATGCGCATCGCCTGAGGAACGACGATCAGACGTGTCGTCGTGCTGGCGCGAAGACCCAATGCCTCCGCTGCCTCGGTCTGCCCTTTTGCCACGGCCTTGATGCCGCCGCGAACGATCTCGGCGATAAAGGAAGCGGTGTAGAAGGAGAGCGCCAGAAACAGCGACATGAATTCAGGTGCGACGACCGAACCGCCCGCAAGGTTGAACCGCCCGGCAATCGGGTAATCGAATGTCAGGGGTGAGCCGAGCGCGAGGAATGTCGCAGCCGGAAGGCCGATGATGAGAAGTGTTGCGGTGATGCCGGTGCGGAACTGCTCGCCGGTTCTTTCCTGCCTAGCCTTCGCCCAGCGATAAATGAAGACGCTGATGACGATGGCGACCACAAAAGCGAGCGGTATCAGCCACGTCCCTTCGCCCCAGAGAGGCTTTGGAAAGAAGAAGCCGCGATTGTTGAGGTAGGTTCCAAGTGGAAGCTGCAGCGAATCGCGGGCCTGCGGCAGAACGGAGATGACGCCCTTGTACCAGAAGAAGATGACGAGCAGGGGCGGGATGTTGCGGAAGATTTCCACATAGGCCTGCGCCAGCTTCGAGATCAGCCAGTTGTTGGACAGCCGGGCGATACCGACGATGAAACCGATGATCGACGCGGCGATGATGCCGAAAAATGCGACCTGAATTGTGTTGAGAATACCAACGAGCAATGCCCGGCCATAGGTCGCATCGCTGGTGTAAGCGATCAGCGACTGGCCGATATCGAAGCCGGCTCTTCCATTGAGGAAGCCGAAGCCGGACGAAATGTTTGACCGTTGAAGATTTGTGATCGTATTCGTCACGATGATCCAGACGAAGGCGGTCAGGATGACGACTGTCAGAACCTGATAAAAAATTCCGCGTATGCGTGGATCGTAAATGAGTGACGACGCGCTTTGCGCGCGCGATCGTTGCGAACTGACCGCGTTGCCTGCCATAGGCACCTTTCCCTTTTATATGCTCTTTGCGAGCTTATTCTATAATTTCAAGTGGAGGCCGGGCATTGCCCAGCCTCCCTTCAGTCCTTAGCCAACGATGGTGCCGATCAACGAACCGGCGGTGCGTATTGCAGGCCGCCCTTGGTCCAAAGCGCGTTCTGGCCACGCTCGATCTTCAGCGGCGAGCCGGCGCCAACGTTACGGTCGAAGACTTCGCCGTAGTTGCCGACCTTCTTGACGATGTTGTAGGCCCAGTCGTTCGTCACACCGAGATCGGTACCGATCTTGGTGCCTTCTTCAGTACCAAGCAGACGCTTGATATCAGGGTTGGCGCTGTTCTTCTGCTCGTCGACGTTTTTCGACGTGATGCCCAGCTCTTCGGCGTTGACCATCGCGTAGTGAACCCACGTAACGATGTCGAACCACTGGTCGTCGCCCTGGCGAACGGCCGGTCCAAGCGGCTCCTTGGAGATCACTTCAGGCAGAACGATGTTGTCATCGGGGTTCTTCAGCTTGAGACGGATAGCGTACAGACCGGACTGGTCGGTGGTGTAAACGTCGCAACGGCCGGAATCATAAGCCGAAGTAGCATCGGATTCCTTTTCGAAAACAACCGGGTTGTACTGCAGGTTGTTGGTCTTGAAGTAGTCGGCAAGATTGAGCTCGGTGGTCGTGCCGGTCTGAACGCAGACGGCGGCGCCGGAAAGCTCAAGCGCGGACTTCACGTTGAGGCCCTTCTTGGCGATGAAGCCCTGGCCATCATAATAGTTGACGGTACGGAAGTTGAAGCCAAGCGATGTGTCGCGGCTGATCGTCCAGGTGGTGTTACGGGTCAGAACGTCGACCTCGCCAGACTGGAGAGCCGGAAAACGGTCCTTGCTCGAAAGAGCGACAAATTTAGCCTTTGTAGGATCGCCAAAAACCGCAGTGGCAATACCGCGGCAATAGTCCACGTCGATGCCGGACCATTCGCCCTTGTCATCGGGATTGGAAAATCCCGGAATGCCAGCGCTCACGCCGCAGGTGACGAAACCTTTCGACTTCACGTCCTGAAGCGTCGCAGCCGAAGCGACCGAGGCTCCTCCCAAAACTGCTGCGCCGATAACGGCCGACAGAATTGCCTTTTTCATTTTTCCCAACCTTTGTTTGTTATCGTCAATCGGAAGAGGACCGGCATATTGTTTTTGCCCCAGCTCCCCCCTTCAGCAGATCTTTTCGATCCGCTTTTTCTATCACAATCGTAATTGGCAGCGGGGTCAAGACATGCTGACAATAATTGTGCCTATAAAACGGAATTTTCCAAATTTTGGTCGGGAAGTGTGCAAAGGGTGAAAATATAAGCATATTTTTGCGGAAAAATACACTTGCACGATTTTTGTATACTTCTTGTATGCTGTTGCCGGGTGCATCAATCCTCCCATCTACGAATGTTCTGCGGGACTTGACCTTGCCTCCGGCTCTCCGCATTGTCGCTCGCGTCAATATCCCTTCGAAAGCTGATCTGAAATGACCAAGACCAATGACCTGCTTTCCACCGCAGGTATGAATACGCGCCTGACCCATGGCGGCAACGATCCCGCCGACTGTTTCGGTTTCGTCAATCCGCCCATCGTGCGCGGTTCTACCGTGCTTTTCCCCGATGCCGAGACGCTTTCGACCGAAAACCAGAAATACACCTATGGCACCCACGGCACGCCGACGACCGATGCGCTATGCAATCTCGTCAACGAGCTGGAGGGTTCTTTCGGAACCATTCTCGTGCCATCGGGCCTTGCGGCGATCACCGTGCCGTTCCTCGCCTATCTTGGCGCCGGCGATCATGCGCTGATCGTCGATTCGGTTTATTTTCCAACACGCCGCTTCTGCAACACGATGCTGAAGAAGCTTGGTGTGGAGGTGGAGTATTACGACCCGGCCATCGGGACGGGTATCGAAGCGCTGATCCGCCCGAATACCAAGCTGGTGCATCTCGAAGCGCCGGGTTCCAATACCTTCGAGATTCAAGACGTTCGGCTGATCACCGAGATCGCCCACAGGCACGATTGCGTCGTGACGATGGACAATACCTGGGCGACACCGCTTTATTTCAAGCCGCTCGATTTCGGTGTCGATGTTTCCATCCATGCCGCCACCAAATATCCGTCAGGTCATTCCGATGTCCTGATGGGCTTTGTTTCCGCCAATGAAAAGCACTGGAAGACGCTTTATCAAGCGAACACCAATCTTGGCATCTGCGTGACGCCTGATGACGCCTATCAGATCCTGCGCGGCATGCGCTCCATGGGCATTCGGCTTGCGCACCACCAGAAAAGCGCCCTCGACATCGCCACCTGGCTGGAAAGCCGCGACGACGTCGTGAGCGTCCTGCATCCGGCCCTGCCGAGCTTTGCCGGGCATGAACTCTGGAAGCGCGATTTCAAGGGCGCGAGCGGCGTATTTTCCTTCGTGCTGAAGGCCGAAGAGGGCAAATACAAGCAGACTGCGGCGGCATTCCTGAATGCGCTGACCTTCTTCGGGCTCGGCTATTCCTGGGGTGGATACGAATCGCTTGCCGTGTCGGTGTCGCTTGTCGACAGGACGATCGCCAAAGGCCCGTCGGAAGGTCCGGTCATCCGTCTGCAGATAGGGCTTGAAGATATCGCCGACCTCAAGAAGGATCTCGAGGCCGGGTTTGCTGCGGCAGCCGCGGTCTAACCTCAGCCTTTGGCGCGGTAGCCGTATAGCCAGTCGAAGTCCTTCAGGAAGGCTTCCCTCGGACGTGTCGAGAAGACGAAGTCCCGGGCAAGCCGAACCGGGCCTGTGGCGTGATAGGCGAAACGATTGAGAGAGGCCCGCTTGCGGGCCTTTTCTATGCGCGGCAGACGCAGGGCTTCGAAGGCGGCAAGGGCCTGTGGTACGGGCAGGGATGTTCCGGTCAATGTGCCCGCCAGTTCAAAAGCATCCTCGATGGCCATCGCCGCCCCCTGTGCGGCAAAGGGCATCATCGCGTGGGCAGCGTCGCCGATCAGCACCGTATCGCGACCATTGTGCCAGCGTCCGGCACCGGCCTGATAAAGTGGCCAGAAGGTCGGATTTTCCGACGATGCCAGCAGCCGAACGATATCCGGGCTCCAGCCGCGAAACTGCGCGAGCAGCATGGCTTTCTGTTGGCCGCTCGATTCCGCCCGCCATGTTGCGCCGGGATCGGCGCCGAGTGCGATGGCCACAATGTTGAAGCCGCCGACTTCCTTCAGCGGGTAGGCGACGATATGGCCACCCGAACCGAGATAGGCGGTGACGGCGCTTTTGTTGATGGCTGACGGCACATCTTTTGCCGCGACCGTGAAGCGCCAGGCAATATTGCCGGAGAAGGTGGCAGTGGGGGCGGAGGGGACAGCGAAACGGGCCGCGGACCAGACACCGTCTGCGCCGACGATCAGGTCGTGATCGCGGAACGTGGTTGCAGCGATGACGTCTGTCGTCGCGTTTTCGATACGTTTGCCAAGATGCAGGCGGCAGAGCGGATTGCGTGTTACCGCATTGAGAAGCGCGTTTTGCAACGTCGAGCGATGCAGCACGCCATAAGGTGCGCCCCAGCGTGTGCGGGCCGTCGCACCCACGGGCAAGGACAGCAACCTGGCAAGCGATTTGCCATCGGCCAGATCGACACTGACCGGCTCGGTCCAACGCGCCTTTATCTCAGCCATCACGCCGAGTTCGGCAAGGATGCGGGCGGCATTGGGCGATACTTGCAGGCCCGCACCGACTTCCGTCAGTTCGCCGGCCTGTTCAACGATGTCAGAGCTGATGCCCTGGCGGGCAAAAGAAAGCGCTGCGGTGAGACCGGCGATGCCGGCACCGACGATGGCTACGGATTTGATGGGCATGTCGCGCCCCGATCAGGAAAGGTGGAAGGTCAGGCGGCCTTCACATGGAAGACGCATCCTGGAGGATTGGTCTGCTCGGCCTTCAGCGACGGATTGTAGCGGTAAAGGGTGGAGCAATAGGAACAGACCTTCTCGTTGTCGTCGCCCATGTCGATGAAGATGTGGGGATGATCGAAAGGCACCGAAGCGCCGGTGCACATGAATTCCTTGACGCCGATCTCGATCACGCTGTGTCCGCCATCGTTCTGGAAGTGGGGAATGGAATGCCCGGCCATGTTCGTCTCCAAATGCAATATCGTGGTTAAGCCGCAGGTCGTCATCGAGCATGGGCTTATTGCTGCGGATATGTAGCCTCAAACGCATTGCATCTCCATAAAAATCGTCAGGAAAACATGTTCAAAATTGCGATTTCCTGCCATATGGTCCGGCAAAAAGGATGTCCTTGATGAATCTCAACATGCCGCAATTTTCCGATTTTTCCCATGACGGCCTTCGCCTTGCCTATTTCGATGAAGGTGATCCGGCGGGCGATCCGGTTCTGTTGATTCACGGCTTTGCCTCCAGCGCCAACGTCAACTGGGTGCATCCAGGCTGGCTGAAAACGCTTGGTGACGCCGGTTACCGGGTGATTGCCATCGACAATCGCGGCCATGGCGCAAGCGACAAGCCGCATGATCCGCAAGCCTATTATCCGCCCGTCATGGCCGGCGATGCGGTGGCGCTGCTTAATCATCTCGGCATCGCGGAGGCTCATGTGATGGGCTATTCGATGGGCGCACGCATTTCGGCCTTTCTGGCGATGGCGCATCCGGAGCGTGTCCGCTCACTGGTTTTCGGCGGACTTGGCATCGGCATGGTGGAAGGTGTGGGCGACTGGGATCCGATCGCCGAAGCGCTGCTGGCACCCTCGCTCGATGTCGTCACGCATGAGCGCGGCCGCATGTTCCGCGCCTTTGCCGACCAGACGAAAAGCGACCGGCTGGCGCTTGCAGCCTGTATCGAGACGTCGCGTGTCCTCGTCAGCCGCGAACAGGCCGCAAAGATAGATGCGCCGACGCTGATCGCGGTCGGAACCAATGACGATATCGCCGGATCGGGTGCCGAACTTGCGGCGATCATGCCGCATGCGCGCGCTATCGACATTCCCGGCCGTGACCACATGCTGGCCGTTGGCGACCGGGTGTTCAAGGCGGCGGTTCTGGAATTTTACCGCAGCCTTTGATGGGTGACGGCAAGAAACGGTTTTTCATGCTGCATGAAGAAAAACTGAAGCCTTGCCGCCTTTAAAGTCGTCATTCGAATCCCATTTCTTATGCACGTCTTTTTCTGTATAAAGAACGACTACTGCAAACGAGGAGACCATTCATGGTCGCACGTACCGAGGCCCGTCAGCCGGAACAGCTGGCGATCGTCGATCCGATCTGGGGCAGCCTGCTGCATGAAGCGCGAAGCGCAGTGGCGCAGGACCCGCTGCTTTCGGCTTTCCTTTATTCGACAATCCTCAATCACCGGTCTCTGGAAGAATGCGTGATTTATCGCATCTGTGAACTCCTCGATCATCCCGATATGCAGGCCGTTCTTCTGCGCCAGACCTTTCAGGACATGCTGGATGACTGGCCCGAATGGGGCAGCGTGCTGCGCGTCGATATCCAGGCGGTTTACGATCGTGATCCGGCCTGCACGCGCTTCATGGAGCCGCTCCTTTATTTCAAGGGGTTTCAGGCCATCCAGACGCATCGCCTTGCCCATTGGCTGCTGCAAAAGGGCCGCAGGGATCTGGCGCTTTATCTGCAAAGCCGCTCGTCCAGCATTTTCCAGACGGATATCAATCCGGCAGCACGCATCGGCAAGGGTATCTTCCTCGATCATGCCACCGGGCTTGTGGTCGGCGAGACGGCCGTTATCGGCGACAACGTTTCCATCCTGCATGGCGTGACGCTTGGCGGCACCGGCAAGGAGGGGGCGGACCGTCATCCGAAGATCGCCAATGGCGTGATGATCGGAGCGGGCGCGAAAATCCTCGGTAATATCGAGATCGGCAGCTGCTCGCGCATCGCCGCCGGTTCTGTGGTGCTGAAGCCGGTCCCGCCGAAGACCACCGTTGCCGGTGTGCCGGCGCGGGTGGTGGGAGAGGCAGGGTGTTCCGAACCCTCGCGCCTGATGGATCAGGTCATCGGAGCCGATATCTGACGGGTCCGATATTTTCTCAATTGTCCGTGTGGAAGGCTCCGCGTGAAAGACATGGCCTGTGAAAGACATTGGCGATGTGCCGCTTTCACTTTACTTTCGCCTTTGTCCCATGCCAAAAGCGGCGCAACCCGAACCGCACAGGAGAATAGTGGTGAAAGCCGACGAAATCAAAAAACTCGACGCCTATTTCAAGCGCACCTTCAATGAAAAGATGGTTGTGAAGGCGCGTCCCCGTAAGGACGATTCCGCCGAAGTGTATCTTGGCGAAGAGTTCCTTGGCGTTGTCTACATCGATGACGAGGACGGCGACCGCTCGTACAACTTCTCCATGGCAATCCTCGACGTCGATCTTTGATCGTCACTGCCCGGTGACGGGTGTTTTCCCGGATTAATAGTCGCCCGCGGTGGTTCACGCCGCGGGCGATTTGTTTTTGCGGTCGGTGATACGCATCATCAAGCGGCTTTGCGGCCGCAACGTCACCCTCATCAGTGGCTCTGCCGGACTTGCCGATCTGTTTTCGAGATGGACGTTCTGCAACAGCACCGCCAGGATCGACACGGCCTCCATCATCGCAAATGCGTTGCCGATGCAGACACGCGGACCTGCACCGAAGGGCATATAGGCGTAACGGTGACGCGCCTTGGTCTTTTCCGGCTCGAAGCGGGAAGGGTCGAAACGTTCCGGTTCGTCCCACAGCGCCGTGTGCCGGTGGACAGCGTAGATCGGCACATAAAGAACGGTTCCGGCAGGAATATCATGGTCGCCGAGCTTGAAATCCTGCAACGCCGTGCGGGTAACGACCGGGGCAGGTGGGTAAAGCCGCATCGCCTCGGAAAATACCTGTCTGGTATAGGTCAGTTGGGCGATGTGCTCTGCGGCGACGGGATTTGCACCCGTGACGGCTGCGATTTCCTCAACGACTTTCCGCTCCACGTCGCTGTGTTGCGACAGCAGATTGAACGTCCATGCCAGACCGAGCGCAGTCGTTTCGTGACCGGCGGTGATGAAGGTGAGCAGATTGTCGATGATTTCCTTGTCGCTCATCGTGCGTCCCGTCTCCGGGTCCTTCGCCTGAAGTAGCATGGACACCAGATCGTGTCTCTCGACGGGGTTCCGCCGCCGGTCCGCAATCACCGTCGACAGGCTGGAGCGCAGATAACCGACAGCGGCCCGGGCCTTGCGACGGCCGGGGTGAGGGAGCCATTCCGGTGCGCCCAGCATGGCGAGCGCGAAGGTCCAGCCTGTCGGTTTCAGATAGTCGGTGATGCTTTGCTCCACGCGCCCGATATCGATCCCGTGGCCGCCGGACATCATGGTCTCAACGATGATGTCGAAGGTGGTCCGCATCATTTCATGGCCGATATCGATGTCAGCGAAAGGAGATACGCGCCAGCGCCTGCCGGTTCGCTCCGCCGCCTCGATCATGACGGGCAGCAGTTCCAGCAGCTTTTCGTGCCGGAAGGCGGCGGCAACGGATTGCCGTTGCCATTTCCAGTGATCGCCATCGGCGGTCAGAAGGCCCTGTCCGAGAGCGGGGCCAAGCGCGCGGCGCACGTCCTCACCCTTGCCGAGCAGATGGGCGTTCTTGACGAGGGCCTCATGAATAAGTGCAGGATCGGCAAGATGGACGCGCATCGTACCGCCGACACGGATAAACACCGCCGGTTCGTTGAAAATCTCCGGTGGCAATGCGTTCAGCGGATTGCGGATGAGTGAGAGGGCCAAACGTGCTGTGGCGAATTTCGATACGGGTGCCGCAGCGGATGTATCCGGGAGCGGGGTGCGAAGGTCGGTTCCGGGCATGGACAGGTCCTTTATTCGCGTTGAACACTCAAATTTATTTGTTAAGGTGTGTACCTTATTTTATTCATTTAAGGTGTGCACCTTAGGT
The DNA here is from genome assembly GCF_007828365.1 of Rhizobium sp. SJZ105. Taxonomy (NCBI): domain Bacteria; kingdom Pseudomonadati; phylum Pseudomonadota; class Alphaproteobacteria; order Hyphomicrobiales; family Rhizobiaceae; genus Rhizobium; species Rhizobium sp. SJZ105. The sequence continues at coordinate 373,782 of NZ_VIUP01000001.1, forward strand.
TTCAATAGCGGGGTCCGATATCAATGAAGAAAAGCGAGGCCGGACGATCGACGGGGCGTCCTTCCCCCACACGACAGAGAATAATCGCTGCCGCACTCCAACTATTTAACGAGAGGGGGCCTGATCACGTAACCACAGCCGAGATCGCAAGGGCAGTGAATATCAACGAGGGTAATCTTTATTATCATTTCCGCACCAAGGAGGCATTGGTGCTGGCGCTGTTTGCCCTGTTCGAGACCGACGCGCTGGCGGTTGTCGCAAAGATTGACGAAGAGGACGAAGTAGCCGCATCGACATATGCTGGCTTTTTGCGGCTCTGGTTTTCGCTGGTGTGGAACTACCGCTTTCTGTTTCGTGATTTTGTCGGCCTTCTTTCCTCCGCGCCTGCGCTGGTGGAGCCGGTTCGCGGCATAAGCGCGGCAATGCGATTTGCCGTTGATGATATCGTCAGCCGGATGGAGAGGGCAGGGCTTGCAGAGATTCCAGAAACCGAGCGGGCGGCCCTTCTTACCAATCTATGGATCGTCTCGACCTATTGGGCGGCCTATCTCAACCTTCAGGAAGGGGTCACCGAATTCGGGCCGCAGCAACTGAACTGGGGACTTCGGCAGGTGTCCAGCCTATTTCGACCCTATCTCTCACCATTGGCCACCTCCGAGCTGGAGGCGCTGCTTGAAGTTGATCCATGATTTCACCTGATGGTGATAATGTGGCTGCGGGCAAAAACGCCCGCGACAATATTCTATCGCGGGCGTTTCCCATCTCGCGGGTCTTAAGCCGCCGTTATCAGGCCGACTTCAGCAGATCGCCGTGCGGATCGAGCACGAACTTGGTTGCGGCACCCTGGTCGAAGCTTTCATATCCCTGTACGGCGTCGTCGAGTGCGATGATCTTGGCGTTGACGATGTCGGCAATGGGCAGGCGGTCGTGCAGGATCGACTGCATGAGCTGGCGATTGTATTTCAGCACCGGCGTCTGGCCGGTATGGAAAGATTGTGCCTTGGCCCAACCGAGGCCGAAGCGAAGCGACAGGCTGCCCTGTTTTGCTGCGGCATCGACCGCACCTGGATCTTCGGTGACGTAAAGGCCGGGAATGCCGATCGAGCCGGCGGCACGGGTGATTTCCATCATCTGGTTGAGAACGATGGCCGGCTGTTCGCCGCCCGAATGGCCCCGCGCTTCGAAACCGACGGCATCGATGGCGCTGTCGACCTCGTTGGTGCCGACGATCTCGGCAATCATGTCGCCCAACCGGTCACCCTTGGAAAGATCGACGGGCTCGAAGCCGACCTTGGCGGCGTGCGCAAGGCGATCCTTGTTGAAATCACCGATCATGACGACGGCGGCACCGAGAATACGGGCAGATGCGGCAGCCGCCAGACCGACCGGACCGGCGCCCGCGACATAGACCGTGGAGCCGACACCGACGCCGGCCTTGACCGCGCCATGAAAGCCGGTCGGCAGGATGTCCGAGAGCATGGTAAGGTCGCGGATCTTGGACATTGCCCTGTCGCGGTCGGGAAATTTCAGAAGGTTGAAGTCGGCATAGGGAATGGTGACGTATCTCGCCTGTCCGCCGATCCAGCCGCCCATGTCAACATAACCGTAGGCGCCGCCGGCACGGGCGGGGTTCACCGTCAGGCACACACCGGTATCCTGCGACTTGCAGCAGCGGCAGCGACCGCAGGCGACGTTGAACGGCACCGAGACGATATCGCCGATATCAAGCATCTCGACGTCGACGCCTTTTTCAATGACTTCGCCGGTGATCTCATGGCCAAGGACGAGGCCGGGCATCGCCGAGGTGCGGCCGCGCACCATATGCTGGTCCGAACCGCAGATATTCGTGGAAATAACCTTGAGAATGACACCGTGCTCGATACGGCGGCCATCCGGCGCCTCCAGCTTCGGATCATCGATGTCGCGGACCTCGACCTGGCCGGGGCGCAAATAGACGACGCCTCTGTTTTTGCTCATATCCATCTCCTCCTTGGGTTGAACACCAATACCGGCCCGCTCCTCCGCGGACAGGATATCGTCAAAACTCATGCGCGAACCCGTATGCGGCTCGCGTGGAATCTCAATCGGCGAAGGGATGGAAAGAAGAACAATCGGCGCGTCTGGACAAACGTCGCCTGCCTCTTGATCACCGCCCGCCGCAGATACCCGGCATTACGCCGGATATGTGCAGCAAACCATTTGGCGGGCGATGTGGCGGTCGGGAATACGACAACGCCTATAGCCGCAACGACACCGGCTCTCGCCAGATGTCACGGTGGCGTTATCTGTCGATCGATTTTCTCAGGCGCCCGGCGGCATCCTGAATATATTGCCAGGCGACGCGACCGGAGCGGCCGCCGCGCGTGGTCGCCCATTCCAGCGCCTCGTGATGCAGGGTTTCGCGATCAAGGCCGAGATCGAAATGTTCGGCATAGCTGTCAATCATCGTCAGATAGTCTTCCTGGCCGCATTTGTGGAAGCCGAGCCACAGGCCGAAGCGGTCCGACAGCGAGACCTTTTCCTCAACAGCTTCTGAAGGGTTGATGGCGGTCGATTGCTCGTTCTCCATCATGTGGCGCGGCAGAAGATGACGGCGGTTGGACGTGGCATAGAACAGCACATTGTCCGGACGCCCCTCTATGCCGCCATCGAGTGCTGCCTTCAGCGACTTGTAGGCCGTGTCGTCGTGATCGAAAGAGAGGTCGTCGCAGAAGACGATGACGCGTTCGCCGGAAGCTTTCAATATATCCAGCAAGGCGGGCAGGGTGTGGATATCTTCGCGATGCACCTCGACCAGCTTCAAGGGAACGCCGCTTGCGGCGCGCACATCTTCGTGAACGGCCTTGACCAGCGAGGATTTGCCCATGCCGCGTGCGCCCCAGAGCAGCACGTTGTTGGCGGGAAAACCATCGGCAAAACGCAGTGTGTTCTCGTGCAGGATATCGCGCACATGATCGACGCCGCGAATGAGTTTCAGCGCAATGCGGTTCGGACGTGAAACCGGCTGCAGAAAGGAATTGACCGGCGTCCAGACAAAGCAATCCGCCGCATTCCAGTCGTTCACGGCAGGTGCCGGGCCTGCCAACCGTTCCATGGCGACGTTAAGCCGGCGCAGTTCGGCAAGAAGCAGGGTGGCCGTCTCTTCTCGAATCATGGTGTTTCTTCCGCTTATCCGATGTTCATAACGATGTTTTCAACCCGGCCTAGCATGGCGTTTCAGGCCCATAAAGGTTAAGAGGTCCGGAATCGGTACGGCGTGGCTTCTGCATCTGTTGCATTCCCGGCGTTCCCCACTATATTCCGGCGGCTTGAAAGCTGGGGCGGCATACGAGGTCGTGCTGTAATCGTTGAGGAGTTTTATATGTTCATTAGTCAAGCTTTTGCCCAGGACACGGCGGGCGGCGCGTCTGCATTCGGTTCCGGCCTTGAGATGCTTTTCCTGTTTGCACCGCTTATGGTGGTCTGGTACTTTTTCCTCATTCGCCCGCAGCGCGCGCAGATGAAGAAGCGTCAGGAAACGTTGACCAATATTCGCCGTGGCGATCAGGTCGTTCTTGGTGGCGGCATCGTTGGCAAGGTGACCAAGGTCATCGACGACAATGAACTCGAAGTCGAAATCGCCGAAGGCGTGAAAATCCGTGCCGCTCGTGCTTACATTGCCGAAGTGCGCGTGAAGGGCGAAGTGGTCAAGACGGAAGCCGCTTCCTGATCCTGCCGGATAATTGAACGTCCGCTTCCGAATTTGACGGGTTGCGCATCGCGCAACCCCAACCCTGACCGAGATCGAAATGCTTCATTTTTCCCGTTGGAAAACAGTCTTTATCTGGTTGCTTGTGCTGGCAAGCGTCTTCATCGCATCTCCCAACCTGTTTTCGGACAAACAGCTGGAGGGCATGCCTGCCTGGTACAAGGACAACAAGGTAACGCTCGGTCTCGACCTTCAGGGCGGCTCGCACATCATGCTCAAGATCGAGCGTTCCGACATCGTCAAGGAACGGCTTGAAACGATCGTGGGTGACGTGCGCACGCAGCTTCGCGACGCCAACATCCGCTATTCGGGGCTTACGGGCAACGGCCAGCAGATCCAGGTTCGCATCAGCGATCCCGCTCAATATGAAGCGGCGAAAACCGCGCTTCGCGACCTGACGCAGCCGGTGTCCGCCGGAACGCTGGTCGGCGGTTCCATCACAGAAGTGACGATGAACGACGGCGGCGACAATCTGCTGCGGCTCAACCTGACCGATGAAGGCGTGGATTATCGCCTGTCCTCGGCCGTGTCGCAGTCCATCGAAGTCGTGCGCCGCCGTGTTGACGAAGTCGGCACCACCGAACCTCTCATCCAGCGTCAGGGTTCCGACCGCATCATCGTACAGGTGCCGGGCCTCCAAGATCCGCAGCGCCTGAAATCGCTTCTCAACCAGACGGCAAAGCTGTCCTTCCGCATGGTCGACACCACCATGCCGGTGCAGGAAGCGATGAATGGCCGTCCGCCTGCGACCTCAGAGGTTCTTTATTCGCAGGACGATCCGCCGGTTCCCTATCTGGTGGAACGCCGCGCGCTCGTTTCCGGCGACAACCTCGTCGATGCGCAGGCAAGCTTCAACCAGCAGACCAACGAACCCGTCGTCACCTTCCGTTTCGACAGCCGCGGAGCGCAGCGCTTTGCGCAGGCGACGCAGCAGAATGTCGGCAAGCCTTTCGCCATCGTACTCGACAATCAGGTCATTTCTGCACCTGTCATCCGTGAGCCGATCATCGGCGGTTCGGGACAGATTTCCGGTAGTTTCTCGGTTCAGGGCGCCAACGACCTTGCAGTCCTGTTGCGTGCGGGCGCACTTCCGGCCACGCTGACCGTGGTTGAGGAACGCACCGTCGGTCCGAGCCTTGGTAACGACTCCATCACCGCCGGCCTCACGGCAAGCGCCATCGGCGCCGTCGGCGTCCTCATCTTCATGTTCGTCTTTTATGGCTTCTTCGGCCTGCTTGCGAACATCGCCCTCATCGTCAACGTGGTCATGCTGATCGCCGTCCTCAGTGTGATCGGATCTACGCTCACCTTGCCCGGTATTGCGGGTATCGTCTTGACGATCGGTATGGCGGTGGATTCCAACGTTCTGATCTACGAGCGAATACGCGAAGAGGTGAAGAGCGGAAAACCGCTGATCCAGTCACTGGATAACGGTTTCACACGCGCCTTTGCGACCATTATCGACGCCAACCTGACGACGCTGATCGTTGCAAGCGTGCTGTTCTACATGGGCACGGGTCCCGTCAAGGGCTTTGCCGTCACGCTTGCGGTCGGTATCATCACCACCGTCTTCACGGCCTATACGCTGACGGCCTGGATGTTTGGCTACTGGGTTCGCCGCAGCCGTCCGAAACATCTGCCGAAGGGTGTACGCACCGCCATGTTCGACGGTCGCGACATTCCGTTCATGCGTTATCGCCGTGTGGTTTTCATGATCACCGGTGTGATCATGCTCGCCTGCGTCGGCGGCTTCGTGGCCAAGGGCCTGAACCTCGGCATCGATTTCCAGGGCGGCTCGGTTATCGAAGTACGCGCCAAGCAGGGTGAGGCCGATCTCGCAGATATTCGCGAGCGCCTGAACCAGCTGAACCTCGGTGAAATCCAGGCACAGAATTTCGGCACGCCGCAGGACGTTCTCATCCGCATTCAGGCGCAGGACGGCGGCGAAAATGCCGAGCAGTCGGCAATCACCCTGGTGCGCGGCGAGTTGCAGGACAAGTATGATTTCCGTCGCGTGGAAGTCGTTGGTCCGGCCGTGTCCGGTGACCTGACCGTGACCTCCACGATCGGCGTTGTGCTCGCCATGGCGGCGATCATGATCTACATCTGGGTTCGCTTCGAGTGGCAGTTTGCACTGGGTGCGGTCATCTCGATGGTGCACGACGTGGTCTTCACCATCGGCCTGTTCGTCTTCCTGGGTATAGAGTTCAACCTGACCAGTATCGCAGCGATCCTGACGATCATCGGTTATTCGCTGAACGATACGGTGGTCATCTACGACCGTGTCCGTGAAAACCTCCGGCGATACAAGAAGATGCCACTTTCGATGATCATCGACGTCTCGCTGAACCAGACCCTTTCGCGCACGATCCTTACCGGTCTGACCGTGCTTCTGGCACTGCTGGCACTGTATCTGTTCGGTGGCGAGGTCATTCGTTCCTTCACCTTCGCCATGTTGTTCGGCGTCGGTATCGGCGTGTTCTCCTCGGTCTATATCGCGGCTCCGGTGCTGATCGCCTTCAAGCTGCGTCCCGACAGCAAGGATGCGGAAGACGAGAAGGATGAGAAGTCCGGCAATGCCATCGGCGGCAAGCCTGCCGTCTGATGGCCGGCGGGATTGAAATACGCCCGGCCCATTTTCCCGGCCGGGCGCCCATCGATGCCTATGGCAATGGCGGTTTCCGTTTCGCCGACATGTCGCACCGCGGCTCTCTCCTGTTGTTGCCTTCCGGCATTCACGGCTGGAGCCCGGTTGATGTGAAAGAAATGACGCTTGAGCATTTCGACAAGGTTCTGGCTGATGCGCAGGATATCGAGGTGCTTTTGATCGGCACGGGTGATGGCATGCGGGTCTTGCCGAAGGAATTGCGCGAAGCCTTCAAGCAAGCGGGCATTTCGGTCGATCCGATGAGCACGGGTGCTGCCGTTCGCACCTATAATATCATGCTTTCGGAATCGCGCGCCGTGGCTGCGGCGCTGATTGCCGTCGAAGGCTGACAGGACGTTTCGCACGGGGAAACATGGCACCCACAGAGAATCTAGACGTCTGCCTCGCGACGCTGCGCGACACCGATCGCGACCGCTATCTCGCGTGCCTTCTGTCTCCGGCCGACAAGCGCGCAGCGCTTGCCGCGCTTTATGCCTTCAATGCCGAAATTGCCCGAATCCGCGATTCCGTGCGCGAGGCGCTGCCTGGCGAAGTTCGTATGCAATGGTGGCGCGATCTCCTTGATGGCAATGCGCATGGGGACAGCCAGTCTCACCCCGTTGCTGCCGCTCTTTTGTTGGCGATCGAGCAATATCGCCTGCCGCGACCGGTTCTTGCCAATATGATCGAGGCGCGCATCTTCGATCTTTATGACGATCTGTTCGTGGATCGTAACGCGCTCGAAGGCTATGCGGGGGAGACCGCCTCGGCACTGATCCAGCTGGCGAGCCTTGTGCTTTCGCCGGAAGACACTCCAGCAAGTGCGGAAGCTGCGGGACATGCGGGCGTTGCGCAGGCCATGGCCGGCATTCTAATGCTGATGCCGCTGCACCGTCGTCGTGGGCAGGTCTATATCCCTGCGGATATGCTCGCGGCTGCTGGGCTTGATCGCGAGACGTTTCTGGAAGGCGACGACAAACAACGCATCGGCATCGCCATCGAGATTTTTGCAACGCACGCGCTTGATCACATCGAGAAGGCGAGACGCGCCAAGATGTCCCGGAATGTCTTTGCGGCCTATCTTCCCGTTGCCTTGTCCGGCCCGGTCATCGCCGCTGCCAGAAAGGCGGGAGCGGGCGTGTTTGAAGGCGAAGTGCAACTGTCGCAGCTTCGCCGGCAATGGCTGCTGGCAAAGGCGTCTTTCCTCAAGCGTTTCTGATTGCTCGACCTGCACATCGCGCAGACAGATCGGAGCAATTTTCGCGTCGAGGCCGGAGAGCCACACTTCACGCAAGCCTCGGTGTTTAAGAGCTTGAGCCGGGTTCGCATCGTTTCGATTCGCGAATCGCGATGTTTCGGTGCTGAGGGAGCCTTCCCGCATGAATATGGCGGTCTGGATAATCGTTTTCGTGCTGCTTGCGGTCTTCGCTGTTTATGCCTGGCGCATGACACGGGCAACGGATGAGGACAATAACCACGATGTGGGGCAGGCGATCATGGATTTTGCCCGCGCGTTTCCCACCGAGGCGATCAGAAGCCTGCATATGACGGTGGATGGCGGCGCAGCCTTCGTGCGGCTGCACGACAACAAGGCCGGCTTCATGCGCAATATGGGATCCCATTATGTGTGCCTGATGATCGATCCCGAGCGGATAAGGGTCGAGAGTCTGGAAAGCGGTGACGGTTTCGTCGTCACGTTTTTCGATACGCCGAAATATAGCGGCTCATACCGCTTCAAATCCGCCGGAGAGGCCGCCGAGGTTTCACTGTGGCTGCTCGGTAGCCTTGTGGAGGCGCAGGACCATCACGACTAAGGACCGCAGCCCTCGGGCGCCTGAAAGCGTTCTGGGTGTCATTGTCCGTCGAGCGGCGGGTTCGCTTCCGTCTGTACACGCTCGCGCCAGATGATGAAAAGGCCGGATGCAACGATGATAAGGATGCCGAGCCATTTCGATGGCGTCGGAAAATCCGAAAACAGCGCATAACCGAGAACCGTCGCCGAGATGATTTCGAAATACTGGAATGGTGCCAGAAGCGACAGCGGCGCCAGCCTGAAGGCCCTGACGATCAGGAGATGCATATAGCCGGATATCGACCCTAACACGATGAGCAGGGTGAGGGTGAAGCCGGATTGCGGAAGCGAGATCGCGAAATCCTTGTCACCGTAGGCGTCGCCGGCCAGAAGGGCTGCCGCCATGAACACCGTGCCGGCAATGCCGGACATGGTCTGCATGACAAGCGGACTGTCGGCATCGCCGATAGCGCGGTTAAGGAACAGGTAGAGCGTGTAGAGAAATGCGCAGGCGACCGGCAGGAGCGATGTCCAGCCGAAAATCTCAAAACTCGGCTGAATGACGATCAGAGCGCCGCCGAAACCCACCGCAATCGCTGTCCAGCGTTTCCAGCCGACCCTGTCGCCGAGGAAAAGGGCCGACATCATCGTCAGCATGAATGGCTCGACGAAATAGATGGCAAAGACATCGGCGAGTGGCATGTATTTGACGGCGGCGAAGAACATCAGGCTGGCACTGGCATGCAGCACGCCGCGCAGGCAGTTCATCCACGGTCGTCTGGCGCTGAACAGCGCTTTGGGTGAGACCAGCAGCAGCAGGGGCAGGGTGCACAGAAGCTGGAAAAAGAAGCGGTAGAAAGTGACCTGCGCCGGTGACATTCCGCCGCTCACCGCCATGTATTTGGCGATGGCATCCATGACGGGCAGCACGAACATGCAGCCCGCCATGATCATCATGCCCTTGGCGACATCGTTCAAACCGGTCTGGCTGGTCATGGGTAGGGCTGCGCTTTCAACCAAAAGGTCTGACGAGGAAACAGGAGCGCCAGAGGGCGCTCCCCCTCGACGAGGTCAGGCGGCCTTCTGGCGTGGCAGGCTCTTCATATCAATGACGAAGCGATAACGCACATCGCTTTTTATCATGCGTTCATAAGCCTCATTGATCTGATCGATATTGATCATCTCGATTTCGGCGGCGATGCCTTTTTCGGCGCAGAAATCCAGCATTTCCTGGGTTTCGGGAATGCCGCCAATCATCGAGCCGGCGAAGGTCTTGCGGCCGGGGATGAGGCTGAATGCGTGCACCGATAGCGGCTTCTCAGGCGCTCCGACCTGCACCAGTGCGCCATCTCGCTTCAGCAACGCAAGATAGGCGTTGATGTCGTGGTCGGCGGCAACCGCGTCGATGATAAGATCGAGGCTGGAAGCCGCTTTCTTCATCTGGTCGGCATCGCGTGAAACGATCACCTCATGGGCACCGAGCTTTTTCGCGTCTTCTGCCTTGCCGGGGGAGGTGGTGATCATCACGACCGTAGCGCCCATGGCATTGGCGATCTTGACTGCCATATGGCCGAGGCCACCGAGACCGACGACGCCGATGCGCTTGCCGGGACCTGCATTCCAGTGCCGCAGCGGCGAATAGGTGGTTATGCCGGCGCAGAGCAGGGGTGCTGCGGCTGCTGGATCGAGCCCTTCGGGGATCCGCAGCACATAGCGATCATCGACGACCACATGGGCAGAATAACCACCAAGCGTATGTGCGCCGCCGCCCATGGCCTTGTCAGGCGAGTTATAGGTGCCGGTCATGCCGTTTTCGCAATATTGCTCCAGCCCTTCGGCGCAGCTTGCGCATTCACGGCAGCTGTCGACGATACAGCCGACGCCGACGCGGTCACCCGCCTTGAATTTCGTGACCTGCGCGCCCACCCGACCGACGCGGCCGATGATTTCGTGACCGGGGACGCAGGGGTAGAGAGAACCCGGCCATTCGCTGCGGGCCGTATGGATATCGGAGTGGCAGACGCCACAGAACTCGATTTCGATTTCGACATCGCGCGGGCCGGGATCGCGACGCTTGATGGTCGCGAGCTTCATCGGCGAAGAACCGTCATCGCAGGCATAGGCTGACGTTGTGAACATGGTCGTTCCTCCTCTTGTGGTGATCGATATTGCATGCACTTGCAGGCGACAAAAAAGTTGCGGCGGGTTTCAGCCGCCGGAGCCGGCTTCGGGCACTGCCGGGCCAAAGACCTCCTCAAAGGCCTCTCGCAGCAGAACATCGACATCGCCGATCATAACCGGCAATCCAAGATCGACAAGGCTGGTGACGCCATAGGCGCTGATGCCGCAGGGAACGATGCCGGAAAAATGCGCGAGGTCGGGATCGACATTGATCGACAGCCCGTGAAAGCTTACCCATTTGCGCAACCGGATGCCGAGCGCGGCGATCTTGTCCTCGGCCATGCCGCCATCGGGAAGCAGAGGTTTTTCCGGACGCCTGACCCAGACACCAACCCGGTCTTCGCGCCGTTCGCCACGGACATTCATCTTGTCGAGCGTGCGGATGATGACATTCTCCAGCGCGGCAACATAGGCGCGGACATCCTGGCGCCGGCGTTTCAGGTCGAGCATGACGTAAACGACGCGCTGTCCCGGCCCGTGATAGGTATATTCGCCACCGCGACCGGTGGCGAAGACAGGAAAACGCTCCGGCTCGATGAGGTCGGCAACATCGGCGCTGGTGCCTGCCGTGTAGAGTGGCGGGTGCTCCAGAAGCCACACGAGTTCGTCGGCCTCGCCATTGGCTATGGCGGCAACTTCGCGTTCCATCTCTTCTATAGCCAGTTCGTAAGGCACGAGACCTTCCGAGATTCGCCAGCGAACAGGCGGCGAGCCGGGAACGGGCAGCATATTTGTCTCGATATCCGTGCGTGTGAGCATGAAAAAGTCCTTTCCACAGCCTTCTCGCAAAATGATGAGAAGGCTGCAACCCCAGCATTTCCGGGCTTCCTGCATATAGGGTGGGCCGGGCCGATTTTTAATTTCAAAAAACTGTCACGACGCTCTTGTGCACCCAAAATCCTTTTGCTACATGCACCCCCGTCGGCGCAAGTCGACGCCTACCACGATGCGGTCGTGGCGGAATTGGTAGACGCGCAGCGTTGAGGTCGCTGTGGGGCAACCCGTGGAAGTTCGAGTCTTCTCGACCGCACCAAAGAAACCCGCTTCGGCGGGTTTTTTCTTTTTCTGCCAATTGTTTGGCTTTGCTCCTCCCAAAAAAGAAGAAGCAGTTACGTCGATTAAATACGCCTCGGGCGACTTCGACTTGTTTCGTCTCGGCAGCCCGGGCTGTAAAATTTCAGGGCGTCAGATTATCGATCTTGCCGCCATTCGGATGAGATGTTTGCGGCTTAGCGTCTCCCCGCGCGATTGCCGTCACCGACCCGGTAGGGGTCGCCATCCATGACCTGGTCCATCCGCCATTCGTTTCCGCGATAAGGGCTTTGCCACGTCTGGCAGCCAGCTAGAAAGACAGTTGCCGACAGCAACCCAAAAGTAAGAGCGGTTCGCAGCATATGAGCATCCTTCGACATTTCATCTTGCAGTCATGTAGGTGCAAGCGGTCGGCTTTGCGACGCTTTTTTTTGAAATTGTCGTGCTTTCGAAACCGGCATCCGGATCAGGCGCCATTAAATTTCGGTGGATATCGATACACGTTGTAGTAGCCGGTTAAATACCCCCTCAAAACAAGGGGTGGAATATTAGAGGTCTGATGTTAGCGTTTGTCAGAAAAAAAGGTCTGGAGGTTTTCGTGCAGGGGGACAAAGCGGATTCAGACAATGCGCTCGGCTATTATATGTGGAGCATTTCCGACAACAGGTTGATCATGGACACCGTCACCGCGGAGTGTCATGGCTTTTCCGAAGCGGTGGCATCGCGAGGTGTGTCGATTGAGGATATTCTCGAAAGAATAGATGTGGAAATGCGCGATCAGGTGGCGCGGGCAATTTTCGAAAGCATCACTACCGGCGTGTTTTTCGACCAGCGCTACAAGGTGCATCTGCCTGATGGTTCCATCCGCTGGATCGTGGCGAAGGGCAGGGCGATTTTCGATGCTGAAAATACGCCGTTTCTTGGTCTCGGCAGCGTTCGTGATATCACTCTCAAAAAAACCTACCAGTTCGAGCCACGCCAATAGCTACCGAGTGTTATGAAAAATGGCGCAAAAAAAGAGGCGGCTTTCGCCGCCTTTTTCTGTTCGCACGCTACCGTGATATCAGAAGACGGCGAGATATTTCAGCAGCGAAATAATGCCGATGATGATGACGATGACTTGCGCGATCTGTTTCGCGCCGCCGCCGACGGGCAGTCGTGCGATGAGCCACAAGACGAGCACGATCACCAGGAAGGTGATCAGAATGCTGACGAGCGTAGATGTAACCATAGGTCCCAGCTCCCTGAATAATAAAGGTTCAACGGTCGTTCACCGTTGTGTGAGTAAAAAGCGCCAGACAGGTTTTGGTTCCATGCGATTGGTTGCACGCGATTAAATTAGGAATATTTGAATGATAGATGGTGGAAAGGTGAAGTTAAGGCCGGTTGGCGCCACCGCCAAGGTCGGGCGGATTGGTCGCCCACTGATTTCGACAGTGACCGGCGGCGCCCTGGAAATTGTGACGGGTGTCTCTGAACCGGGCTTCAATCCGATCGACCTCCTTTATTCGTCGCTTGCGGCATGCCTGGCGCTCAGCGCCCGGATTGCGGCGAGCCGCATGGGGTTGCTGGACGGCTTCGAGAGCGTGCTCGTTGACGTTTCCGGTGAGAAATCCGCGCAGGAGCCCTATCGCATCATCCGTTTCGATATCAGGATGGAGATTGCCGGGAGTTTCGATGAGGCGACGCGCGCCGCAATTGCCCATGCGGCCGAAGATATCTGCACCGTCAGCAACACTTTGAAGGGCGACGCGGACTTTGCTCTTTCGATCGCTAGCTGATCGTCACGGCTTTCGGGATTTTTCCCATTTCTTCACAAGCCGGTCGCGTTTCAGCTTCGACAGGCGCTTCAGCCAGAACACACCATCCAGCTGGTCGATCTCGTGCTGGATGCAGATGGCGTGAAATCCCTTGGCGCTCTCTCGATGTTCCACGCTCGCTACGTCCTGAAACCTCACCTCGACCTCAGACGGACGTTCCACCTCCTCGGTGAAGCCCGGCATTGAGACGCTGCCTTCCACATGCCGCATGGTCTGCGCGGAGTGACTGACGATTTCGGGATTGATGTATGTCAGCACGGTTCCCGGTGTCAGCTCAAGCACGAAGACGCGCTGTTTTACACCGATGTGAGCCGCTGTGATGCCGACGCCGGGGGCGGCGCGCATGGTGTCGATCAGGTCCGTGACCAGATTTTGCAGGTGGTCGTCAAAAACAGTGACCGGCGCGCAAATCTCTGAAAGACCGGCATGGGGGTAGGGCAGGATCGGCCTGATTGCCAAGGAATGCTCCGTTCGTTTCAGGTTTGGGAGGATAGCGCGGCGAGCGCCTGTCCCTCCGCTGTGACCTCCAGCCAACTGCGCTGGGTGCGGGCGTCGCGTTTCGTTACCCGCACAAAGCGCGGTGACAGGGCGGAGATTTCGCGCAGGACGAGGGCATGCGCAAGTCCCAGCCGATTGGCGATGCTGCGGCTGTCGGTGGCGATATCCATATTGATGGCCAGAAGGATCGCCGCGCCCGTGGCCGAAAGCGCCTGCGACGATCCTTGCACGATCTGCTCCACCGCTGCCATGAAAGCCGCTGCAGATTGTTCCTCACCCATCAAGCCATCCCGTTCAAGAGGCGGAACCGGCAAGCAGGCGGAAGGAGACGAGTACCGATTTCGACGTTGGCGTAAAGCTGCCTTCGCCATAGCTTGACAGCGGCACCAGCACGTTCAGTTCGGGATAATATCCGCCGACACTGCCGCGCGGAATATTGTAGGGGACCAACCGGAAATTTTGAGCGATCCGCTCCACGCCATCGCCATATTCGCCGATGACATCGACGCGCTGGCGGGAGTGGGCGCCCAGCGCTTCCATATCCGCAGGATTCATGAAGATGACCTGACGTTCGCCATAAACACCGCGATAACGGTCGTCCATGCCGTAAATCGTGGTGTTGTATTGGTCGTGGCTGCGGAATGTCTGCAGCACGAAAAGATTGTCGCCCGTGAGCGCCTGCTGATGCTCGGTCTGTTCGGGAAGCGGGCCGCTATAAAAGACGGCCTTTTTTGCCGGCGTGTTCCATTCCCGTTCGGAGGCCGTGTTGCGCAGGCGAAAACCGCGCGGCACGCGGACGCGTTCGTTGAAATTGTCGAAACCGGGGATGACCCGCTCGATCATGTCTCGGATGAGATCGTAATCCTCGGCAAGCGCTTTCCAGTCGACCTGCGCATTGCCAAGGGTCGCTTGCGCAATGCCGGCAACGATGGCGACTTCGGAGCGTAGTTCCTCCGAGGCAGGCGGATTGATGCCGCCGGAACCGTGCACCATGCTCATGGAATCCTCGACCGTGACGATCTGCGGCTTGCCCGCAGAATTACGGTCGATTTCCGTTCGGCCAAGGCAGGGCAGCACGAAGGAGATTTCGCCCGGCACCAGATGCGAATGGTTGAGCTTGGTGGCGATATTGACCGTCAATTTCTGATTTTCAAAAGCCTTGACGATCAGCGGACTGTCGGGCGTTGCCCGCATGAAGTTGCCGCCGAGCGCGATGAAGGTTTGCGCCTTGCCATCCAGCATGGCGGCTACTGCTTCGACGGTGTTGTGGCCGGGTTTGCGCGGCATGGCGACGCCGAGTTCTTTTTCCAGTGCGTCTAGCAGCGCCGGCGGCGCTTTTTCATCGATACCGACCGTGCGATCACCCTGAACGTTGGAATGGCCGCGTACCGGGCAAAGACCGGCACCGGGGCGGCCGATATTACCGCGCAGCAACATGAAATTGGTGATTTCGCGAACCATGATGACGGAGTGGCGATGCTGGGTGACGCCCATGGCCCAGGTGGCGATGACGGAGCCGGCATTCATGTAGATGCGGGCGGCTTCTTCGATTTCTGCGCGGGTGAGGCCGGACTGGTCGAGAATGCTTTCCCAGCTGGTCGCCTCGACGGCATCACGATAAGCCTCGAACTCGACCGCATGTTCGGCGATGAAGTCGTAATCGATGATGGCAGATTCTCCGGCAGTCCTTGCGGCGTCGTCGGCTGCAAAGATCGCCTTGCTCATGCCGCGCACCACCGCCATGTCGCCGCCTTGCCGGGGCTGGTAATAATTGGTGGCGATCTTGGTGTTGCCGCCGGTGATCATCTCGATCTTGTCCTGCGGATCGGCGAAGCGCTCCAGCCCCTTTTCCTTGATCGGATTGAGGACGACGATTTTCGCGCCGCGAAGCGCTGCCCGGCGCAGGTCGCCCAGCATGCGCGGGTGGTTCGTGCCGGGATTTTGGCCGATTACGAAGATCGCGTCTGCCTGCTCGAAGTCTTCCAGGAGCACCGTGCCCTTGCCGACGCCGATCGAGGCTTTCAGGCCGACACCGCTTGCCTCGTGGCACATGTTGGAGCAGTCGGGAAAATTGTTCGTGCCGTAAAGCCGAACCATCAATTGATAGATGAAGGCTGCCTCGTTGGAGGCGCGGCCGGATGTGTAGAATTCCGCCCGGTCCGGGCTGTCGAGGCTGTTGAGAACGCCGCCGATTTCGGCAAAGGCGTCGTCCCAGGAGACCGGCAGATATTTGTCGCTCGCCCGGTCGTAACGCATCGGGTGGGTGAGGCGGCCCTGTTTTTCCAGATCGTAGTCAGACCAGCCGCGCAGTTCGGAGACGGTGCGGGTGGCGAAAAAATCCGGCGGCACCCGGGCTTCCGTCGCTTCCCATGCGACCGCCTTGACGCCGTTTTCGCAGAATTCGAAGGAGGAGCCATGCTCCGGATCGCCCCATGCGCAGCCCGGGCAATCGAATCCATCCGGCTGGTTTGCCTTCAGCAGCGTGCGTGCGCCGGAAATCGGCGCGCCGGATTCCATCAGCCGTTTGCCAACGCTTTTAAGCGCGCCCCAGCCACCTGCGGCGGCGGAAGCCTTGCCGATGAAATCTGTCTTGCTCATTGTCGTGATTTTCCTGAAATTTTCCTGGCCGCCCAGGGATACTTACCGTTTGGCAACGGCCGATCATATATAAAAAAAGCTCTTTCAGAATCGTCTATGGACGACATATGTCAATCTCTATCTTACCGGTTCCGACGGAACGGCAAGGGCTTTCCGGACGTTGTGCGGATTGAGGTGCACTGCCTGTCGCTGCATCATCATGGAGTGCTGCGCTCTTCGATCATGGTCTTGCGAAAGGGCGCTCCATGCCATTTTCGTCGCAGTTCAGAATCCCGTTGTTTTTCACCTATCCGGTTGTTGACAATATACTTTTTAACGCCATTCTGCCTGCAAATTCGTGCACTGCGGCATTTAAAGAAGGGGACGCCAGATGACAGACCGTGACGACGATCTTCTCGCGCCCGAAGAGTTGAAACCGACAGAGGCACCCTCCGATATCTACGCCGAGGACGGCTCTGTCCGCTCCGACTTTCTGGCGATGGTGGGGGCAGCGATTGCCGACCGCGATCTGCTTTTCCTGCGCAAGAATGTGGCGCGACTGCATGAGTCTGAACTCGGCGACGTGCTGGAGTCGATCATGCCGGAGCAGCGCCACGCGCTCGTGCGGTTGCTGGGTTCCGATTTTGACATGACGGCGCTGACCGAGGTGGATGAAGGCATCCGTCTCGATATCGTCGACCAGATGTCGAATGAGCAGATCGCTGCCGGTATCGGCGAACTGGATTCGGACGACGCTGTCTACATTCTCGAGGATCTCGACGACGAGGACCGCGAGGACATCCTCTCGCAACTTCCGTTCACCGAACGGGTGCGGCTGATGCGGGCGCTGGATTATCCGGAAAGCTCTGCCGGCCGTCGCATGCAGACGGAATTCGTTGCCGTGCCGCCGTTCTGGACCGTGGGACAGACCATTGATTATTTGCGTGAGGAGGAGGAGTTACCGGATTCCTTCACGCAGATCTTCGTCATCGACCCCACGTTCAAGCTAGTCGGCGCTCTCGATCTCGACAAGGTGCTGCGCGCCAAGCGTCAGGTGAAGATCGAAACGATCATGCACGAGACCAACCACTCCATTCCGGCCGAAATGGACCAGGAAGAAGCGGCGCAGCTTTTCGAACAATACGACCTTCTATCCGCAGCCGTGGTGGACAATAACGGCCGTCTGGTTGGCGTGCTCACCATCGATGACGTAGTCGACGTCATTCAGGAAGAAGCCGAAGAGGATCTGCTGCGCCTTGGCGGTGTGGGCGACGAAGAACTGTCTGACAGCATCACCAGCACCTCGCGCTCGCGTGTGCCATGGCTTGCGGTCAACCTCCTTACCGCCTTTCTGTCTGCCTCCGTCATCAGCCTTTTCGATGCGACGATCCAGCAGATCATTGCGCTGGCGATTTTGATGCCGACGGTTGCCGGGATGGGCGGCAATGCCGGATCGCAGACCATGACCGTATCCGTGCGGGCGCTGGCTACCAAAAGCCTAGATATTCACAACGCTGCCCGCATTATCAGGCGTGAAGCGGGCGTTGGCATCCTGAACGGACTGTTGTTCGGCTGTGCCATCGGCATCGTTGCAGGCGTGTGGTTCCAGGATGTCCATATCGGCGGCATCATTGCCGCCGCCATGTGTCTCAACATGCTGGCGGCGGCGCTGGCAGGTATTCTCATTCCGCTGGTTCTCGACAGGTTCGGGGCGGACCCCGCCGTTTCCTCTGCTGTCTTCGTGACAGCGGTAACGGACATTGTCGGCTTTTTTTCGTTTCTGGGCATCGCTACGTGGTGGTACGGTATTTCGGGATAGGCCCAAACAGGCGAAAGCGGCAGGAAAATTGACTTTTACGTGAAGGTCAAATAATAATTGTCCGGTTATGAATCGGATAGGCCCTTGGACAAGTATTATAGCATAACCGAACTGACGCGCGAATTCGGTGTTTCCACCCGCACCTTGCGATTCTACGAGGATGAGGGCCTCATTCACCCTGAGCGACGCGGGCGTACGAGGCTTTTCAGGTCTGCGGATCGGCGTCTCATTCAGGAAATCCTGCGCGGCCGCCGTATCGGTTTCACGATCGCAGAAATTCGTGAGATCATTCACGTCTACAAGGAGCCGCCGGGCGAATCAGGCCAGCTTGTGCTTCTGATGAAGAAGGTCGATGAGAAGCGCGCCGATCTCAGGCAAAAGCGCAAGGACATCGAAGAGACGCTGGCTGAACTCGACAATGTCGAAGAGGCCTGCCTCACGCGCCTTGCCGAAATCGGCGTAGGGACCTGATGCAGGTTTCCCGCCGTTGCGCTTGACGTGATGGCCCTGGATTTCCCGCGGAGAGGAAAACCTCTCACTTCGTCATGCTTTTGATTTTACGCGACGTGGATAGATCCTCGAGTCAAGCCCGAGGATGACGCAGAGCGTGGATTGACGTGTGTCGTCCTTTATTGCGCCTCAACCGTGCACTGTTGCGCCACGTCGCTGACCTTCGTCTGCTGCTCGGCGCTGAGCTTGCCTTCCATCATGATGTCAAACAGGCTTTCTGCCTGCAGCTTTTCAAGCGTGCAGCCGCAGAAACGTTGGCACAATTCCTGGCCGTTAGCCTGCTGGACGCAGCTTTTTTCACAGCTCGATTTGTAAAGCTCCACCTGGTCGACAGGAGGAGGCGGTGCCACAAGTGATACCGCGTAGACGAGGCCAATCAGCGCCGGCTGATGAATGAGGTAAAAGGCAAGGCTGTGACGGCCCGCTGTTGCTATCAGATTGCGGGGAGAGCTTGGGTTGCGAAAACGGTCCAGCCAGCTGCGCGGTGTGACGAATTGCGAAACCGCAAGTCCGGCAAGAAAGGGCGCAAGCCACGGCAACAGCGGCACATAATCGTTCGAGCGCGGCGGCATGGTGGAGAAACCGACCCATGCCAGCCATTTGCTGTTGAAAAAATCCGACTGGACGTATTGCGGCAGCGCAAAGGCAAGAGCCGCGAAAAGCAGCGTCACCAGCGGGGGTGCCCGCAGCAACAGCAGCCCGACAAGGCTTGCAGCGGCTATGTTGTGCAGGATTCCGAAAAAGATGAAGCTATCCGGAAAGGCGACATAGGTAGCGATGGTGATGAGCAGCGCCGAGCCCGCCACCATTGCAAAACGCTTGCCGAAGGACGGCCAGTTTATGGCTTTGCCATGGGCGAGAAACAGGCTGAAACCGGCGAGGAACAGGAACGAGCTGGCAATGGCGCGCGCATAAAGCTTCCACAGGCCGGTGGTTGCCGTACCCGGCTCCAGATAGCCGAAATACTCCAGATTCCATGTGAAGTGGTAAGACGCCATGGCGATGAGCGCCAGCCCGCGCAGTGTATCGAGACCGCCCATGCGGCCCTTGCGGCGGGTGTCGATTGCAGCTGTTTCTGTTTCCATAATTCCCGCTGTTTCAGCTGTCTGAAGCCGTTGTCTACTCAAGGGCTTGGCCCGTGAAGTAAGGCTATTTCAAGGCCCGGGCCTGTCCATGATGGCGCGGCGGGCCTCGGAGAAGAACTGGCGGCGCAACAGCGCCACTATGATGATGACCGTGCTTGCGATGAAGACATAGGGGCTGATGAACCAGCCGAGATAACCGATCGACAGGAAGATCGTCCGCAGCCCATCATTGAAGTTCTTAGCAGCGATAATGTTCATCTTTATGACGTTTTCAGCGGCACGCTCGGCAGCGTCGCGATCCGCGTTGACATCATGGACCATGGGTATGGCACCGAACAGGATCGTGCAATAATTGAACAGGCGGTAGGACCAGCCGAACTTGAAAAACGAGTAGCCGAAAAGGCAGGTTAGCCCCATGACCTTCAGTTCGAAGGCCGTGCGCCCGGCATATTGCACGAAGGGAAGGTCGCGAAACACGGTTTCGACCCGATCTGTCGCCCCCAGAAGAGCAAAGCAGCCGCCGATGGCAAAGATCGAGGTAGACGCGAAAAAAGCGGTACCATTCTGCAAACCCGCCATGATCTGCGTGTCGATCATCTTCAAGTCGCGTTTGAGAGAATTGTAAATCCAGTCGCGCCGGCGCTCCGCCATCGCCTGATTGAGGCTGGTTCGCGAAAACAGCGTCGTTCCCGTCGTGAGGTGGGTATAGGTGGCCCATAACACGATAAAAACGACGATCGAGATATAGTCCATGACGGTCATCACGGGCAGGTCACCTTGCTGTTTGCGAATCTTCGCGGCCATATTGATTTGAAGGCCATGGCAAGGCAATGGCAGCGGCCTCCATGGGCGAACATTCTCCCGCCGCGTTGCAGCTTCGTCATTTCGTTTTCTGCTAACGTTCCGGTAACCAAGTGGCTTTATCAATCCCGTCGCGGACGGAAAGGTCTGCCGGTTCCGGGTTAAGGTTTTGCGTACCGGTTCCGCTTGATTTTTCGTAGACACCGCTCGCCGATTGACAGAATGACCGTTCGCACCTAGCTTTTTGTCAGGACCGGTGTTTCCGGCATCCGGAGTTGCCAAGGCTGTCATATGTCCCGCATCGTGCGGACAGGTTTTGTCGTCTCCGATCCGGTATCATCGGCAGTCCGGCGTGAATAACCGGGGGACGCCTTTTTCTACGAATCGTTCCCTTCATGTACGGCTGTCTCTGGCTTGCGACACCGCAATGATGCCGGTCCGTCTTATTCTTTTCTTCCAGGTTCTTCATGACAGATAAAAACCGCTCCGTTTTCATTCTAGGCGGCGCGCGCTCCGGCAAGTCCCGTTTTGCCGAGGACCTTGCGGGCAAAGCCGACGGGCGCCTGCATTATCTGGCCACCGGCCGGGCATGGGATGACGAGATGCGTGATCGCATCGACCATCATCAGGCCCGGCGCGGCGAGGAGTGGACGACACACGAGG
Source organism: Rhizobium sp. SJZ105 (assembly GCF_007828365.1). Taxonomy (NCBI): domain Bacteria; kingdom Pseudomonadati; phylum Pseudomonadota; class Alphaproteobacteria; order Hyphomicrobiales; family Rhizobiaceae; genus Rhizobium; species Rhizobium sp. SJZ105. The sequence goes on from NZ_VIUP01000001.1 coordinate 394,955, forward strand.
CGCCCGTTGATATCGCTGCCGTGCTCGCGCGGCTGGATGCGCCGGACAATGTTATCCTGATCGACTGCCTGACATTGTGGCTCACCAATCTGATGATGGAGAACGCCGATATCGAGACGGCGTTCGCCACGCTGGCAGCGGCAATCGCGTCCACCAAGGCGAAACTGATTCTCGTCTCTAACGAGGTCGGCCTTGGCATCGTGCCGGAAAACCGCATGGCGCGCGAATTCCGCGATCACGCCGGAAGGTTACACCAGCGCGTCGCGGCCATCGTCGATGAAGTCTATTTCGTCGCAGCCGGGCTGCCACTGAAAATGAAGGGCTGACGCAAGCCTTATAAAGCGGGTGTCGCGCGTCGGCGTCCGTTCTTTCAGTTTCTATGCACTTCTTATCGCCAAATCCCGGCTCGGTTTTGCCGGTGCTGCGACAGCTTCTCTTTCTTGATCTGGATCAAGGTGGCTTCCCCACGCCGGTGGCAATGCTCCAACCGACGCAAAGGCCCGTTTCCGCTTCGTAAAGCGCGCGCCAAGCCTTTCGTCGGTCTGCTTGCACGTTGGGGGAAACCAACAATGAATTACACGTTAGAAACCGCGATCGTGGCCCTTGGGGCTTTTCTCGCGCTGCTCGGGGCTGCTTTCGCTCACGACAGTCTTTTCGCCGCCCATATGTGGGTGCTGTTCTTTACGCTTCTGGTCAGCACGGTGCTTCTGCTGCGCCGTGTTTCTTTCGCGCCTGTCGATCAGGCCGCGCGCGCCCGGCTGAAATCCGAATATTTCGATGAGGTCGTGAAATACGGCGTCGTCGCTACCGTGTTCTGGGGCGTGGTCGGGTTTCTGGTCGGGGTCGTGGTGGCGCTTCAGCTCGCCTTTCCCGATCTCAACATCGCGCCCTATTTCAATTTCGGCCGGATGCGGCCGCTGCACACCTCCGCGGTGATCTTCGCTTTCGGGGGAAATGCGCTGATTGCCACGTCATTTTACGTGGTGCAGAGAACCTGTCGCGCACGCCTGTTCGGCGGCAATCTCGGCTGGTTCGTGTTCTGGGGCTACAACCTCTTCATCGTCATGGCTGCCACTGGCTATCTGCTTGGTATCACGCAGGGCCGCGAATATGCCGAGCCGGAATGGTATGTCGATATCTGGCTGACGATAGTCTGGGTCGCCTATCTCCTCGCATTTCTCGGCACGATCCTGACGCGCAAGGAGCCGCATATCTATGTGGCAAACTGGTTCTATCTGAGCTTCATCGTGACGATCGCCATGCTGCATATCGTCAACAACCTCGCCATTCCGGTGTCGTTCCTCGGCGTCAAGAGCTACTCCGCTTTCTCGGGCGTGCAGGATGCGCTGACGCAATGGTGGTACGGCCATAACGCCGTCGGCTTTTTCCTCACCGCCGGCTTCCTCGGCATGATGTATTATTTCATTCCCAAGCAGGTGAACCGCCCGGTCTATTCCTACCGTCTGTCGATCATCCACTTCTGGGCTTTGATCTTCATGTATATCTGGGCCGGTCCGCACCATCTGCACTATACGGCGTTGCCGGACTGGGCGCAGACGCTCGGCATGGTGTTCTCGATCATGCTGTGGATGCCGTCGTGGGGCGGCATGATCAACGGCCTGATGACGCTTTCGGGCGCATGGGACAAGATCCGCACCGATCCTATCGTGCGCATGATGGTGATGGCGGTGGCCTTCTACGGCATGGCGACCTTCGAGGGTCCGATGATGTCGATCAAGGCCGTTAACTCGCTCAGCCACTATACCGACTGGACCATCGGCCACGTGCATTCCGGCGCTCTCGGCTGGAACGGCATGATCACCTTCGGTGCCATCTATTATCTGACGCCGAAACTGTGGGGCAGGGACCGTCTCTACAGCCTGCAACTGGTCAACTGGCACTTCTGGCTCGCCACGATAGGCATCGTCATCTACGCCGCCGTGATGTGGGTGGCCGGCATCCAGCAGGCCTTGATGTGGCGCGAATACGATACGCAGGGCTTCCTCGTCTATTCCTTCGCGGAATCGGTCGCAGCGCTGTTCCCCTATTACGTGATGCGTGCGCTGGGTGGCCTGATGTTCCTCAGTGGCGCGCTGATCATGGCCTACAACGTCACCATGACCATCCTCGGTCGTCAACGCGAGGAGGGCGTCCGCAATGACGCCGCACCTTCGCTGCAGCCCGCTGAATAAGGAGAGGCCGATGTCCATACTCGACAAACACGGCGTCATCGAACGCAACGCCACTCTGCTTCTGGTCGGTTCGCTGCTCGTCGTCTCAATCGGCGGTATCGTGGAAATCGCGCCGCTTTTCTATCTCGAAAACACCATCGAGAAGGTGGAGGGCATGCGGCCCTACTCGCCGCTGGAACTGGCCGGGCGCAACATCTACATCCGCGAGGGATGTTATGTCTGCCACAGCCAGATGATCCGGCCGTTCCGCGACGAGGTGGAGCGTTACGGGCATTACAGCCTGGCGGCGGAATCCATGTACGACCACCCGTTCCAGTGGGGTTCCAAGCGCACGGGGCCGGACCTCGCACGCGTAGGCGACCGCTATTCGAATGAATGGCACGTGCAGCATCTGGCCGATCCGCGCTCCGTCGTGCCGGAATCGATCATGCCGTCCTACGCGTTCCTCAAAACCACGCCGTTGAAGATTACGGATATCTCGATGGAGCTGAAGGCTAACCGCGCCGTTGGCGTGCCCTATAGCGACGAGATGATCGAGAAATCAGCGGCTGATCTTCACGCGCAGGCCGATCCGAACGCCGATACGACCGAGCTTCTGGCGCGCTATCCGAAGGCGAAAGTCGGCGATTTCGATGGCGATCCAGCCAAGCTTACCGAAATGGATGCGCTGGTTGCCTATTTGCAGATGCTCGGCACGCTGGTCGATTTCTCGACCTATGACGATGCCGCCGGATATCGGTGAGGAGGCGATACGATGGAAACCTACACGGCCATGCGCCACTTCGCCGATAGCTGGGGCCTGCTTGCCATGACCCTGTTCTTCGCCGGCGTCGTCGTTTTCACCCTTCGTCCCGGATCGAAAAAAGCTGCGGACGACGCCGCCAGCATTCCGCTTAAGGAGGACTAGGATATGTCCGAAAAACACATTGATGACATCAGCGGCGTCGAAACCACCGGCCATGAATGGGACGGTATTCGCGAGCTTAACAATCCGATGCCGCGCTGGTGGGTCTGGACCTTCTACTTCACGATCCTCTGGGCCATCGGCTACACCATCGCCTATCCGGCATGGCCGCTGATCAATGGCGCAACGCAAGGGTTGCTCGGCTGGAGCAGCCGTTCCGAGATCGCCGCCGATATGGCGGACGCCAAACAGGCGCAGAGCGTCTATTCCGACAGAATCGCCAGTTCCTCGCTCGCCGAGATTGAGGCCGATCCGACGCTAAGGCAATTTGCGCTTTCCGGCGGTGCCGCCGCCTTCAAGGTCAATTGCATCCAGTGTCACGGTTCGGGTGCGGAAGGCGGGCAGGGATATCCCAACCTCAACGACGACGATTGGATGTGGGGAGGCAGCGTCGAGGATATCTATACGACGGTAAAGCACGGCATTCGTTTTGCCGACGATCCCGATACGCGCCTGTCGGAAATGCCGGCCTTCGGCGATATCCTCAAGTCCGAGGAAATCCGCGAGGTCGCCGCCTATGTCGTCAGCCTGACAGGAACGCCTTCCAACCCGGCACTCGTAGAACCCGGTAAACAGATTTTCGCCGACAATTGCGCCTCGTGCCACGGTGAGAACGCCAAGGGCAACCGCGAGTTCGGCGCGCCCAACCTGGCCGACGCGATCTGGCTGAAGGCCAGTGGCGAGCAGGGGATCGTTGCACAGATACGGTCGCCAAAACACGGGGTCATGCCCGCCTGGGGTGAACGGCTTGGTGATACCACGGTCAAGCAGCTTGCGATCTTCGTGCACTCGCTGGGCGGTGGCGAGTGAACGTCACAGCCAACAAATGGAAAGGGCCGCTCGATGCGGCCCTTTTTCTTATCGATCAGACCAGACGGCCAGTTCGTATCCATCCGGATCGGTGAAATGAAAACGGCGTCCGCCGGGAAAGGCGAATATGGCGACGCTGATCTGCCCACCGGCTGCCTCGACACGCCGGTGCGCATTCTCGATATCGGCGGCGTAAAGAATGACAAGCGGTCCACCCTTGGCTGACACAGGTGCCGTGGTGGTGAAACCGCCGGTCAGCCGGCCGTCGGAAAACTCGCAATATTGCGGGCCGTAATCCTTAAAGGACCAACCGAAAGCGCCGCCGTAAAATTCCTTGCTGCGCTCGATATCGGCGACGTTGAATTCGACATAGTCGATGCGCCGGTCATTCGTATTCGTGGTCATCGTTTTATCCTTCAATCCGTTTCGAGCAGCGACTTCAGTTTCTCCAGATCGACCCGGACCATCTCCGCATCCCGTTCGAAATCCTCGTCCGTCATGTCCGGCAGGCGAAGCAGGGTAAAGCTGACTTCGGCACCGCTGCCATTCGGTGTTACCCGCAGCGCGTTATACACCTTCATGCCATCCGGCAATGTCACGACGTGGTCTATCACGCCGAATTCGTTTAAGGGCGCGAAATTGACGCGGACCTCACCCAGCGGGCCGCCATCGGCGATCCAGTCCTCGCCGTCTGGTTTCAGACCGCCTGCTAGACCGGCGGCCCAGTGCGGCATGTTTTGCGGGTCGGAGGCGAAATCAAAGACATGGCTCCATGGTTTTTCCACCGACAGATGAATGATTTTTGACTGCATGACTGGCATCTCATCCTCCCTGTTTTAATGCAGGCCGCAGGCTGCGCCACTTTGTCCGCGCTTGATGTAAGTCAAGGATGTTTCGCCGGTGAGATGGGAGAAAGCAAGGAGATAAAAACGGACTGCAATCATGAACATCTATCCCGTCGGACAGGACCGCCCGCAACAGCCCGTCGAAAGGCTGGAAGCGGAGGCTGTCAATTCCGCAAAAACGCGTAAACCCCTTTATGAAGCGCGCAAGAAAATTTTCCCGAAGCGCGCGGAGGGCCGGTTCCGGCGGTTCAAGTGGCTGGTTATGCTGGTCACGCTCGGCATTTATTATCTGACGCCGTTTCTGCGCTGGGATCGCGGTCCCTATGCGCCCGACCAGGCGGTGCTGATCGATATTGCCAACCGGCGCTTTTATTTCTTCTTCATCGAAATCTGGCCGCAGGAGTTCTTTTTCGTCGCGGGATTGCTGGTCATGGCGGGTCTGGGGTTGTTTCTCATAACCTCCGCCGTGGGACGCGCGTGGTGTGGTTATACCTGTCCGCAGACCGTCTGGGTGGACCTGTTTCTGGTCGTCGAGCGGGCGATCGAGGGCGACAGGAATGCCCGCATGAAGCTCGATGCAGCACCTTTCACGTTCGGCAAGCTGCGCAAGCGGGTGATGAAACACGCAATCTGGCTGGTGATCGGCGTTCTGACCGGCGGGGCATGGATCTTCTATTTTGCCGATGCGCCGACGCTGGCGAGAGAGTTCATGACGGGGCAGGCACCGATGATCGCCTATACGACCGTCGCGATACTCACCGCCACGACCTATGTTTTCGGCGGGCTGATGCGGGAGCAGGTCTGTACCTATATGTGTCCCTGGCCGCGCATTCAGGCGGCGATGCTGGATGAGAACTCGCTGGTCGTGACCTATAATGACTGGCGCGGTGAACCTCGCACGAGGCACGCCAAAAAGGCTGCGGCCACAGGGGAGAGCGTCGGCGATTGCGTCGATTGCAATGCTTGTGTCGCAGTCTGTCCCATGGGCATCGACATAAGAGACGGGCAGCAGCTGGAATGTATCACCTGCGCGCTCTGTATCGATGCCTGCGATGGGGTGATGGACAAGATTGGTAAGCCACGCGGGCTGATCGCCTATGCGACGCTGTCCGAATACCAGTCCAACATGGCGCTTGCGACCAGCAACGGCCAGCACGCAATCCGGCCTGCGAATGTGCGCAAGGAGGACGGCGGGTTCAAAAACAGCATTCGCCATTTCGACTGGCGCATCGTCTTTCGCCCGCGCACGCTTCTTTACACGGCAATATGGGCTGCAGTCGGCATCGGCTTGCTGGTGGCTCTGGTGACGCGCGAGCGGCTGGCTCTTAACGTGCTGCACGACCGCAACCCGCAATATGTGCTGGAATCGAACGGGTCCATCCGCAACGGTTATACCGTTCGCATCCTCAACATGGTGCCGCAACCGCGCCTAATGAGCCTGACGATAGAGGGCATTCCAAGTGCGGTGATGAAGTTAAACGGCGTGCCGGATGCAGCCTCTCGCAGCTTCGAGGTGATGGTGGAACCGGACGAGGCGACAACGCTGAAGGTGTTCGTCACCCTGCCGGGCAGTCACGTCGCGCGGGCTGCTGAAAATTTCGAATTCATCGTCAGCGATACGGGCGGCCATGAGACGGCCCGTTACGACGCCGTCTTCAACGCTCCGGGAGTGAAAAAATGACAACGACCAATCGCCAGACGTCCGGTTTCATTTTCACCGGCTGGCATATGCTGGGTGTTATGGTGATGTTTTTCGGCATCGTCATCACCGTCAACATGGTGATGGCCTGGAACGCTGTCACCAGCTGGAGCGGGCTGGTGGTGCCCAATACCTATGTTGCCAGCCAGCAGTTCAACGCCAAGGCCGAGGCCGCCAAGGCAAGGGCCGCGACCGGTATCAAGGGCAGGCTGGTGGTGAATGAAAAGACCGTGCGCTACGAGGTGTTTCATCCAGATACCGGCCCTGTGGATACGGATACCGTAACGGCGCGTTTTCGCCGGCCGGTCGGCGAGCACCAGAATTTCGACATGGAGCTGACCCCGGTGTCTACCGGGGTCTTCACCGGCCCGCATGACATGCTGCCCGGCCAATGGATCGTTGAGGTCACTGCCGTAAAAGACGGCAGGATCATCGTGCATGAAGGCACGCGGATCGCGGTGATCAGGGGGCGTCAATGAGCTGTTGTGCACAGGGAACGGAAGGGTCGCTTCAACTCGGCGAACCCGTCAACCCACCATCATCAGAGGAGCTGATGCTGGCAAGCCGCGATCTGGGGCAGGGGCTGCGCCAGACAGATCTCAGCGTGCCCGGCGTTTATTGCGGCGCCTGCATCACCACCATCGAAACGGCGCTGCGCCGTCTCCGCCAGGTGGAGCAGGCGCGCGTGAACCTGTCCTCAAAACGGGTGGCGATTGTCTGGAAAGAGTATGTCGATGGCATCAGGACAGATCCCGCCGAACTTGCCCGCGCAATCCTTGCAACCGGATACCGGACGCATCTTTTCGCGAGCGGACAGGATGCTTCGGACGTGTTGCGCTCGCAACTGATCAGGGCGGTGGCGCTCTGCGGCTTTGCTTCCGCCAATATCATGCTTCTATCCGTGTCCGTCTGGTCCGGGGCCGATGCCGCGACGCGTGACATGTTCCACTGGATTTCGGCGATGATTGCCGCGCCGGCGCTGATCTATGGCGGCCGGTTCTTCTATCAGTCGGCCTGGAATGCGCTGAAGCATGGCCGCACCAATATGGATGTGCCGATCGCGCTCGCCATCACGCTATCCTACGCAATCTCGCTATGGGAGACGATTCATCATGGCGAACATGCGTGGTTTGACGCGACCGTGTCGCTGCTGTTCTTCCTGCTGATCGGCCGCACGCTTGACCATATCATGCGTGACAGGGCGCGCTCGGCAATTGCGGGCCTGGCCCGGCTTTCACCACGCGGCGCAACCGTTATCGGTGAGGACGGAACGCGGGAGTATCGCCCGCTTGGCGATGTGCTACCCGGCATGACGATTGCGATTGCTGCCGGTGACCGCGTGGCGGTGGATGCGATGGTCATTAGCGGAAGCAGCGATCTCGACATGTCCATTGTCAACGGCGAAAGCGCGCCGCGTCGGGTGGAGGCGGGCGATCTGCTCCAGGCAGGCACCCTCAATCTCACCGGTTCGCTCGCCGCGCGGGTGACCGCATCGGCAAAGGATTCGTTTCTGTCGGAAGTGATCGGGCTGATGGAGGCGGCGGAAGGGGGGCGGGCGCGCTATCGGCGGATTGCCGACCGTGCCGCGAGCTATTATTCGCCCGTCGTACATCTTCTTGCTCTCATGACCTTTCTCGGTTGGGGCGTTTTGGGCGGTGACTGGAAGCAGGCGATGCTGATCGCGATTGCGGTTCTCATCATCACCTGCCCCTGTGCGCTTGGCCTTGCTGTTCCGGTGGTGCAGGTGGTGGCGGCAGGCCGGCTCTTTCGGCATGGCATCATGGTCAAGGAAGGCTCGGCGATGGAGCGACTGGCCGAAATCGACACCGTTTTGTTCGACAAGACAGGCACCCTGACGGTCGGGAAGCCGCGACTGGTGGAAGCCGGCGATGTGAACCCCGCCACGATGGCGATTGCGGCTGGCCTTGCCGCCCATTCACGCCATCCGCTGTCCAAAGCCCTGCATGCAGCCTATGGCGGAATTCTACCGGTCTACGAAGCGGTGCGTGAAATTCCCGGCTCCGGTGTTGAGGCTCTCACGCCGGTGGGAACCTACCGGCTCGGCAACCGCCGTTTTGCCTGCCCGGATGAATCGCAAATGGAAAACGGCGACGCGCGATCGGAAGTGGTGCTTTCGCTTGACGGCGGGTATCTGGCGAGTTTCGGTTTCGAGGACAATCCGCGTCCTGGCGCCGTACAAGCACTGCGCAGCCTTTCTACGCGAGGACTGGTGCTGGAAATCGTGTCCGGTGACCGGGTCCCGGCCGTGAAGGCCATGGCGCAGCGTCTGGGCATTGCGAAATGGAACGCGGACCTGTCGCCGAAAGACAAGGCGGGGCGCTGTGCGGCGCTGGCCGGCGAGGGACGCAAGGTTCTGATGGTGGGCGACGGCATTAATGATGCGCCGGCGCTGGCCGCAGCACATGTTTCCATGGCACCGGCAACCGCCGCCGATATCGGCCGGCAGGCCGCCGACTTCGTGTTCATGCACGAGGATCTGGATGCCGTTCCTGTCGCCATCGAGACATCGCGGCGGGCCGGACGGCTTATCCGGCAGAACTTCGCGCTTGCCATCGGCTACAATGTCATTGCCGTGCCGATTGCGATTGCCGGTTATGCGACGCCGATGATCGCGGCCATCGCCATGTCGACATCGTCGCTCATCGTTGTTGCAAATGCGCTGCGTCTTGCGGGAACGGCTGAAGCCGTTTCTGCGCAACAGAGCGTGCCGACCGGATTTGCGGGCGAGGGGGCGCAACCGGCATGAACATGTTGATCTATCTCATCCCCGTCGCCCTGTTTCTCGGAGCGCTCGGGCTTTTCGCCTTCCTCTGGTCGGTGCGATCAGGGCAATATGAGGATATGGACGGCGCTGCCTGGCGAGCGCTGGACGATGGCGACGACCGGCCACGACCTTCCTAGTGGACGCGCATTGGTTACGACCTTCCCCCGACCTGTCGCAAATATGCAAAGCTGATTTGCGTCATCAAAATTTAATCGTTTCAGTCGCCCCTAGCCTTGCCGTTTGTTCATTACAGTGCCACAACACGACCACCTAAAAGCAAGATGGAGGCACATCCGTGGAACAGGCAGAAATCGGTTTGATCGGTCTCGGCGTCATGGGCTCGAACCTGGCGTTGAACATCGCGGAAAAGGGCAACAAGATTGCCGTATTCAACCGAACCCCTGAAGCGACGAAAAAATTCTACGCCGAGGCTGGGGACTTGCAGGGGCAGTTGATCCCTTGCGAAACCATCGAGGAATTCGTCGCCGCCATTCGTCCTCCGCGCCCGATCATCATCATGATCAAGGCCGGCGATCCGGTTGACCAGCAGATGGAAATTCTGAAGCCGCATCTCTCGAACGGCGACATCATGATCGACGCCGGCAATGCGAATTTCCGCGATACGATCCGCCGTTTCGACAACCTGAAGGATAGCGGCCTGACCTTTATCGGCATGGGCGTTTCCGGCGGTGAAGAAGGTGCGCGTCACGGACCGTCGATCATGGTCGGCGGTACCGAAGATAGCTGGAAGCGCGTCGAGAAGGTTCTGACCTCCATTTCCGCCAAGTATAATGACGATCCGTGCGTGGCATGGCTCGGCAACGACGGTGCCGGTCATTTCGTCAAGACGATCCATAACGGCATCGAATATGCCGACATGCAGATGATCGCCGAAATCTACGGCATCCTGCGTGACGGCCTGAAGATGAGTGCGTCTGAAATCGCCGATGTATTCGGTGAATGGAACAAGGGCCGTCTCAACTCCTACCTGATCGAAATCACCGAGAAGGTTCTGCGCGCTGCCGATCCGATCACCGGCAAGCCGATGGTCGATCTGATCCTCGACAAGGCCGGCCAGAAGGGTACAGGCAAGTGGTCGGTTATCGAGGCGCAGAACATGGGCGTCGCCGCAACTGCCATTGAGGCCGCCGTGGCTGCCCGTATCCTGTCGTCGCAGAAGGACGAGCGCGAAGCTGCCGAGAAGATCTTCGGCCTGCCGACCGTTGCAGCTGCACCGGCTGACAAAAAGGCCTTTATCGCTGATCTGGAAAGCGCGCTTCTGGCCGCCAAGGTCGGTGCTTACGCACAGGGCTTTGCCGTCATGTCGGCCGCATCGAAGGAGTTCAACTGGAACCTGCCGATGCCGACGATCGCCCGCATCTGGCGCGCCGGCTGCATCATCCGCTCGGAATTCCTCGATGAGATCACCTCGGCCTTCACCAAGGATCCGCATGTGGCCAACCTCATCGTGACGCCTGCCTTCTCCGGCATCGTCAAGGACACCGACGCCGCCCTGCGCCGTGTCGTTTCCTACGCGGTTCTCTCCGGTCTGCCGGTTTCGGCACTCGCTTCCGCGCTTGGTTATTTCGACGCCTATCGTCGCGCCCGCGGCAGCGCGAACCTTATTCAGGCGCAGCGCGATTTCTTCGGGGCGCATGGCTTCGAACGCACCGACGGTGTCGACAAGTCGCATGGCCCGTGGGGCAGCGGCGCCGACATTTTCTGATCGGCTATAACGATAAACAACAAAAGGCCCGCGCAAGCGGGCCTTTTTCATTTCATCCGTCGATTTACTTAGCGTGCCGCAGAAAGGCCAACGATCAGGCCGGTGACGGCGTTGATGAGCAGGAACTGGTTGTCGACGCGTACCCAGCGCTGGTCGCGACGCGGCTCTGCCAGGCGGTAACGGCGATAGTCGCGGCGGTCGACGAAATGACGACGCTCTGCTGGCGAGAGGCGCTGACCGCGATCCCAACGGTGCTTCTTGACGATGACCTTTTTGGTGGTCGTGTGACGCTCGACGGTTACACCGCGATGACGATCGTCGTGGCGGCTTTGTGCCTGGGCCATTGGAGCCGCAAGAACAGTTGCAGCCAGAAGAATGGTGACGAACTTTTTCATGAATGTTTCCTCTCGTGTTTCGATAAGGAGAACTTACGAATAAACGAATGAACGGAAACTGAATTTAAAATTACATTTATGTAATGGTTGTTAATGGTTAGACGGGGACGTTAATCTTTCTGTTGGAGATTTCAGTCCAGTTTTTGCGTCGATCAGGCTGCCCGTTGGAAACCGGGCAGCCTGTTTCAAGTATTAGACGCGTTCAGCGGATTTTGCCCAGAGGTTGATATCCGCGTCCTTCGCGTAACCGTCGATTTCCGCAAGCTCCTCTGTGGAGAAGTCGGCATTGTCGAGTGCCTTCACGCAATCCTCGACCTGTTCGACACGGCTCGCACCGATGAGCGCCGACGTGATGCGACCACCGCGCAGCACCCAGGCGATTGCCATCTGCGCGAGTGTTTGGCCACGCCGCTCGGCAATGCGATTGAGCGCGCGGATGTTTTCGACATTGCGCTCGTTGAGGAAGGCGGGGTTGAGTGACTTGCTCTGCGATGCACGGCTGCCATCAGGCACGCCACCCAGATATTTCGTCGTCAGCATGCCCTGCGCCAGCGGCGAAAAGACGATGGAGCCAATGCCAAGATCTTCCAGCGTATCGACCAGACCGTCTTCCTCGATCCAGCGATTGATCATGGAGTAGCTCGGCTGATGGATGATGCAGGGCGTGCCGAGATCTTTCAGGATCGCGGCGGCCTCACGGGTGCGTTTCGAGTTGTATGACGAGATGCCGACATAGAGCGCCTTGCCCGAGCGCACGATCTGGTCCAGTGCGCCGCAGGTTTCCTCAAGCGGCGTGTTGGGATCGAAACGGTGGGAGTAGAAGATATCAACGTAGTCCAGCCCCATGCGCTTCAGGCTCTGGTCGCAGGACGATATCAGATATTTGCGGCTGCCCCACTCACCGTAGGGACCGGGCCACATGTTGTAGCCCGCCTTGGACGAGATGATCATTTCATCGCGGTAGCCTCTGAAATCCGTCTTCAGGATTTCGCCGAAGGCAGTTTCGGCGCTGCCGGGTGGTGGGCCGTAATTATTGGCCAGATCGAAATGGGTAATGCCGAGGTCGAAGGCGCGACGGCAAATGGCCTGTTTGGTCTGGTGCGGTGTGTCGTTGCCGAAATTGTGCCACAGCCCGAGCGAGATCGCCGGCAGCTTCAGGCCAGTCTTTCCGCAATGATTGTATTTCATGGATGTATATCGGTTTTCGGCCGGTTGCCAAACCATGGGTCTTCCTCCACTTGCTGATGAATGGTTGCCGGAGAAGCCGGCAAACCTTTGAAAGATGAGGGCAGGCGCAACGTTGCCTGCCGTTCCGCTAAGGATGGTTAAGCCTTTCGCCGCGTGGTTTCAATGCGAGGATTGGCAGGTATAAAGATCGAAGATACGGAACTGCGGCTGTCCGCTGCCCGCCTTCGGGGTGAAGATGATCCGACGTGTTTCGCCAGCTGCGAGATCGAACAGATTGTCGGAATAACGCCCGGGCTGATCGGCCTCCAGCATGACGAAGAGGGCAAGACCTGCTGCGGTGACGTCGATTTCGAGCTGGCCGTTTTTCAATGTGCCGGTGGAGAACGTCAGTCCAGCGGGCTGGAGCTCCAGAGACTTGTAGGTGTCGCGCACATGATGGCCTTCGCCTGTCATGCCGTTGGATGCTATGAAGTTCCAGGCAAGAATGGAGCCATCAGGCAGGCTGTCCATGTCGATTTCGGTCAGCGTCGCCGCCTTGTCCGTTGCGCACGCGCCGTTGGCAGATTTCAGCGGCACGCGGTTACCCTCCATGGTGAGGGCGACAATATTCATGTCGATCTCGACGTCTTCCGCGGTGTCGTTGACCATGGAGAAGCTCACTCGGCGTCCATCCTCGGAGGGAATGGCCGAGACGGTCACCGGTTGGAAGAACCGGCGGGCAGCATAGTGCAGCGCCTTCCAGCCGCCGCCGTAGTCCAGGCTCGACCATGAGGCAACCGGCCAGGTGTCGTTGAGCTGCCAGTAGAGCGTTCCCATGCAATGGGGTTTCAGCGAGCGCCAGTAGTCGACCGCGGTTCGGATGGCCAGCGCCTGCTGTACCTGGCTCAGATACACGAAATTTTCGAAATCCTTCGGAAAGCGGAAATAGCGGAACATGGTGCCAGCGATGCGCTCATTGCCGCCGACATTCTTCTGGTGCAGTTCGATCACCGGGGAGGCGATGTTCATGTCTTTCTCTTCCGCATAGGTGCGGATGACAGGCATGGAGGTGTAGGACTGAAAACCGAATTCAGAGCAGAAGCGCGGCTTGACCGAGCGGTAATTGTCGAACGATTTGTTTTCGTGCCAAACGGACCAGTAATGCATGTCGCCGGAACCATCCGCATGCCAGGCATCACCATAATCGAGGTAGCCTGAAGCCGGGCTGGAGGGCCACCAGAGTGCTTCGGGGGCGGCTTTTTTCAGCGCCTTTTCGATGGTGCGGTTGAGGCGGTCGTAAGCCACGAGATAACGGTCGCGGTTGTTGCGGGGCTCCTCGAACCAGGTGAGGGCACCCACCAATTCGTTGTCGCCGCACCAGAGCGCGATGGACGGATGGGAGGAAAGGCGTTTTACCTGATAGTCGACCTCGTGTTCGACATTGTCGAGAAAGTCTTCGCTGCAGGGGTAAAGGTTGCAGGCGAACATGAAATCCTGCCAGACCAGAAGACCGAGACGGTCACAGAGATCGTAGAACCAGTCTTCCTCGTAAAATCCGCCGCCCCAGACGCGGATCATGTTCATATTGGCCTCGACGGCTGAACATAGAAGGTCTTCGGTTTTTTCGCGGCTGGTCAGCGAATAAAGCGCATCGGATGGAATCCAGTTCGCGCCACGGCAGAAGATTTCCCGACCGTTGATGCGGAAGGCAAATCGGCTACCGGCCTCATCCTTGTCCGTCAGAAGTTCAATGGTCCTGAAGCCGATCCTGCGGGTGACGGTTTCATCCGGCAACTCCACCGCCAACGTGTAGAGCGTCTGTTCGCCGCTGCCCGCCGGCCACCAGAGCGCGGGATCTTCCACGAAGAAGACGTGGCGCACCACCGTCTCACCCGCACCCACGCCGCAATCGAGCCGCAGCCTTTCGTCGTTGAGGGAAAGGTAGAGCGGAAGGCTCGCCGGACCTTCGGCAAACAGCGTGATGGCCACATGCAGCTCGACGCCGCCCTCGACATGATGTTGTGAGGTGACGACGTGTTCGACCCGTGCCGTATCGAGGCGCTTCAGCAGGATTTTGCCGTAAAGGCCGAGCGGAGCAATCGCAATATTCCAGTCCCAGCCGAAATGGCACTGTGGCTTGCGCAACATGTTGCCGTTGGCAATCGGCGAGTTGCCCTCATGATAGGGAATGTAAAAAGGTTGCCGCGCCTGCCGTTCCGCCCCGGCTGCGATGTTGGAGTGGAAATGGATACGAATGGTGTTTTCACCGGGCCGCACGGCGCGAGACACATCGGGACGGTAACGTCGGAAGCAATTGTCCGAACTCAAGACCGGGACATCGTTGACGAAGACGATCGCGACGGTGTCGAGATAATCGATATCGAGATACCAGCTGGCATCGGCGTCATCGAGGATGAAGGTCCGCTCTATGATCCAGTCCCGATGCGCGACCCATTGCACCGCATTTTCATTGGCACCGTGATAGGGGTCTGGAATGATGCCCGCGTTTTTGAGTGCGCTGTGAACGTCTCCCGGCACGGTAAGGTCGGTCGTGTAGTCTCCTTCCAGCGAGGTCAGGCGCCAGAGCCCGGCCAGATCGATGACGGTTTCGGGCGTGGAGGAAGAAATCATGATGGGACCCTGCATGGACGAATTCAAATAGGATAAGCTGGCCATTATGACGCAGGCTTGTGTCGGAATCTGGGGAAGATGCATGCCCGCCAGCCAGCCGTTATCCAGCTCGCTCAGCTCGGCAATCTCCTCCCTCCGGCAACGTTACCGTAAAATGATCGTTCCGTCATGTCTTCGGAGTGAAACTTCATGCGCGAAAAATGCCCGTTGGTACTATTGGAAAACCACGCGTACGGGTGCCTTGATATTTATTGACTTTTATTTATATATATCAAATAATTATTGTTACTATTTAATCTAGTTTATTGGCATTGTTTCTCTCTTGAGCGGAAGTTTCGCGAGCGCGTAAGGTCGGTAATCAGGAATACGCCCGTTCGATATTTTCCACGACCTACATCGTTATAGCCAAAGGCCCGAAGACTGGATCGGGTGTGACGGCGACCGGCGACGTTTGCCTTTGCAAGAAACAAAAAGCTATCTATGATTATTGTTCTGCAAAGCGTGGCGAAATGACATGAACGATACTGGTAATTCCGGCAGGGACGAAGCGAAGGCGACAACGGGTGAGCGCCCGACCTTGAAGACCATCGCCTACATGACGGGTCTTGGCATCACCACCGTGTCACGCGCGCTGAAGGATGCGCCTGACATCGGCGCGGAAACCAAGGAGCGCGTGCGGCTGATTGCCCAGCAGATCGGTTACCAGCCGAACCGAGCTGGTGTGCGCCTTCGCACCGGCAAGACCAATGTGATCGCCCTGGTGCTGAGCGTCGACGAGGAATTGATGGGCTTCACCAGCCAGATGGTATTCGGCATCACCGAGGTTCTTGCGACGACGCAATATCACCTCGTCGTTACCCCTCACACCCACGCCAAGGATTCCATGGTGCCGATCCGCTACATTCTCGAAACCGGTTCGGCGGACGGGGTCATTATCTCCAAAATCGAGCCGAACGATCCGCGCGTCCGTTTCATGACGGAGCGCAAAATGCCCTTCGTTACCCATGGGCGGTCCGACATGGGCATTGAGCACGCCTATCACGATTTCGATAACGAGGCTTATGCCTATGAGGCCGTGGAGCGGCTGGCGCAATGTGGGCGAAAGAGGATCGCCATCATCGTGCCGCCATCGCGGTTTGCGTTCCACGACCACGCCCGCAAGGGGTTCACCCGCGGTATCAGGGATTTCGGCGTTTCCGAATTCCCGTTGGATGCCATCACCATCGAGACGCCGCTCGACAAGATCCGCGATTTCGGCAAGCGCCTGATGCAATCAGACGATCGCCCCGACGGCATTGTCTCCATCAGCGGCAGCAGCACTATTGCGCTCGTGGCGGGGTTTGAGGCAGCCGGTGTCAGGATCGGCAAGGATATCGATATCGTGTCGAAACAGTCCGCAGAATTCCTGAACTGGATCCAGCCGCAAATCCACACAGTCAACGAGGACATCAAGCTTGCGGGCATGGAGCTTGCCAAGGCTCTGCTGGCACGCATCAACGGTGCGCCGCCAGAAACGCTGCAAAGCATCAGCCGCCCGGTCTGGTCCTCAATGGCGCCGAAGCCTTGATAGAAGGAACGCCTGTCCGGATCAGGACAGGCAATCCTTCAGCGAGCCGGCGATGCCGCGCATCATCTTGAAGTAGAGATCGGGACCCGGTTCAAGCGTGGCCGCTTCGGGATCGAGCGTTGCAGACTTTGCCGCCGTGCCTTCGGTTATGACGGAGATCAGTTTCGGCTCGAATTGCGGTTCGGCAAAAACGCAGGTCGCGCCAAGTTGGCGAACCTTTTCCTGCATCTCCCTGACGCGATCGGCACCGGGCAGGGTTTCGGGGCTAACGATGATCGATCCCGCCGTTTTTACGCCGTAGCGATGCTCGAAATATTGATAGGCATCGTGGAAGACGATGAAGGGCTTGTCCTTCACAGGCTTGACCGTTTCCGCAATTTCGCTGTCGAGCGCATCGAGATCGTCGATCAGTTTTTTCGTATTGGCCTGATAGGTTTCCGCGTTGCCGGCATCGGCGGCAATCAGTGCGGTTTCTATCGTCTGGGCCATGGCCTTGGCATTGGCCGGATCGAGCCACAGATGAGTGTCGTACGCGCCGTGTTCATGGTCGCCGTCATCGTGCGCGTGATCATGAGCATGAGCGTCTTCGCTTTCCGAATGGCCGGCATGTTCTCCATGGGCCTCTTCGCCATCGTCATGCGCCTCGAAAGGGCCGCCTTCGCGGAAGGGAAGCTTTTCCAGCCCCTTGGCGTCTTCCAGTTCGACCACTGTTGCCTTGCTGGTCAACGCCTCCAGCGGCTTTTGCAGAAATGCCTCCAGTCCAGGCCCGACCCAGAAGACCAGATCGGCCTTTTCCAGCGTGCGGGCATTGGAAGGCCGCAGATTATAGGTATGCGGCGAGGCTGCGCCGTCGACAATGAGTTGCGGTTCGCCCACGCCACGCATGATTGCCGCGACGAGGGAATGGACAGGCTTGATCGAGACCACGACATTTGGGGCGGCGGTGGCGCCGGAGGCGGCCGCCGCTATTGCTACCGATGCCATGAGCGGGATCACGAACGATCTCATGAAATGCACTCCACTTGAAGAAGTATAGTTATGTTATTACATTTATTGCGTAACTCTATAACGTATGCGATAGCGGTAAGCAACATCGCCGATCGGACAATCCCATGCTTCATTCCGCCCATGAGGGCAAAAAGATACTGGTGTCACTTTCCAATGCCGGCGTGCAGCGCAACGGTCGCTGGCTCGTGCGCGGCGTGGAGTTTTCCGTCAGCAAGGGTGAGATCGTCACGTTGATCGGGCCGAACGGTTCGGGCAAATCAACCAGCGCGAAAATGGCGATCGGTGTCTTGAAGCCGAGCGAGGGCGCGGTATCGCGCATTGCCGGTCTGAGGGTCGGGTATGTGCCGCAGAAGCTCTCTGTCGACTGGACCATGCCGCTTTCTGTGCGCCGGTTGATGACGCTGACCGGGCCTCTTCCCGCGCGCGAAATCGACGCCGCGCTGAACGCCACGGGTATCGCGCATCTGGCAAACGCGGAGGTGCAGCATCTTTCTGGCGGAGAGTTCCAGCGGGCGCTGCTTGCCCGCGCCATTGCGCGCAAGCCCGATCTGCTGGTTCTCGACGAGCCTGTGCAGGGCGTTGATTTCTCCGGGGAGATCGCGCTTTATGATTTGATAAAAAATATCAGGAATTCAAACAATTGCGGAATTCTGTTAATCTCGCATGACCTGCATGTCGTCATGGCGGAAACCGATACCGTAATATGCCTGAACGGCCATGTCTGCTGCCGGGGAACGCCGCAGGCGGTAAGCCAGAGCCCGGAATATATGCGACTTTTCGGTGGGTCGGCCACCAAGGCGCTTGCCGTTTACAGCCACCATCACGACCACACCCATCTGCCCGATGGCCGGGTGCAGCACGCGGATGGTTCGGTGACCGAACATTGCCACCCCGACGATGGCCATCATGATGCGCATGAGCAGCATCACGACCATAATCATGACCATGGGGACTGCGGCTGCGGCCACGAGCATGACGGACATGCCACTTCAAGCCACCAGCAGGGAGAGCGGCATGTTTGACGATTTCTTCGTTCGCGCCATGATCGCCGGCATCGGTGTTGCGCTCACCGCCGGTCCTCTTGGCTGCTTCGTTGTGTGGCGGCGCATGGCCTATTTCGGCGATACGATGGCCCATTCGGCACTGCTTGGCGTTGCGCTGTCGCTGCTGTTGCAGATCAACCTCATCGTCAGCGTCTTTCTTGTAGCCTCGGCGGTTTCGATCCTGCTGATTTTTTTGCAACGGCGGCAGGCGCTTTCCGCCGATGCGCTCCTCGGCATACTCTCTCATTCGGCGCTGGCGATCGGTCTCGTCATAGTTGCCTTCATGAGCTGGGTGCGCATCGATCTCGTCTCCTTCCTGTTCGGGGATATTCTGGCCGTTACCCGCAGCGATATCGCGCTGATTTGGGGCGGCGGGCTGGTGGTGCTGGTTTCCATGGTGTTCCTGTGGCGATCTCTGCTGGCCTCCACAGTCAATACCGAGTTGGCCGAGGCCGAGGGGTTGAACCCGGAACGCGCCAAGCTCATCTTCACGCTGTTGATGGCGCTGGTGATTGCCATCGCCATGAAGGTGGTCGGCATCATGTTGATCACATCGCTGCTCATCATACCGGCGGCGACAGCCAGACGTTTTTCTTCCACGCCTGAGGTGATGGCTGTGGTCGCGTCTCTGATCGGAGCGGTTGCCGTCGTTGGCGGCCTGTTCGGATCGCTGAGTTACGACACGCCATCAGGACCGTCCATCGTGGTTGCCGCCGTGATCCTGTTCGTTATAAGCCTGTTGCCGGCACCGGGTTTTTCCCGCTCCGCAGATGAAGGAGGCAAGTCATGAATGCGCAGAACCTTACCAAAAACCAGTCGCTGGTCATGAATGCCCTGTCGAATGCGCATGCGCCGCTCAGCGCCTATGTGATCCTCGACAAGCTGCGCGACGATGGTTTTCGCGCGCCGCTGCAGGTCTACCGGGCGTTGGAAAAGCTGGTGGAATATGGTCTCGTGCACCGGCTTGAAAGCCTCAACGCCTTTGTTGCCTGCACCCATACGCAAGCCGAATGCTGCTCGCATCATCATGGCACCGTCGCCTTTGCCATTTGCGAATCCTGCGGCCAGGTGAATGAGTTCCACGATCACGAGATTGACCATCGCCTCGAGCGCTGGGTCAAGGACAGCAAGTTCAAGGCGGAAAAGACCACTATCGAAATTCGTGGTCTGTGTGCCGCCTGCGCGGGGTAACACCGTTTGGCGACAGCGGGCGTTCTTGCCCGCCATCCGTCATTCTTCGATGACTTCCAGATCCTTCGAAAAACGCTTCCAGTTTTCGATGTAATTTTCCGCCGAGCGGCGGATGCTGGCGACGGCCTCGTCATCCAGCGTTCGGACGGCACGCGCCGGCGATCCGACGATTAGGGAATTGTCGGGAAACTCCTTGCCCTCCGTCACCAGCGCATTGGCGCCGACCAGGCAGTTGCGGCCGATCTTTGCGCCGTTCAGGATCGTTGCGCCCATGCCGACGAGCGAATTGTCGCCGATGGTGCAGCCGTGGATGATGGCGTGGTGGCCGATGGTGCACATTTCGCCGATCGTGGCGGCAAAACCGAGATCGCTGTGAACCATCACGCCGTCCTGAATATTGGTGCCGCGACCGATGCTGATTGGATCATTATCGCCGCGCAGCGTCGCGCCGAACCAGATGCCGACATCCTCGGCAAGTATCACCGAGCCAATGACATTCGCATCGGGCGCGACCCAGTAGCGATCCGTGGCGGGGGTCTGCGGCACCCGATCTGCGAGGCGATAAAGCGGCATGGCGGTTCTCTCCCTTTGGATTATGCGCCGATAGCGATCAGGCGACCGTAACGGACAGGGTGCCGACACCGTCTACACCACACTCGATCCGATCGCCGCGCACGATAGGGCCGACGCCTGCGGGCGTGCCGGTCATGATGACATCGCCAGCGGCAAGCGTGAACAGCTTTGAAAGCTCGGCAATCACTTCCGGCACTTTCCAGATCATCTGCGCAAGATCGCCTGTTTGCTTGCGCTCACCATTGACATCGAGCCAGATCGCACCGGTCGACGGATGGCCGATCTTGTCTGCGGGAACGATGGCGGAGACCGGCGCGGAATATTCGAACGCTTTTGCGCCCTCCCACGAGCGTCCCATCTTCTTCAAACCATCCTGAAGGTCGCGGCGTGTCATATCGATGCCAACCGCGTAACCCCAGACGTGGCCCAGCGCATCGCTTGCCAGAATATCCGCACCGCCGCTTTTCAACACCACGACGCATTCGACTTCGTAATGCACGTTCGACGACAGCGAAGGGTAGGGGAAATCCTGACCCGCAGGCAGAAGGTTGTCCGGATTTTTCTGGAAATAAAACGGCGGTTCCCTTGAAGGATCGTGGCCCATCTCGATGGCGTGATCGGCATAATTGCGGCCGACACAATAGACCCGCCGCACGGGGAACATCTCGTTTGTGCCCTCTACGGGCAGAAGAACGGGTTCTGGAACTGGAATGACGGTGGCGGCCATGGGATTTCCTGTCGTCTTTTTAGAACTGCAAGTCTTGTCCCCCGATTCCTGGGTGATTTCCAGTTCAAAATGACCGCAGCTGCAAAACTGGCTTTTTGCGGTCCTTTGCTGTAGAAGCCGCCGCAAAGAGGTTAATTCATGTACAGACAAGCGCTTGCAAACGGCGAAAAAATCTTTGCCGTGGCCCCGATGATCGATTGGACGGACACGAGGTGCAGATTTCTGCACCGGCAATTGTCGAAGCGTGCGCTGCTTTATACGGAAATGATCGTTGCCGACGCCATCATCCATGGCCAGCGCGACAGGTTGCTCAACTATCATACTCAGGAACATCCGGTTGCACTGCAACTCGGTGGGTCGGATCCGGTAAAGCTTTCGGAGGCGGTGCGGATCGCCGGCGATTATGGCTATGACGAGATCAACCTCAATGTCGGCTGTCCTTCGGACCGGGTGCAATCCGGCACTTTCGGCGCATGTCTGATGCGCGAACCCGAGATTGTCGCGCAATGCGTGACGGCGATGAAGGCCGTTGCGAAGGTGCCGGTCACGGTCAAATGCCGCATTGGCGTGGACGATCAGGAGCCGGAAGCCGTGCTGCCGGATTTTCTTTCGCGGGTTGTGGCGGCGGGCGCGGATGCGGTCTGGATCCATGCGCGCAAGGCTTGGCTGCAAGGGCTTTCGCCGAAGGAAAACCGTGAGGTGCCGCCGCTCGATTATGATCTCGTCTATCGCATGAAGCGGGAAAATCCTGACATCTTCATCGGTATCAACGGCGGTATCTCCGATCTCGATCAGGCAAGCCTCCATCTGCAGCATATGGACGGCGTGATGCTTGGCCGTGCGGCCTATCACAATACGTCCATCCTTGCCGATGTCGACCATCGCATTTATGGCGAAGAGGCCCGGCAAGCTGACTGGATGGGGCTGCGTGATGCGATGATGGCCTACGCCGCCGACTATATTGCCGCCGGCGGGCGCCTCAATCACGTCACCCGCCACATGGTCGGCCTGTTTCAGGGCATGCCCGGCGCGCGCCGTTTCCGGCAAATCCTTTCCAGCGACGCCACACGGCCGGGCGCTGGAACCGAGGTGATCGAGGCGGCGTTCGCGGCAGTCGATTTCAACCCGGCGAAAGAAATGGCTGGCTGAGCCAGTCAGACCAATTTCTGCAATACCTGTGCGCCGTTTGGTGCATTGACCTTGCCGCCGGTGATGAAGAAAGCGAAGACATCGCGAGGGGTCTTCTCTACTTTTCTATCGGGAGCGATCAGCGGCAGGTCATCCGGAACACCGCCCGCCGCATAGGTCTTGACCCGTTTTGCCCAATGGTCAATCTCGGCCTTCGGATAACAGGTCTCGATATCGTCTTCGCCCTTTTGCAGGCGGCAATAGACGAAATCGGCAGTTACGTCAGGCAGCATCGGATAATCGTGATGGTCGGCGCAGACGACCGCGACCTTGTGTTTGGCGAGAAGATCGATGAATTCCGGCACCTGAAATGTCGGGTTTCGCACTTCGACCACGTGGCGAAGGCTGACGCCGTCCTGTTTTTCGGGCAGCAATGCCAGAAACGCCCCGAAATCCTCGGCGTCGAATTTTTTAATCGGCGCGAATTGCCAGAGAATCGGGCCGAGATGGTGGCCGAGCTCCGTCAGTCCCTGCGTCAGGAACTTCGTCATGGATTCACCCGCCTCGGCCAGGACCTTGCGGTTGGTGACGAAGCGGCTTGCCTTCAGGGAGAAAACGAAATCCTCAGGAACGTCCGCCGCCCATTTGGCGAAGGTCTCGGGTTTCTGGCTGCTATAATAGGTGCCGTTCACCTCGATCGCCGTCAATTGCCGGCTGGCATGTTCCAGCTGGCGTTTCTTCGGCAGTTTTTCCGGATAAAACGTGCCTTCCCACGGCTCGAAAGTCCAGCCGCCGATACCGGTGCGAATCGTGCCTGATGTCGACATATACTATTCCTCCTCGGGCTATCGGCCTTACGTACCCTTGCTGCGAAAGGTGCGGATTACTCCGCAGCCTCGCGTTTTCCGGCTGGCCGGCGTTCCAGAAGTTCCTTCAGGAAATGACCGGTATAGGAGCGCTCGTTCTTGACGATGTCTTCCGGCGTTCCGGTTGCCACCACTTCGCCGCCGCCCGTGCCGCCTTCGGGGCCAATATCGATGATCCAGTCGGCCGTCTTGATGACTTCGAGATTGTGCTCGATTACCACGACGGAATTGCCCTGATCCACCAGCGCCTGCAGCATTTCCAGAAGCTTGTTGACGTCGTGGAAATGGAGACCCGTCGTCGGTTCATCGAGGATGTAGAGCGTGCGGCCGGTGGAGCGTTTTGACAGTTCCTTTGCGAGCTTGACGCGCTGCGCCTCGCCGCCGGAGAGCGTATTGGCCTGCTGGCCGACCTTGATGTAACCGAGGCCGACATCGAACAGCGCTTGCAGCTTGTCACGCACGGCCGGAACGGCGGCGAAGAATTCAACGCCTTCTTCCACCGTCATATCAAGCACGTCGGCAATGGACTTGCCCTTGAAGGTCACGTCCAGCGTCTCGCGATTATAACGCTTGCCGTGGCAGACGTCGCAGGTGACATAGACATCCGGCAGGAAGTGCATCTCGATCTTGATGACGCCGTCGCCCTGGCAGGCTTCGCAGCGGCCACCCTTGACGTTGAAGGAGAAACGGCCAGGTGCATAACCTCGCGCCTTTGCCTCCGGCAGACCGGCGAACCAGTCACGGATAGGCGTGAATGCGCCGGTGTAGGTGGCGGGGTTTGATCGTGGCGTGCGGCCGATTGGCGACTGGTCGATATCGATCACCTTGTCGATGAATTCGAAACCATCGATGCGGTCATGCTCGGCCGGAATTTCGCGCGCGCCCATCACCCGGCGTGCTGCCGACTTATAGAGCGTCTCGATCAGGAAGGTGGATTTGCCACCACCCGACACGCCGGTAACGGCGGTGAAAACGCCAAGGGGAACGGCCGCAGTCACATTCTTCAGGTTGTTGCCGCGTGCGCCAAAAACCTTGATTTCGCGGCCCTTCTTGGGCTTGCGGCGTTCTGCCGGCACGGCGACGCCAAGTTCGCCGGATAGATATTTGCCGGTCAGCGATTTCGGATTGGCCATGACCTCCTGCGGCGTGCCTTCGGCGATCACCTGACCGCCGTGGATGCCGGCGGCCGGGCCGATATCAACGACATAATCCGCCGTCAGGATGGCATCCTCGTCGTGTTCGACCACGATCACTGTATTGCCGATATCACGCAGATGTTTCAGCGTATCGAGCAGACGGGCATTGTCACGCTGATGCAGGCCGATGGACGGCTCATCCAGAACATAGAGAACGCCGGTGAGGCCGGAACCGATCTGCGAAGCAAGCCGGATGCGCTGGCTTTCTCCGCCGGAAAGCGTGCCGGAGTTGCGTGACAGGCTGAGATAATCCAGCCCGACATCGTTGAGGAATCGCAGACGTTCGCGGATTTCCTTGAGGATGCGAACCGCGATCTCGTTCTGTTTGGCGTTCAGATTTTCCGGCAGCGTCTCGAACCAGTCGCGTGCCATACGGATCGACATCTGGGTGACTTCGCCGATGTGCATCCTGTTGATCTTGACGGCGAGCGCTTCCGGCTTCAGGCGATAGCCGGCGCAGGCCGGGCAGGGGGCTGCCGACATATAACGCTCGATTTCCTCGCGCGCCCAGGCGCTGTCGGTCTCTTTCCAGCGACGCTCCAGATTGGGAACGATGCCTTCGAAATTCTTCACCGTCTTGTAGGAGCGCGCGCCGTCCTGATAGTTGAACTCGATCTTGTCGTCAGTGCCCTGGAGAATGGCGTGCTGCGCCTCTTTCGAAAGGTCCGTCCATTTGCTCGACAGCTTGAAACCGAAGGCCTTGCCCAGTGCCTCCAGCGTCTGGTTGTAATAGGGGGAAGACGACTTGGCCCAGGGGGCGATCGCGCCATCCCGCAGGGTGCGTGCAGGTTCGGGCACGATCAGGTTTTCGTCCACCTTCTGCTGCGAGCCGAGACCGTCACAGGTGGGGCAGGCGCCGAAGGGATTGTTGAAGGAGAAAAGCCTGGGCTCGATTTCCGGGATGGTGAAGCCGGAGACCGGGCAGGCGAATTTTTCCGAAAACAGCATACGCTCGTGGGTCTCATTGAGCGATTTGTTTGCGGAGCCGCCAGCCGAGGTTTCTTCCGGCGGCAGGGGCTTGTCGGCAAATTCGGCCACTGCCAACCCGTCGGCGAGCTTGAGGCAGGTCTCGAGACTGTCGGCAAGGCGTGCTGCCATATCCGCGCGCACGACGGCGCGGTCTACCACCACATCGATATCGTGTTTGTACTTTTTGTCGAGGACGGGAACGTCAGCGATCTCGTAGAACTGGCCATCCACCTTGACGCGCTGGAAGCCCTTCTTCATCAGCTCGGCGAGTTCCTTTTTATATTCGCCTTTGCGGCCGCGCACGATCGGCGCGAGAATATAAAGGCGCGTGCCTTCCTCGAAGGCAAGGATACGGTCGACCATCTGGCTGACCGTCTGGCTCTCGATCGGCAGGCCCGTCGCCGGCGAGTAGGGCACACCGACACGCGCAAACAGCAGGCGCATATAGTCGTAGATTTCCGTGACCGTGCCGACCGTAGAGCGCGGGTTCTTCGAGGTGGTTTTCTGCTCGATGGAAATCGCCGGAGAAAGCCCCTCGATGCGGTCTACATCCGGCTTCTGCATCATTTCGAGGAACTGGCGCGCATAGGCCGAGAGGCTCTCGACATAACGGCGCTGGCCCTCGGCATAGATTGTGTCGAAGGCGAGCGACGACTTGCCCGAGCCGGAGAGCCCGGTCATGACGATCAGCTTGTTGCGCGGTAGATCCAGATCGATACCCTTGAGGTTATGCTCACGGGCACCACGGATGGAAATCGTCTTCAGTTCACTCATGATAAAGCTCGGACAAAATTAACAGGCCTGATGGCGGCGCGTCCTTATGTAGTGACGCAACCGGACGTGTCGAGGTTTATTCCCTATCGATCGATGGCTTTTCGGCTCACTTGACTCGAATTTCGTGATTTAATAGAACAAAAAAGGAACAAATTGCAAGTGCGAATATACTCTCTGAGAAAGTCGGGATTATTCGCTGTGGATTGTTCCCCGTTGCGGTGCCCTTTGCGGGCGGCGATGGTTATTGTGTGCGGGATTTTTTGAAATGCAATTGCCGGTCACGATGGCTGGCGGACAGGATGACGAGATGGCTGGTAGCGTAAACAAGGTAATTCTGATTGGGAACGTTGGCGCCGATCCCGAAATTCGCCGGACGCAGGACGGCCGTCCAATCGCCAATCTGCGTATCGCCACCTCAGAGACGTGGCGGGACCGCAACAGCGGCGAGCGCAAGGAAAAGACAGAATGGCACACGGTCGTCGTTTTCAACGAAGGCCTGTGCAAGGTTGTTGAACAATATGTGAAAAAGGGCGCCAAGCTCTATATTGAAGGCCAGCTGCAGACGCGCAAGTGGCAGGACCAGACGGGCAACGACCGTTACTCCACCGAAGTGGTACTGCAGGGCTTCAACTCCACGCTGACGATGCTCGACGGTCGCGGCGAAGGTGGCGGCGGGAGCCGCAGCGGTGGCGACATCGGCGGTGGAGATTATGGCAGCGGCGGCAGTAACTACGGTGGCGGTTACGACCAGCAGCCGGCGGCCCGCGGCGGTGCCTCGCGTGGCGGCAGCCAGCCTTCCGGCGGCTTCTCCAGTGACATGGACGACGATATCCCGTTCTGATCGGGACCGTGATTGACGGGGCGGGAGCCGGTCGAAACCGGTTGCCCGCTTCAAGGTGGCGACGACCTATGCCGCGGCTTTGTCCGCCAGCATCGCAACCATGACATCGGACTGCGAAAGAATACCCACCATCTTGCCGTTGGCGTCGATCACCGGCAGGTAATGCAGCCCTTCCTCCGCAAAGCGGATGATTGCTTCCTCGATCGCCGTTTCCGGCTGCACGGTTCTAACAGGCGATGTCATGATATCCTTGACGGTATCGTTGGGTGCGCTTGTGCCTGAGAGAATAAGGCGCAGGCGCTGCAGGAAACCGATGGAAGGGCGGCCGTTTCTCCAGCTAGCCTTTTCAAGAAAATCCGTCTGAGTGACGATGCCAAGGATTTCGGCCCTGTCGTTGGTCACGGGCAGAGCCTTGAAATGGCGGTTGCGCATCAGTGAATGGGCGTGGCGCAGGCTATCATCCGGGGCGACGCCGACCACATCGCGCGACATGACGCTGGCGCAATCGAGGTGGAGGGCGCGGCGGCGCCAGGAGCGCAATTCCGTCTTGCGCAAAATCATCTCCAGCACATCGCGATCAATATCGAGAACCTCGTCATATTCCTTCAGCACCTCGTCCAGATCGGCTGAGGAAAAGCCGATTTTCTGTATCGGCGTCGGGTCTGCCGTGCCGTGGCTGGCCTTTCCCAACCTCAGGCCGTGCGGATAGGCGCGGCCGGTAGCATTGTTATAAACGAGCGCGAGGATGAGAAGGATGAGCGAGTTTCCGGCGACCGGCCAGAGAATAAAGCCATAGCCGAGACTATGCACGGCGGGGCCGCCGAGAACGGCCGTCAGCGCCACCGCGCCGCTTGGCGGGTGCAGGCAGCGCAGCGCCATCATGGCAGCAATGGCAAGGCTTATGGCAAGCGCGCTGGCAAGAAAAATATCCGGAACGAGTAAAGCCACCGTCACGCCCACGAAAGCCGACACGATGTTGCCGCAGAGGATCGACCAGGGCTGCGCAAGGGGGCTGGATGGCACGGCGAATAAAAGCACCGCCGAGGCGCCCATCGGCGCGATCATGGCTGGCAGGGTAGGGTCTAGGCGGAAAGCAAGGCTGCCCAGAAGTCCCGTCAGCGAAATGCCGACGAAGGCGCCCGCCGCAGCGCGCAGCCTTTCCCGGTTACTGACGGGAGCGGCATCCGGGATGAGGCGGCGCAGCGTGGATCGCATGGAGAGAGCTTTCTGGTGCGGAAAAAAGATGCGCGTCTTTTAACCGAGGCAGGAGCCGGATTCAAAGGGCGGATTTTTCGCAAATCCGGCCGGTTGCGGCATTTTGTTGCGAACCGATGGTCGTCAGAATGCGAAGGCCGATTTTATGCCGTCCACTACGAACTGCACGGAAAGCGCGGCAAGAAGGACGCCGAGCAGCCTTGTCAGGATCGCGCGGCCGGTATTGCCGAGAAAACGGTCCATGCGTTCCGAGACGATCAGGGTGGCGTAGACGAGGGCCATGGCGAAGGCGAGGATGAGAATAAGCACGAGCATTTCGAGCGTCGTCTTCATCGTTCCCGCCAGGAGCACGGTCGCGGAAATGGCGCCAGGCCCGGCGATCAACGGCAAGGCGAGCGGAAAGACCGCCAGATTGTGCAGATGGTCCTTGGTGATGGCAATCTCCGAGGTCTTTTCCTTGCGCTCCTGGCGTTTCTCGAAAATCATCTCGAAGGAAATCCAGAACAGCAGAAGGCCACCGGCGATGCGGAAGGCACCCAGCGAAATGCCGAGAAGGTTGAGGATGGTGAGACCGAACAGGGCGAAGATGGCGAGAATGCCGAAGGCGATGATCGAACCACGCAGGGCCACCTGGGCGCGCTGGTCGCGCGTCATTCCAACCGTGAGTGCGAGAAATACCGGCGCGAGACCGGGCGGATCGAGCGTGACCAGAAGTGTTGTAAGCGCGTTGATGAGCGTTTCGCTGCTGGCCATTCTTTCCCCGCCTGTTCTGTTTTTAGGCCGGAGCCTACGCAAGTCGTGCACGCTTTGAAAGGGAGCGGCGTCGCTTTTGCCAACCTAAATGGCGAAAAGCGGGGTATGTCTTGCAAATGACGCAAAAGACTGTTCAAAACTCGCCGGGAAATTGGCTTAACGTGGCTGTTTCCGCTATAAAAATCCATCCGATTCTTAACAGAGAATGTGATCCGTTTTGACTGACCAGAGCCCCCCCGGCGGCGGAAAACTTCCGCCAGGCATTGAACCGATTTCCATCATTGAGGAAATGCAGCGGTCCTATCTCGATTACGCCATGAGCGTTATCGTTTCCCGCGCGCTTCCCGATGTCCGTGACGGTCTGAAGCCGGTTCATCGCCGTATTCTTTACGGCATGTCCGAACTCGGCATCGACTGGAACAAGAAATACGTCAAATGCGCCCGCGTCACCGGTGACGTGATGGGTAAATTCCATCCGCACGGCAATGCGGCGATTTACGATGCGCTGGCGCGCATGGCGCAGGACTGGTCTCTGCGCCTGCCGCTGATCGACGGACAGGGCAACTTCGGCTCCATCGACGGCGATCCGCCGGCGGCCGAACGTTACACCGAGTGCCGTCTCGAAAAGGCAGCGCATTCGCTTCTCGACGATCTCGACAAGGAAACGGTGGATTTCCGCGACAACTATGACGGCACCTTGCATGAGCCGGTCGTCATTCCCGCGAAATTCCCGAACCTTCTGGTCAACGGGGCAGGCGGCATCGCCGTCGGCATGGCGACGAACATTCCGCCGCACAATCTTTCCGAAGTCATCGACGGCTGTATCGCCCTCATCGACAATCCCGCGATCGAGCTGCTTGAACTGATGCAGATCATTCCCGGCCCGGACTTCCCGACCGGCGCGCTCATCATGGGCCGTTCCGGCATTCGCTCTGCCTATGAGACGGGTCGCGGATCGGTCATCATGCGTGGCCGTGCGACCATCGAGCCGATGCGCGGCGACCGCGAGCAGATCATCATCACCGAGGTTCCCTATCAGGTGAACAAGGCGACGATGATCGAGAAGATGGCCGAACTGGTCAAGGAAAAGCGCATCGAGGGTATTTCCGACCTGCGCGACGAGTCCGACCGCCAGGGTTATCGCGTCGTCGTCGAGCTGAAGCGCGACGCCAATGCCGAAGTCATCCTGAACCAGATCTATCGCTACACGCCGCTGCAGACCTCCTTCGGCTGCAACATGGTGGCGCTGAACGGCGGCAAGCCTGAACAGATGACGTTGCTGGACATGCTGCGCGCCTTCGTGTCCTTCCGTGAGGATGTCGTCAGCCGCCGCACGAAGTATCTGCTGCGCAAGGCGCGCGACCGCGCGCATGTGTTGGTCGGTCTGGCGATCTCGGTTGCCAATATCGACGAAGTCATCCGCGTCATTCGTCATGCTCCCGATCCGGCTTCGGCCCGTGAGGAGCTGATGACGCGGCGCT
Organism: Rhizobium sp. SJZ105; assembly: GCF_007828365.1. Classification (NCBI taxonomy): domain Bacteria; kingdom Pseudomonadati; phylum Pseudomonadota; class Alphaproteobacteria; order Hyphomicrobiales; family Rhizobiaceae; genus Rhizobium; species Rhizobium sp. SJZ105. The sequence continues at coordinate 425,501 of NZ_VIUP01000001.1, forward strand.
GGCCGGCGCAGGATGTGGAAAGCCTGATCCGTCTCATCGACGATCCGCGCCACCGCATCAATGAAGACGGCACCTACAATCTCTCCGAAGAGCAGGCACGCGCCATTCTCGAATTGCGCCTTGCCCGCCTGACGGCGCTTGGCCGCGACGAAATCGGCGACGAGCTGAACAAGATCGGCGCGGAAATCAGCGAATATCTCGAAATCCTGTCTTCACGGCTGCGCATCATGCAGATCGTCAAGGATGAGCTTATCGCCATCCGCGACGAGTTCGGCACGCCACGCCGGTCCGAGATCGTCGAAGGCGGTCCTGACATGGATGATGAAGACCTCATCTCCCGCGAAGATATGGTCGTCACCGTTTCGCATCTCGGCTACATCAAGCGCGTGCCGCTGACCACCTACCGGGCACAGCGTCGCGGCGGCAAGGGCCGTTCCGGCATGGCGACGCGCGACGAAGATTTCGTCAATCGTCTCTTTGTCGCCAATACCCATACGCCGGTGCTGTTCTTCTCCTCGCGCGGCATCGTGTACAAGGAAAAGGTCTGGCGCCTTCCGATCGGTACGCCGCAGTCGAAGGGCAAGGCCCTCATCAACATGCTGCCGCTGGAACCCGGCGAGCGCATCACCACCATCATGCCGTTGCCCGAGGACGAAACGACCTGGGAAACGCTCGATGTGATGTTCTCGACGACGCGCGGCACGGTTCGCCGCAACAAGCTCGGCGATTTCGTGCAGGTCAACCGCAACGGCAAGATCGCCATGAAGCTGGAGGAGGAGGGCGATGAAATCCTCTCCGTCGAGACCTGTACCGACCAGGATGACGTATTGCTGACGACGGCACTCGGCCAGTGCATCCGCTTCCCCGTCGACGATGTCCGCGTCTTCGCCGGCCGCAACTCGGTTGGCGTGCGCGGTATCAACATGGCGGATGGCGACCGCATCATCTCCATGACCATTGTGGGCCATGTGGAAGCTGAACCGTGGGAGCGTGCGGCCTACCTCAAGCGTTCGGCCACCGAGCGGCGTGCCGCCGGGGTCGATGAGGAAGATATCGCACTGGTTGGTGAGGAAGTCGCGGAAGAAGGCGAACTCAGCGAAGAGCGTTATCAGGAACTGAAGGCACGCGAAGAATTCGTGCTGACCGTCTCTGAAAAAGGCTACGGCAAGCGTTCTTCGTCTTACGACTTCCGCACATCGGGTCGCGGCGGCAAGGGCATTCGCGCCACCGATACCTCGAAGACGACGGAAATCGGCGAACTCGTTGCGGCCTTCCCGGTGGACGAAGGCGACCAGATCATGCTGGTTTCCGATGGCGGCCAGCTGATCCGTGTGCCGGTAAACGGCATCCGTATCGCAAGCCGCGCCACCAAGGGCGTGACGATCTTCTCCACCGCCAAGGATGAGAAGGTGGTTTCCGTGGAACGTATCAACGAGCCTGAAGGCGACGAAGAGGCGGAAAACGGCAATGGCGAAGCTGTGGCAGACACTCTGCCGGATACGCCAGAGGCACCGGAGAGCGAGGCGTAAGCCGCCTCGTTTCTTCATTGTCAATCAACAAAAACCCCGCGGTGCAAAGGCTCCGCGGGGTTTTTCTTTGTCTCGTCCGGTTATGTTCGGTTTCTCAGCGGATCCGGATATGGACCGGTGCACGCCCGGAGCGGCGGCCGACATGAAGGTGGATATTGGCTTCCGGCTGATTGGCACGCCAGGCGCGCGCGCCATGCGACAGAAGCAGGCTGACGAGATCACGCGTCTTTGCCTTGGAGCGGTTAAGACCGAGATCGGCAATGCGCATTGCCGCCTCGTGAATGGGATGCAGAACCGACAGACTGCCTTGCCCGTTGCCAGACGCAATGTCCGAATAGTTCTCGTTAACTGCCATCTTGGAAAGCCTCGCTACACATTACACAATTCGAGGAGACAGGCGATGTTTCAACAAATAAGCCACCGCCTGCGCGAACGTCGATTACTGGAGTGACGCCCAGCAGCTGACGCCTTTCTTTTTCAATGCATTGCATGCATTTACCGCGGCGGCTTGGCCGTCGAAGCCGCCGAAGCGGGCGCGGTATACCTGGGAGCCTTCTCTGCTGAAGGCCACCGTGAAGGGTTTTGCGGACCGAAGGGCGGCGCCGCCTTTTTCCTGCGCATTCTGCAACAAGCCACGTGCCGAGTTTTCATCCGGCGATGCGCCAATCTGGATCACCCAGCCGCCCTGCGGAGCTTCAGCCTTTGCCGAAACGGAAGGGGTGGAGGGTACAGATGCTGGCGTGGACGCGGTGACGATATTGTCCACCTTGGTCGAGTTGGTAATCAACTTGCGGTCAGGCGCGACGGCTACCTGAGAAATAGGATCCTTGCCCTTCTGCCAGGTGGCGGCTTCCATGGCCTTTACGGCCGCATTGGACGAGGAGCCTGCAAAGGCAGTAACCGGCGCGTCCTCGTAACGGGTCTGCGGTACGGGGCCGGCATGGGGCAGGCCGGAATCTGTCGCAGCGACAGCTGCGGACGGAGCCGCGACTGCCACAGGTGGAGCAGCAACAGCCACAGCGACTGGCTCTTCGACAGGTGCCGATCTCGTCTGCGCAATCAGGTTGCTGTTGCCGCTGCGGGAGGCCTGCGGCAGGTAGGTCGCAACAAGCTTGCGCATGGTGGCGTCACGGGCAGCGCTCGAGCGGCCGCCAAGAACGACGGCGACGATGGAGCGACCGTCTAGCTGTGCCGATGTTGCAAGATTGCTTCCGGCAGCACGGGTATAACCGGTCTTGATGCCATCTACGCCGCGCACGGTTCCCACGAGACGATTGTGGTTGCCGATAACCTGCTTGCCGAAATTGAAGGTGCGCGTGGAGAAGTAGCCGTAATATTGCGGGAAATGCTGGCGAAGGGCGATGCCAAGGCGTGCCTGGTCACGCGCCGTCGTCATCTGCGCCGTGTTAGGCAGGCCGTTGGCGTTACGATAGGTCGTGCGGGTCATGCCGAGCGCACGGGCCTTGGCGGTCATCATTCTGGCAAAACGGTCTTCGGAGCCGCCGATATATTCACCGAGTGCGGTGGCCATGTCGTTAGCGGAACGGGTGACAAGCGCAAGAATTGCCTGCTCGACCGTGATGCTGCCACCGGCGCGCACGCCGAGCTTGGAAGGAGGCTCCTTGGCGGCGTTGGCCGAAACCGGCACCTTGGAATCGAGCGAAATGCGCCCGGAATTGAGCGCCTCAAACGTAAGATAAAGCGTCATCATCTTCGTCAGTGAGGCTGGATAGCGGAGGCCATCCGGATCTTCGCCATAGAGAACCTTGCCGGTCTTGGCATCAATGACGATGCCCGCATATTTCGGGTCCGCCTGTGCGGTGCCAACGGATGTTGCGGTTATGAACGCCGCAGCAAGGGTCAACGCAACGAACCTTACCAAAGACGTCGCACCCGCTTTGCGCGAATCTGCCCCAAATAGACTTTTCAACACTGCTGAACTCTTCAATCGCATATTTCTGTTCCGCTCGGACGCGCCCCGCCCGAGTGCTCCGGGAAGAAACTTTATCGGGATGGCGTTACCAAGTGGTTTATGAAAGGTATCCACGCTCCATAAAATGCGACTTTTCGGGCGCAATCTGTCTCACGCCTTTTCACGGATTTCAGTCTTTTACGAGGCGCTGCTCGATGTAGCGTTTCACGCCTGCGTCGAGTTCTTTCCATTGCGGCAGCAAGGTTGCGGAGAATCGGTAGAACAGGCTGAGGTCCTGGCCGGCGTGGATGTCCCTCTGGCAGTCGCTGCCCGTCGACTCCTGCTGGGTTTGCGGCAGAAGGCAGCGCACGACATAGTCGCTTTCGCCCACTCGCTGCCCGGTCAATATGACTTCCTTGCCGTAACCTGCGTCGGCACGCAGGCGGTGCAGTGTGAGGCCGTGTTTCAGCGGCACAGGCTCTCCTTCCGTCAACCGGGCATAGATCGGCCCGAAACGGCCGGACATGTCCTCAGACATCGTGCTTTGCGATAGCTGGATGAAAATAAGCCCTGATGCCTGCGCCGGATCATCGAAAACAGTGCGATTGGAGTCTTCATATCCCTTGAGATCCGGCCAGGTGAGATAAAGATCGGCCCGCTCTCGCTCTCCATCATGGCGGTCGGAAGGTACACGCAGCGTGTTTTTCGCAAGTTTCAGCCGGTCATTGCCGATTGTGATCTCCACCGCGTCGGTTGCTGTTGTATGGCCCGCCTGAAGGATTCGCTCGCCGTACCATTTAACGCCGATATTAAGAGCAGCAACAAAGCATATAATAATGACGGCAATGATGACGGCGCGCCGTATCAGGGAGGATGAAAGCAGGGGGGCTTCGTTGTGCATGAGCTTCCGACTTGTTCTTGCCACTGGACGCGTTTTCCACACTGAAAACAGACGGGCAAAGCTTTAACCTGCGGCGATCGCCATTGAAATGCTGTTTTGCCGCTGCTACCTGATAGGGTGCAAGCAAAGGACGGCATATGGCAGCTCGCGACAGATATTCCCGGAAACTCGAATGTTCTAAATGCGGTCATCAGGGTTTTGCCGAGGTGTCGGAATCGGATGAGAAAGACCGCCGTAACCTCGATTTTCGCGTTGATGAAATGCCGCGTGGCTTCCGCACCGAGCGTGCCTCGGTCGATCCAACGGAGTTCATGATCCGCTGCGGTCAGTGCGGTAACATATTCCGTTTCCTGCAAAAAACCGCCTATGCGCCGGGAGGCGAACCGCGCGTAAAGGCCTGAACGGAAGGTACCTGGATGACTGTACCGCAACAACCCAATGGGGCGCCGCCTAGGCGCAAGCCAATCTGGCCGTGGATCGTGCTGCTGGTACTGACACTTTGCGCCATCTATTCCTACAATCGCGCCAACGAGATCATACTAGAGCTGTCCGACACGTTACCGCCGGCGTTGCTGAACCTTCTCGAGGATATTTTCCGGGGCGGTTTTCGGCACGGCGATGGCGGACCGAGCATCGGTGTCTGAACCATAAAGCAGGTGACGCACCCCCAGCTTTTATCCGCCGGTCGCAGTTTTTCGGTAGTATAAAAGAAAAAAGCCCCGCAAACGGGCGGGGCAGGTTGATCGCTCGGGGAAAGTTGGGCAATGCCCGGGAGCGATGCGGCTATATAAATGACAATATTACTGACGCGATAGGCCACTTCCGTCCCAAACAGTACGCCGACGCATAAAATTTGCTCAAGCAGGAAGAATTTAGGAATATCAACTGTCCAAATCTGTCAGGCAACTTGACAGGAGGTCGTTTTATTCTTCGATTGCCTCGAATTGCACATATTCGCGCCTAACATAACGGGACATGAGCAGACGCATGGATAAATCCGGAATCTTCTTCGTGGCGCTTTTATTGGTGCTTGTGGCAATCGTGCTGAGTCTGGCGCTATTCCACTCGCCTCAGCAAAGTCCGGCACTTCCTTCGGGCGAGGGGTCTCTGCTGCCGCCGGCAACGACACAAGGACAATGAGGTGCTGACGGATGCGAAGAGGCTGTGCGCGCGTGCGCCATCGGGATTGACGGCCTTTTTCAAAACGCTATAAAGCCTCACCACCGATGGATGGGTGTCCGAGTGGTTTAAGGAACCGGTCTTGAAAACCGGCGTGCGTGAGAGCGTACCGTGGGTTCGAATCCCACCCCATCTGCCATAAAATTCCAAACAGACAGTTTGAAATCAACAGAACCGGCAGCGTTAGCGACGCGGTGTATTTTTAGCTTGGAAATTTATTGTATCACAGAAATGAAGAAACCCGCCTGTCGGCGGGTTCCGTTGATTAATGTATTAGAGTTCAGGACAGCCGCGTTCGTTCGCGAATGTGATGCGCTCCGGTCCTCGGCGGGTGAAGCCCTGGACGACGACGCGACCGGGGGTGACGCGCACGATTTCGGGGTCGCGCAGGCCTGCCTCGCGGGCGGCGGCGCGGGCTTCGCGTTCGCCGCAGCCACGCATGCGCGGAGGTCCTCGTCGGTCCATGTCGCGGTCGCGATCACGTATAACCGGGCGAACGCCGTCGGGGCCGATCCGCAGCTCCATGTCCTGCGCACTTGCGTGAATAGGAGCGGCAATGGACACCAGCGCGATGCCTAGTGCCAGGCCGGCGGTTTTTATTGACTTGATCATGTTCCCTCACTCAGCCGAAAACCGGCGGAAGCTCGTGTGTTTGCGAGGGGAAAACGCGGTCGGGCTTCGTTTGTTCCTTGAGCAGGAGACATCTCGAGACTGCGCGTTTACAGGCGCGTCGGGCTTCCCGCGCTGCGGAAAAGACATAAATCGTTAACCACGTTCATTACAATTTTATCGAATTTGCAGAAGTCGTTCGCATTTTTGCCACGTTATGCACAAGATTAAGCGACTGTTAGGTGCTTCGATGGCAGGGGCATGCATCGAGGCAAATGAGGGTGCGGTTCTTCGAGCCTGCAAGCAGCGTGGGGCAGACGATTTGAAATCTACGGTCAAGAAACTCGGCATCAACGCCAGATCGGGCGTGAAGTGGCTTGCAATTTCCGTGCTTTGCGCCGCGACAGCCTCGTGTTCCACCACCTCTGAGACCAAACCGAAGCAGAAGCGCAGCAAGGAATATTTCTCCGAATCGGAATATGGCGTCAAAGCCAGCCCGCGCGTGGCCGACGGCCAGAACATTCCCAAGGGCGGCGGGCGCGAGCTTCTCGGCAATGCCTATACCGTCAAGGGCCGACGTTATTTTCCGAAGGAAGAGCCGGGTTACAACAAGACCGGTCTTGCCTCCTGGTATGGTTCCGCCTTCCACGGCCGCCTGACGGCAAATGGCGAGGTCTATGACAAGGAACATCTTTCCGCTGCGCATCCGACATTTCCTCTGCCGAGCTATGCGCGTATCACCAATATGGAAAACGGTGCATCGGTTCTGGTGCGCGTCAACGATCGCGGACCCTTCCATGAAGGTCGCCTGATCGACGTTTCCAGCAAGACCGCAGATCTTCTCGACATGAAGGGCACTGGAACGGCGAATGTGCGGGTGCAATATGCAGGCCGCGCGCCGCTTGATGGGCACGACATGCCTTATCTGATGGCGTCCTATGTTCCGAAGGGCTCTCGTTCTCCGGGTGTTGCGCCGGAAGGGCAGATCGCGACTGGTGTCATGGTGGCTTCGGCTTCGCCGAATTTCGTGCCGGCCCCGACATCCAACCCGAATTACGGTGCTTCGACGCAGACGGCGCTGGTTGGCACCAAAAAGAATGCAGCGCTCCAGGCCATGCCGCTGGTCAACGGCCCCGCACCGGCCTTCGAACAATTTGCAATTCTGCCGGAAATCGGTCCGTTCCTGGCGGAGCGCCCGGAAGGCAATTTCACGCGTGAGCCGGCAGCACCTGGCGGCAACTATCTGCGCGTGCCAACGCCATCGTCCAAATATGCAGCGGCTTATTCCGAGGAGTCCTCTGCCGTTTCGAGAACATCACGTGCGTTCGACAGCGTGCTCGTCGATCGCGGAGCGCTCAACGAGGATTCCATACTTGCCCATGTGAAGCGTCAGCAGGCGAAGACGCGCTGACGGGTTGAAGAATTTATGGCTGACTTGCGTTTTCGTCGCGAGCGGCGGGTTGCGGCAGGGAAAGCTGGGCGGTTTCATGCACAAGGCCATTCATCGTTCTTTTCTCCCGGTCGCGGCAGCGCTCGCATTTGCGTTTTTCGGTAACGGTCCGGCGCAAGCGCAAACGCAAACAGCACCTTTCATCGCCAAGGCCGAACAGGCCTATATGATCGATGCCGAAACCGGCACGGTGCTGCTTTCCCAGAATGAAAATCAATCCTTTCCGCCCGCTTCGCTTGCCAAGCTGATGACTGTGGAGGTGATTCTGGATGCGCTGGCCAAAGGGCAGGTAACGCCCGAGACAGCTTATCCCGTTTCTGAATATGCCTGGCGCACGGGTGGTGCGCCGTCGCGGACCTCGACCATGTTTGCAGCGCTGAAATCCTCCGTCAGCGTCAACGATCTTCTGACGGGAATTATTGTGCAGAACGCCAATGATGGCTGCATCATTGTCGCCGAAGGCATGGCAGGGTCCGACTCCGCTTTCGCCAAGCGCATGACGGTGAGAGCCGGCGAACTCGGCATGAACCGCAGTGTCTTTGCCAATTCGACGGGTCTTCCCGATCCGGGCAACCAGACGACCGCGAAGGATATGGTGCTTCTCGCCCAGCATCTGCGCGATACCTATCCCGATCGCTATGGGCTTTTCACCAAGCCGGATTTCGAATGGAACCGGATTTTCCAGCGCAACAAGAACTCTCTGCTGGGTAACGGCATAGACGGTCTCGGGCTTGGTTTTGCGGAAGGCAGCGGTTTCGCAGCTGTCGTTTCGGCCGAGCGGGAAGGGCGCCGGGTCTATCTGGCGCTTGGCGGCATCGCCGACGACAAGACGCGCCAGGACGAAGCACGCCGGGTGGTTGACTGGGGGCTGACGGCCTTCGAAAAACGCCATCTTTTTGCAAAGGACGAAGCTGTAGGTTCGGTCAGCGTCTACGGTGGCGATGTCTCGCATATAGACCTGTCGCCCCGGGAAGATGTCAGCGTGCTGGTACCGGTCAATAATCCCGAGCGTATTTCCGGGCGGATCGTCTATCGCTGGCCGCTCAATGCACCGCTCGACACTGGTGCGAATGTCGGAACACTCAAGGTTTTTTCGGGCGAAAGGCTGTTGCGGGAAGTGCCGCTTTATACGAGAACGGCAGTCGGCAAGGGCACGTTGACCCAGAATGCAGCCGGGGCGCTCAAGGAATTGCTGCTGTTCTGGCTCTGATGCCTATCCCGCAAGCCGCAACTTTCCCTATGCTTTTGTTCAGACACCGGATTTTCTGAAAAGCGCTTCACACTTTTCGGTTCGATGCTGTAAACAGGCATTTCGATATTTCTGAGAATTCCTCACAGGACGTGACATTGGCCGAAAAGACCGGATTGTTCATCAGCTTCGAGGGCGGCGAAGGCGCTGGCAAGTCGACGCAGATTCGCACGCTTGCCGAGGCGCTTCGTGACCGTGGTTTCGATGTGATCGTAACCCGTGAGCCGGGCGGTTCACCGGGGGCGGAGGCCGTTCGCCATGTTCTGCTGTCGGGTGCTGCCGAATCCTTCGGCGTGCGCATGGAGGCAATCCTGTTTGCGGCAGCGCGCAACGACCATGTCGAGGAGGTCATTCGCCCGGCACTGGAACGTGGCGCAATCGTGCTTTGTGACCGGTTTCTTGATTCCTCACGTGTCTATCAGGGTACGACCGGCAATCTGGAGCCGGATTTCATCGAGACGCTGCAACGCGTTGCTATTGATGGCGTCGTACCGGAACTGACGTTGATCTTCGATATCGCCGCCGAAAAGGGCCTTGCCCGGGCCAGAAAGCGTGCGGACGAGGGTGCCGCACCGGACCGTTTCGAAAAAGAGGAAATCGAGACCCACGAGAAGCGGCGTGAAGCCTATCTGGATATTGCGCTTGCCGAGCCGCGTCGTTGTCGGATCGTCAATGCCGATCAGCCGGAAGAAAAGGTGACGGAAGACGTCATGTCATTTGTCGAGCCTTTGCTCGAGCGGCTGGAGACTGCGGCGGGCACGGCGCATGAGTGAGGTTCAGGGCGTTCTCGACGGCGCAATTGCGCCGCAGCAGAACACGAAGCTTTTCGGCCATGGCGAAGCGGAAGCGTTTCTTGCGCAGTCCTATCGCTCCGGCAAGGGCCACCATGCGATCCTGATCGAAGGCCCTGAAGGCATTGGCAAGGCAACACTCGCTTTCCGTTTCGCCAACCACGTACTTACCCATCCCGATCCAGCCACAGCACCGGATTTCCTGGCCGATCCCGATACGGAATCGCTTGTCAGCCGGCAGATCACCTCCGGTGCGTCGCATAATCTGCTGCATCTGACCCGCCCGGCGGATGAAAAGACCGGCCGCGTGAAATCCGCCATCACGGTGGATGAGGTGCGGCGGGCAGGGCACTTCTTCTCGCAGACCTCGGGCACAGGCAATTGGCGTATCGTCATCATCGATCCGGCTGACGATCTAAACCGCAATGCCGCAAACGCCATTCTGAAAATACTGGAAGAGCCGCCAAAGCGGGCGATGTTCCTCGTTTTGTCGCATGCGCCGGGCAAATTGCTGCCGACCATCCGCTCGCGCTGCATGCCGCTCCGGCTGCTGCCGCTTTCGGATGCGGATATGGTGCAGTCGCTCGATCATCTCGGTATCAGCCCGGCTGGCGAAAAGCGGGATGCGTTGCTTTCCGCCTCCAAGGGCAGCGTCGCGCAGGCGTTAAAACTGATGAATTACGGCGGCTCCGACATTGTGGAGGCGCTCGCCTCCGTCATGACGGCCGAAGGGCCCGGTGCACGCAAGCAGATGCACAAGCTTGCCGAAGTTCTGGCACAGAAGGATGGCGATATAGTTCTCGGCTTCTTCATGGAGCACGTGACGGAGGAGTTGATGGCGCGTGCGAGAGCGGCGGCGATGGCCGGTGATATCGCGGCGGCAGAGAAACATGCGCGCCTTTCGTCGACGCTTTCGGAACGCATTACCGTGGCGCAGGCCTATAATCTCGACAAGAAGCAGATGGTGCTTTCCATTCTGGAAGATGTTCGCGGCGTGTGAGACCCAAGAGATCGTACGGAACGTACGCTTTTGCTTTCGCTGTTGCGAACAATCGTTTAAGAGCGGTCTATCCAAAAAACAGCCTGTAAAGTCGATAGACCGTCATGACAGACAAGACACCCTTCTACATCACCACCGCAATCTCCTATCCTAACGGCAAGCCGCATATCGGCCATGCCTACGAGCTGATTGCGACGGATGCCATGGCACGCTTTCAGCGCCTGGACGGAATGGATGTTTTCTTCCTGACCGGCACCGACGAACACGGCCAGAAGATGCAGCAGACAGCGCGGGCGGAAGGCATTTCGCCGGATGAGCTGGCGCAGCGCAATTCCGACCAGTTTCGCGAGATGGGCAAGCTGCTCAACGCCTCGAACGACGATTTCATCCGCACCACGGAAGAACGTCATCACGAGACCTCGCGCAATATCTGGAACCTGATGGCCGACAGCGGCGACATCTACAAGGACAGCTATGCCGGCTGGTATTCAGTGCGCGACGAGGCCTATTACGGCGAGGACGAGACGGAAGTGCGCGCCGACGGCGTTCGCTATGGGCCGCAGGGCACGCCCGTCGAATGGGTCGAGGAGGAGAGCTATTTCTTCAAGCTTTCCGAATATCAGGACAAGCTGCTGAAGCTCTACGAGGAGAACCCGGATTTCATCGGTCCCGCTGAGCGTCGCAACGAGATCATCTCCTTCGTCAAATCCGGCCTCAAGGACCTGTCGATTTCCCGTACGACGTTCGACTGGGGCATCAAGGTTCCTGATGACCCGAAGCATGTCATGTATGTCTGGGTCGATGCGCTGACCAACTACATTACCGCTACGGGTTACATCGAAGACAAGAACGGTCCGCGCGCAAAATATTGGCCGGCCGACGTGCATATCATCGGCAAGGACATCATTCGCTTCCACGCGGTCTATTGGCCGGCCTTCCTGATGAGCGCCAAGCTGCCGCTGCCCAAGCGGGTTTATGCGCACGGCTTCCTGCTCAACAAGGGCGAGAAGATGTCTAAGTCGCTCGGCAACGTCGTCGATCCGGTCAATCTGGTCAACCATTTCGGTCTCGATCAGGTCCGCTATTTCTTCATGCGCGAAGTCTCCTTCGGCCAGGACGGCAGCTATAGCGAAGAGGGCATCGCCACCCGCATCAACGCAGATCTTGCCAATGGCATCGGCAATCTGGCCAGCCGCTCGCTGTCGATGATCGTCAAGAATTGTGACGGACAGATCCCGACGCCCGGGCCGTTGACCGATGAAGACAAGGCGATGCTCGCCTCCGCCGACGGGCTTCTGGCACTCTGCCGTGAGGAAATGGGCAAGCAGCTCATCCATCGCGCGCTTGCGGCCATCATCGCCGTCGTTTCGGAAACCGACCGCTATTTCGCGTCGCAGGAGCCGTGGGCTCTGAAGAAGACCGACCCAGAACGCATGGGCACAGTGCTTTACGTGACGGCGGAAGTCGTCCGCCAGATCGGCATTCTGTTGCAGCCCTTTATGCCGGGATCCTGCGAGAAGCTGCTCGATCTCGTAGCCGCCCCTGCCGACAAACGGGATTTTGCTGCACTTGGCGAAGCCGGACGTCTGGTTCCGGGAACGCCGCTTGAGGCACCGAAGCCGGTCTTCCCGCGTTACGTCGCACCGGAAGCGTGAAGACGACGACCATGCTGATCGATACGCATTGCCATCTGGATTTTCCCGATTTCGAGGCTGAGCGCGACGATATCATCGCCCGCGCCCATGCTTCCGGCGTTGCCCAGATGGTGACGATCTCGACCCGGGTGCGCCGTCTGCCCGAGCTTCTGAAGATTGCGGAAAAATACCCGTCGGTTTTTTGCTCGGTCGGCACGCATCCAAACAATGCCGACGAAGAACTCGACATTTCGGCCGACGAGCTTGTGCGGCTTGCCGAGAGCCACGACAAGATCGTGGCGATCGGCGAGGCGGGGCTGGATTATTTCTACGACACGCAAAAGCCAGAAGACCAGAAGACCGGCCTCGTTCGCCACATCGAGGCGGCGCGGAGAACCAAGCTTCCGCTCGTCATCCACAGCCGCAGCGCTGATGAGGACATGGCTGCGATTCTGCGTGAAGAAAGCGACAAGGGTGCTTTTCCCTTTATCCTGCACTGCTTTTCCGCAGGTCTCGATCTCGCTACCACCGGCGTCGAACTTGGCGGTTACGTATCCTTTTCCGGCATTCTGACGTTCCCGAAATCGCAGGATATCCGCGATATTGCAGCCACCGTGCCGCTCAACCGTCTGCTGGTGGAAACGGATGCGCCTTATCTCGCGCCCAAGCGTTGGCGCGGCAAGCGCAATGAGCCTTCTTATGTGGTGAACACGGCGGAAGTGCTGGCCGAGGTACATGGCATCTCGTTCGAGCGCATGGCCGAAATCACCACCGAGAATGCTTTCCGCTGCTTTTCGAAGATGACAAGGGTGTAGGCGTGGCAATCTACCGTCGCCGCTTTACGGTTCTTGGATGTGCGTCGTCTCCCGGCGTACCGCGCATCAACGGCGACTGGGGCGCCTGCGATCCTGAAAACCCCAGGAATCGGCGTACTCGTGCGGCCTTCATGGTGGAGCAGATCGGACCCGATGGCGGTAAGACCACCGTCGTCATCGACACCGGGCCTGATTTTCGCGAGCAGATGATTGCCGCCAAAGTGGAGGCCGTTGATGCGGTTCTATACACTCATGCCCACGCCGACCATTTGCACGGTATTGACGATCTGCGCATCTATTTCGCCATTCAGCAGAGCCGCATTCCCATCTATGCCGATCCAGTCACCATGGCGCGCATCTGGGATGGTTTTGCCTATTGCCTGGAAACGCCTCCGGGCAGCAATTATCCGCCGATCGTCGAGCCGAGGATCATCGCCGACATCGACGCGACCCTGATCATCGACGGGGCAGGCGGGGCGATACCTTTCAACGTGCACATGCAGCAGCATGGTGACGTGCACTCGCTCGGCTTTCGGATTGGTGATGTTGCCTATTGCACCGATGTCAGCGATTTTCCGACCGAAAGCGTGCCAAAGCTTGCCGGTCTCGACGTCCTCATCATCGATGCGCTGCAGCACCGTTATCACCCCAGCCATCTCTCGCTCGAACAGGCGCTCGGCTGGATCGATAGATTTGCACCCAAAAGGGCGATCTTGACCCATATGCACATTCCGCTCGATTATGACACGGTGATGCGCGAAACTCCTGATCATGTTGAACCGGCTTACGACCAGATGCGTTTCGAAGTCGAACTTGAGATTGAAGCGCCCTAATACCGCCTGAAAAGGAACAGCATGTCGACCCGGCCTTTCCGTGCACCCAGTATGGCGAGCTTCTTCGACAATCTGCGCTCCAGTCGCCTGCGGGCGATGTTCCGGCGCGGCGAGCTGGGGCTGGTGGCTCTCGCCGTCCTCATCGGCATTGCGGCCGGCCTTCTGGTGGCGTTGATCGGCGGATTGAGTACGGCCCTGCATGTGTTGGTCTTCGGTGTCGAGCGGCTGAGCAGCAGTGAACTCTCCGGCTGGATCGTGCTTGCCGGGCCGGTCATTGGCGGCATCGTACTCGGCCTGATCCTCTTCATTCTTTCGAAAACCCGCAAAAAGCCGATGGTCGACCCTATCGAGGCAAATGCGCTGCATGGCGGACGCCTTTCGCTGACGGACAGCATCATCGTCTGCGTGCAGAACATCGTCTCAAACGGTTTCGGCGCATCTGTCGGGCTTGAGGCAGGCTATACGCAGATCGCTAGCGGTGTGGCCTCCAAGATCGGCATCAAGCTGAAGCTGAGACGAGGAGACATGCGCATCCTCGTCGGCTGTGGTGCTGCTGGTGCCATTGCCGCTGCCTTCAACGCGCCTCTGACCGGGGCATTCTATGCCATAGAACTCATCATCGGCACCTATACCGTCGTGACACTCGCGCCGCTCATTGTCTCGGCGCTGGTGGCCAGCATCGTGGCAGGGCTTATCGGCGGACATGGCCTGTCCATCGATATCTATGATGCCAGCCGTGTGACGCCGCCGGATTATGTACCGGCCATCTTTCTCGGCGTGGTATGTGCGTTTATCGGCATCGTGCTGATGCAGACGGTCTCCCTTATCGAGGAAACGGCCCGCAAAAGCGCCATTCCCGGCTGGCTGCGTCCAACAATCGGTGGCGTGGCGGTGGGCGCACTTGCGCTGATTTCACCGCAGGTCCTGTCGAGCGGCCACGGTGCGCTCCATCTCAACATCGATGCCGATCTGACGATATACGGGCTGGCCGGGCTTTTCCTGCTGAAGGCTGCGGCGAGCGCGATTTCCATCGGCTCGAATTTCCGCGGTGGCCTGTTTTTTGCCTCGCTGTTCATGGGGTCGCTGGTCGGCAAGATTTTCGCACTCTGCGCACCCTATATCGGCTATGGCTCGACAGCACCCGTGGTCTACGCCGTGGTCGGCATGAGTGCTTTTGCCGCCGCCATTATCGGCGGTCCTCTGACGATGACGTTTCTGGCGCTGGAACTGACCGGAGACTTCCAGATCACGGCTTTGGTGCTGGCGGCCGTCATCACGACATCGCTCGTGGTACGCACCACCTTCGGTTACTCCTTCGCCACCTGGCGTTTTCACCTGCGGGGCGAAAGCATCCGCAGCGCCCACGATATCGGCTGGATCCGCGACCTGACGGTGGGCAAGATGATGCGCGCCGATATTCGCAAGGCCAATGTCAGCATGGGACTTCCCGCCTTCAAGGAGAGGTTTCCGCTAGGCTCGACGCAGCGGGTTATCATGACACATGATGACGGGCGTTATGCCGGAATGGTCCTCGTGCCGGAAATCTACGCCGATCCAATGGATCGCGATCCCTCCAAGATCAGCCTCGAGACCTACCTCAATTACAAGAACGACGTGCTGCTGCCGGCGATGAACGCACGTCAGGCGGCGGCAGCCTTCGATGCTACGGAGAGCGAAGCGCTGGTTGTCGTCAACGACAAGATCGAAAACCGACCCGTTGGCCTGCTGACGGAAAGCCATACGCTGAGGCGGTATAGCGAAGAGCTCGAGCAAAGGCGCCGGGAGGCGTCAGGAGAGTTATAAATCACATCAGGAAACTGCACTTATATCTTGAAATATATAGGTTTATTATGATCTATATCTCGGGGCCACAGACTTCTGATTTTCCAGCGATGTCGCATGGGCTAACTTGGCATCACATTGTGAAGCAAGCTGTCATTCGCCGCAGCGGATGCGATTTGAGTACTCAAAGGAATAGACCATGGATGGCGGCAACTTCGATCTCAAGGAGGAAATCCGCGATTATTGGTCGAAAAGATCAGAGACTTTCGATCTGGCCTTTGGACACAAGATAGCAGCTGGCGCCGAGGCCAATGCATGGCAGAAGCCGATCCGCGACCTGGTGGGACCTGAGCCGAAACATATCCTTGAACTGGCCTGTGGCACCGGCGAGGTGACGCGGCTTATTCATGATCTCGGCCATGAGGTCACGGCACTCGACTTTTCAGAAGCGATGTTATCCGTAGCGCGCGCCAAACATGCGGGAAAACCAAGGCTACGTTTCGTGATGGCGGATGCCGAAAACACCATGGAGCCGGATGCGTCCTATGATGCGATCATTTGCAGGCATCTGGTCTGGACACTGACGCAGCCTGAGGAGACCTTCCGCGAGTGGTTCAGGCTGCTTCGTCCGGGCGGTCGGCTCTTGTTTTTCGATGGTGACTGGGCAACGCCAAAACCGGCAGGGCGTCTCGCCAGCCTTTTGATCCGGCTCATCGATCTTTTGGTGGGGGCCGACAAGAATTACGATGGTGCCCAATGCAGCCATCATGCCGCAATTATGAAGGCGCTTCCGTTCGGGCAGGGGTTGCGCCCGCAGATGCTGACGCCGCTCCTGATCGCCGCCGGCTTTACCGGCATCGAACTGCACTCACATGCCCCGATTGCGAGAGCGCAGCGGAAAAACACCAACCTGCGCAACAGGCTGCGAACTTTCGTCTACCGTCGTTTCATCCTGACCTGCCGCCGTCCTTGAAACGGGAATGGTAATGGGAAACGGGAAAGGTGAAGGGCCGAATGTGAAATCACACAACCACAAACTCAGCGGTCCTTTACAATAGCACCACCCGAGAAATGGTCGCGGTACCAGGGCAGAAACCATATTGCGAGCGGGCCGAAGACCATGCGGTAGAGCGCTTGCGTAAAAGTCAGTCTTTCGCCGGTGCGCCGGACGACCTTTAATCGCATTAGCAGTTTTCCGGGAGTTGCCATGAAGGCGCTGCTTTCGAAGGCCGGGAAATAGCAAAACAACACGGATGCCAGCCATAAAAGCGTTACACCCATCAGGGGTGTCGGCGGTTGCCCCGCTGGAGCGTCCATATATTGCGGTAGCCACTCTGCGGCGATGAATGTCGGTGCAAACGCCACACTGATGAGCAAGATGAGATCGACTATTCCTGCGACGATGCGTTTGAAGATCATGTTTCATCCCTGGACGTGAATCTGACTCGAATAAGATGATTGTACAAGCTATCTACAGAAAACACCCGAAAGCGCTGTCAGTCTTTCCAAACGCCTTTGACGCAAGGAAACGAGCTACATGACTGCTCCACTCGTCATCTACGCGGATGGTTCATACGACCCCGTTGCATTATCGGGAAGCTGGGCATTCATCGTGTTTGAAACCGAGCGGCAGATCCATGCTGCGCGAGGAACGGAAATCGGACTTACGAACAATTCGTTTGAAGTCATGGCGGTCATGAATGCACTTTTATGGCTCGATGCACAGGCTCCAGGCCGGCCAGCCAAGCTCTGGACAGACTCCGCTCACGTGATGGAAGGTTGCCATCGCTGGCGCGAAATCTGGCGTAGCAACGGGTGGAAACGCATCAATCCAGATTCGCGAAAACGCAAACGACAGATACCAGATGGCGGTCTGTGGCAGAATGTGGATCGTTTGCTCCTTTGTAATCCGAACGTCGAGATAGCGTGGTGCAAGGGACATTCCGGTATAGCCGGGAACGACCTCGCGGATACTTTGGCCCGTACCAAGATGGTGGATGGGGCAATTAGTCTCACGCCAACCGGTCTATAGACGCACGCCAGCAGCTTGTTCTTGTTGAAGTAGCGGAGCTTCAAGCTGTCTGCACACGAACAAAATTGGGGCGTTATCAGCCCTGCAATCCACGCCAATATGATGCCGCTGTTCCTCCTTGAATTGCCACCCAATCTCTCCGCCAAGGCTCGGCAATTCGCTGTGGCAACGGGTGCATAAAAAATCCCAGCTGGGTTGACTCATTTATGAAACCGGTTACATTCCCTTATGTAAACGGTTTCATCGGTTAAAAACCGTGCTTGGAGGAGCAAATTTTCATGTTTAAACATTTGATGGCTGCTGCCGCTATGGTGCTGGCGGCGGGCACGTCCGTGCACGCTCAGGAACAGAGCTTCAAGATCGGTCTTTCCAATTCTTTCGTCGGCAGCGAGTGGCGCACGCAGATGATCGAGGAAGCCCAGGCTGCCGCAAAGGCGTGGGGCGAAAAGGGCGTGAAGGTCGAAGTCGTCGTTCAGAGCGGTAATGTCGATGTGCAGGGGCAGATCGGCCACATCCGCAATTTCATGAACCAGGGCGTTGATGCGATCCTCATCAATCCCGGCAGCCCGACTGCTTTTGATCCGATCTTCGCTCAGGCGAAGGCACGCAACATTCTCGTCATCGCAACCGACGCGGAAGTGTCTTCTAAGGACGCGATCTATGTCGGCATCGACCAGAAGGCCTGGGCGGCACAGTCCGCACAGTGGCTTGCGGATTCGCTGAAGGGCAAGGGAAGCGTCGTCGCGATCAACGGTATCGCCGGCAATCCCGCCAACGAAGCCCGCGTCGCCGGTTACCGCGAAGTGTTCAAGAAATATCCTGATATCAAGGTGCTGAACGAAGCCAATGCGAGCTGGGATCAGGCGCAGGGCCAGCAGGCGATGCAGAACCTTCTCGCCACCTATCCCGATATCAGCGGTGTGTGGGTACAGGACGGCATGGCCGATGGCGCATGGCGCGCAATCGAAGCCGCCGGCAAGACCAAGGACATCGCCGCGACAGGTGAAATCCGCAAGGACTTCATGACGCGCTGGGAGAAGGAAAAGTTCAACTCCGGCGCCTCCGTCAATCCTCCGGGTGTCATGGCCAGCGCGCTCAACGTTGCGGTTCTGAAGCTGCAGGGCAAGGAATTCAAGGACGGCATTTTCGGCGGTACCTACGGCAACGCCATCTATATTCCGATCCCCTTCGTGAGCAACGACAACCTCGCGGACAACATCAAGTCCGCCGAAGGTAAGCCGGGCTATTGGTCCGTCACGGCAACCGTGACGCCGGAACAGGCTGGCGAGTTCTTCAAGTAAGATCAGTCTCGGGCTGGCCGCAAACGCCAGCCCGAAACCTGAAATTCGAACGTGGACCGCGCATTGCGCGCGTCCGCCAGTGACGAAGCACAATGACAAGTAAAATTCGGGGACATGCGATGGCGAACGCTCTGGAAGCGGCCGGCATACAGAAGAATTTTGGCGCCGTGCGTGCGCTTTCCGACGGCAGGCTGACCGTTGGTCGCGGTGAAATTCACGCGCTGCTCGGTGCGAATGGTTGCGGCAAGAGCACGCTCTGCAAGATCGTTGCAGGTGCGGTCGCGCCGACCAGCGGCACCATCCGGTTCAACGGTGAAAACGTGCGCTTCAAAAGCCCGCGTGACGCCGAAAATGCCGGCATTGCGCTGTTTTATCAGGAGCTCAGCCTCATTCCGCAGCTTTCCGTCGCTGACAATATTTTTCTCGGTCGCGAACCGAAGCGCGGCGTTTTTGTCGACAGCAAGGCCCTGAAAGCCGAGGCGCGCAGGCTGATCGCGCTGTTTGACGGTGTTGCCGGCACCGGTCTGGAGCCGGATGCGATCGTCGGCAATCTGCCGCCCGATCAGCGCCAGCTCGTCGAAATCCTGAAAGTTTTCGCCCAGAATGCCAGCCTCATGATCATGGATGAGGCAACGGCGGCACTTGATGGCCGCCAGTCCGAGCGTTTTTTTGAGATACTCAGAGCCAAGAAGGCGGACGGTATCTCCACCATCATGATTTCCCACCGGCTCGATGAGGTTTTTGCTGTCTGCGACCGCATCACCGTCATGCGTAACGGTGCGACCATTTCGGAACTCGACACCGCCGCTACCACCCGCGAGGCCGTGGTACATGACATGGTCGGCGATGTCCGCGCCGCGCCTGCCCGCCAGCAGGGACGCGCAGGTGCAGCGCCCAGCCTGAAGGTGACGGACGTTGCGGGCGAGGGTGTTCGCGGTGTCAGTCTTGAAGCCTATCCGGGTGAAATCGTCGGTTTGGCGGGATTGCAGGGGCAGGGCCAGTCGGCCTTGCTGAAGGGCCTGTTCGGCGCAAGCCCCTTTGCCGCCGGGCAAATCCACTTCGAGGGCCGTGATGTCGCCATCGGCAAGCCTTCGCAGGCGGTTCATAACGGTTTTGCCTATGTGTCGGGCGACCGCGGGCGTGATGCCTCGCTTCAGGGCCGGTCGATCTTCGAAAATCTTGTTGCAGCTCTGATGGTGCGCGAAAAGATGAGACTGGTCCGGCCCGCGACGCTGAAGCCGCGTGTGCAGAAGGTCGCGGACGGCATGAAGACGAAGTTTGCCGGCATGGATATGCCTATCGGCACGCTCTCAGGCGGCAACCAGCAGAAAATCTTCATTTCCCGCTGGCTTGCCACCGCGCCGAAACTGCTGCTGCTCGATGATCCGACCAAGGGTATCGATCTTGGCGCCAAGGCCGATCTCTTCGCGCTGATGCGCCAGCAGGCTGACGCGGGCGCGACCATTCTTCTCTATTCCTCGGAAGATGCGGAAATCCTCGAATATGCCGACCGCATTCTCGTGTTCAACGGCGGACGCATTTCTGCGGAGCTGACCGGAGCCGACATGACATCCGTCAACATGACCCGCGCCGCCTATGGAGACGCCGCATGAATTCCCTCGGTTTTGTGCGCAAGCAACCCTGGATCATAACCCTCGTGGTTCTGGCCGTTCTCATCGGCGTCAACACGTTTCTGCAGCCGTCTTTCGTGCAGCCGGCCGTATTGCAGTCGAACCTGACGACATTTCTTCCCCTGATCCTGGTCGCCATCGGTCAGACCTATGTCATTCTGGCGGGGGATATCGACCTGTCGGTCGGAAGCATCGTAGCGCTCGCCAATGTCGTTACCGTCAGCGTCATCGCTGCACTTGGCGGAACGGCAGGTGCCGTCGTTGCAGGCATGGGAGCGGGAGTTGCGGTCGGACTGATCTGTGGGCTGGTCAACGGCCTGTTCATATCCGGCCTGCGTTTCCAGCCCATCGTCACCACATTCGCGACGGGCATCATCTTTGCCGGTCTGGCGATCTGGGTTCTGCCGCAGGCCGGTCTTCCCGTGCCGGAAGCCTATTGGCAGACCTATTCCGGCAGCTTCATCGGTTTGCCTTTCGTGCTGTGGATGCTGTTGGCTGGTATTGCCTTTACGCTCGTTGTGTCGCGCATTCCGTTTCACGTGCATTTGTTGGCCGTGGGCGGCAATCGCACGGGCGCTTTCCAGACGGGCCTGCGCCTCTCCGGCATTCGCATTGGCGCCTACATGATTTCCGGTCTGTTTTCGGCGCTCGCAGCGCTGTGCCTGACGGGCGAGACCGCCTCCGGCGACCCCTTGCTTGGTGCAAGCCTGGCGCTCTCCTCCATTTCGGCAGTGGTTCTCGGCGGCACAGCACTTTCCGGCGGCTTCGGCAGCTCGACAGGATCGATCGCCGGCGCGCTGGTGCTGGGCATGATCGGCAATGTGATTTTCTTTGCGGGCTTGCCCTTCGAGTACCAGACATTGGTGCAGGGGTTGATCGTGCTGACGGCACTTGCCGGCGGCGTTCTGGTGACGAGGCGTTGAAATGACAAATCCCGGTTTGAAAATCAAATCCATCATCACCGATCCGCTGACCATTGCGATTGGCGCGTCAGTCTTCCTGCTGCTGGTCGGCGAACTGTTGTCGCCCGGCTTCGCACAGGGGTCGCAGATCGTGCGGCTGCTGACGATCGCCGCCATTCTCGGTATCGTCGCGGCAGGCCAAAATCTTGTGATCCTCGGCGGACGCGAAGGCATCGATCTGTCCGTCGGCGCGATGATCTCGCTCGGCGCGGTCCTTGCCGGCAACATGATGAACGGACAGAATGTCGGAATACCGCTCGCCATACTGGTCGCAGGTGGCATTCCCTTCCTGATCGGCCTCATCAATGGCCTCGGCATCACCTTCGTGCGCATTCCGCCGCTGGTCATGACACTCGGCATGACAGCGGTGATCCAGGGCGGGCTCGTGGTCTATTCGCAGGGCGTTCCATCAGGTGCGGCGGCGCCCCTCCTGGCGGGTTTCATCAACCGGCCTCTCGTTTTCGGTATTCCCGGCGTCCTCTTCGTCTGGCTTGGCATTGCCGCGATCATGCTGTTCGTGCTGCGCCGCACGGCCTTCGGCTTCTCCATTTACGCCATCGGCTCCAACGAGCGGGCGGCGACGTTGGTCGGATTGCCCGTGTCTTTGATCCGCACGCTGCTTTACGGCCTGTCCGGCCTGTTTGCCGGTCTGACCGGGGTCTGCGTGATCGGCTACACCGGCACCTCCTTCATTTCTGTCGGCGACCAATATGTCCTTCCATCGATCATCGCTGTTGTCATCGGCGGCACTTCGCTTGCCGGTGGTGCGGGCGGATATATCGGAACCATGGCCGGGGCAGTTGCGCTCACCATTCTGCAAAGCGTACTGATAACGCTCAACCTCGATGTATGGGCCCGGCAGATCATATTCGGTGTCACGTTACTTGCGCTGATGCTGCTTTATGGCCGCCAAAAGCAGTTGCGTGTGTGACAGATGAGCAAAGACCAAGGTTCGAATATCAGGGAAGTTGCAGCTCTCGCGGGCGTTTCGATCGCGACCGTGTCACGGGCGCTGCAACAACCCGACAAAGTCCGCCCGGAAACGAGGAAGAAGGTTTTCGATGCCGTCAGGCAGGCGAACTTTGTTCCCAACGCCCAGGCCGCAAGCTTCAGGCGTCAATCCAACAACACTGTCATTCTTCTCGTTCGCGATATCGGCAACCCCTTTTATCTCGAGATCTACAAGGGCGTGGAGGAAGCGGCGGGGGAGGCGGGCTTCAAGGTGCTCATGGGCGACGCCCGTAACGACGAAAACCGCGTGGCGACACATATCGACATGGTCAGGCAGAAACATGCTGACGGCCTCATCCTGATGACCGGCCAGTTTCCTTCAGAGCTTCTCGGTCAGGGTGACGCGCTGCCGCCGATCGTCATCGCTTCGGAAACCGTGCCAGGCATCGCGCTGCCCACCGTCAAGGTCGATAACCGCGCCGCGTCCAAAAACGCCGTGCATCATCTGATCGAAGCAGGGCACACGAAGATCGCGCATCTCGCCGGACCTTTTCCGGAAAGTCTGGCACAGGAGCGTTTCGAGGGCTACCGCGACGCGCTTGAGGAAGCGGGTATCGGTTACGCGGATGAACTCGTCGTGACAGGCGATTACAGCATCGAAGCCGGTAGACAGGCGATTGCCGGACTTCTCGAAAACGGCATTTCCTTCACCGCCATCTTCGCCTCGAGCGACCAGATGGCGATTGGCGCGATCAGCGAGCTGCGCGGGCGCGGGCTGTCCGTGCCGACCGATGTCTCGGTCATTGGCTTCGACGATATAATTTTCGCCAATGCCTTCGAACCACCGCTAACGACAGTGCGCCAGCCCCGGCAGGAAATGGGCCGCAAAGCCATGGCGCTGATGGTCGACCGGCTTAATGGCAAGCGCACGGCCGAAACCATCGTGCTGGATACGGAACTGGTGGTGCGCGGCTCGGTCGCGCCCTGCCGTTCGCCGCACCGGTAGCGGCCAGACTGTGAATGCAAGGAGTGTAAGGACATGAAGACGATCAAAGGCCCGGCGATTTTCCTCGCGCAATTTGTCGGGGACAAGGCACCCTTCGACACGCTCGACAATCTCGGCCAATGGGCGGCTTCCCTTGGTTACAAGGGCATTCAGGTGCCGACCGATCCCAAGCTCTTCGATCTCGAGAAAGCTGCCGCTTCCAAGGCTTATTGCGATGATATCAAGGGACGTCTGGCCGAGACAGGCGTCGAGATCACCGAGCTTTCAACCCATATTCAGGGCCAGCTCGTCGCTGTTCATCCTGCCTATGACGAGATGTTCGACGGTTTTGCGCCCGCCGAACTGCGCGGCAAACCGCAGGCGCGTCAGGAATGGGCGGTCAACCAGCTGAAGTGCGCGGCGAAAGCCTCGCAGCATCTGGGCCTCGAGAGCCATGCGAGTTTTTCCGGCGCGCTGGCGTGGCCTTTCGTTTATCCGTGGCCGCAGCGCCCCGCAGGTCTTGTCGAAATGGCCTTTGCTGAACTCGGCAAGCGCTGGACGCCCATTCTCGATACATTCGAGGAGAATGGCGTCGATCTCTGCTACGAGCTGCATCCCGGCGAAGACCTGCATGACGGCATTACCTTCGAGCGTTTTCTGGAGGCGACCGGCAATCATTCCCGCGCCAACATCCTTTATGATCCCTCGCACTTCGTGCTTCAGGCGATGGATTATCTTGATTTCATCGATATCTACCACGAGCGCATACGGGCCTTTCACGTCAAGGATGCCGAGTTCAATCCGACCGGCCGGTCCGGCGTCTATGGCGGTTATCAAGGCTGGGTCGACCGGCCGGGGCGCTTTCGCTCACTCGGCGACGGGCATGTCGATTTCGGCGCGGTGTTTTCCAAGCTCACCCAATACGACTTCGAAGGATGGGCCGTGCTGGAGTGGGAATGCGCGCTGAAACACCCGGAGGACGGGGCGCGTGAAGGTGCCGGCTTCATTGAAAATCACATCATCCGCGTGACTGAGCGGGCTTTCGACGATTTCGCCAAAAGCGGCGCCGATGATGCCGCCAACCGTCGCCTTCTCGGGCTTTGAAAGGGATAGACATGTCCTCCGCAACAGCAAGATTTAATAGCCGCCGCATTCGTCTCGGCATGGTGGGTGGCGGTCAGGGTGCCTTTATCGGCGCGGTGCATCGTATCGCCGCGCGGCTCGACGACCGTTACGAATTGGTCGCCGGTGCGCTTTCCTCCGACCCGGCACGCGCCAGCGCTTCGGCAACCCTGCTCGGCATTGCGCCCGAGCGGTCCTACGCTTCTTTTGAGGAGATGGCGTCGGCCGAGGCCGGTCGTGAAGACGGTATCGAGGCGGTCGCCATCGTCACTCCCAATCACCTGCATTTCGCTCCGTCCAAGGTCTTTCTCGAATCTGGCATCCATGTCATCTGCGACAAGCCCGTCACCGCGACGCTGGAGGAGGCCAAGGAGCTGGCGAATATCGTGAGGGCATCCGACAGGCTGTTCATCCTCACGCATAATTACACCGGCTATGCCATGTTGCGGCAGATGCGGGAGATGGTGGCCAACGGCGCCATCGGCAAGCTGCGCCATGTCCAGGCCGAATATGCGCAGGACTGGCTGACCGAAGCGGTCGAAAAGACCGGCGCAAAGGGAGCGGAATGGCGCACCGATCCGAGCCGCTCGGGCGCGGGCGGGGCAATCGGCGACATCGGCACCCACGCTTTCAACGCCGCCGCCTTCGTGACCGGTGAAATTCCCGTGAGCCTCTACGCAGATCTCACTTCCTTCGTTCCGGGCAGGCAGCTGGATGACAGCGCCAATATTCTGCTACGTTACGAAAGCGGCGCGAAGGGCATGCTCTGGGCAAGCCAGATCGCTGTCGGCAATGAAAACGCCCTGTCGCTCAGGGTCTATGGCGATAAGGGCGGCCTTGAATGGCACCACCGCGTGCCGGACGAGCTTTGGTTCACACCTTACGGCGAGCCCAAGCGGCTGATTACGCGCAATGGCGCGGGTGCAGGCGCTTCCGCGAACCGTGTCAGCCGTGTGCCATCAGGGCATCCGGAGGGATATCTCGAGGGTTTTGCGACGATCTACCGTGAAGCCGCAGACGCAATCATCGCAAAAAGGGAGGGAAAAGCAGCCGCCGGGGATGTGATTTATCCCGGCATAGAGGACGGCCTTTCGGGTCTCGCATTCATCGATGCGGCCGTGCGGTCCAGCCTGACCTCGTCCTGGGTAGAGATCGACATCTAGATCACTGGATATCGAGGACTGACGACGCAGGGCATCGGAGGTTGTGCCCAGCATTACCCAACTAATTGTTCGGAAGATCACGGGCAGGCGTGTCGTCATATTGATCAAACGGAAAGGGAGTTACGCGTTTGAAAACGTTAAAGTCAAAATTCGCAAAGATGGCATTCGTCGTCGGACTGGCGGCCGGTATCGCAAATCCGGTTTTTGCCGATGACAGCAAGACGCTGCCGATCGCCGCGCAGATGTACACACTGCGCAACGCCGGAACGCTTGAGGAGCAGCTTGCCATCCTCAACCGCGCGGGCGTTTCCGCCGTGGAAACGGTGGATATGCAGAAGGTCAGCGCCAGCGAGCTGAACGCGCTTCTGGAAAAGCACAAGATCAAAGTCATTTCCTCGCATGTGCCGATCGACAAGCTTCGCGGCAATCTCGACGAGGTCATCAAAGAGCAGAAGGCTGTCGGCAATCCGGTCGTGACCGTGCCGTTCCTCAAGCCCGAAGACCGCCCTAAGGACGCCGCAGGCTGGACAGCCTTCGGCAAGGAACTTGGCGGATATGCCGACAAGCTTTCCGCGGCTGGCCTCTCCATGGCCTATCACAACCATGATTTTGAAATGGTCAAGTTCGACGGAAAGACGGCGCTTGAACTGCTGCTCGATGCGGCAGGCCCGAAACTGCAGAGCGAACTCGACGTCGCCTGGGTGGCGCGCAGCGGCAATGATCCGGCTGAGTTCCTCGGCACTCTGAACGGTCGGGTTTTTGCAATCCACGCCAAGGACAATGCACCGGCCGGCACTGCCGAAAACGAGCGCGGCTTTGCAACGATTGGCACCGGCGTTCTCGACTGGAAGACGATCCTGCCGGCGGCCAAACATGCCGGCGCACAGTGGTTCATCCTTGAACACGACCTCCCGCTCGATGCCGAAGCGGTCGTGACCAAGGGCAACGCGTTCCTGCGCGAGCGCCTGCCGACCATTCAGTAAACACTGCCAGTAAAACCAGAACCGCACCCCGGCGGCCGGTTTCGCCGGGGCGCATAAGGTTCGACAGACGCATGATGAAGTTTCCGCCGCGTTGCGACGGGGAGCGCATTGTCTCGTCGACTTTTTACCCAAGTACCAATCGGAGGAGTTATCATGACGGACAATCATTATGATGCGATTGTTGTCGGTTCAGGCATAAGTGGAGGCTGGGCTGCAAAGGAACTCACGGAAAAAGGCCTGAAGGTTCTGCTGCTGGAGCGCGGCAGAAACATCGAGCACATTACCGACTATCAGAATGCCGACAAGGAAGCCTGGGACTATCCCCATCGCAACCGCGCCACGCAGGAGATGAAGGCGAAGTATCCGGTGCTCAGCCGCGACTATCTGCTGGAAGAGGCCACGCTCGGCATGTGGGCCGACGAGCAGGAAACGCCCTATGTCGAAGAAAAGCGTTTCGACTGGTTCCGTGGTTATCACGTCGGCGGCCGTTCGCTGCTGTGGGGACGCCAGACCTACCGCTGGTCGCAGACCGATTTCGAGGCCAATGCCAAAGAAGGCATCGCCGTTGACTGGCCGATCCGTTATCAGGACATTGCTCCCTGGTATGATTACGTCGAGCGTTTCGCCGGCATTTCCGGCAGCCGCGAAGGCCTGGACATTCTTCCTGATGGTGAATTCCTGCCGCCTATTCCGCTGAATTGCGTTGAAGAGGATGTGGCACGCCGGTTGAAAACCGCCTTTAAAGGCACGCGACACCTCATCAATTCGCGCTGCGCCAACATTACCCAGGAACTTCCCGATCAGGAGCGCACGCGCTGCCAGTTCCGCAACAAGTGCCGGTTGGGCTGTCCTTTCGGCGGCTATTTCAGCACGCAGTCATCGACCCTGCCGGCGGCAGTCGCCACCGGAAATCTTACGCTCCGGCCTTTCTCCATCGTCAAGGAAATCCTTTACGACAAGGACAAGAAGAAAGCTCGCGGTGTCGAGATCATCGATGCCGAAACGAACCTGACCTATGAATACACCGCCGATGTGATTTTCCTCAACGCTTCGACGCTCAACTCTACCTGGGTTCTGATGAACTCGGCCACCGACGTGTGGGAGGGAGGGCTCGGCAGCAGCTCGGGCGAACTCGGCCACAATGTGATGGACCACCATTTCCGCATGGGCGCCACCGGCGAAGTGGAAGGTTTCGAAGAGTTTTATTTCAAGGGCCGCCGCCCGGCGGGATTCTATATTCCCCGTTTCCGCAACACCGGCGACGACAAGCGGAACTATCTGCGCGGTTTCGGTTATCAGGGATCCGCCAGCCGTTCGCGCTGGGAGCGGGAAATCGCCGAACTCAACATCGGAGCCGACTACAAGGAAGCGCTGACCCAGCCGGGCGCCTGGACTATCGGCATGACTGCCTTCGGTGAAATGCTGCCTTATCACGAGAACCGCGTGAAGCTGGACCACGACAAGAAGGACAAATGGGGCCTGCCGGTCCTGTCGATGAATGTCGAGATGAAGCAGAACGAACTCGATATGCGCGAAGACATGGTCAATGACGCAGTCGAGATGTTCGAAGCGGTCGGCATCAAGAACGTCAAACCGTCGAGGGGTAGCTATGCGCCGGGCATGGGCATCCATGAAATGGGTACGGCTCGCATGGGGCGCGACCCCAAAACTTCCGTGCTTAATGGCAACAACCAGGTCTGGGATGCGCCGAACGTCTTTGTCACTGACGGTGCCTGCATGACTTCGGCCTCCTGCGTCAACCCATCGCTCACCTACATGGCGCTGACGGCGCGTGCCGCCGAATTTGCCGTTTCCGAACGCAAGAAGGGTAACCTGTGATGAACAGACGTGAACTGCTGAAACTGATAGCCATTGCCTCCGGTCTTCCGTTGATCGGCGCTGACGTGGTCACTGCGGCGGAAAACGCCGCCAAGCCCGCCGGCGACGTCCACGTGTTCAGCCCGGAGGAAATCCGGCTTCTGGACGAGGTGGCTGAAACGATTATCCCTCGCACATCCACCCCGGGTGCGAAGGACGCTGCCGTTGGCGCATTCATGGCAGTTTATGCGGCCGATTGTTACACGGGCGAACAGCGGAAACTCTTCCTCTCCGCTATGGCTGACATCGAAAACCGCAGCCGGACGGAATACAAGAAGGCGTTTCTGGAGTTGACGTCGCAGGAGCGGCAGACGCTGATTTCTGCGCTGGACAAACAGGCCCGGGCGGAACAGACACCGACCGCACCGCATCCCTTCACACTCGTCAAGCAGCTGACGCTGCTCGGTTTCTTCACCTCGAAGATCGGCGCCACCGAGGTTCTCGTTTACGACGAAATCCCCGGCGGCTTTGAGACCTGCGTTCCCTACAAGAAGGGTACGCCCGCCTGGGGCACGACCTGAATTGAGAACAAGCCGCCCGCCTGCATTCGCAGGCGGGCGCGTTCATACGGCAGAACAAGGATGACACGATGCGCAAGAGAATGATCATCACGGCGGCAATGCTGGCAGCAAGCGCCATTCCCGCTTTTTCAGAGGGCGATGTTGCCAAGGGGGAGGCGGCCTTCAAGCGCTGTTCCGCCTGTCACGCCATCGGCGAGGGCGCGAAAAACAAGGTCGGCCCGCAGCTTAACGGGATCATCGGCCGCACTGCGGGCGGCGATCCGGACTATAATTACTCGAATGCGATGAAAAAAGCAGGCGGGGAAGGGCTGGTGTGGACACCGGAGGAACTGCGAGACTTTCTCAGCGCTCCCAAGAAGAAAATCCCCGGAAACAAGATGGCCTTGGCGGGCATCAGCAAACCGGAAGAACTGGATAATCTTATCGCCTATATCGAAAGCGCGTCTTCTAAACCAGCCGAATGACAGCACGCCGTTTATCGAACATCAAAACTCCCACAGTTTTGAGACGATGACCACGACTTTACCCTAGTATATCCTGCGCGCCGAAGGCCTTGCCAAGGAATTGCCAAGGCCTTCCGGCGTTGTCTTCAAGGATGCATTTGCGCTACTCAAACACCGGTTCTCAGGGGTCGGTCCGTCCTTCCTGCAGGCTCGACTTTTCGAACGACTTGTCCTGATGGAAGCCCAGTTTGGCCAAGCCGTTTTTCACCTCCGGCGCGTTCATGAATAAATCCCAGATCAGGCCGCTGCGATAGTTTTCCATCATCGCAACAACAGGCCCTTGATTGATCGCAAGATGCGTTCCGGACACCCAGCCGGTTGAGGGCTGGAATGAATCCATGAGGCCAAAGCGGCCGATGAGTGCACCATTGTTCCATTGCAGAAAACGCAACGCCGCCTCGCGTGAGCGATGAGAAAAGAAGGGCATGCTGGAGAGGGCTGCCGTTGTCGCAATGATGCCGTCATCGTCGGTCGGAGAATTTACGACATAGCCCTTTGGCCCATCACACGCAGACAGACCCCACCCGGCATCACTTGGGTAGCGCGTGCGGCAGTAGCGGTAATTGATCATGCAATGCGCGTAAACCTGCTCCAGATAGTCGTGACAATAAACGTCGCCGAGACCGCGCGGATCGAGTGTGCAGAAGGAATAGTGCGACAGGAAAAGCGGTCCTCCATACGGCTGGCCAAGCGGCAGCCGAACACCGAGATACATCGATCCGTTCCGGATTTCGCCATCGCTTGCCCATCCGGAATGATAAGACTCGGAGCTGATTGCATGCGTCCTTGAACCCGCCGCGAGCACATAACAGACGAGGGCCTCGTTCCAGCCAACAATCGGCAAGTTTTTCGCCCAGGCATACCGACGGCTCCAATGCCAGAACAGCGGCCCGGCCTTTCCCCTGGTAAACCAGCCCCATTCCACCGTCTCGACGACTTCATTTATGGACCGGCGTAAATCGATTTCGGAGGATGTCTGCGCGCCAAAAAACTGTCTGACGCAGATCAGCGCCTGAACCAGAAGAGCGGTTTCAACGAGATCTCCGCCGTCGTCGAATTTCGCGAAGGGTATCGTTCTTCCGCTGGACGCATCGATAAAGTGAGGGAAGGCGCCATGAAAACGCTTCACACTTGCCAGCGATCTCAACATCCTGCTCGCCCGGGCGATGGCTTCCTGTTCGGTTATCCAAGAACGGCGGACACCAACAATGAGCGAAAGAAAACCAAACCCGATCCCGGAGACCGACGCGATCTCATGGATCGCAACACCATCGGATCGCATACGATCCCGCGGTAGGCCACTCTCCGGGTGGCTCCCGGACCAGAAATATTCAAAGGTATTGCGATGCAAACCATCAAGTTCAGCAGGTAATTTGTCCGTCAATTCCAACCTCAGCGACCAGCGGCAATCAGTCGGCAGATCGACTGCCAAGCCTTATCCGACTCTGTCACCATCTCCAAATTTCAAGCGGAGCGGTGAATGCCGGTAGCCGCAAAAATTCTCGGCTACCGCAGCATCTGCCTTATCGTCTCCACGATCTGCTCTTCGCAGTAGGGTTTCGTAAAGAAAGCCGTATCTGCCGCGATCATATGACCGGGATCTTCGAGATGGCCGGAAACCAGGATAACTTTGATAGGGGGCCACCTGTCACGAACAATGGCTGCCAGTTGCAGGCCGTCGACGCCGCGTGGCATATCGATATCAGTGAAGACGATCCGAATGTCTGCGCGTGCCTCAAGGATATTAACCGCCTCCGTAGCATCTGCCGCAGCAAGCGCTGTGTATCCTGCGGTTTCAACCAGATCCACGGCGGCAAGGCGTAGCAGCGGCTCATCCTCGACGACGAGTATTGTTGCCACATCGGCAGCATTCGAGGTCACGGTCATCATGACTGTCTCAAATGGGAAACCAGTCCCTGCATCGTTACCCGCAGGCCGTCAGGGTCAAAATTGACCTCGACACCGCCTGTACCCATCAGACCAAGCTGGATGAGCTTCGATCCGAAACCTTTACCCGATGGAGCGGTCACCGGCGGGCCGTCCTGCTCCTTCCATTCTAGAACAAGCGCGTTCTCTGCGCCTGCATCTTCTATCGTCCATGAGATAACGACGGTTCCGGCATCAGAAGACCAGGCTCCATATTTCAAGGCGTTTGTGCCAAGCTCGTGCATCAGGAGAGCCAGCGACAGCGCAGTCCTGGGCCCGATTTCCATGTCTGTGCCCGATATGCGGTATCGCTCGGGAAGAGAAAGTTGGCGAAGCACGGAATCGATCACTGCCACCATGCGCGCCGACGACCAGTCCTGGTTCAGGAGAACCTCATGCGCATTGGAAAGCGCGCGCAATCTGCTCGTGAAGGCTTCGACAGGGGCTCTGTCGGTGACGGGGCGAAGCGTCTGTGTCGCAATCGCCTGAACCATGGCCATCGTGTTTTTGAGCCGGTGGCTGATCTCGTGATTGAGAACCTGCTGTTCCTGCTCGGCCCGAATCCTGGAGATCGCCTCACGCGTGCGGTCCGCTATCGCACGCACAAAATCACGCTCCTCGGACGAGAATTCATGCGGCTTGTCGTAGTGTACGAACATGACCCCCGCGAATGCGCCTCTTTCGATGATTGGCACATTCACGAGGACGGAGATGCCTAATGAGTGTAGAAGCTCGGCTGAAGCGGAGGTTCTCGGATCTGTCGCCACATCGGGTATGATGACCGTCTCGCCGCGCTTCAAATCCTGGATGTAGGATCCGTAATTTCTGAAATGATGGAGCCCCGCGACGGTGAACATTCCCTCCGCACACCAGTCGGGAAGCATCTGCACCGTCTCGGCGATAGGGTCAACGATGCCGTAGCCCGCCCGCGTCGCGCCTCTCAGACTCCGTGCCAAAATCTCGGCGGCGGCAAATGCCACTTCCGCAACAGTATCCAGCTCGCGGATCTTTTCGCCGAGTTCCAGGAATGCAAGCTGCCTGTCCTCCGACAGTTTTTGAGCGGTGGCGTTGCGTGCGACCTTGATATAACCCGGGACCTTGGGCGACGAATGGTTGGACATCGGCCGGATCGTGCCGTCCAGAAAGATACTGGAGCCATCAGCAGCGAGGTGCCATCGGCGGTCGGGTGCAACCCCTTCGGACGTGGCTCTGCTCACTTCAGCCGCAGGAACGCCGGCTGCCCGGTCCTCCTCAGTAAAAATCGACTCAAACGGCCGTCCGAGCATCTCGGCTTCCGACCAGCCAAATGTCTCCTGCGCTCCACCGAACCAGCTTGTAATGCGCTGGTCTTCATCGATCGTCATGATAATATAGTCTTTAGCGCCTTCGACGATCAGGCGAAGCTTCGTTTCGCTGTCACGTAAAGCCTCCTGGGCTTGCATACGGTCAGTGACTTCAACGAACATGATGACGAACGCGTCTTCACCAGTGGCTTGAACATAGCCGTCAAACCACCGGTCCATCGATCCGATCTTGCGGGTGAAACGCTTGCTTTGTTGGGTCTCGACGGCCTCCACCACATCGGAAACCCACTCATTCTCGAATTCTGGAAAGAGTTCGCGCATGGTTCGACCAGGCACATCATCGCCTGGCAATCCAAGAAGAGTGCTCCATGCGGGATTGACCGTCTCGTACCGCCAATCGACAATCGTTCCGTCGACGTCACGGATCACCGAGCCTACGACGATGCCTTCCTCCAATTGCTGGAAAAGCGCACCCCAGCGTCGCTCGGAAAGGAAGGTCGCAATCTGGTTCGAGGCGACCCTTCCGATCTGGTTCAGTAACTGCAGCTCGCTTTCCGTCCATGTGCGTGGTTCGCCATCGATTGCTGCGAGCGCGCCGATCACCATGCCATCAGGGAGGGTTACAGGCACTCCCATGTAGGAGATCACACCCAGATCGGTTATGGCCAGATTATTTCTAACGAGATCATGAACCGTCGCATCCCCGATGATCAAAGGCTGTCTGTCGCGAACCACATGCTGACAGAATGAATGCGTGAGTGGCGTTTCCGCTGCTTCAGCCCATTTGGGTGGCAACCCGACATGAGCGATGAAAACCTGCCGGTGCTCGTCCAGAATGGAGATCAAAGCCACTGGGCATTTCAGGCCGGTTTTGACGACCTCGATAATATCCTGGAATTCGGGTGGGCTCTGGACATCAAGCAGCCCAGAGTTTCGAACTGCGTCAATGCGTTCCGACGGTGAATTCAAGGTCAATCCTTATCCGCACAGGGGCGGCGTTGGTCAAGCCGACAAGGCGGCAAGCAGTTTGGGCGAAACAACAAGGCTGGGAGGAGGGGTAGCGGAGCGCTCTGCGCCAATAACGATGCCTTCAATGAACTGCAAGGCATTTTGCAAACCGTTCATAGTGTAGGGTTTCTCGATCGCTCCAAGTGCGCCCGCAAAGTCCTCAGGTATTCTCTTCAGGTTACCCGAAACAAAAACATAGGGGATGGAGCTCGAGGAAAGATATCGGCCGACTTCTATGCCCGTTGGACCATCCAGCAATTGAATGTCTACAAATGCGAATTGCGGCAGTGCCTTATTGGCAAGCTCGATAGCTTCCTTGCTGTCGGCAGCGATCCCCACAATCTCGTGTCCGGCATCCTCCACTTCGCTTTCAAGTTCCATTGCCAGCAGAGCTTCGTCCTCTACGATCAAGATTTTCACAGGAGATCCTTTCAGTCTTTTACAGAAAGCGTGACACGAACATCCGAGAGGCTACCTTCAACCGTCCGAACTATCGTAGCACGCAATTGTTTTACGCATGCTTCCAGCATCTTTTTGCTAAAGGCTGCTTCTTCCTTGTCCACTTCGCCCGGCGTGACGGTATCGGCAACCCTGACAAGGAAGTGGCCGTTGAGGCGCTTGACCTCCAGGTGCAATTGCCCGCCACGATCCTTCAATCCTCTGCGAATGGCGTCGCCGATGAGTTCGTTGATGATCAAGGCAAGGGGGGACGCCTTGGTCGCCGGAACCACAACCTCGTGAAGATCGGTGGTGAGGATGATGTCGGTTCGCTTTAAGGCGCCGATCTTGTCGAGCATCAATGTATTGGCAAAATCCGCGACATCGAAATGCCCTACATCTTCATCGTTCAGAAGCTTGCGCTGAACGGTGCTGAGTGCTTCGACCCTGTTCAGCACAGACATCAATGTCCGCTCCACAACATCGTTATCAGTCATCCGCGCCTGAAGCTTCACGATTGAGGCGATTGTCAGGAGGTTGTTTTTTACGCGATGATCAACTTCGTGGACGAGGGTTGTTTTTGCCCGCAATGCCTCAGTCAAATCCGCCGTTCGCAGCGCCACCTCTCCCTCCGCGATGTGGCGGGCGCGAGCGAGTTCGGCTTCCTTGCTCTTGATATCGGTGAAGTCGAGTTGCGAGGCGAAAAAATAGATGACGGTTCCGGAAGCATCGCGAACCGGACTTACGAAGAGAGCATTCCAAAACTCTGATCCGTCCTTGCGGTAATTAAGGATGTCGATTGCCAAATCCTGCTCCGCTGCGATTGCCTCACGCAGCTTCGTAACTGAGCCAGGATCCGTGTCTGGACCCTGGAGCAGACGACAATTTTGACCAACCAGCTCTTCGGCGGAATAGCCCGTCAATCTGCTGAAAGCAGCATTGCAGAAGATGATTGGATTGTCTTTCTGGAGCGGATTTGTGATGATCATGGGCATGCGGGTGGCCTTGAAGGCTGCCGCAAACGGATCTTCAGAAGCGTGGCTAGATACTAGACGCTCTCCAGCGTCTTGAGCATCCTGCCGGAGGAGATCATTATCTTTCATGCAAGGTCCTGAAGGTAACGGTCCCCTAAAATGTTTGAATGGGAATTTGGTTCCAACGACAAAGTGAATTATTCCTGTTTTACAGGGTAGGGGATCCACCATCTTTTTGCATATTGTCCGTGAGCAGGTCTGCCGGCGTCCGATAGCCGAGAAATCGGCCTGATGACGTCAGTAGAACAAAAACGGGGCGACCAACTGGCCGCCCCGCTTGATATGAGACTGGGTCGAAACCTCAAGCAGGCCGTTCTTCGCCCGCGGTCGGCCTCCAGGTGATCAGCTTTCTCTCGGCGACATCGAGAATAAGATCGATGACGAGAACAAAAATGGCGAGAATGATGATACCGGCGAAAACGCCGACCGCGTCGAAGTTACCTTCCGAACGGGCGATCAGGTAACCGAGGCCTGCGGAAGACCCGAGATATTCGCCGATGATCGCGCCAACCACCGCAAATCCGACGGATGTGCGCAGCGACGACAGAATCCAGCTGGCTGCCGCCGGAAAATAAACATGACGCAAGAGATCAGAGCGCTTTGCACCGAGAATGCGCGTGTTGGAAAGCACGACGGGGTTTACTTCGCGAACACCTTGCATGGCGTTGAAGAACGTCACGAAGAAGACGAGGGTGACCGCAAGAGCGACCTTTGACCAGAGGCCAAGCCCCAGCCAAAGGACGAAAATTGGCGCGAGGACCACACGCGGGATGGCATTCACGGCCTTGATGAACGGATCCAACACGCGGGCCACAAAGGGACTGAGTCCCAGCCAGACACCGGCGCCGACGCCGAGACCTGTACCGATGAGGTAACCGAGAACCGTTTCACTCAAGGTGATACCGACATGTTTGTAAAAGCCGGCATCGGCAACCCAGGTGATGACCTGCTTGACGATGTCGATGGGTGCCGGGAAGAAGAAGCGGTCGATCGCCCCGGAGCTTACCCCGAGTTGCCACCCACCCAGGAGCACGACCAGAAGCACGATCTGGATGATGCGAACATTAACGGCTTGCATAGCTTTTCTCCACTTCGCCGCGCAAAGACGCCCATATATCGCGATATAGGGTCATGAATTTCGGATCGAGCTTGATTTCGGCCACGTTGCGGGGCCGTTCCAGATCAACCGGGAAGCTCTCGATAACCCGGCTCTTGGGGCCGGCGGCAAGGACGACAACCCGGTCCCCGAGTGCAATCGCCTCTTCGAGATCGTGCGTGATCATGACCACTGCACGGCGATCCTCTTGCCACAATCTCAGGAGTTCATTCTGCATGAGGTGGCGCGTGTGAATGTCGAGTGCGGAAAAGGGCTCGTCCATCAGGATGACCTTCGGCTCGGTGATAAGCGCCTGCGCCATCTGGACACGTTTGCGCTGTCCGCCTGAAAGTTGATGCGGAAAGCGCTCTTCAAACCCCTTCAGGCCAACTTTTTCCAGCCAGGCCAGAACTTTGGTACGGCGCTCATGTTCGGATACGCCGCGGAACAGCAAGCCAAGCTCGACGTTCTGATAGGCCGTTTTCCAGGGAAGCAGCGCATCCTGCTGGAAGAGATATCCAATGTTGTTCTGCACGCCCTGCACGGCCGAACCATCGATGGAGACCTTTCCCTGCGCCGGTTTCAGCAAACCCGCGATGGCATTGAGAATGGTGGACTTGCCGCATCCGGTTGGGCCGACAATCGAGAGAAACTCACCATCTCCAACTTTCAGGTTCACATCCTGGACCGCAACGAACGCGCCAAAGGCCATTGTTACGTTCTCGATTGCCACCATTGGCTGAAGATTGAGTTCCGCCACGGGTTCTAACTTTCTAATTGGCAAAGACATTGAAGACCCTCAGTTTACGCCCTTCGAAGCCGCAGCCTCGACGAACTTGTTGGTGTAGGTCGTGTTGAGATCGATCGTGGCCTTCGCGACTGCGTCGTTGAAGCTTTTCAAAACCGCCAACGGGGTTTCCAGATCGGCCTGGTTGAAGGTTCCATCTTCGGAGAAGATCGCCTTGGCGGCTTCGACGGCCTTGATGTAGGTCTGCTTGTCGCCGGACACGAAATCATCGGGAAGCTTTGCAACGATTTCCTCGGCGGAATGCTCCTTCATCCAATGCAGCGCCTTTACCGTGGCATTGGTAACCTTCTGGATCACCTCGGGATGTGCATCGATGTATTCCTGCGTCGCATACAAGACGGAGGTGGGGTAGATCCCGCCGTAGACATCCTTGGCGCCCTGATCGCTGCGGGCATCGATCAAAATCTTGCCAAGACCACGCTCAACCACGATCGTCGCAGCCGGATCGTAATTGACCAACAGGTCAATCTTGCCCTGCTGCAGAGCGGCAACAGCAGCAGCGCCAGAGCCAACGCCGATGATGGCGATGTCGTTGTCGCTCAGATTGTGCTGCTTCATGTAATAACGAATGAAGAAATCGGACGAAGACCCGGGCGAGGTGATCCCGACCTTTTTGCCCTTGATGGTTTCAGGTTTTGCCGGATCGAAGTCTGTATCGTTCTTTCCTGCGAGAACCAGCCCGGAATTGCGGGCAAGCTGAACGAAGCCAACCACGTGCTTGTTCTGGGACTGCATCTGAATCGTGTGATCGTAGAAACCGATGGCTACATCCGTGGACCCTGCGACGAGCGCCTGCAGGACTTTCGAACCGCCTTGGGCAAAGTTCTCGGTCGTCACCTCAAGGCCCTCGTCCTTGTAGAAGCCGAGGCTGGCCGCCACCGGAAAAGGCAGGTTGTTGAGGTTGTACGAACCAACACTCATTCTGACGGATTCTGCATTTGCCGACGCTGCCAGCGCACAGAGCGCCGCTGTTGCAAGCAAGTATTTACGCATGAGGGTCTCCTCCCAGTTTTGCTATGTTTTGAGCCAGTATGGCTTTGTCTAGGCTGCGTCTTCAATCGCAGCGTTTGGTTTGGCGAAGGCAAAGCCTTCGAAAAGTCTGCGGGCCGTTCTCACAAGCCCGGCTGTTATTGCTCCGTTCCGCATCTCAAGTTGCACGTCCAGCCGACCGGCGGGATGCTCGATGCAGATCTGGGTCGGAACAGATCGATTTCCCGCTTGTTCAAATGCCACGGAGCCTTCCGTGATCGCTGCGGTTGCTATGCCAACGGCGCCGGTCGTTGCCAGGGCAGGGTGGCACTCATTGGGCATGAAGTACCGGACAGACAGAGTGCCTCCCTTGCGGGCCGGCGCTATGATCACGGGTTTTGGTATGACCATATCCGTTACATCCCCCATCCCCATCAATTTGCCTGCCTGAATGCGAATGCGGGTCAATCGTTCGATGAGATCGCTATCGGAAGTCAGGGTCTGCGGATCTTCATATCCCGTGACGCCGAGGTCCGCTGCACGCATTAGGACCATCGGAATTGCGCAGTCTATCGCCGTCACATCTATTCCCTCAACCGTGTCGACAGGGTTTCCGGTCGGCAACAGTTTTCCGGTTTTCGCACCCGCCGCATCCACGAAAGTCAGGGCGATCGGTGCAGCCAGACCCGGAACGCCGTCGATGGATGCGTCTCCGAGATAAATTACTTCGCGACCACGCGTCGGCACCTTTGCCTCGATCAATTTTCCGGTGTTCACGTTGTGAATGCGAACCACGGTATCGCTTCCCCGAGCCTCGACAAGTCCCGCTTCGATCGCAAAGGGACCGACCGCGGCCAGCATATTTCCGCAATTGGGCGAATAGTCGACATACTGCCTGTCGGTACGAACCTGGGCGAAGAGATAGTCGATGTCTGCGCCTTCGACGGTGGAAGGACCTATGATCGCTACTTTCGAGGTGACCGGATTGCCGCCTCCTATCCCGTCTATCTGCAGCGGATGACCGGAACCCATGATGGACAAAAGTGCCGCATCCCGTTCCGCTCGATTACGCGGAAGGTCAGACGCCAGGAAGAACGGTCCACGAGATGTTCCGCCGCGCATCAGCACACAGGGTATCTTAAGCAGGTCGTTCATTTATCGCCTCAATCTTGCATTTGGTGGATCAATCCGCCTTGTTGTTGCAATATGAGCAAAAGAATCTAATCTGTTAAATGCAATGTTCGGAGGTATTATTGCGATATGAGCATCAATTGCGAAATTCTGGATCTAAGAGCATTTCAAGCAGTAGTTGAGCTTGAAAGTTTTCATAGGGCTGCCGACGCGTTGCATATTTCGCAACCGGCGCTTACCCGGCGCATCCAGAAACTGGAACAGGCCATTGGCGCGCCACTCCTGGAAAGGACCACACGCCACGTTGCCCCGACAGCGATGGGTCAGGAGGTAATGCCGCTTGTCCGGCGCATGCTGGAGGAGTTCGACGGATCGCTTTTTGCGATGAAAGATGGTGCACATCGGCGCGGCCTCATCACGATGGCCTGCGTTCCAACCGCAGCGTTTTATTTTCTACCCACCGTGATCAAAACATTTAGCAAGCAATATCCGCATATTAGGCTGCGTATCAGAGACCTTACGGCAAACGAGGGGCTGCAGGCGGTTGCGCGGGGCGAGGTGGAGTTCGGGATAAACCTCATGGGTAATTCTGATCCAGACCTGGCATTCGAACCTCTCATCGATGACCCATTTGTGCTGGCGATGCGGAAAGACCATCCTCTGGCGGCTTTCGAAACGATCCAATGGAATCAACTGGAGCCTTACCCGCTGGTTGTCGTCGATCGCTCCAGCGGCAATAGAACGCTTCTGGATGGCGCACTCGCTCGGCACAATCTAAAGCTGAACTGGTTTTATGAGGTGACCCATCTCAATACGTCGCTTGGCTTGGTGGAGGCTGGGTTGGGGATTTCCGTGTTGCCGCGACTGGCTACCCCACAGGATGACCATCCTTTCCTCGTCACGCGGCCGATCGTTAATCCCGTGGTCTCCCGAACCATCGGTATCGTGCAAAGAAGAAGCAGCGCCTTATCTCCCGCCGCGGAGAAATTCGTGGAAATGCTGTTGAAGACCTGGAAAACGCCTTAGGGTTTGCAGCCGTGCATATCACCGTAAAGGGTTGGGTCTGACGCCACGCGGTGTAAGGTCGAGAAACGGGCGAGGGTGACGCCGTCTTCTCAGCGATGGTTGCGTAGTCACGCCGCCTTACCGGCTCTTCTAATAGCGGACCGCCTTGGCGTTCTGGGTCATAGATATGGGTTTTGCTGTTGCCATTTTCGCTGTTGAAGGAAACGGCGACGTGCGCCGCGCCGATTGACGTCAGCAAGCTCAATACTGATCAACCGTACAATGTAGATGTGGTTGAAGATCATAGCCTGCTTATCGACTGACAAGGCATACTCGGCAGCAAGAGCGACGCAGCACCTTTATGAGACTTTTCAGTCCATGTATGATGAAACGCATTTGGTTTCGAGACGCGACACCAATCCATGAGAACATGCTCCATCAGTATCGCTTGAGGAAATAATGTGAGGCGGAAATTGAGTGGTGTTTTGTTTAGAGCGAAAGGATGCGTTACGCTTCGACCCAGTGCGATAACGCAACAACCAGATAAGGTTCAAAACGAGTTCTGAAGGTTGCTAAAGGGTCATTTGGACTGAAAACGCAAGACATTTAAACCAGAAAAGTTCCATAATCTATCTTATGCGATTATCGTATGTAGCCGCAAAGTTAAAGTGTCCTGTTTCTGCAAAGTTGGAATGTCACACTCCCCGGGTCTGATTGACACTTGGGAGATTGCAGATGGGACTGATTACGATGAGCGAGCGCGATTTGCGGCGGATCGAGGTTTTGTCGAAAGTCATAGCAGGTCGAATGACGATGGTATCAGCGGCACATGTACTTGCCCTGAGTGAGCGTCAGGTTCGTCGGCTGCTGGATCGGATCCAAACTGGTGGTGCGGCGTCGATCCGGCACAAGGCCATTGGTCGACCGTCGAACAACCGGATCAATGATGGTATTCGCGACTACGCTGTGGCGCTCGTTCGGGAGAGTTATGCGGATTTCGGACCGACCCTGGCGACCGAGAAGCTTGCCGAGCGTCATGGCCTGCAGGTCTCGCGTGAGACGGTTCGCAACTGGATGGTCGATGCTGGACTTTGGTTGTCGCGCAAGCAGCGGCGGACGTTTCACCAGCCGCGACTTCGACGTGAGGCCTATGGCGAGCTGGTGCAGATTGATGGTTCTGAGCACCGTTGGTTTGAGGATCGCGGGCCAGCGTGTTCGTTGCTGGTGTTCGTGGACGACGCGACCGGCAGGTTGATGCAGTTGCGTTTTGTGCGTTCCGAGAGCGCCTTCACCTACTT
The DNA here is from genome assembly GCF_007828365.1 of Rhizobium sp. SJZ105. NCBI lineage: Bacteria > Pseudomonadati > Pseudomonadota > Alphaproteobacteria > Hyphomicrobiales > Rhizobiaceae > Rhizobium > Rhizobium sp. SJZ105. Next base: position 467,234 of record NZ_VIUP01000001.1, read on the forward strand.
CGAGGCGCTGGCGCTTTATCTCAAGCGTCACGGCGCGCCGATTGCCTTCTATTCCGACAAGCATTCGGTGTTCCGGGTGGCAAAGAAGGACGCCAAAGGTGGCCAGGGAATGACCCAGTTCGGGCGGGCGCTGTGTGAGTTAAATATCGAGATTCTCTGTGCAAATTCAAGCCAGGCGAAGGGCCGTGTGGAACGGATGAACCGAACATTGCAGGATCGGCTGGTCAAGGACTTGCGATTGGCTGGCATCGACACGATGGACGCCGGTAATGCATTTTTGCCTGACTTCATGGAGGATTATAACGCACGATTTGCGGTCGTCCCTGCTCGATCTGATGACCTGCACCGACCGGTGAATCTCGCACCGGATCGGTTATCCGATATCCTTTGCAAGCGTGAACAGCGTTATGTTGGATCACAGCTGACATTCTCCTATGAACGCAAACGCATCATGCTGGAGGAGACCGACGTCACGCGCGGCCTTGTTGGTAAATATGTTGAGACCTATGCCTATGCGGATGATCGACTGGACGTGCGCTGGAGAGGGTACTCCCTGCCCTATACGGTATTCGACAAGGATCAGCGGGTCACGCATGCGGCGATCACCGAGAACAAGCGGCTCGGTGATGTCCTGGCGTATATCAAAGAGCGCCAGGACGAGCCCCCCGCGCCTGAGGTGAAGAGCAATAGCGATAAAAATGGTTACATCAAACGCGCTCGTGGACCCGGTCGTCGGAAAGACTTTACAAACGATCCGGCCCTTATTGCGCGGCGCCGGAAAGCATTGTCGCGGCAGCAAGCGGCGGAGTGAAGAGTTTCAAAGCTCAGAATGGGTGTTTCATCACCCGCCCCCGCCCTCTCCTTGCAATCGGAGAGCTGGTTCGGTCGGGGGCTGATCCGCGGTCTCAGTGTGGCATGTCTGAATAGCCGAGACGCCTCAATTGGACATTTCTACTTTGCACACCGGCGGACATTTCAACTCCTCTGCCACATCGTATGCAGTAAGCTGATGAAACTTTCTATGGTCCCGAGCGACTCACCTTCATCAGCGCCGCCTAGACACTCTGTACCTCGCTTGAGCACAATAGCGAGCAAAGGATTTAGAGAAAGCACCTATCCTTGAGTGGGCTTTGAACCCATGAAAGACATTGCTGACGAAATGCCCATGCTTTGGCTGATGCGGCAAAGATTTTGATGATCTGTCGGAACTGATGGGGATTAAATAGTAGCCAGCGGTGTTCTCACGGGTACGACCACGTACTCATGAAGGAGCCTGCGCCATGAAGTACCCTTACTCCATCACTCTCGTCATTGCGGCATTGGCCTGCACGCCTGTATCTGCAAGCCCGTTTTCGTCCGCCGCCGGACGTTACCGTATCGATCCCGCCTCGCACATCGGATTTTCGATTGCACAGGTTGCCGGTCCGGGCATCAACGGCACTATTCCCGATATATCCGGCCGCTTCGATATCGATCCGGACCAACCGTCCAAGTCCTATGTGGAAATCAGTTTGAACCCTTCCAGCGTGAAGACAGGCCAGGAGCGGGTGGAAAATTTCCTGCGGTCCAGCGCGGTTTTTAACATCGCCGCCTATCCGCAGATCGTGTTTCGCTCCAACCGCGTTACGCAGGACGGGCCGCGCAGCGCGGTGGTTGAAGGTGTGCTCACGGCCCGAGGCGTCTCCAGAGCCGAGACGTTTCACGCAACATTCGTTGAGCAGCAAAAGGGTTCCGTCACCTTCCATGTCACCGGAAATATCCCCCGCCTGCCCTATGGCATGGGCGTTGGCGTGCCGCTCTATTCGAACACGGTTGCCTTCGACATAGATTTGAAGGGCGTCAGATAAAAACGACGGAACGTCAAAAAAATCGGCGGGACGGGATTAATTGCCGCTGGCCGGTGTTCTGTCTTGTATCGGACATGGTGTCCGCACCGTTACCTCTCAAAGGACGATCTCATGCGTGAACATCATTTCATTCTGGCAGGCGCTCTCGCGCTCGCCTCCACTGCCGCGCTTGCCGAACCATACGCCGGTGGCGCGGTGGTTGAAACGGCGACGGCAAAGGGCACGATCCTGACTGACGCCAAGGGCATGACCCTTTATACGTTCGACAATGATGGCAATGGCTCGTCAGCCTGCTATGACGGCTGCGCGAAGAAATGGCCGCCGCTTGCGGCTGCCAAAACCGACAAGGCGGATGGCGACTACAGACCACTCGCCCGCAGGGATGGCACGATGCAGTGGTCGCATGATGGAAAGCCGCTGTATCATTGGCAGATGGACAAGAAGCCCGGCGATGTCACGGGTGATGGTGTTGGTGGCGTCTGGCACGTTGCCAAGGAATAGCACCCATGCCTGATTTTCTTGACGAGATCACAAGTTGCATACCGGCGCTTCGACGTTACGCGAATGCGCTCACGCACGACCGTGACACGGCTGACGATCTCGTTCAGGACTGTCTGGAAAGAGCCATCCGCAAAAAGGCGCTGTGGCGGCCGCAGGGGCCGTTACGTCCATGGTTGTACCGGGTGCTGGTCAACGTTTACCGCAACAATCTGCGCGGCAGAAACCGCCGGCCCTCGCAAATCCCGATTGATGATGTTGCCGAGCAGATGTTTGTGCCGGCGCCGCAGACGGGCCGGATCGCGCTTGCCGAAATGGCCCGTGCCATCGAAAAACTGTCAGGCGAGCAGCGTGAGGCCCTCCTCCTCGTCGTCGTCGAAGGTCTGAGCTATGCGGAAGCGGCAAAGGTTCTGGAAATTCCGTTGGGCACTTTGATGTCCCGTCTGGGGCGTGCCCGAACAGCCTTGGCCCGCATGACCCAAGAAGACCAGCCAAATCTCAAGGTGATAAAATGACTGGCAACGAGCCGCAGATAACCGAAGCCGATCTGATATCCTATGTCGATGGGCAGCTCGAAGACAAGCGACGTGATGCCGTTCGCTCCCACCTCGCCTCCAATCCGGCCGATGCGCGCAAGGTCGAGATATGGCAGCGGCAGAATGCGACACTTACGGCTCTCTATCGCCCTGCTGATATCGATGTTTTACCCGAGCGCCTCGATGTTTATCGGATGGAGCGGCGCTTGCGATCGGAGCGTGCAAATTGGCGCAATCTGGCAGCGGCATCCGTTCTCGTTCTGGCAGTTGGACTGACAGGTGGCTGGTTCGGGCGCGGACTTGTGTCGGGGGTCGAGGCACCTGCCCATTCCATCGTGGCGGATGCGACACAGGCGCATAAGTTGTTTGCAAGCGAGGTTCTGCACCCGGTCGAAGTTCGGGCTGATGCCGAGAACGGTTCCAGCCTGCCGAAATGGCTATCAAAACGGCTGGACCGTAAACTGAACGTGCCGGACCTCACCCGCCATGGCTTGTCCCTTGTCGGCGGCCGGGTGCTGCCCAGTTCCGAAGGCGCCGCAGCTCAACTGATGTATGAAGACAAAAGTGGGCAGCGTGTCACTCTTTACATCGTGGCTGCGGCTGAAACGAGCGATACCGCCATGCGGCGCTCCAATGTCGACGCGCTGGAAACAGTGTCCTGGGATGACGAAACAATCCGCTGCGCTCTGGTCGGCAGCCTGCCGTCCGACCGCATGGAGGCTATTGCCAAAGACACCTATCAACAGCTGAGTTAGCCGATGCAATATCTCAAGGGTCATTCCGATAGAGCGACGAGAGGCGTAAGGAGATGGCGAAACACGCCCGCCTCCTTTGGCTTGGTGGCGATCGTTTTCCATTGGACGATCGCGCTCCTATTCCTCGCGCAGCTTGCGCTGGGATATCTCATGAGCCGCGACATCGATCCGGTGCTTCAGTTCAATCTTTTTCAGTATCACAAGTCGATTGGGTTTCTGGTTCTGGCCCTCGCCGCCCCCCGCTTCATCTGGTCGATTTTCAGCAGGAAACCGCGGGCTCTGGATGGTGAAGGGATGGCCTCGAGGTTGGCCGCACGGTCGGCTCACGCCGCGCTGCTGTTCCTTACTCTCGCCGTTCCCCTTGCCGGTTGGGCCGTCGCGTCGACGTCTCCTCTGCAGATCCCCAGTTATGTCTTCGATCTTGTCGTCGTGCCGGGACTACCCATGGCGATCTCCGACCAAGCCGAGGCCTTCTGGACTGAGGTTCACGCTACTCTGGCCTATCTTGCCGCAGTTATCGTCGTTCTTCATGTGGCAGCGGCGCTGTGGCACCATTTCGTCCGCAAAGATCCAACGCTTCGGCGCATGATCCCTTTCAGGGCTGCTGAAGATAACAGGAGCCGCACCGCCTCCCCTCGAAAATAGCTAATAAAGTGTTCTCTGGTAGTCCTTTTCCAGATCGTCATCCAATTTCCGCATCTCATCCTTGTTGCTGGGCGCGCCCGTCGTTTCGTCAAGGATGATTTTGATGAGCGACGGGATCTCGGAGCGATCCTGAAAATGATCCGGGCTCCACAAATGAGACCGCCGAAACGCCTTGGCGCAATGCATGAAAACCTCACTCACCCTGACGACAATCGCGAGTTTGGGCGCACGATCATTGATGCTCATGCTTCTCAGAAGTTCCGGGTCGGTTGCGAGCTTTGCCTGCCCGTTCACACGCAACGTGTCGTCAAATCCCGGTATGACAAACAACAGCCCGACGCTTGGATTGGCAATGATATTGGTCAACGTATCCAGACGATTGTTACCCGGTCGATCCGGTATCGCGAGTGTGCGTTCATCAAGAATCTTGACGAACCCCGCAGGGTCGCCGCGAGGGCTTACGTCAGCACTTCCCGCCAGATTCTGCGTTCCTATGCACAGGAACGGAGAGCGTCTGATAAATTCCCGCGCATGCTCGCCAATGGTGTCCTGACACTTCAATATCGCCAGCGCGTGGGTCGCCTCGAACAACCCTCGAAGCGATGGCTCATCTGTTATTGCAAATTCCGGATCAAGTTCAAACGCCGTCATCATCCTCACCCTTGTGACGTTGCCCCGTTGTTCCCATCAGCTTCACCAGACGAAAACGCCTGGATATTGCTGACATATCGATTGTTCTTCTCTGTCCGCATTTGAGCTGCTTCTAAGTTTGAGGTACGTACCTCAAACTTAGCACTATCGCAGATTTCAATTTCAATCAAGAAGTAGAACCGGCGCCGATAGAGGCACAACAATCACCGAAACGGCTGCGGGAGCCTTTGAGGGCGGGCAATCCTGTACAGACCGTGTAGTTTGTTCTTACCTTAAGGCCCTCGCTATTCACCGACGTTCAAGCGGTCGAAGCGGCCTTGAAGACGGCAAGCTGGTCGGCAAAGGCGCGTTGATAGGCCGGACGCGCCTCACCGCGAGCCACATAGGCTGAAAGGTTTGGATATTCGTCGAGGATGCCTGAGCTTTTTATCCTTTGCAGCACCGATATCATCAACAGATCTCCAGCGCTGAACGCACCGTCGAGCCAGTCGTCGTCACCGAGGCAGCGGGAGAGTTCGCCGAGCCGCTTGCTGATATTTTTATCGATCATCGCTAAGCGCTCTTCGTACCAGCTCTTGTCGCCCTCCAGAAATCGGGCAATCGAGCGGTCAACGATTGGTGGCTCCACCGTGTTGAGCGCGGCGAACATCCAGGTTATCGCCCGTGCCCGCGCATTCACATCCCGCGGCAATAGGCCGGCATTGCGCTCCGCGATGTGGAAAATGATCGCGCCGGATTCGAACAGTACGAGGTCGCCCTCCTCATAGGTCGGGATTTGTCCGAACGGCTGAAGTGCCAGATGCGCAGGTTCCCGCATCGCCTTGAAGGAGAGAAGGCGAACATCGTAGGACAGCCCCGCTTCCTCCAGCGCCCAGCGGACGCGCATGTCGCGTGCCAGGCCCTTGCCGCCATCGGGCGAGCGTTCAAAAGCGGTGATCGTGATCGTCATTGCTGTTCCCCATCGCGTCTGTTTGGAGACTATTGGCTCATTGTGGTCGAGCATCAGCTTTTTGCGCCGGCCGGAAAAGGCAGCGCGTCAGAATAGGCGTTTGCCAGAACGAAAACAATCCTTGTACGTTTCCATGACAGGTCATTAGCGTGCCGTTTGCCGTGGAAAGGGCTGGCCATTTCGCGCAAAAACTCTAAGCTCCTGCGCCGGACGCGGATTGCCAAAACCTTCAGGATTTCGATTTAAATCATTAGGGAGAAACCATCAGATGAGCCTGCGTATAAACGACATCGCACCCGATTTCACCGCCGAGACCACACACGGTCCGGTGAGCTTTCACGAATGGATCGGCGACGGCTGGGCGGTCCTGTTTTCGCATCCGAAGAATTTCACGCCGGTCTGCACCACGGAACTCGGCGCGATGGGCGGCCTGCAGCCGGAATTCGAAAAGCGCGGCGTCAAGATCATCGGCATTTCGGTCGATCCGGTCGAAAGCCATGAGAAATGGAAAAACGACATCCGCACCGCGACCGGCTTTAATGTCGATTATCCGCTGATCGGCGACAAGGACCTGAAAGTCGCGAAGCTCTATGACATGCTGCCGGCGGGCGCTGGCGACAGTTCCGAAGGCCGCACGCCGGCCGACAACGCCACCGTGCGCTCCGTCTTCGTTGTCGGTCCCGACAAGAAGATCAAGCTGGTCCTCACCTACCCGATGACCACCGGGCGCAACTTCGACGAAATTCTTCGCGCGATCGATTCCATCCAGCTGACTTCTAAACATCAGGTGGCGACACCGGCAAACTGGAAACAGGGCGAAGACGTCATTATCACCGCCGCCGTCTCCAACGAGGATGCGATTGCCCGTTTCGGCTCTTATGACACTGTTCTTCCATACCTGCGCAAGACGAAGCAGCCCGGCTGATTTGAAATCGATAAAGGGGCGATGGATCTCCATCGTCCCTGTTTGATCTTACTCGCGGCGCGGCTACGGCTTTATCACGCCGCCGTGGTAGTCGAGCCGGTACACCTCAACGCTGTCCCGATATATGCGCTCCACGCCAGTAAAAGTCAGAAATTCGCCCTCATTGGTATCGACATAGATCATGTCTTCGACCTCGTGGGTGAAGCCGCCGAGGAAGCGCCCTTCCCTGTATAGCGTGGAAAGCGATCGCTGGATCACCCTGCCCGCCACCGCGCCGTCGATTAGCTCAGGGCGGATGATGCGGCCGTAATAATTCATGGCCCAAAGTGGAATTCCCTGATGCCAGACGAGCTCCTGACCGATGAAGTCGGTTCCGCCGAAATAGCTATCGATATAGTGCCAGTCGCCGCTTTGAAAACCTAGGTCGTGTGAGCCGATGCGGGTGGGCGTCGAGGATTTGTTGCCGCCGCCCACATAAGTGGCGGACTTGGCCTGCACGATGAATTCTTCCAGCATCGGGAATACCTCACATCAGGAACATAAAGTGAACATACTGGACTTGTGTGAAGGTCGCAAGCGTATTCCTTACCCTGCCTGTCGCCATATTTTCACAGATGGCGGGCTTGGTAATCGCAGCGTTTGCCCTTAAAAGCGATGCATAAATGATCCTCGAAGAGTGCCCATGTCGCAGACCCCGCAAATCTATGTCGATGCCGACGCCTGCCCCGTGAAACCCGAGATTCTCAAGGTGGCGGAACGGCATGGGCTGGAGGTGACATTCGTTGCCAATTCCGGTTTGCGCCCGTCGCGCGATCCGATGGTGAAAAACGTGATCGTATCGGCCGGTTTCGATGCGGCGGATGACTGGATTGCGGAGCGTGCGGGCGAAAACGATATCGTCATTACCGCCGATGTGCCGCTCGCCGGGCGTTGCGTTGCCAGGGGCGCGCTGGTGACGGGACCGACCGGCCGCGTTTTCGACCAAACCAACATCGGCATGGCAACTGCGATGCGCGACCTTGGCGCACACCTGCGCGAAACCGGTGAGAGCAAAGGATATAACGCGGCTTTCTCGCCGCGCGACCGGTCTGCTTTTCTGGAGACGCTTGACCGTTTCTGCCGCCGTGTCAAAAAATGACCGCGTAAACAGGAAGGCGCAGCCCATGACCCCGGCCAATCCGCAGAGCAACACCTACAGCCGCCATAAGCCTTTCTTCGTCGCTCTTTTTGTTGGCGCCTTCGGCCTTGGCTTGGCGCTGGCATTCGCACGGCCGCTCGCCATCGAAATTGCAGCCATTCTGTTTTTCCTGACCTATCTCGGGCTGGTGGCCTTTCGGCTTCCGAAATTAACGGCCCAGCACCTGAAAGCGCATGCCGATAGTGATGACCTGCCGGCAATGGCCATCATCGCCATTACGCTGATCGCTGCCACCGTCGCCGTCGTTTCACTTTTCCAGGCACTCAACCATTCCGGCGAAACCGTCTGGACGCTGCTGCTCGCCTTCGGCTCCGTGATTTTCGGGTGGCTGACAATCCACACCATGACCGCCTTGCACTACGCCCATCTTTACTGGCGTCCGGAAACCGTTGATGGCAAGCGCAAGCATCGCGGCGGCATGGATTTCCCGGCAACGAAGGAACCCTGCGGTTACGACTTCCTCTATTTCGCTGTTGTCATCGGCATGACGGCGCAGACCTCGGATGTTGCTGTAACCACGACACCGATGCGCAAGGTCACGCTGTTGCACTCCATCGTCTCCTTCTTCTTCAACACGGTTCTGGTGGCAGCGGCGGTCAATGCTGCGGTCGCGCTTGCGGGCTGAACCGGAAAAAACTCTTCATAAAGGAATGGCTTCATGAATATCATCTCGCAAAATACGGCCTTTGGCGGCATGCAGGGCGTATTTTCGCACCCATCCGAAACCCTGAAATGCGAGATGACCTTTGCAGTCTATGTGCCGCCGAAGGCGATCAGCGAGCCGTGCCCGGTTCTGTGGTATCTTTCCGGCCTCACCTGCACCCACGCCAATGTCATGGAAAAAGGCGAATATCGCCGCATGGCGTCCGAACTCGGGCTGATCATCGTCTGCCCGGATACCAGCCCGCGTGGCAACGATGTGCCTGATGAAGTGACCAACTGGCAGATGGGCAAGGGCGCCGGCTTTTATCTCGACGCCACGCAGGAACCTTGGTCGGAGCACTACCATATGTACAGCTACGTGACGGAAGAGCTGCCAGCCTTCATTGGCCAGCATTTCCGCGCGGATATGAGCCGTCAGGGCATTTTCGGCCATTCGATGGGCGGCCATGGTGCTATGACGATTGCGCTTAAGAACCCAGACCGCTTCAAGAGCTGCTCCGCCTTCGCCCCAATCGTCGCCCCCTCCTCTGCCGACTGGTCCGAACCGGCGCTGGAAAAGTATCTCGGAACGGATCGTACCGCATGGCGGCAATACGATGCCTGCTCGCTGGTCGAAGACGGCGCCCGTTTTCCGGAATTCCTGATCGACCAGGGCAAGGCCGACAGTTTCCTCGATAAAGGCCTGCGTCCCTGGCTGTTCGAAGAGGCGATCAAAGGAACCGATATCCGCCTGACGCTGCGCATGCACGAGCGTTACGACCACTCCTATTATTTCATCTCCAGCTTCATGGATGACCATCTGAAATGGCATGCCGAGCGACTGGATTGAGTGGCAATAAACGCGCAGGGCTTAAGTAAAAGAGCGGTGGAGCATCAGAATGTTGCATGTCGTACCGAGTCTATCGGCTAGAGGTTCTCTTGAAAAGGCACTCTCCGCGCGCAGACCGGGCGACGCAATTCTGGCATTCCGCGACGATCTTAGTTGTGGACCTATCGCTTCTATAAAGTCGGCAAAGAGGATGGCGTGGTGGCACGAATATTTAGACTGGCCAGAGACAGAAAGTGAGTTTGACGGATTCTGGGAACAGGTGGATGCCGCTCAGGATCGGATCGTACTTTGGTTTGGCAAATATTCATCAAGCGAACTTGCATTTCGGCTTGCATGGGCAGCGCACATGGATGGGCGGCCTTACGACGTCATCGACGTCTCCAACCTGCATCCTATAATTTACGGACAGGATATTGCGGATACGACGGCGACAGTTGCGAAAGCTGCTGCTCTACTGCTGCCGGAAGGCCTGGCGAAATTGATTGGAAGCGAACAACCCGCATCTGCCGAAGAGGATGCCCGATACCGCAACGAATGGGCACGGCTGCAAAACGAAAATGCGTTTTTCCGTATCGTAACCCCGACTGGCCTAGCCTCGGCAGATCAGGACCATTTTGACGTTTTTCTGATGCAGCAGGCGGACACGAGATGGAGAAAGGCTGCTTACATTGTAGGAAATGCCCTGTTGGAGAGTTGTGACCCATATTTTCAGACAGGAAGTTTGATGCTGACCGAGCGGCTTCAAACCTTGGTGGATCAGGCTCGGCTGGAAGCTGATGGCGATGTGTATGACCTGCATTCGTGCTTGATCAGATTACCCGAAGAAAAGCAGTAAGGTAACCTGCCTGGAGTGGCATCACGGAAACAACGCCGTCGCGAGCGTTGTCGGTCCGGGTCGGCTCAGCCGGAACTCGCGGATCACGCGCTCCGCGACGCCGTAAGCGAGATCCTGCTCGATCGACTGATTGTCGAAGCTGACGACGGTGGCTGTGAATTTGGCCTCGGCGATAACCTCGCCCGTCGCCACCGCGGCCGCACGAACGATGACACGGGCCGATGCCCGTTCTCCAAACAGGAAGGGGCCGCGGGTGACGGATGCGAGGCGAATGGTCAGCACAACGCGCGGTCTGATTTCGCCGCGTGCCGTCGTTTTGATGGCATTCTGTAGTTGCGCATGAATGGATTGCATCAATGCCGGCGCTACATCCGGCCGTGCCGCTACAAAGGCGCCGCGCACATCATAAAGCAGCCGGTCGGCATTGGTCGCCTCTGGTTCCAGCCTGAAAGACATGAGCGTGAAACACGCCAGCACAACAATGCCAAGGCGTTTCAATCGAGTGTTCATGATCTGCGGCTCCCCTAACGTGAGGTAACCGCATATTCGGTCATCAGGGTTAGAAAAGCGTTAAGGCGCGCTCTTCAACGCCTCCAGAACGTTGAGTGCTGCACGCATGTCGATGAGCCTGGTGGCGCGGCGCTCCAGCGCCTCCTCGTCCTCGCCCCAATGTTCGGCGGTCCAGTCCTCGTCAAGATGGGCCAGCGCCCAGGTTTCCTCCAGCGTCAACTGCCCTTCTGCCAGTGCCAGCGCCAGAATGGCGGAGCCGGTCAGCGACGTCATGGTGTGCAGGGCGGCAAGCGCTATCGGCGTATCGTATTTTTTGAGCGTCACGGCAAAGGCTGCAACGGCTTCCCGAGGCTGGTCGCGATGCATGACGCCTTCGACGAGAATGAAGCGTGCGCCGAGAACATTGGCCGCCCAGTCGATCACCGGATCCCAATGGTCCGCCTGCCGCGCCACAAGCGCTTCCGGTTGACCTGCGCGGTAGCACAGGAGATCGGAAGAGGAAAAGCGCAGTATGTCCTCGAAAACCGCCTGGGTGTCGCTGGCGATACCGTCGATGGCGGTGTTCACATGTCGCGAGACCGGCATGACGACCGGGTTCACCACTTCTTTCTGCGCATCCCATTCATCGCGAAGCAGATCCGCAAGCGCCTTCGATGGCAAGACAAGCGGCTTCTTGGCGGGCGTGCGCAAAGGTTTGCCATCGAGATGGATGGTGAAGCCGCCGTCTTCCACGTCAGCAACGGTAACGTCCTTATAGAAACGTTTCGGCAGGGGCCGCTGCATCTGGATTTGGGCGCGAAGGATCGGATCGGGGTGGCTGAGGCCTTCCGAAAGGTCGTTCAGGAGATCACGCATGGCACGTCCTCATCAGTCGAATAGAAAGGATCATTCAAGAATATCGGCGGGAACATGGGCCGGAATTTCGCTCGGATGGCTGACGACGGCGTCTGCGCCTGCCTTCCAGAGATCATCGACCGAGGCGTAGCCCCAGGCAACGCCGATGGCCTTTGCGCCGGCGGCCTTTGCCATCTGCATGTCATAGATAGCATCGCCGATGACGACAGTGTCGGCCGGAACCATGCCGGTTTCATGGCAACATTCCATCACCATGGCCGGATGCGGCTTGGAAGGGCAATCATCCGCCGTGCGCGACACGATGAAATGCTCGGCAAAACCATGCGTTTCGAGAATATGGGTCAACCCGCGACGGCCCTTGCCGGTGACCGCGCCAATCAGCACCTCATCCCGCCTGGCGAGCGTGTCGATCAAGGGCGCGATACCGTCGAACAGCGGCTCGATCATGCCAGGTCGGGCGCGGATCGGGTGATAGATTTCCCGATAGCGCTCAGTCATCGCGCGCGCCTCGTCATCCACATGCGCCTTACCGAGCATGCGGGCGATGGCGATGTCGAGCGTCAGGCCGATAATTGCCTTGGTCTGTGCAATATCAGGCCGTGGCTTTCCGAAATCGGCGAAGGTATCGACCATGACGGCATGGATAAGGCCGGCGCTGTCGACCAGCGTGCCGTCACAATCGAAAAGAACGAGTTTCATCTGATATCAGCCTTCCCTGTCGCCATCGGCCACGTCGAGGCCGAGCAGGTTCCAAGTCTGTACCATATGCGGTGGCAAAGGCGCGCTGACGCGAAGCCGGCCGCCATTCGGGTGCGGAATGTCGATATGGCGTGCATGCAGGTGCAGACGCTTTTGTACACCGCCCGGAAAATCCCAGTTCGGATCATCGATGTAATATTTCGGATCGCCGATGATCGGGTGCCCCATATGCAGTGCGTGAACGCGGAGCTGGTGGGTACGGCCGGTATAGGGCTCCATTTCCAGCCAGGCGAGGTTCTGCGCGGCGGTATCGATAACACGGTAATAGGAAATGGCGTGATCTGCCCCCTCCTCGCCGTGCTTGGCAATGCGCATGCGGTCGCCGTCGGGGGTCTGCTCCTTGACCAGCCAGGTGGAAATCTTGTCCTGATGCTTGCGCGGTACGCCGCGAACCAGCGCCCAATAGGTCTTCTTGGTATCGCGCTCGCGGAAAGCGGCCGTCAGCTTCTGTGCAGCACCTCGGGTGCGGGCCACTACCAGCACGCCCGACGTGTCACGGTCCAGACGGTGCACCAGACGCGGCTTTTCGCCCTTCGGGCTGGTCCATGCTTCCAGAAGCCCGTCGATGTGACGGTTGACGCCCGAGCCGCCCTGCACGGCAATGCCAGCCGGCTTGTTGAACACCAGAACCTTGTCGTCCTCATGCAGCAGCATGCGCGCCAGAAGTTCGCCGTCTGCCGAATGTTTGAGGTCCCTTGATCCGATCGGTCCGCTTTTGACCTTGAGGTCGGAATCAACAGGCGGCACACGCACCATCTGCCCCGGCTGCACCCGTGCGTCCGTCTTCACCCGGCCGCCGTCCACACGCACCTGTCCGGAGCGCAGCAGCTTTTGCAGCTGCCCGAACCCCAGACCCGGATAGTGAATCTTGAACCAGCGATCGAGGCGCATACCGGCCTCGTCGGCCTCGACCTTGATATGCTCGATACCTGCCATGAAATTTCCAGTCTCTCTGTCTTGATCGCGCGCCCTGTTATCCGGCGCACCGTTTGGAGCAAGCCTTTAGAACAAACTGCGGCCCAAGGCCAGCCCGGCAAAAACCGCCGCGATGGAAACCACCAGGCTTGCCGTGATGTAAACCGCTGAAAGGCCGAGCGCGCCACGTTCGAAAAGCGCTACCGCATCCAGCGAGAAGGACGAAAAGGTGGTGAAGCCACCGAGAACGCCGGTGACCAGAAACAGACGCATTTCCATGGACGCGTTCAGCCGCCTTGCAACAAGCTCAACCAGGAAACCGATGAGAAAGGATCCGACCACATTCACCGCCAGCGTTCCCCAAGGGAAAGTCATGCCGACAAGGCGCACACTCAACAGACCCACGAGATAGCGGAAAACCGAACCGATTGCGCCGCCTGCTGCGACAAGAGCGATATTCAGCATTTGGGGAATGTCTCCGGAGAAATACCCGACGGGTCTGTTGAAGACGTTTTCTAGAACATAGCCACGGGTGGTGAAACCCCCTCGTCCCGACCTTTTTTCGATTAAAACTCGATTAAATTGCACGTCCGCGATTTAGGCTTCCAACAAGAAGCAGGTGCTAATCTGCGGTTTTACGGGTCGGCGAAGGATGGCCGGAGGTTGGATGACACAGGTTCTTTCCGTTTCTGCAAACACTGCGGCCTACGCACTGGAGGCCGTGAAGCCGTCGCAGCGTGTATCGCGCAGAAGCGAGGTTGAGGAAGCCATTCACGAATTGGCGCGCAAGGCCGAACAGGGAGACGATTTCCAGTTGAGAGCCTTGCTCACCGCCATCAAGCCGCCGGCCTTGACCCTCTATTTCCTGACAAGCGCCAGCCATCGGCACGCCCCCCAGACAACACTCGATCAGGCCGTGCAGGCCTACGAAGAAAATCAATCCAATAAAAACTTATAATATCAATTCTATATCCATATTTATTAAATCGATTTATGAGTTTTTTGGTGCGCATTTCGCCCGTTCAGGTTGTTGTCAGATTCAAATTTTAGTCCTTCGGTACCAACTGGAGGAAGATCATGATTTATATTGCCCGTCACGTCACAGCCACCACGATCGCGCTCCTTGTTTCGGCGCCGGCTTTCGCGGCCACGACCATCAAGGTCACCGAAGGCGGTGAAGGTGGCGGACCAATGACACTCGTTATGGACCAGACGACGGTCAAAGCCGGTGAAGCCGTGTTTCATGTGCATAACGATGCCATGAGCGAGCAGCACGAAATGGTGCTCGTCAAGCTGAAGTCTGCAGACGAAAAAATACCGCTCAATACCGCGAAACACCGTGTCGATGAAAAACAGCTTAAAAGTCTTGGCGAAGTGGCCGACCTGAAGCCCGGCGGCGATGGTCAGCTCAAGGCAAAGCTTACGCCCGGCACATATCTCCTCTTATGCAACATAAAAGGTCACTACGAAGCGGGTATGCAGGCCAAGCTGACTGTTACAAAATAATATTGGTCGAACAAGCTGAGGCTGCCGGATGAGTATTGCGTTCCGGCAGCCTCTTTTTTGCGTCAGTTGTGCTGGTGAGCGTTCTTGTCGTCACCACCCTTGGCCGAGCCTGCGGAAAGCACAATCTCGACCTTGCCAGCCTTTTCAAAGATCAGCGTCACCGGCACCTTGTCGCCTTCGGCGAACGGCTTCTTCACGTTGAAGAACATCATGTGCAGGCCGCCGGGCTTCAGCTCCACTGTCTCGCCGGCGGGAATGACGATGCCGTCATCCAGCTTGCGCATCTTCATGACGTCGTTGACCATGGCCATTTCGTGAATTTCCGCACGGCCGGCGGCGGAGGATTCGACGCCGATCAGCTTGTCGTCGCTGGAACCGGTATTCTTGATCGTCACATAACCGCCGCCCACGGGCTGACCGGGCAGCATCGCCTTTGTCGCGCCAGCCGAAAGCTCGAGACTGCCAGCCTTCACCACGTCCATATCCATATCCATGGCCATAGCGGAATGATCATGCCCGCCGGCATGGGCTTTTGCGGTAACGCGGATGGTCGGCGCCGGGCTTTTCAACGAATGCGGATCGACGCCTGCGGCCGCCACCTCGTCCCAGGAAACCTTGCCTTTGTCGCCGCAAAGCTGCGTCACCTTGAAGGGAAGGTCCTGCCCGGCCTCTATGCCGGAGATTTTTCCCTGAACGGCAAAGGTGTCATAGAATTCATCCGGCAGATTGCCGCCCTTCCAGCGGATTTCGACCGCGCCGCTTTTGATGTCCTTTCCGTGGTTCTTGTAGGCTTTCTGATAGTCGCCCTTGATGACCTCAAGGTCCCAACCGGCCTTGGGCTGCGGCTTGGCAGTGATGAAGCCTTCCGGCAGCTTGATCTGCACTTCTGTGGTGGCAAGTCCGCCATCGCAGCCATGCGGCACCTGAAGTGCGGCAACGATGGTGCTTTCCTGTTCGGCCGAACCGTCAACGAAGGTCGTATGGGCGAAGGCCTGCGCCGTGGAGACGGAGGCGACGAACAGGGTGCAGGTGATGATCTTGGTGGTTTTCATTTGTTTGTCCTTGAGACTGCGGCGCCATTGGCCCGGGCAGCTGCTCCGTGCCGCCACCCGGCGGCGATGATCCTGTGAAACGAAGAGATCAGGCGGACAGGGTTGGTGGGCCGCGTGCGGACGGTTTGCGGATCGTCTGGACCGAGTGAAAGCCCCATTCCGCGGTCAGGCGATTGTCGAGCCAGGCGAATTCCGTCCTCAGCCAGCCGGCCGCATCGGGCACCGGCAAGAGAATGGACGAGGCCAGCAGGCAGGCCTCGCAAAACAGGATCGCATCGCTTGAATGGGCGGGGCCGTCATTGGGGTGCGAGGCATTTACCCCGCCGCTGTGGCCTAGGCAGATTTCGGCAAAGGTGCCGTCCGGCAGCCGGTAACTCTCATCCAGAAGAACGGCAGGTGCCGCGGCGAGCGCGGGCTTGTGGGCAAAACCAAGCGACAACATCAAAAGCGCACAGAAAATGCGAAGCATTTTCTCCACCCTTGTCAGCGGTCGTTTTCGATTTGCGTCCATCTTCTGGCGATACCCCTCTTTCTTTCCGATTTCAAAGGGGAAATTTGCCGCAGGCCCAACCGCTCAAAGGAACAATCGATACAGGGCGGCATTTCCTCTCCAATACGGATCGTTTCGGAAGGAGTACCGACATGCCAGCCAAATCGAAAGCCCAGCAGAAAGCCGCGGGTGCGGCGCTGGCCGCCAAACGCGGTGAAGTCAAGAAATCCAGTTTACAAGGTGCTTCAAAAAGCATGGAGAAGTCCATGACAGAAAAGGAACTTGATGAATTGGCGTCGACAAAGCGCAAGGGTCTGCCGGAGAAAAAATCAGACTGACGGCACGCCTCACGCATGGAACTCGCCGTGTATCTAGCCAGCGATGGCGCAGATGGAGCAAAAATCTGTTCAGATGCGTCATTTCGTCCTTGCCAATGACCGGGCTTCGAAGATAATGAGCCTCGCATCATCGTTGGGAGAAACCGCTTCATTGCGGTGCCGAAGGAGCAACCGCCCCGGAAACTCTCAGGCAAAAGGACCACCGGTGACGACGAAACTCTGGAGAGAAGCCACCTTTGATAAGGACGGCTCGCCGAAGGGATAACAATCTCAGGCGACAAGGACAGAGGGGGCTCTTGAACCCGGCGCGTTTTTCGCGTCATGACCTGAGCCCGCGCGATCTTTCGCGCAACCCTGGAGGCGTCCTTGGACGATACCGCCGAGCTTAAAATCACGCCGCTCCATTCCCTGCATGTTTCCCTTGGCGCCCGCATGGTGCCTTTCGCCGGTTACGACATGCCGGTGCAATATCCGGCGGGCGTGCTGAAGGAACATCTTCAGACCCGTACCTCTGCTGGCCTCTTCGACGTGTCCCACATGGGCCAGGTTATCGTGAAGGCGAAGTCGGGCAACAATGCCGACGCTGCAATCGCGCTTGAAAAACTGGTGCCGGTTGACATTCTGGGCCTAAAGGAAGGCCGCCAGCGTTACGGTTTCTTCACCGATGAAAACGGCTGCATCCTCGATGATCTGATGATCACCAATCGCGGCGATCACCTTTTCGTCGTCGTCAACGCGGCATGCAAGGACGCCGATGTCGCCCATATGAAGGCGCATCTTTCTGACACTTGCGACATTACCCTTCTCGATGATCGGGCGCTGATTGCGCTTCAGGGGCCACGCGCGGAAGCGGTTCTGGCCGAGCTTTGGGCCGGTGTTTCCGAAATGAAGTTCATGGACGTGCTGGAAGTTCCGCTGCACGACGTTCCCTGCATCGTTTCCCGTTCCGGTTATTCCGGCGAGGATGGTTTTGAAATCTCCGTGCCTGCCGAAAAGGCGGAAGAGATCGCCAAGGCCCTGCTTGAGCATCCTGATTGCGAGCCGATCGGGCTTGGAGCGCGCGACAGCCTTCGTCTTGAAGCTGGCCTTTGTCTCTACGGCAACGATATCGATACAACGACCTCCCCGATCGAAGCCTCGCTTGAATGGGCGATCCAGAAGGCGCGCCGCGCCGGTGGTGATCGCGAAGGCGGTTTCCCGGGGGCAGAGCGTATTCTCGGTGAACTCAAGGACGGCACATCACGTCGCCGCGTCGGACTGAAGCCAGAGGGCAAGGCACCGGTGCGCGGTCATTCCAAGCTTTTCGCGGATGCAGAAGGCAAGACGGAAATCGGCGAAGTGACTTCCGGCGGCTTCGGTCCGTCGGTCGAAGGTCCCGTTGCCATGGGTTACGTCCCTGCGGCCCATACTGCTCCCGGCACGGCGATCTTTGCGGAAGTGCGCGGCAAATATCTGCCCGTCACCGTCGCTGCCCTGCCCTTCATCAAGCCCACCTACAAACGATAATCTTCATCCCATCTCCGGAGAGAATACGATGCTGAAATTTACCGCAGAACACGAATGGCTGAAGTTCGAAGGCGATATCGCCACCGTTGGCATTACCAGCCACGCCGCTGAACAGCTTGGCGACCTCGTCTTCGTCGAATTGCCGGAAGTGGGCGCCACCTTCTCCAAGAATGGCGACGCGGCGACCGTTGAATCCGTCAAGGCGGCTTCCGATGTCTATTGTCCGCTGGATGGCGAAGTGGTGGAAATCAACCAGGCCATCGTCGACGATCCCTCGCTGGTCAATTCCGATCCGCAGGGTGCTGGCTGGTTCTTCAAGCTGAAGCTCTCCAACGCCGCGGATGCCGATACGCTGCTCGACGAGGCAGCCTACAAGGAGCTGATCGCGTAATGACGACGCCCACGGAATTCCATTTCACCGACTATCAGCCATATGATTTCGCCAACCGGCGTCACATCGGGCCGTCGCCGTCGGAAATGGCGGAGATGCTGAAGGTCATTGGCTACAAGAGCCTCGATGCCCTGATCGACGCTACCGTTCCCTCCTCCATCCGCCAGAAGGTGCCGCTGACCTGGGGTGCAGCGCTGACCGAACGCGAGGCGCTCGACCGCCTGCGCGAAACGGCCAACAAGAACCAGGTGCTAACCTCGCTGATCGGCCAGGGCTATTACGGTACAATCACGCCGCCGGTGATCCAGCGTAACATTCTGGAAAACCCGGCATGGTACACAGCCTATACGCCTTACCAGCCAGAAATCAGCCAGGGCCGCCTTGAGGCGCTGCTGAACTACCAGACCATGGTCTGCGATCTGACCGGCCTCGATGTCGCCAATGCATCGCTGCTCGATGAAGCGACCGCCGCTGCCGAAGCCATGGCGATGTGCCAGCGCGTCGCGAAGTCCAAGGCAACCGCCTTCTTCGTCGATGCCAATTGCCATCCGCAGACCATCGCGCTGATCGAGACACGCGCGGCGCCACTCGGCTGGAAGGTTATCGTTGGCAATCCCTTTACCGATCTCGATCCTGTCGACGTGTTCGGCGCGATCTTCCAGTATCCGGGTACCCACGGTCATGTCAGCGATTTCTCGGGCCTGATTTCCCGCCTGCACCAGACGGGTGCCATCGCTGCCGTTGCCGCCGATCTTCTGGCGCTGACGCTGTTGAAGTCACCCGGTGAAATGGGTGCGGATATCGCCATCGGCACCTCGCAGCGTTTCGGCGTTCCGGTCGGCTATGGTGGTCCGCATGCGGCTTACATGTCCGTCAAGGATGCACATAAGCGCTCCATGCCTGGCCGTCTGGTCGGCGTCTCAGTCGATGCGCGCGGCAATCGCGCCTATCGTCTGTCGCTGCAGACCCGCGAGCAGCATATCCGCCGCGAGAAGGCTACCTCCAACATCTGCACCGCGCAGGTGCTGCTTGCAGTCATGGCGTCGATGTATGGCGTCTTCCATGGCCCGCAGGGCATCAAGGCGATTGCCCAGCAGACCCACCAGAAAGCCGTTTTGATGGCCAAGGGCCTGGAGAAGCTTGGCTACGTCATCGAGCCGGAAACCTTCTTCGACACCATCACCGTCGAAGTCGGCCATATGCAGGGCGTCATCCTGCGCTCGGCCGTTGCGGAAGGTGTGAACCTGCGCAAGGTCGGCGCGACCAAGATCGGCATGAGCCTTGACGAGCGCACGCGTCCCGCGACGCTTGAGGCGGTCTGGCGCGCTTTCGGCGGCAATTTCTCGATCTCGGATTTCGAGTTGGAATATCGCCTGCCGAAGGAACTGCTGCGCACCAGCCAGTACATGACGCATCCGATCTTCCACATGAACCGTGCCGAAAGCGAGATGACCCGTTACATCCGCCGTCTGTCGGACCGTGATCTTGCGCTCGACCGCTCGATGATCCCGCTCGGTTCCTGCACCATGAAACTGAACGCAACTGCGGAAATGCTGCCCATAACGTGGCCGGAATTTTCCGACATCCATCCCTTCGTGCCAGCCAATCAGGCGCTCGGTTACAAGGAAATGATCGATGACCTCTCGGAAAAGCTGTGCTCGGTCACCGGTTACGACGCCTTCTCCATGCAGCCGAATTCCGGCGCGCAAGGGGAATATGCGGGGCTCCTGACCATCCGCAACTACCACATCGCCAATGGCGGCGCACATCGCGACGTTTGCCTCATTCCAACCTCGGCGCATGGCACCAATCCAGCGTCCGCGCAGATGGTTGGCATGAAAGTGGTGCCCGTGAAAGTGCGGGAAAATGGCGACATCGATATCGACGATTTCCGAGCAAAAGCAGAGCAGTATGCGGAAAACCTCTCGTGCTGCATGATCACCTATCCGTCCACCCATGGCGTGTTTGAGGAGACGGTTCGCGAGATTTGCGAGATCACCCATAAACACGGTGGTCAGGTCTATCTCGACGGCGCCAACATGAACGCCATGGTCGGTCTTGCCCGTCCCGGCGATATCGGTTCCGACGTCAGCCACCTCAACCTGCACAAGACCTTCTGCATCCCGCATGGCGGCGGCGGTCCGGGCATGGGGCCGATCGGCGTCAAGGCGCATCTTGCTCCCTATCTTCCCGGCCATCCGACGACGGACGGTCGTGAAGGTGCGGTGTCGGCTGCCCCCTTCGGCTCACCGTCGATCCTGCCGATTTCCTGGAGCTACTGCCTGATGATGGGCGGCGAAGGGCTGACGCAGGCGACCAAGGTTGCGATCCTCAACGCCAACTACATCGCCGAACGGCTGAAGGGTGCTTACGACGTGCTCTACAAGTCCGAAACGGGACGTGTGGCGCATGAGTGCATCATCGACACCCGCCCGCTGGCAGACAGCTGCGGCGTGACGGTGGACGACGTTGCAAAGCGCCTCGTCGACTGCGGTTTCCATGCGCCGACCATGAGCTGGCCGGTTGCCGGCACGCTGATGATCGAGCCAACGGAATCCGAGACCAAGGCGGAAATCGACCGTTTCTGCGATGCCATGCTGGCGATCCGCGAGGAAGCCCGCGACATCGAGGAAGGCCGTGCGGACAAGACCAACAATCCGCTGAAGAACGCACCGCACACGGTGGAAGACCTCGTAGGCGAGTGGGATCGTCCCTACAGCCGCGAACAGGGTTGCTTCCCGCCCGGCGCCTTCCGCATCGACAAATACTGGTCGCCGGTCAACCGCATTGACAATGTCTATGGCGACCGTAACCTCATCTGCACCTGCCCGCCGATGGAGGCTTATGCCGAGGCCGCCGAATAAAGACATCGGTACGAACGAACTTATGAAGGCCCGGAGCGATCCGGGCCTTTTTCGTTCCGGACACAAGCCCCAAGACCGGGCGACCACGTCACATGCGATTGATCGTAACCCGTTCCATGCTAAACCGGATGCTGCAATTTAAGCGGTGATGGAGTTTGAATGCGTTTGATTTGCCTGAATGGTTGGGGCGGAAAGCTCCATGACGAGCTTGTTCCCTATATCTCCGCGTCCGATCCCGACATTCTATGTTTGCAGGAAGTGGTGCATACACCGGCAGCCGAAGAGGACTGGCTGAGCTATCGCGATGACGGTAGGGACCTGCCACAAAGGGCGAACTTCCTTCGCGATGTCGAAGAAGCCCTACCCGATCATCTTGCAATCTTTTGCCCGGCGGCACAGGGTGACCTCTGGCACGGGGAGACACGATATCCCTCACAATGGGGGCTGGCGACTTTCGTGCGTAAATCCATCGCCATTGTTGCGCAGGCTCAAGGTTTTGTGCACGGCTGCTTTTCTGCGAATGGATACGGAGATCACCCGCGTTCGCGCACGGGCCATGCTGTCAGGGTTTTCGACTTCACGACCGGCCAGCCAGCCGTCATCGCCCATATGCATGGGCTGCGTGACCCCAACGGTAAACACGATATTCCCGCCCGTCTGATGCAGGCAAAACGCCTCGTGAAACTCGTCAAAGACATCGCGGAGGATGGTGACCGGATCATCGTCTGCGGCGATTTTAATGTTCTGCCTGAGAGCGACACCTTCACGGTATTGAAGGAACTGGATCTCATCGAACTCGTCACAACACGTGGTTTCACAGACACGCGCACCTCGCACTATGCCAAACAAAACCGTTTTGCAGATTACATGCTGGTCAATCCGGTTGTGCAGGTCGATCACTTTGATGTGGTGAGACAGCCAGAAGTCTCGGATCATTGCCCCTTGCTGCTCGAATTCAGCTAGAGGCTTAAGCCGCCTTATCGGTCGTTGTCTTCATCACGGTTTGGTCAGCGCACGAGCCGGATATCGCTCGTCACCACCGTCTTGCCGGTCCTGCCGTCCTTGTCGGTGGTGCGAAGCCGCAGGCCGTTTTGTCCAACTTTTTCGATTGTCATGGCTGCGACGCGGTCACCGTTGATGTCGCGGTTCCAGCGAACCGTCAGATTGATTGCATTTCCCTGTCGCGTACCGGAAAGGGCAGACGGTCGGCCGGAGGGTCCGGTGTAAGCGCCGCTGTAACGTCCACCTTTCTCCGACAGGTCGGCTGCAATTGCGCGCCTGACCACCAGAAGCCCACGGCATGTGCCGGACATATTGAGCGACGAGGTCCCCGCTTTGGAATTCAGCGTACAATTGACGTTGATTGGCGGCGTGCCAATGCGGGTGATCACGGTTCCCTTACCCGCCCATGTGCCTTTCAGCGACGAGAGGAATTCGCGTTCGTCCGCTAATGCCGGCTGCACACCGAGCAGCCCTGCAAAAAATAAACTCGTGATAGCCGTCGTTTTCATGGCGCGTATCCAATTTTTCACGAAGACTAACTCGCTTGCACCGTCAAACGTTCCTCCGGTTTATTTAGCAACTATCAAAAAATTCGAGAGGCTCATGTTTCTATCGTGCCGATGCAACCAAATGCAGGCATAGATGTTTCTCGCCAGCGTCGATCAATTTCTGATCACTACCGCATATTTTCGGAGCATATTTCATGACGACGATCGGCGTTTTGGCACCGCGCGGCAGCCTCCCCTCCGGCGGTCTGCCCCGCAGCGGTGGTATGTCAGACCGCGCGCTTTTTGCCCTTGCGGCGCTTAATTTCTTTCTGGCCGATGCCCGCGACGGGCTAGGGCCGTTCCTGGACGCATTTTTGGCGACACAGGGCTGGTCATCGCTTTCGCTGGGGATGATTGCCACGGTCGGTGGCCTTGTCGGTCTGCTTGCCACACCGCTCTGCGGCGCGTTGGTGGACGGCACGACGTGGAAAAGAACGTTGATTGCCATCCCCGTCGTTCTCGTGACCGTCGGCGCGCTGATTACGCTGATTTTTCCCGATGCGTGGATCGTCTGGACCGGCCAGATCATGACTGCGGTTGTCGGCGCCGTCGTGGGACCGGCTCTGGCCGGACTGACGCTTGGTTTGGTCGGTGAACGCCTGTTCTCCCGTCAGATATCGCGAAACGAATTCTGGAACCATGGTGGCAATTTCGCATCGCTCTTTGCCACTTACGTTGCCGTTTCCTTCTTCGGCCTTCATGGCGTCATCGGGCTGATGCTTCTGACGGCTGCCGGCGCACTTGTTGCCGCCGCCGCCATCGACCCCGACAGGATCGACCACAAGGTGGCGCGAGGCCTTGGCGAGGACAAGGGCGAGCCGGGGCCCTCAGGCATCAACGTGCTGCTTCACGAACGCGGTCTGATATTCCTCGCGATCATTCTTCTTATCTTCCACTTCGGCAACGCGCCGATGGGGCGGCTTATCGCGCAGAATTTCGCCATCGAACTGCAGACACCATTCCGCACGACAGCGATCATTACTGGCGTCGCGCAATTTGCCATGATCTTCGTTGCGGCCCTGGCGCCGTGGCTAATCCGTCGCTTCGGTCTTGCGACGGTGTTCCTGATCGCGCTTGCCGCCCTGCCGATCCGCGGTCTGCTGGCTTCCGCCTTCACCGATTTCTGGGTAATCTTTCCGGTACAGCTGCTTGACGGTATCGGTGCCGGCCTTCTGGGCATCGTGACGCCTGTGGCCGCCGAACGCATTCTCAAGGGAACAGGCCGGTTCAATGTCGGCCTTGCAAGCGTCATGATGGTGCAGGGCATTGGTGCGTCCCTCAGCAACGTCGTTGCCGGCTGGCTGGTCACCAAAGGCGGTTACGCCCTTTCGCACTTGGTCGGCGGCGGCATATCGGCCATCGCCATCGCTCTCTTCTTCATCTACCGAAACGAGATCGCCCCGAAGCAGGCCAACGAAGCACTGCCTCAGTAAACCGTACAAATAAAAAAGGAGGCCTCACGGCCTCCTTCAGCCAACTTGCGCGAATGTCGGTTATCCGACGAAAGCACGCTCGATGACGAACTCGGCAGGCTTGTTGTTCGCACCTTCGTTCAGGCCGGCCTTTTCAAGAAGCTCCTTCGTGTCCTTCAGCATGGCCGAAGAACCGCAGATCATGCCGCGATCGATAGCGGGATCGAGTGCGGGAACACCCAGATCCGCAAACAGCTTGCCGTTCTCAATCAGCGAGGTGATGCGGCCCTTGAAGGGATAATCCTCGCGCGTGACCGTCGCATAATGCTTGAGCTTGTCGCCGACGATCTCGTTCAGGAATTCATGGTTCCTGATTTCCTCAACCAGATCGAAACCGTATTTCAGTTCGGCCACATCGCGGCAGGTATGGGTGAGGATGACCTCTTCGAACTTTTCATAGGTCTCGGGATCGCGTATCAGGCTTGCGAAAGGTGCGATGCCGGTGCCGGTCGAGAACATATAGAGCCGTCTGCCTGGTGTCAGCGCATCCAGAACCAGAGTGCCTGTCGGCTTCTTGCGCATAAGCACGGTATCGCCGGGCTTGATCGCCTGAAGATGCGAGGTCAGCGGGCCATCCGGAACCTTGATCGAGAAGAATTCAAGTTCCTCGTCCCAAGCAGGGCTGGCGATGGAATAAGCGCGGTAGATCGGCTTTTCGCCGACCATCAGGCCGATCATGGCGAATTCGCCGGAACGGAAGCGGAAGCCGGCCGGACGCGTCATGCGGAAACGGAACAGGTGATCCGTATAGTGCTCCACCGACAAAACTGTCTCGGCGTAAACACCATCAGGTATCTTGATCGCGAAATCTTCCGTCTTGGCTGGCGCGTTCATTTCAGGTTCCGTCCATTCATTCGATAAGCGACATTCTTCGACCGGGCAATTATACCATTTTTGCCGCGGTTTGAAGGCATGAGAATATCAATACTGCCATGCGCGCAGAAAATATGCATATAAAACTCATATTTCCGCGCAACGCGTCATTGGGCCGCACGGCGGCGCCAGCTATAGGCCTCTCCACCGTTGGCCGGAAGGGCCGTCGGCTGGTAATAGACCGGGATTTCCGGCAGGCGATTTTCGGACAGGCGGCGGATCGCCGTCTCGTTCGTCACCGCAAAGCTGGTGAAGCCGGTGCGCAGCATCAGCGGCACCTGGTCGATCAAAACATCGCCAACCGCCCTCACCTCGCCGGCAAAATCAAGACGGCTGCGCAGCAACGAGGCATGGCTGAAACCCCGCCCGTCATTGAAGGCCGGGAAGCTGACGGCGACAAGGTCGATACGGTCGAGATAGGGCTCGAGCCGGGTGACATCGTCGGCAGGCGCAATCAGAACGCCGAGGCCGACATCATTGCTTTCAGCCGCACGGACAAGGAAATCAGCAAGCGACAGCACCGGTTTCTGCTCGGCAGTTGCCTTCACTTCTTCCGTTTCGATCACCCAGGGATCATTTTCCACGAAGCCGTCGCGGTTCCAGATTTTCGTCATGGCAATCTCCTCAGGCGGCTTCAGCGGCGGAACCGTAGAGCGCATCCTTGAACGGCTGCGGTCCGACGCGGCGATAGGCTTCGAGGAAGGTTTCTTCCTTCGAAAGACGCAAGCCCAGATAGGTGTCGACGATAGTTTCCACCGCGTCGGTCACTTTTTCCGGCTCGAAACCACGGCCAATGATCTCACCAATCGAGGTGTTTTCATCACCCGATCCGCCAAGCGTGATCTGGTAGAGTTCCGCACCCTTCTTCTCAACACCCAGAAGGCCGATATGGCCGACATGGTGGTGGCCGCAGGCATTGATGCAGCCGGAAATCTTGATCTTAAGCTCGCCGATTTCCGCCTGACGCTCCGGCGCGCCAAAACGGGTAGAGATTTCCTGCGCCACCGGAATGGAGCGCGCATTGGCAAGCGCGCAATAGTCCAGCCCGGGACAGGCAATGATATCGGTGATCAGCCCGGCATTGGCAGTCGCCAGTCCAGCTCCTACAAGTGCGCGATAGACCGGCTCGAGATCGGCCAGTGCCACATGCGGCAGGATGATGTTCTGCTCGTGGCTGATGCGGATTTCGTCAAACGCGTATTCGGCGGCGATATCGGCGACGAGTTCCATCTGCTCGTCAGTCGCATCGCCGGGAATGCCGCCAATCGGCTTCAGGGAAATCGTCACCATGCCGTAGTCCGGATGCTTATGCGGCTGGACGTTCTGCTCGACAAAACGGGCAAAACCCTCATCCGCCCGCTTCCAGCGCGCCAGGCTCTCCCAGCCTTCAGGACGGTCCTTCAATGCTGGCGGTGCGAAATACGCGGTAATGGCCGCAATATCGGCATCCGGCAGCTTCAATTCGGTGTTTTTCAGCTCCGCGAATTCAACCTCGACCTGGCGGGCCAGTTCTTCTGCGCCGGTTTCATGCACGAGGATCTTGATACGCGCCTTGTACTTGTTGTCGCGGCGGCCGTGCAGGTTGTAAACGCGCATGACGGCCGTGGTATAGGACAGCAGGTCTTCTTCCGGCAGGAAGTCGCGGATCTTCTTGGCGATCATCGGCGTACGGCCCTGCCCGCCGCCGACATAGACGGCAAAACCGATCTCGCCCTTGTCGTTCTTTTTCAGATGCAGGCCGATATCGTGAACCTGAATCGCGGCGCGGTCGCGCTCGGCGCCCGTTACAGCGATCTTGAACTTGCGCGGCAGGAACGAGAACTCCGGATGCACGGAAGACCATTGACGCAGGATTTCCGCATAAGGACGCGGATCGGCGACCTCGTCTGCGGCGGCGCCCGCGAAATGGTCGGCGGTCACGTTGCGAATGCAGTTACCCGAGGTCTGCAGCGCATGCATTTCCACGCTTGCCAGTTCGGAGAGTATATCGGGCGTGTCGGACAGGCGCGGCCAGTTGTACTGAATGTTCTGGCGGGTTGTGAAGTGGCCGTAACCCCGGTCATATTTGCGGGCGATATGGGCCAGCATCCGCATCTGCTGCGAATTCAGCGTGCCGTAGGGAATGGCGACGCGCAGCATATAGGCGTGGAGCTGGAGATAGACACCGTTCATAAGGCGCAGCGGCTTGAACGCGTCCTCGGCAAGCTCGCCGGACAAGCGGCGCTCGACCTGATCGCGAAACTGTGCCACGCGGCCTTCAACAAATGCGTGATCGAACTCGTCGTAACGGTACATATTCTTCCTCAGACTGCGATGAATGCTGCATCGGCCGGCTTGAAGCCGTTGGCATAGTGCATGGTCGGGCCAGCGGCGCGAATGCGCTCACGAAGCCGCGTCGGCCAAAGCTTGCCATTCTCCTCCACCACGTCGATGACATTCACGTCAACGACCTTGTTGGCGGAAAAATCCCGCTTGCCAATTTCCTCGAACGAAGCGACGGCCTCTGCGTGGCGGGCGACGATTGCGTCCTGCAGGTTCTCCGTCCATTCGCCATTGGCATCGAGCCATACAGCGATCCCATCGCCCAGGCGGTTGGCGGTCAAAACCTTGTCAGCCATTTGCATACTCCCTTTTAAGGTTCGCTGGCCGCGCAACAAGTGCGAGCGCCTCGGACCTGTCAAAATTGGCGCCCGCCACCGCATCGCCGATGATGACCATGACCGGACCGGTCAGTTCGTCGCGATGTTCGAGGTCGGGCAGATCGTTCAAAGTGCCATGCAGCAGGCGGCGATCCGCGCGGCTGGCATTTTCGATGACGGCTACGGTCGTTTCCACGCCCAGACCTGCCTCTATCAGCCTCGTCGCGACCGACGCGGCAACGCTGCGGCCCATATAGACAGCAATGGTAGCGCCGGAGACGGCAAGCCGCGCCCAGTCCGGCAGGACATCGCCAGTCAGATCGTGGCCGGTGGTGAAAATCAGCGACGAAGCGACACCGCGCAGCGTCAAGGGCAATTCGAAATCCGCAGCAGCGGCGAAGGCGGAGGTGATGCCCGGAACGATCTCGTAACCTATACCGGCATCGCGCAGCGCCGCCATTTCCTCTCCCGCCCGGCCGTAGACCAGCGGATCACCGGATTTGAGGCGCACGACGCGCTTGCCGTCTTTACCAAGACGCACCAGCAGGCGGTTGATCTCATCCTGCGACTTGCTGTGGCAGCCCTTGCGTTTGCCGACGGACAGCCGCTCGGCGTCGCGGCGCCCCATGTCAACGATTGCCTGCGGCACTAGCGCATCATAGACGATCACATCCGCTTCCATCAGCACGCGCTGCGCGCGCAGCGTCAGCAAATCTTCAGCACCGGGACCAGCGCCCACAAGCCAGACGCGGCCTTCGCTGCGCTCGGGCGATTGCAGCAAACGGTCAGCGGCATGGCGGGCGGATGATGTATCACCGAGAGCGACGGCATCTGCGACAGCACCGGAAAAGAACCGGCGCCAGAAATTGCGCCGCAACGCGCCCTTGGGAACATTCTGCTCGGCGGCGTCACGATATTGCACGGCGAGGCGCGCAAGCTTGCCCAGCGACGGAGACAGCATCTGATCGATGCGTGCACGGATCATCTGGGCAAGAACCGGGCCTGCGCCTTCGGTGCCAATGGCGATGGCGACGGGTGCGCGGGCGACGAGTGCCGGCGTGAAGAAATCGCAGAACTCCGGCTGATCCACCGCATTGGCGGGGATTTTCTTGGCGCGCGCAGCCGAAACGATCTCACGGTCCAGTGCCTCGTCCCCAGTGGCGGCAAAAACCAGCGTTGCGCCTTCAATCAGCTGGCTTGCGAAACCCAAGGCCCGATGATCGATGCCGTTTTCGCTGATATAGCGCGCAAAATCCGCTTCCGGCTCGTCGGCATAAGCAATGATATGTGCATTGGTATTGGCAAGCAGCCTTACCTTCGCAAAGGCCTCGTCGCCATTGCCGAAAACAGCGACCTGCCGTCCCTCAACCCGGAAGAACGCGGGGAAGGTCGAAAGGCGATCGCCAGAAGCGGAAAAATCATGTTCGTTGTGCATCGGGCATTTATCCCGCATTGCGGCGCAAGATTGAAGAAACAGAAATTCAAGCCTTTCCGACACCTGGATTTTTATTTCTCGAACACCCCTGTTTTTGAGGAAAACTAACCGGCGCACCTTTATCAACCCTGTCGAACGCCTCGAAATCCCATGAGAATCCCTTGACAAATTAGGCCCTCGCGCCGAACAAGAAGGGACTATTTTCGTCGATTTCTCCATGCAAAAACCGCTTCACTCTGAGGCGGTACGAAGGATCAGACCCTTGACCAGCTCGACAATTGCCGCCCGTCTTCTCGATGTTATCGAACACGATATCCTGCCCCTGACGGCGCGCGGCGTCAGCCTCGGCAACAAGGTTTTCGGTGCGGCGATCCTGCGCAAATCCGACCTGTCGCTGGTGATCGCGGAGACGAATAACGAGTTGGAAAACCCGCTCTGGCATGGCGAAGTGCACGCGCTGAAGCGGTTTTACGAGCTGGGTGAGAAACCGAACACCAAGGAATTGATTTTCCTTTCCACCCATGAACCCTGCACCATGTGCATGTCCGCCATCACCTGGGCCGGCTTCGACAATTTCTACTCCTTTTTCAGCCACGAGGATTCGCGCGACGCTTTCGCCATTCCGCACGACCTGAAAATCCTCAAGGAAGTTTTCGGGCTGGAGCCGGGCGGGTATCGCCGCAGCAACGCCTTCTGGAACTCTTTCTTCATTGCCGATCTGGTGGAGAGCGAAGACGATCCGCTGAAGACCGAGCTGAAGGCGCAGACGGCCCGCATCAAGGCTGCCTATGACGAGCTTTCCACCAGCTATCAGTCATCGAAGAGCGGCAACGATATTCCGCTGAACTAGAGCATTTCTAGACGGTTTTCCGCCTGGATATGTATGAAAATAAAGAACGAAGGTTTGAAAGACTATGGAAGCCTCGAAGGATATTTCCCGCCTGATCGAGATCATGGAAGCCCTGCGCCAGCCGGAAACCGGCTGCCCCTGGGATGTCGTCCAGACCTTCGAGACGATCAAGCCTTACACCATCGAAGAGGCTTATGAGGTTGCCGACGCCATCGAGCGCAGGGATATGGACGATCTTTGCGAAGAACTGGGCGACCTGTTGCTGCAGGTGGTTTTCCATGCCCGCATCGCCGAGGAACGGGGCGAATTCGCCTTTGGTGACGTGGTTGAGGCCATGACGTCCAAAATGATCCGCCGCCATCCGCACGTCTTTGCCGTTTCCGCCGCCAATACGCCTGACAGCGTCAAGCTGCAATGGGACCAGATCAAGGCCGAGGAAAAGCGCGAGCGTGCGGAACGCCGCGCCCGCCGCGGTATCACCGAGGATTTCAAGGCCGGCTTTTTAGGCAGTGTGCAGCGTAGCCAGCCGGCTCTGACCGAGGCCCTGAAGTTGCAGGAACAGGCTGCGCGTGTCGGTTTCGATTGGTCGGATCCAGCCCCCATTCTCGACAAGATCGAAGAGGAAATCGCCGAACTGCGTGAAGCGCTGGCGGAGGGGAAGCCGGAGAAGGTCTCTGATGAACTTGGCGATCTCATCTTCGCGCTGGTCAATATCGGCCGTCACGTCAAGGCCGATCCGGAAGACGCGCTGCGCGGCACCAACACGAAATTCCGGAGGCGTTTCAATCACATCGAGACGTCGCTCACCGAAAATGGCGAAACGCTTCAGGAAGCGAGCCTTGAGAGAATGGAAGACCTGTGGCAGGCGGCAAAACGCATCGAACGCTCGCTGGATATGGTTTCGTCCTGATAACCCAGATATGCCGAAAAATTCAGAGCGCCCGGTGCTTTCGACAGTGGTGACGAAAATCTAGACCTCTCCTGCGTCACGCTCTGGCCTGCCCCGAGCATCTGCGACGTCCTGATTGTATCTGTGTGTCTAGATCCTTGGGACAAGCCCAAGGATGACGTTGAGTATAAGGGAATATACCGCAATCGTTCTGGGAGCGTTTACTGCTCCCAGTCTTCCCGCTCGCGGATGGTTGCCTTTCCAAGCTTCCGTTCCAGCTCGGTGGCCTGCGCTTCCGACAGGCGCACATCAAGGGAAACCGAACCGTCCTCATTGTCTTCGCGGCTATCCACGATGGAGTTGCTGTAGACCCATGAGATCAGCGGCAATTGCTCGACGGAGAGGACAACAGTCGTTTCCGTCAGGACACCTGACAGACGGCCGGAAATCTCGTCCATCAGGGCATCGACGCCCTCGCCCGTGACCGCCGAAACGGCACGAATATCGGAGCGGCCCTCGGCACGTTCAATGATGGCGTCATGCGCTTCTGGTTCGAGACGATCGACCTTGTTCCAGACCTCGATGATGCGCTTTTCGGCTTCCTTCTCGTCAATACCGAGATCGCCAAGAATGCGCAGCACATCGGCCGACTGGGCGGCATTATCCGGATCGGACATGTCGCGCACGTGCAAAATAAGATCGGCTTCCAGCACCTCTTCCAGCGTTGCGCGGAAAGCGGCGACGAGATGTGTCGGCAGATCGGAGATGAAACCGACGGTATCGGACAGGATAACCGTGCGGCCATGCGGCAGCTTCATGCGGCGCAAGGTTGGATCGAGCGTCGCGAACAGCATGTCTTCCGCCAGAACGCCAGCGCCGGTAATGCGATTGAACAGGGTGGACTTGCCGGCATTGGTATAACCGACCAGCGCCACGATCGGGTGCGGCACCTTGCGGCGCTTGGCGCGGTGAAGCTGGCGGGTGCGCACCACCTGCTCCAGCTCGCGCTCGAGCTTGACGATGCGATCCTGCAGCAGCCGACGGTCGGCCTCGATCTGCGTTTCACCCGGACCCCCCATGAAACCCGCGCCGCCGCGCTGGCGTTCAAGGTGGGTCCAGCTTCTGACGAGGCGGCCCTTCTGATAGTTCAGATGCGCAAGATCGACCTGCAACGTGCCTTCCTTGGTGGAGGCGCGGCGGCCGAAGATTTCGAGGATCAGGCCCGTCCTGTCGATGACCTTCGCATTCCATTGCTTTTCAAGATTGCGCTGCTGCACCGGAGTCAAAGGATGATCGACGATCACCAGACCGGAATTGGTTTCATCCAGAAGATGGCCGATTTCCTCGATCTTGCCGGTTCCAAACAATGTCGCCGGACGCGGCTGGTTGACCGGCACGACAAGACCTTGCGTCACCTCAAGATCAATGGCGAGCGCCAGCCCCTTTGCTTCCTCAAGCTTGGCCTCAACAGACCGTACAGGAGAAACCGGACCCGCCACAGCATCACGGCTTTCGCGCTGCTGCTTGAGGACAGGCACAATGACCACCGCACGCATGTCGTCGCGGTGCTTTTCCTGTTCGGGAATGATCGATTCGTTCGAGGTGTCGCGCGTCGTAATGGGTTCAGCCTTATCAAGAAATGACATTGCAGCCGACCGCATCCGTGCGGACGACTATCTGGATTAACCTGATTGAACCGGAAATGTTCCCGGTTCAGGTCAGCTTATATCGAAGATACCGTTGAGGGAGCCTGATCAGGCTGCGCCTTCTTCGCTCTCGAACATCTGCATCGGTTGGCCGGGCATGATGGTGGAGATCGCATGCTTGTAAACAAGCTGCGAGTGACCGTCACGGCGCAGAAGCACGCAGAAATTATCGAAGGAAGTGACAACGCCCGTCAGCTTGACGCCGTTGATCAGGAAAATCGTGAGCGAAATCTTTTGCTTACGAACGGTATTGAGGAAAAGATCCTGAAGGTTTTGAGAACGTTCCGCCATGGCGCCGCTTCTTTCTTTTTTGCCGGCAGGGATACCGGAAAATAATCAATCAATAATAAGCCGGCCGAGTCTAGTCCCCCGCTTGGCCGACCTGCAACTCTGGTATCAAATCGTGTCCTGTTCCGCAACGGCGAAAACAGCCGAATGAGTACGAGTATTGACCTGCTTTTTCGATTCGAAACAGTCAGAAATATTGTATCGAAACCCGGAAAAGCTGTTCCACGTCGCGCACCGCATCGGCAGATGCAAACAGCACGACGCGGTCCTTCGCCTTGATCTTCGTGCTGCCGTCCGGGCGGATCACCACACCGTCGCGATAGATCGCGCCGATGCGCACGCCATCAGGCATATCGATGTCACGGAAGGACTGGCCGACCAGCGGCGAAGTCTCCAGCGCCTCTGCCTCGATTACCTCTGCCGAGCCGCGCTGAACGGCATAAACCGACCGGATACGGCCCTTGCGCACATGCTGGAGAACGCGCGAAATGGTAACGGCCCTGGGATTGATATAAGCGTCGAGACCGAGTGAATCCGCAACCTCGTGAAAGGACGAGCTGTTCAACAATGCAAGGTTGGATTTGCAGCCGAGCTGCTTGGCCATCACCGCCGCCAGTATATTGGTCTGATCGCTGTTGGTGAGCGTCACGATCAGATCCGCATCCTGAATATCGGCCTGCAGCAAAATCTTCTGGTCCAGCGCCGAACCATGCATAACAATGGTGTTGCTGAGCTGTTCCGATGCGGCAATAGCCCTGTCGCGATCCGCCTCGATGATCTTTACCCGCGTCTTAGGCTGCAACTCCTCGATCTTCTGCGCGACGAAGTGGCCAATATTGCCGGCGCCCGCAATGACGATGCGCTGCGCCTCCTGCTCCTCATGGCCGAAGAGGCCAAGGGTGCGGCGTGCGTGCTGGCGCTGACAGATGACATAAGCGAGGTCGCCGACGCGCAGCTGCTCGGAGGAGTGCGCGACCTTGAGGATGCCGTTCCGGTAGACACCCACCACGGTTGCGATAAGGTCCGGAAAGAGGTTGGAAAGCTGCTGCAGTGGCGTGTTGATGACCGGGCAGTCCTCCATGCACTCGATTGCCAGCATGAAGACCGTGTCGTCGGCGAAACGCACGACATCGGTGGCACCCGGAAAGGCGATGCGCCTGAGTACCATCTTGCCGACTTCGACTTCAGGCGAAATCGTCACGTCGATCGACATGTTTTCGCGGCTGAACAGATCGGCATATTCCGGTTTCAGATAGCTTTGGTCGCGGATGCGGGCGATCTTGGTCGGAACGCTGAACAGCGCATGCGCAACCTCGCAGGCGACGATATTGATCTCGTCATGCAGGGTCACGGCGATGATCATGTCGGCCTGGTCCGCACCCGCCTTTGCCAGCATGTCGGGATGGGCGCCATGGCCGACATAACCGCGCACATCCAGCGTCTCTGTAATGGCGGTAATGAGGGTCGCGGAGGTATCGATGACCGATACCTCATTATCCTCGCGCGACAGTTGTTCGGCAATGCCGTAACCCACCTGCCCTGCGCCGCAAATGATGACTTTCATGCTGTCTCTCTGACGGAATAATCGATTACGACGACTTGGGCCTTCGTCTCTTATACGCCGAGAGATTTCAGTTTGCGATGCAGTGCCGATCTTTCCATGCCGACAAATTCCGCCGTTCGCGAAATATTGCCGCCGAAGCGGTTGATCTGGGCAACCAGATAGTCGCGCTCGAACATTTCACGTGCTTCGCGCAACGGCAGGGTCATGATGTGCTGATCGCCTTGCGCCGAAATCTTCGGCAGCATGTCGCCAATATCCGCCGGCAACATGTCTGCCGAGATTGGTGCCTCACCGCCTTCGGGGCGTGCCAGAATCATCAGCCGCTCGATATTGTTGCGGAGCTGGCGAATGTTACCCGGCCAGTCATGCGTCTGGAGAACGGCCATGGCGTCATCGCCGATCTTGCGCGGGCGGATGCCGGCCTGTTCGGAAATCTGCCGCATGAACATGTCGACGAGGAAAGGAATATCCTCACGCCGCTCGGACAGCGCCGGCACCTTCACTGGCACCACGGCGAGGCGATGGTAAAGATCTTCGCGGAACTGGCCTTCGGCGATCAGGCTTTCGAGGTGATGGGCGGTTGAGGAGATGATGCGTACATCCACCTTTACCCGCTTGCCGCCACCAACGCGCTCGAACTGCTGATCGACCAGCACGCGCAGGATCTTGTTCTGGGTTTCGCGCGGCATCTCGCCGACTTCATCGAGATAGAGAACACCGCGATGGGCTTCTTCCAGAGCGCCCACCTTGCGCGGCTGCCCGGGCAGACCTTCGGTACCGAACAAGGCGATTTCCATGCGGTCCGGCGTGATCGTCGCAGCGTTCAGCGCAACGAAAGGTCCTGTAGCACGCGAGGATTTCTTGTGCACCATGCGCGCCACCAGCTCCTTTCCGGAACCGGAGGGGCCGAGAATCATGATGCGGCTGTTGGTGGGCGCCACGCGGTCAATGGTCTGGCGAAGTTGGGAAACCGCAAGCGACGCGCCGACGAGTTCAACCGCGTCGCCAGTGCGCTTCTTGAGTTCCTGCACCTCCCGCTTCAGCTTGGAGTTCTCCAGCGCGCGTTCGGCAATCAGGATCAGGCGGTCTGCCTTGAACGGTTTCTCGATGAAATCGAACGCGCCGCGCTTGATGGCGTTGACGGCGGTTTCGATGTTACCATGACCGGAAATCATCACAACAGGGATATCGGGATGGCGGCTCTTGATCTCGTCCAGCAGGGCCAGACCGTCGAGCTTCGACCCCTGCATCCAGATGTCGAGAAAGATGAGACGCGGAACTCGTTCGGAAATGGCGGCCAGCGCGCTGTCGCTGTCGAACGCCATGCGCGTCTCGTGGCCTTCATCGGAAAGAATACCCGCTACGATTTCGCGAATGTCCGCCTCGTCATCCACGACCAGAATATCAGACGCCATATGCTGCTTCCTTGTTATTTTTGCCGCCGACCGCCTCGATATAGGGCAGCAGCACTCTGATCATGGCACCGTGGCCATGGTCGAACTCCGGCGGGGCATCGTGGAGTTCCAGATACCCGCCATGCTCTTCGATGATTTTCTTGACGATGGCGAGGCCGAGGCCCGTGCCCTTGTCCCGCATCGTCATATAGGGTTCGAGAATGCGGTGACGGTTCTCGACGGGCAGGCCTCTGCCATTGTCGATGATGTCAGCCACGAACCGCGAATTGGCCTCGTCGAAGGATGCGCGCACCAGGATTTTGCCTGGCCGCTTTTCGCCTTCCACCGCCTCGATCGCTTCAGTTGCATTCTTGATGAGATTGCCGAACGCCTGTCCCAGCATGCGGGCATCGAACATGCCCTCCAGCGGGACATCGCCAAATTCCGTCGAGAATTTCGTGTCGGCGGCGCTTATTTCGCGCAGGAATGCCGCGTCCTTCAAGATCGAACGGAGGTCCGACTTTTCCTTCGTGGGCTTCGGCATGCGGGCAAAGGCCGAGAATTCATCCACCATACGGCCGATGTCACCAACCTGCCGGACGATGGTGTCCGTACACTGGTCAAAGATGGCGCGATCGTTCTCGTCGATCTGCTTGCCGAAGCGTCGTTTGATGCGCTCAGCGGAAAGCTGGATAGGTGTCAGAGGATTCTTGATCTCATGCGCAATACGCCGCGCGACGTCGGACCAGGCGGTCGAGCGCTGGGCAATGACGAGATCGGTGATATCGTCGAGCGTGATGACGAAGCTGTCGCGGCTGTCGCGCGCATCCTCACGGGTCACCTGCACATTGAGCGTCCGTTCCGTGCCGCGCCGCATGATGTTGATCTGCTTGCGGAAATTGCCGCGCGACCAGGTGTTGGCCTCGGTCACGACCTCTTCGATTTCAGGCGCGATATCAGATAGTTGCGCACCGATCAGCTGGTCGGAGGAAAGCGCCACGAATTCTTCAGCCGAAGGATTGACGATGGTGATCCTGCGATTTTCATCAATGCCGATAACGGCGGCGGTAACGCCCGACAATACGGCCTCGATGAAGCGGCGGCGATCATCGATGTCGTCTTTCGCTTCAATGATCTGTTCCTGTTGGCTGCGCAGTTCCGAGACCATCTTGTTGAAGGTGCGCGACAGGCGGCCAACGTCGCCATCGATGGCGCGAACGGGAACCAGCACATGCATGTTCCCGGTGGCGACACTGTCTGCGGCGCTGATGAGGAGACGGATAGGACGCACGATACGGTCGGCCACCGCAATCGCGGTCCAGATCGCCGCCAGAAGCACGATCAGCGCGAAACCGAGATAAAGGATTGCAAACGCAATCTGCAACGGCGCACGGCCGGCCTCCATCGCCTTGTATTCGGCACGGTTCTCTTCCATCAGCCGCATCGCGCCCATTACCTTGGGATCGACGGCACGCACGGTGTAAAGAAACGTACCGCTGATGCCCTCGAGCTTGATGATGGCGCCGACGAGATTGGTGATGCCAGGCGGAATAAGGGTTGGTTGACCAGCGGCGGCCTTTTCAAGCGCATCGTGCGGAATGGCCGGAAGCGGCTTTTCCGTCTTGATATCGGCTTGCGCGACGGCGTCGCCGTCTTCCTGCACCAGGAATGCGCCGAGAAGACCACGGCCCTTGGCCTGCCGGGTCATGAGATCGACGAAGCCGGTGCGGTCGAGATAAAAGAGCGCGCGATTGCGGTCGAGGTCGGTGGCCATCGACAGGGTCTGCCCCTGAAGATAACCGGCATTCTCCATCATATAGGCCTGGGCGATATTGCTGGAGGAATCGACGATCGACTGGGTACGTAGCGCAAACCAGCGGTCGAGACCGACATTCAGCGTCAGACTGGCGAAGATGGCGACAAGAACGGCCGGTGTAATCGCAACGATGGAAAACAGCACGACGATGCGCACATGCAATCGTGCCGCCGCCCTGCCCTTTTTCCGCGCTTTCAGCAGGCGGTTGATTTCCCGACCGATGAGAAAGATCAGTCCGATCACAAAGACCGAATTGATGACGACCGAGGCGATGACGACATTCGATGTCGGCGCAATCGGTGTTACGCCCAGAAGCACGAAAAGTGTCAGTATGGCGCAAACAAGGGCGACACCGGCAAGCACCAGCCCCGGCAGAGCGAAAGACATCCTGCGATCGGCTACCACCATTCCCGCTGCGTCTTCGGCAACGGCTTTTTCGGCGGCGGGTTTCCGCATGCATTTCTCCCAATCGCTGGCTAGCCAGCACCACATTCATGAAAATGGGCGAATCCGCCTCGTGCCGGCGAATCTCTCTCCATCCTAGTGTTTTCCAAGCAACACAATGTGGCGAAAATGCAACGACAACCGCGGCCTTGTCAACATTCTCAGCTGGGGCGGGAGCTGCGATACACGGAAACGCCAAGCTCGCGAATCTTCTTGCGCAGCGTATTGCGGTTGAGGCCGAGAAGATCGGCAGCCTTGATCTGGTTACCGCGCGTCGCCGTCAGGGCGGCGAGAATGAGCGGATATTCCAGTTCACGCAGAACACGGTCGTAGAGACCTGGCGGCGGCAGGCCTTCGCCGAAACTTGCGAAATAATCCCGCATGTTTTCCTCGACCGCCTGCGAAATGGTCAATGAGCCGGTGCGGACCGCCATCTTGTCGAGCGGGCTGTCTGGAACATCCGACTGCAATTCCTGCTCGATGATCTCGCGGGTGATGACTTCCTGCGGATAAAGCGCCATCAGGCGACGGATCAGGTTTTCGAGTTCGCGCACGTTGCCGGGCCAGGCATAGGCTTTCATGACTTCCAGCGCCTCGGTCTCGAATCGCTTTCCTTCCAGCCCCTCCTTTTCACCCGTCTGGATGAAATGGCGCACCAGATCGGGAATATCCTCAGCGCGGTCGCGCAGCGGCGGCAGCCGCAGCGGCACGACGTTCAGGCGGTAATAGAGGTCTTCGCGGAAAAGGCCCTGGTTGATCGACTGCTTCAGGTCCTTGTTGGTGGCGGCGACGATGCGAACATCGGTCCTGATCGGCGTGCGTCCGCCCACCGTCGTATATTCGCCCTGCTGCAATACGCGCAGCAGCCGCGTCTGGGCGTCCATTGGCATATCGCCGATTTCGTCGAGAAACAGCGTGCCGCCCTCGGCCTGTTCGAAACGGCCGGTCGAGCGGTTCTGCGCGCCGGTGAAGGCGCCCTTCTCATGGCCGAACAGTTCCGATTCGATCAGATCACGCGGAATTGCCGCCATGTTGATGGCGACGAAGGGGCCGTTGCGGCGCTTGCCGTAATCATGCAGCGCGCGCGCCACCAGTTCCTTGCCAGTGCCGGATTCGCCGGTAATCATCAGCGTCAGATCGGTCTGCATCAGGCGGGCGAGAACCCGGTAGATTTCCTGCATGGCGGCCGAGCGGCCGACGAGCGGCATGCCGTCCTGCATATCGTCGTCCAGTTTGGCGGGCTTGCGCTTCGGCTCCGACAGGGCGCGGCCGATGATGGCAATCAGCTCTGTCAGGTCGAACGGCTTGGGCAGGTAATCGTAAGCGCCCTTTTCCGAGGCCTTGATCGCGGTCATGAAAGTGTTTTGGGCACTCATCACCAGAACCGGCAGGTCCGGGCGGGCCTTCTTGATGCGCGGAAGCAGATCGAAGGCGTTTTCATCGGGCATCACGACATCGGTAACGACCAGATCGCCCTCGCCGGCAGAAACCCAGCGCCAGAGCGTTGCGGCATTGGACGTGATGCGCACATCGTAACCGGCACGGCTGAGCGCCTGATTAAGCACGGTGCGGATTGCGGCATCATCATCGGCGACGAGGATAGTAGCTGTCATCTGTCATTTCCTGTCGAGTTCGGCAAGATGCGGTCGTCCAACGCCACTTCAGGCGAGACGGGCATCAATACGCGGAAAGTCGTGCGATGGTTCTGGCTGTCGCATTCGACGATGCCGCCATGGGCGCCGATCAGTTTGGCGACAAGCGCCAGACCCAGGCCCGAACCATTCGTCTTGGTGGTAATGAAGGGGTCGAAGAGATGCGGCAGGAGATCGGCCGGCACTCCCGGCCCATTGTCATGGACGCAAAACTCAAGCGGCAGCGAGATGCGTTCGCGGCTGCCCGCCACGGACATGCGCATGCCGGGACGATATGCCGTCGTCAGCACGATCTCGCCCTCCGACTGATTCCCGACGGCTTCCGCCGCGTTTTTCACCAGATTGAGAAAGACCTGCACCAGCTGGTCGCGATTGGCATAAACCGCCGGCAGCGATGGATCATAATTCTCGGAAATCTTGATGTTGCGGGCAAAGCCAGCCTTGGCTATGGCCTTCACATGGTCGAGCACCGAATGGATGTTGACCGGCACGCGGTCCACCGGACGCTCGTCGGAAAACACTTCCATGCGGTCGACCAGCGAGACGATACGATCGGTCTCGTCGCAGATCAGCCGCGTCAGCGCACGGTCCTCATCGGCAACCGATGTCTCGAGAAGCTGCGCGGCACCACGAATGCCCGAAAGCGGGTTCTTGATCTCATGCGCCAGCATCGAGGCAAGGCCGGTGACAGAGCGTGCAGCAGCCCGATGGGTCAATTGCCGGTCGATCTTGTCAGCCATCGATCGTTCCTGGAAGACGACGACAACAGACCCCGGCTCGCTGACAACAGGCGCGACATAGAGATCGACGAGCTTGTCCTGTCCAAGCCGGGGGGAGCTCAGATCGACCCGATATTCATTTACCGGCGCGCGGCGTTCCCGCACCTGATCGATCAGCGCAAGCAGCGGACTGCCGAAGGGAATGAAGGTGGAGACGCGGTAGCGGGCGAGATGGGAGGCGCTGGCCCCGAAAAAAGCTTCTGCTTCCCAATTGGCAAAAGCGATGAAACCTTCGGCATCCACCAGAATAACGGGATTCTGCACCGCGTTCAGAACCGCCATGGCGAGCGGGTTCGCATCTGCCGGGCTGTGTTTATCAGCGCTCATGCGGCCTTCCTTGCGGCTTCTTCGCCCGCATTGTCGCAAAGGGCGGAGCGCAGCAGATCAGCCACTTCCCCCGTATCACGCGATGTCATGATTTTAGCCTTGTCGGTGGTGGCGATCTCCGTCGCGAAACGGTCGAGATACCAGCCCAGATGTTTGCGGGCATGCCGAAGACCGGCTTCCCTTCCATAAAATTCGAGCATCATGTCGTAATGTTCGACGGCGATATCGGCAATATCGGCGCGTTGCGGCGCTGCGTGTCCGGCCAGTACCGCCGGCAGCCAGGGTTGACCCTGTGCACCGCGACCGACCATAACGGCATCCGCGCCGGAACGGCTGAGGATTTCACGCGCATCTTCGGCGGTCTCGACATCGCCATTGGCGATCAGCGGCACGGAAATCACCTCGCGCACGGCGCGAATGGCATCCCAGTTCGCCCGTCCTTCGTAAAACTGCATGCGGG
Source organism: Rhizobium sp. SJZ105 (assembly GCF_007828365.1). Classification (NCBI taxonomy): domain Bacteria; kingdom Pseudomonadati; phylum Pseudomonadota; class Alphaproteobacteria; order Hyphomicrobiales; family Rhizobiaceae; genus Rhizobium; species Rhizobium sp. SJZ105. The sequence continues at coordinate 508,889 of NZ_VIUP01000001.1, forward strand.
TGCGGCCGTGAATGGTGATGAGCTGGACGCCAGCGGCTTGAGCGCGGCGAGCAATTTCGGGTGCATTGATGGTGTTTTCATCCCAGCCGAGCCGCATCTTCAGCGTCACGGGCACATCGACCGCGCCGACGGTCGCCTCGATCAACGACAGCGCATGGTCAGGATCCCGCATCAAGGCTGAACCGGAGTACCCGCCCGTCACCTTCTTGGCCGGACAACCCATATTGATGTCGATGATGCCAGCGCCATTGTCAGCCGCAATTTTTGCCGCTTCCGCCATAAAATGCGCTTCGCGCCCGGCGAGCTGCACCATATGCGGAACCATCCCGGCATTTTTCAGCCGCGCCCAGGATTCCCCACGATTGGCGACAAGTTCCCGGCTTGCGACCATTTCAGTCACCACAAGGCCCGCGCCGTAACGCCAGGCGAGCTGACGGAAAGGCAAATCTGTCACGCCCGACATAGGCGCCAGCACTGCGCGATTACGGATCGCGACTGAGCCTATGCTGAACGGGACTGACAACTCCGGAAGGGGCAAGTGATGATCTTTCGTGCAGAAGAGTTATATGCATTATTTTTAGACAGTGTTTGCGCAGTTGCCAAGCACTTTTACAGGGTTGCACCTTTTATTTGCGCGTGGCCTGCCTGCCTGTTTTGCTGGCGGCGGCAATTTGTGCAGGTTTGAACAAACGGGATGACCGATCCTGCGGCATGTGGGTGCGGGTGGGCGGCTTATCGGGCTGGCCATTCGGGTTTTGAAACGCTAGAGCAGGACTGTCAACCATTAAGGGTTGCGCACAAAGCATAAGACCAATGCAGGAAAGTACTATGAAACTCGGCATCGTCGTTGTCGCCGCAGGACGCGGAGAAAGAGCCGGCTCCCCCGAGGAAGGGCCGAAACAATATCGCCCGATCGGTGGCAAGGCCGTGATCGAGCATACATTGTCGACCTTTCTTGCCTGGGCAGACACATCCCCTATCGTGGTCGTTATCCATGCCGACGATGCGGCACTCCTGTCACCAATCCTTGAACGGCTGAATGCCGGAAAGCGGATCGTCACCGTCACGGGCGGCGCAACCCGGCAGCAATCGGTGCTCGCCGGTCTGGAAGCGCTGGCCGCGCAAGACCTCACACATGTGATGATCCACGATGCCGTGCGGCCTTTCATCGCCGTGGACATGCTGGAACGCATCGTGGCGCTGCACAAGGCGGGCGCTGTCGGCGTTCTGCCTGCCCTACCTGTCACTGATACGCTGAAGCGTGGCGCAGGCGATTCTGTCGCGGAGACAGTTTCAAGGCAGGGTCTTTATGCGGCGCAGACACCGCAAAGCTTCGGCTATGGCGAAATCCTCGCCGCGCATCGCGCTGCTGCCACATCTGGAAAAACCGACTTTACCGATGACGCCTCGATCGCTGAATGGGCAAGTCTGCCGGTGACGCTGACCGAAGGCTCGGTCGACAATGTGAAACTCACTCTCAAGCGGGATATCGCCATGGCCGATGAAAAGCTCTCCTACGGACTGCCTGACGTGCGCACCGGCAATGGTTACGACGTGCACCAGCTGGAAGCAGGAGACGGTGTGACACTGTGCGGCGTCTTCATCGAACACGACCAGAAACTCAAAGGCCATTCGGATGCCGATGTGGCGCTGCATGCGCTGACGGATGCCCTGCTCGCCACCTGCGGCGCTGGCGACATAGGCGATCACTTCCCGCCTTCCGATCCGCAATGGAAGGGTGCCGCTTCGCGCATCTTCCTCGAACACGCGGCCAAGGTAGTCCGCGGCAATGGCGGCACGATCATGAACGCCGATGTCTCGCTGATTGCCGAAGCGCCGCGCATCGGACCGCATCGGCAGGCCATGCGTGAGGCGCTTTCCGACATGCTCGGCATCGCGCTGGAGCGCTGCTCGGTCAAGGCGACCACCAACGAGACGATCGGCTTCGTCGGCCGCCGCGAAGGTATTGCTGCGATTGCCACTGCCACTGTGGTCTACAAGGGCAGACCGCTATGAGCCTGTTTCCTGCGGATATAGAAGAACTGGCGCGGCGGATCATTTCTGACTTTACCGCCGGCGGCTTCATGGTCTCGACGGCGGAAAGCTGTACGGGCGGCCTGATTGCTGGTTCGCTGACGGAAATCGCCGGCTCTTCTGCCGTCGTCGATCGCGGCTTCGTCACCTACACGAACCAGGCCAAGATGGACATGCTTGGGGTTGGAACTGAGACGCTGGCGAATTTCGGCGCCGTATCCCGACAGACCGCGCTGCAAATGGCGCATGGCGCGCTATTTCGTTCCCGGGCGGATTTTGCCGTGGCCGTGACCGGCATTGCCGGTCCGGGCGGAGGTTCGGCTGAAAAACCGGTGGGGCTGGTGCATCTGGCCGCCAGGTCGCGCAGCGGTAAAATCCTGCACCATGAAATGCACTACGGAGAGATCGGGCGCACGGAAATCCGTCTTGCGACCATCAGAACGGCGCTCGAGATGCTGATTACCCTCAATCAGGCTGGGTCCGCGTAGATTTTATCGGCGCGGGTCTCGAAGGCTTCGGCGAACATGCGGAAGGCCCTGTCGAACATCGATCCCATGACCGCACCGAGCAGCCGGTTCTTGAATTCATACTCGATGAAAAAATGAATGGCCGAGCCGCCCTCTGCGGAGGCTTCAAAACGCCAGCGATTGTCGAGATATTTGAACGGGCCGTCGATATATTTCACGTCGATAGCGCGCTCTGCCGGGTTCAGCAGCACCTGCGTGGTGAAGGTCTCGCGAATGGCCTTGTAGCCCACCGTCATATCAGCCACCAGCAGAGTCTTGCCGTCCCGCTCCTTGCGAGAGCGGATGACCAGCGCTTCGCAAAGCGGCAGAAACTGTGGATACTTCTCCACATCGGCGACGAGGTCGTACATGCGGTCGGGCGAGTGTTTTACAAGGCGATGCGTTTCGAACTGTGGCATGAGCGGGAGTTAATCCTCGACAACAAGAAGATCAAGAAGGCGGCGAAGCTGTTTTCGGCTTTTAAGCTGGAATACCGGCACGTTGGGACCATAAAGCGCGAAATTCTGCTCGAAGATCGGAGCGTGTCGGCGTTCGAAATTCCAGATATAGCGCAGGAAATCGAGATCCAGTCTTTCGGGGCAGCCTTCAGCCATTTCAGGACGCGCCTTGCCATACCCCTTGGCAATCCGGGTGATGGCGCCCCAAAGGCAAAGCCAGCGCGGCATGCGCACCCAAAGGATGATGTCGGATCTCGGCAGACGCATGTCGAAAGACGATGGATTGCTGCCGTCCATCAGCCACCGGTCTTTGGTGACAATGGCGGCAATCCTTTGCCGCTGTTCTTGGCGCGGGCGTGCCTGCCAGCCTGGCAACCAGAAAATATCGCGATCCATGGAAATGTATTCAAATCCAAAGCGTCTTACGAGCTTCCGGGAAAGCGTCGATTTTCCGCCTCCGGAGCAACCGACGACCGAAATACGCTGCGCAGATGCGATAATCGCAGCCGCGTCCTCCACGTTTTCAAGATAGTTCGGCATCGAATAAACCTCGTCTTCGCCACCATGCCATTTTTAAATAGCGCGGCTATTACTCTGCGGCGGCATGGCCGGCGTCCGATGTTACGGAAATTTAACTATTGCAACCCCCTCGCAGGGATTGCTATTTATTTGCGACTAATATTACACCCATGGGATGCAACGGCGCTGGAACCTCCCATTTTCACCGCGCTTATTCATCCCTGGGTTCACACCCACATAACCCGCTTTGAGCCACTGAGTGAGCCGATGGACGATTTTTCCAACATCATCAACCTTCTCGAATCCGCCAAGCAACTTGCATCGATGAACGAAATGCCGATGCTTGCCTATCTCATCGACGTTGCGAAATGCGAGGCGAGAGAGAACAAGCCGGTTTTGCGCAAGCGCAAACGCGGCGAATCGACCGCCAAGGAAGAATGTTAGACGCCGGCTCGATAAAGCCGGCTGGCCCAATCTTCAAGACGATGTCATAATCAGGAATGAAATCGGCCGCTTTTCGAGGCGGCCGTTTCTTTGCACGATGGAAATGACAATCTCATGATCGCCGCATCCGCCGATATCAGGACCTATACGCAGGAGAGACCGAAGGAACGGCACGGCTTCGTGCAGATCGTTCTTCCGGTCTCGGGATGTCTGCGGATCGATGTAGCAGGGCTACAGGACGAATTGTCCACCGGGCGCGCGGTCTTCATTCATCCCAACACATCGCACACACAGGAAGCGACGACGATCAACCGGTCGCTGGTGGTCGATATCGACGAAACTGCTGTTCCCGAACAGGTGCTGGAGAGATTTGTCCACAAGCCGTTTCTCGATATCGCACGGGATACACGGCAGCTGATCGCTTACATGCGCGGCGTCATCGGATCGGATGGGCCGCGTGAGGATATTGCCAACCTCTGGGCACCGCTCCTGATCGACAGCCTTGCGACTGAAAAGACCGATATCCGCCACCGCCTGCATGCGCTGGGCGAGATCGTCAGAGCGGAGCCATTTTTCCCCTGGACCGTCGAGACGCTCGCATCCTGCGCCGCGATCAGCGATAGCCGCCTGCATGCGCTGTTTCTGGAAGAGTTCAGCCTCCCTCCTCACCGCTGGCTTGCAGAGCTGCGCATGGACAAGGTCTGCGCATTGCTGCGCCACTCCACATTGCCGATTGCGGAAATTGCCTTGCGGGCCGGCTTCTCCGACCAGACGGCACTGACGCGCGCCATGCGCAACGCGATGGGCAAAACGCCTGCCGCTTATCGCCGGGCCTTCGGCATTCACTGAAAGCACAGCACCTCTTCTCTCAGGAGTTTTTGTCAAGACAGCCGTACGTGGCTGTGGCACATCGCGGGCAATCGTGAATGCGGATGTGACATGACATGAACAAGACAAGCCTCGGTGTTATCTACGGCATGATGGCGGGCGCACTCTGGGGTGCGATCTTTCTCGCCCCGAAACTCGTACCGGATTTTTCCGCCCTGCAACTGTCGACGGCCCGTTACCTGACCTACGGGCTGATTTCGCTCGTCATCATCGGACCGCGCCTGAAACGGGTATCGGCCCATTTCGGTGCGCGCGAATGGATCGCGCTCGGCTGGCTGAGCATGATCGGCAACATCGCCTATTATGTCTTCATATCAACGGCGGTGAAACTGAGCGGCGTTGCCTTCACGTCCATCATCATCGGCTTCCTGCCGGTTGCCGTCACCATCATCGGCACGCGCGATCATGGCGCGGTATCGCTCAAGCGTCTGTGGCCGTCGCTCGCCTTTGGCGCAATCGGCATTATCGGCATATCCTGGCAGTCGCTGACGGAAAGCGATGCGGGGCTGGATGTATCCCGCCTGATCGGGCTGGCCTGTGCGCTTGGCGCGCTCGCCTCATGGACGGCCTTTGCGGTTGGCAATGCCCGCTGGCTGTCACGCCTTCACGATGTCAGCGCCGACGACTGGAACATGATGACGGGTGTGGTGACCGGCGGGCTGGCGCTGGCGCTCGCCATACCGGCCTTTGCTTTCGGCGGGGAAAGCCATAGTTCCGAGGACTGGCTGCATTTTGCGGCCATCGCCGCCGGTCTCGGGTTCACCGCATCCATTCTCGGAAATGCTCTCTGGAACCGCATGAGCCGCCTGCTGCCGCTCACCATGGTTGGGCAGATGATCCTGTTCGAGACGCTCTTTGCCTTGCTCTATGGTTTCCTCTGGGAAGGTCGTGGGCCAACAATCGTCGAAGTCCTGGCGATTTGCTCAGTCGTGCTGAGCGTCATCCTGTGCATGCGCGCGCATCGGCCGGAGAAGGTTGTGGTCTGACTTCAGGTGAAAACAGCAACATCATCCTCGGGATAGGCCCGAGGATGACGCGTGAGAGAAATTGGCCGCCCCGCCCACTTACTCCGCAGCGGCCAGAAGCTTCTTCTCGCGGGCTGCGCGCAGGCGTGCAAAATCGTCGCCCGCATGGTGAGAAGAACGCGTCAGCGGGCTGGAGGAGACCATCAGGAAGCCCTTGGTATAGGCGACCGTCTCATAGGACTTGAATTCCTCCGGCGTGACATACGCCTCAACCTTGTGGTGCTTGCGTGTCGGCTGCAGATACTGGCCAATCGTAAGGAAGTCTACGTCAGCACTGCGGAGATCGTCCATCAGCTGCAGCACTTCGTTGCGCTCTTCGCCAAGGCCGACCATGATGCCTGATTTGGTGAACATGGTGGGGTCCAGTTCCTTGACGCGCTGCAACAGGCGCACGGAATGGAAATAACGCGCACCGGGGCGAACCGTGAGGTAATTGCCGGGAACGGTTTCCATATTGTGGTTGAAGACATCGGGCTTCGCCGCGACGACACGCTCCAGCGCGCCGGGCTTTTTCAGGAAGTCCGGGGTCAGAATTTCGATGGTGGTGTTGGGAGACGCAGCGCGGATCGCCCAGATCACCTTTTCGAAGTGCTCCGCGCCGCCATCGGCAAGATCGTCGCGGTCGACCGAGGTAATGACGACGTGGCTGAGGCCCATCTGCTTGACGGCCTTGGCGACGTTTTCCGGCTCGTCCATGTCAAGCGCATTGGGCTTGCCGGTCGCGACGTTGCAGAAGGCGCAGGCGCGGGTGCAGATCTCACCCATGATCATGAAGGTCGCGTGTTTCTTGTCCCAGCATTCGCCGATATTTGGACAGCCGGCTTCCTCGCACACCGTCACCAGCTTGTGACTGCGCACCAGTTCGCGCGTCTCGTGGTAGCCCTTGGATGTCGGCGCCTTGACGCGGATCCATTCCGGCTTGCGCATGACCTCGGTATCAGGCCGATGGGCCTTCTCCGGGTGGCGGATACGCTTTTCTTCGGACGAAGTCCTGTCGAGAATAGTGACCATAAGAAACCTGTTTCTATCGCTTGCCGCGATCATCACATTTATTGACGCGATGCTTTAGAACAATTCCAGAAAAAGCGTAAGCCCCTTCCGGGCACGAAGCCTAGTCAGCGCCGTACCAGCTTAGCCATGAACAACAACAGGCTGGCGCCGATGAAGGACGTTACGAAATAACCGAGCCTGCTGTCCTGCACGAAAACGTCGAAGGTTCTCAGCACCGCAACGGCAACCACCGAACCGACGATGCCGAGAACGATATTCATGAAGATGCCGAAACGCATATCCATGAGTTTGCCGGCGAGCCAGCCGGCAAGACCGCCGATGATGATTGCCGCAATCCAGCCGATATTTTCCATTCCCGCGCTCCCTTATAGAACCAGCGTTGAGACATATGGGACACCCGGCACGGTTAGACAATGCCGGGCATCACGGGGCACTCATGCGTTCAGCACACGTCCGTAGGCGTCGAGCACGCTTTCCTTCATCGACTCGGAAATGGTCGGATGCGGGAAGATCGTGTGCATCAGTTCTTCTTCGGTGGTTTCGAGGTTCATGGCGACCACAAAGCCCTGAATGAGTTCGGTGACTTCCGCACCAACCATGTGCGCGCCGATCAATTCGCCTGTCTTCTTGTCGAAGATGGTCTTGACCATGCCCTGATCTTCACCAAGCGCCACGGCCTTGCCGTTGGCCGCAAAGGAGAAGCGGCCGACGCGAATATCGCGGCCCAGTTCCTTCGCCTTGGCTTCGGTGAGACCAACAGAGGCGACCTGTGGGTTGCAATAGGTGCAGCCGGGGATCTTGAGCTTGTCCATCGGGTGAACATTCGGCAGACCGGCGATCTTTTCAACGCAGATCACGGCCTCATGCTCGGCCTTGTGGGCGAGCAGCGGCGGGCCGGCGACATCGCCGATGGCGTAGACGCCAGGCACGTTGGTCTTGCCGTAACCGTCGATGACGATGAAGCCGCGATCGGTCTTCACGCCGACGGCCTCAAGGCCGATACCTTCGATGTTGGCGACGACGCCGACAGCCGAAATCATCCGGTCAGCGGTGATCTTCTCGGACGAACCGTCCTTCTTCTCGAGCGTCGCAGTAACCGAATTAGCAGCCTTCTCGACCTTGGCAACCTTGGTTTCCAGATGGAACTTGATGCCCTGCTTCTCCAGCTGCTTCTTGGCGAAGGCAGAGATCTCCGCATCTTCGACCGGCATCACCTGGCTCATGATTTCAACGACGGTAACGTCGACACCCATGGTGCGGTAGAAGCTGGCGAATTCGATGCCGATGGCGCCGGAACCCATGACGAGCAGCGACTTCGGCAGTTCTTCCGGCTTCATTGCCTCGAAATAGGTCCAGATCAGCTTGCCATCCGGTTCGATGCCTGGAAGCGCGCGCGGGCGGGCGCCTGTGGCGACGATGATGTGCTTGGCGGTATAGGTGCCCTCGCCCAACGTGTTCTTCGGAACCGGGCCCATCGGTTCGACGGGCTTCTTCTGGGTCTTGGAAACTACGATTTCACCGGGCTTGGTGATCTTGGCCTCGCCCCAGATGATATCGACCTTGTTCTTCTTGAACAGGAAGCCGACGCCGTTGTTCATGCGGTGCGCGATGCCGCGCGAACGATCAACGATCGCCTTGACATCAGGCTTGATCGAGCCTTCGAGCGTCAGGCCGTAATCCTTGGCGTGCTGAGCCGTATGCAAGACATCGGCAGTACGCAGCAGCGCCTTTGTGGGAATGCAGCCCCAGTTGGAGCAGATGCCTGCAAGGTGCTCGCGCTCGACCACGGCAACCTTCATGCCGAGCTGGGCTGCGCGAATCGCGGCAATATAACCGCCCGGTCCCGAACCGATGATGATGACGTCATAAGATTGAGCCATAGGTATCCTGCCTTGTCCTATCGGGTCACGGCATGCCGTTCCGAAACGAGAATTGTTGTCAAAGTCCGAGCATCATGCGAACAACGGGCTCCAGCCCGCGCCCGATGGCCCGCGTGTTTTCAGCATCGAGATGAACGCCGTCCACGGGCGTCGTGCGGGCAACTGACCCCGCATCGAAAAATCCGCAATCGAGATCGTCGGCCAAATCCCGGTAGACCGGGGCGAGCATCGCCGATTCATCGATCGCATCGCGAAAGATAGCGCCCATCACGGGGTTGGCCGTTTCGCACAGTTGCGGCGGCGCGACGATCAGAACATCCGGCGCTTCCCAGTCCGACACCTGCCAGACATGGTTGCGCACCAGTTTGACCAGCCGCTCCACACCCTTCATCGCGACGATGGCCGAGCCATGAATCGACGGTTTCAAGTCGTTGGTGCCGAGCATGATGATGACCAGATCAAGCGGCGCGTGGCTGTGCAAAAGCGTCGGCAAGAGCCTTGCGCCGTTGCGATCGCAATCAGCGGTATGATCATCATAGGCGGTTGTTCGTCCACCCAGCCCTTCGTGGATCACCTTCACATCAGGCCCGAGCGCCTTTTGCAAGACGCTCGGCCAAAGATCGTCATGGCTGTGCCGGCCACCCGTTTCCGCATCTGATCCCCATGTCAGGGAATCGCCAAAGCAGAGGACCGACTTCACCATCTCACTCTCCGATCAAACCAGCATGCCCATCGGGTTTTCGATGTAGCGCTTGAAGGCACCGATCAGCTCGGCTCCGAGCGCGCCATCGACGCAACGGTGGTCGGTAGAGAGCGTAACCGTCATGACATTGGCGATCTTGATCTCGCCGTTCTTCACGACAGCACGCTGTTCGCCCGCGCCGACTGCCAGAATGGTGGCGTGCGGCGGGTTGATGACGGCGGAGAAGCTCTTGACGCCCATCATGCCCATGTTGGACACGGCCGTCGTGCCGCCCTGATACTCCTCGGGCTTCAGCTTGCGCTCCTTGGCGCGCTTGCCGTAGTCCTTCATCTCGTTGGAGATGGTGGAGAGCGACTTCTCTTCCGCCTTGCGGATGATCGGCGTGATCAGGCCACCCGGAATGGAAACGGCAACGCCGACATCCGAATGCTTGTGCTTGACCATGTTGCTTTCCGTCCAGGAGACGTTGGCATCAGGCACATCGCGCAGCGCGAGAGCCAGCGCCTTGATGACCATGTCGTTGACCGAAAGCTTGTAGGCGGGCTTGCCGTCCTTTTCGGGAGCGGCGGCGTTGAGCTGGGCGCGCAGCGCCAGAAGCGTATCCAGTTCGCAATCCACCGAAACGTAGAAATGCGGAACGGTCTGCTTGGATTCGACCAGACGCTTGGCGATGACCTTGCGCATGCCGTCATGCGGCACCAGTTCGTAAGAACCCGGTTCGAACAGCTTGAGAACAGCTTCTTCGGACGGGCCCTTGGCAAGTGCGGCAGCCGGTGCGCCTGCCGATGCTGCGGCGGCAGGAGCTGCCTTCGCACCACCAGAAGCGGCGGCCTTTTCTACGTCTGTCTTGACGATACGGCCATGCGGGCCTGAACCGGACACGGCCGTGAGGTCGAGACCGGCTTCCTTGGCGAGACGACGCGCAAGCGGCGAAGCGAAGATGCGCTCGCCGGACTTTGCAACCGGGGCCGGAGTCGAAGGTGCGGAGGCCTGGTCGGCAGCTGGCTTTTCAGCCTTGGCCGGGACAGCTTCTTCCTTTGGCGCTTCGGCCTTTGCAGCTTCCTGCTTCGGAGCCTCGGCTTTGGCCTGGGACGCGGCAGGAGCAGCATTGCCACCCTTTGCTGCCTCAGCCACATCCTCGCCATCGGCGGCGAGGATAGCGATCAGGGCGTTGACCTTGACCGCTTCCGTGCCTGCGGGAACCACGAGCTTGGCGACCGTGCCCTCATCGACGGCTTCCACTTCCATGGTTGCCTTGTCGGTCTCGATCTCGGCGATCACGTCACCGGGTGCGACCTTGTCGCCTTCCTTGACCAGCCACTTGGCCAGATTACCCTCTTCCATCGTCGGAGAAAGGGCAGGCATGGTGATGTTTATCGGCATCGAAACGCCTCCCCTTACTTGTAGCAGACGGTTTTGACAGCCTGAACGACTTCATCGACGTTCGGCAAAGCCAGCTTTTCGAGGTTTGCCGCGTAAGGCATCGGAACGTCTTTGCCGGCAATCGTCAGGATCGGCGCATCGAGATAGTCGAAAGCGGCACGCATGACCTGGTTGGCGATGAAGTCACCAACCGATGACTGCGGGAAGCCTTCCTCGACGGTGACCAGACGACCGGTCTTCTTGACCGATTCGATGACGGTAGGCAGATCCATCGGACGGATGGTGCGAAGGTCGATCAGTTCGACGTCGATGCCGAGCTTTTCGAGTTCCGCCACCGCCTTGATTGCGTAGGTCATGCCGATGCCGAAGGAAACGATCGTCGCATCCTTGCCCTTGCGGTGAATGCGCGCCTTGCCGATCGGCAGCACGAAATCGTCGAGCTTCGGCACTTCGAAGCTCTGGCCGTAGAGAATTTCGTTCTCAAGGAAGATGACCGGGTTCGGGTCACGGATGGCTGCCTTCAGGAGACCCTTGGCGTCCGCTGCCGTGTAGGGCATGACGACCTTGAGGCCCGGAATATGGCTGTACCATGCGGCGTAACATTGCGAATGCTGAGCGCCAACGCGGGCAGCAGCACCCGAGGGGCCACGGAACACCATCGGCGCACCCATCTGGCCGCCCGACATGTAAAGCGTCTTCGCAGCCGAGTTGACGATCTGGTCGATCGCCTGCATGGCGAAGTTGAAGGTCATGAATTCGACGATGGGCCGCAGGCCCGTCATTGCCGCACCGACGCCGATACCGGCAAAACCGTGCTCGGTGATCGGGGTGTCGATAACGCGGCGTTCGCCGAATTCCTGCAACAGGCCTTGGGTAATCTTGTAAGCGCCCTGATATTCGGCGACTTCCTCACCCATGACGAAGACTTTTTCGTCGGCGCGCATTTCTTCGGCCATGGCGTCGCGCAGCGCTTCACGCACCGTCGTCATCACCATTTCGGTGCCTTCAGGAATATCTGGATCGGCAGCGACTTCGATCTTAGGTGCTGCCGGAACCTTTGCGGCTTCCTTGGCAGCGCTCGGCTCCTCGGATGCTTCGCGGGTCTTGCCGCCTGCGGCATCCGAATCGGAATTTGCAGCTTCAGCCTTCGGCTCTTCCTTCTTGGCAGAAGAAGAAATGTCGGCAGCGCTTTCGCCTTCCTGGATGAGAACGGCGATCGGCGTGTTGACCTTGACGCCTTCGGTGCCGGCGTCGATCAGCAGCTTGCCGATAACACCTTCATCCACAGCTTCCACTTCCATGGTCGCCTTGTCGGTCTCGATCTCGGCAATCACGTCACCGGAAGTGACCTTGTCGCCTTCCTTTTTAAGCCATTTGGAAAGCGTGCCTTCCTCCATGGTCGGGGAAAGGGCGGGCATAAGAATTTCTACTGGCATGGGTTTCCCTTTCCCGATCAGAGCAGAATGTCGGTGTAGAGCTCGGATACATCCGGCTCTGGGTCGTTCTGGGCGAAGTCTGCGCTATCGGCGACGATATCACGGACATCCTTGTCGATGGCCTTCAACTCGTCTTCGCTTGCCCAGCCCTGCTCCAGAAGCCGTGCCTTGACCTGCTCGATCGGGTCATGTTCGGAGCGCATCTTCTGCACTTCGTCTTTCGAACGGTATTTCGCCGGGTCGGACATGGAGTGACCACGGTAACGGTAGGTCAGCATTTCCAGAATGATCGGACCCTTGCCGGAGCGGCAATGTTCCAGCGCCTGATCGGCGGCGGCCTTTACGGCGCGCACATCCATGCCATCCACCTGGATGCCGGGAATGCCGAAGGACTGGCCGCGCAGCGAATAGTTCGACTGTGCGGTGGCCCGGGCGGTCGAGGTGCCCATGGCGTAACGGTTGTTTTCAACGATATAGATGATCGGCAGTTTCCAGAGAGCGGCCATGTTGAAGCTCTCGTAGACCTGACCCTGGTTGGCGGCGCCGTCACCGAAATATGTCACGGAGACATTGTCGTTGCCGCGATATTTATTGGCGAAGGCAAGACCGGTTCCGAGCGAAACCTGCGCACCGACGATGCCGTGGCCGCCGTAGAAATGCTTCTCCTTGGAGAACATGTGCATCGAGCCGCCCTTGCCTTTCGACAGGCCGCCCTTGCGGCCGGTCAACTCAGCCATGACGCCACGCGCGCTCATGCCCAGAGCCAACATATGGCCGTGGTCACGGTAAGCGGTGATGACCTGATCGCCTTCCTTCTGAGACATCTGCATGCCGACAACAACGGCTTCCTGACCGATGTAGAGGTGACAGAAACCACCGATGAAGCCCATGCCGTAAAGCTGGCCGGCCTTTTCCTCGAAGCGACGGATGAGAAGCATCTCACGATAGGCGTGAAGCTCTTCTTCCTTCGAAAAGTCCGGGCTGTTCTTACCGGTGAATTCGCCTGCAGCCTTTGCCGTTGTCTTTCGGCCGGATACGGACGCGGTTTTTCGCGGCGCCATTCATCCCTCCCTGAGTTGTCGTTTGAATGGATAGATTGGCGCGTACCATATGCAAGAAAATGCCACGCAGCAATGCTTTAAACGCATGGCACATATTCATGCTAAAGTGCTGTGAATAAATCACAAATCATTAATTAACTTGATTTCGGTTAATTAGAAGTAGGTATTCATGATGACAATTTCGTCCGTACGGGACATATTCAACTGATAACGGGAAATCTCGTCAATCATGTCACGTTCGAGAGAACCGTCGCTCAATAATTCGACCTGCCGCTCCAGCGCAACGCGCGCCTGCGTCAGCTTGGCAAGCTCTGCCGTTCTGGCAATACGCTGCCGCTCCAGCCGCTCCGTCGCCTGAAGGCCGAAGTCGCCGTGGATGGAATGATACCCGAAATAGGAAAGAAAAGCGATCGTAATGGCCGGAACGATCAAACGGCCGAATCGTCTCTTTTTATGATGTCTGGTCCACATGCCGGAGAGAAGCCTTAAAACGCATAATGTGAGTCTCGAGACTAATGCGGATTGTTTAACTATCCGTTGACCTTAAATTCCGCGCGACTGATAGACGCAAAAAAGCCCGCCAGAGGCGGGCTAATAATGACGACGATATCAGAGAGAGTTCGTTATGCCGAGCGTGATCCGGCATCAAGCCACAGCGCGTCTTCGCCGTGAAAAGAGTCCTTTCAACCCAGGGACCTGGGCTGACTGAACCCCGGATCAACTCGGGAGTGAGCAGTGCGGATAAACCGCCCATCCCTGAGACTGGCCCGCCAGGCGGCGGGCCATATCGCGAAACCCGAACGCGGATTATCCGCGCAGGATCGAACGGCCGGCGTAAGCAGCCTGCGGGCCCAGCATTTCTTCAATGCGGATAAGCTGGTTGTACTTTGCGAGCCGGTCGGAACGGGCAAGCGAGCCGGTCTTGATCTGACCGCAGTTGGTTGCGACCGCGAGATCGGCGATGGTGGAATCTTCCGTTTCGCCCGAACGGTGCGACATGACGGCGGTGTAACCTGCCTTGTGCGCCGTTTCGACTGCGTCCAGCGTCTCGGAAAGCGAACCGATCTGGTTGACCTTGACGAGGATGGAGTTGGCGACACCCATCTTGATACCGTCGCGAAGGCGGGCGGAGTTGGTGACGAAAAGATCGTCGCCCACCAGCTGGCACTTGTTGCCAATGAGATCGGTCAGCGCCTTCCAGCCATCCCAGTCGTCTTCAGCCATGCCGTCTTCAACGGAGATGATTGGATATTTCGCGACGAGTTCGGCCAGGTATTCGGCCTGCTCGATCGGCGAACGGGTCTTGCCTTCGCCTTCATAAACGTAATTGCCGTTCTTGAAGAATTCGGTCGCCGCACAGTCGAGACCGATGAACATGTCGTCGCCTGGACGGTAGCCAGCCTTTTCGATCGACTTCATGATGAAATCGAGTGCTGCCGGCGCGCTTTCGAGACCCGGTGCAAAACCGCCCTCATCGCCGACATTGGTGTTGTGGCCCTGTGCGGACAGTTCTTTTTTCAGCGTATGGAAGACTTCGGAGCCCATGCGCACGGCTTCGCGAATGTTTTCTGCACCGACCGGCAGGATCATGAATTCCTGGAAGTCGATGGGGTTATCGGCATGCGCGCCGCCGTTGATGATGTTCATCATCGGAACCGGCAGCAGATGCGCGTTCGGGCCGCCGACATAACGGTAAAGCGGCAGGCCGGAGGCTTCAGCGGCAGCCTTCGCAACGGCGAGCGACACGCCGAGGATGGCGTTGGCGCCGATGCGCGACTTGTTCGGCGTGCCGTCGAGCGCGATCATCATCTGATCGATCTGGATCTGGTTTTCAGCGTCGAAACCGCCAATCGCGTCGAAGATTTCTGTATTGACGGCTTCGACCGCCTTTTCCACGCCCTTGCCGAGATAACGCTTGCCGCCATCGCGCAGCTCAACCGCCTCATGCGCGCCGGTGGAGGCGCCGGAGGGAACGGCGGCACGGCCCATGGAGCCGTCTTCGAGATAAACGTCGACTTCAACGGTCGGATTGCCGCGGCTGTCGAGAATTTCGCGCGCGATGATATCGGTAATGGCAGTCATGGTCTCTCCCTTGGGAATGGAACAGATATTTTCCGTCGCCTGTCTTAGACGATGGCGAAGAAATTACAATGACGGTGGGCAGCGGAAACGGCCCGCCCGCCATTAAAATCGATTGGCACAAAAGTGCCCGCCGTCACGGTCAGCCGATCAGGCTTTCGTAATCGCGTCGAAAGCCAGAAGCTTTTCGAGCAGTTTCGGCATGTCCTTCAGGTGGACCATGTTAGGGCCGTCTGACGGCGCATTGTCCGGATCCTCATGGGTCTCGATGAAGAGGCCGGCCACGCCAACCGCAACGGCCGCACGCGCCAACGTCTCGACGAATTCGCGCTGGCCACCTGTGGAGCCGCCCTGCCCGCCCGGCTGCTGCACCGAATGGGTGGCATCGAAAACGACAGGTGCGCCGAGCGCTGCCATGATCGGCAACGAGCGCATGTCGGAAACCAGCGTGTTGTAACCGAAGGACGCGCCGCGCTCGCACAACATCACATTCGGATTGCCGCTCTCATTGAGCTTGGCAAGCACGTTCTTCATGTCCCAGGGCGCCAGAAACTGGCCTTTCTTGACGTTGATGACGCGGCCGGTCTTGGCGGCAGCAACGAGAAGATCGGTCTGGCGGCTGAGGAACGCCGGAATCTGCAGAACGTCCACCACCTCGGAAACGACGGCGCATTGCTCTTCCGTGTGGATGTCGGTCAGAACAGGAAAACCGAATTCCTTCTTGAGATCGGCAAAAACCTGCATCGCGTTATCCAGGCCGATGCCGCGTTTTCCGGAAAGCGAAGTGCGGTTCGCCTTGTCGAAAGAGGACTTGTAGACAAGCCCTATTCCCAGCTTGTCGCAAAGCTCCTTCAGGACGCCAGCGATCATGAAGGCATGTTCGCGGCTTTCCATCTGGCACGGACCGGCAATCAGCGAAAACCGCTCGGTATTCGAGAAGGAAACCTTGCTGGCGCCGTCGCCGGCAGTGACTTTAAGATTGTTCGTAACGCTCATCATTTTTCCTCGAAGGCGAAGGCAACGCCCTGACCGGGTGCCGCGGGCACCACCAGACGGCCGTCCGCTTTTGCGCAGGACACGCCATTAGCAGCAAGCACCGCCTCTGTCACGGCAAGATCGTGTGAAGAAAAGACGATGCCCGCGCCGCGCAATCCGCCTTCGTTGCCATCCTGAGCATTCAGGGTCTGCCCGCCGAAAGGCGGTTTTCCGGTCAATCTGATGCTGGCATTGCCGGTCGCGAAAACCATATCACCGCCCGGAGACCATTTGCCTTCACAGCCAAACACCGTCTCGATCAGGCCCGCCACCTTCGCATCGCCGCCGGTAAACAGGACGATTTCACTGAGGCCGGTGACACCATTGGCGTGGCGCTCCAGCATGGTGCGATCGCCCGGAAGGGCTTGAAGCCGTTGACAACTGAACAAAAAGAAATCCGCGGCCGCCCCGCTTGCCGCAAAAGCCAGCCGGAACGCCGCCTCGCCTTGCGAGCCATCCGGCATCCGAACAGGCCGCGAAAACTCGAAAACATCGCCCGCCGAAAGGCCGGCTGCCCGAAACCGCTCATGGTCAACCAAGGCGTCTTCAGTCTTGGCAACAAGAGCCGAAAAACCCTCCTGCCCGTCCCGTTGCCGGAAGGCCACATCCCTGCCGGTGAATACATCACCCCTCTCTATTGAGGCATTATATTTAGCCGGATCAGCAATTGCGAGCGGCTCCAGATAGGTGCCATCGGCGAAAAATACGCAGGCATTTTGGGTGCCGAAAGGATGCAGAGCCTCCGGCGCAACCGTAAAGCCAAGACTGACGAGGCGCTTCACGGCGACGCCTATGACTTCCACGGGCAAAACGAGATGGTCGACGCTATAGGGTTTCGTCATGAAAATGTATCCTGCTGGCCTTCCGCTCGGAGCATGCCGGGACGGGTTTGACCGCACAAAAGCACAATTGCGTGCTATGAGGCAAATCATCACAGCAACGGATGGCACCTTCACGAAATTTTAGGGGATTGCAGAACACATATGGAACATATAGTGTTCGTTCTGTATTTGTTTCGCGACTTCCACTACGATTCTAAAGGGTGTTTTCCTCATGCTCACGCGCAAACAGCAGGAATTGCTTCTCTTCATTCATGAACGAATGAAAGAGTCCGGCGTGCCGCCCTCCTTCGATGAAATGAAGGACGCACTCGATCTTGCTTCGAAATCCGGCATCCACCGCCTGATAACCGCTCTCGAAGAGCGCGGGTTCATTCGTCGGCTACCGAATAGAGCTCGGGCGCTGGAAGTCATCAAGCTGCCCGAGGCTTATACGCCGGGTGCAAGGCCGCAGCGCGGCTTTTCGCCGAGCATTATCGAAGGCAGCCTTGGCAAGCCCAAGACGCCGGAACCGGCCCCTGCCCCCAAGACGCCGGCCAACGATCTGGGCGGGGCTGTCACCGTGCCGGTCATGGGCCGCATCGCTGCGGGCGTGCCGATTTCCGCCATCCAGAACAACACCCATGATGTGGCCGTGCCAGTAGACATGCTTGGCACGGGCGAACATTACGCTCTTGAGGTCAAGGGTGATTCGATGATCGAGGCCGGCATTTTCGACGGCGACACAGTCATCATCCGCAACGGCAACACCGCCAATCCCGGGGACATCGTTGTGGCTCTGGTGGATGACGAGGAAGCCACGCTGAAGCGCTTCCGCCGCAAGGGTGCCTCCATTGCGCTCGAGGCGGCAAACCCAGCCTATGAGACCCGTATTTTCGGGCCCGACCGGGTGAAAATTCAGGGCAAGCTGGTGGGGCTGATCCGCCGCTACCATTGATCTTATCGAACCGAACGTGCTCACTTTACATTAGGCGTCATCGTGAAGATGGCGCCTATATATGGTTTGGCTGTTTCCAAACGTGGCGTGCTTTAGCGGGTGCACGAGGATATGCGCCATTCAGCCTATGCGCGTTGCCCTTTCCAAACTAAGTTCCTGCTCCATAAAGATGCTTCGGTTTCGCTACAGGCGTGGTGGCGAATGGGCTGCTCGCTGTAATTGTCGAAGCGATCCCATCCGCTGTTTTTTAGCGACGTTGTTCTGTCGTGTTGCGCAGTCAGATTTTAGTAGTCACCAAAGGGTGACTTATCGCAAGCCGCGCTCTCAGTGACCCCACATCACCATTCATCAACGGCGTTTATGGGAGCCATGGATAATTTTCGATATTCCGTGAACGCTTGGCAGGTGTAGAAATACGCGTCATATCCGGGAGATACGCGATGTACGATCTTTATATAGCCAACAAGAACTATTCTTCATGGTCGCTGCGGCCGTGGGTATTGATGCGCACGCTCGGTATCGCCTTTGATGAAAAGCTCATTCCGTTCGGCGAAGGCGTCTCCTTCTCCTCCTTTTCGCCGACGGGCAAGGTGCCCTGCCTGGTCGACGAGGGTATGACGGTTTGGGAAACGCTTTCGATCGTCGAATATCTTGCCGAAAGACACCAGGGTGTCTGGGCAAGCGACAAGCATGCGAGGGCCTGGTCGCGTTCGGCCGCAAGTGAGATGCATGCCGGCTTTTCCTCGCTGCGCAATCTCTATCCCATGTCGGTGGGCATTCGGGTCAAACCCAGGGGCGGCGATGCCGGGCTTAAAGCCGATATAAAGCGGATCGATGCGTTGTGGAGCGAGGGTCTCACAAAATTCGGCGGGCCATATCTCGCCGGTCAAAAGTTCACGGCGGTCGATGCTTTCTTCTGCCCGGTTGCATTCCGTTTCCAGACCTATGGCAGCGCGGATCTTTCGCCAGCAGCGAAAGCCTATTGCGACCGGCTGCTCGCCCTGCCTGCCATGCAAGAATGGTACGAGGCCGGTTTGAAGGAGAGCTGGCGCGACGCTGGTCATGAAGAGGAAGTTGGCGAGATCGGCGAATTGACTGAAGATTTGCGCGCCAAGGCCCGATGATCCATGCTGGCGGCTGTCATTGCGACGCCGCCAGCAGCCGGATGATGGGCTGCGGCAGATCACGGTCGAAACGTCCGCTTTTCCAGTCGTAATAACGGTGCTGGCTCCAGGGCCTGTCCGTTCCGGCGATTGCGGCGCGCAGCCCGCTCGCCACACCCTCCTCCCTCTTGTTAGCAAAATCTATTTCCACAGAACCGAGACGCCGCAAGATGTCACGGCTGAGCAGGAGTGCACCCGAGCGGCACTGCGAAAAAGAGGTTCTGCGGGAAACAACGACGATATCGGCAATATCGCAGGCTTTTCCGGCGAAGCGGCCATCGTCCAGAACGACGATCCACTCTCCGCTTGCGGCGCTCGCTACGCACCATATGTCTTTCCTGCAGGTGAAGACGCCAACTTTGGCGTCTTTGAGCGCCGCCGTCATCTCGCGTACCACCACAGCCATGTCTTCGGGCGACAGTTTCGATCTCGAGTCAGAACCAGCAGTATTTGCCATGCTCTCACCATTTATAAAATCTGGCGGCACGGTTTTTTCCGGCAGCAGCAGCGCCCTTTGCCACTGGCCGTAAACGAAGCCCTGCGGACGGGCTTTTGTGGTTGAGACCTTGCCGTCCTCCACGAGTGCCACCAATTCGCCGTCCTCGTGAATCAATAGATCCGGTAGATCACGATAGGCCGTAACTGCCGACACGCCGAAGGCGAAGAGCAGAAACGGGATGCCAAGAAGCGCAAGCCGGCTGCGCAGCAATGTCAGCAGCAGGAAACCCACCGAAGCCAAACCGACAAACCAGCCATGCGGACGCCCAGTCGCTGCGCTGCCGCCCCAGGAGGCCACCTCGTTTGCAACCTCGATGACGAGTGCCATGCCATAACCCATGATCTTCAGGAACGGCGCGTCGAGCCCGAAGGGCATCAGCAGCATTGCGATAAGAGCGAATGGCATGACGATCAGCGACATGAGCGGCATCGCAGCCAGATTGGCGAACAGTCCATAGGTGGTGACACGGTGAAAATGTTCGGCTGAATAGATCGCCGTCGAAAGGCCCCCGATCAGCGACGTCGTGATAACGCCGCCAATGACCGCGCCCATCATTTCCGCCACCTTCAGCCATGCGGGCTTGCGCCCGATGAACAGCCGTTCGCGATCCGTACGCCAACGGCTCCAGAAGGCATAGGCGGACACAAGCGCTATAGTGGCGGCAAATGACATCTGAAAACTCGGACCCATGATTTCCGAGGGCGAGAAAGCCAGAATGATCAGGGCGGAAATGGCAACGTTTCTGAGGCTGAGTGATGGCTGATCGAAAAGGACCGCGATCAGCATCACAGACATCATCAGCCAGGCACGCTCGGCGGAAACGGCAAAACCGGAAATCAGATAATAGGCAAGCGTCATCAGCAGTGCCGCGAAAGCCGCGATCTTCTTGACCGGCCAGCGCTGCGCAAAGGCGGGAAACAAGCTGAAAGCCAGTCTCAGGCCAACAAAGAATATGCCGGAGGCCAGTGCCATGTTGAGCCCGGATATGGCAACGATATGGGCAAGGCCGGAGAGCCGCAACGCCTCCATCGTCTCCGCCGATATAGCCTGTCTCTCATCGGTGATGATGGAGGCGGCGAAGGCTCCGGCATCACCGCCGATGGTGGTGCGGATGCGTTCGGCAATTGCGCTGCGAAGGCCGTAAAGCCGCATATCGGCCCATTCCAACCAACCCTTGTCAGGCCTTGCGTCACCAACGGGTGATACAAGCGCATCCGGTGATTTATAAAAGAAACCGGTCGCGCCTATGCCTCTGAAATAGGACGTGAAGGCGAAGTCGTTCAGTCCCGGCAAGGCCGGGCCGGACGGCGGCGAGAGGCGGACCTTGCCGCGAAGGGTTGCTCCGAGTGCGATCGGCTCGCCTCCGCCACGCGAAAGCACCGATATCCTCTGCGGCGGACGCGACAATGTCGGGTCCGCTGTTGCGGTCAGATCGACGACATATCGCCAGTAGCCGCGTGCATCGACCTCCCGGCGCGCCACGGTGCCGGTGATGGTGGTGGTGACGGGGGTATCCAGCACCACGGTCCCTGCCCGTCGGGTTTCTAAATCGGCCAGAAGCATGCCGAGCAATAGAAAAGCGAAAGGGCCGCAAACCGCCGCCGCAATGCCAGCCTTGTATCTCACAAAGAGCGCCAGAACGGCGACAAAAAGAAATGTGGCAATCAAAATGACCGGGGAAGGCGTGGCATCTAGAGAAAACCAGAGTACCGCGCCGCAGCCGATGGAAACGGGAATGAAAAGAAAATCGTGGCCGAATGCGCGCTCCTCGGCCAGGCACATGGCGATTTTTTCGGCCACGGTAGTGTTGCGGTTAATCTCGGGAATAATGGCGGGAGTGTCATGTGTTGCCGCATCACTGCTTCGGCGGAGAGGAAACAGAATTTCCCGTGTGCCGGGCAAGTCTCCCTGCATCGTTTTAGCATATTCGAAATGCTGTTTTTCCCCTTGACCGAGCAATCCCCACCGCCCCTTGCCGCACCAAAAACAGGTTTGCAGACCAGCGCTCGGGATTGCAATCCTTTACTTTAACGATGCGTTGACCGAGATTGAATTGCTGCTGCCGGGAAAGCCTGAAGCAACGCGATTGCGTTTGCCGCAATGCACAATTTGACCTTTGGATAGCTTGGCATCCGCGCAAGGATCATATAGCTAATCGGTAGACGCTTAACCGCGGGGCGTATCTCAACGCCCCCACCCGCATGTTTTCGGAGGATCAGTATGACGGAAAAAAGCGCTACAGTGACACTTGGCGAAAAACAGGTCGAACTCCCGGTCAGGGAAGGCACGATTGGACCAAGCGTCGTCGATATCGCCACGCTGTACAAGCACACGGGCTCCTTCACCTACGACCCCGGCTTCACCTCGACAGCCTCCTGCGAATCCAAGATCACCTATATCGATGGTGACGAAGGCGTTCTTCTGCACCGCGGCTTCCCCATCGAGCAGCTTGCCGAACAGGGCGACTTCTTGGAAACCTGCTATCTGCTGCTTTACGGCGAATTGCCGACGGCTGCGCAGAAGAAGGACTTCGACACCCGCGTAACGCGCCACACCATGGTGCACGAGCAGATGAGCCGCTTCTTCACCGGCTACCGTCGCGACGCACATCCGATGGCTGTCATGTGCGGCACGGTCGGCGCTCTCTCGGCCTTCTATCACGACTCGACGGACATTACGGATCCGCACCAGCGCATGGTCGCTTCGCTGCGGATGATCGCGAAAATGCCGACGATCGCCGCCATGGCCTACAAGTACCATATCGGCCAGCCCTTCGTTTACCCGAAGAACGACCTCGATTACGCTTCCAACTTCCTGCACATGTGCTTTGCCGTGCCTTGCGAAGAGTACAAGGTCGATCCGGTTCTGGCCCGGGCCATGGACCGCATCTTCATCCTGCATGCGGATCACGAGCAGAATGCTTCCACCTCCACGGTGCGTCTTGCCGGTTCGTCGGGTGCAAACCCGTTCGCCTGTATTGCAGCGGGCATCGCCTGCCTCTGGGGTCCGGCACATGGCGGCGCCAACGAAGCGGCGCTCAACATGCTCAACGAAATCGGCACGGTTGACCGCATTCCGGAATATATTGCCCGCGCCAAGGACAAGAACGATCCGTTCCGCCTGATGGGCTTTGGCCACCGCGTGTACAAAAACTACGACCCGCGCGCCAAGATCATGCAGAAGACGATGTACGAAGTGCTGGAAGCCACCGGCAACTCCGACGATCCGATCATGCAGGTCGCGCTCGAACTCGAAAAGATCGCTCTTTCCGATCCTTATTTCGTCGAGAAGAAGCTGTACCCGAACGTCGACTTCTATTCGGGTATCACGCTGAAGGCGCTTGGCTTCCCCACGACCATGTTTACCGTGCTGTTCGCACTGGCCCGCACCGTCGGCTGGATCGCGCAGTGGAACGAAATGATCGAGGATCCGCAGCAGCGCATCGGCCGTCCGCGTCAGCTC
Organism: Rhizobium sp. SJZ105; assembly: GCF_007828365.1. Classification (NCBI taxonomy): domain Bacteria; kingdom Pseudomonadati; phylum Pseudomonadota; class Alphaproteobacteria; order Hyphomicrobiales; family Rhizobiaceae; genus Rhizobium; species Rhizobium sp. SJZ105. The sequence continues at coordinate 532,251 of NZ_VIUP01000001.1, forward strand.
TACACGGGCGCCGGCAAGCGGGACTACGTTCCGGTTTCCAAGCGTTAAGCCGGGAAACCAACCAACATAAAAAAGCCGGCGGGTTTTATCCGCCGGCTTTTTTGTTGGATATGATCATCGATAAGAATAGCGAAACCTGCCCTGCCAACCCCAGGAAGCAGACAGGATCGCTACCGGTTCAGCCTTGCTGCTTGCGGCTGTTCAGCACATCGAGAAGGATAAGGGCGCCGGTTTCGCCAGGAGGCACTTCGGTGTGCAAACGCTCCTGCACCAGAGCATAGCCGTCCAGCATCGCCCGCCGTTCGGTGGTGTCGGACGAGAGCCGTTCGGCCCAGCGCAACATCGACCCTGCCCGTACCACCTCGTTGAAATATTCCGGCACCACGACATAGTCGGCAATCAGGTTCGGAAGCGCACCTGTCCAGGTTTTCACCCGTTTGCTCAGCATCGTGAAAATCCAGTCGGTTTTGTAGACCGATATGGTTGGTACGCCGACGAGCGCGAGTTCGAGAATAACGGTGCCGGAGGCGGCAATCGCCGCATCGGCGCGCGCAAATGCATTCCACTTGAAGGCGGGATCGATGCCGATTTCAGGCCTGATATCCTGCGGCCATGTTGCCGCCAGTTCGCGGATGCGGTTTTCCTGGCGCGGCACTGTCGGCAGCAGAAACTTCGTCGGGCCGTTGCGCTCGACATATGCTTTTGCCGCTTCTTGAAACGGCTCCATCAACCGGGTCGTTTCGGTGGAACGTGACCCCGGCAGGAGCAGAATGGTTTTCGGTTCGCCGTTGGCAGGCAGGGGCCGCTCAGCCCGCCTCTGCCGCACGGAGAGCACGTCTTGATCGACGCTGAGGCGATGGCCGACAAAGGTTGTCGGCGGGCCGCCGAGACGCCGCATCGCCTCCGGCTCGAATGGAAGCAAGGCCAGAACGTGATCGACATAGGACAACATCGCGGTGGCGCGATATTCCTTCCACGCCCAGACGCTGGGGCAGACATAATTGACGACCGGCAGATGCGGCAATTGTTTGCGGACTTTTCTCGCAACACGATGGGTGAAATCCGGGCTGTCGATGATCAGCAGAATATCCGGCTTGGCGACAATGATTGCCTGCGCAGTCTGGTTGATCCGCGAAATCAGCTTCGGCAGCTTCTTCAGAACCTGCGTGAAGCCCATGATGGAGAGTTCGGAATAATCGAACAGCGAAACCAGCCCCTGCGCCTCCAGAGCCTCACCGCCGACGCCCATCAACTCGACAGAACCCGAGTAATGGCCTTTCAGGGACCGGATGAGATCGGCACCCAGAAGATCGCCGGATACCTCGCCGGCTATAACCGCCACCTTCAACGTTGCCGTCATCCCACCATGTCTCCGCCCATCATGTCTTCACCGAGTGACGTATCGATACCGCAGACGAATATGCCGGCCTGATCTGCCGCCTTCAACATCTCATCGCGATCAAGTACCAGCGCGCGCCCGGCTTCAACGGCGATCCCCGCCAGCCCGGCCTTATGCGCGTTCTCCACCGTTTCCACGCCGATGGTCGGCAAGTCAGCGCGGATATCCTGCTGCGGCTTGCAGAGCTTCACCAGAACACCCTTGCGACGGGTCGAGATGCGGCCCTCAGCGCGTAATGCCGCGACACGCGCCAGCATCGCGTCTGTGCCCTCGACGCCCTCCAGTGCAACGATACGGCCGCCAACGGCGACTGCACCCTGCCCGACATCAAGCGTGCCGAGTGCCAGTGCGGCCTGCGCGGCCTTGCGTATGTCGCGCAGATCGTCTTCAGCAGGTTTATGCGCACCGAAAGGGCCGGTCGTAGCAAGCAGACCGGGTGCGATCTCGTGGGCGCCAATGACTTTTGCCCCAAGCGTGCCGATGACCTTGATGACCATCTGCAAAACGGCGTCATCGCCGCTCGACAGCAAGGTGCGGACGATGGATGGCAGTTTCAGCAATATGCCGATCGTGGGGCGGATTTCCCGCCATTCAGGGCGTCGCGCCACGGCGCCGGAAAGCACGACGCGGTCCACCTGGTTTTCGCGTAGCAGCCGACCAAGCCCGGCGACATCGCCGACGCTAATCACCGCATTGTCGAAACCGCTCCAGTCAAACTGGGAATCATCACGCAGCTGTACAATGAAGGGGTTCTCCCCCATCTCGCGCGCAGCCGCCGCGACATGCAGCGGCAGCTGGCCGCTGCCGGCCACGATGGCGAGACGCCCGCCGCCTGTCACGGCTCACTTGCCCCGGTTTGGCGAGGAAAGCGCGCGGTCGCTATCCGCACCGATGAAATCGAGGATTTCGATGACCTGGGGGCAATCGAGATATTCTGCGCGGTCAATCGCAGCCGCATTGCTGCGGATGGCGCCTTCGCCTTCGAAGATCTGCTTGAAGACGCGCCTTACCTTGTGAATATCCGCGCGGTCGATACCGGAACGCGTCATGCCAACGACATTCAGCCCGCCGAGAATGCCGGGATTACCGTTCAGCATGCCATAGGGAATGACGTCATAATTGACTGCCGACAGCCCGCCGATAAAGGCCTGACGACCGATTCGGGTGAACTGGTGCACGGCACAGCCGCCACCCAGGATAGCGCGGTCCTCGATGGTGACATGTCCCGCCAGCATCACATTGTTCGACAGGATGATATGGCTGCCGAGGCGACAATCATGCGCCACATGCGAATTGGCGAGGAACAGGTTGTCATCGCCGACAATCGTCTTGCCGCTGCCATCGGAGCTGCCCGCATTCATCGTTACGCCTTCGCGCATGATGCAGCGGGCACCGATCTCTAGCGTCGTTTCCGAGCCATCGTGGCGAATTGCCTGCGGTGTACCGCCAATAACGGCCATTGGATGGATGACCGAACCACGGCCAATGACGGTGAGACCGGAGACGACGGCATGATTGTGCAGCGTGACCTCGTCTTGCAGCGTGACTTTCGCGCCGACGTAGCTCAGGGCACCGATGACGACATTTTCACCAATAACCGCGCCGTCTTCGACAACGGCGGTCGGGTGAATTTTTGCCGAAGCCGCGATAGTGCTCATTGCTGGTCCTCGGGGATCATCATCGCGCCGACGTCAGCTTCCGCCACCAGCGCGCCTTCGACCTTGGCCTCGCAATGAAATTTGAAGACATTGCCCCGCTGGCGCTGCTTGACCACGTGAATTTCCAGACGATCGCCGGGAACGACGGGTCTGCGGAAGCGCGCGTTGTCGATTGTCATGAAATAGACGAGATAACCGCCTTCACCCTGGCTGCGGGCGCAGATCGCACCTGCCGTCTGGGCCATGGCCTCGACGATCAAAACGCCCGGCATGATCGGGCGATCCGGGAAATGACCGGTGAAATGCGGTTCGTTGACCGTTACGTTCTTGATGCCAATCGCCGAATTATTACCATCGATCTCGATGATCTTGTCGATGAGCAAGAACGGGTAACGATGCGGCAAAAGCTTCATGACTTCCAGAATGTCAGCCGCGCCGAGCGTCGTCTTGGTTTCTTCAGTCATCGTTTTTTTCTCCTGTTTTTTTATCACGCCCTTCAGCGCGCGCCAGAATATCGGCCATGTCGCGCAGGAAATACTTCATCGGACGCGCTGGCGTCCCACCATAACGGGCGCCGGCCGGAACGTCGGCTACAACACCGCTCATCGCCGCAATCTGCACGCCGTCACCAATAGTGATATGGCCGTTGATACCCGCCGCGCCGCCGATCATCACACCATCGCCGATGCGGGTGCTGCCCGCAATGCCGACCTTGCTGACGATGCCGCAATGGCGGCCGATGCGGACGTTGTGGCCGATCTGAACCTGATTGTCGATCTTGGTACCTTCGCCGATGACCGTGTCGTCCATCGTGCCACGGTCGATCGTCGTATTAGCGCCGATCTCAACATTATCCTGAATGATAACCCGGCCGATCTGCACGATCTTCAGCATGCCGCGCGGACCGGGCGCATAACCGAACCCGTCCTGACCGATGCGCGCTCCGTTGTGAATAATCACATTGTTGCCGATGAGAGCGGCAAGAATGCTCGCGCCGCCGGCAATCGTGCAATCACGCCCCACCTGAACATCCGCGCCGATGATGACACCAGGCCCGATCCGCGTACCGGCGCCGATATGGACACCAGCGCCAATCACGGCGAGCGGCTCGACAATCACGCCAGCTTCCAGCTTTGCAGACGGATCGACATGCGCGGTATGGGAAACTTCAGCTTCCATCACCACAATCGTACCGGGACGCATCGCGGCGGGATGCAACAAGGCACCTACCTGCGCAAAAAGCGTGTGCGGGTTTTTCGATATCAGCGCCGGGATGTGAGACGGCAGCATATCCGCAAGTGCGGCGTCACAAATGACGGCGCCAGCCTCACAGGTCGGCAACTCATCGCGGTTCTTGCGAGAAAGAATATAGCAGAGCTGGTCGGGTTTTGCCCGGTAGACCGGCGCAACGGACCTGATGATCCGTTCTCCCGCCGCCTCATCAGACAGTTCCGCCCCAAAACGGTCTGCGATGTCTTTCAATCGCAGTCCCTCGTGGGGCGGAAAAAACGCGTTGTATTCCATTAGCCGGACACTCCAGAACGTTCAAAGTTGCAGTTCTGGACTGCCGATATCAGAAAGTGTTGGACATGCCAAACCGGAAACGCTGTTCCTCGTCGTAGTCTTCCTTGGCGATCGGAACCGCATAGTCGACGCGGATCGGGCCGAAGGGCGATGCCCACATCACGCCGATACCGGCGGATGCGCGGATGGAGTTGTCATCCTTCACGCCTGCGCTGTTGGCAACCTTGTTGCCGTACAGCGTACCGGCATCGACGAAACCGGCGAGACGGAGGCCGAAATCTTCCGGAACACCTGGCATCGGAGCCGTGACTTCAGCAGAAGCCGCGAAGTAGGTCGTGCCGCCGATGGAGTCGGAACCGATACGCGGGCCAATACCATCATTCTTGAAGCCGCGAACCTGACGACCACCGAACTTGAACTGATCGAACACCAGCAGATTGTCGCCCGTCGGAACAACGTGACCCGCCTGACCGGTGAGCGAGCCGATAACATCATACTCGTCCGAAAGCGTGTAGTAGAAGCGCGCCTTGGCGTAGATCTTGTAATATTCGGAATCGCCGCCGAGGCCTGCAAATTCGTTCGTCAAGGCAGCCTGCCAGCCTTCGCGCGGCATGTTGCGGTCGTCGAGCGTATTGTAGTTCAGCGTGTTGGAGATGATGGACTGTGTCCAGTCACCGCCACGGATCAGAGCCTTATAGGGCTCGGCAAGATTGCTGCCGGTTTCCCAATCGCCCTCACCGTCGTAGTTGAGCTGCTTATAGGTGTACTTGAACGTCGTCGAGAGGTTCTCGGTGATCGGCGCCGTCACGCGCAGTGCGAAGCCCTGCTCGTCGTAATCGTAATAGTCTTCGCTGCGGCTCTGGCTCTTGAACAGGTCGAAACCTGCGGCCAGACGGTAACCAAGGAAATACGGCTCGGTGAAGGACAGCGTGTAGCTGCGTGCATCGTCTTCACCCGCACCGGCGGCGAGACGAATGTACTGGCCACGACCGAGGAAGTTCTTCTCTTCGATCGATGCTTCAAGCAGCACACCGTCGTTCTGCGAGTAACCCGCACCGATACCGAACGAACCTGTCGACTGATCTTCCACGTCGACAACGATGACGACGCGATCAGGCGCGCTGCCGCCGGCAGTCGAGACATTGACCTTCGAGAAATAACCGAGCGCTTCAAGACGGCGCTTGGCAGCCGTGATGACCGTCTGGTTGAAAGCATCGCCTTCGGAAATATCGAACTCGCGGCGAATGACGTAGTCACGCGTACGCGTGTTGCCACGGATTTCGATACGCTCGACATAGGCGCGCTCGCCCTGATCGACGATGTAGGTCACACCGATGGTGTTACCGGACATATCGCGGTCGCCGCGCGGCGTTACACGGGCGAAAGGATACCCCTCACCGGCAACGCGCTTGGAAATCGCTTCCATGCTCTGCTGGACTTCCTTGGCGCTGTAGCTAGCGCCTTGGCGGGTTTCCACGAGACCCTGAAGCTCGGAGCCGTCAATACCCGGAACAGTCGATTCGACTGCGACGTTGCCGAAGTCGTACTTCTTGCCTTCGTCGACCGTGATGGAGATGGTGTATTCGTTCTTGGACTCATCAAGCACCGCGTCGGACGACACGACCCGGAAGTCGGCATAACCACGGTTGTAGTAGAACTGGCGCAGCGCCTCTTCGTCGGCGCGCAGCTTGTCCTCGTTATAGACGTCCTTGCGCGTCAGGAACGACAGCATGTTGGACTTCTTGGTATTGATGACAGCGGCCAGACGACCGTCGCTATAGGAATTGTTGCCGACAAAATCGATGCGGCCGATCTTCGTGCGCTCGCCTTCGTTAATGACGAAAGCGATGTTCACACGGCCCTGACCAACGGAAACGGTCTGGGTGGTGATTTCGACGTCGCTGCGGCCGATCGCGGAATAGGCTTCCTTGATGCGCGCGATATCGGCAGTAACGATTGCCTGATTGAAGGGGCCGAGCGGCTGGGTCTGCACGACGCCAGCGAGCTTGTCGTCCTTGATCTTGCGGTTGCCGTTGAAAACCACCTGATTGACGAGCTGGTTTTCGTTGACCGTTACAACCAGCGTGCTGCCGGAAACGCGCATGGAGACATTCGAGAAGTAACCGGTGGCGTAAAGACGCTTCACCGATTCATCGATGTCCGAATTGGAAAAGTTCTTACCCGGCGCAATGGTGATGTTGGAGCGTACGGAGTCCGCACCGGATCTCTCAGCGCCGCGAACATCAATCTTGCTGATGACGGCTGCATTCGCAGCACCAGCAGAGGCAAGCACGCCGAGGCCCGCAACCGAAGAAACACCAGCAGACAGCGCAACCGCCGACACCGCGTTCAAAAATCTTGAACCAGCCTTCATTTCAATTCTTACCTTTTTACGTTGTCCCTCAGCGGGCGGAACCCGACTCCGGCCATGTGCGTCGTTTTACCTGCTTTTCCCCTACAAGCAAGTCAGAACGTTAAATTCTGTTTACTTCGTGATCCAGAGTGGCGCATTCGCCACTTCGGGATAAAAACAGGGTAAACAATCGACTAACAAAACCGTTAAAACACTATCCTCAGCCAATCAAGCTGCTGATATCATTCCATGTTGCAAAAACCATAAGACCCAAAATCATTGCCATGCCGATACGGAACGCAACCTCCTGCGCACCGGCACCAAGCGGTCTGCCGCGGATGGCCTCGATTGCATAAAACACCAGATGTCCGCCGTCCAGAACCGGCACAGGCATCAGGTTCAAAAGACCGATCGATACGGAAAGAACCGCTGCAAGCTGGATGACGGCCGAAATACCGAGCGTCGCCATCTGGCCCGAAGCCTGTGCTACGCGGACGGGACCGCCCAGTTGATCGGCGTTCATGCGCCCGGTCACGAGGTTACCGATGTAGTTGAAAGTACCGGTGATGACGTGGCCCGTTTCACGCACGCCCTCAAGCAGCGCCTCAGACGGCGAATACTCGATGTGGCGGAAATTGCCGCTGTTCTGGTCGGTGACAATGCCGATAATGCCCATTTCCAGCTTGTTGCCGAACTGGTCCGTGGTTTCGGTGCGGGTCGGAACCATCGGCAGCTTCAGCTCCTCGCCTGCCCTTTCGACGGTCACAGTGATCGGCGTACCCGGACGGATGCCGACATAACGGCGTACGTCCTCGAACGTCTTGACCTTTTCACCGTCGATCGCAACGAGGCGGTCACCGGGGTGCACGCCGGCGGCCGCAGCCGCGCTGTTTTCACGCACTTCCGCCACGACCGGATCGGCGATCATACGGCCATAGACACCGAACAGGACCGCGAAGATGAGAATGGCGAGAATGAAATTGGCAATAGGTCCGGCGGCAACCGTCGCCGCCCTTTTCCACAGCTTAGCGCCGGAAAGCGTCTGCGCCCTCTCCTCAAGCGACATATGCGACAGGCCGGAACTATCCGGCTTGCTGGACGCATCCTCGTCGCCGAAGAATTTTACATAGCCGCCGAGCGGTATGGCGGAAATCTTCCAGCGCGTGCCGTGCCTGTCGGTAAAGCCGATCAGCTCCGGGCCGAAACCGATGGAAAAGGCCGTGGAGCGAATGCCGCTCCAGCGGCCGACAAGGTAGTGGCCCATTTCATGGACGAAAACGAGCAGGGAAAGTACGAGGACGAAGGGCACGATATAGCCGGTCAGAAAACCGGTCGCCGCCATTATTGTGTTCATGACAATCTGCCCTTTATTTCATGACCTTGCGCGCCGATTAAAAGCCCGGCAACAGGCCGCCGCCCGATCCGGGCACGTCGCCGGTTGCCGCCGCATGCACGAAAGCAATGAGGAATACCGTAAAGCAGGCGAAAACAAGACCGTCAACCCGGTCCATGAAGCCGCCATGGCCGGGAATGAGATGGCTCGAATCCTTGACCTGAAAACGCCGTTTCACGAAGGATTCGAAGAGATCGCCTATCTGGCTGAACACCGAAAGAATGAGAGCGAGTCCAAGCAGCAGCAGGCTGATCCTGCCGTGATAGGCAAGAGACACCGCGCCGCCGCCGATCAATGCGGCCACCGCTCCGCCGATTGCGCCTGACCAAGTCTTGCCCGGTGAGATCGACGGCGCAAGCTTTGGCCCGCCGATGGCGCGCCCGACGAAGTAAGCGAGAATATCCGTCGACCAGACGACAGCGAAAATGAACAGGATGGCGACGAAACCGGTCAGCTCATCGCCGCGAATGGCGGCCAGCGATATGCCGCTCAGACCCGCATAAACGATGCCGCCCACCAGCCACCAGTTTCTGCCACGCAAGACGGGAAAAAGTGCCGCCGTTAGCGTGAAGCCAGAGAGCAGGGGCAGGTCGAGCGAAGGTTCGCCGAAAATCGTGTTGCCGGCGATGACGGCGACCGCAAACCAGCCCCAGGCATTGCCGGTGGAATTGGTTTCCGACATGCGGGTGATTGTCGCCCATTCATAATAGATGAGGATCGCCAGCAGACCGGCCACGACGCGGAACAGAATGCCGCCATACCAGGTCGCAGCCAAAATGACCGCCGCCATGACGATTGCGGATATGATCCGCAGTCTGAGTTCACGGCTCATCAGGCGCCTGCCACGGCAACCTGCTCGGCCAGAGCGCCAAAACGGCGATCACGCGTTGCATATTGCTCGATTGCGGAAAAAAACCGCTGCCGGTCGAAGTCGGGCCAATATTCGGGAACGAACAGGAACTCGGAATAGGCAGCCTGCCAGAGCAGGAAGTTCGACAGCCGTTCCTCGCCGCTGGTGCGGATGATCAGATCAGGATCCGGTATGCCTGATGTATCGAGTCTGGCCGAAATAATCTCCGGCGTGATCGATTCTGCATCCAGCCGGCCTTCGGCGACATCGCGGGCAATAGCCATTGTCGCGCGGGCAATCTCGTCGCGGCTGCCGTAATTGAAGGCAATCACCAGCGTCAGCCTGGTGTTGTCAGCCGTCATGTGTTCCGCTTCTTCGAGAAGACTGCGGATATCGTTTTTCAGCCCCTGCCTATCGCCGATGATGCGCACACGCACGTTTTCGCGGTGCAGTTCCGCAAGGTCGCGCCTAATGAAAGCCTTTAAGAGCCCCATCAGGTCGCTGACCTCGGATTCGGGCCTGCGCCAGTTTTCCGACGAGAACGCGAAAAGTGTGAGATAGCGGACACCGCAGTCGCCGGCCGCACGCACCGTTTCGCGCACAGCCTCGACCCCGCGGCGATGCCCCATCACGCGCGGAAGACCGCGCTGTTTTGCCCATCGCCCATTTCCATCCATGATGATGGCGACGTGCTCGGGTATTGAGGAACGTGTCGTCGTCGGCATATCGATCCAGTAACAGGCAGCGCGGAATTAAAACGAATAAAATACAGGTCTATCGCAAGCGATACTAGACCTGCATGATTTCCTTTTCCTTCTCGCCAAGCAAGCGCTCAATTTCCGAAATCGTGTCGTCGGTGATTTTCTGCACTTTTTCCGACTGTCCACGGCTTTCGTCCTGACCGATATCACCGTCTTTTTCGGCTTTTTTCAGACCATCCATGCCATCGCGACGCACGTGACGAATCGCCACCTTGGACTTCTCGGCGTAGTCATGAGCTACCTTGACGAGCGATTTGCGGCGCTCCTCGTTGAGTTCGGGCAGCGGGATACGCAGGTTCTGACCATCAACGATCGGGTTGAGGCCGAGATTGGATTCGCGGATGGCACGGTCGACGGCGTTCACCATCGACTTGTCCCAGATGTTGACGCCGAGCATACGCGGCTCCGGAACCGTGATGTTTGCGACCTGGTTTAGCGGAACGCGCGAGCCATAGGCCTCGATGGTCACCGGATCGAGAATGTTGGCCGAAGCGCGGCCGGTGCGCAGCGATGCGATATCGCTTTTGAATGCATTGATGGCACCATCCATGCGGCGCTTGATATCGTTGAGGTCAATACCACTCATCTTGATACTCCATCTCTATCGGCCGTGGCGGCCGGAATACGCCACAGGGGCGACATCGTTTTTTGATTATTTGTCGTGCACGATGGTCTTGCGGCCGCCGCCGGTCAATATCTGCGCGAAACCGCCCTTCTCGTGGATCGAGAAAACAATGATCGGGATGTGATTCTCGCGGGCAAGCGCGACAGCTGCAATATCCATGACCGCCAGTCCCTTGCCGAGCACTTCGCTGTGGGTCAGCTCGTCGAAACGGGTGGCTGTCGGGTCCTTTTTCGGATCGGCGGAATAGATGCCGTCCACCTGGGTGCCCTTGAAGATTGCTTCCGCGCCCATTTCCGCGGCGCGCAGCGCTGCAGCGGAATCGGTTGTGAAGAAGGGGTTGCCCGTGCCGCCGGCAAAAATCACCACACGGCCCTGCGCCAGATGGTGGAGCGCTGCACGCTGCGAGAAGCTCTCACAGATTTCCGGCATCGCGATTGCGGACAGAACGACGGTGTCAATGCTGAGCTTGCGCAGGGAGGTTGCGAGCGCCAGCGCGTTGATGACGGTGGCCAGCATGCCCATATGGTCGCCGGTAACGCGATCACCGCCCTTGGACGCCACGGCAACGCCGCGGAAAATATTGCCACCGCCGACGACAACGCCGACTTCAACGCCCATCGCCCTCGCCTCGGCAATATCGGAGGCGATACGGTCTGCAACCGCCACATCGATACCGAAACCCTGATCGCCCATAAGGGCTTCACCGGAAGCCTTGAGAAGAACACGTTTGTAGATCGGCTTGGAAGACATCATGACTCCTCGGAAATGTAACCGAAACGCGGATACACGAAGGGCACCGCGTTGTCACGCGATGCCCTCCCGTTTTCCCAAGATTGGGTAAATATAATCAGCCCTTGGCGACTGCAGCGACTTCTGCTGCGAAATCGCTTTCTTCCTTTTCGACGCCTTCGCCGAGCAGCAGGCGAACCATGCCCGTCACTTCGATGGCAGCACCGGCTTCCTTTTCAGCTTCCTTGACGGCAGCGCCGACAGTGATGTCGGGGTTGATGACAAAAGCCTGCGACAGAAGAGCGACTTCTTCGAAGAACTTGCGCATACGGCCATCAACCATCTTTTCGATGATGGCTTCCGGCTTGCCGGATTCACGGGCCTGCTCGATGAAGACGTTGCGTTCGCGCTCGGCCACGGCTGCGTCAACTTCCTCGGCGCGGATGGCGAGCGGGTTGGTTGCAGCGATGTGCATGGCGACCTGGCGGCCGATGGAGCTCAGAACGGCCTTGTCGCCGACCGACTTCAGGGCAACGAGAACACCGAGCTTGCCGATGCCTTCGCCGGCAGCATTGTGGATGTAGGTCGCGACAACGCCGTGCTCGACTTCGAGTGCTGCCGAACGGCGCAGCGTCATGTTCTCGCCGATGGTGGCGATCGCGTCCTTGATGCTGTCGGAAACGGACTTGCCGGTTGCCGGATAGGTGGCGGCGCTGACGGCTTCAACGGTGCCGTCGGTGGAGAGCGCTACCTGGGCAATGCCGCGAATGAGATCCTGGAACGCGTCGTTGCGGGCAACGAAGTCGGTTTCGGAGTTGAGTTCGACAACAACAGCCTTGTGACCCATGGTGGCGACGCCGATCAGACCTTCGGCAGCCGTACGGCCAGACTTCTTGTCGGCCTTTGCGATGCCCTTGGCGCGCAGCCAGTCGATCGCCGCTTCCATGTCGCCATTGGTTTCAGCAAGAGCCTTCTTGCAGTCCATCATGCCTGCGCCGGATTTCTCGCGCAGTTCCTTCACCATTGCGGCTGTGATTTCGGTCATTGTTTGCCTCTTATCGGTTCGATCGGTCAGCCGGCTGAATTCGCCGTGCCGAAGTTCTGGGTGATGAGTGTACCCGGCCGCACACCCTTTGAAACCGGGACGATTTCAGGAAAGGGGCATGCGCATTCCCAAGTGCTGCGGCGTCTCCATACATCGAAACGATGGGTGCCGCTCAAGTGTGACAGCGTTATGAAGGCTGCCACCGGATTTCATCCGCATCAAAACGCCAGAGACTTCACCGAAGCCCCGACGGAGCGGTTTGAAACGAACAAGGCCGTCAACCCATTTAAGGTCTTTGACGGCCTTGTCATATCCTGGTCGAGGAGACGGCGACACGAAATCGCCGCCAGACAGGGCCTATATCAGGCGCCAGCCTCGTCTTCGAGCGCGGGCTCGATCGGAGCTTCTTCCGAAGCGCCGATGTCGCGGCCGGACGAACCCTGCTGACGCAGGATGCCGTCGATGGCGGCGCGGGCGATCAGGTCGCAATAGAGCGAGATGGCGCGCGATGCGTCGTCGTTACCCGGGATCGGGTAGTCGATGTGATCCGGATCGCAGTTGGAGTCGATGATCGCAACGACCGGAATGCCAAGACGCTTGGCTTCTTCGATCGCGATCTTTTCCTTGTTGGTGTCGATGATGAACATCAGGTCCGGAACGCCGCCCATATCGCGGATACCGCCGAGAGCCTTTTCAAGCTTTTCGCGTTCGCGTTCGAGGGTCAGACGCTCTTTCTTGGAATAGCCGGTGCCTTCCGAGTTCAGAATCTCGTCAACCTTGCGCAGACGCTGGATCGAGTTGGAGATCGTCTTCCAGTTGGTCATCATGCCGCCGAGCCAGCGGGAGTTGACGTAATACTGGGCCGAACGCTTTGCGCTGTCGGCGATGATTTCAGACGCCTGACGCTTGGTGCCGACGAACAGAACGCGGCCGCCACGAGCAACGGTGTCGGACACGACCTGAAGGGCGCGCGACAGCATCGGAACGGTCTGAGCCAGGTCGATGATGTGGATGTTGTTACGGTCGCCGAAGATGTACGGCTTCATCTTCGGGTTCCAGCGATGTGTCTGGTGACCAAAGTGAACACCAGCTTCCAGAAGCTGACGCATAGAAAAATCGGGCAATGCCATGCCTAGTTACTCCTTTTCCGGTTTAACCCCCGCGAAGCGAACAGCGCCGATTTTCATCGACACCACCGGGCGGAACGGACCGGATTTCTCCCGGAACATCCCAAGCTTCGCGTGTGGAATGGTGAGGCGCATACAGTCGCCTCAGATAAAAAGCAAGCATTTCTGCGAAAAAACCACGCAAACGGTCCGTCTTTTAGCGAACCGGCTTGTTTTCGCAGGTTTCCGGCTTGAGGATATCAAGCTTCGCGAGCTTGCCGGTCAGAACGAAATCGCCGTAATCCATCGTCAGATCGCGGGTGATTCCGTTATCGTAAAGCTTGAACGACATGCGGTAGATCGGCAGGGCGTCGGTGCCGGTCTTGTCGTTGTAATAAGCGATCGTCACCGGCCAGAACGCGGCTTTGCCGAATTCGCCCGCCTTGCCGGCCTCGGCATCGCCGTCCTTCGGCATCTGCGCCTTGCCGACCAGCGTCGAAGTGATCAGGCTTTCATCGCCGTCATCCGAGCCGTCGAAAATACGGGATTCGAAGATGCGCTTTCCCTGCTTGGCGTTTTCAATGACCTGAAACATGTGCTCTGTCGGAAATTCGCTGGCGACGAGATCGATCTGACGGGGGTCCGGGCGGGTCAGATCAACCTTCACACCCTCTTTGTTGTCGATTGCAGCGCCCTGCACTTCCTTGTCCAGCTTGTCGTCGGTGTAGGACTTGGTCTCGAAGGTGAACTTCCGGGCCGCCAGGTCCTCGAAGGTCGTCGTCTGCTGGTCGGTCATGCGGACCGCGTCGCCGGTGTTGATCTGTGTCACGAAACGGAAATCCGTCTTGTAACCCTGACACGCAGAGCCGGTGAATTCATAGACCATGCGGCCCGTCATGCCCTCGATACCGGAACGATCCGTCGCGTCCTTGAGTTCGAGATCGTAGACGGCGCGATGGGCGATGAGGTCCGGAACCGTGACGGGCAAGGCATTGGCACCGTTCGACAGGCCGGTCATGAGCCCTGTGGCGGCAACGAAACCAAGCGTCCTGACAAACATTCAATATCTCCTGTTGGACTCGCTGCTCATATTGTACAAGCAACCGCCCGGCTTTTGGATCAACATCTTCTGAATGCCGGATTCTTGAAGGATTTACAACAAAACCGGAGACGAAAATGTCTGATGTCATCGAAGGCCGCCTCAAGGAACTGGGCTTTACTCTTCCCGTAGCGGCAGCACCTGCCGCAAACTACGTTCTGTTCACCATCAGCGGCAATCTTCTTTATGTATCGGGTCAACTGCCGATGGAATCAGGCAAGATTGCGGTGACGGGCCTTGTTGGCCGCGATGTTGACGTTGCAACCGCCCAGCGCGCCGCCGAATTATGCGCCGTCAACATTCTCGCACAGGTCAAGGCTGCCTTGAACGGCGACCTCTCGAAAATCCGTCGTATCCTCAAGCTGAACGGCTTCGTTGCCTCGGTTCCGGAGTTCGTTGAACAGCATCTCGTCATTAACGGCGCCTCCAATCTCCTCGCCAACGTTCTGGGTGATGCCGGCAAGCACGCCCGCGCCGCCGTCGGCATGGCCTGCCTGCCCTTCAATGCCGCCGTCGAGATCGACGCTATCGTGGAAATCGACGTATGACACTTAAACTTTCCTGGCTTATCGCCCAGCCCGTCGCCCATCGCGGTTATCATGACCTGAACAAGGCGGTCTGGGAAAACACGCTATCCGCATTTTCGCGCGCCATCGACGCTGGTTTTGCCATCGAATGCGACGTGCAGCTGGCCGCCGATAGCGTGCCGGTGATTTTTCACGACGACGACATGGCCCGGCTGACGGGTATCAAGGGCGACGTGCGCGAACATACCGCCAGTGAATTGTCTCTGCTTTCGGTCGGTCAGACCAAGGACCGCATACCGACGCTGAAACAGCTTCTGACGTTATGCGCCGGCAAGGTGCCGCTGGTGATCGAACTGAAAGGACGTCAGGGCGAAGGCGTCGATGACGGGTTTGCCGAAGCGGTGCTGGAAGATCTCGAGGGCTACAAGGGCCAGGTTGCTCTGATGAGCTTCGACCATCACCTCCTCAGAGACCTGAAGGCTGCAGGCTCGCCCTGGCCGCTCGGCCTTACCGCCGAAGGCGCCAAGCCGGAAGACTTCTTCAAACACGACGAGGCGATGCAGATCGGTGTTGATTTCATCTCCTATCATTGGGGTCATTTGCCCAACAGTTTCATCGAGGCGCAAAGAAAACTTGGGCTTCCCGTGATTACCTGGACTGTCAGGGATGAAAATGCGCGCGAGACTACCTATAAATATGCGGACCAGATGACATTCGAAGGTTTCGACCCGAGAGAGAACCCCTCCGCCACGGCATGACAGAAGACTATTCCATACGCGTTGCGCAATCCCTGAGGGATATCGATCCGGACAGCTGGAAACGGCTTTCCGGAACATCACGCAATGTGTCAGGAAAACCGTACAATCCTTTCATTTCCCACGCATTTCTATCCTCGATGGAAGATTCCTTATCGGCCACTGCCAAGACCGGATGGCTTGGGCACCATCTGCTTCTCGAAAACGCGTCGGGCGAACTCGTCGGAGCCGTTCCGGCCTATCTGAAGAACCACAGCAAGGGCGAATATGTCTTCGACCATGGCTGGGCGGATGCCTTTGAGCGAGCCGGCGGCCATTATTATCCGAAGCTGCAATGTTCGGTGCCGTTTACGCCGGCGAGCGGGCCGCGGCTGCTGGTATCCGAAACCGAAGACGAGACGCGCTTCAAACCGCTTCTTGCGTCCGGCCTTGTCCAGGTGACGGAAAAGATCGGCGTTTCTTCCGCGCATGTCACGTTTCTGGAAGACGCCGACCTATCCGCGCTTCTGCCCCGGGACTTCCTGCACAGGACCGATCAGCAGTTCCACTTCATCAATGACGGCTATCGCGACCACAACGATTTTCTTGATGCCCTTTCATCGCGCAAGCGCAAGGGGCTGAAAAAGGAACGTCGGGCAGCGCTGGAAAACGGCATCGAGATCGACTGGTTGACCGGAAGCGACCTGACAGAGGAGATCTGGGACCAGTTCTTCGCCTTCTACATGGATACCGGCAGCCGCAAATGGGGACGGCCCTATCTGACGCGGGAATTCTATTCGCTGATCGGCGAGCGCATGCCTGATGACGTTCTGCTGGTCATGGCCAGACGCGAGGGACGCTATATCGCCGGTGCAATCAATTTCATTGGCTCGGATGCGCTTTACGGCCGACACTGGGGATGTATCGAGGACCATCCCTTCCTGCATTTCGAGGTCTGTTACCATCAGGCGATCGATTTCGCGCTGTCGAAGGGTTTGAAGCGGGTGGAGGCGGGTGCGCAGGGTGAGCACAAGCTGGCGCGCGGTTATGTGCCGGTCACCACCCATTCAGCGCATTTCATCGTTCATCCGGGTCTGCGCCGCGCGATTGCCGATTATCTTCAGCGCGAGCGCGAAGAGGTCGAACATATTGGCGACTATCTGGAAGACCACACGCCCTTCCGCAAGGGTGAGCGACAGGAACACGAGCCGGATACATAAAGCGGTCGCGATCTTTCAGATTCGCTGCCTACGCTTTATGCCTTTGTTTTGTCGCATGTCGTTATCCGCAAAACCGCTACACGCTTTTAGGCGACATGTTTTAGTCCGTTACGAGGAGAGACCACCGATGACCGCCAGCGCCTATGATGACAACAATATCTTCGCGAAAATCCTGCGCGGCGAAATTCCGAGCCACAAGCTCTATGAAGACGAGCATACGCTGGCTTTCATGGATGTGATGCCGCAGGCACCCGGCCATCTTCTGGTCGTTCCGAAAACCGGCTCGCGCAATCTGCTCGATGCCGACCCGCAAGTACTGGCAAAGACCATTGCCGTGGTGCAGAAACTGGCAGTCGCGGCAAAGGAAGCCTTCGACGCTGATGGCGTCTTTGTCGCCCAGTTCAACGAACCGGCGGCTGGCCAGACCGTGTTCCACCTGCATTTCCACGTCATTCCGCGCAAGGAAGGCGAACCGCTGAAGCCGCATTCCGGCGCAATGGCCGATGGCGAAGTGCTGAAGGCCCATGCGGAAAAGATAAAGGCAGCGCTTGCCTCGTGATGTTTGCCAAGACGCCTACGCGTTTGGCAGAATGGCGGCATCCGCACACCGTCACCCCGGAGCTTATCCGGGGTGCGGCGCGATCCAGTCCTTGATCGCGCAATATTCCTCTCGGCGCAGACGCGCCTTGGCTGATTGCCGGATCTAGTCCGGCATGACGATCGTGGTGTTTATCAACATTCCACGGGTCGGTAGGCATTCCTCTCCGGCCAGGGCCAGCCTTCAAGCACCGCCATATCCGGCCGGAATATCTCTACCTTCAGGGGATAGCACGGAACCGCGTCGCTCGAATGGCTGGCACCACAATCGCCGCCGGGGCAAGCGGAGAGCGCGCCGATGAGATCAATTTCCGCGAAGAGTTCCAGATAGTCGCCCGGCCGCACCGGGCTTGCCTTCATGAAATACTGATGCGTATCGCGGGTGAAACCCGTGCACATAAAGACGTTCAGAACATCGTGTACATGCGGTTCCGCCTCGCCGAATGATAGGCCTTTGGCCGCGGCGAGCGCATTGGTGAGGTTCGAATGGCAGCAATGGTGATAGTCGCCGCCGCTCAACAACTTGTTGGTGTAGGGATCGCACCGGGTGCCGATCACATCATGCACGCCACCGCCATCTTCATCCCAGCCATACCATGACAAAGTATCATGGGTGATGGTCGCCATCGGTCGCAGGGACGGCAGATTGCTCCACAGGCGGTTGCCTACGGAAACATGGGTCGCATGCAGGGCGCGGGTTTTGCCGCTGAAAAAGCGCTCCGTAAGATCATGGGCATTCCAGAGGTTCAAATCCCCCACCTGTGGGCCTTCGGTGCTGACGATGCGGAAAAAGTGTCCCTTCGGAACATTGAAAGTGCCGCCCTCGCGCGGTGGCACGATGACTTCGTCTATCTTCACCATGGCTTTTTTAGCCTGTTCAAGACGCGCAAGGTCCGGTGTCTGAAGTGTGCCGTTCGGATAAACGACGACGGGACGGACGGCGCGGCGCGCGGCGGCATCAATGGGTTCGGCGGCGGACACGGGGGTCATGAAATCCTCGGATGGATGAAAATGTGACGCGAAATTGCGGCATGAATGGCGTGATGACAAGACGGGTTTTTCTTGCGCTCAGACCAAGTCTGACTTAGCCTCGCAGCATCATGAAACTGCCACCGCTCGCCACCCTCCGCGCGTTTGAAGCTGCGGCCAGAAGGACAAGTTTTTCCCTGGCCGCGCAGGAACTCGGCATGACGGCGACGGCTGTAAGCCAGCATGTGCGCAATCTGGAAACATGGCTCGGCGCGCCGCTTTTCGAGCGCCATGCGAGAGGCGTAAGACTGACGCCGGCGGGTCAGGAATTCGGCATGACGGTTTCGTCCGGCTTGGGGCAGATCGCTTCCGGTGCGGAACGGATCAGCCGGGGCCGCGACGGCATCACCGTTCGTCTGGCCAGCCTGCCTTCGGTGGTGGCGCATTTCCTGACACCCCGCCTGCCCCGTTTCCGCGCGCTCTATCCAGACATACAGGTGTCAATCAGCTATTCCGGCAGGAATGAGACCACGCAGCCCGATCTCAGCATCACCCACGGCCCACGCCCTGCACAAAAAGCCGTGGCGCTTTTCAGTGCCGAGACGCGCCCGACATGCACACCCGCTTACGCCACGAAATCCGGCCCCTTCGATGATGTCGCAAGCCTGCTGCGGGCCGAATTGCTGCATGACGCCACCGAGACGGCATGGCGGGACTGGCTGGCGACTGCTGGCCTATCCCTGTTCCAGGGCACTGGCCCAATCTTTGCCGACTTCAATCTTCTCGTGACCGCTCTCAAGGCGGGACACGGCATCGGCCTTTGCCCGACAGCGCTTCTTCGCGACGAAATCGCCGACGGTCAATTGACCGTGCTTTTCGATCGGGCGGCCGATGCGGACAAATATTACTGGTTGATTGAAGCAGAAGAGATGACCGCGTCAGCCCGGCTCCTATCTGATTGGCTGGTTGCTGAGGCCCGCGAGAGCGGAAACCGGAGCAATTACTCTGCTGCGATGACTTGAGTCGAAGCGCGAGCCTTCTCTCCGTTTCTTTCCCTTACCGAAAGCCACTTGAGCAGCCAGGCTGAAGCTGCACAGACGATTGCAAACGCGACGAGACCGCCGAAAATATCAGACAGATGATGACCGCCTTGAACGAGAACAGCGGGCAACATCAAGATATTGATCGGCAAGATCACCGCCATCACCAACCAGTGACGTGGAACGAACCAGACGGACATCGCCGCCATTAAGATATGAAACGAAGGGAAACCGATTAGCCCCAGCACGTTTTTGGGCGAAAGGTGAACAACCCCTTCCGTTATCAGGCGGTTCAACTCCTGCCCGTACGCATTATCAACAGCCAAGGGGATGGTCTGAGAAACCCATTGCGGCAGTAGCACATAGGCGGATGGTCCAAATGACGGGAAAAATATCCAGAAGATTATACTTGCAAAAGCGCCCAGCACTCCCGTCACAAGGAAGTGGTGCAACATCCGCTCCTTGCCTGTAAAACCAAGCGTAATAACGATCACCAGAAGCTGCGGCAACGACGTCGCATAAACGAAAAACAGGATCGTTCCGATCCACGGATGTGTCGCCGCCCAAGTGACGATGCCCATCCAACTATAACCGAAGGCTGCATCCACACGGAAAAGCACATGATCGATTGCTGGGAACGCGACAGGCAGGAACATGTAGTTAAAGACGGACGCGACAAGCGTAAAAAGAATGAACAGTCCGCCTGCGATTAGCGCGGCAGCTATGCGAAGATCACGCCCGCTTTTGCGATAGAACTGACCGAGAATAAAAACGCCGGCGCCCATCGATCCGCATAATAAATATCCGGCGTAGTCAACCGCGATGCCTTTGACAGCGATCAGTACCGTATCGATAACGAATAAGATGGTGATAAAGCCAAGTACAAAACGCTCTGCCGCAAATAGTCGCATGGAATAGCCGCCCCGGTTCCAATCGACGGGACAGTAGGGTATTTAGCTTAATATTCATATAATGAAAGTATTATAAACAACCCACCGGCCGGGAGCCAGATCGGCGCGGCCACGCCGGCGATAAAGCGATTGCCGGTCGCCAGGAATGCGATGAAACCGAATGTCGCCGCTCCGATGTGCAGCCACAGTAGCGATGCCTCCACGAGATGACCACATCGCCCCGGCTTCTGTCGGACCGGCTTGTTGCGGAGGCGCGCGAGTACGAAAACCGGGGCGATTATTCCGCCGCGAAGACTTGGGCAGGAACTGCTGCCGCCTTGCCGGCCCGTTCCTTTGCCGACAGCCAGTTGAGCAGACGGCTCGAGGCTGCGCAAACGATAACAAAAGCGAAGAGGCCGCCAAAAATATCCGAGAGATGATGTCCGCCCTGAACGAGAACGGCAGGCAGCATCAAAAGATTTAGCGGCAAAATCACCGCCATCACCAGCCAGTGACGCGGAACGAACCAGACGGACATCGCCGCCATGAAGATGTGAAACGACGGGAAACCGATCAATCCCAACACGTTTTTAGGGGTGAGATAGCTTACGCCTTCCTGCCCCAATCGCATCAGTTCCTGTCCATAGGCAGGATCGACCGCCATTGGAATTGTCTCGGTGACCCATTGCGGCAGATCCAGATAGGCTTTAGCGCCGTAGGTTGGAAAAAATATCCAAAAGACGATGCTGGCGAGAGCGCCAAGCACCCCCGTTACCAGAAAATGGTGCAGCATCCGATCCTTGCCGGTAAAACCCAGCATGATGACGATCAACAGCAGTTGCGGCAGCGACGTCGCATAGACAAAAAACAAGGTTTTGCCGATCCACGGTTGGGTAGCAGCCCAGATGACAACATCCCGCCAGTTATAGCCGAGCGCGGCATCCACGCTCAACAACAGGGGATCGATCGCCGGAAACTGAACCGGCAGGAACATGTAGTTAAACACAGAGCCCGCCAGCGAAAAAAGGATGAACAGCCCAGCGGAAACAAGTGCAGCCGCTATGCGAAGATCACGCTCGCTTATCCGGTAGAACTGGCCAATAAGAAAAACCCCGGTACCCGCCACCAGGCACAGAGAATATCCGGTATAGTCAACCTCAATGCCCTTCGTCATAATCAATGCAACATCGACAATAAATAATATAAAAATTACATTCAGTACAAAACGTTCTGCTATAAATAACTTCATAGAATTTGCCCCAGACCCCTTCAGCGGAAATCTAGGTTATTGGCCTTAATATTCGGATAAGACGAGTACTAAAAACCGAGCACAAACAACCCGGCTGCCAAAAGTGCGATGGGCACGGCTACGCCGACAATGACGCGTTGGCCGGCGGCCAGGAACGCTGTGAAACCGAGTGCTGCCGCGCCGATGCGTAGCCATAGCGGTGAAGCTTCAAGCGTTCCGGTTGGAAAGACGATCAGCTTGGCGGTGACGGCCATCACGAGCGCGGTGGCGACTGCCCTCACCCAGTATAGCGCCTCGGAATCCTCCTTCAGCCGGTTGCCGGCGAGCACGCCGAGCCAGCGCCAGAGATCGGTCGCCAGCCAGCCGGCAATGGCGATGAAGAGATAGGGCGCCCACCACTGTTCGGTCATCATGGTTCGCTCTCCGGTGAGACGGGAATGATCTTTCGACGAAAGACGAAACGGTCGATCAGATAAGCCACCGTGCCGCCACCGATCCCGGCATAGAGAATGTCGAATTCCGGCGCGATTACCGCAAAGACCGGTCCCGCGATCACACCGATGATGAAGGCGACCTTGACGACGGAATGGCGGGCGGTCGCCCAGATCGACGCTATGAAATAGACAGGCGTCAGAAAAAACAGCACGCCTGCGACAAGCGGTGGAAAAGCCGCGACGACGCCGTAACAAAGGCCGACAATGATAGCATTGACGACGGTAAGGGTGATGCCGAAACCGGCAAACCACGCAGCCCGTGCTTCGCGCGGTATCTGGGAAAGGTTTTGCGTGGCGAAGACCCAGGCGGTGATCGCCACGAAGTGGGAGAGGAACAACAAAATCCATGTCGGCGTTTTTGCGCCACGCATCTCTGGAACGATGGAGGCAACCATGGGCATCATTCGCACCGATGACAGCGTCACTGCCAGAAAACACGCGGCAAGATTGGCGCCGCCGACCATCGAGCCGATCAGGATCATCTTCGCCGGCAAAGCCCAGATAACCAGCGTCATAAACACCGCTTCGCCACGTTGAACGCCCGACTCCAGCGCGAAGGCGCTGAAACCGACGAAGGATGTCATGAGAATAAGCGAGGGCAGCGAGAATATGCCCCGCATTCCCCTGAAAAACCAGCCGCGCAGGGGGATGGTATTGCTGTCTGCTGATTGCATTGCTGGTCCACTAATGCATGTCGTCCGAAAGTGCGCAGCGGTTTCGGAATGATGAGAAAAATAAAGCGCGCTTCACGAATCCGGTAAAATGCGACGCGCTTCAGGCATGAAAATGCCGGGCTTTCGCCCGGCACCGTTTGTCGGTCGGAAGACCGTTATCATTTCTTCTTCGGCACCTTCGGCACCGTATTCGCCTTGCGGCGCGGCTTGCTCTCCTCGTCGGGCTTGCTCGCCTCGGCAACCAGAACATCCGCTTCCTCATTGGCAATCGCTGCCTTCGAGGCGGGCTTCGCCTTGGCCTTAGACGCCTTGCCCGGAGACTTGGCAGCATTGAGCTCTGCTTCCGGCTTCGGCTTTACCGGCGCTGTTTCCGGCAGAACCTCGAGCTTGAGGCCGTCGGAACCATCGTCCTTCTTGTCGACGGTGACGCTGACGACACCGCCCTTCTTGAGCTTGCCAAAGAGGATTTCGTTGGCGAGCGGCTTCTTGATGTGTTCCTGGATCACACGCGACAGCGGGCGAGCGCCCATCTTCTCGTCGTAACCCTTTTCCGCCAGCCAGGAGATCGCGTCTTCGTGCAGATCGAAGGTGACATTCCGCTCGGAGAGCTGGGTCTCGAGCTGCATGACGAACTTCTGTACCACCTTGTGGATAACGGCAGTCGGCAGCGGCGAGAACGGAATGATCGCATCCAGACGGTTGCGGAATTCCGGTGTGAACAGGCGGTTGATCGCCTCTTCATCCTCACCCGTGCGTCGCGAAGAACCGAAACCGATGGCCGATTTTGCCATTTCGGAAGCACCCGCATTGGTCGTCATGATGAGGATGACGTTGCGGAAGTCGATCTTCTTGCCGTTATGGTCGGTCAGCGAGCCATGGTCCATTACCTGCAACAGGATGTTGTAGATGTCCGGATGGGCCTTCTCGATTTCGTCCAGCAACACCACGGAATGCGGATGCTGATCGACGCCATCGGTCAAGAGACCGCCCTGGTCGAAGCCGACATAACCGGGAGGCGCACCGAGCAGACGCGAGACAGTATGGCGCTCCATATATTCCGACATGTCGAACCGCAGCATCTCGACACCGAGCGAGGCGGCGAGCTGCTTGGCCACTTCGGTCTTGCCCACGCCGGTCGGGCCGGAGAAGACATATGAGCCGATCGGCTTGTTCGGTTCGCGCAGACCGGCGCGTGCCAGCTTGATGGCGGTGGCCAGCGCCTCGATGGCGATGTCCTGACCATAAACGACCGAGCGCAGTTCCTTTTCGAGGTTGGCGAGAACCATCTCGTCATCCTTGGAAACGGTCTTCGGCGGAATGCGGGCCATCGTCGCGATGGTTGCTTCGATTTCCCGTTCCGTGATCAGCTTGCGGCGCTTGGACGCCGGCAGCAACATCTGCGCCGCACCGGTTTCGTCGATTACGTCGATCGCCTTGTCCGGCAGCTTGCGGTCGGAAATGTAGCGGGCCGACAATTCGACCGCAGCCTTGATCGCTTCGTTGGAATATCTGAGGTGATGATAATCCTCGAAGTAAGGCTTCAGGCCCTTCATGATCGCGATAGCATCATCGATCGACGGCTCGTTGACGTCGATCTTCTGGAAGCGACGCACCAGCGCGCGGTCCTTTTCGAAGAACTGGCGATATTCCTTGTAGGTGGTCGAACCGATGCAGCGGATCGCGCCTGACGACAGCGCCGGCTTCAACAGGTTCGATGCATCCATTGCGCCGCCTGACGTCGCACCCGCACCGATGACGGTGTGGATTTCGTCGATAAACAGGACTGCGCCGGGATATTCCTCGAGTTCCTTGACGACCTGCTTCAGGCGTTCCTCAAAATCACCACGATAGCGGGTTCCGGCCAGAAGAGTGCCCATGTCGAGCGAGAAGATCGTGTCATTGGCCAGCGCTTCAGGCACCTTGCCCTCAACGATACGCTTGGCCAAACCTTCGGCGATCGCCGTCTTGCCCACGCCCGGATCGCCCACATACAGCGGGTTGTTCTTGGAGCGGCGGCAGAGGATCTGGATGGTGCGGTTGACTTCCTCATGACGGCCGATCAACGGGTCGATCTTGCCGTTTTTCGCCTTTTCATTGAGGTTGACGCAATAGGCCTTCAGCGCATCCTGCTGTTTTTTGGCGGATGAGCCTTCTTCCTCGGGATTGCTGCGTGCAGCCTTGGGGTCGGCCTCCGGCTCGTCTGCGCCACGCGGAGCGCGGGTCTGCGACGTGCCCGGACGCTTGCCGATGCCGTGGGAGATATAATTGACCGCATCGTAACGGGTCATTTCCTGCTCCTGCAGGAAATAGGCAGCGTGGCTTTCGCGCTCGGCGAAAATGGCCACAAGCACGTTCGCTCCGGTCACTTCCTCGCGACCGGACGACTGAACATGAATGACAGCCCGCTGGATAACCCGCTGGAAGCCGGATGTGGGCTTGGAATCCTCGTCATAACCGGTCACGAGGTTGGTCAGTTCGTTGTCGACGTAATCGCTGACAGTCTTGCGCAGCGCATCGAGATCGACATTACAGGCGCCCATCACGGCAGCGGCATCCGCGTCGTCGATCAGCGCCAGAAGGAGATGTTCCAGCGTCGCATATTCGTGGTGACGCTCATTTGCAAAGGTCAGTGCCTGGTGCAGCGCCTTCTCGAGACTTGGGGAAAAAGTTGGCACGTTGCGATCCTCATTTCTTTTCCATGACGCATTGCAGCGGATGCTGGTGCTGTCGGGCGAAATCCATGACCTGGCTTACTTTCGTCTCTGCGACCTCATATGTAAACACCCCACATTCTCCTACGCCGTGCTGGTGCACGTGCAGCATGATGCGGGTCGCCGCTTCGCGATCCTTCTGGAAAAAACGCTCCAGAATATGAATGACGAACTCCATTGGAGTGTAATCGTCATTCAGTAAAAGAACACGGTACAAATTCGGTCTTTTCGTCTTTGGCTTGACGCGGGTTATAACGGACGTTCCGCGGTTCGTACCGCCGTCTTCCCCGTCGCCCTCGCCCTGCATGTAGATCGGCTCAGCGATCATCTTTCATCATTCTCCAAACCGTTCTCAAACCGGCAGTCATCACCAGGAGGGAGAACTTCGCCTCTACATATCTAGGTCGTTAAGATCGGATTTTAAGCCCCCTGTGAAACGGTGCAATCACTATTGCGTTTGCGAAGAGGCAAACCTTGGGAAAAACAGGGGGCTTGCGATAGCATTGCGGGAAAGCGCGGTGCTATCCGCCTTTCCTGACGTGGTTTGAGCCTTGACGCCAAGCGCCTGCAAGGGAATCGCGAGCAACAGCGGACCTAATCTCACGCCCGCGCCATCCACCGTCATTCCTTGTTGTCGAGCATTTCGCGAACGGCGATCGCCAGCTGTTTCAGCGAGAAGGGTTTGGGCAGGAAGCCGAACTTGGCATCCGCCGGAAGGTTTTTCGCAAACGCGTCCTCGGCATAACCAGAAACGAAGATGAATTTAAGATCGGGATAGGATTTGCGCAATTCCCTCAGGAGTGAAGGACCGTCCATCTCCGGCATGACGACGTCCGACACGACGATATCGACCTTGCCTTCCAGTTCTTCCATCACCTCCAGCGCCTCGACACCCGAACCCGCCTCATGAACGGTGTAACCACGGGTTTCCAGCATGCGTTTGCCGCCGCGCCGCACTGCCTCCTCGTCCTCCACCAGAAGCACGACGGCGGAGTTGCCGGTCAGATCCAGCGGCTCTTCCTTCACCGGTTCGGGCAGAGCCACAGGGGCGAGTGCCGCTTCACCGGGCTGCTGGCCCGGAACGTGCACCACTTCCACCACGTGGCGCGGCAAATAGATGCGGAACGCAGTGCCTTTGCCCACTTCCGATTCGGGATAGATGTAACCGCCGGACTGCTTGACGATGCCATAGACCATCGACAGGCCGAGACCGGTGCCCTTGCCGACATCCTTGGTGGTGAAGAACGGCTCGAAGATCTTGTCCATGATCTCCGGCGGAATGCCGGTTCCGTTATCGGCGACCTCCACCATGACCATGTCTTCCGCCGGGACTTCCGGCCGACCGAGCGCTGCGGCTTCATCCGCATCCACATTGCGCGTGCGGATGGTGATCTTGCCGCCATCGGGCATGGCATCGCGCGCGTTGACGCAAAGATTGATCAGCACCTGCTCAAATTGCGACAGGTCGGTCTTCACCGGCCAGAGATCGCGGCCGTAATCCACTTCCAACTTGACATTCGTGCCGGAAATCAACCGGTCTACTAGCATGCGCAGGTCGCCGATAACGTCGGTCAGGTTGAGGATCGCCGGGCGCATCGTCTGTTTGCGCGAGAAAGCGAGAAGCTGTCGCACCAGCACCGCCGCGCGGTTGGCGTTGCGCTTGATCTCCATCAGGTCGGCGAAGCTCGGGTCTGCGGGCCGGGCCTGCAACAGCAGATGGTCTGATGACAACAGGATCGCAGTCAGCACATTGTTGAAATCGTGGGCGATGCCGCCTGCCAGCGTGCCGACGGCGTTCATCTTTTGCGTCTGCGCCATCTGGGTTTCGAGCGCCTTCTGCTCCGTCACCTCGATCGCATAAACGATTGCCACCTCTTCGGGCGCCTCGTCGTCCTGATCGATTACGGCATTGACGTAGAAACGGAAATGGCGGCCCTCGTCGCTCGGATGGCGGGAATCGAACGGGGCGATATCGCCCTGCCGGTCCTTCGCCTCGGCCAGCGCCTGCTCAAGCCTGGGTTTCTCATTGTCGTGGATGATGGCTTCGAGGGCAACGCCGCGATCGATATCGTCACGCCCGACGACGCCGGAGAACAGCTTGAGGAATGGCGCGTTGATACGAAGAATGCGGCCTTCGCCGTCGAGCGAGGCAATCGCCATCGGCGTATTGTTGAAGAAACGCGTGAAGCGCATGGCGGACGAGGATTCCGTATCCTCCTGCCCTTTCGGACGCATCAGAACAATCGTCCGGCTTTCGCCGGGCGCGCCGTCCTTCGAGGTAACCTGATGCACGAGGCGGGCCGGCATGCTCTGGCCGTTGACCCGGCGCATGTCGAGATCGAGAATCTCGGTGCGCTTGGCTGAACCCTGCGGATGGACGGATTCGATCAGCGCCATACCCTCGCCGGCGACTATGTCCGACACAGTCATCGAACCGGGCGAAAATTGCGCGAGATCGATGCCGAGCCATTCGGACAGGGTGGCGTTCAGATAAACGATCTCACCCTTTCGACCTGCGGAAAAGAAACCGGCCGGCGCATGGTCGAGATAGTCGATGGCGTTCTGCAATTCGCGGAAGAAGCGTTCCTGATCTTCCCGCTCAGGCGTGATGTCGGCGATCTGGAAGACGTGCAGCGCCTCGCCGCCCGCATCCTTCAGCACCCGACCTTTCAGCCGGTACCAGTGCGGCCCGCCGGAAGTGGCCTCCCCGAGCGGCTTGAGCAGACGGAACTCCTCGTAACCGTCACGCCCCTCCCGCAAAACATTGATGAGGCGATAGAGCGCTTCGGTCGATTCCCGGCTGCGCGAGAGCAGCGTCTCCAGGCTCTGGATATCGCTCGCCTTCGTGGTGCCGCTCATCCGGCAATAGGTGGCGTTGGCGTAGACCATATGCCCCTTGGCATCGGTGATCAGCGTGCCGTCCGGGTGCGCCGACAGGAAACGGCGGGCCAGCCCGTCCGATTGCGACTGCGGCATGACCTCGATGAAACCGATGATCGACGACACCAGAAAAAAGATACCCATCATCGCCAGCACGCCGAGAATGCCGAGCACGATTTCGTTTTCCAGCGAATCCTTGAAATAGACGAAAGCGGCGGCGGCGGCGATGAGCACCAGCGCCAGCAGGAGAATCCGCAGAACCGTGCCGGAACGGGCACGCCTGTCCACCAGCGGAAGGTCGTTGTCGCTTGTCTCGCGCACCCGTGTCATCTTGGCCTCGCAGTCCTGCAGGTCGTCATTCGGTCAGCCCTATTTCCTCAACGGAATCGGGCAGTAGAATTTCTTGTAGCAACTCGCTTGACCGTCAAAAAGCTCCGCTG
Source organism: Rhizobium sp. SJZ105 (assembly GCF_007828365.1). Lineage (NCBI taxonomy): Bacteria > Pseudomonadati > Pseudomonadota > Alphaproteobacteria > Hyphomicrobiales > Rhizobiaceae > Rhizobium > Rhizobium sp. SJZ105. The sequence continues at coordinate 561,218 of NZ_VIUP01000001.1, forward strand.
CACCACAAAGGCTTAAAATCGCACAGAGAAACGGCCCTAAAGAGGCGCAAATGCCTCAGAAGCCTATTTTGCGGCTGCAGGTCAGCGCTTTAACCTGGCATTGAATGCGTGGCGCGGAGCATACGATGTTGCCGTCCGCAACCGTGCAAACCGAGCATCCATCCGTGAAATCGATACAGGATGGATTGTCTCTTACGAACTCAATCATGTTCGCAGGATTTTCGGACGCCTTGTCATCCGCCGTCTCGGCCCGAGCGGGAAAAACAGATCCCGGCAATCCAAATAAAACAACAAAAATGAAAACTCTTACCGGAAACCCGTCAACGAGCAATTTCGCAAGCATTTACAATCGCTCCTTCGAAGAGAGAATTGCAACCTTCATTGCTCCCCGGCATTGAAGGGAAAGATATGACGCTTGGGTGGCGCCCGGCCGGCTGATGAGACGATCCTATGAAGCGATCCTGGGGACGAAATGAATAAACCTTGTATCACGCTTAAAAAAATCGTCTTTTCCTGCTTGGCGTTCACATTATAAGAACCACGGCAATATTAATTGCACGAAAAAATCTGAAGGGATGATCTCCATGATGGAAGATTTTATCGGCACCTATGGAAACAATCTCATCGTCGCCGTCGTCGGTGTCGGTCTAGCCCTGCTTGTTCTGGCAATTGTTCTCTGGATACTGCGCAGGCGCGGCGGGGCGGCCCCGTTTATCCGTGGCGGTCGCAACCGGCAGCCGCGCTTGCAGGTTCTCGATGCGACGGCGGTGGACGCCCGGCGCCGTCTGGTGCTGGTGCGCCGCGACAATGTCGAGCATCTAGTCATGATCGGCGGTCCAACCGATATCGTCATCGAGAGTGGTATCGGCGCGATCCCAATCGTCAGGGAAGTGCGCGAACCGCAGGAAGCGGAACTCAAGGCGCTGCCGCGTCAGGACAGCGAACCTAAAAGGGCTGAACCGCCGACCCCTCGCGAAAGCCGCCCAGCTTTGCCACAGCAGCCAATCGCAGCGGCATCTCCAGCCTCCTTGCCGGAAGAACCCGTAAAGCAGCCGCAGCGGCCGGACCCCCCCGCCCCGGCTGCTCGTCCGGCACCCACCCCTGCACCGGCCGCATCTCTGCCACCACGTCCGTCTACGCCGCCGCAACCGGTATCCACGCCCATGACGGCACGCGAGCCCGTTGCACCGATAAGACCAGCCGCTCCGGAAAGGGATATTACCCGTCCTGCGCCACCACCGGCATCGGTCATTGCGGCACCGGCCGCCGCTGTTCTACCTCTCGCCGCCGCATCACTCGACATGCCCGCCGAGCGACCGGAACAGCGCCGCCCTGATCCCTTCGTGCCGGCTCCTCTACCCTCGGCGCCGCCCGCACCGCCTGTCCAGGTGACGGTTCCTGAAGAACGGCCGACGGTTGTTGCCCCGCCGGTTTTTGCCGCGCGCGAACCGGTCATCGACCAAACGAATGCCGCAGAGTTTCTGGATGCCGCGCGCGAGCGCGTTCTACCCGGCCTGAAACCGGGGCAAGATGCGCCTGCGCCCTTTGCGCCAAAGCCCGAAAATCCGCCCGTCGTCTCCGCTAACGCCGAGCCGAAATTTTCCGATGACCTTGCCAGCGATTTCGAAAGCTTTCTTGAGGCGGAGATCGCCAAGAGCAAGGATGCCGATAGCGAACAGGCAGTCGCCGCTGCTGCGGAAAAGCCAAAAACCGAACCCGTCTCGCCGCCTGTTACCGGTGCAACGCCGGATGGCGACATGCAGAAGGAAATGGCGCGCATTTTCGGCGAACTTTCCGTTACCCGCGACCGCTGACAGGTTCACATCTGTCGGCAGACAGAAATTAAAAACAAAAAAAGGGCGCGGAAACAAATCCGTGCCCTTTGTCATTTTTGGTTCTGTTCGCTGGCCGACTCGCCGAAGCGCCCGGAACAACGCTGGCTTTATTCGTCGCGGTAGACTTTTTCACGACGCTCGTGACGTTCCTGCGCCTCGATGGACAGGGTCGCTATCGGTCGTGCGTCGAGGCGCTTAAGGCCAATAGGCTCACCCGTTTCTTCACAGTAACCGTAAGTGCCGTCATCAATCCGCTGAAGGGCAGAGTCGATCTTGGAGATCAACTTGCGCTGGCGGTCACGGGCGCGAAGTTCGATCGCCCGGTCAGTTTCCGAAGATGCCCGATCGGCTAGGTCGGGATGGTTGGCGCTTTCTTCGGCGAGATGTCCGAGGGTCTCGCGCGCTTCTCTCAGGATGTCGTTTCTCCAGGCCACCAGCTTCGCGCGGAAGTAGGCACGCTGGTTTGCATTCATGAACTCGTCGTCTTCCGAGAGCACATATTTGCTAAGATCGATCTTCTCACTCAACGCGATTCTCCTCGAAGAACATCTCAATGCGGCGGTGTATACTCCAATGATATAGGCTGATTCAAGTGTACAGATCAGTTTTCAGGCATTTTTAAAACTGACACAAAAATCATCTAAATGACTAATTTTTATCCTTTATTCGTATTCAAGCGATCTCTTCTTAAATCACTTAAACGCGACTTACCAACAGGAAAGAGGACTTGCGGTCATGCAACCCTATCCTGTAGCATTCCTCCATTGCCTCCCATTCGAACGTCGGTCCCCGCCCTTGACAGCATCTTCTCCGAGCCGAGTGTATCTTTTGCGCCACGCCAAGGCCGCCTGGGCGGCACCGGGAGAACGCGATTTCGACCGGGGATTGAACGAGGCCGGTTTTGCCGAGGCGGAGATCATCGCCGACCTTGCCGCCGACCGGCGCTACCGCCCGGACGTGCTCTTGTCCTCCACGGCCACGCGCTGCCGGCAGACCACGCAGGCCTGGCAGCGGGCCTTCAACGAGGGCATCGACATCGTCTATATCGACGAAATGTACAATGCGCGCAGCGAAACCTATCTTTCTCTCATCGCCGCGCAAACGGACGCACAGTCCGTGATGCTGGTCGGGCACAACCCCACAATGGAGGCGACGCTGGAGGCGATGATAGGCGAGGACCTGCTGCATGCCGCCCTGCCCTCCGGTTTTCCGACATCGGGTCTTGCGGTTCTCGATCACGACGACAGTGCCGGGAATGGTAAAAACCGCTGGCGGCTGGTCGATTTTCTCTCGCCCGGCAAATAGCCGCAGCAGCGTGCGACCAATGCGTTGCCGAAGCCGGGCCAGTTGAAAATCCATTGGCGCGCTTCTTTTTTGGGCAACCGCCCCTTCCTATATTGCAGCTGTGACCGTGAAAAATAGCTGGGAAACTGCCATTGCCGCCTTCTCTTACGTCCCTGACAGACAGTGCGCTCATTGCATTCGACAATCTGGCCGACCGTGCGAGCACCCTTACAAATCCGACATTGCGGCTTGGCGTCACCGGTCTTTCGCGGGCGGGCAAGACGGTTTTCATCTCCTCGCTCGTCCACAATCTTCTGAATGGCGGTCGTCTGCCGCTGTTTGAGGCCATGCGGTCCGGGCGCGTCTCGAATGTGCGTCTGGAGCCGCAACCGGACGATGCCATTCCCCGGTTTCAGTATGAGGACCATATTCAGGCTCTGGTACGCGACAGGCTCTGGCCGGATTCGACACGGGCAATCTCTGAACTGCGGATCACGCTCGACTACCAGAGCGCCAGCGGTTGGGGCCGTTGGTTTTCCTCAGGCAAGCTCTCCATCGATATCGTCGATTATCCCGGCGAATGGCTGCTCGACCTGCCGCTGCTTTCGCAGGACTACAAGAGCTTCAGCGACAGCACCGTCGCGCTGGCGCAAAATGGCATCCGCGCCGAACTCGCGCAGGAATGGTTGGCAATAGCCTCCTCGCTCGACATCAATGCGCCTGCCGACGAGATGACGGCGCGACGCCTCGCGGAAAGCTTCGCCGCCTATCTGAAGGCCTGCAAATCCGACGAGCGGTCGCTCTCCACCTTGCCGCCGGGCCGTCTGCTGATGCCGGGGGATCTCGAAGGATCACCGGCGCTGACCTTTGCGCCCCTGCCGGGCCTGACAGACGACAAGGCACCTAAGGGGTCGCTGCGCGCCATGATGGAGCGGCGCTACGACGCCTACAAGGCAATCGTGGTGAAACCCTTCTTCCGCGAACATTTCGCCCGCCTCGACCGGCAGATCGTGCTGATCGACACTCTTCAGGCGGTCAATCGCGGCCCGGAGGCGGTGCAGGATCTGGAACGGGCGCTGGGCGATGTTCTCGCCTGTTTCCGCCCTGGCACCAACAGTCTTTTGTCATCACTGCTGGGCCGGCGTATCGACAAGGTGTTGATTGCCGCTACCAAGGCCGACCACCTGCATCATGAAAGCCACGACCGGCTGGAACGGCTAACCCGCCGTCTGGTGGACCGCGCCATCACCACCATCGGCATGAATGGTGCCGGCATCGAGGTCATGGCGCTGGCTTCCGTGCGCGCTACGCGGGAAGCAAGCGTGAGACAGGACGGTCACGAGCTTCCGGTCATCGTCGGCACGCCGATGGCGGGTGAAACCATCAACGGCGAGATATTTGACGGCAACCGTAAAACGGCGATCTTTCCCGGCGACCTGCCCGAAGACCCGGAGCCGCTTTTCCGCAGCATCGACAGGGATGGCGACAAGGCGACGTTGCCGGACGTCAATGTCGTGCGTTTCCGCCCGCCCAATATCGATGAACCGGGCAGCGGCGGCATCCGGCTTTCCGTTCCCCACATAAGGCTCGACCGCGCCATGCAGTTCCTGTTTGGAGACAAGCTCGCATGAAGGCTCCCACACCAAACGATCCGCAGGCACGCCGCCCGGCGGCGTTCACGCTCGAAACCGAAGAAACGGCAAGCCCAACCGTCGCGCAAAAACGCGCACCGCGCAGCTTCGACACCGAGATTTCCCTGACGCCCGATGAGGATGATCCATTTTTAGCACCTGAAGAGACGGATGCCGCCGCATTGCCGGTGGCCGTGCCGAAGAAAAGCCGCTTCTCCTTCGGCAAGCTCGCGCTTAGTGCACTCGGCGTGCTGTTCTCGCTGGCCTTCGGGCTCTGGGCGGATCAGCTTATCCGCAATCTCTTTTCCCGCTCCGACTGGCTGGGTTACACGGCGAGCATTGCGCTCCTTGTTGCGCTTTTTGCCGTCCTCGTTCTGGTCGGACGAGAAGTGTTCGGCATCATGCGGCTCAACGCCGTCCAATCGCTGAAAGCCGATGCGGAGACGGCCAGCCTCGACAAGAGCCCGAAACCCGCCCGCGCCATCGTTACCCGCCTCAATGCAGTTCTCTCCCACCGCGCCGAAACGGCCAAGGGGCGCGCCGCACTCAAGGACACCGAAAACGACGTGATCGACGGGCCGCATCTGATTGAGCTTGCCGAACGCGAATTGCTGGTACCGCTCGACCGGCAGGCCCGCGCGCTGATCCTCAACTCCTCCAAACGCGTCTCCGTCGTTACCGCCGTCAGCCCACGCGCCGTGGTCGATCTCGCTTATGTGCTGTTCGAGGTGACAAGGCTGGTGCGCGCCATGGCGGAACTTTACGGCGGCCGGCCGGGCACGCTCGGCATGCTCAGGCTTTTGCGTGACGTCGTCGCCCATCTCGCGGTCACAGGTTCGATCGCCGTCGGTGATGGGCTTGCCCAGCAGGTTCTCGGTCACGGGCTTGCCTCAAAACTCTCTGCACGCCTGGGTGAAGGTGTCATCAACGGTCTGATGACGGCGCGAATCGGCATTGCGGCGATGGATCTGTGCCGCCCGCTACCCTTCAAGGCGGTAAAGCGACCCGGCATAGGTGATTTCATGTCTGACCTCACGCCCGATCTTGGTGGCGGAAAAACCGGTCAAAAAGCCTGATCAGCCGGACTTGTACGGCTCAAAGGTTACGGACGAAGCTGTAAATAAAGCCGAAATAAACCAAGCATTAACCATTCCGCCGGTAGATTGCCGCTTATCGAACAGGCTTCTTCGCCGGGGAAAGTATCATGTATTCGCGCTTCTTTTCGCTTGTGGGCGGACTTGCCGCCATATTGTCCGTCAGCGGCAGCTTCGGCCTGTCTGACGTCCATGCCGCATCGCGCGATCGCGACGACGTGTTTTTCCGTTCCGTTGCAGGAAGCTGGAAAGGTCCGGGCGAAATCGTCGCCGGCAAGTACAAGGGTACCAAGTTCACCTGCGACCTGACGGGCGAGCCGCTCGACGACAAGCAGACGGGCATCAAGCTCGCCGGCACCTGCCGCGTCGGCGTCTTCAGCCAGCCCATGTCCGCGGTCATCAGCCAAAAGGGCGGCTCTTACGAGGGCAAGTTCCTCGACGGCGCCGAAGGCAAGGGACTGGACATCATTTCCGGGCAGGTCAGCGGTGACAAGGTCGTTGTGGGCATCAATCGCGCCAAGCTCAACGGTGCCATGGTCGCCCGCGTCTCGAACGACAATTCGATGAACATCACCATTTCCGTCAAGGTCGCCGACCAGATGATCCCGGTTATCGGCGTCACACTCGCGCGCGACATCGATCAGATCGCCGTCGGTTCGATAAAGCCGTAAAACCCGCGACCTTTTCAGCCATCGCCAAGCGGGAGTGTCCACCACTCCCGTTTTTCGTTTGCGCTGATGATGCCGGTTTTATCCGCCTGCCGCAGCCATTCCCGCACGGGCTTGCCCCGGACTTCGAGATCGGGTGCGATATCGGCTAGCGGCATCAGCACGAAAGCACGCTCCGTCATGCGCGGATGCGGCACTTCAATGCTTTCCGTAACGACAACATCATTACCATAGGTCAGCACGTCGATATCGATGGTGCGCGGCCCCCAGCGCTCCGTTCTGACACGTTTCATGCCCTTTTCGATATCGAGGCACAATTGCAGCAGCGCGGGTGCTGAAAGCGAGGTTTCGACCAGCGCACAGCAATTGAAAAAATCCGCCTGGTCCGTCTTACCCCAGGGCGGCGTGCGATAAAGCCCGGAGACAGACAGCACCCGGCAATCGCCGTGTGCATCCAGTTCGCGCAAGGCTCTGGCCATTGCAGCGGCGGGGTCACCGATATTCCCGCCAAGGCCTAGTGCGGCAACTGTCATCCTGTCAGGCACGGTGTTCAACACTCACCTGCGCATAGTCGAGAATGCCGGGAACCGGCGCAGAGGGCTTGCGAACCGTGATACGCAGCCAGACAATCTGCGGATAACGCGCGCGCAGGGCCTTGGCGATATCGTTCGCGAGAGCCTCGATCAGGTAACGGCGCTGGCCGACAACGATCTTTTCGATAACGGCGAAGGCGACGCCATAATCGACGGTATTTTCGATATCGTCGGTTTCGAGCGCGTTACCCGCTTCAACCTCCATCTCGGCATCGACGAAAAAGCGCTGGCCCAGCACCTCCTCCTGCTCGAGAAGGCCATGACGGGCGAAAAAGGAACAGTTTTTCAGAATAATGGTGTAGCGGCTCATCGCATCGCCTCCATGGCGGGGTTACACCGGAATAGCCGGCCTCTTTTAAGGCATGCGGCACTCTCCGGCATCTATTGATCTATGCATCGGGCCTTGCCGACGCTTTGGCAAGAACCGCGTCGGCAATTGCCAGCGCATCGCGTGTTACGGCGACATTGTGCACGCGAAAAATCGCGGCACCCGCCAGCCTGAGGATCACTGTCGTCGCTGCTGTTCCGATATCGCGTTCGTGGGCCGCATCCCTGCCCGTCAGCGACCCGATGAACCGCTTGCGCGACGTCCCGGCCAGAACAGGCAGGTCAAACGCGGCAAGTTCGCCAAAGCGCGCCATCAGCTCGACATTTTCACGCTCGTCCTTGGCAAAACCGAAACCTGGATCGAGCACGATGGCGTCGCGGGCAATTCCCGCAGCTTCCGCCATCTCAAGCGAACGATTGAGGAATTCGAACTGATCCTCGATAACATCGGTGCGCTTCTGCCTGTCGCGCCCGGTATGCATGATGCAGACACCCGCGCGCGTGGCGGCAACCACGCCCGCCATGTTCCCGTCCTTCTGCAGGCCGAAAACATCGTTGACGATATGGGCGCCCGCCTCGATCGCCAGCCTTGCCGTGGATGCGCGGTAGGTGTCGACGGAAATCAGAACATCCGTCTCGCGACGGAGGCGTTCGATAACCGGCAGCACGCGATCCTGTTCCTCACCCTCGGTCACCTCGGCCGCGCCCGGGCGGGTGGATTCGCCGCCGATATCGATGATATCCGCCCCCTCCTCGACACAGGTCAGGGCATGGGAAAAAGCCGCATCAACGGCAAGATAACGGCCGCCATCCGAAAAGGAATCGGGCGTCGCATTGACGATGGCCATAATACGGCCACGTCCATCAAGTTTCAGGGAGCGACCATGGGCCGCTTGCCACACATTGCTGCCGGCTGTTATCACGTAACACGCGCCTTTCGGGAATAACGGAGTGTTATGCCAATTCTTATAAGTTCCGCTCCGCCTATGCAGCAAACGTTTTTCAAGTTCAACCGGAAGGCCGGGTTATGACGATATCTTCACGTGCTCTTTGCGCCGTTTTCGCTGGCGCATTAGCCTTTTCCATGCCCGGATCGGCCTTTTCCGAAACCATCGTCAGCAAGACCTATTCCTATTTTTCGATCAGCGGTAAAACCGCCGCTGACCTCGACAAGCAGCTTTCCAAGCATGGCCCGCTGACGCGCAACACCGGCGCACGCCATCCCGGTGCCACCGAGATCAAATTCGGCGGCGAACTCACCTATGTCGAGAAAAACGGCATGTGCAGCGTTGGAAGCACCAAGGTGTTGCTGAACACCCGTATTCTCCTGCCGCAATGGAAAAACCGCCGCCGCACCACGGCGGAACTGGCCTTCATCTGGGATACGTTGCTTGCAGATATCAAGCGCCACGAGGAACGGCACGCGGAAATCGCCCGCACCCATGCCCGCTCGCTCGAAAGGCAACTGACGGCGCTTCGTCCGCAAAAAGACTGTGAAACGCTGCAGGCGATGGTCGGCAAGATAACCCAGACCGTCATGGACGAGCACGACAAGGATCAGTTGAGGTTCGATATCGTGGAATCGAAAAACTTCGACGCGCGCATGACCCGGCTTTTGAAGAACCGGATCGAACAGGGCCAGAACCGGCGCTGAGCCGCCTTTCCGCCCATACTCCCCTGGACGCGAAACGCAACGCTAACATGACGTTACGTCATGTTCGATATCACCCGTGACTTCTCGTCATGGTGCGGTCAACGAGACTCATTGTAGCTTGTTCACATGGTTTTTAACGGTGGCGATCCGCAGGGGTCCGGCGTTCGAAACCACCTCCGGTTCTCCCGGTGCGCACTTGAGGCTCGCAGGTGTTTCCTCCCTCGCTTGCATGCTGCGTACCCGCCTCGCCCCGCTCCCCGCTAACAGGTGAGCGGGGCTTTTTCTGTGGCGTATAATTCGGCTTGCCGTCAGCCCTGACGTTCGGGAACGTGAACGACAAGGCCGTCAAGCTCGTCCTTCATCTTGATCTGACAGGAAAGACGCGAGGTCGGGCGTACTTCGAATGCGAAGTCCAGCATGTCCTCTTCCATCGGCTCGGGTCCGCCGACGCGTTCCGCCCATGCGTCATCCACATAGACATGACAGGTCGCACAGGCACAGGCGCCGCCGCATTCCGCATCGATGCCGGGTATGGAGTTGCGCACGGCATTCTCCATGACTGTGGAACCGTTGCTTACGTCGAGTTCATGGGGCGTGCCGTCAAAGGCAACAATGGTCAGTTTTGTCATGCCGGAGATCCAAAATGGTGTCTAAGAACTGTTCTAAACAAACACATAGAAAGGCCGGTTCGCCTTGGCAACCCGCTTCTCGCAGGCGCCAAGCGCAACCGGCCCTGTAAAACAGACTGGATTCGCCTTAACGGCAGAGCTTGAGGATGAAATTTTCCGCTTCGACAATCGCTGCCGCAAGTCTGGCTACAGCCGCGCTATCGTTGCCCTTGTCCTCCACTGCCGCCGCCGCCGTGGAAACGGTGGAGGCACCAACCGCCTGCGCGGCCCCCTTCAGACGATGGGCAGTTGCCTTGACTGTCTTGTCGTCAGCGCCGGCCATTTCATGCAAGGCAGCACGGGCGTTACGGCTGAAGAGTTGCAGCACCTCGATTTCAAGTTCCTTGTCGCCCATCGTCTGGCGGGCGAGATGTTCGAAATCGATTGGTCTTGTCGCGGCGGCCGGCGCACCACCAAAATTATCCGGAGCTTCGAAAGCAATACTGACGGCTGCCATATCTGAAATTCCTTTGTCTCGCCGTTTCCTGTTTCGTGTCACATCTGTGTCGTATTTACGCATTGAAGCCGGTGCTATCAGCTTAAATTACGGCGTGACGCGGGCGAAAATCTTCTGCTATGGTTAATTTATGTTAAACTTATGCGAAACAAGGCGTTCAGCGTGAAACTCAGGTTTAAAAACTGTTAAAAAGCCGACACTTCGCTGCTGCGGCAAACCCGCATTAATTGTTTCGAACACCTAAATGTGTCACTACGGTACTGCCGTTCCGACGAGGCTTATGCTCAAGCTTTGTTATTCCGGCACAGTGATGTAATTTCGCCCGAAAGCTGGACCACCAGCAATTCGGGATTGGTAATGGCGGAATTGTTCTCTTTAACGGGATAATGTTCCGCTGGCATGATGGCGGCAGTCCATTTGCGGGTCGCAGATGGTCAAACGGCATGAAGCCGGGCGTATGTGTAACGAGGCGTAACCGCATGGCGAATAACAAGATCAGCGACTCTGTCGACGAGACTGCATTTCAGGCGTTGGAAGACGCCCTGCAGCTTGGTGCTTTCGAAGACAAGCCGGAATCGCGGAAGACGACAGCGCCAAAGCAGCCGGAGGCCAGATTGAAGGAAGCAAGCAGACAGACCCCTGCTCCCGAGGCCGCGCGCGCGCCTGCCGAACAGGCGCCCAGATCCCCCAATCTGGAAGCTGCCAACGACGGCTCCAAGCGCAGCCCGGCCATGATCCTGAAATCGCTCGAAGGCGGCTCCATCGGCGGCGCGCTCAGAAACGCGACGATCATGTCGGTGATCTGGGCGCTCGGCGGCCTCGGCATCGCGCATCTTATCTACGGCAGTGCACTCTGGAACATCGGCTCGGTTGCCGATCTCGCCGCAATACCTGGGCTGATGGCGATCGTCGTCGGCATCGTCGTTCCGATCATGCTGTTCTTTGCCTTCGCGATCATGATGGCGCGTGCCCGCGATCTGCGCAACGCTGCCCGGTCGATGGCAGAAGTCGCCCTTCGTCTTGCTGAACCCGAAACTGTCGCCTCCGACCGGATCATGTCCGTCGGCCAGGCGGTTCGCCGAGAAGTCTCGGCCATGAACGACGGCATCGAGCGCACCATTGCCCGCGCGACGGAACTCGAAACGCTCGTCCATTCTGAAGTCAACGCGCTTGAGCGCAGCTATGCAGACAATGAACTGCGCGTGCGCAGCCTCGTGCAGGAACTGAGCGCCGAGCGTGACGCCATCGTCAACCATGCGGAGCGCATCCGCTCCTCCATTGTCGGCGCGCAGGAACAGATCAAGGAAGAGCTTTCAATCGTCGGCGAAGAGCTTTCGATGCGGCTTTCCACCACCGGCGAGGCCTTCGCCTCGATGATCGACACACGCTCGGCCGCGCTGCTCGAAAAATCGCGCGCCTCGACCGAGGCGATGGGCAGCCTGATTGCCGCCAAGACCGAAAACCTGCTTCAGGCACTGAATTCCTCGGGCGCAACGCTATCGAGCGAATTCGACATGCGTCTGCACAACCTCACCTCGACGCTGGACGAGCGCGGCGAAGTGCTGCTGGAACGCTTCGCGATCCACGCCTCGACGCTGGACAGCGGCGCGGAGAGCCTCAACAGCGCACTCGAGGAACGCACCCGCCAGCTTAACGAGACCCTTTCCACCCGCACGCTCGAACTCAACCGCAATATCGATCGCGGCCAGCAGATCATCGGCGGTTCGCTGGATAACGTGCTCGACAAGCTGTCCACGACGCTTGAAGAAAAAGGCCTGTCCTTCCGCCAGAGCCTGCAAAGCACGGCTGATGACGCGATCATGGATCTCGATCTTCGCTCCGGCCTCTATGAAGAACGCCTGCAGGCGACGGTCGGCCAGGTCAACTCCGCCTTCGACGAACATGTGGCGGATTTCGCCAGTGCCTTCGACCAGCGCGCCGGCAGCCTCGACAGCAAGCTGATGGAGAGCCTCGCCCGGATCAACGAAACCGTTGCCGGCGGCTCCGAAGCCCTCGACACCATGCTGACCAGCGGACTTGAGCGCATCGGCAACACCATGACCGATCAGTCGCTTGCACTTGCAACCGCACTGGGCACCGGCCAGGAAATGCTCGAAAGCGCGCTTGAGACCCGTACCCGCGCGTTCAGCGACGCAATCGGCCAGCGCACCGCTGAAATCACCGATGCCTTCACCAATTCGCACGAGAAGATCGACGGCGTGCTGGCGGAGCGCAGCAATGCCCTGTTTGGCGCGCTTTCGGCAAGCCAGGACCGTTTCGACGAGGCGCTTGCAAGCCGTTCGCTGGCAATTACCGGCTCGGTCTCCGGCACGGCGGAACGTCTAGCCGCGATGCTTGAGGAGCGTGCAGCCGCAATCAACAGCGTCGTTGCCGATGTCGAGCGCCGTCTTTCGGAAACGCTCGAAACCCGCGCCGCCGCCATCACCGGCGCCGTTTCCGGCATCGAGGACCGCATTTCCGATACGCTGGAAAGCCGCACGGCTGCCCTGCACGACGTCGTATCCGGTGCGGAAAACCGTATTGCCGAGACGCTGGATGGCCGCACGGCCGCTCTTTCCAGCGCCATTTCCGGCGTCGAGGAACGCATCGCCGACACGATGGACAGCCGCACGCTGTCGCTCGACATGACCTTCGCCAATGTCGAGGAGAGGCTGTCGGAAACGCTCGACAACCGTACCTCCGCTCTGTCCGGCATTGTGGCAAGTGCCGAAGAGAGGATTGCGGGCGCACTCGACAGCCGCACGTCCACCTTCGGCGACGTGGTTGCCGGTGCCGAGAGCCGTATCGCGGAAACGCTTGATGGTCGCACGGCAGCACTCAACGCCGTCGTTTCGGGGGCTGAAGAACGCATTGCGGATGCACTCGACAGCCGCACCATGGCGCTCGACATGGCGTTTTCCGGCGCCGAGGAAAAAATTACCGAAGCACTCGATACCCGCACCGCCGTCCTTGGCGAATTGGTGGCCGGTGCCGAGACCCGTATCGCGGAAACGCTCGATGGCCGCACGGCGGCGCTTAACGCCGTCGTCTCCGGCGTTGAAGAACGCATTGCGGATGCACTCGACAGCCGCACCATGGCATTTGACATGGCGTTTTCCGGCGCAGAGGAAAAAATTACCGAAGCGCTCGATACCCGCACCGCCGTTCTTGGCGAATTGGTGGCCGGTGCCGAGACCCGCATTGCCAGCGCACTTGACAGCCGCACGGCTTCGCTCAAAAATGTCGTATCCGGCGCGGAAGAGCGGATCACGGACGTGCTCGACAGCCGCACCATGGCGCTCGACATGAGCTTCTCCGGTGTCGAGGAAAAGATCGCCGACATCCTCGACGGACGCACTGCTGCGCTTCACTCGGCGGTTTCCGGGGTCGAAGATCGTATTGCCGATGCCCTGGACAGCCGCACTGCCGCCCTTTCCGGCATTGTCTCCAGTGCGGAAGAACGCATCGCGGACGCTCTCGACAGCCGCACCATGGCGCTCGACATGACGATTTCCGGCGTTGAGGAGCGTATCTCCGAGGCGATGGATGCCAGAACCGCATCACTGTCGCTCGCGGCCGCAGGCGTCGGCCAGCGACTGGAATCGACGGCTTTCACGCTTGAAAACGCACTCGCCAGCGGCCACGAGCGGCTGGAGACCATGCTCGGTTCGCAGGCCGAACGCATTGCCGGCTCGCTTGAGCGCAATAGCGGCCTGATCGAGCAGAGCGTCTCCGGCGCGGCCAGCCGCATCGAAAGCGTCGTGGAAGACGGCAGCAGCCGTTTTGCGCAGACGGTGGAAGAAGGCGTCTCCCGCCTCGAAAACAACCTCTCGCAATCGCATGAAGACATCCGTACCGCGCTCGAGCAGCGCCAGGCGGATATCGCCGCGACGTTGAGCTCAGCCACGACCCAGATGGGCGACATGCTCTCCGAGCAGGCGATGATGATCGGCACCACCGTTGCATCCAGCGCCAGCATGCTCGAACTCTCGCTCGAAACCCAGCAGGAGACGTTGCAGAAGGCCATAGACGGCAGTGCAGCCACGCTGGAACAGCGTCTTCGCAACAGCGCCGGCGATATTGCCGTCAAGATCGGTGAGGCCGCCCGCGAAATTGGCGGTGCGACGGATGCTCTCTCCTCGCGGATCGAAACCTCGATCGGAAGCGTCACGGGCAGGCTCGATGAGACCGGCACCCGCATCGAGACTTCGCTCGGTGCGCTGCAGGAGCGTGTGTCGAGCGATCTCGGCAACGTCAACACCTCTATCGAGGATGCCGGACGTCGCTTTGCCGACGCGCTGGAAGACAAGACAGCCGCCTTCGCCCGCACCAGCGACGATGCTGCTCAACGTATCGCCGGCATTCTGGACGAGCAGACGATACGGGTTGCCGACACGTTCGAAAGCCGCACCAGCCGTCTGGCGGAAACCTTCGATGCCGGTTCGGCCCGCATCGATGAACGCCTCGGCACCATGGACCGCGCGCTGACGATCGGCCTCGAAAACGTCAACCGCACCATCGAAGGCAAGGCGAGCGAACTCGCGGTCGGCCTGCGTGGGGCGGTCATTTCCGCCACCCAGAGCATCGACGAAGAAGCCGTTCGTTCCACTGCCCTGCTTGCGAAAACCGGCTCGGAATTCGCCGAACAGGTGCAGGCGCAGAACGACGCCTTCACCAAGGCGATCGAAGAACGCTCCGGCGAGATCGTCAACCGCATCTCGGATGCACAGACGCGCCTGTCCGGCCAGGCGGCAGCCGTCGCCCAGACCTTCTCCGAGGCGGGCAACATCATCGTCAACAAGGTTGCCGAGGCCGAAGCGGTCGTTCGCTCGCAGGTGGGCGTCATTTCCGAGACCCTGACCGGTGTCGAATCCGCTCTCGATGCGCGCGGCGAATCCATCCGCTCGGCGCTGGACAACCGCACCCGCGAACTCAACTCGATGCTGGCCAGCCGTTCTGCTGAACTGTCGCGCCTGATCGAAGAGAAGGCAAAGCCTGTCGTCGACGAATACGCCACCATCGGTCGCGAAGCCGCCGAAAAGATCGTCTCCGCCGCCCAGCAGAGCGCCGAACTTCTGTCGCAGAGCAACAGCGGCATGGTCGGCATGGTGGAACAGGCGATCAGCGATTATGCCAATGCCGGAAGCGAGGCAGCAAGCAAGCTTGTCGCGGCAACCCGCCAGAGCACGGACATGCTGTCGCAGACGCATACGGCCATGGCCGACGCCGTCGAAGAAGGTATCGACAAATACACCCGCACGGGCAGCGATGTGGCAAACAAGCTTGTCGCCGCCACGCGCCAGAGCACGGATATGCTGTCGCAGACCCATAACAGCATGGCCGAAATCGTCGAAAAGTCGGCAAACAACTTCAACTCTGCGGTTGAGCGCGCCGCGCAGGAATTCGGCACGGCCGACGAAGCGTTGAACGCATCGGCCACCCGCTTCTCCGAATCCGCCTCGCAGGCCGCCGACATGGTGTCCAGCTCCAGCCGTCTGCTGGAAGGAAAGATCGATCGTCTGTCGAATATTTCCGGCCAGACACTGGCGCAGGTTGCCGGCATCGTCGGACGTTTCGAGGAACATTCGAAGGTTCTCAGCCAGGCGTCCGAACTGCTCAATGCCGCGCAGTCGAGCCTTGTCGGTACGCTGGAAGAGCGTCAGGATGCACTTCGCAGCCTGTCTGTCGGACTAGTCAAGCGTTCCGAGGAAATCGAAACCGCCATGCGCGGCGTCGTCAGCGTGGTGGAAACCACGCTCAACGAGGCCGAGGAGCGTTCGCAGAACGTCGCCGGCAACCTGCGTGACAATCTGCAGGCATCCTTCTCCGATATCGGCCGTTCGCTCGACGAGACGGAACAGCGCGCCCGCTCGGCAGCACAGACCATGCGGGGTGCCCTCCTCGCCGCTGGTCAGGATGCCAGCCGTTCGATCGAGAGCACGCTTTCCGACGCGCAGAAATATTCCGACGAGCTGGTCAACCGCCTGCGTGGCGGTGTCGAATCCTCGCTTTCGGAAGTCGACAACTTGCTCGGCAGTGCCTCGGAAAAATCCAATGCCGCCGCCGCCAACCTCAAGGAAACGCTGCGTCAGGCAGTTGAGGAAGCTGTCAGCCGTTTTGCCGGCGCGACGGACGAAATCCGCCGCTCCAGCCACGATATCCGCCGCGAGCTGGATGCGACCCGTGCCGAACTGAAGCGTGGCGCGTTCGACCTGCCGGAAGAGGCCAAGGAAAGCGCCGCAGCGATGCGCCGCGCCGTTTCCGAGCAGATCAAGGCCCTGCAGGATATTTCCCAGCTTGTCGGTCGCTCGACCCAACAGATGGAAGTTTCCGAACCCGTCGCCCGCGCCATTGCCGCGACCCAGCCTGCCGCTGAACGCCGTGTCGAAGCGCGTCCGCAGCCGGCAGCAGCCACGCCGGCACAGCCACCACGCCCGGCTCAGCCGCAGCCGGCAGCCGCACCCGCCTTGCGTGGCACCCTGCCGCTTGAGAACCGCCAGGTCGAAAACCGTCAGGCGCCTGCCCCGTCCCAGGCAACTGCGGCTCCTGCCGCACGCCGCGAAGAAGGCGGTGGCTGGATCAGCGATCTTCTGCGCGGCGCCTCGCAGGAATCGGCCGCCGCTTCCGCACCCCGCGCAAGCGGCGATCAGCAGCCGACCCGTGCTGCCGATACCCGCAATCCGCGTCACATGGTGGAATCGCTGAACTCGCTGTCCGTCGACATCGCCCGCGCGATCGACCACGATGCCTCGGTGGAACTGTGGCGCCGGTACCAGCGCGGCGAACGTGACGTCTTCACCCGTCGCCTCTATACGCTGAAGGGCCAGACGACGTTTGACGAGATCAAGCGCAAATACGAGCGGGAGGCCGAATTCCGCACCGCCGTGGACCGCTACATCACCGATTTCGAAAAGCTGCTCGCTGATGTCGCCCGCACGGACCGTGACCGGACAGTCACCCAGTCCTACCTCACCTCCGATACCGGCAAGGTCTACACGATGCTTGCCCATGCGGCGGGTCGGTTCAACTGATCTCTGGTTAAGACCAGAAACAATAAAACCCCGGTCATGGCCGGGGTTTTTCTTTTTGGTCGGCAGGTAGCTTTTTGACTGTAGTTCAGTCGCTCACGTTGAAATCAGATCTCGAACGTACCCGATGCTACACGGACCGCGTGGCCACCGATGCGGGCGCGGGCGATTTCGTTGTCCTTGATGTCCATGCGCAGATGGATGTGGGAAGGACGTTCCATCTCCACGCCCTGCTCTATCAAGAGCGGATAGTGACCGTCTGTCAGGCCGTCGAAATGATGGATTGCACCGGAAAGGGCGGCGACGGCGGAACCGGTGGCGGGGTCTTCCGAAATCCCCATTTCCGGGGAAAACATGCGGGCATGGAACTTTGCCGCGTGATTGACGCCGCCGCGACAGTAGATATAGGCCGCCGTAAGGCGCCCCTCCACCAGCGGTGCGGTGCGCAGCCAGAGATTGGCGTCGAAATCCATTTCGCTGATAGCGGCAATATTGTGCAGCGGCACGAGCAGGAACGGCACACCGGCCGTCCAGATCGACGGTACGTGGTTCTCAAAGCCGAGATGGCCTTCGCTCACGCCCAGCGCATCGGCAAGTGCGGCATGATCGAGCGGCAGGGTGACGCGGGACGATTTGCGCGGCAGGTCGAATTCGGCGAAGCTGACCGCACCGGCGCGCATTTTCACCGCACAGCGGACCGGACCCACCTTTTCCTCCAGCACACAGACCATATCGATATCGTCGTCACCTTCATTGCGATTGCGCTCGGCAATAGCGATCGCTGCGCCAACAGTCGGGTGGCCAGCGAAAGGCAACTCGCCCGAAGGCGTGAAGATACGCAGCGAAGCCGCGTGGGCCGGGTTGCCCGAGCGGTTGACGAAAACGGTCTCGGAGAGGTTCATTTCTCTGGCTATCGCCTGCATCGTCACTTGGTCGAGGCCATCCGCGTCATACATGACTGCCAGCGGATTTCCCGCCATTTTGGTCTCGGTAAAGACATCGTAGATATTGTAATTCAGCACCACGCCCGTCTCCTGCCACTCGCCGTTCCGCTTGTTTCGCGCAAGTTGCCTCACGTCGCGCCGCATCGCAACCCTTGTCGAAGGCCGGAAACCAAGAAGCTGTGGACCGCACGCGGGCAAACCCGCCTGCTGCGAACGCCTGTCCGCCGGAAAGGCCTTGTCGCCTGCTGCCGTCTTCATGTACCAAGGATGCGTCTTGTGGCTTGCGATCGACCGTTTTATCGACGTTTGGAGATTATGAGCTGCTTCAACAGGTTACAGCATCGTCCGCATATCGATTCCGGTATGCGTCGTTGCCGAGGGAAGCGAATGTCGCATTCTAACTGTTCACTATCCTTCGTGGCCTCCGCAACCGAGGAGGCGCAGAGGGCGCTGGAGGAGCTGAAAGGCGCTTACGGCAACACACCCTTCGACGAGGCGGAAGTGATCGTGGCGCTCGGCGGCGATGGCTTCATGCTGCAAATTCTCAACGAAACGATGAATTCCGGCAAGCGGGTCTATGGCATGAACCGGGGATCGGTCGGCTTTCTGATGAATGACTACCGGGTAGACGGCCTGGTCGAGCGTATTGCGGTGGCGACCGGCAATGATTTTCATCCGCTGCGCATGACGACGACGGATTCCGACGGCGATGAATTTACGGCGCTTGCCATGAACGAGGTCAGCCTGTTCCGGCAATCGCATCAGGCCGCCAAGCTTCGTGTCGAGGTGGACGGCAAGACGCGGCTTGAAGAATTGATTTGCGACGGCATGATGGTTGCGACACCGGCGGGGTCAACAGCTTATAACTTCTCAGCCCATGGACCGATCCTGCCGTTGGAATCACCGCTGCTGGCGCTCACACCCGTCAGCGCCTTCCGGCCAAGGCGTTGGCGCGGCGCACTTTTGCCCAACAAGGTGACGGTCGATATTCACGTTCTGGAGCGCGACAAGCGTCCGGTGAACGCGGTCGCCGACCATACGGAGGTGAAATCCGTACGGCATGTGCGGATTGCGCAATCGCAGGACAGGACGGCCAGAATTCTCTCGGACCCAGACCGTTCATGGTCAGACCGCGTACTCGCCGAACAATTCAACAATTGACGCCAACCACTGATGATGGCCATGCCCCTGAAAAAACCTCTTCTCGCCGCCCTGATTTTCGCCGCCACAGCGCTACCCGTGCGGGCGCAAACGGAGGCCATCGACAACTTGCCGGTATCGGCGATCTTCGTTGTCAGCAGCGGCATGTGGGAAGAGCATAATCTTGAGCCGGTGAAAGGTCCTGACGGCCAGTTGCGGCCGCCGCCAGCGACGCCCACACGCGGTTATTACAAGGTGGTTGCAATCCGCCAGGGCGATGGCACCGCTAAAGTCTATCTGCAGCGCATCGCCACTAGCGCAAACGGACCGAACCTTCTCGAAAACATCGAGCTGGAAGAGTTCAGCCAGATGAAGTCCTACGTCACGGATATTCGCCCCGAAAGCTCAAACGGTGCATCGGCCTCGCCCGGCCTGTTTGTGACCGTCTATCTGAAAATCGATCCGCAGATCAGGGAAGCGGAAAGCTGGACGATCCTGATCGACGAACTCGGCGAGATGAAGATCGAAAAGGCCTCGAACTGAGGGCGAGAGAACGTCGGTTTGAACGGAATCGTTGGAGGTTCTCTACCTCCTGGATTATACGCAGTTTTACTGGAAACTCTCTACGCGTTAAGCTCATGCGGCCCGGCCAGAACCGCACCGAAATGATGTTTCCATAGTCTGGCGCCGAGTTCGCCGCTGCGATCGAGGCTGGAGCCCACCGTCAGCCATGGCAGAAGCGTGGGATGAAGCCCCGCATCGAACAGGGCAAAACCCGCAGCCAGCACGCAGGTATCGGCCTGAATGCCGCAGACCAGCACCCTGTCGAGCTTTAGAGACAGGAGGTGGTCGATAGCCGCCCTTGGCGGAGCGTAGCCGTGCTTTATGAAAATCCAGTCCGCCGCAACCAGCGAGCAGTCGTCCCTGCCCGGCTTCCAGCCGAGTTGCCGCTCGAAAGGCGTGACGCTTTCATCATGGCGCTCGACGCTGGCAACGCTTGGCATGGTGGCCGCCAGCGCGGATATTTCCGCCACAAGTGCAGCCGGCGGATTGAAGCTCGGCTGAACGTCGACGATGTAAAGCGCCTGTTTCATCCATCTCCTCCAACGAAAAACCCCTCGCAATGGGTTTGCGAGGGGTGATTTTTTCAAGCGACGCTGCGACGCGTCAGTCGATATCAGCCACTTCCACGTCTGCGCCGCCGCTGATGCGGTGCGCGAGGGCCGCTTCCATGAACTGGTTCAGATCGCCATCCAGCACGTTGCCGGGTGCGGTGCTTTCCACGCCGGTGCGCAGGTCCTTGATCAACTGGTAGGGTTGCAGAACGTAGGAACGGATCTGGTGGCCCCAGCCGATATCCGTCTTGGATGCGGCCTGAGCGTTTGCCGCATCTTCCCGCTTTTGCAGTTCCACCTCGTAGAGACGGGCGCGCAGCATGTCCCACGCCTTGGCGCGGTTCTTGTGCTGGGAACGCTCCTGCTGGCAGGCCACGGCAATACCGGTCGGTATGTGGGTAATACGCACGGCCGAATCGGTGGTGTTGACGTGCTGGCCGCCTGCACCGGACGAACGATAGGTATCGATGCGGCAATCGCTCTCATTGATGTCGATCTGGATCGAATCATCGACCACTGGGTAAACCCAGACGGAGGAGAACGATGTGTGGCGACGCGCATTGCTGTCATAGGGCGAGATGCGGACGAGGCGGTGTACGCCCGATTCCGTCTTCAGCCAGCCGAAGGCATTGTGGCCCTTGACGAGGATCGTCGCGGACTTGATGCCGGCCTCTTCGCCGTCATGAACTTCCAGCACTTCAACCTTGAAGCCTTCGCGGTCAGCCCAGCGGGTATACATGCGCAGCAGCATGTTGGCCCAGTCCTGGCTTTCCGTACCGCCGGCGCCGGAATGAACTTCGAGATAGGTATCGTTGCTATCAGCTTCACCGGAAAGCATGGCTTCCACCTGACGGCGGTTCGCCTCGCTCCTCAGCGCCTTCAGCGCATCTTCGGCGTCCTTGACGATCTCGTCGTCGCCTTCCATCTCGCCGAGTTCGATCAGCTCGACATTGTCCTTGAGCTGCTGCTCAAGCGCCTTCACGCCATTGATGCTGTCATCCAGCTGCTGGCGCTCGCGCATCAATTTCTGCGCTTCGGTGGCATCGTTCCAGAGGGTCGGGTCCTCTGCCTTGTTATTCAACCAGTCCAGTCGTCTTATCGCCTGGTCCCAGTCAAAGATGCCTCCTCAGCAGGCTTATGGCCTGCTTGATTTCGTCGACTACGTTCACAATTTCATTGCGCATTTCGCTGGTTCTTCGCCTTCATTTAAACTGGTAGCTCAAATAAATGCGGGGGGCGCGGATGTAAAGACCCGCGCCCCCCGCCAAACATAAGACTGGTATCAATAAAGACCGCCGCCACCGCCGGTGATAGCCTGCTGGGCCTGTGGCGAGGTCTTCAGAATATCCTCCTGCGACATGCCTTCCGCGCCGATCACCGAGAAGGTATCGGCCGGGCCGGTGCCCGGCTTGAAGGCTTCCATGATCGTATCAGGTTCGCCTTCCGAAGCGGCCATGCCGGTCTTGCGGTTGACGGCGATGAACTTCATGCCTTCAGGCACGATGAACTTGCTCGGTTCCAGGTGCTTGGCCGCATCGGCGATGAACTCGCCGAAGATCGGTGCCGACAGCGAACCACCGGTGCCGCCGCGCCCAAGCGGTGCGGGCGAATCGAAGCCGATATAAAGACCGGCAACCATGTCCGGCGTGTAACCGACGAACCAGGCGTCCTTTTCATCGTTGGTGGTGCCCGTCTTGCCGGCAACCGGCAGATCGACCTTGATCTTGCCCGCCGCCGTGCCGCGCTGCACGACACCTTCCAGCATGGAGGTCGTCTGGTAAGCGGTCATCGGGTCGAGAACCTGCTCGCGGTTATCAACGATGACCGGCTCGTCCTGATTTTGCCAGCTGGTGGCGTTGCAGCCCTCGCAGGCACGCTCCTCATGCCGGAAGATCGTCTTGCCGTAACGGTCCTGGATGCGGTCGATCAGAGTCGGCTTGATCTGCTTTCCACCATTGGCGATCACAGAATAGGCCGAGACCATGCGCATGATGGTTGTTTCACCCGAACCGAGCGACATTGCCAGAAGCGGCGGCATCTTGTCGTAGATGCCGAAGCGTTCGGCATATTCAGCCACCAGATTCATGCCCATGTCCTGTGCCAGACGCACTGTCATGAGGTTACGGGATTTTTCGATGCCTAGACGCAGGGTCGAAGGACCAGCGGAACCCCCGCCGTAATTCTGCGGCTTCCAGACCTGGCCGCCCGAAACAACCTCGATTGGCGCGTCGAGAATGACCGAGGCCGGGGTATAGCCGTTGTCGAGTGCAGCCGCATAGATGAACGGCTTGAAGGAGGAGCCGGGCTGGCGCATCGCCTGCGTGGCGCGGTTGAATTCCGACTGCGCGTAGGAGAAGCCGCCGACCATGGCCAGTACGCGGCCAGTGTGCGGATCCATCACCATCATGCCGCCCTGCACCTTCGGGGGCTGGCGCAGACGATATTCGTTGCCGGAACCGGACAGCGGCTGTGCGTAAACGACGTCACCAACAGCCAGAACGCCAACCGGCGACTTAGCCGTCGGCTTTTTACCTGTGGCATCGCGATAGGCCCAACGCATGTTTTCAGCGGAGATATGGCCGCGTGTGCGCTTGTCGCCATCCTCGGCATCAGGATCGACCTGCACGCCAATATCGATGCCATCTGCAGCAACGGCGAGGACAACCGCGATCTTCCATTCGGGAACGTCGCGAAGGCCCTTTACCTTGGCGAGCGCCGCAGTCCAGTCACCGGTTGTCTCGATCTTTTCGACGGGTCCGCGGAAACCGCGACGCTCGTCATATTGCACCAGACCGTCCTGAAGCGCCTTGCGCGCCTCCATCTGGATCTGCGGATCGAAAGAGGTGCGAACCGAAAGGCCGCCTTCAAGAAGCGCCTGCTCGCCGTATTTCTCGACGATCTGGCGGCGGACTTCCTCGGCGAAATAGTCAGACGCGAAGATATGCGCGCCGCCACGGCGCAGATTGACGCCAAGCGGCTGCTTCTTTGCATCCTCGGCATCGCCGACCGTGATGTAGCCGTTCTCGGCCATGCGGTCGATCACCCAGTTGCGGCGTTCCAGCGCCGCCTTCTCGCGGCGGATCGGATGGTAGTTGGCCGGGCCCTTCGGCAGCGACGCGAGATAGGCGGTTTCCGCGATCGTCAGTTCCGTGACCGATTTGTTGAAATAGGTGAGTGCCGCACCGGCGATACCGTAGGAATTCAGCCCGAAAAATATCTCGTTGAGATAAAGCTCGAGGATCTTGTCCTTGGAATAGGTCTGCTCGATGCGGAAGGACAGAAGCGCTTCCTTGAGCTTGCGGTCAAAGGTCTGGTCATTGGTGAGCAGGAAGTTCTTTGCCACCTGCTGGGTGATTGTGGACGCGCCGACCGGACGACGGCCGGAGCCGATATTCTGGAGGTTGACGAGAACGGCACGGCCGAGACCCCAGATGTCCACACCCGGATGGTTGTAGAAATTCTTGTCTTCCGCCGAAAGGAAAGCTGCCTTCACACGGTCCGGGATAGCCTGGATCGGCAGGAACAGGCGCTTTTCATGGGCGTATTCCGCCATGAGCGCGCCGTTGCCGGCGTGCACGCGGGTCGTCACCGGCGGCTCATAAGTGCTCAGAACTGCGTAATCCGGCAGGTCCTTCGTCACGCCGTGCAAATAAATTGCACCGGCGGCGGCGGCGCACAGGAAGAGCACGCTGGCCAAGCCGAAAAAATATCCAATCAGTCTGATCATACCAAGCTACCGATAATTCGAATCGTAACCATCAACGCCCGATGATACGGGCGCATCCTTGCATATCGCGTGCCGTTTTGCACACCATACCTTCGATGACAAGCCGGAACGACAGCATTCGCTGATATGTTACCGGGCCGACTGCCGCAATTGCGGTTCCAGCCGCAATGGCGGCGGATCACCACAGAATCCGCTTCCGCAATAACGCGGCGAATGTGAGTAAAATAGGGCTTCACCAACCTAATCGTCCGCAAGGCCCAAGAATTGAACAGCTTTTCGGCAGCAAGGGGCACGGCGACAACTGGGGCGCCGCTGACCTGCCCGGCCCGTCAGCCGCCGTTCGCCATGGCCTTGGTGCGGTATCGTCCGACCGCAGTTGCAAGCGTATCGGCGACCTTCTTGCGCCATTCCGCATCAAGAAGCAGTTTTTCATCTTCCGGATTGGAGAGAAAGCCGAGTTCCAGCAACACCGATGGCACGTCATGGGCGCGCAGCACCATGAAACCGGCATAACGATGCGGATTGTTGATGAGGCCGACCTGTCCCTCGAAGGACGATACAATATTTTCTGCCAGCGTCACCGAAAAGGCCTGCGTTTCGCGCCGGGTGAAATCGAGAAGGATATCGGCCACCTCAGGCGGCTCGCTGGAGGCTGCCACACCGGCAATCTGGTCGGACTTGTTTTCGCGCTCGGCCAACTCCTGCGCCCTGCGGTCTGAGGCGCGGTCTGACAATGTATAGACGGTCGCGCCCCGGATGCCCTTCTGCTTCAGTGTATCGGCGTGCAATGAAATAAACAGGTTGGCATTATTCTGCCGGGCGATCGTCACCCGTTCGGACAGAGCGAGAAACGTGTCGGAATCACGCGTCAGGAACGCCTTGATGCCAGGCTCCCGGTTCATCCGCTCCACAAGTTCTTTGGCAAAGGTCAGCGTGATGACCTTTTCCTCCGTGCCGGTTACGCCGCCGGAAGCGCCGGCATCGATGCCGCCATGGCCGGCATCAACAGCGATGACGAAATCCGTCTGCCGCGATGTCTTGTCGTCAGGCGTGATCGCCGCTGTCGAGACCGGCGCCGGCGCGCGCCATTGCTGCTCTTTCACCAGTTCGGCGAATTTGGCCTTGGTGGTGATCTCCGCATCCAGGACGAAACGGAACGATGTGCCGTCCTCGCCCTTCTTGGTTTCGGCAACCGCCACCTGAACCGGTTTTTTTGCCGTCAGCACGATGCGGGCGCTGTCTTGCCCCATGCTACCGAAGCGAATGTCCGAGAAAAGGCCGGTTGGCGCCAGAGCCGATGCGGGGAACGCAAAATTCACCGCCGGAAAGTCCACGACGATGCGGGCGGGCGAATCGAGATAGTGAATGTCGAATTCCGGCTCCTCGGCAAAATCGAGAACGATGCGCGTGCGCGCCTCGTCGCCGATGATGCGTGCCTGATTGGCGATGAGCGGCTCCACGGCCAAGGCCTGTGGAACGCAGGAGACGAATGCGGCGACCGAAAAGACAACCGGCAAGACAAGGGCACCCGCAAGCCGCGCGATTCGCGCGCCAAGCGGCACTGCCCCATCGAATATCGCTGCGCTGCGCGTGAAATTCATGGTCTTCAAGAAATTCCGTATTTCAGTCATTTTTCATAAATGGTGCGGCAAAGTGCCGGGAACGTCGTAATTTCTGCCACGCCGGACGCGTGTTTGTGCGTTTGCGCCCCACAATCGCAGGCGTTGGTGAACCAATTGTTAACCCGGAAATTCCACCAACAATATGGCATATTTAGCCAGCCTATTGCTATTATGACAGAGAAAACATACAACAAGGATGAGGGTTAAAAGTGTTGACGGGATAGATGCCCGCCGGCTGCCAATCGAAAAAGACGCTGGCGCTGCAAAACGGGCAATCATCTGCCGTCGTTACATTTATCCTGAAACTGGATCAATTCCGGCCGTGGCCGGAGACCTACCCGGTGGCAATGCCACCGCTGCTCTGAGGAGAGCAAATTCATCGGACCCCAAGGGGTCTATATATTATTGTCGTTCCGCCTGGCCAATGATGTCGCAGCAGTTTTCATATGAACCGGATACCAGGAGCAGGCCAAGCGCCTCGCCGTCGGTCCGGATGCTGCCAGTTTACAGAGGCCCGGCTGGAGACTTCATTTCCGGCACATCCTTGCACTCATATGAAAGGCTCGTCCGTGTGGCGGGCCTGTTCTCGTATAAAACAAGGCTGCGCCGAGGAGCACAGCTTACATGGCAGACAAAATGCTTATCGACGCCTCCCACGAAGAGGAGACACGCGTAGTCGTTGTCCGTGGGAACCGGATCGAGGAATTCGACTTCGAATCGGAGCACAAGAAACAGATCCGCGGCAATATCTACCTTGCCAAGGTCACTAGGGTTGAGCCCTCCCTTCAGGCGGCCTTCGTCGATTACGGTGGAAATCGCCACGGGTTTCTCGCTTTTGCGGAAATCCACCCTGACTATTACCAGATCCCGCTCGCCGACCGTCAGGCACTCCTCAAGGCGGAAGCCGAGGATCATCGCCGCAGCGACGACTTTGAATCGGCTGACGCCCCCGAGCCCGGCGCACCGGCTCTCGATCTATCGCAGGCGGACCAGCCGGATGTCGGCATCGTTGCCGTCAGCGAGACGACTGACGCCGTGGTCGTGGACGAAACCGTTGCCGCTGCCGCTGCCGAAGAGGTATCCGAAGACGTGACTGCTGTGGCCGTCGAGGCCGTTGCGGAAGAAGCACCGAAGAAGCGTACCCGCCGCCCCCGCGCCAAGAAGAAGGTCGCGGAAGAAGAAGCCGTTTCCGACACTACTGCTGAGGCCTCTTCCGAAGAAGACGGCAGCACGGGCGGCGAAATGGCTGCCATGGTCGATACAGATACGATTTCCGAGGAAGTCGAGGGCCTTCGCCGTGGCAATGACGATGATGACGACGACGATGATGACGATCATCACGAAAAGGAAGTGATCGAATCCGTCGGCGCCGAAGACGCCATGGAAGAGGTTCCCGATCGCGTTGCCCGCAAGCCGCGCAAGCAGTACCGCATTCAGGAAGTCATCAAGCGCCGCCAGATCCTTCTCGTGCAGGTTGCCAAGGAAGAACGCGGCAACAAGGGTGCCGCACTCACCACCTATCTGTCGCTTGCTGGCCGTTATTCCGTGCTGATGCCGAATACCGCACGCGGCGGTGGCATTTCCCGCAAGATCACCCAGCCGACCGACCGCAAGCGCCTGAAGGAAATCGCGCGCGATCTGGAAGTTCCGCAGGGCATGGGCGTCATTCTGCGTACTGCAGGCGCCAACCGCACCCGCGTCGAGATCAAGCGCGACTTCGAATATCTGATGCGCCTGTGGGAAAACGTCCGCACGCTGACATTGAACTCCACGGCCCCCTGCCTCGTTTACGAGGAAGGCTCGCTCATCAAGCGTTCGATCCGCGATCTCTACAACAAGGATATCAGCGAGATCATCGTTTCGGGCGAAGAAGGCTACCGTGAAGCAAAAGACTTCATGAAGATGCTGATGCCGAGCCACGCCAAGGTGGTTCAGCCTTACCGCGACATCCACCCGATCTTCTCGCGCTCGGGCATTGAAGCCCAGCTCGACCGCATGCTGCAGCCGCAGGTTACGCTGAAATCGGGCGGTTACCTCATCATCAACCAGACGGAAGCTCTGGTTGCCATCGACGTGAACTCCGGTCGTTCGACCCGCGAGCATTCCATTGAAGAAACGGCGCTGACGACCAATCTGGAAGCGGCGGAAGAAGTGGCTCGCCAGCTGCGTCTTCGCGACCTTGCCGGTCTTGTTGTCATCGACTTCATCGACATGGAAGAAAAGCGCAACAACCGCTCCGTCGAGAAAAAGCTCAAGGACTGCCTGAAAAACGACCGGGCGCGCATCCAGGTCGGCCGTATCTCGCATTTCGGCCTTCTGGAAATGTCGCGCCAGCGCATCCGCGCTTCGGTGCTGGAATCGACCACGCAGGTCTGCCAGCATTGCGGCGGCACGGGTCACGTTCGCTCGGAATCCTCCATCGCGCTGCACGTGCTGCGCGGCGTTGAGGAATATCTGCTGCGCAACACGACCCACAACATCACCGTGCGCTGCACGCCGGAAACGGCTCTCTATCTGCTCAACCACAAGCGCGGCACGATTGTCGATTATGAAGGCCGCTTCGGTGTGGCGATCATCATTGCCGCCGATGCCGGCGTCGGCGCGCAGCATTTCGCCATCGATCGTGGTGAAGCGGTTGAAAATCCGGTGAAGATCGAAAGCCTTATCCAGATGCTCCCGAGCTTCGTGGAAGAGGAAGACGATTTCGTTGTTGAGGTGGAAGAGGACGAAGAAGAGGAAGAAATCGTCAAGGCGCAGGCCAGCGAGCCGCGCCAGCAACAGCAGCAGGGCGACAATGGTGAAGACGGCAAGCGCAAGCGCAAGCGTCGTCGTCGCCGTCGTGGCAAGGGCGGACAGAACGACCAGAACGGTGCAGTTGATGCGCAGGCTGGCGATGACACCGGCGCTGATGATGCGGACGACGAAGATGGCGTCGAAACCGATGAAGCCGCAGACGACGCCGATGAAAACGGTGTGAACGAAGCTGCAAGCTCTGATGAAGAGGGCAAGCGCAAGCGTCGCCGTCGTGGCAAGCGTGGCGGCCGTCGCAACCGTGCTGAAGACGAGGCTCTCGATGCCGCAGGCACTGAGTCCGACGAAGAAGGCGAAAGCGAAGAGGTTTCCGCCGCAGCACCCGTAACCGAAGAGCCTACCGCTGCCGAAGTGGTGGAAGGTTTGGTTGCCGACGTTGGGGAAGCGGAAGCCCCGAAGAAACCGCGCCGCACCCGCAAGGCGAAGGCCAAGACCGAAGACGTACCGCCGGCTGAAGCGGCACCGCAGGCTGAAGTCGCGGCCAAAACCGTTGAAACGGTCGAGCCGGTGATCGTCGAGCCCGCAGTCGTTGTGGAAACCGTCGTCGATGTCGCCCTCGACGAAGTGGGTGAAGCCTCGGCCGATCTGGGTTCGGAAGCCGTAGCACCGGCGACGGAAGAAAAGGTTCGCGCGAACCGGGGCAGCAATGTCTCGAATTCGGAGCCGGTCGTGACCTCGTCGGGCACGCCCGCCAACCCTGATGGCGACGAGCCGAAGCCGCGCAAGGGCGGCTGGTGGCAGCGCAAAGGCTTCTTTTGATAGAAGACACTGAAACGAAAAACGCCCGCAACCATGTTGCGGGCGTTTTGCTTTGTTGGCGGATGTTAGGTTTATCTCACGCCGTAATCGATCCGGCATCCAGCCACGGCGCGTCTGCGCCGTGAAAGAAATCTCTCCCGATCAACGACTTGACCGCGTTGGCAAAGGACCAAGTCCGGGGTGACGGAAGCCCGATATGCCAATCGTCAAACAGACCGTGTCAAACCACCATCGACGCGGATGTTCTGGCCGGTGATGTAACCCGCACCTTCCGAGGCGAGGAAGGCAACGGTTGCGGCTATCTCCTCGCTCGTTCCGTAACGCTGCATCGGCACACCCTGGCGGCGCTCTTCCGTGGCTGGCAGGCTATCGATCCAACCGGGCAGAACATTGTTCATGCGCACATTGTCGGCCGCATAGGTATCGGAAAAAATCTTGGTGTAGGAAGCAAGGCCGGCGCGGAACACTGCAGAAGTCGGGAACATGCTGCTCGGCTCGAAAGCCCAGGCAGTCGAGATGTTGACGATCGACCCGGCTTTCTGTTTCACCATGAATGGAGCCACGATCCGTGTCGGGCGGATGACGTTCATCAGGTAGACATCGAGACCCGTGTGCCATTGCTCATCGGTGATATCGAGGATGGAAGCGCGCGGGCCATGGCCTGCACTGTTCACGAGAACGTCGATACGTCCGAATTTTTCGAGCGTCAGCTCCACCAGTCGATTGAGATCGTCGTTGGACTGGTTGGAGCCGGTGACGCCGATGCCGCCCAGTTCCTTCGCCAGCGCCTCTCCCTTGCCGGAGGACGACAGGATCGCGAGCTTGTAACCATCAGCGCTTAGACGTTTCGCCACGGCCGCGCCCATGCCGCTGCCGCCTGCCGTCACAATCGCCACTTTTTCTGCCGACATCGTTCTTCTCTCCATGTCCAATCGGGCGGACCGCCGCGTGGCAGCCCTTCTCCATCCATAACCCGCTCCATCTATAGCGGGTTTTGGCAGCGAGTTCGAACCAGAAAGCCTTGGACCGGCTTGCAAAAAAACTGATCTGAAGGCCCGTCAACGCCGCACTTGATTATCCGCCGCATGGACCTGTCTGCTGTCGGTCGGGGCCTCCTCCCTCACCTTCAAACCATAGTCCCGCATCACGGTGGCGATACGCAGGCGGTAATTGCAAAAGACGCCTGACCGTCCCAGCGACTGTGCTGCTCGATGCGGCGCGGTGTTGCGCCATGCCTTCACCGCCTCCTCATCCCTGAAGAATGACAGCGAAAGCATCTTGTCGGGATTGCTGATGCTCTGAAAGCGTTCGACGGACAGGAAGCCGTCGATGGTTTCGAGCTCGGCGCGCAGGCTGGCGGCAATATCGAGATAATGCTGTTTTTCGCCCTCAGCCGGCCAGACCTCGAAGATGACGGCGATCATCGTCCGCCTCCGCCGTGCGGCGCAGATGCCAGCCTCAGGAACAGCCTGTCCTCACGGCGGATGAATTGCTCGCGCCGGGCAAATTCATAATTTTCCCGCCCTGCCGGGTCGGCGGCAAGTCGCGCCCGGTAGGCTTCGTACGCGGCAAGGTTTTCGATGTTATAGACGCCGTAGGCAATAGTGCTCGATCCCTCTTTCGGCGCGTAATAGCCGATCAGATCGGCGCCGCAGCGCGGTATCGCCTCACCCCAGTTGCGGGCATATTGATCGAAAGAATCGACCTTGAAGGGGTCGATCTCGTAACGGATGAAACAGGTCAGCATCGTCGGTCTCCTCGTGTTCTGCCTTGCCTGTCTACGCCATTGCCTCACATCAATGCTTCGGCTATCATCGAACTATGAAAGACGGACCCTTGATCGCAAATGTCGCCGCCCTGATCGGCGACCCCGCCCGCGCCAACATATTGACGGCGCTGATGGACGGACGCGCGCTGACAGCAAGCGAGCTTGCCGAAGCCGCCGGCGTGACACTGCAGACTGCTAGCGGGCATCTGTCAAAACTCTCCGACGCCCAATTGCTCAAAGCGGAAAAACAGGGGCGGCATCGCTATTTCCGGCTTTCCGACGCGGATGTGGCGCAGGTTCTTGAAGCGCTGATGGGACTTGCGCAGCGCACCGGGGCCGTGCGCGTGCGTACCGGACCAAAGGACACCGCGCTTCGCGAGGCGCGCATCTGTTACGATCATCTGGCCGGAGAAAGTGGCGTGGCACTGCTTTCCACCATCACCGCAAAAGGTCTCGTCACGTCAGGCGACGATCCCGCACTTACGGATAGCGGGCGGGATTTCTTCTCGAGCTTCGGCATTGATCTTTCGCCGCTGGAAAAGGCAAGGCGCCCGGTTTGCCTGCATTGCCTGGACTGGAGCGAACGTCGTCACCACCTCGGGGGCGGGCTCGGCGCATCGCTTCTGAAAGCCATGCAGCAGCGCGACTGGCTGCGGCAAGGAAACGGGCGCGTGCTGACCTTCACCACAAAGGGTGAAAAGGCCTTTGCCAGCACCTTCGGTTGCTCGCCCGCCTGATCCCCGCCAAAGGGGAGAAGAACCGAGGGCTTATTTCAGCCAACCAGCAATGCGCCCAACGGCCTCGGCAATATCCGACACCGAACCCGCATAGGAAATGCGCAGCGCCCTGTGGCCCTCCTCTGGATCGAAATCCATGCCGGGCGTCGCCGCCACGTCGATTTCCGCCAACATGCGTTTGGCGAAATCCATGCTGTCATTGGAAAAGCGGCTGGTATCGACATAGGCGTAAAATGCGCCATCCATGGGAGACGCCAGCGGCAGGCCGATTTCCGGAAGGCGCGTCATCAGGAAATCGCGGTTGGTGCGGTAGCTTTCCCTGTAGACGTCCAGTTCTTCCGCCGCCGAAAAGGCTGCGGTTGCCGCCAGCTGGGATAGTTCCGGCGGTGAAATATACAGGCTCTGAGCAAGACATTCGACCGGACGGACGAGATTTTCCGGCAGGACCATCCAGCCGATGCGCCATCCGGTCATGCAATAATATTTCGAGAAGGAATTGATGACGACGGCATTGTCGGTGAGTTCGAGCGCGCTCGTTTCCTCGCCGACGAAAGTAAGGCCGTGGTAGATCTCGTCGGAAATGAAGGCGATATCCCGGCTTTCACAATAGTTTGCCAGCCGTTTCAGCGCTTCGCGGCCGGTGACCGTGCCGGTTGGGTTGGCCGGGCTTGCCAGGAGCACGCCCTTCAACTTGCAGCCCGCCCTGGTTTCCGCCCGCTCGAGGCTGGCAGGCGTCAGCGTATAGCCGGTTTCCGCCGTTACCGGCACTTCCACGACATTGAGGCCAAGCGCTTTCAAGATATTGCGATAAGCGGGATAACCGGGCCTTGCGATCGCGACATGATCACCGGCATCGAAAAGGCTGAGGAAGGCGAGGTTGAAAGCGGCAGAAGACCCGGTGGTAACGGCAATGCGCGCCGGATCGACGATAACCTGGTGGCGCAGCCGGTAGTGGCCAGCAATCGCTTCGCGCAATTCACGCAGGCCAAGCGCATCGGTATAGCCGATCCGCCCATGCTTCAGCGCCTCCTGCGCGGCCGCCAGAGAGGCTTTCGGTGCGGGATGGGAAGGCTGGCCGACCGCCATGGAAATGACGGGGCGTCCCGCCTGCCGTCGCCGGTTCGCCTCCGCCAGAATATCCATGGCGTGAAAGGGTTCGACTGCGCTCCGCTTCGACATCGTTATCAAGGGCATGCTCTTTCCTGAACCGTATTTCAGAGACTTGCCCCAGAATCACACGCTTCACAATCGTGCGACCATAATGCGGACAACTATTTTTGGCGTATGGCATTTGGCTTAAAGTAAGGTAATTGCATCATAACATTCATGAGGCATTGGCCGCACAGTATGAGGACCGATATGGCGCATCTTCTCCGTTCAACCCTTCTCGCCAGCGTAACGGCCCTTTCCATGGCTTTCGCTTCTCTGCCCGCCCATGCCCTCGATGACAAGCAGAAGAAGGAATTGGGCGAGTTCATCAAGCAATATCTGATCGAGAACCCCGAGATCATGCTTGAAGTTCAGGACGCGCTTGAACGCAAGCAATATGCGACCCGCAACGCCAAGGCGGCGGAAGCCGTGGCCGACAACCAGAAGACCATCTTCGAATCGAAATACGATCTGGCGCTCGGCAATCCGGACGGCGACGTCACGCTGGTCGAGTTCTTCGATTACAATTGTGGTTATTGCAAACGCGCCATGGGCGACATGGACAATATTCTGAAGACGGACAAGAAAGTACGCGTCGTGCTCAAGGAATTCCCGATCCTCGGGCCGGAATCGGTCGCAGCGCATCGGGTCTCCAACGCCGTCAAGCTGCTTGCGCCTGCCAAATATCCCGAATTCCAGCGCGCCTTGCTGGGCGGCCGCGGACGGGCGAATGAAGACAGCGCCATGGAAGTCGCGACGTCGCTCGGTCTCAAGGAGGCCGACATCCGCAAATCGATGGCAGAAAATCCCAACGACGCGCAGGTGCAGGAAACCTACAAGCTCGCCAACAGCCTCGGCATAACAGGAACACCGTCCTATATCGTCGGCAACGAGGCCGTTTTCGGCGCTGTTGGTGCGGACCCGTTGAAGGAAAAAATCGCCAATATGCGCAGCTGCGGAAAAGCCACCTGCTCCTGATTCCGCAAAAAGCCGCTGCATTCCCTGTGGATGCCGGGCCTGCCGGCTGTTTACGGCTTTCGGGGGCTTTTCCTTGAAGGCTGCGCAGTCTATAGGTGTCGCTGATTTTCTTATGGAAACACGAATGGGCAACATCATCATCGTCATCAACGGCCCCAATCTCAACATGCTGGGAAAAAGGGAACCGGGTATCTATGGTGGCAAGACGCTGAAAGACATCGAGAATGATTGTCTTGCTGCTGGTGCAGATCTCGGGTTCGCTGTGGAATTCCGCCAGTCCAACCACGAAGGCGTGCTCGTGGACTGGTTGCATGAGGCGGGAGAGAGAGCGGCAGGTGTCGTCATCAATCCCGGCGCCTACAGCCACACCTCGATCGCGCTGCATGACGCCATTCGTGCGATTTCCACGCCCGTCGTGGAAGTGCATATTTCCAACATCCACGCGCGGGAAGAGTTCCGTCACAAATCGATGGTATCGCCCGCCGCGAAGGGCATGGTCTGCGGTTTCGGACCATATGGCTACATCATGGCGCTTCACGCGCTGAAGAACATCACGGCATAAAAAGAAACAAAGAATAGGGTTTGTCATGTCTGAAAAGAAACAGGGTATCGACAAGGAACTGATCCGCGAGCTCGCGAATATCCTCAACGATACCGACCTTTCGGAAATCGAAGTGGAGCAGGAAGACCTGCGCATCCGCGTTTCCCGCGCCGCTCCGCCCACCACGGTATATGCCGCAGCGCCCACCGGTTACGCAGCACCGGCGCCAGCCCCTGCAGCAGCGGCAGTTGCCGCTCCGGCAGCACCTGCGGTCGCCGCAGCACCTGCTCGCAACCCGGCCAATACCGTTACCTCGCCAATGGTCGGCACGGTTTACCTGTCGCCTGCTCCGGGCGCACGTCCGTTCGTCGAAGTGGGCGCGACCGTCAAGGAAGGCCAGACCATCCTCATCGTCGAAGCCATGAAGACCATGAACCAGATCCCGGCTCCGAAGTCCGGCAAGGTCGTGGAAATCGTCGTCAACGACTCACAGCCCGTGGAGTATGGTGAAGCTCTCGTGGTCATCGAATAAAGGCGGTTCAGCATGGTTTCGAAGATCCTCATAGCCAACCGCGGCGAGATTGCGCTGCGCGTCCTGCGCGCTGCCAAGGAGCTTGGCATTCCGACAGTCGCCGTGCATTCCACCGCAGACGCGGACGCCATGCATGTGCGCCTTGCCGACGAAAGTGTGTGCATCGGCCCGCCGCCTTCGCGTGACAGCTACCTCAACATCCACCAGATCGTTGCGGCCTGCGAAATCACCGGTGCGGACGCCGTTCACCCCGGTTACGGCTTCCTGTCGGAAAACGCCAAGTTCGCCGATATCCTCGACGCGCACGGCATTACCTTCATCGGACCGACCGCAGAGCATATCCGCCTTATGGGCGACAAGATCACCGCCAAGCAGACGGCGCAGGAACTCGGTATTCCCGTGGTTCCCGGCTCCGACGGCGAAGTGAAGCCCGAGAATGCGCTCGAAATCGCCCGGACGATCGGCTTCCCGGTCCTGATCAAGGCGACGGCAGGCGGCGGCGGTCGCGGCATGAAGGTGGCGAAGACGGAAGCGGATCTCGACGAGGCGGTCTCGACGGCCCGCTCCGAAGCGGCAGCTGCCTTCGGCAACGACGCCGTTTACATGGAAAAATACCTCGGCAAGCCGCGCCATATCGAAGTGCAGGTTTTTGGCGACGGGGAAGGCAACGCCATTCATCTTGGCGAACGCGATTGCTCGCTGCAGCGCCGTCACCAGAAGGTGCTGGAAGAGGCGAACTCCCCGGCCCTCACCGTTGAACAGCGCATGAAGATCGGCGAAATTTGTGCAAGCGCCATGCGCAAGCTGAAATATCGCGGTGCCGGCACCATCGAGTTCCTTTACGAAAACGGCGAGTTCTATTTCATTGAAATGAACACGCGTCTTCAGGTGGAACATCCGGTGACGGAAGCGATCACCGGCTTGGACCTCGTGCAGGAACAGATCAGGGTTGCTTCGGGACAGGGCCTGTCGGTCACGCAGGCGGATATCGAATTCCATGGCCATGCCATCGAATGCCGTATCAATGCCGAGGACCCGCGCACATTCGTTCCCTCCCCCGGCACGTTGACCTATTTCCATACGCCGGGCGGCCTTGGCGTGCGCGTCGATTCGGGTGCCTATCAGGGCTACAAGATCCCGCCTTATTACGACAGCATGATCGGCAAGCTTATCGTTCACGGTCGCGACCGTGACGAATGCATCCGCCGTCTGCGCCGGGCACTGGACGAGTTCGTCGTCGACGGCATCAAGACCACGCTCCCGCTTTTCCAGGATCTTCTTCAGAACGAAGATATCCTCAGCGGCAATTACGACATTCACTGGCTGGAAAAATACCTGGCCGGTGATGCGTCTCACTAAGAGATATGGTTGGGCGGCGCAGCAAAAATAACGGCATAACCGTCGATATATTGCTGCGCGCCTATTCCGCCGGCCTGTTTCCGATGGCCGATTCGGCTGATGATCCCGAGCTTTTCTGGGTCGAGCCGGAAATACGCGGAATCATTCCGCTCAACGATTTCCACATTTCCAAAAGCCTCGCCAAGGCGATGCGCAAGAAGCCGTTCGAGATACGCTTCAATACCGCTTTCGAAGCGGTGATGGCAGGATGTGCGGCTGAAGCGCCGGACAGGCCGAGCACTTGGATCAACGCCACAATTCGCAAACTCTACACCGAACTGCACCAGATCGGCCATGCCCATAGTGTCGAGGCGTGGGATGGCAAGGAACTTGTCGGCGGACTTTACGGTGTATCGCTTGGGGCCGCATTCTTCGGCGAGAGCATGTTTTCCCGCCGCACCAACGCCTCGAAAATTTGCCTCGTGCATCTGGTGGAGCGGCTGAGAGCAAGCGGTTTCGTGTTGCTCGACACTCAATTCACCACCGAGCATCTGAAGACATTCGGCGCGATCGATGTGCCGAAGCAGCAATACGCGAAAATGCTCGATCAGGCCGTCAACCAGCCAGACCTGCAATTCTAAAAATCATAACGTAACGTTATTTGCTTGCCGTTGAGGGAGCGGGAACTTCGGAGTCCTGCTTGCAGCCCGTCAGCCATACGTCGTAGATCGGGTGCTCGACAGCATTGAGGCCGGGGCTGTCGGCGAACATCCAGCCGGTGAAAATCCGCTTGATCTTGCGGTCGAGAGTGATTTCATCCACCTCGATGAAAGCATCGATCTTCTGGGCTTCCGTCTGGTCGCGCGAATAACAGACCTTAGGCGTCACCTGGAGCGCGCCGAACTGAACCGTTTCGTCGATATAGACATCGAAAGACGTAATGCGGCCGGTGATCTTGTCGATGCCGGAAAACACTGCCACGCGGTTTTCAAGACGGGCGGCGGAGACGGGCGATACGAGGATGACAGCAGAGACCGCTGCAAACAGCGAGACTGTCAGCGCACGCAAAGAACGATCCCGCGTGAATATCCTCATACGATATGTCTCCAAAAAATTGCCTGTGTCGGGACGACGACCGGATCAACGCGTAAGGGCGGAATGTGGCAAAAACCGGTGAGGTCGTGTGCCAAGCGCGGCGTTTTGCACAACACCGCGCATCGCAATGCTCATTTTGCCCTGCTCAGTTGCCGGGGGTCCAGGCATCGTAGTCGCCGGTTACGCGCGGACGCTCGCCTGCGACCGCCAGCGATCCCTGTGGGCGATAGGCCTTGGATGTGCCGGTGAGGTTGGCCTGATGCGCCTTCTGCCATTCCCGCGGAACATATGTTTCCTGGCTCGGCGGCACGTCGGTGCGGTAGTGCATCCAGCCATGCCAGCCGGGCGGAATGGCCGAAGCTTCGGCATAACCGTTATAGATCACCCAACGGCGCGGCATGCCCCAGGAGGTGGTGCCGCCTTCGTAATAGGTGTTGCCCAACTCGTCCTGTCCGACCTTCTTGCCGAAACGCCAGGTGTGAAACCGCGTTCCGATCGTCTGGCCGTTCCACCAGGTGAAGATTTGCGTCAGGAGAGTCTTCATTATGCGTTCCTCGGGCTTGAATGCGCCGCAGCGATTTTCCGTGCACGGCACAAGACAAGCTTATGCCGCCCCTCACGGCGATTGTCCAGTATTTCCCGATATATCCGCGCTATTTCAGCTTCATCCTGAAACCGAGATGCCGCTTTTCGAAACCCAACCGCTCGTAAAAGCGATGGGCATCGAGCCTCGCCACGTTGGAGGTGAGCTGCACGGCTTTCATGCCCCTGGCGCGCGCTTCATCAAGGCAATAGTTGATCATGACTGCGCCGATGCCCCGGCCGCGCATGTCGGGCCGCGTCTGCACCGCTTCAATCACCATGGATTTGGCGCCGCACCCGATAAGCTTGGTCAGGATGGCCGTCTGGAAAGTGCCGACGATCTCGCCGTCCAGTTCCGCCACGTAAAGCGTCTCGGTGGGTGACGCCTCGATGTCGCGGAAGGCCGCGAGATAGTCCGGCAGGGCCGATTCGTCGGCCGTATCGCCGTGGCCTCCGATTTCGTCAGCGGCATAGATGGCCGCGAGTGCGGGAACATCCTCTTGCCGTGCCGCGCGGATTACCAGCGTATCTAATGTCGCATTCATCGTTTCAGGCTCTTTTCCATGACGATACCGGGAAAACCATCGATACCCGCCATGCGCTCGATTCGGTCAACCTCGGTAAATCCGACGCCTTCATAAAAGGCTATTGCGACAGTATTTTTGGGCTCCACTTCCAGACGCATGATTTCCGCATCCGGAAAGCAGGTTTCAAGCTCGGCGAAGAGATCGCGGCCGACCCCCTGACGCTGGAATTCGGGCCCGACATAAAGCTGGTGCAACAGGGCCGTCTTGCTCATCTTCGCAGACATTGAAGCATAAGCCATACCGCCGATCTGCCGGCCATTATCGGCCACCAGAAATTCGCCGCCCTTTTTCTCGATGCGGTCCTTCATGGCCTGTGGAGAATGCCATGCGGCAATCAGCTCCTTCACCTTGTCTGCGCCGTAGATCGCGTCATAGGTCGCATGCCAGGTGGTAGCCAGAAGCGCCCGGACCGGCTCGATATCGCGCTGGCTTGCCGTGCGTATGAAAAACATGATGTTTGCTCCGTCTCGAAACAGAAATGCCGGGCATAATCCCGGCATAAATCAATGTCAGTCCCAGTGCTCGACGTCATCCTCGGGCTTATGCCGAGAATGACGGATGAGAACTTGCTACTTCAATGCCATTGTACCGGCACGGGAAGCAGCGTCCGCTTACTCGTCCTCGATGCCGAGCTTGGCCTTCACCAGCGCCTGCACGGCCTGCGGGTTGGCCTTGCCGCCCGTCGCCTTCATGACCTGGCCGACGAACCAGCCGGCAAGCGCCGGCTTCGCTTTCACCTTCTCGACCTGATCTGGGTTGGCGGCGATGATCTCGTCCACGGCCTTTTCGATGGCGCCGGTATCCGTCACCTGCTTCATGCCGCGCGTCTCGACGATTTCGGCCGGGTTGCCGCCCTCGTTCCAGACGATTTCGAACACATCCTTGGCGATCTTGCCGGAAATGGTCTCTGCCTTGATGAGATCGATAATGCCGCCCAGCTGTTCGGGAGAAACCGGCGTCGTCTCGATGTCCTTGCCTGATTTGTTCAGCGCACCGAGAAGATCGTTGATGACCCAGTTGGCGGCGGCCTTAGGGTCGCGGCCGGCAGCAACCGACTCGTAATAATCGGCAATCGCCTTTTCCGAAACGAGGATCGAGGCGTCGTAGACCGACAGGCCAAGATCGGCGACGAAACGGGCCTTCTTGTCATCAGGCAGTTCCGGCAGATCGACCTTCAGCGCATCGACGAAAGCATCGTCGAATTCGAGCGGCAGCAGGTCCGGATCAGGGAAATAGCGATAGTCATGCGCGTCTTCCTTGGAGCGCATGGAACGCGTCTCACCCTTGCCGGGATCGAACAGGCGAGTTTCCTGATCGATGACACCGCCGTCTTCGAGAATGGCGATCTGGCGGCGCGCCTCATATTCGATGGCCTGGCCGACGAAGCGGATAGAGTTGACGTTCTTGATCTCGCAGCGCGTGCCGAAACCTTCGCCGGGACGGCGCACGGAGACGTTGACGTCGGCGCGCATCGAGCCTTCGTCCATGTTGCCGTCGCAGGTGCCGAGATAACGCACGATGGACCGCAGCTTGGTGAGATAGGCCTTTGCCTCATCCGACGAGCGCATGTCGGGCTTGGAGACGATTTCCATCAGCGCCACGCCCGAACGGTTCAGGTCCACGAAGGACATGGTAGGGTGCTGGTCGTGCATGGACTTGCCGGCGTCCTGCTCTAGATGCAGGCGCTCGATGCCGATCTCGATATCCTCGAAATTGCCCTGACGGTCCGGACCGAGCGAAATCGTGATGATGCCCTCACCGACGATCGGGTCCTTGAACTGCGAAATCTGGTAGCCCTGCGGCAAATCCGGATAGAAGTAGTTCTTGCGGTCGAAGATCGAACGGTTGTTGATCTTGGCCTTCAGGCCGAGACCGGTGCGCACCGCCTGCTTGACGCATTCCTCGTTGATGACGGGAAGCATGCCGGGCATGGCGGCGTCCACCAGCGACACGTTGGAGTTCGGCGCATTGCCGAAAGTGGTCGAAGCGCCGGAAAACAGCTTGGAATTGGAGAGAACCTGCGCATGCACCTCCAGGCCGATCACGATTTCCCAATCGCCGGTGGCGCCGGGAATGAAGCGTTTCGGGTCGGGGGTGCGCACGTCTACAAGGGTCATATGAAGCTCACGATATACGGGTTCTTTGGCTTTGGTGGGTAGAACAAATGGAGCGCGGGCGCAAGACATCTTGCACCCTGTCGCGCCAGGCACCGGATTTTCGCCGAAACCGGATACGCGTTTTTTACGGTTCTCAGTGTCAATTCACGTCATGACCATGATCGCTCTCTGCTTCATGACCTATATCGCCTTCAATCTTTTCGTCTTTCTTGTCTATTGGTGGGACAAGGAGGCGGCGAGAAACGGTGGCTGGCGCATTCGGGAAAGTACTCTGTTATTGCTTGCCTCAATTGGCGGCAGCTTGGGCGCAGTCTCGGCTCAACAACTGCTGCGCCACAAAACCCGCAAGGACCCCTTCCGCAGCATCCTGATATCCATCGTAATTTTACAGGTGGGCCTTGTCGCGTCCCTCGCTATCATGCCGGACTGGCCGATACGGCTTGTAACCGGCCTGCAGACGCTCTCTCAGAACCCCGGCCCATAAAGGCCGCTCTCGACCTCGACCAGCTGCTTTTGCAGGCCGACGGATTGCACGTCGCGATCAAGCTTCGGCGCATAGGAGACGGAGAGCCAGTGGACGCTGTAACCGTGATGACGGAAAAAGGCGACCGCCGGTTCGTTCTGCGCATGGGTTTCAAGCCGGATGGTTTCGAAATCACGTTGCAATATCTGCCGTTCGAT
This sequence comes from Rhizobium sp. SJZ105, assembly GCF_007828365.1. Taxonomy (NCBI): domain Bacteria; kingdom Pseudomonadati; phylum Pseudomonadota; class Alphaproteobacteria; order Hyphomicrobiales; family Rhizobiaceae; genus Rhizobium; species Rhizobium sp. SJZ105. Next base: position 602,680 of record NZ_VIUP01000001.1, read on the forward strand.
ATCCGCAAGCAGGAGGCTGCCTATACCCCTGCGCTGAAAATCCGGATCGATCCAGAAATCGGAAATCGCCTCGTTGAAATGTTCCCGTGCCGCCCATCCGGCAACCGCGCCGCCGAACTCGGCCACGCGGATGGCAAGCCAGGACGAGCGGGTGAAATTGGAAAAGGCACTGGCTGCGTTATCGTAAAGCGTCGTGGTAATGCCGAGCGCTGTTGTGGCCTGCCGCCATGCCCTGAGGCCGATGGCTGCCAGAACCTCCGCTTCCTGCTCCTGCGCATTGCGAATGACGATCAAGCCGCGCCCTCCATGGCCCAACGAAGTAAAGCACCGGCGGTGCGATTCGGCCAGTGCGGTTTCCACACCGCCCTGCCCGCCGGGTCGGGTGATGCCCCGTGGGACTTGACCGCACACGTCTCCCCCGCTAACCAAAAAGAGCAAACAAGGAGCTTTTATGTTCGCTCAATCGGAGTCCCGGTAACGGCCCTGCCCGCAAGTTTCTTGCGCGCCGGGCCATTATGAAACCGACCTGGATGCCTTAACGGCACCCGGACTTGTTTTCATGCGTCTAGAAGACGCCGACCGGATTTCCGACAATGGACATTTCCCGCGCCGAACAGCGCATTCTTCACCTGCTCGCCCAGGGCGGCAGCATCGAACTCGTTCGAGACGATCATCACAAAATCGAAAAACTCGCGCTCTATACGCGCGACGGCTGGATTTTCAGCGGCCTCGATCTCCTCACCTTCCGCAAACTGAAACGGAAGAGAGCCATCGCCTCGTCAGGCGGCAAGCCTTACCTCATCACGACGCGTGGCTTGGAACTCGTACGGGGTGAGCTGGACAATCGATAAAAACAAACGGGCGGCACTTGATGCCGCCCGTGACAATTATAGAGCTTTTGTTCAGCCGCTTACCACCACTTGGCAGGCGTGAACTTGCCGGCAGCCTGCTCGATGGCATGCGCCGTCTTGAAGAGCGTCTCTTCTTCGAAAGGCTTGCCGATGAGCTGCAAGCCGAGCGGCAGGCCCTTGCCGTCCAGGCCGGCAGGCACCGAAAGACCGGGAAGACCGGCCATGTTGACCGTGATGGTGAAGACGTCCTGGAGGTACATCTTGACGGGATCGGAAGCGAGTTCCTCATCGCCGACAGCGAAGGCGGAAGACGGGGTAATCGGCGCCAGAATGGCGTCGACGCCCTCATGGAAGACGTTTTCGAAATCGCGCTTGATCAGCGTGCGGACCTTTTGCGCCTTCAGATAATAGGCGTCGTAATAACCGGCTGAAAGCACGTAGGTGCCGACCATGATACGGCGCTGCACTTCCTTGCCGAAACCGGCTGCACGGCTCTTCTCGTACATGTCGGCAATGTCCTTGCCGTCGACGCGCAGGCCGTAACGTACGCCATCATAACGAGCGAGGTTGGACGAAGCTTCCGCGGGCGCGACGATGTAATAGGCAGGAAGCGCGTATTTGGTGTGCGGTAGCGAGATATCGACCACTTCGGCACCGGCATCGCGCAGCCATTCGACGCCCTTTGCCCAGAGCTTTTCGATTTCTTCCGGCATGCCATCGACGCGATATTCCCTGGGGATACCGATCTTCAGGCCCTTGAGCGACTGGCCGATGGCCTTTTCGTAATCCGGCACCGGCAGGTCGACGGAGGTCGTATCCTTTGCGTCAACGCTCGCCATCGTCTTCAACAGGATAGCGGCGTCGCGCACGTCACGTGCGATCGGGCCGGCCTGATCGAGCGAGGAAGCATAAGCAACGATGCCGTAACGCGAGCAACGGCCATAAGTAGGCTTGATGCCGACGGTGCCGGTAAAGGCCGCAGGCTGGCGGATGGAGCCGCCGGTGTCGGTTGCCGTGGCGCCGGCGCACAGATGCGCGGCAACGGCTGCGGCCGAACCGCCGGAGGAGCCACCGGGCACGAGCTTCTGCTCGGAGCCGTTGGCGCGCCAGGGGTTGATGGCCGGACCGTACCAGGAGCTTTCGTTGGACGAGCCCATGGCGAACTCGTCCATGTTGAGCTTGCCGAGCATGACGGCGCCCTGGTCCCAGAGGTTCTGGGTGACGGTCGATTCGTATTTCGGCTTGAAGCCATCGAGAACATGCGAACACGCCTGCGTGTGCACGTCACGGGTGGCGAAAAGGTCCTTCACGCCGAGCGGAACGCCTTCCAGCTCGCCCGCCGCGCCTGCGGCGATGCGGCCATCGGAGGCTTTCGCCATGTCGCGCGCCTTTTCAGGCGTCAAGGCAACATAGGCGTTCAGTGCGCCGTTGGCTGCGTCGATGGCGGCAATATAGGCGTCGGTCAGCTCGAGGGCGGAAAACTCTTTCGCCTTCAGCTTTTCGCGGGCTTCGGCAATGGTCAGGCTCGTCAGGTCGGTCATGGTCGGCAACGGCTTTCGAAATCTTGGAAAAATCGGGCGGCAAACGGCGGTCGGATTACTCGACCACTTTCGGAACCATGAAGAAGTCCCGGTCGGTCGCAGGCGCATTGGCGACGATGTCTTCCGCCTTGTTGCCATCGGTGACGACGTCGGCACGCTTTTTCATATCCACGGGGGTAACGGAGGTCATCGGCTCGACGCCGTCAACATTCACTTCCGAAAGCTGCTCCACGAAACCGAGTATGCCGTTCAACTGGCCAAGCATATTTTGTGCTTCGTCTTCAGTAACAGCGATACGGGCAAGGCGCGCAACGCGCTTTACGGTGGCGAGATCGACGGACATGGTTCTACTCCGGTCAGAATTTTCCTAACCGCTATAATCACCATGTCCGCCATTCGCAACGGTAGAAAGCATGTCGCGTAAAACTGTGTAGCGGTTTTGCTGTAGCGACATGCGTCAGCAAAATGTCAGAAGGACAGTATTTCACCCGGCTTCGGCGTGTGGACACGCGCATCCGAGCCTTCCATGCCGGCCACGAACTTCTCCGGCGTCTGGTCAACGATCGGGAAGGAACCATAGTGGCAGGGAATGACGTTGGCGAATTTGAAAAAGCGCTGGCAGGCGAGTGCAGCCACCGCACCACCCATGGTGAAGCGGTCGCCGATTGGCACGAGACCGATATCCGGCTGGTGCAATTCGTTGATGAGCTTCATGTCGGAGAAAATATCCGTATCGCCCATATGATAGACGGCCGGACCGTCTTCGAAATGCAGCATCAGTCCATTGGCGTTGCCTAGTGAATGAGAAACGCCATCCTCCGTGATCTGGGCGGACGAATGCAGCGCATTGGTGAAGGTTACGGAAAAACCGTCGAAATGTACCGTGCCGCCAGTATTACCCATATCGACCTTCGCCACGCCCTTGGTGGAAAGCCAGGCGGCGAGATCGGCATTGGCAAGCACTGTCGCGCCCGTTTCGCGAGCAAGCTGGACGGTATCCCCCACATGATCGCCGTGGCCGTGGGTCAGGAGAATATGGGTGATGCCTTCAGCCGCGCTTTTCGCATCCTGTCCGGCAAAACCGGGATTGCCGGTGAAAAACGGATCGATAAGGATCTTCGCGCTGCCGTTTTCAAGGCGGAAGGCGGAATGGCCGAGCCAGGTGATTTTCATGGGAAGTTCTCCTTTGTATTGCCCGTATATTATGACATAGGACGGCTTGAACAACCGCACTACCGATATTTCAGAGAGGCGACAATGGCCGCGGATAATGACGATTACGTGTATGACGAGGCGACCGGCGAATGGCGGCCTGCGTCCGAGCTGGCCGCAGAAGCTTTGCGCGCGAACGAAGTGCGCGATGCGGCAGGCAACGTGCTTGCGGATGGTGACCAGGTAACGCTGATCAAGGATCTGAAGGTCAAAGGCACCAATACGGTCATCAAGCAGGGCACTGTCATCAAATCGATCCGCCTGACCGGAAATCCGGAAGAAATCGATTGCAGGCACGAGACGGTCAAGGGTCTGGTGCTGCGCACCGAATTCGTCCGCAAAAGATAAAGGACAGCGTACGACATGGCGATACTTACCATCGAGGAGCTCGCGGAAACGCTTCAGCCGGCACAGGCGATTGCGGGCCTCGACCTTGGGACGAAAACCATCGGCCTTGCCATGTCGGACCTGTCGCGGCGCTTCGCCACGCCGCGCCCCGTCATCAAACGGGTCAAATTCACTCGGGATGCCGAGGTGCTGCTGGCCTTTGCCGAAAAGGAAAAGGTATCCGCTTTCATCATCGGCCTGCCCATAAACATGGATGGATCGGCCGGACCACGCGCTCAGGCAACACGCGCCTTCGTTCGTACCATGGGGGAAAAAACCGCCCTGCCCTTCATTTTCTGGGATGAACGGCTTTCAACGGTCGCCGCCGAACGTGTGCTTCTGGAAATGGACGTCTCTCGCGCCAAACGGGCCGAACGCATCGATTCGGCAGCCGCAAGCTTCATTCTTCAGGGCGCGCTGGACAGGCTTTCGGCACTCGCCCGCGCAACGGGCTGACGTCCCTGCCACCAATTGGCAATCTGTTTTCGCTTGCGGAAAGCAAGGATCGCAAAAACGATCAGGCTGTCGACCGCTATGGCGCGCGCGACCAGCGGCGGCAGGCTTTCCGGCGGCAGGCCGAGGATATTGCCGTAAATCTGGAATACCAGATCATGCGTCTGGCGCGTCAGCATGAAGAAGCCGAAGCTCAAGTCGTAATAGGATAGCCAGTACCAGCTGCCGAGCAATGCAACGGGACCGGCCCAGAGGATCAAAAACCACTTCATGCAGTCTGCTCCCGCGTGAAAATCGTATCGGGAATGCCAGCAAGCACCGCCCAGCGCACCAGAGCCATCAGGCAAAGGTTAAACGCTGGCGCGTCAATATCCAACGGCAGCATAGCAAAAAACGTCATCATGACGCCCAAAGCTGTCCAGCGGCTCACTTGCGGCTCCCTTATACGCAGTCATTGCGCATGGTTAACATTTTGTTAATTCACACTGGACCCGTAACCATGGCTAAGCAAATGAAAGCTGTCGGTATGGTTAACGGTGGCCGGTCCGGCTGTGGAAAACACCCCTCACGAAGCCAACGGCATGCGATGCCGCAAGGTTGCCGGACCACTGAAAACATGGTTGATTTTTCGTCAAATAACGGCCGATTTTGTTAAGGCGACCGTCTCGCCCGGCTCGTTACGCCGCGCTCAGCCGTAAACGCCGCGCACCAGTCTTTTGACGGCGGTTGCAATCTTGTCCCAGTCCTTGTCCGACTTCAACGGCACGCCGGCGAACTGGCCGCTGGTGGCGGCGGAAATCACGAGATGCTGGATGGCGGCGAACAATACGGCATTGACGGCTGCGGTATCTACGCCCTTGGGTGCTGCCAGCGATCCGCGCATGCGCTCCAGCCATTTGCCGAGCGATTTGGCACGGGCTTCGGCAAGCTGCCTGACCTGCGGCGAGCCATCCGACACTTCCCAGGCAATGATCTTGCAGACGAGAGGATCGCTGCGCAGCGCATCCATGAAATAAAGCGCCAGCTTTTCCATGAGATCGCCATAGGTCAACAGGAACATGCCGCCGGTATCTTCAGGAATACGGTCCTTCACCCAGGATCCAAGATCCTCGCCGATCGCCTCGATCAACCCTTCCAGACCACCGAAATAACGGTAGATCAGCTGCTTGTCGCATCCGGCGCGGCGGGCAACGGCATTGATGCCAAAACCCTGAAAGCCCTCTTCGGCCAGGAGCGACCGGGCCGCCTCAAAAATCGCCTTCTCGGTCGCGGCGCGATCCTTGATGCGCTTTTCCGGCTTGTCGGCTGAAATCACCTCTGCGGTCGCCAGCATGCTTCCCTACCCGTCTTTTAAAAGGCCTGACCCAACGGGTTAACAAAGCATGAAGACGAGGACAATGCAGCGCAGCGGCTGGGGAGAAGGTACCTGTGGATGAATTAAGATCGAGGACCCGTACCCCGCAAATAATCACTCCAGCGCCATTCCAAACCACACGGTGCCTGGTGTGTCGTGGGTTTCGAGACGTTTGAAGCCGCGGGTTTCCCAAAAGCGGATACCCGCCTGGTTGCGCTCGCTGGCGCCGAGGTGGATGCCGTAGACGTTGTTTTGTCTCGCCATATCCAGCCAGCGCGACAAAAGCCGCGTGCCGCCGCCCTTGCCCTGTGTGCGTGGCAGAAGGTTCAGGTGGATATGGGCCGGAAACGGATCAGTCAGCCAGGTTGGCGTGTGGCGCGGGTGGTGGATGAAATGTGCACGGCGCTGATCGGCGTCCCATGTTTGCTGGTCGCCAACGGGGTCGGGATAAAGGGCGCGCAGATGCGGCCACCACTCACGCTCCAGCCGCTCATCATGCAAGGCGGTATCGAGCGCGCCGGCGATGTAACCGCAGACACCCTCTTCGTCTTCCGCCACAAAAACGGCATCGGGCCACAGATGCAGATAAGGCACGGAATAAATATGCCCCACCATGCGGCCATCGCGATAAAGCGGGGTGGCATCCTGCCCGGCATCGCCGGTGGCAAGACTGATGGCGTAGAGCGCCTCTTCATCTTCAGGACGGGCGGAGCGGAAGGTCAGCATCTGCTATCGACCCCCATCTCCATGCGCGCGCACGCGCCCAACGACTTAAAGACAGAAATACGCCCCACTCCAACGCCTTTTCTCAAATCCGATACCCCTCCCACAGGGACTGCAACAACAGCCTTCCACCCTTTATCGGTCAGGACGCGGGCGGATACAATAAATCGATTATATAATTCGGATCAAAGCGAGAATCGAGCATGCCGTAAGTATGTCGCCAACCACCCGCCAGACGGGTTTCGAGGAAGGCGTCTGCGATCTTGCCGGCACCGAGCCGGCAAAGTTCGGCGGCAGCGGCAGCAAGTGCGAATTGTTCCACCAGCAGGCGGGCGGCACCCTCATCGCGTTCGGCAAGCGCGATTGCGGCGCGCAGCACATCCGTGGTCTTTTTGCCGGCGGGTCCGAGATCGCGCTCCAGCGTCTGGAAAACGAGATCGAACAGATCCTTGCCGCGCTGAAGAACACGCAGCACATCCAGCGCCATGACGTTGCCGGAGCCTTCCCAGATGGCATTGACCGGCGCTTCGCGGTAGTGGCGGGCAATCGGCCGTTCTTCCACATATCCGTTACCGCCAAGGCACTCCATCGCCTCGTAGATCAACGCCGGCGCGATCTTGCAGCACCAGTATTTCACAATCGGCGTCATCACTCGCGCATAGGCCGCCTCGGCGGCATTGTTGCGGGCGGCATCGAATGCCGATGCCAGCCGGAAGGAGAGTGCCGTCGCGGCTGCGACATCCAGCGCCATATCGGCGAGAACGCGCGTCATGATCGGCTGGCTGACCAGCGTCTTGCCGAAGACGGAACGGCCGCGTGCGAAATGCACGGCTTCGGCGAGCGAAGCGCGCATCATGCCTGATGATGCCAAAGCGCAGTCGAGCCGCGTCAGCGTCACCATGTCGAGAATGGTGCGCACACCGCTGCCGGGTTCACCCAGAAGATAACCGAAAGCATCGGTGAACTCGACTTCGGCGGAGGCATTGGAGCGGTTGCCGAGCTTGTCCTTCAGGCGCTGGAAATGCAGGCCGTTGGTGGAACCGTCTTCCAGATAACGCGGCACCAGGAAACAGCCCATGCCGTCGCCCATCTGCGCCAGCATGACGAAACCGTCGCTCATCGGCGCGGACAAGAACCATTTGTGGCCGGACAGGCGATAGATGCCCTCGCCCACCCGCTCCGCCGTGCTGCGGTTGGCGCGCACATCCGTGCCGCCCTGTTTTTCCGTCATGCCCATGCCGACGGTGACGGCGGTTTTCTGCAAGGCCGGCTTCTGCGAGGAATCATATTTCCGCGACAGTATCTTCGGCACCCATTCCTTCTGCACACGCGACGAGGTCATGATGGCGGCAACGGAGGCGCTGGTCATGGTCAAGGGGCACAGATGCCCGGCCTCGAGCTGCGAGGTCAGATAAAATTTGGTGGCGCGCGCCTTGTGTTCATTGCCGCGCGTTTCGGCTGCATTTTCCCAGACGCTGGAATGAAGACCCGATGACATGGAACGGCGCATCAGTGCGTGCCATGCGGGATGGAACTCAACCTGATCGAGACGTTCGCCGCGCGGGCCATGCGTGTGCAGCTGCGGCACGCCCTGATTGGCCATGCGCGCCAGTTCCTGCGCTTCGTGCGAGGTGACGTAACGGCCGAGCTGGTCGAACTCGTCCCTCAGATTGCGTGACAGGCCGGATGTGAGGTCGACGATCAGCGGATCGGAACGATAGGCATTGATACCGGACCATAGGCTAGGCTGGTTTAGTTCGGCGAGCGATTCTTCTGTCCGGTTCATGCCTGTCATTCGCATCCTTCTATCGGGATTCGTGCTTTATTGCGTGTATATGCCAAAACCCGGCTTATCGCATGCTTGCCCGCAAAGCCACCTGTCTTTATAGACCCGTTGACTATTGCGACCCGGAGGACAATTTCCATGGTCTATTTTCCCCACCGCCATCTCCTCGGCATAAAGGGGCTTTCCCATCAGGATATAACCCTGCTTCTCGACAAGGCCGACGAAGCGGTGAAAATCAGCCGTCAGCGCGAGAAAAAAACCTCGACGCTTCGGGGCCTCACGCAGATCAACCTGTTCTTCGAAGCTTCGACCCGGACACAATCCTCCTTCGAGCTTGCCGGAAAACGGCTTGGCGCCGATGTGATGAACATGTCGGTCAGCAATTCCTCGGTGAAGAAGGGCGAAACGCTGATCGACACGGCGATGACGCTGAACGCCATGCGCCCCGATGTGCTGATCGTGCGTCACTCCTCGGCCGGTGCCGCAGCCCTTCTCGCGCAGAAGGTTGCCTGCTCCGTGGTCAATGCCGGCGACGGCCAGCATGAACACCCGACGCAGGCCCTTCTCGACGCGCTGACCATTCGCCGCGCCAAGGGTGATCTTTCGGGAATAACGGTGGCGATCTGCGGCGACGTACTGCATTCGCGCGTTGCCCGCTCCAACATCATCCTGCTCAACCAGATGGGCGCGCGCGTGCGCGTCGTGGCTCCCGCGACGCTTCTTCCCTCCGGTATCCGCGACATGAGCGTCGAGGTCTTCCATGACATGAAGGAAGGCTTGAAGAACGCCGATGTTGTGATGATGTTGCGCCTGCAGCGCGAGCGCATGTCCGGTTCCTTCGTGCCTTCGGTGCGCGAATATTTCCACTATTACGGTCTCGATGCCGAAAAGTTGAAGGCAGCGAAAGAAGATGCGCTGGTCATGCATCCCGGCCCGATGAACCGTGGCGTGGAAATCTCATCCGAAGTGGCTGATGGTCCGCAGAGCGTCATCGAAAGCCAGGTGGAAATGGGGGTTGCCGTGCGCATGGCTGTCATGGAAACCCTGCTTGTCTCGCAAAATCAGGGTGAGCGCGTATGAGTGCCGTGACCGTTCTCAAAAACCTTCGCATCGTTGATCCCTCCCGCAATCTGGACGAGGTGGGCAGCATCGTCATCGGTGCCGACGGCACGATCCTCGACTCCGGCGGGCAGGCACACAACCAGGGTGTGCCCGAGGGTGCGACGGTTCGCGACTGCAAGGGGCTGCTGGCCGTTCCCGGTCTGGTGGATGCCCGCGTCTTTGTCGGTGAGCCGGGTGGCGAACACCGTGAAACCATCGAATCCGCTTCCCGCGCGGCAGCGGCCGGCGGCGTCACCAGCATCATCGTCATGCCGGACACCGACCCCGTTATCGACGACATTGCGCTGGTCGAATATGTGAAAAAGGCGGCACGCGACAAGGCGCTCGTCAATGTGCATCCCGCCGCAGCCCTGACCAAGGGCCTCAACGGCGAGGAAATGACCGAGATCGGCATGCTGAAGGAAGCCGGTGCGGTTGCCTTCACCAATGGCCGCAGGGCGCTTTCCGACACGCTGGTGTTGCGCCGCGCCATGACCTATGCGCGCGAATTGGGTGCGGTGATTGCACTTGAGACCCGCGACAAATATATCGGCGGCGGCGACATGAACGAGGGGCTTTTCGCAAGCTGGCTCGGTCTGTCCGGAATCCCCAAGGAAGCCGAGATCATTCCGCTGGAGCGCGACCTGCGCATTGCCGGTCTGACGCAAGCGATCTATCACGCCGCCAAGATTTCCGTGCCGGAATCGGCAGAAGCGATCCGTCTTGCCCGGCAGCGGGGCGTCAAGGCGACCTGCGGCATCTCGATCAACCATCTGACGCTGAACGAGAACGATATCGGCGAATACCGTACCTTCTTCAAGCTCTCACCTCCCTTGCGCGCCGAAGACGACCGCAAGGCCATGGTCGAGGCGCTGAAGGATGGCACGATCGACATCATCGTTTCCTCGCACGACCCGCAGGACGTGGACACCAAGCGCCTGCCCTTTTCGGATGCGGCAAGCGGTGCGGTGGGGCTGGAAACCATGCTGGCGGCGGCGCTTCGCCTTCACCATAGCGGCGAGGTTCCGCTGATGCGGCTGATCGATGCGCTTTCCACCCGCCCGGCGAAAATCTTCGGACTGGATGCGGGAACGCTTAAAGCCGGCGCGAAGGCTGATATCACGCTGATCGACCTGGACGAGCCTTGGCTGGTTGCGAGAGATCAACTGGTGTCGAAATCCAAGAATACGCCGTTTGAGGATGCCCGTTTCAGCGGCCGCGCTGTCGCCACTTATGTGGCTGGCAAAGCGGTTCATTCCTTGGCATAAGATCACGGGCATGGGATCACGCAGGCGCGCGACGAGAGGGAACGTTGAATGAGTGCTTTGACTGACTGGCAGACGGCGCCTGCCCTTCTCGCGCTTGCGGCGCTGATTGGCTATCTATTCGGCTCGATACCCTTCGGCCTGCTTCTTACCCGCATGGCGGGGCTGGGCGATGTGCGCAAGATTGGTTCCGGCAATATTGGCGCCACCAATGTGCTGCGCACCGGCAACAAGAAGCTCGCCGCAGCGACATTGCTGCTCGATGCGCTGAAGGGCACCGCCGCAGTGCTCGTCGCCAATGCGCTCTGGGGTTACGAGGCGTCGCTGGTTGCCGGTTTCTTTGCCTTTCTCGGCCATCTGTTTCCGGTGTGGCTCGGTTTCAAGGGCGGCAAGGGCGTGGCGACCTATATCGGCGTGCTTTTAGGCGCTGCCCCCCTGATGATGCTGGCTTTTGCGCTGATCTGGCTCGCAACCGCGTTCATCACCCGGTATTCCTCGCTGTCGGCGCTGGTTGCCATGCTTGTGATCCCGGTCGCCCTATGGATAGTCGGGCCTGAAAAGACGGCGCTTCTGGTAACGTTGCTGAGCGTGATTTCCTGGTGGAAACACCGGGAAAACATCGCACGGCTTCTGGCCGGCACGGAAAGCAGGATCGGGCAAAAGGGCTAAGGCCAGCTTTAGGGATACGTCATGCCGCATGAGGAAACGACACGGCAGGGCATCGAGCTTTCCGCGCGGCAGCGGGTCGCATGGCTTCGGCTGATCCGCAGCGACAATATCGGCCCCGTCACCTTCCGCGAACTCATCAATCATTTTGGCAGCGCTGAAAAAGCGCTCTCTGCCCTGCCCGATCTTTCAAAGCGCGGCGGTTCATTGCGCAGCCCGCGCATTGCCACACAGGCGGAAGCGGAAGACGAAATCGAAACGGCTGAAAGATTCGGCGCTCGCTTCGTCGGCATCGGTGAGCCGGACTACCCGCCTGCCCTGCGACAGCTCGACGGCGCGCCGCCACTGATCGCCATGAAGGGCTCGGCTTCCACCGCAACAAGACCTTGCGTCGGCATCGTCGGATCACGCAACGCCTCCATCAACGGCGCGAAATTCGCCGCGATGCTGGCGCGCGATTGCGGTCGTGCGGGCTATACGATCGCTTCCGGGCTGGCACGCGGCATCGATGCGGCAGCGCACCGGGCAAGCCTTGCAACCGGCACGGTGGCCATGCTGGCGGGCGGTCTCGACCGTCCCTACCCGCAGGAAAATTTCGGGCTCTTGCAGGACATCTACGAAGAGGGCGGCGCGACGATCAGCGAAATGCCCTTCGGCTGGGAGCCACGCGCTCGGGATTTCCCCCGCCGCAACCGGCTGATATCGGGCGTCTCGCTCGGCGTCGTCATAGTGGAAGCGGCGGAACGATCCGGTTCGCTGATCACGGCGCGGCTTGCCGGCGAAGCGGGGCGGCTGGTTTTCGCCGTACCAGGCTCCCCACTCGATGCGCGCTGCGAAGGCACCAACCGGCTGATCAAGGAAGGCGCGATGCTGACCACGGGGGCGGTCGATATTCTCGATGCGCTACGACCGCTGATGGAACCGCAATTGCCCTATGACCGCAAGGTCGAGGAACCACGATCCGATGAGGAAATGTCACCACCCGGAGATGACGAGCGTAGCATCGTTGCTGCCGCTCTCGGGCACTCGCCCGTCGAAACGGACGATATCATTCGCCACACGGGTTTTTCCGCAGCCACGGTTCACATGGTGCTGCTGGAACTCGATATTGCCGGGCGGTTAAACCGGCACGCCGGGGGGCGGGTTTCGCTCCTCGCGGATTGATAGCTTGCGCCGCCCGCTCTGGATATCGCCGACTTCCACATAGGCCATTTCAATCAGATAGCACAGCATGTCGGCGCCCTCGCGATTGGCGACGAGCCTCAGTTCCGCGAGCATCTGGCGAATGTAAGCCAAGTTCTCTCTGGTCCCTTCATTATCGGCATTATTGTTTGTTGCGTTCGGGACCATATATCCATCCTGGAATTTCAACCTGAAACAAAGATCATTACGTCAATTCAAATCATGTTGGTCACTATAACAAATTTACCAAAGATTGCAATACAACGACAGATTATCCATAGGTTGCAATTGCCTTGGAGCGATAAAATCGGGCTTGCCTCTTGACCCGCGCGCATTACCTGTCCATGTCGAATTATAAAGAAGGCGAATTGCGGCATTATGCCGTGACCCGGCTATGTTAACGGACCAGTTCCAGAGAAAAACAATATGAATGTCGTCGTCGTAGAATCTCCTGCCAAAGCCAAGACGATCAACAAGTATCTTGGTCCGGGCTACAAGGTTCTTGCATCCTTTGGCCACGTCCGGGACCTTCCTGCCAAGGACGGATCTGTGCTGCCCGACCAGGACTTCGAAATGTCCTGGGAGGTCGATAGCGCATCCGCCAAGCGCATGAAGGACATTGCCGACGCGGTGAAGTCCTCCGACGGCCTGTTTCTCGCAACCGACCCGGATCGCGAGGGTGAAGCGATTTCCTGGCATGTGCTTGATCTCTTGAAGAAGAAGCGCGTTCTCGGCGACAAGCCGGTGAAGCGCGTGGTCTTCAACGCAATCACCAAAAAGGCGGTACTGGACGCGATGGCGAACCCGCGCGACATCGACGTGCCGCTGGTCGATGCCTATCTTGCCCGCCGTGCGCTGGATTATCTCGTCGGTTTCAACCTGTCGCCGGTTTTGTGGCGCAAGCTGCCGGGCGCCCGTTCCGCCGGCCGCGTGCAGTCCGTTTCGCTGCGTCTCGTCTGCGACCGCGAAGCCGAGATCGAGCGTTTCGTCTCCGAGGAATACTGGAACATCAGCGCGCTGTTGAAGACACCGCGCGGTGACGAGTTCGAGGCGAAGCTGGTTTCCGCCGATGGCAAGAAGCTGCAAGGCCGTTCGATCAAGACAGGAGATGACGCCAACCGCCTGAAGGCGCTCCTGGAAGGCGCGACCTATATTGTCGATACGGTCGAGGCGAAACCCGTCAAGCGCAATCCCGGCCCGCCCTTCACCACCTCGACGCTGCAGCAGGCTGCCTCCTCGCGCATGGGCTTTTCGGCCTCGCGCACCATGCAGGTGGCCCAGAAGCTTTATGAAGGTATCGACATCGGCGGCGAAACCGTTGGTTTGATCACCTATATGCGTACCGACGGCGTGCAGATGGCGCCGGAAGCGATCGATGCCGCACGCCGCGCCATCGGCGAGCAGTTCGGCGACCGCTATGTGCCGGAAAAGGCGCGCTTCTACTCGACCAAGGCAAAGAACGCGCAGGAAGCGCACGAAGCTATCCGTCCGACCGATTTTAACCGCACGCCGGATCAGGTGAAGCGTTACCTCGATGCCGACCAGTTGCGTCTTTACGACCTGATCTGGAAGCGCGGCATTGCGAGCCAGATGGCATCTGCCGAAATCGAACGTACCACGGTGGAAATCCTTGCCGACAAGGACGGTGAAAAGGCCGGGCTTCGTGCCGTCGGTTCCGTCATCCGCTTCGACGGCTTCATTGCCGCCTATACCGACCAGAAAGAAGATGGCGAGCAGAGCGACGACGGTGACGATGAAGGCCGCCTGCCACAGATCAATGCGCGCGAGAACCTCGCCAAGCAGAAGATCAACGCCAGCCAGCACTTCACCGAGCCGCCGCCGCGTTATTCGGAAGCATCGCTCATCAAGAAGATGGAAGAACTCGGCATCGGCCGTCCTTCCACCTATGCGGCGACGCTGAAGACGCTAAGCGACCGCGAATATATCATCATCGACAAGCGCAAGCTCATTCCCCATTCGCGCGGACGGCTGGTGACGGCTTTCCTCGAAAGCTTCTTTGCCAAATATGTCGAATACGACTTCACCGCCGATCTGGAAGAAAAGCTCGACCGCATTTCCGCGGGCGAACTGGACTGGAAGCAGGTGCTGCGCGATTTCTGGAAGGATTTCTTCGCGCAGATCGAAGATACCAAGGAATTGCGCGTTACCAACGTGCTGGATGCGCTCAATGAAGTTCTGGCCCCGCTGGTCTTCCCCAAGCGTGAGGACGGCTCCGATCCGCGCATCTGTCAGGTTTGCGGCACCGGCAACCTTTCGCTGAAGCTCGGCAAATATGGCGCTTTCGTCGGTTGCTCCAATTATCCGGAGTGCAACTTCACCCGCCAGCTCACGTCCGATGGCTCGGAAGCCGAAGCTTCCGTGTCCAATGAGCCGAAAGCGCTGGGTGCCGATCCGATGACCGGCGAGGAGTTGACGCTTCGGTCTGGCCGTTTCGGCCCGTACATCCAGCGCGGCGATGGCAAGGAAGCCAAGCGCTCCTCGCTGCCCAAGGGCTGGAAGCCTGAGGACATCGACCACGAAAAGGCGCTGGCGCTCATCAACCTGCCGCGCGATATCGGCAAGCATCCCGAAACCGGCAAGATGATTTCCGCCGGGCTTGGCCGCTACGGACCCTTCCTGTTGCATGACGGTTCCTATGCGAACCTCGAAAGCATCGAAGATGTGTTCTCGATCGGCCTCAACCGTGCCGTTACCGTCATTGCCGAGAAGCAGAGCAAGGGACCGGGGCGCGGCCGCAACGGCACGCCTGCGGCGCTGAAGGAACTGGGTGATCACCCCGATGGCGGCCCGATCACCGTCCGCGACGGGCGTTACGGCGCTTACGTCAACTGGGGCAAAGTTAACGCCACCATTCCAAAGGGGCAGGATCCGACCTCCGTGACGCTGGACGAATCGCTGGTGCTGATTGCCGAGCGTATCGCCAAGACAGGAACCGGCGGCAAGCCCGCCAAGGCCAAGAAACCTGCTGCCAAGAAGGCCGATGGCGACACAGCCGCAAAGCCGAAGGCGACAAAAGCCAAGGCCGCAACGAAAAGCAAGACGGCTGCCAAGCCGAAGGCCGCAGCCAAACCCAAGAAGGCAGAATCGTGAGCAAGGCGCCGCGTCAGAGACAGGGTTCCGCCAGCGACGGCTTCGGACGTACCGGGCGCGGCAAGCGGGCAAATGAAGGTGAAGGCATCATCCATGGCGAGGTGCCTTCCCGCGAAGTGCTGCTGAAATTCATCGCCGAGCATCCGCAGCAGGCCTCCAAGCGCGAAATCGCCAAGGCTTTTGGGCTGAAGGGCGACGACCGCGTTGTGCTCAAGGCACTGCTGAAGGAGCTTGAAACCGATGGCATGGTGCAGAAGAGCCGCAAGACGCTGACGCGACCGGGTGGCCTGCCGCCGGTGACGGTTCTCGACATCACCACCCGCGACAAGGACGGCGAATTGATCGGCCGGCCTGCCGAATGGCCTGAAGATCAGGGCGCGGCCCCCGCCGTGCTCATCCGCCAGTCCTCGCAGGATCGCAGTAAGAAAGCCCCTGCCGCCGGTCTCGGCGATCGCATTCTGGCAAAAATATTCCCTTCCAAGGACAGCGTCGGCCCGGCCTACACGGCACGCGTCGTCAAGCTGATCGACCGTCGTCAGAACGCATTGCTTGGCGTGTTCAAGGAAACGGAAGGCGGCGGCGGACGCCTGATGCCGATCGACCGGCGCGGCGAGGAAATGGTCATCGACCCCGAGGGTGTCGGCGATGCCAAGGACGGCGACCTGATCGAGGTGGAAACCTCGCGCAACAGCGGTCGTTACGGCCTGACGCGCGCAAAGGTTCTTTCGGTCGTCGGCTCAGTCGCCTCGGAAAAGGCGATCTCGATGATCGCGATCCATGCCCACGGTATTCCGCACATCTTCCCGCCGAATGTTCTGGCCGAGGCGGATGCCGCAAAACCCGCGACCATGTCGCACCGTGAAGACTGGCGCGACCTGCCGCTGATCACGATCGATCCGGCCGACGCCAAGGACCATGACGACGCGGTCTATGCCGAACTCGACCCCTCGCCCGACAATCCTGATGGAGTGATCGTCACCGTCGCTATCGCCGACGTGTCCTGGTATGTGCGATCAGGCGCACCGCTCGACCGCGAGGCGCTGAAGCGTGGTAACTCCGTCTATTTCCCTGATCGTGTCGTGCCGATGCTGCCGGAACGCATCTCCAACGACCTCTGCTCGCTGAAGGAAGGCGTCGACCGCCCTGCCCTTGCTGTGCGGATGACGTTCTCGAAGGAAGGCCGCAAGGCGAGCCACACTTTCCATCGCATCATGATGAAGAGTGCCGCCAAGCTCTCCTACCAGCAGGCGCAGGCCGCAATCGACGGCCGCCCGGACGACAAGACCGGCACGCTGCTGGAGCCGATCCTGAAGCCGCTGTGGCACGCCTATGCCGTGATGAAGCGCGGCCGCGATCGCCGCCAGCCGCTGGAACTCGACATGCCGGAGCGCAAGATCCAGCTCAGGCCCGACGGCACGGTGGACAAGGTCGTCATTCCCGAACGCCTCGACGCGCACAAGCTAATCGAGGAAATGATGATCCAGGCGAACGTCGCCGCCGCAGAGACCCTGGAAAAGAAAAAGCAGCGGCTGGTCTACCGCGTGCATGACGCCCCCACACTTACCAAGCAGGAAGTGCTGCGCGAATTCCTCGGCACCATCGGCATTTCCATGGCCAAGGGTGTCGCGATGCGCGCCAATTCCTTCAACGGCATTCTGGCGCGCGCACTCGACACGCCGCACCAGATCATGGTCAACGAGATGGTGCTGCGCAGTCAGAGCCAGGCGATCTACAGCCCGGAAAATATCGGCCATTTCGGCCTCAACCTGATGAAGTACGCGCATTTCACCTCACCGATCCGCCGTTATGCCGATCTGATCGTGCATCGGGCGCTGGTCGGATCGCTAGGCCTCGGCGAAGGCGGCATCACCCCGCAGGAAGAGGCGACGCTGGACGATATAGCCGCCGAAATCTCGACCTTCGAGCGCCGCGCCATGGCCGCAGAGCGCGACACCATCAACCGGCTGATCGCGCACCATCTTTCCGAGCGCGTCGGTGAGGAGTTCGATGGCCGCGTCGCGGGTGTCACCAAGGCGGGACTATTTGTCGCGCTGCCGCAGTTTGGCGCCGACGGGTTTGTTCCTATATCTACACTTGGAACCGACTATTTCCTCTACGACGAAGCCCATCAGGCTCTGACGGGGGAAAAGACGGGTCTCGGTTATCAACTCGGCGATACGGTTCAGGTGCGGCTGGCAGAAGCGGTACCCTTGGCTGGTGCGCTGCGGTTTGAAATGCTGAGCCCGGGGCGCAAGATGCCGGTCGGCTCGCGGTCGTTCCACAAGGCAGGCCGGCGGACATCACGTCCTTCCGCCAAGCCGGGAACAAGGCCGCCGAGAGGACGTCGGTAACAAGACCGCGTCAAGCGGTTAAGACAAACGGGAGAAGGACTTCAGGATGAGTGCAAATCAGGGCTCGGAAACGGTTACCTTCGGAGATGGAAGCGCGGAGCGTCCGCTTGGCCGCTCGATCATGCGGGGCATGGCCAATCGCTGCCCGGCCTGTGGCAGCGGTCGCCTGTTTCGGGCCTTCCTGAAGCCAGTGGACAATTGCGCGGCCTGCGGCGAGGAAATGCATCATCACCGCTCCGACGACCTGCCGCCCTATATTTCCATCGTCATCATCGGCCATATCGCCGTTGGCGGCTTCATGATGACCGATCTCGTGCTTTCCGTTCCCATGTGGGTACACTTCGCTATCTGGGTGCCTATCACCATTTTGGCCGCGCTTCTGACGCTGCAACCGATCAAGGGTGGTGTCATCGGCCTGCAATGGGCACTTAGAATGCACGGCTTCGACGGAAAACAGCCAAAAGTGCAGATCGACGGCTCCTCCCACTGACGGCGGGCGGGAATTTGCACGTGTCCGAGCTTCCCTCGAACACCCAGGCGGCGAGCGGCCCATTGCGGCCGCGCGATGCCGCCTCAATCATCCTGTTTGATCGTTCCGGCCCTGCTATTCGCGTGCTGATGGGCCGGCGCAGTAATGCCCACATATTCATGCCCGGCGCTTACGTGTTTCCCGGTGGCAAACGCGATCCACGCGACCACGCCCTGCCCTTCTCCGGCGATCTGCACCCCGCCGTGCTGCGCAGCCTCACCACGTCTGCCGCGCGCCGCCTGAGCGCTGCCGGGGCACGGGCACTGGCGCTTGCCGCCGCGCGCGAGCTCGTGGAGGAAACCGGCGTCGATATGGGCATGGACGCTGATGGTCCGGATCTTTCGCGTTTTCGATATGTGGCGCGCGCAATCACCCCGCCCGGCAATATCAGGCGTTACGACACGCGATTCTTTTGCTGTTACGCTGACGAGTTGCGGCTGGATACCCGGCTAATCAGGGATTCAGATGAGCTGCACAATGTGCAATGGCTTGACATGACAGCGCTTTCCAGTCTGAACATGCCGAAAATCACACGCACGGTTCTCGAAGATGTCACAAAACTCATGATAGGTGATCCGTCACTGCCCTTTGAAAGCCCCGCGCGGCTCTATGTCACGCGCCACGGCCGATTCATTCGAGACTTTGTATAAAGGCCGTCATGTCACAAATGAAATGCGAAGCGGACGCCATTCACTGGCCCTCACTGATCGCCGCCATCTCCGCCATCAGTGCGGTCGGTGTCGCCATCGGCCTGGGCCTGCCGCTCCTGTCGATCATCCTTGAGAAGCGCGGCATCTCCTCCACCATGATCGGGGTAAATTCGGCAATGGCCGGCGTTGCGGCGATGATGGCAGCGCCGGTGACCACCAAGATCGCCCATGATTTCGGCGTGGCGCGAACGATGCTATTTGCCGTTGTCGTGTCGGCTCTGAGTGCGCTCTGTTTCTATTTCGCCGACGCCTTCTGGATGTGGTTTCCGCTGCGAATCGTCTTTCATGGCGCAACCACCACGCTGTTCATCCTCTCCGAATACTGGATCAACATGACCGCACCGCCGAAAAAACGCGGCATGGTTCTCGGCATCTACGCCACCGGACTTGCGGTTGGGTTTGCGGTTGGCCCGTTATTGTTTTCCGTGGTCGGCAGCGATGGCATCCTGCCGTTTCTGGTCGGGGCAGCAATCATACTGCTTGCCGCGATCCCGATCTTCCTTGCGCGCGGCGAAAGCCCGGAGCTGAGCGAAAGGCCGAACCACCATTTCGCCCGTTATATATGGCTGGTGCCGATGGCTTCTGCGGCGGCCTTCGTGTTCGGCGCCGTGCAAGCGGGCGGTCTGTCGCTCTTTCCCATCTATGCGACCCGCGAAGGCTTCAACGAATCGCAGGCGGCACTTCTGCTGACCGTGATGGGCATCGGCAACATGGTCTTCCAGATACCGATCGGCCTGCTTTCGGACCGGATGAAGGACCGGCGCACAATGTTGGCGCTGATGGCCTTTGCGGGCGTTTGCGGCACGCTGGCGCTGCCCTTGCTGGTGGATAGATGGATTCTCGTCGCGGCCCTGCTGCTGTTCTGGGGCGGCCTCGTATCCGGCATGTATACCGTCGGCCTCACCCATCTGGGATCGCGTCTCAAAGGGGCCGATCTGGTGGCCGCCAACGCCGCCTTCATCTTCTGCTATGCCATGGGCACTATAGCCGGACCACAGGCCGTCGGCATTTCCATGGATGTTGCGGGTACCGATGGTTTCGCCTGGGCGCTTGCCGTGTTTTTCGGGCTTTACGTGGTGCTTTATGCCTTC
The DNA here is from genome assembly GCF_007828365.1 of Rhizobium sp. SJZ105. Classification (NCBI taxonomy): domain Bacteria; kingdom Pseudomonadati; phylum Pseudomonadota; class Alphaproteobacteria; order Hyphomicrobiales; family Rhizobiaceae; genus Rhizobium; species Rhizobium sp. SJZ105. The sequence goes on from NZ_VIUP01000001.1 coordinate 622,993, forward strand.
CGTTTTGTTTTCAGGGCAAAACAGACTTGACTTTTCAGGCGCGATACGTAGTTTCGCGCCAGATTTAGCCGAGGTGAGAAGCGCCTGCGGCTTCTCTTTTGTTTAAAGGCAGGACGACCATGGCGAAAGCTACAACAATCAAGATCAAGCTGCTGTCGACAGCCGACACCGGTACCTTCTACGTCACCACCAAGAACAGCCGTACGTTCACGGACAAGATGACGAAGACGAAGTATGACCCGGTTGTACGCAAGCACGTTGAATTCAAGGAAACCAAGATCAAGTAATTCTTGATCGGGTTCTCCGGCAAAAGCGCGCCCAACGGGCGCGTTTTTTGTTTGTACGGAAAGAATTGCCGCCAACGGCATTATTTGCGCCAGCGCCCTCGCAAGGCCCGCCACGGGCCAACGAATCGCAACCTTCCTAGTTGCGGTTCTTGAGTTTGGAACCCAGTCGGCGCTATCGGCACGGCGGGAAAGCTCTTTATCACCGTCTCGCCTAACCAGCGCCTCTCCTAATCAGCGCCTCATCGGCCAAATGCGCCAACCGCTGCGACAGCGCGCTGCCTGCGCGCGCAGCCGGATGTGCTGCGCTATAAGCGGCAGCACAAGCGCAGAATATTTTCGGAGATAAGGCGGTCGGCCAACGATGTGATCACGGCACGAGGAACCGATTCGGACATCGTCAGCCGACCGACCCCACGATCCAGGAGATGCGGCGGACCTGAGCATCATGGGGCATTCAAACTACGCAATACCAGCCCCTGACGACCGAAACATCAGCGGTGTAAACCGCCATCGTTTCTTCATCACTTGACGGAAAAACCGCCGGAAGAACTGTTATTCTCGATTGGGAGTGTGCGCAGAAGTAAAATAAAAATCAACAAATTCTTAAGCCAGAGATACATCACCTGGAAAACATGGTTAAATATACAACGCTGGCACACTATAGTTCCGTGAGCGATTGAATTCAACGTATTTTTCAACTTGAACTCTATTAACCCTGTTAGACTTCACCCCCTCATTGCAAGAAGATGAAATACTGGCAAGGTCAGGGACTTCGCGCTTGCTACAGTTTGCTGTCAGGTCTTTGGGCGGCTATCGATAACGGTAAACGTCGAAAGTCTCAAAAGGCGGCACGGATTGTCAGCGTCATGGGTCTGCGCCTTTAGGCGGCGGCCGCCACGACGCGGTTGCGTCCTGTGTGTTTCGCCTCGTAGAGCGCCCTGTCGGCCTGCTTCAGAAGCTCGTCCGGCGCGCCGAATGCTCCGCTGCTGGTGGCGATGCCGAGCGAAGCCGTGATACTCAACTCGCGGTCGATGGAACGAACGTGAAACGGCTTGTCCTCGATGATTGCCCGCAGGCGTTCGGCAACGCTTGTGGCAAGCTCCATCGGCGTGTCGGGCATCACAACCACGAATTCCTCCCCGCCATAACGGCAGGCAAGATCGGCGCCGCGCACCGTGCTGCGGATGCGGGCTGCAAACTCGCGCAGAACCTCATCGCCGACATCGTGGCCATAGGTATCGTTGACCAGCTTGAAGCGGTCGATATCGGTCATGCAAATGGAAATCGGGCGGCCACGCACGGCGGCGCGGTCGAAAAGTATTTTCAGATGATTGTCGAGATAACGGCGATTGTTAAGACCAGTCAGCCCGTCGACGATAGCAAGCTCCATCGTGTGCTGGAGATTGAGCCGCAGATGCTCGTTATAGCGCTTGCGCCGGATCTGCGTCAGAGACCGGGCGACAAGTTCGTTGGGATCGATCGGGCGGAGAATATAATCGTTCACGCCAAGATCGAGCGCCCGCGCCACCATGTCGTCCGCCCCCTGTTCCGCTACCAGAAGCAACGGCAGGAACCGGGTACGCTCCAGCGAACGAAGCTGCGAACACAGTCTCAGCGGATCGTAATCCTCAAAATTGGAATTGACGATGACAAGCTCGAAGGGGTTGCTCGCGGCCTTCAACAGGGCCGCCTGAGGCTCCGTGACGGCATCAACCTCGGCAACCGGCTTCAGCGCCCTGACGATACGTTCCTGCGAGCTGGCGCGGCCATCCGCCACCAGAACGCGGCCAGGCGTCTGCATGAGGCCATCGCTGCGCAGCATCTCCTCGATGCCGATCTCGCGCGCGGTCTCGGCCCGCAGCCGCAATTCGTCACTGACGGCCTTGAGGCGCACGAGGCTTTTAACACGGGCGATCAATTGAAGGTCGTTAACGGGCTTGGTCAGAAAATCATCCGCGCCGGCTTTCAGGCCGCGCACGCGGTCCGAGGGCTGATCGAGTGCGGTGACCATGACAACAGGAATATGCGCCGTTTTCGGATTGGCCTTCAGCCGTTCGCAGACCTCGAAACCGTCCATGCCAGGCATCATGATGTCCAGCAGGATGATATCGACCTGTTCCTGGTCGCAGATATCAAGCGCCTTGAAACCATCCTCGGCGGTTACGACGTCGAAATATTCCGCGACAAGCCGGGCTTCGAGAAGCTTTACGTTTGCGGGTATGTCGTCAACAACCAGAACTCTCGCCGTCATAACAGTTCCCCAACCGCCTTACGCATCGCCTAGATAGGTCTTGATGATTTCGATGAATTTCGGAACGGAGATCGGCTTGGACACATAGGCCTCGCATCCGCCCTGACGAATGCGCTCCTCGTCCCCCTTCATGGCGAAGGCGGTTACCGCAATGACCGGAATGACGTGCAGCTCATCATCCTCCTTCAGCCATTTCGTCACCTCCAGCCCGGAAACCTCCGGCAGCTGAATATCCATGAGAATGAGGTCGGGGCGGTGCTTGCGGGCAAGATCCAGCGCTTCCATGCCGTTGCGCGTCTGGATCGTCGTATAGCCAGACGCCTCGATCAGGTCACGAAAGAGCTTCATGTTCAGCTCGTTGTCTTCGACTATCATGACCTGCTTGGGCATGGTGGGCAGTCCCCGTTTCGCTTTGAAACCTTCTCCCAGACATATAGGGTGCCAGAGAACCGATTCCATCGTCCATTTGTTGCGCAAGGCTAGAACGATTTGGTTTCAAAATAGGTAACTTCGGTAGAGAAATGCTGAGAGATACAAAAAACAAAGACAATGCCGGAAAAGATCCGCAAGAAACGGCGGCCGCCATACTTGGCTGGCTGGCAAACGAGCCGGAAATGCTCGGGCGTTTTCTGGCGCTGAGCGGATTGCAGGCCAATATGCTGCGCCATGCCGCCCACGATCCCGGCTTTCTGGCGGGGCTCACCGATTTTCTGATGAGCCACGAACCAGACCTCATGGCCTTCTGCGCGGCGACCGACACATCCCCCGAAACGGTTGCCGCCGCCTGGCACCATTTTTCCGGCCCGGGGTTGGATTCGGGTGAGTATTGACAGGCCACCCCTTGAGCCACCGTCACGGCCGGAGTATGGTTGGCGACGTTCTGGTTTTGTTTTCGGCCCATGTCCACGTTGCATCTCTATGATCCCGGTTTTTGCCGCGACTGTCTGGTCGGCCAGCCAGCGGACCTGAGGCGTTGTCGCGCCTGTGGCAGTCCCCGCCTCGTCTACCATGACGAACTCTACGACCTCAGCATCGCTCATATCGATTGCGACGCCTTTTACGCCTCCGTTGAAAAACGGGACAATCCCGAGCTTGCCGACAAGCCGTTGATCATCGGCGGCGGAAAACGCGGCGTGGTTTCCACTGCCTGCTACATTGCCCGCATCCAGGGCGTGCGCTCCGCCATGCCGATGTTCAAGGCGCTGGAAGCCTGTCCGGACGCCGTGGTCATCAAGCCCGACATGGAAAAATACAGCCGCGTCGGCCGTCAGATCCGAACCATGATGCAGGATTTGACACCGCTCGTGCAGCCGCTTTCCATAGACGAGGCGTTTCTCGATCTTTCCGGAACGGAGAGGCTGCATCACGATCCACCTGCCCGGGTGCTGGCGAAATTTGTGAAACGGGTGGAAAAAGAAGTGGGCGTGACCGTCTCGGCCGGGCTGTCCTACTGCAAATTTCTGGCCAAGGTCGCGTCCGACCTTAAAAAACCGCGCGGCTTTTCGGTGATCGGCGAAGCGGAAGCGCTTTCCTTTCTGGCAGCACGGCCCGTCACGACGATATGGGGCGTTGGAAAGGCGTTTGCGGCGACGCTGGAGGCGGACGGCATTCGCATGATCGCGCAGTTGCAGGAGATGGAGGAAGGCGACCTGATGCGCCGCTATGGCGTGATGGGGCAACGGCTGTTCCGGCTTTCGCGCGGTATCGATGAACGGCACGTGCACAATAACGACCCCGTGAAAAGCGTGTCTTCCGAGACCACCTTCTTCAACGATATTTCTCGCCACGAGGACCTCGTACCGATCCTGCGGTCGCTTTCCGAAAAAGTTGCCTGGCGCCTGAAGAAGAGCGGCATTTCCGGCCAGACGGTTGTACTGAAAATGAAGACGGCCGATTTCAAACTCCGCACCCGCAACCGCAAGCTTGATGACCCTACCCAGCTTGCCGACCGCATATTCCGTACCGGCCTTTCGCTGCTTGCGAAAGAAACCGACGGCACCAAGTTTCGCCTGATCGGCATAGGCGTCAGTGATCTGCGTGATGCGGACCTTGCCGATCCTCCCGATCTCGTCGACAGGCAGGCGGAACGGCGGGCGGCGGCGGAAGCGGCAATGGACAAATTGCGCTACAAGTTCGGCAAGGGCAGCGTCGAGACCGGCTACACTTTCGGTACACGCAAATAGCGGCCATGCCGCTTGCAAACGCCGTGAAACCCTGCGGCCTGCAACACCCCGCCCCTATTTTAGATATTACACAAATTAGTGATGTGGCAGACGCTGTATCCTTAAACTTCATTAAACTTCGCGTGGTTGAGTAAACGAAGTTTTGTGCATGTGGTGTATTGCGTCATGTCCCTTCGCTTCCGTCTTCTGACCGGCATGCTGTCGGCCAGCATTCTTGCCTTTCCGGCGCTTGCCGCCGACAACAAGTCCCTGCAGATCGTCGTTTCGAAAAGCGATCAATCGCTGGCGCTTTACGAGAACGGCGAGATCGTTGCTACATCCAAGGTCTCAACCGGCAAGGCCGGGCATGAGACGCCGAGCGGCATTTTTTCGATTCTGGAAAAACGCAAATACCACGAATCGAACATCTACTCGGCCGCGCCCATGCCTTTCATGCAGCGACTGACATGGTCGGGCATCGCGTTGCACGAAGGCAAGGTGCCAAATTACCCGGCCTCGCATGGCTGCGTGCGCCTGCCTTCGAAATTCGCGCAGTCGCTGTTCGGCGAGACCCGCTACGGCGTGCATGTCATCATCACCGACCGGCCGGTTTCTCTGCGCTCCGTACAACATTCAGCCCTGTTTGAGCCGCGGGACGATGCCGATGACGGCAAGCTGCTTTTATCCGACGTCGAGCTGCGCCCCGCGACCTTCGACGCCGCATTGGGCACCGTTGAGGTGGCCGTGAATGAAAAAACACAAGCCATCAAACCGATGGCCAAAGGCAAGGAGCCCTCGCCCTTGCGCATCCTCGTCACCCGGCGCGGCGAGCGCGAAAAGGTGATGGATATTCAGGCCGTGCTGACCCGCCTTGGCTTCGATGCCGGCGCACCGGACGGCTATACCGGAGAAATGACGATCAGCGCCGTCAACGGGTTCAAGCGCTGGAAGGGGCTGAAAACCACCGGGCCGCTACTGACCGACGATTTCGTTGCTGCACTTTACGCGTCCGCCGGCGAAGATCATCCACCGAATGGCCAGATCATGGTGCGACAGGATTTCAAGCCGCTATTCGAGGCTGCGATCGACATCAAGGATCCCGAGGTGGCACTCGGAACGCATTTCTTCGAAGCCGTTGCCGTCAACCGCGCAGCCGGAACCGCCGAATGGAATGGCGTAACACTGGAAAACCATCTGCCGGCCGCAGCCCGCAAGCGGCTCGGCATCACCGTTACCGAAGCGCCCGGTGGCTTTGACCAGCTAAGCGCCGTACTCGGCCGCCTTGAAATACCGGCTGAAATTCGCTCCCGAATCGAGAAAGAGCTTTCAACCGGCAGTTCGATTACCGTTTCCGACCTCAGTCACCAGATGGAGACAGGGATGGGGACGGACTTCATTACCGTGACAAAGGAAGGGCCGGTTTGAGGGCTTGAGGCCTCACACCAGCTCCACATCAACAACGCCGGGGGCGGAGCGAAGTGCGGCGGCGATCTCAGGGGAAATACGATATTTCTCCGTCAGCTCCACCTCGATCTCACGGCTCCCCTCGTCCTTGATGACGATGAAATAAACCGATCCGTCACCTTTGGTATTGAGGTGGCGGGCGACGGTTTTCAGCGGGCCTGAATCGCGCACATAAACCCGCAACGCCTTTTGCATTTGGACGGATTTTTCCTCGAGCGATTGCGCCGTCTGGATGCGAAGACCGATGCCTTCCGGGCGCTCTTCCGCCTGCACGGTGATAACAAGCGATTTGCCCACCTCGAGCAGATCGCGAAACTGGGCAAGCCCTTCGGAAAACAACACCGCCTCATATTGGCCGGAGGCATCGGAGAAGGTGACGATACCCATCTTGTTGCCGGTCCGGGTCTTGCGTTCCTGCTTGCCGGTGACGGTGCCGGCCAGACGCCCGGCGGTCGCACCCTGTTTCACTGCGGCGGAAAAATCGGCGAAATTCTGCACCCGCAACTTTTCCAATACAGGGCGGTAGGTATCGAGCGGATGTGCGGTCAGGTAAAAACCGAGCACCTGATATTCGCGCAGCAGTTTTTCCGAGGCGAGCCACGGCTGGAACGCAGGCAGGATGAGCTTTTCCGGACCGCTTGCGCCGCCGGAGCCGAACATGTCCGACTGGCCGGTGACGCGGCTTTCCTGCGCGCGTTGCGAATAACCGATAATGCGGTCCAGCCCGCCGATCATCTCGGCGCGGTCGCGGCCAAAACAATCGAAACCGCCAGCGTTGATGAGGCTTTCGAGCACACGCCGGTTGATCTGCTTCGGATCGATGCGCAGGCAGAAATCCTCCAGGCTCGCAAATGGCTTGCCGTCGCGCACGGTAACGATGTGTTCCACCGCGCCCTCGCCCACGCCCTTGATGGCGGCTAGCGAATAATAGATGCGGTTCTCACCCGTCTCGAACTGCCGGAAGGACGTCTGCACCGAAGGTGCCACGACCTCTATACCGAGACGGCTGGCATCCTGGCGGAAATCATTGAGTTTTTCCGTGTTGGCCATATCCAGCGTCATGGAGGCAGCGAGGAACTCCACCGGATAATGCGCCTTCATATAGGCGGTCTGATAGGACACAATGGCGTAAGCGGCGGCGTGGCTCTTGTTGAAGCCGTAATTGGCAAATTTCGCCAGAAGGTCGAAGATGGTGTTGGCCTGAGGCTTCGACACGCTGTTTCTGATCGCGCCGTCCACGAAGCGCTCGCGCTGCTGGTCCATCTCCTCCTTGATCTTCTTGCCCATGGCGCGGCGCAGAAGATCGGCTTCGCCGAGCGAATAACCTGACAGAACCTGGGCGATCTGCATCACCTGTTCCTGATAGACGATAACGCCCTGCGTTTCCTTCAGGAGATGGTCGATGGTGGGGTGGATCGACTCCAGCTCCTCCTCGCCATGCTTGCGGGCATTGTAGACCGGAATGTTTTCCATCGGACCCGGACGATAAAGCGCCACCAGCGCAATGATGTCCTCGATGCAGTCCGGGCGCATGCCGATAAGCGCCTTGCGCATGCCGGCACTTTCCACCTGGAACACGCCGATGGTTTCGCCGCGTGACAACATCTCGTAGGTTTTGGCGTCGTCCAGCGGAATTGCGGCGAGATCCACCTTGATGCCGCGTTTGGCAACGAAATCGACGGCAACCTTCAGCACCGTCAGCGTCTTCAGACCGAGAAAGTCGAATTTGACGAGGCCGGCGCTTTCCACCCACTTCATGTTGAACTGGGTAACCGGCATGTCGGAGCGCGGATCGCGATACATCGGCACCAGCTTCGACAGCGGCCGGTCACCAATGACGATACCGGCAGCATGGGTCGAGGCGTGACGGTAAAGCCCCTCGATCTTCTGGGCGATATCCAGAAGTCGGGCAACGACGGGTTCCTTGTCCGCCTCTTCCTGCAGGCGCGGCTCTTCCTCGATCGCTTTTGACAGCGGCGTCGGATTGGCCGGGTTGTTGGGGACCAGCTTGCAGATCTTGTCCACCTGTCCATAGGGCATTTCCAGCACGCGGCCGACGTCGCGCAATGCCGCGCGCGCCTGCAACGAACCGAAGGTAATGATCTGCGCCACCTGCTCGCGGCCATATTTGCGCTGCACGTAGCGGATCACCTCTTCGCGGCGGTCCTGGCAGAAGTCGATATCGAAGTCGGGCATCGACACGCGTTCGGGATTGAGGAAGCGTTCGAACAGCAGCGAGAAGCGCAGAGGATCGACATCGGTGATGGTCAGCGCATAGGCCACGAGCGAGCCTGCACCCGATCCGCGGCCGGGGCCGACTGGAATATCCTGCTGCTTGGCCCATTTGATGAAGTCCGCAACGATCAGGAAGTAACCGGGAAAACCCATGCGTTCGATAACGCCAAGCTCGAAATCCAGCCTGTCGCGATATTCCTGCTCTGTGTAGCCAGGTGCCATGCCGAGGGCCGCAAGGCGAAGATCAAGACCTTCGACGGCCTGACGGCGAAGCTCTTCGGCCTCTGCCCGTTGCGCCGCTTCGGGATCGTCGCTGGCACCGGTGAAGCGCGGCAGGATCGGCCCACGCTTCTTCAGCACATAAGAACACCGCATTGCGATTTCGACGGTGTTTTCCAGTGCCTCCGGAAGGTCGGCAAACAGCTCCGCCATCTCCTCACGGCTTTTCATATAATGGTCGGGGGTCAGGCGGAACCGGCTGTCATCCGAAACGATGGCGTTATGCGCCACCGCCATCAATGCATCATGCGCCTCATAATCGGCCCTCGAAGGGAAGAAGGCCTCGTTGGTGGCGACCAGCGGAATATCATGTTCATAAGCAAGTCCAATCATACGCCGCTCATGGACGCGGTCGAAACCGGACTGACGCTGCAATTCGATATAAAGCTTGTCACCGAAGAGTGATTTCAGCGCCAGCAGGCGTTCTCTCGCCTGCGCCGTATGCCCTTCCTTCAGAGCCATATCCACCGGACCACCGGAGGCACCCGTCAGAACGATCAGCCCGGCATTGGAGGCCTCCTCCAGCCATGCACGGGTAATATGCACGGACTGGCCACCGCTTTCGCCCTCCAGATAGGCGCGGCTGATAAGGTCCACCAGCCGCTCGTACCCTCCGGCATCAGCCGCGAGCAGCACGATGGCTGGAAGCTTGGCAAGGTGGCTGTTGTGATTGCGGCGATCATCCACCGCATCCTGCATGTCGATCGACACCTGACAGCCGATAATCGGCTGCAAGCCCTCATCACGCGCCTTTTCGGAAAACTCCAGCGCGACGAAAAGATTGTTGGTGTCGGTAATGGCTATGGCCGGCTGGCCGTCTGCAACGGCCTTGGACATGATTTTCTTGAGGGGTAAAGCCCCCTCAAGCAGGGAGTAAGCGGAGTGAACCCGCAGATGGACGAAACCGGGTGTTTTCAGCGTTTCGCCAGAGGTCTCTCCACGCGTAACCGTCTCGCCCATATCGTCATCCTGTCATTCTGAATCGAGGGGGCGATTTTCCGATTTTCGGCCTTCAAAGTCCACCGCCTTTCGGCGTCTATACAGGCTTCTGCGCCGGTGTGCCCTTCACAGGGCAGTGAGGATCACCGAAAAGCTGGCGACGAACACAGCGATGGAGGCGAAAGCGGCAACGTCACGGATGAAATCAGTCATTGGTCTCTCCTTACTCGTTATGTTCTAACTTTGTTCTCATTTTGTTCGATTGTCAACAGGCTTTTATTGATAGTCTCCTTGCTAACGCGGCAGAATCGGCTGCGGTTCCACCTTCGTGAATGGCAAGCCACTGACTCCAAAGCAAAAAAACCCGGAGGCAAAAACACCTCCGGGTTCGTGAAAATTCAATTGTGGAAGGACGAGTGGCTTCGCGGGAAACCTGAACGTAGACAGACTCAGCCGCAGAAAAGATCGCAAAGGCGGCGCTATGGTCGCCTTACTGCATCACGATCAGAAGTCTACGATCTTGCCGTCTGCAAGCGTCACGCGGCGGTCCATGCGGTTGGCAAGCTCGTGATTATGGGTGGCGATCAGTGCGGCAAGGCCGGACTGGCGCACCAGCGCTTCCAGCGCATCGAACACGTAATGCGCGGTCTCGGGATCGAGATTGCCGGTCGGCTCGTCGGCGAGAAGCAGGAGCGGTGCGTTGGCAACGGCACGCGCGATCGCCACACGTTGCTGTTCACCGCCGGAAAGCTCAGCAGGGCGATGTTCGCCGCGATGGCCGACCCGCATGTAATCGAGCAGCGCGCTCGCACGCTTGCGGGCCTCGCCCTGCGTCAAACCGGCGATGAGCTGCGGCATCATCACATTCTCCACCGCCGTGAACTCCGGCAGCAGATGATGGAACTGGTAGACAAAACCGATGTCGCTGCGGCGGATCGCCGTGCGCTTTTCATCCGGCAGACCATTGCAGGGCGCGTCATTGATGAAGACCTCGCCAGCATCCGGATGCTCGAGAAGCCCGGCGAGATGCAGCAGCGTGGATTTTCCGGTGCCCGAGGGGGCAACAAGCGCCACCATCTCACCACTCTTCAACTCGAAATCGGCCTTGCGCAGAATGGAGAGCGACGTCTCGCCCTGACCATAGGTCCTCTCGACGCCGGCAAGCCGCAGCACTGATTTTTTTGCCATATTGTGAAGCGGTCCTTATTCGTAACGCAGGGCCTGCACCGGATCGAGCTTGGAAGCCCGCCATGCCGGAAAGATGGTTGCCAGGAAAGAAAGCGTCAGCGCCATGATGACGACGGTAATGGTCTCGCTGATATCCATTTCGGCCGGAAGCTGGCTGAGGAAATAGAGCTGCGGATCAAACAGCACCGTGCCCGATACCCAGGAGAAGAACTGCCGGATGGATTCCACATTGAGGCAGACGATGACGCCAAGTGCCACACCGGCGAATGTGCCGACGGTACCGATGGCAGCTCCCGTCATGAAGAAGATACGCATGACGGCGCCGGAACTGGCGCCCATGGTGCGCAGAATGGCGATATCGCTGCCCTTGTCCTTCACTAGCATGATGAGGCCGGAAATGATGTTGAGCGCCGCTACCAGAACGATGAGCGTCAGTATCATGAACATCACGTTTCTTTCCACCTGCAGGGCGGAAAAGAAGGTCTGGTTGCGCTGTCTCCAGTCGGTGATATAGATCTGCCGCTCAGCTGCCTGCTCCACCAGCGGGCGGATGCCGTCTACATTGTCGGGGCGACTGACGTAAAGCTCGATTGATTGCACCAGGCCTTCGGCATTGAAATAAAGCTGGGCTTCGGACAGCGGCATATAGATCATCGACGCATCATATTCCGACATGCCGATCTCGAAGACGCCCGAAATCTTGTAGGATTTGACGCGCGGGTTGACACCCATCGGCGTCACATCGCCTTCAGGCGAAATGAGGGTGATATCGTCGCCCGCCGTCACGCCAAGCTGTGCGGCAAGCCTTGAGCCAACCAGAACCCCGTCGCCCGCCATGAAGCCGACGAGATCGCCGGTTTTGACGTTGGTGGCGACTTCCTTGATCTTGTCGATATCGTCCTGGCGAACGCCGCGCACGAGCGCACCGGAGCCGGCGCCACCGCGACCGGAGGCCAATGTCTGCCCCTCTACCAGCGGCAGGGCCATCGTCACGCCCGGAATGGCGGAGAACTTCTTCGCCAGCTCATCGTAATTGTTGAAGGGCTGGTCGATCGGCTGGACGATCATATGGCCGTTGATGCCGAGAATGCGCGAAATCAGCTCGGTGCGAAAACCGTTCATGACAGCCATGACGATGATAAGCGTCGCGACGCCCAGCATGATGCCGACGAAGGAAAAGCCGGCGATGACGGATATGAACGCTTCCTTGCGCCGCGACCGCAGATAGCGCCAGGCCACCATGCGCTCGAAAGCAGAAAACGGCCGGGCGGTCCTTTCCCGGGCGGAAGGAGCCGCACCCTTGTCAGCCTCGGCTTTTGCCATGTCGTCTCCCTGATCTGAACTTGAAAGGCCGGTTTTCACAAAAAACCGACCCCTGATCTTGATCTCATAAAGCTGGAGCGGATTTCAGGCGAAAACCGCTCGTCACTTTCACCATTTCGCGCTTAGCCAAGCACCCTGTTCATTGCCGCTTCGATTGTGACGGTTTCACGGTCGCCGGTCTTGCGATCCTTCACCTCGACTTCACCGTTCGCTGCCGAACGTGGGCCGACGATGATCTGCATCGGCACGCCGATCAGGTCAGCAGTCGCGAACTTCTGGCCCGCGCGGTCGTCCGTATCGTCATAAAGAACATCCTTGCCGGCATTGGAGAGCGAGTAATACAGCTTTTCGCACGCCGCATCACAGGCTGCGTCACCTGCCTTCATGTTGATAATCACGACATCGAAAGGAGCGACCGAAGCCGGCCAGATGATTCCGTTTTCGTCATGCGATGCTTCAATGATGGCGGGAACAAGGCGTGTCGGGCCAATGCCGTAGGACCCCATGTGAACGGGGTGTTCCTTGCCATCAGCACCCTGCACCTTGGCGCCCATCGGCTCGGAATATTTGGTGCCGAAATAGAAGATGTGGCCGACTTCGATGCCGCGCGCGGAAAGGCGCTCGCCGTCGGGAATGGCGTCATAAGCAGCTTCGTCGTGCATTTCCGAGGTGGCGGCATAGTCGGCCGTCCATTCGTCGAAAACGCCCTGAAGGGCTGCGACGTCGTCGAAGTTGGTATCATCGGCGGGGATGGCGCGGTCGAGGAAGCTCTTGTGGCAGAAGACTTCGGATTCGCCGGTATCGGCCAGAATGATGAATTCGTGGCTGTGATTGCCGCCAATCGGGCCGGTATCGGCACGCATGGGAATGGCGCGCAGGCCAAGGCGCTCAAAGGTGCGCAGGTAAGCCACGAACATCTTGTTATAGGAGTGGATCGCGTCTTCCTTGGTGAGATCGAAGGAATAGGCATCCTTCATCAAAAACTCGCGCGAGCGCATGGTGCCGAAACGGGGGCGCACCTCGTCGCGGAACTTCAGCTGAATATGATAGAGGTTCAGCGGCAGGTTCTTGTAGGATTTCACATAGGACCGGAAGATGTCAGTGATCATCTCCTCGTTAGTGGGGCCATACAGCATCTGGCGGTCCTGACGGTCCTTGATGCGCAGCATTTCCTTGCCGTAATCGTCATAACGGCCGCTCTCCTGCCACAGCTCAGCGGTCTGCAGCGTCGGCATCAGAAGCTCGATCGCGCCCGAGCGGTCTTGCTCTTCGCGGATGATCCTGTTGACCTTGTCCAGAACGCGCTTGCCGAGCGGTAGCCAGGAATAGATGCCAGCCGATTGCTGCCGGATCATGCCCGCACGCAGCATGAGGCGATGGGAGACAATCTCCGCTTCCTTGGGGTTTTCCTTCAGGATGGGCATGAAATAACGGCTGAGACGCATGACGACTTCCATTGGTATGGGCAACAACACGCAAAGGCGCGGGAATCGCCCCGAATAGAGGGATATTGGCGCCGTACATAGCTGTTTCTGACCAAGAAGAAAACCCGCCATGCAAAGACCTGCCTAGGCGATTTCGTGGCATTTTCGCGATAGCTAATTCGCGTCAAAACGCTTTGGCCGGAATATTATTCTTGATCCGGTGCGACAAATTGCACCACAGGGAATTTTTTGCCGACTGTAACAAATATGCAAAAAATGAGATGACAAGCATGGGTGATTGGGCTAACTTTAGCTCACAAAAGAGGCAGGAAGTCTAAATTCTTGCCGTTTTCGCGGTCAGTCTTGGGAGGATTCGATCTTAGGCGCGCTTGTCGCTGCCCCGGTAACGGTTACAGATCACGCGAAACCTGAAAAACAAGGCTGAAATGCCTTGTTTTTTTTTGATTCCGGCGAAGTTCACAACCCCGAATGCTTATTCCGGTAAAATTGTGACAGCGAATTGCCCGCCAGACACTCTCATGGTGTGTGCACGACTGATATGACATCCATGTGACAGCACTGGCGCATCTTTTGGCGACCGTTCATAAAACGGCAGCACGGCTTATGTTGCCTTAAATCGCATCACGAAGCCCGCCACGCTGCAAATTCTACGGCGCGCTTAATCCTGGCGCGTGGGTGAAGTGCTTCAGTCGAAAACCGGGATAATTCTCGGAAGGTCGTCCATGCTGACGCCCAACCACCAGGTTACGCCGTACCAGAGCCCGCAGATCAAAGCCGATATCAGCGTTGTCCACAACACGATGCGCCCTCCCCTGAACCTTGACGGGGCGCTTGCAACCGTGCCGATCGCCACATCGCCGTCTTCCTCCTGGGTGCGAAGGCCCATCGGCAGCACAACGAAAAGCACCGTCCACCAGACGATGAAATAAATGGCGAAGACCGAAAGAAGCGGCATGACGTCCTCCTGCGTGATGCGCCCCTTGTAACGCATTCATCCGCGAACCGGAATCACTTCCCTGCAAGATGTGTAAAAAGCTGCAAGAGAGGAGAAGGAACGATCGCGGACAGCGATTGCGTCATGTCCGAGATGGTCCGGACATGACGGGGCGTGACGGTTTGAAAACCCGGGATTTTCCGGTTCAGACCTTGGTGACGAAAACCGTCACGATCGGCTTCTTGCCCCATGCCTGATTGGCAGCGGCGCGTACGGCGCGGCGCACTGACTCGCGCAGCAGCGCAAGGTCCTTGCGGCGGGCCCGGGGGATGCTTTCCACGGCGCCGAGTACGGCGTCATAGAGCGTATCTTCCATGTCCTCGCCCTCATCATCGAATTCCGGCAGGCCGAAAGGTACGACATCGGGATCTCCGAGGAAGTCGTAGCGGCTGTCCAGCAGCACATTGACGGAGACGTGGCCGGCGAAGGAAAGCTTGCGGCGGTTGCTGATCCCCATCTCGTCGAGGTCACCGATGAGGTTGCCGTCCTTGAAGACGCGGCCGTGCGGTGCGTCGTTGATGACTTCCGCAGGACCAGGCGCCAGACGCAGAATGTTGCCGTTACGAACCTTCGGCACCTGCGAAATGCCGGCCTGTTCAGCCAGTTCCTTCTGCGCCACCAGATGCGCCGCCTCGCCATGCACCGGTACCAGGATTTGCGGCTTGGTCCATTCGTACATCCTCAGAAGTTCGTTACGGCGGGGATGGCCGGAGACATGCACCAAAGCCTCATTGTCGGTAACGATATGGATGCCCTGCTCTATCAGGCCGTTCTTGATCTCGATGATCGCCTTTTCGTTGCCCGGAATGGCGCGCGAGGAAAATACTACCGTATCACCGGCAGCCAGCGCCACATTACGCATCTCATCGCGCGAAAGCTTGGCAAGGGCTGCCCGCGGCTCGCCCTGCGAACCCGTGAGAATGACGACCACCTTGTTGCGCGGAATATAGCCGTATTCGTCTTCAGCCAGGAACGGCTTGATACCTTCCATGATGCCGAGATCCTGCGAAACGTTGACGACGCGCTTCAGCGACGAGCCGAGCAGCAGCACTTCGCGTCCGGCAGCTTCCGCAGCCTGCGCGATGGAGCGGATACGGCCTACATTGGAGGAGAAGGTGGTGATGGCCACGCGACCCTCGGCATTTTCAATGATCTGGCGCAGCCCCTCAGACACTTCGTGCTCCGAAGGCGATACGCCGTCACGCAGCGAGTTGGTGCTGTCGCACATCAACGCCAGCACGCCCTCCTCGCCGATGGCGCGGAAACGCGCCTCATCCGTCAACGGACCGAGAGACGGCGCCTCGTCAATCTTCCAGTCGCCCGTGTGGATGACATTGCCAAGCGGTGTGCGGATGACCAGCGACATCGGCTCGGGGATCGAATGGTTGACGCCGACGGCCTCGATTTCGAACGGGCCGACATTGATGCGATCACCCGCCTTGAACGGGGTGATTGGAATTTCGGCACGGCTGCCCTCGTAGGCGCGCTTTGCCTCCAGCATGCCGGCGGTGAAACCCGAGGCATAGACGGGCACGTTGAGGCCCGGCCACAGATCGTTCAGCGCGCCGTAGTGATCCTCATGGGCGTGGGTGATGATGATGCCTTTGAGGTTCTTCTTCTGCTCGGCGATATAGCTGATATCGGGCAGAACCAGATCGACACCAGGCAGATCGAGACCGGCAAAGGTAACGCCGCAATCCACCATGATCCATTGACGCTTGCTTTCCGGACCGTAGCCGTACAGCGCCAGATTCATGCCGATTTCGCCGACGCCGCCAAGCGGCAGAAATACCAGTTCGTCCTGTTTAGTCATTGTTCTTCTTATCCATTCACGAGAGCGCGCTGGCGACGGCAATATGCCGCGCCCAGCCGCCCGTTTAACAGCATCGGACCTGAAACATCATCTGATCGACCGGGCCGATGCGGAGCCGGTCTGTCACCCTGCTTTTCATGAGCAGCAGGAAAGCTCCAACCTGTGGGAAGAGGTTCGGCGCGGGTCTTTGAAGACACGCCGTCCACCTCATCCAAAAAACACGTCGCCGGCGGCGATGGAGCGCCTTGTGCCCTCATCCTCATCCAGCAGCAGATAACCATTATCATCAATTCCAACGAAACGCCCGCCGATCGAGCGATCCGGAAAATTGACGGTGATATGTTCGCCGATACCGCAGGCAGCCGCCCGCCATCCGGCCATGACACCGGAAACGCCCCTGCCCTCATCCCAGCTTTGCAGCACATCCGCTGTCTCGCGGAAGAGATGCGCGAACAGCTCGTCGGGGGAGCACGACGCCCCGTGTTCGGACAGCATGGTGACGGGATAAAGCGGATTTTCAGGCTTGTGGGCGATATTGATGCCGATGCCGATGACGATGGCGCGGCGTCCATCCGGCAGAAGTTCGGCTTCCATCAGAATGCCGCAGGTCTTCCGGCGCCCGATCAGCACGTCATTCGGCCATTTTATCTCTAGCGGTTCGCCACCGGTCGGTAACACAGCGCGAATGGCGCGGTAGACGGCGAGCGCAAAGGCAAGCGGCAATGAACCGATGCGGTCCATTGGCGCGGGATCGATGAGAAGAAGCGAAGCGTAGAGATTGCCTGGTTCAGACACCCAAGGCCGGCCGCGGCGACCGCGCCCGCCAGTCTGGCGGATGGCGGTGATCCACAGATTGCCGCCATCGCCTGCCCTTGCCCGGGCGAAACATTCTATGTTGGTCGATGGCGTTTCCGCCATCGCCTCGTGCCGGAAGTCATCGATGGACATCCGGCCCGTATGCTTGTGCGTATTGCTCAAAAGAACGTCTTTGCCGCAACCGTGACTGCATTACCGAGCGCACCACCGAAGACGATGAAAGCGACGACGAACAGTCCAGAGAGCGCATAAACGATTTTCAGTTCGCCAGCTGGACGCTCGAAGCTGCCCTTGGCTTCATCGAACCACATGACCTTGACGACGCGGATATAATAATACGCACCGACAACCGAGCCGATCACACCGATGACGGCAAGCGGATAGAGTTTGGCTTCGATGGCAGCAAGGAAGACGTAGTACTTGCCGAAGAATCCGGCGAGCGGCGGAATGCCGGCAAGCGAGAACATCAGGATCGTCAGAACAACTGCCATGAAGGGGTTGGTCGACGAAAGCCCGGCCAGATCCTCGACATTTTCGACATTGCCGATTTCCTTGCGGCGCATGGAGAGAATGCAGGCGAAGGTGCCGAGCGTCATGACCATGTAGATGGTCATGTAGAGAATGACGCCCGAGATACCGGCCTCGGTGCCCGCCGCAAGACCAACCAGCGCGTAACCCATGTGACCGATGGAAGAATAGGCCATCAGGCGCTTGATGTTCTTCTGGCCGATTGCCGCGAACGAGCCGAGCAGCATGGAAGCGATGGAGATGAAGACGACGATCTGCTGCCAGTCGGCAAAGACCGGCTGGAAAGCGTCAACAACGATGCGAACGAAGATCGCCATGGCGCCGATCTTGGGAGCGGCAGACAGGAAGGCCGTGACCGGTGTCGGCGCACCCTCATAAACATCAGGCGTCCACATGTGGAACGGCACGGCCGAAATCTTGAATGCCAGACCGGCAAGAACAAAAACCAGACCGAAGACGAGGCCCAGCGAACGGGTCTCCGCCGTTAGAACCTGGGCGATTTCGGTAAAGCCGGTATTGCCGGTAAAGCCGTAAACCAGCGACATGCCGTAAAGCAGCATGCCCGAGGAGAGCGCACCGAGAACGAAATATTTCAGGCCCGCTTCGGTGGAGCGAAGGCTTTCCCGGTTGATGGCGCAGACGACGTAGAGCGCAAGCGACTGCAGCTCCAGCGCCATATAGAGCGAGATCAGGTTGTTGGCCGAAATCATCAGCAGGATGCCGAGCGTCGCCAGAACCAGAAGGACCGGATATTCGAACCGGCCGACCGGCTCAAAACGGCTCTGGCCGACAGAAAGGATCATGGCGGTGATCGAGCCGATCAGCGCCAGCACCTTCATGAAGTTGCCGAAGGCATCGGCGACGTAAACGCCGCCGAAAGCCACACCCGAAGCGGGCGCAAAGACGATCCAGAGACCGACGACGAGCAGCAGGGCCACGGAGAGGCCCGTGACCGTCGTTGTCGACTTGTCGCCCGAGAAGACGCCAATCATGAGCAGCGCCAGCGCGCCGACCGCTAGGATCAGCTCGGGCGTCGCGATGTGCAGACTGGCAAAAAGAATTTCAGCGGTCATGTCCAACGGGTCCTGTCGTCAATTCATAGAAAGCGCAACATTTTGCGCCGCCTGCAATGCAGCCGTATAGTTGTTTACCAGAAGATCGACCGAAGCGGCTGTCGCATCGAAAACCGGAGCCGGATAGACGCCGAAGAAGATCGTCAGCGCAACCAGCGGATAAAGGATGACCTTTTCGCGGGTTGACAGATCGAGCATCGATTTCAGGCTTTCCTTCTCAAGCGCACCGAAAATCACGCGGCGGTAAAGCCACAGCGCGTAAGCGGCCGAGAGGATGACGCCGGTTGCCGCAAACAGCGCGACCAGCGTGTTGGCGCGGAATACGCCGATCAGCGTCAGGAATTCACCAACGAAGCCGGAGGTGCCGGGCAGACCGACATTGGCCATGGTGAAGATCATGAAGGCGACGGCATATTTCGGCATGTTGTTCACGAGACCGCCATAGGCAGAGATCTCACGGGTATGCAGCCGATCGTAAACGACGCCGACGCAGAGGAAGAGCGCGCCCGACACGATGCCGTGCGACAGCATCTGGAAGATTGCGCCCTGCACGCCCTGCACATTGGCCGCGAAGATGCCCATGGTCACGTAACCCATGTGGGCGACGGAGGAATAGGCGATCAGCTTCTTGATGTCGTCCTGCATCATCGCCACCAGCGAGGTGTAGATAATGGCGAGAACCGACAGCGTGAAGACGAAGGGTGCGAAATAGTCCGACGCCAAGGGGAACATCGATAGCGAGAAACGGATGAAACCGTAACCGCCAAGCTTCAGCATGACGCCTGCCAGAATGACGGAACCCGCGGTCGGCGCCTGCACGTGCGCATCCGGCAGCCAGGTGTGCACCGGCCACATCGGCATCTTGACCGAGAATGCCGCGAAACAGGCAAGCCATAGCCACGTCTGCATGCCGGCCGGGAAGCCGTATTTCAGCAATTCCGTCATATCGGTCGTGCCGGACTGCCAGTACATCGCCATGATGGCGAGCATGGTCAGAACCGAGCCAAGCAGCGTGTAGAGGAAGAACTTGTAGGATGCGTAGACGCGATCCTTGCCGCCCCAGACGCCGATGATGATGAACATCGGGATCAGCGTTGCTTCGAAGAAGACGTAGAAAAGAACGGTATCCAGCGCCACGAAGACGCCGATCATGACGACTTCCAGAAGCAGGAAGGCGATCATGTATTCCTTGATGCGCTTTTCAACCGACTGCCAGCTTGCCAGCACGCAGAAAGGCATGAGGAAGGTGGTGAGGATGACGAACAGCATGGAGATGCCGTCGACGCCCAGATGATAGGCGGCGATGTTGCCGAACCATGCGTGTTTCTCCACCATCTGGAAACCGGGGTTCGAATTATCGAAGCCGATCCAGACGAACAGCGACACCAGGAAGGTGAAAACGGTCGTCAGCAGCGAGACGTTGAGAATGTTGCGGCGACCGTAAGGGCCGTTCTCATTGGTCAGCAGCAAGAGCACCACGCCGACGAGCGGCAGAAAGGTGACCGTTGAAAGAATTGGCCAATCGGTCATCAAAACGCACTCCCGAGCATCATCCAGGTGACAAGCGCCGCGATGCCGATCAGCATCGCAAAGGCATAGTGATAAAGGTAACCGGATTGCAGGCGGACCATGCGGTTGGTCACGTCAACCACACGCGCTGCAATGCCGTTCGGTCCATAATGGTCGATGACGGCCACGTCGCCCTTCTTCCACAGGAAGCGGCCAAGCGCCTTTGCGGAACGCACGAACAGGAAGTCGTAAAGCTCGTCGAAATACCACTTGTTCAAGAGGAACTGATAGAGGCCGCGATGGGTCGCTGCCAGACGCTTCGGCGTCTCCGGCGACTTGATATACATGTACCATGCGGTGACAAAACCAAGCGCCATGGCGAAGAACGGGCTCCACTTGACCCACAGCGGAACATGGTGGAACTCGTCAAGGATTTCATTTTCCGGAAGCGTGAAGAGAGCACCCTTCCAGAACTCGGCATATTCATGGCCGAAGAAATAACCTTCGAAGACAACACCGGCGAAAATCGCACCGACGGTGAGGATGAAGAGCGGGATCAGCATGACCATCGGCGATTCATGCACATGGTGCATCACGTCAGCCGAAGCGCGCGGCTTTCCGAAGAAGGTCATGAACGCCAGACGCCAGGAGTAGAAGCTGGTGAACAGCGCGGCGATGACCAGCAGCGTGAAGGCGAAACCCGACAGCACCGAATGGGACGCATAAGCGGATTCGATGATGACGTCCTTCGAGAAGAAGCCGGCAAAGCCGATCATCGTGCCCGGAATGCCCACACCTGTCAGCGCAAGCGTGCCGACGGTCATCGTCCAGAAGGTGATGGGGATATGCTTGCGCAGGCCGCCCATGTAACGCATGTCCTGCTCGCCATCGACGGCATGGATAACCGAACCGGCGCACAAGAACAGCAGTGCCTTGAAGAAGGCATGCGTGAAGAGGTGGAACACGGCCGCGCCATAAGCGCCGACGCCAAGTGCCACGAACATGTAACCGAGCTGCGAGCAGGTCGAATAGGCAATCACGCGCTTGATATCGTTCTGCACGAGACCGACGGTCGCTGCGAAGAAGGCGGTGATGGCGCCGACCAGCGTCACGACGGTGAGCGCATCATGCGACAATTCGAACAGCGGCGACATGCGGGCAACCAGGAAGACACCGGCGGTGACCATGGTTGCGGCGTGAATGAGGGCGGACACAGGGGTCGGGCCTTCCATCGCGTCCGGCAGCCAGGTGTGCAGCAGGAACTGCGCCGACTTACCCATGGCGCCCATAAAGAGCAGCAGGCAGACGCCCGTCATCGCATTGGCCTTGTCCAGCTGCATGCCGAACAGGTTGATGACGGTTTCGGTGGAAGCTGCACCTTCAGCCGGCAGATAGGTGCTCGCGGCAGCGAAGATGGTCTCAAAATTGATCGAGCCGAACAGCACGAAGACGCCTGATATGCCGAGAATGAAGCCGAAGTCCCCAACACGGTTGACGATGAACGCCTTCATGGCAGCAGCAGACGCCGAAGGCTTCTTGAACCAGAAACCGATCAGCAGGTACGACGCCAGACCAACGCCTTCCCAGCCGAAGAACATCTGCAGCAGGTTGTCGGAGGTCACCAGCATCAGCATGGCGAAGGTGAACAGCGAAAGATAGGCAAAGAAGCGCGGACGATGCGGATCGTGGTGCATGTATCCGATCGAATAGAGGTGCACCAGCGTCGAGACGGTGTTGACGACGACGAACATGACGGCCGTCAGCGTATCGATCCGGAACGCCCATTCGACGTCGATGCCGCCGGACTGGATCCAGCGCAGCACGGTGACCTTGATCACCTCGCCCGGCTCGCCATGGGCAAGCGCGACGGAGAAGAAAACGATCCACGACAGGACGGCGACCACGATCATCAGACCGGTGGTGACATATTCCGAAGCCTTGGCGCCGATCGACCGGCCAAACAGGCCGGCAATCAGGAAGCCGATCAGGGGAAGAAAGACGATAGCCTTGTAGATCATAGCCGTATCAGCCCTTCATCATATTGACGTCTTCGACAGCGATCGATCCGCGGTTGCGGTAGAAGACAACGAGTATTGCAAGACCGATGGCCGCTTCGGCGGCGGCGACGGTCAGAATGAACAGTGCGAAGACCTGGCCGACGATGTCGTTCAGGAAAGCCGAGAACGCCACCATGTTGATGTTGACCGCCAACAGGATGAGTTCGATCGACATGAGGATGACGATGACGTTCTTCCGGTTGAGGAAGATACCGAAGATGCCGATCGTGAAGAGGATCGCGCTGACCGTCAGGTAGTGGGAAAGACCGATTTCCATATTCTGTTTCCTTGGATCCGTTCGCGCCTTCAGATGCCCTGGCCCGGCTTGACCTTGACCGTGGTGACGGCGGTCTTCGGGTCACGGCCGACCTGCGTGGATATGTTCTGCCGCTTGATGTCGGTGCGGTGACGCAGCGTCAGCACGATGGCGCCGATCATGGCCACCAGCAGCACGAGACCGGCAAGCTGGAAGAAGTAGACGTAATTGGTATAGAGCACGTCGCCCAGCGCGGCCGTATTGGTGCGCACGGCCGGTGACGGGATCGGCATGGTAATCGATTTGGCGGCCTGCGGGTTGAGCACGCTGCCACCGACCACGACGATCAGTTCAGCCGCGAGGATGATACCGATCAGCGCACCGATCGGCGCATATTGCAGCACGCCGGAGCGCAGCTCCGCAAAATCCACATCCAGCATCATGACGACGAAGAGGAAGAGCACCGCCACCGCACCGACATAAACGACGAGCAGGATCATGGCGAGGAATTCGGCCCCCGTCAGCAGGAACAGCGCGGCTGCGTTGAAGAAGGTCAAAATCAGAAACAGCACCGAATGAACAGGGTTCTTCGATGCGATGACCATGAACGCAGACGCCACGGCGACGAAAGCGAATATATAAAAGAATACAGCGTGCAGACCCATGTTGGTGCCTTCTTGTCCTCATCCGGGCAAAGACCGCGCAATCGCGCGCTCTACCCGTTTCGTCCCCGCCGGCGATAACCGTGCAGGCTCTTTTACTCTTTCTTCGCTTTCCGGGGTCTCCCCCGGAAAGACGGTTGCGCCTTAACGGTAAGGCGCATCCAGTGCGAGGTTGCGCGCGATTTCACGCTCCCAGCGGTCGCCATTGTCGAGAAGCCTTTGCTTGTCGAAATAGAGCTCCTCGCGGGTTTCCGTCGCGAATTCGAAGTTCGGGCCTTCGACGATGGCATCCACCGGGCAGGCTTCCTGGCAGAAACCGCAATAGATGCACTTCACCATGTCGATGTCGTAACGCACCGTGCGACGGGTGCCGTCATTGCGGCGCGGACCGGCTTCGATGGTGATCGCCTGAGCGGGACAGATCGCCTCACACAGCTTGCAGGCGATGCAGCGCTCTTCACCGTTCGGATAACGGCGCAGCGCATGCTCGCCGCGGAAGCGCGGAGACACCGGGCCCTTTTCGAAAGGATAATTCACCGTGGCCTTCTGCTTGAAGAAGTGGCGCATCGTCAGGAAGATCGCACCGACGAACTCCTTGAGGAACAGTGAATTGACGGCTTGGGAAAGGCTGGCCATCTCAAACTCCAGATTTCTGAGCGAGGCGTACGGACATCAACCGGCCCACCCCGTCAGCTTCAATACGAATGCAACAATAACGACCATGGCGAGCGACAGCGGCAGGAATACCTTCCAGCCAAGGCGCATGAGCTGGTCATAGCGGTAACGCGGAACGAAGGCCTTCACCAGAGCGATCATGAAGAAAACCATGCAGCCCTTGAGCGCGAACCAGACAATGCCCGGAATCCAGTTCAGGAACCACACATCCACGATCGGCAGCCAGCCACCAAGGAACAGGATCGTCGTCAGGCAGCAGATCAGAACGATCGCAGCATATTCGCCGAGCATGAACATCATGTAAGGCGTCGAGCCATATTCGACCATGTGACCTGCAACCAGTTCCGATTCCGCTTCCGGAAGGTCGAAGGGCGGACGGTTGGTTTCGGCAAGGCCCGAGATGAAGAACACGATGAACATCGGGAACAGCGACAGCCAGTGCCAGTCGAGGAACGAAGCCGGCAGACCGATCATCGTGCCGAGGCCGGTACGCTGCGCCAGAACGATATCCGTGAGGTTGAGCGAGCCGACGCACAGAAGCACGGTGACGATGACGAGGCCGATCGACACTTCGTAGGACACCATCTGCGCCGCCGAACGAAGCGCGCCGAGGAACGGGTACTTCGAGTTCGAAGCCCAGCCGCCCATGATGATGCCGTACACTTCAAGCGAGGAAATCGCGAAAATGTAGAGAATGCCGACATTGATATTGGCAACGACCCAGCCATCGGCAAAGGGGATGACCGCGTAGGTGGCGAGCGCCAGCGTTACGGCAACCAGCGGCGCCAGAAGGAAGACCGCCTTGTTGGCGCCCGCCGGAATGACGGGTTCCTTCAGGATGAATTTCAAAAGGTCGGCGAAGGATTGGAACAGACCAAAGGGGCCGACGACGTTGGGCCCACGGCGCAACTGCACGGCTGCCCAGACCTTACGGTCGGCAAGCAGAAGGAAGGCGATGGCCACCAGAAGGCAAACGAGAAGCAGCAGGGACTGGCCGACCATGATCAGCGCGGGCCAGACGTAGCTCCAGAAAAACGATTCCATAATCCCCTACCCTTACTCTGCCGCAGCCTGGAAATTGTTGCGGGCCAATGCGGAACACTCGGCCATGACGGCGGATGCGCGCGCAATCGGGTTCGTCAAATAAAAGTCTTTTACCGGCGAGGCAAACGCAGACTTATTGAGGCTGCCCGCGCGAGCGGCAAGTGCCTCGACATCCGCGCCGTTGCCGGCAACGATCTCATCGGTTTCCGCCAGATGCGGATGCGCGACATAAAGCTGGCCGCGCAGCGCCGACAGCGAATCGAACGGCAGCTTTTTGCCGAGTACGTCGGAAAGCGCACGCAGGATCGCCCAGTCTTCACGGGCCTCGCCCGGTGCGAAACCGGCGCGGTTGCCCACCTGAACGCGGCCTTCGGTGTTGACCCAGATACCGGATTTTTCGGTATAGGCCGCACCCGGAAGGATGACGTCGGCGTTCATCGCGCCATGATCGCCGTGGCTGCCGATGTAGACGGTGAACTTGGCGCCCTTGTTCGACAGGTCGATTTCATCGGCGCCGAGCAGGAAGAGAACGTCCATGGACGTTACCATTTCGGCAGCAGCAGCACCGCCCTCGCCCGGCACGAAGCCGATGTCGAGACCACCGACGCGGGCAGCTGCGGTGTGAAGCACCGAGAAACCGTTCCACTCTTCGCTGATTGCGCCAACCGAAACGGCAAGCTTCGCAGCGGCCGCGAGAACGGCTGCACCATCGGCGCGTGCCAGGGCGCCCTGGCCGATGATGATCAGCGGGTTCTTGGCGGACTTCAGCTTCTCAACGAAGCTGTGAGAGCCATTGGCGAGATCGGAAAGCGTTTCCGCGCCGGAGCCTAGATATTCGTAGTTGTAGCGCAGTTCACCGGCTTCGCCGATCACGCCGATCGGGAAACCACCGCGACGCCAGCGCTTGCGGATACGTGCATTGAGTACGGCCGCTTCATAACGCGGGTTGGCGCCGACGATCAGCAGCGCATCCGCGTGCTCGATGCCTTCGATTGTGGAATTGAACAGGTAGCTGGCGCGACCCAAAGACGGATCAAGCGCTGCGCCATCCTGACGGCAATCGACATTGGCCGAGCCGAGCGACGCCAGAAGCGACTTCAGCGCGAACATTTCCTCGACGGAAGCAAGGTCACCGGCAATCGCGCCGATCTTGCTGCCGCTGGTTGCGGCAACCGCCTGCTTGATAGCGCCGAAGGCTTCGCCCCAGCTTGCGGGCTGCAAGCGGCCATCCTTGCGGACGTAAGGGCGGTCGAGACGCTGCGTCTTCAGGCCGTCCCAGATGAAGCGGCTCTTGTCGGAGATCCACTCTTCGTTGATTGCCTCGTTGACACGCGGCATGACGCGCATGACTTCGCGGCCACGGGTATCGACGCGGATTGCCGAACCGAGAGCGTCCATCACGTCGATGGTTTCGGTCTTGTTCAGTTCCCACGGACGGGCAGTGAAAGCGAAAGGCTTGGAGGTGAGCGCACCGACCGGGCAAAGATCGACGACGTTGCCCTGAAGCTCGGAGGTCATTGCCTGCTCGAGATAGGTGGTGATTTCAGCATCCTCGCCGCGGCCGATGAGGCCGAGTTCGGCGATGCCGGCAACTTCCGTTGTGAAACGGACGCAGCGCGTGCAGTGGATGCAGCGGTTCATTACCGTCTTGACGAGCGGGCCGATATATTTGTCTTCAACCGCACGCTTGTTTTCCGCGTAACGCGAACCGGCGATACCGAAGGCCATAGCCTGGTCCTGCAGGTCGCATTCGCCGCCCTGGTCGCAGATCGGGCAATCGAGCGGGTGGTTGATGAGAAGGAACTCCATCACGCCTTCGCGGGCCTTCTTGACCATCGGCGTATTGGTGAAAACCTCAGGCAATTCGCCATTCGGGCCGCCGCGAACGTCGCGCACGCCCATGGCGCAGGATGCGGCGGGCTTGGGCGGTCCGCCCTTCACCTCAATGAGACACATGCGGCAGTTACCCGCGACCGACAAGCGCTCATGAAAACAAAAGCGCGGAACTTCAGCACCAGCCTCCTCGCACGCCTGCAACAGCGTGAAATGATCCGGAACCTCGATCTCTTTACCGTCAACCTTGAGCTTTGCCATGGTTCTACTTACGTCCTGTTGCCTGTTCGTCCCGTGTCTCTCACACGGTCCGCAACAAATCCTTAATCGCGCCCGACACTTCATCTCGTCGGTCAGGCGCTTCATGGTTTTCCGGCGCCGGGATCATCCCCGCGCCGCATGCAAACTGCGAAAAGCTTATTCGGCAGCTTCCAGAACAGCGCCATCATCCATGGCCCTGTAGGTATATTGGTCGATGCGCTTTTCGATTTCCGGACGGAAATTGCGGATCAGCGCCTGTACCGGCCATGCGGCGGCGTCGCCGAGAGCACAGATGGTGTGGCCTTCAATCTGCTTCGTCACTTCGAACAGCATGTCGATTTCGCGCTTCTGCGCGTTGCCCTTCACCATGCGTTCCAGCACGCGCCACATCCAGCCGGTGCCTTCACGGCACGGCGTGCACTGGCCGCAGCTTTCATGCTTGAAGAACGCCGCGATGCGGGCGATCGCCTTGATGACGTCGGTGGACTTGTCCATGACGATCATGCCGCCGGTGCCGAAGGACGACTTCACTTCGCGCATGCCGTCGAAGTCCATGATGGCGTCCTTCATGTCCTCACCGCGCACGATGGGGCAGGATGCGCCGCCGGGGATGACGCCAAGCAGATTGTCCCAGCCGCCGCGAATGCCACCGCAATGGTGTTCGATCAGCTCACGGAAGGACAGGCCCAGCGCATCTTCGAAGGTGCATGGACGCTCGACATGGCCGGAGACCATGAACAGCTTGGTGCCGACATTGTTCGGACGGCCGATAGACGAGAACCATGCCGCACCTCGGCGCAGAATGGTCGGAGCAACGGCGATGGATTCGACGTTGTTGACGGTCGTCGGGCAACCGTAAAGACCCATATTGGCCGGGAACGGCGGCTTCAGGCGCGGCTGGCCCTTCTTGCCCTCGAGGCTTTCGAGCAGTGCTGTCTCTTCGCCGCAGATATAGGCACCTGCGCCGTGATGGACGTAGATGTCGAAATCCCAGCCGTTCTTGTTGTTCTTGCCGAGCAGGCCCGCATCGTAACATTCATCGATGGCGGCCTGAAGCGCCTCACGTTCGCGCATATATTCGCCACGCACGTAGATATAGGCGGTGTGTGCACCCATGGCGAAACCGGCGATAACGCAGCCTTCGATCAGCGTATGCGGATCGTTGCGCAGGATTTCGCGGTCCTTGCAGGTGCCGGGCTCGGATTCGTCGGCGTTGACCACGAGATAATGCGGACGGCCGTCGCTTTCCTTGGGCATGAAGGACCACTTGAGACCCGTCGGGAAGCCTGCGCCGCCGCGACCGCGAAGGCCGGAAGCCTTCATCTCGTTGATGATCCAGTCACGACCCTTTTCGATGATCTGCTTGGTGCCATCCCAATGGCCGCGCGCCATCACGCCCTTCAGGGACTTGTCCTTGAGGCCGTAGAGATTGGTAAAGATGCGATCCTGATCTTTTAACATGCTTCACCCTTTACCGCGGCTTCTTGCCGAAGACCCTGATATACTCGGCTTCGCCACCCTTGGCGAGCGCCTCGGCCTGCTTGATCCACTCATCGCGTTCGATGCGGCCCTTGAAATTCAGATAACCATCCACCCAGTCGCACTCGGCCTTCTTCCAGCCGGCAATCTGCGCATAGGTGAAGATGCCGAGCTCGTTAAGCGTGCCTTCGATCTTCGGGCCAACGCCTGAAATGAGTTTCAGGTCATCGGGCGCAGCGGGCTTTTCAATGCCTGCCGGACGGTCGGCTGACTCAAGCGACGGTCTGGATGCTGTCGCTTCCTTGCCTGCCGATTGCTGTTCCCCTGCCTTTGCGTTTTCCGCAGCAGCCTTGGGCTCGTTCGCAGGCGTCTTCAGCTTCGGATCGGTTTCCGGTGCGTCCGTCTTCGGCTTGGCGGCATTCGAAGGAAGAACGGGGGCTGCTTCCGCCGGAGCTTCCGCAGGCTTGTCGAGATTGGAGCGATCTGGCTTGATCTCTTCCGTCAGCGTCGTCAGGCCGCCAACGGGCACCGACTGGTGACGGTCGATCTGGGGACCTGTCTTGACCGTGTCACCCTTGCCTGCCTCGAACGTGTCGATGATCTCTTCCAGGCGCTCGGGCGTCAGATCCTCATAGGCATCCTTGAAGATGATGACCATCGGCGCGTTGACGCAGGCGCCCTGACATTCCACTTCTTCCCAGGACAGCGTGCCGCTCTCGTTGGTGTGCAGCGGATCATGGTGGATCTTCTTGCGGCAGACATCCATCAGCGCTTCGGAGCCGCGCAGCATGCAGGGCGTGGTGCCGCAAACCTGAACATGGGCGCGTGTGCCGACCGGCTTCAGCTGGAACTGGGTGTAGAAGGTCGCTACTTCCATGACGCGGATATAGGCCATATCCAGCATGTCGGCGATTTTTTCGATGGCGGCGCGGGTAACCCAGCCGTCCTGCTCCTGCGCACGCATAAGCAGCGGGATAACCGCCGATTGCTGGCGTCCCTCCGGATATTTCTGGATCGTCTTTTCCGCCCATGCGGTATTATCCGCGTTAAAGGCAAATGCCACGGGCTGGAACTGATCTTCGGCTAGTCGACGAACGGACATACTTCCTCACGCCTTTTCAGTTTAACGTCTCACAACGCGATCTCGCCACCGTGACGAATTCGCAGGCATAAGCCGCCTTGTCTTTCTGCATGAACACGATGAACTTGCTGCCATTGGGAACCGAGCCCTTGATCTCGTATCCCGAAGACAGAAGCTGCTTGATGGTGGAACCGCCGCTGCTTGATAGCGATACGCCCCCCTCGTCCGTCGCCGTCTGGGCGAGAGCGGAGGTCGACATCGCAGCAAGAAAAGCCAAGATGGCCAGCGGCAGACGCATCAGCGGTCGACCTCCCCGAACACGATGTCGAGGGAGCCGAGCACGGCTGTAACGTCGGCAAGCTGATGGCCCTTGCACAGGAAATCCATCGCCTGCAAATGTGCATAACCCGGCGCGCGGATCTTGCAGCGGTAGGGCTTGTTCGAACCATCGGCGACCACGTAGACGCCGAACTCGCCCTTCGGCGCTTCGACGGCGGCGTAAACTTCGCCGGCCGGAACGTGATAGCCTTCGGTATAGAGCTTGAAGTGATGGATAAGAGCTTCCATCGAACGCTTCATCTCGCCGCGCTTGGGCGGAACCACCTTGCCATCCAGCGAGGAGACCGGGCCGATGCGGTGCTTGCCGGAGAGAAGATCGACGCACTGCTTCATGATCTTCACCGATTCGCGCATTTCCTGCATGCGGATCAGGTAACGGTCATAGCAGTCGCCGTTCTTGCCGACGGGGATATCGAACTCCAGATCGGAATAGCACTCGTAGGGCTGCGCGCGACGCAAATCCCAGGCAGCACCCGAACCGCGCACCATGACGCCCGTGAAACCCCAGGCAAAGGCGTCTTCAAGCGAGACGACGCCGATATCGACGTTACGCTGCTTGTAGATGCGGTTGTCGGTCAACAGGCCTTCGATATTGTCGAGAACGGTAATGAAGGGATCGCACCATTTTCCGATATCTTCGACCAGTTCCGGCGGCAGATCCTGATGCACGCCGCCCGGACGGACATAGGCCGAGTGCATGCGGGCGCCACAGGCGCGCTCGTAGAACACCATCAGCTTTTCACGTTCCTCGAAGCCCCACACAGGCGGCGTCATTGCGCCGACGTCCATGGCCTGAGTCGTCACGTTCATGATGTGCGACAGGATGCGGCCGATTTCCGAATAAAGCACGCGGATCAGCTGGCCGCGCATCGGGATTTCGAGACCCAGCAGCTTTTCGACGGCGAGCGCGAAAGCGTGTTCCTGGTTCATCGGCGCGACGTAGTCGAGACGGTCGAAATAAGGCACCGCCTGAAGGTAGGTCTTGGTCTCGATCAGCTTTTCGGTGCCGCGATGCAGAAGACCGATATGCGGATCGACGCGCTCGACGATTTCGCCGTCCAGTTCCAGAACCAGACGCAGCACGCCGTGCGCGGAAGGGTGTTCCGGACCGAAGTTGATCGTGAAATTGCGGACGTTATGCTCAGTCATTCTAGTGCTCCGCCGAGGTGATCATGGCGATGAATTCGGGGCCGGTCATGTTCTGCGTGGTTTGCGCGAAAGAATAGCTCGAAGGCTTCTCATCCGTGAAAATCTGCGACGCAAAATGGAAACTGGAAGGGTTGTCGAAAGCCTGCAACGAGACGGCAAAATGCTTGCCATCCTTGGAGCGCCACATCAGCGTGCTGCCGCAATTTTTGCAGAAGCAGCGCTCGCCCCATTCCGACGAGGTATAAACACCGAAATGTTCCTCGTTCTCGATGGCGACGTCAGCGCATTCGACAGCCAGAAATGTTCCGCCGGACCAGCGGCGGCACATCGAGCAATGGCAAACGCCGAATTCGCGGGCGCCGATGCTGGCATTGAAGCCAACGGCGCCGCAAAGACATTGTCCGTGCTCTGTCGCGGGGGCTTCGCTCATTGCTTGGCCTTTTCATCACCCGGGAGAACATAGTCAGTCCCCTCCCAGGGAGAGAGGAAATCGAAATTGCGGAATTCCTGCTTCAGTTCGACCGGTTCATAGAGAACCCGTTTCAGAACGTCATCGTAGCGTACTTCCACAAAGCCGGTAACCGGAAAATCCTTGCGCAGCGGATGACCTTCGAAACCGTAATCGGTGAGGATTCGGCGAAGATCCGCATGGCCTTCGAAAGGAATGCCGTACATATCCCAGGCTTCGCGCTCGAACCAGTCTGCACC
This sequence comes from Rhizobium sp. SJZ105, assembly GCF_007828365.1. Lineage (NCBI taxonomy): Bacteria > Pseudomonadati > Pseudomonadota > Alphaproteobacteria > Hyphomicrobiales > Rhizobiaceae > Rhizobium > Rhizobium sp. SJZ105. The sequence goes on from NZ_VIUP01000001.1 coordinate 654,843, forward strand.
CATGTAAACGGAGGTTGCCGAGGGAACGCCCTCGTCTTCCGCCACCTGCAGCTTGATGCGCACGCGCAGATTCTGGCGCGGCGACAAGAGGTGATAGACAACGTCGAAACGCTTCTCGCGCTGCGGCCAGTCGACGCCGCAAATATCGATGATGTTGACGAAACCGCACTGCACATCGTCACGCAGGAACGTCAAAAGCGCGATAACGCTTTCCGTCGTCGTGTTCAGCGTCAGCTCGCCATAGGCGATATCGGCCGAAACCACGAGGGAACCACGCGCTTCCTTAACGTAAGCAGCAAGATCGTTTAGAGCTTCGCTCATTCCTTAATCCGTCCTTTGCCCTTAGCGCTCGATGGTACCGGTACGCCGGATCTTCTTCTGCAGCAGAAGCACGCCGTAAAGCAGCGCCTCCGCCGTGGGGGGACAGCCCGGAACGTAGATATCCACCGGCACGACTCGGTCGCAGCCGCGCACGACGGCGTAGGAATAATGGTAATATCCGCCGCCATTGGCGCAGGAGCCCATGGAGATGACGTAACGCGGCTCAGGCATCTGGTCATAGACCTTGCGCAGTGCCGGCGCCATCTTGTTGGTCAGCGTTCCCGCGACGATCATCACGTCCGACTGGCGCGGCGAGGCGCGCGGGGCGACACCGAAGCGCTCCATGTCGTAACGCGGGCCGGAAGCCTGCATCAGACCCTCGACGGCGCAGCAGGCAAGACCGAACTGCATCCACATCAGGGAGCCGGTACGCGCCCAGGTGATCAGCTCGTCGGTCGAGGTGACGAGAAAGCCCTTGTCGGCCAGCTCGTCGTTGATTTCCGTGAAGTAGGCATCGTTGCTGCCGACAGGCTTGCCGGTCGCGGGATCGATGATCCCCTTCGGCTGCGGTGCAACGAGCGTGCTGTTGTTCTGGCTCATGCCCATTCCAGCGCTCCCTTCTTCCACTCATAGATAAAGCCGATGGTGAGAACGGCGAGGAACACCATCATAGACCAGAAACCGAACCAGCCCATATCACCGAAGGACACAGCCCAGGGGAACAGGAAGGCGACTTCCAAGTCGAAGATGATGAAGAGAATGGACACCAGATAAAACCGGATATCGAACTTCATGCGGGCGTCGTCGAAGGCATTGAAACCGCACTCGAAAGCGGAGAGCTTTTCCGGGTCCGGCGCCTTATAAGCGACAGCGAAAGGCGCGATGAGAAGCGCCAGGCCAATGACAAGAGCGATACCGATAAAGATTGCGATCGGAATATAGGAACTGAGGAGTTCAGTCATGGTCTCTTCCCTGTCCGGCCGGGTGCCGGACCTGCCTTTGCGACTGAAAGTCTAAAGGCGCACAAATATGTTGCAACGCCAAAGTGGTTAGCGCAGCCGCGCTCTCTCTGCAAGAGTTTAGGCACCATTTCAAGACACCTGCCGCATTGATTGGCAACAATATTGCCGGAATTGACGCAAATTTGGGCCACAATTCCGGGCTAAGCCCCTCAAATACAATAATAATCGATTGAACGACGCAACCGCAAAAAAGTCACACGAATTTTACGTCAAAATGGCAGCGAAGTGACGATCTCTCGATATCGAAACTTGACTAAAAACAGCAGGAAAAACCGCGCTCGCAAATGCCGGAAACAGGCGCTGAAATCGCCATTGCCGATATGGCAGGACGATGCCTGCTTGCTTCGTTTGGGAGTGTCATTTCGGTGAAAGAAATGGCGCGAGTGACGGGGCTCGAACCCGCGACCTCCGGCGTGACAGGCCGGCACTCTAACCGACTGAGCTACACCCGCGCTCCACAGACATTCGTCTGCGTTTTTTCCGAGGAACAGGATGGCGCGAGTGACGGGGCTCGAACCCGCGACCTCCGGCGTGACAGGCCGGCACTCTAACCAACTGAGCTACACCCGCTTATCCTGACCGACAAGACCTTAGTCTCGCCGTACGAACCAGCCTCGGCTGTTCGTTGAGCGGCTAACTACGGCGTTCGTGCGGGGGTGTCAAGCAGGTTTCACGACAAAAGAATAAGCTTCTTCATTTTGATCGGAAAAAACTGAAAGGCCTTTGACCGGCATTGCAGCGAATGCCTTGTTTTCCGGGCTTTTCCCAACAAAAACAAAAAACTTGTCCACAGCCGGGGCGTCCGTAACGCGATTCCAGCATACCGCCAAAGGTAACGGCCGGGCTTTGTTTTTATCGAAAAGCCCGCAGTTCCCGGCTTTTTGCCGATCACCTCTGCCAGTGGGCAGAGCTGTCCGGAAAAAAAACAAAAAAACTTCACAAAAGCCCTTGCGGTTTTTTTCCGATCCGAATACATCACGGCCACCGACGCGGCAGACACGATCTGCAAGACGCGAAGGGCGATTAGCTCAGTTGGTAGAGCGCCTCGTTTACACCGAGGATGTCGGGAGTTCGAGTCTCTCATCGCCCACCATTTTCCAGCTTCTTCAAATTGTGCGCATTACCAAGCCGAAGCTCTTTCGGATGTCGGTGCGTTTTACCGTCAACTTCCTGCATCGGGAATCACGGCCCCTGCTCCCGATTCTGTAGACGGCCGCGGCCTTGGGCTGGTGGAGCGGCTTTTCCGGCGTGAGTCTATGCCAGATCGGCACTTCTGTTCCACATTCATACAGGCCGGCTCCAATAGGTGTGCCACCCCGCAACATACCGAAAAATAAGCAGATTCAGACTTTTTAAAGAGATTTCATGCATTGTTTTCGAGCCGTTTCATGATGAACGGTATAAATGATGGATGAAACCATGTCGGTCGACGCGTTTGTAACACTCGCGCTTATTGCGCTGCCTGTTTATATTTTTTTCCGCTGGGTCCAGCAGGACTCGGAAAAAGACAGCACTCCCAAAAGCAAGAATTCCATGGGGCGGTGATCTCTAGCGATCTGGTCCACTGCACATTCATGGAAGTCCTCCGGATAACACCCTCGATTATGCGATAGCGACGCGATCATGCCGGTTTTAACGGCTGGTATGCGACTCATCGTGGGTAATCGGCATTCCCCAGATCGGGGTTTCTTCCGCCGCACAAAAAAGCCGGGCTATGCCCGGCTTTTCTCATTTGCGATTCTATTCGGACCGATCAGTTGATCGCCTTCAGATCGACGGTAAAGAACAGCGTTTCGCCGGAAGATCCGTCGACGCCGTCATTGTCAGTGACGACATAGGCCGTTCCTGCCTTGTCGAAGGTGAAGCCTTCCAGCTTGTCAACGGTATAGCCATTCGTCTGGGACTTGAGGTCCGGCAGGAAATCATGTGCTTCCTGCTTGGCCACCAGCGGCAGTTCGCCACCGATCTTGCCCGGCTTAAGGTCAGCGATCGCGACGCGGTAAAGCTTCTTTATCTTTGCCTTGTCACCGACCTGATTGTCGCGCTCGACGATATAGACATAGTCGCCCTGTGCGGTGATTTCAGAAAGGCCGACCCAGCCTGCCTCGGTCTTGTCGAGCGGGTAACGCACGGCGCCCCATTCCTTGGACTTCGGATTGTAGGAGACGAGCTTGACGAAACCCTTCTCGTCCGTGCCCCATTCGCGCTGTACGGCCATCCACAGCGTCGCGTCGTCGCCCTTGCCGATCATGGTCACGCCTTCGAAACCGAAGCGGGTTTCGCCAGCCAGCAGTTCCTTCGGCAGAGCGATCTCAGCCTTGATCTCGCCCTTGGCGCTGACATTGTAGAGTGCGTGGGGCACGAGCTTGGCACTGTCACCTTCCGAGGCCAGCCAGAAGCCGCCCTTACCGTCAAGCGTAATGCCTTCGATGTCGAGTTTCTGGGCTGCGATACCGTCGCGCTTGATGCGCAGGGCGCTGGTGATGGTGGCGGGCTTCTTCGTTGCGTCGATGGTGTAGATCGACGGCTGGTTGCCATAGACCGAGTCGGACACGGCATAGAGGATGCCAGGCTTTTCAGCATCGCCCACCAAACCGGAGAGAGCGCCCCAGCCGATCGGTGCGCCGTCAACGGTGGCGGAAGCGAGCTGCGGGTAGGCAATCTGGCCTTCTGCGCGTTCATAGATCATGACATGCGAGCGAGCGCCGCCATCTTCGACGAGATCGGCTTCGTTGGCAGTGACGAGAAGATTGCGCGACGGAATGGCGACGGCACCTTCAGGCGAAATGCCCGAGGGCAGAAGCTGGACCAGTTCCGGTGTGCCGCCCGTATCCTTGTAGACCGCAGCGAGAGACGCGCGCTCGGCAAGAACGAAGAAGTACTTCTGACCATCGAAGGTTGCCGTCTCCAGACCTTCCGGCTCGATGCCCTTGGCCTTGGAGCGCTTTTCCGGATAGTGGCCGATGCTGGCGGCAGCGTGCTCAAGGGTGGCACCGGCTTCATAAAGAAGCTTGCCGGTCTTGTCGAAAATGGTGAAGCCGCGCGCGCCGCCCTGCCAGTCGCCCTCATTGGCGATGACGATTCGGTCATTGTCCAGCCACTTCACGGCATCTGGCTCACGCTTGCGGCCTTCCTGCTTGTCGGTGAATTTGATCTGGCCGTCCGTCTTCGTGTCGACGCCTTCCAGATCAACCGTGCCGGCGGAGAAATGCGTCTTTACCGTACCGGTCTTGCCGTCGATGATGACGATGTGGTTGTTTTCCTGCAGCGTGAGCGCGATCTCGCCATTGGCATTGATCGAGACGAATTCCGGCTCCGGATCTTCCGGGGAGATTTCGGCAAGGCCGGTCACGTCGATTTTCTTCAGCGTCGCGCAGTCAGCAACACCGTTCTTCAGACCGACCGTCACCAGATAACCGGCCGGCATCTGTGGCAGGGCGCCTTCGTTCACCTCTTCATCGCGTTCGTTTTCGATCGCGATAGCGGCGAAGGTCTTGTCCGGGGAAATTGCGACAGAATCTGGCTGGCCGCCGAGGTCGCAGCTCGCTTCAATCTTCTTGGTGGCGATATCGACCGTCACCAGCTTGCCGGACGGCTTGGCGCGGTTTTCGGACGTGTTGACACCGGCCAGAACCTTGGCGCCAGCAACGGCAACCGAGGTCGGTTCGCCTTCCAGCAGCAACGCGCCGCCAGCCTTGGGTGCCTTCGCGTCGGTGATGTCAACGAATCCAATGCCGCCAAGCGGGCTGTCCGAATAGATCAGCGTCTTGCCGTCTTCGCTGGCGGTTACGATTTCAGCTGAAGTGACGGCCTTCGCGTCCTTGTCCGCTGGCAGGTTCTTTACGACCGGGAAAGATGCGATGCGGTTGAAAACCGGCTCGGCAGCAGCCGGAAAGGCCGCGGACGTGAGCAGAGCAGCAGTCAAAGCCATCTGAGAAAGTCGGAACGCCATTATAAATCCCCCTTGGATCCAAAAAAACACCCTATGGCTTCTGCGTCAGAGACATGACAGCGGCATGACATTTCCTGCCGGAGGAATCAAAAAGCCCGACCATGAAGGCCGGGCTTTCCTGTTCGTGCGCACATTCCGCGTATCAGAGCGCCGTGTGACCGGATGGAGGCTACACAGGCGCGCTCTCCTACTTTCAAGTACATCTTGCCGGTTCGAAAAAAGGGCTATCCGAAAAATCATTTCGAAAAGCCGCCCGGTTTACGTGCCGGCATGATGGCGTCAGGGCGTCAAAACATGTGTCCTCGTGAACCTGAAAAGCCGCCCGCCCGCCGCCGGACGTCGCGGCCTTTCGGAAACCTTACGAGTTGACGGCGTCCTTCAGGCCCTTGCCTGCGGAAAACTTCGGTACGTTGCGAGCCGGGATATCGACTTCAGCACCCGTGGAAGGGTTACGACCCTTGGAGGCTTCACGACGGCTTACGGAGAAGCTGCCGAAGCCAGCGAGACGGATGTCGCCACCGCTCTTCAGTTCGTTCTGTACGGTTTCGAATACGGCATCAACAGCGGAAGCAGCATCTGCCTTCGTGAGACCAGCCTTTTCGGCAACAGCAGAGACGAGCTCGTTCTTGTTCATGTTTCCACCCCTTTCAATGGTTTGAAACGACTCAAATTAAGCCGGCGCAGAATACGTCTGTATCCGCGCGCAGCAACTCAAAAGCGCTGGAATCGCCTGAAAAACAAGGGGTCTGCGGGGTTTTTCACAAAAAAGGCCGACATTTCTGCCGGCCTTTCCCTTAAACGTGCCAATTTCGCACCAGTTCTGCGAGCATCAAAGAAGCATCGCGCCTTTCGGCATCTAACACATTGAATCTATGCACAGGTGTCGCGAAAACCGATTCTGGCTTTCACAACGACGTGGCAATCAATGTGCGATCGTCTGTCCGCCCTCGTCGACACCGTCGACAGTTGCGATAACAGGCGTTTCGATGCTGCCGTCCCACTCGATTGGCTCGGGCATGCGAAGCAGCGCGTGCTTGATGACCTCACCCATGCGAGACACCGGGATGATCTCCATCTCGTTCTTCACATTATCAGGAATATCCGCCAGGTCCTTGGCGTTTTCTTCCGGGATGAGCACCTTCTTGATGCCACCGCGAAGCGCCGCAAGCAGCTTTTCCTTCAGGCCGCCGATCGGCAGCACGCGACCACGAAGCGTGATCTCACCCGTCATCGCCACATCCTTGGAGACCGGGATACCGGTCATGATGGAGACGATGGCGGTTGCCATGGCAACACCGGCAGACGGTCCGTCCTTCGGGGTAGCCCCTTCCGGAACGTGAACGTGGATGTCGCTCTTGTCGAAACGCGGCGGTTCGATGCCGAAGTCCACGGCGCGCGAGCGGACATAAGATGCCGCTGCCGAAATGGATTCCTTCATCACTTCCTTGAGGTTGCCGGTGACCGTCATGCGGCCCTTGCCGGGCATCATCACGCCTTCGATGGTGAGCAACTCACCGCCGACTTCCGTCCATGCCAGACCGGTGACGACACCAACCTGATCCTCACGCTCGGCCTCGCCGTGGCGGAACCGCGGAACGCCCAGATAATCCGGGACATTGGCTGCGGTGACTTCCACGGACTTGACCTTGCCCTTGATGATCTCGGTCACGGCCTTTCGCGCAAGCTTCATCAACTCGCGCTCGAAGCTGCGCACGCCCGCCTCGCGGGTGTACTGCTGGATCACGATCATCAGAGCGTCATCGCTGACCGAGAACTCTTCCGGACGCAGGGCATGTTCCTTGATCGCCTTCGGCAGCAGGTGACGCTTGGCGATTTCGCGCTTTTCGTCCTCCGTATAACCGGCGATGCGGATCACTTCCATACGGTCCATCAGGGGACCTGGAATGTTCAGCGTGTTGGCCGTGGTCACGAACATCACGTCGGACAGGTCGTATTCCACCTCAAGATAGTGATCCATGAAGGTGGAGTTCTGTTCCGGATCGAGCACCTCCAGCAGTGCGGAAGACGGATCGCCACGGAAATCCATGCCCATCTTGTCGATCTCGTCGAGCAGGAAGAGCGGATTGGACTTCTTGGCCTTCTTCATCGACTGAACGATCTTGCCCGGCATGGAGCCGATATAGGTACGGCGGTGACCGCGGATTTCCGCCTCGTCACGCACACCACCCAGCGCCATACGCACATATTCGCGGCCGGTCGCCTTGGCGATCGACTTGGCGAGCGAAGTCTTGCCGACGCCGGGAGGACCGACGAGGCACAGGATCGGGCCACGGATCTTCGAAGCGCGAGCCTGCACGGCCAGATATTCAACGATGCGTTCCTTGACCTTGTCCAGACCGAAATGATCCTGATCGAGGACCGCCTCGGCGCTGTTGAGATCAACCTTGACCTTCGACTTCTTGCCCCAGGGCAGGCTGAGCAGCCAGTCCAGATAGTTGCGCACGACAGTCGCTTCCGCAGACATCGGGCTCATCTGGCGAAGCTTCTTCATTTCCGCCTCGGCCTTATCCTTGGCCTCCTTGGAAAGCTTGGTCTTGGCAATGCGCTCTTCCAGTTCGGCCATCTCGTCACGGCCATCCTCGCCGTCGCCGAGCTCCTTCTGGATCGCCTTCATCTGTTCGTTCAGATAATATTCGCGCTGAGTCTTCTCCATCTGGCGCTTGACGCGCGAGCGGATACGCTTCTCGACCTGAAGCACGGAAATTTCGCCTTCCATGAAGCCGAGCGCTTTTTCAAGCCGCTGCTTCACGCTGACGGTTTCCAGCATTTCCTGCTTTTCGGTGATCTTGATCGACAGGTGCGAAGCAACAGTGTCGGCCAGCTTCGAATAATCGTCGATCTGGCCGGCAGCGCCGACAACCTCGGGCGAAATTTTCTTGTTGAGCTTCACATAGCTCTCGAACTCCGAAACGACGGAACGCGACAGCGCCTCGATCTCAACCGGGTCTTCCGCAGGCTCCTGCAGCGGCGTCGCAGACGCTTCGTAGAAATCCTCGCGGTCGGTATAGGCCTCGATCTGGGCGCGACCCTTGCCTTCCACAAGCACCTTAACGGTGCCGTCAGGCAGCTTCAGCAGCTGGAGAACGTTAGCGACCGTGCCGACCTTGTGGATGGCTTCCGGGGACGGATCGTCATCGCTGGCGTTGATCTGGGTAACAAGCATGATCTGCTTGTCCGAGCCCATGACCTCTTCGAGAGCGCGAATGGATTTTTCCCGCCCGACGAACAGGGGAACGATCATATGCGGGAAAACGACAATGTCGCGCAGGGGAAGTACCGGATAGATACCGCCGGATGCCGCAGACGTGATGTTCGTCATATCATTTCCTTTCATGGTCCCTTTCAGGACACTTTGCCTGACGTCTTGGGGCGTCCGGCATATTCATTTCTCGAGACTGAAAGTGGAGTTTCGGAACGCCGATTTCAAGTCACCGGAAGAGACGACCCCGCGCAACGGCACGGCCGTAAAATTCAAACAAATACAGCGCCGGCTATTACTCCCGACATTTCCGGTTATCCCACAGGATCAGGAACCGGGTCGCCGACGGTAATTCACATTTCCGTCATATCGCGCTGCAAATCAGTTTTAAGACTTTATCAGCAAAGCGCAATCCGCTCCAAACGCAAAATCGGGTTACTCCAAGTTAGCGGCAAGTTTCGCACCTGCCACAACAGAAAAGGCCCACACGAGTGCGGGCCTTTTGAATTCATCAAAGCGTCGGATCGGTCAATCAAGCCGAAACATTGGCCTTTTCTTCCTGACGATCCGCATAGATGTAGAGCGGGCGAGCGATGCCGCTGACGACATCGTTGGAGATCACCACTTCGCGCACGCCTTCCAGCGTCGGCAGTTCGAACATGGTATCCAGAAGGATCTTTTCCATGATCGAGCGCAGACCGCGGGCACCCGTCTTGCGGGTAATCGCCCGGCGGGCAATCTCGCGCAACGCGTCCTCGTGGAAGGTCAGTTCCACATCTTCCATCTCGAACAGACGCTGATACTGCTTGACCAGCGCGTTCTTCGGCTCGGACAGGATCTGGATCAGCGCATCCTCGTCAAGGTCCTCCAGCGTAGCCAGAACCGGCAGACGGCCGATGAATTCCGGAATAAGACCGAATTTCACCAGATCTTCCGGCTCCAGTTCGCGCAACACCTCGCCAACGCGGCGATCGTCTTCCGCCTTGACGGTCGCACCGAAGCCAATCGAGGTCTTTTCGCCCCTGGCCGAGATGATCTTGTCCAGGCCGGCAAACGCGCCGCCGCAGATGAACAGGATGTTGGTCGTATCCACCTGCAGGAATTCCTGCTGCGGATGCTTGCGGCCGCCCTGCGGCGGAACGGAAGCGACCGTGCCTTCCATGATCTTCAGAAGCGCCTGCTGAACGCCCTCGCCCGACACGTCACGCGTGATGGACGGGTTATCCGACTTGCGGGAGATCTTGTCGACTTCGTCGATATAGACGATGCCGCGCTGGGCGCGCTCGACATTGTAATCCGCAGCCTGCAACAGCTTCAGGATGATGTTTTCCACGTCCTCGCCGACATAACCGGCTTCGGTCAGCGTCGTTGCGTCTGCCATCGTGAAGGGAACGTCGATGATGCGGGCGAGCGTCTGGGCAAGATAGGTCTTGCCGCAACCCGTCGGACCGACGAGCATGATGTTCGACTTCGCAAGCTCGACATCGCCATTCTTGGAGGCGTGCGCGAGGCGCTTGTAATGGTTGTGAACGGCCACCGACAGGATCTTTTTCGCCTGCTTCTGGCCGATGACGTATTCGTCGAGGATCTTGATGATGTCCTGCGGGGTGGGAACACCCTCGCGCGACTTCACCATCGACGTCTTGTTCTCCTCGCGGATGATGTCCATGCACAATTCGACGCATTCATCGCAGATGAATACCGTCGGTCCGGCAATGAGTTTCCGGACTTCGTGCTGGCTCTTGCCGCAGAATGAACAATAGAGTGTATTCTTAGAGTCGCCGCCGTTGCTGCCGCTGACTTTGCTCATATCACTTTCCTTCCAGCACGCCGCAGGTCCGCCAAACGGATCGCGGTCAACTTACCGCCCGCCGATACGGCCGCCCTTGGGTGCATCGCCGTATCCGCCTCGTTTCCCGGGGTACTAACCGGTATCAGATACATGAGCTGACAACCGGCTGCAACGAATTCCCCATCAAACCAAAGGCCACGTCATAAAAATTCAACACAGCCTTTATATATACTAATATCGCTTTCTGTTGCGGTTGAAAGCCCCGAAATTACTTTGCGGGGTTAAACAACCGTCAAAAAGCGTCGCGCCTTAATTCGCGGCGGCGCCTTCCATTTCCTGGCGCGAGGTGAGGATCTTGTCGATCACACCCCAGTCCTTGGCCTCGTCGGCATCCATGAAGTGGTCGCGATCAAGGGTTTTTTCAACCTCTTCCAGCGTACGGCCGGTGTGCTTCACGTAGACTTCATTAAGGCGACGCTTCATTTTGATGATGTCGCGAGCGTGACGCTCAATATCCGAAGCCTGCCCCTGGAAGCCGCCGGAGGGCTGATGCACCATGATGCGGGCGTTCGGAGTTGCGAAACGCATTCCCTTTTCGCCAGCAGCCAGAAGCAGCGAGCCCATGGATGCGGCCTGGCCGACGCAAAGCGTCGAAACGGCAGGGCGGATGAACTGCATCGTATCGTAGATCGCCATGCCGGCGGTCACGACGCCACCCGGCGAATTGATGTAGAGCGCGATTTCCTTCTTCGGGTTTTCAGCCTCGAGGAAAAGCAGCTGCGCGCAGACGAGCGAGGCCATCTGGTCTTCCACCGGTCCGGTGAGGAAAATGATGCGTTCCTTGAGAAGACGGGAAAATATGTCATAGGAGCGTTCGCCGCGATTGGTCTGCTCTACGACCATCGGCACCAGAGCCATGGCGGTATCAACTGGATTTTTCATGTCCGTCCTTTGTCAAACTCTGCCCTTCGCGGAAAACCGCTCCGGAATCACTTCTAACCTTCGTTCTCCCTACATAGAGTGTCCCTGCCCGGTACTTCAAGACACGAAGCCGCATATCCTTAACGGCTCAACAGCGTTTACGGGCGTTTTCCACCCGCGGGGTAACGGCTATGGAGAAGCCGATGCCAGCCGAACCATTCTCTGTCGCCCGCATTATTTTTTAACAGGAGCAAACCGCAAACGCAAAAACCGGTGTGTTGCCCAGATATAACTTCTCACTGGCAAGAACTCGTTAGGTATTTGCGGCTGATACTACGACCGCGAATTTCCGGTTTCCCGTCAGGGGGCGGGAGCCTCTTTTGAGGCGAAATGGCATCTCCACCAATTCGGCGGGCATTGCGCACATCGTGCCGCGAACCGCTTTTACGGCATGATAGCGCAGATAGGATTTTGCAATGCTGGATGCAAAGACGGGCATGCTGCTTTGGGCGTCGGAAACGCTGACCCTTGCCCTGCTGCTGGGAACCCTGTGGCTGCACCGCCCTGCCCGCCGGCACAATATCTATTTCGCAGCCGGTTTCGCCGCCACGAGCGCCGGCACGGTGATGGTGGCGCTGCGCGGCGATATTCCCAACTTCCTGTCGATCGAAGTCGGCAATACGCTTGCCCTTTCGGCCTTCAGTTTCTGGCTCGCCGGTCTCCTGTCCTTCGAACAGCGCAAGACCGCCGGCTGGATCGCCATTCCGCCGCTGTTATGGGTGGCGGGCATGCTGATCGGCCCCGTACGCGAAAACATGGTCCCGCGCATCCTGCTCTATCACATCTGTGCCGCCACCGGTTATTTCATGCTGGCCGGCATTCTTCTGGCCAGCAAGGCACGCGCGTCATTCAGCCGCAAGGTGCTGGCGGCCACCTTCATCGTGCAGGCATTTTGCGGGGCGCTCGTGGCGTCCATCGTCATTCCCGTCAACGCCGCCGCCCCCAACGCCATTCCGCTGACGGCAGCGCTCGCCTTTTCAGGCATTCTCGGCTTTACCATCATCGTCATGATGAGTGCCAAGATCATCATGGAAGACACGGAAACCCGCCTGCACCGGCTGGCCATGACCGACCACCTGACCGGCGTCCTCAACCGGCGAGGGCTGCTTGAAGAGTTCGAACACATCAAAAAAAGGTCGCCCGGCTCCAGCCGTTACGTGGCGCTGGCGCTGTTTGACATCGACCATTTCAAGAAGATCAACGACAAATACGGCCATCAGTCGGGAGACGCGGTGCTTGTGCATTTTTGCAATATGGCGCAGCGGGTCATCGGTGAGCGCGGCCTGTTCGTCAGGATGGGTGGCGAAGAATTCGCGCTCGTCGCCGAAGTGGAAAGCCCCTCCAGCACCGTGACGCTTGCGGAAGCCATCCGCAGCAACCTGCGCCTTTCGAAGATCAGCGCACGGGGCGAAAACATCGAGGTCACGACCAGCGTCGGCATATCCGAAGCCATGATCAAGGATGCGGACCTGAGCGTGATGATGACGGAGGCCGACCGCGCGCTTTACGCGGCCAAGAAGGCCGGCCGCAACCGCACTGTGATCCACGTCAATTCAGCCAATGTTGTCGTCCCCTCTCCGGACCGGAACGAAAACCCGATGGACAACAATGCCAACCGGCAGGTTGCGGCGCTGAACCGGATAGCGGCCATCGCCAACCGGTGACAAAGTAACCATACAGTGACATGCGGATAAACACACGGAACGGCACTTTCCCGCCCTTCCCAAAGTGCGGCGAGCGGAATAAACCATGGACATGACAGCGACATTTCCCTTTCTCAAAATCGATCCCGCCACGCGTCGTGTTTCACTCGATGCCCGCAATCCGGCTTTCTACAACGATCCGAACCCGGTCTATGCTGCCCTGCATGCCCAATGTCCCACTTTCTATTGGGAAGAGCAGCGGCAGTGGTTTTTCACCGAATACGACCATGTCAGCGCCCTATTGCGCGACCGCCGGTTCGGACGGCAGATCCTGCATGTTGCGAGCCGCGAGGAGATCGGTCTGGCAGAGCCGCTCGAGCATGTGAAGCATTTCGACGCCGCAGAGCAGCACTCGCTTCTGGAGCTGGAGCCGCCGGAACACACACGGCTGCGCACCCTCATCAACCGCGCTTTCGTTTCGCGGCATGTCGACAAGATGAAGCCGGAAATAGAGGAACTCGCCAACCGGCTGATCGACGCCTTCGAACGAAACGGCGAGACGGAACTGCTCTCTTCCTATGCCGATATCATCCCGGTCACGATGATCGCGCGCATGATCGGCATTCCCGAGGAAATGGGGCCGCAGCTTCTGAAATGGTCACATGCCTATGTCGGCATGTACATGTTCAAGCGCACGCCTGAGGACGAGCTTCTGGCCGACAGGGCCGCACATGAGTTTTCAGACTATGTGCGCAGTGTGATCGCGGAGCGCCGGGCGGAGCCGAAAGACGATCTGCTGAGCCACATGATCCATACGGAGCACAAGGGCCAGTATCTGACCGACGACGAGCTGATCTCGACCACCATCGTTCTGTTGAACGCCGGGCACGAGGCGACGGTGCACCAGATCGGCAATTCCGTGCGCATCATTCTGGAAAGCGGCATTGCGCCTGACACACTTTTCCACGACGAGACGGCAACGGAACGCACGGTGGAAGAAACGCTGCGTATCTGCGCGCCCGTCCATATTTTCCAGCGCTGGGTTCTGGAGCCGGTCGAGATCGATGGCGTGGAATTCAAACGCGGCGACAAGGTCAGCCTCATTCTGGCGGCCGCCAATCTCGATCCGGCCAAGTTTTCCGATCCCCTGGCATTCAGGCCGGACCGAAACGAAGGCGCCAACGTCTCCTTCGGCGCCGGCATCCATTTCTGCATTGGCGCGCCGCTGGCAAGACTGGAGCTGAACCTAGCCTTGCCTCTGCTTTTCAAGCGACTGCCGGGCCTGAAGATTGCCGAGCCACCCAAGGTCAAGGACGTCTATCACTTCCATGGTCTGGAACGGCTCGATCTCAGCTGGTGACAGCCACGCCGGGAACAACCTTTATCCCGGCGATGGACCAATAGAAATCATCCGGCCCCTACAACCGGATGACATAATCCTTGCGGGTCGTTTCGATGACCTCCCAGGTTCCCTTGAAGCCCGGCCGCAGGACCAGCCTGTCGCCCGGTTTCAGATCTCTCGCGGATCCGCCATCCTCCGTCAGGATCGAGTGACCCTCGAGAATGTTAAAATATTCCCATTCGTCATAGACCACCCGCCATTTGCCGGGCGTCGACTGCCAGATGCCGGCATAGATGCCACCGGGCGCTTCCTCCAGATTCCACGTGGTGAATTTGGGGTCGCCGGAAATCAGCCTTTCCGGTGCGGGTGCACTGTGCTCCACCTCCGCCTCGACATCACTGGCCGTAGCGGTTCGTGTATCTTCGAATGCGAGAAAATTCGTCATGACGACCCCGGTCTCTCAGAGCTTCGCAAGCGATTGTTCGAGATCGGCGATGATGTCCTTGACATCCTCGATGCCGATCGAGAGGCGCACCACATCCGGTCCGGCACCCGCCGCCGTCTGCTGTTCCGGTGTCAGCTGCGCATGTGTCGTGGAAGCCGGGTGGATGACGAGAGAGCGTGTATCGCCGATATTGGCGAGATGGGAGAAGAGTTGCAGACCTTCCACCAGCGCCTTGCCGGCGGCATAACCGCCCTTGATGCCGAAGGTGAAGACGGAACCAGCGCCCTTTGGCGAATAATGCTGCTGGATTGCGTAGTTGTCGCTGTCCTCCAGCCCGGCATAATGCACCCAGCCCACCTTGGGGTGCGCTTTCAGCCATTTGGCGACGGCCAGCGCATTGTCGGAGTGGCGCTGAACGCGCAGCGGCAGGGTCTCTATGCCCGTGAGGATGAGGAAGGCATTGAAGGGTGAGATCGCAGGGCCGAGATCGCGTAAGCCAAGAACGCGGCAGGCAATCGCGAAGGCGAAATTGCCGAAGGTCTGGTGCAGCACGACGCCGGAATATTCTGGGCGGGGCTGCGACAGCGACGGATATTTATCCGTGGCCGACCAGTCGAAAGTGCCGCCATCGACGATGATGCCACCCATGGAATTGCCATGGCCGCCGAGGAATTTCGTCAACGAATGCAATACGATATCCGCGCCATGCTCCAGCGGCCGCAACAGATAGGGGCTTGCCATGGTGTTGTCGACGATGAGCGGCAGGCCGTGACGATGGGCGACATCTGCAATCGCGGCGATATCCACGAATGTGCCGCCCGGGTTGGCGAGGCTTTCGATGAAGATCGCGCGTGTGCGGTCGTCGATCTGCCGTTCGAAACTGGCCGGATCAGCCGCATCGGCCCAGCGCACCTGCCAGTCGAAACCCTTGAAGGCGTGGCCGAACTGATTGATGGAGCCGCCATAAAGCTGGCGTGCCGCGACGAAATTGTCGCCGTGTTGCAGCAATGTGTGGAAGACCAGCAATTGCGCGGCGTGACCGGATGCAACGGCAAGTGCCGCCGTGCCGCCTTCAAGCGCTGCGACACGCTCCTCCAGAACCGCCTGGGTTGGGTTCATGATGCGCGTGTAGATATTGCCGAACTCTTTTAATCCGAACAGCGCGGCTGCGTGATCGGCGTCACGGAAGGCATAGGCCGTTGTCTGGTAGATCGGCGTCGCGCGCGCACCGGTGGTCGGATCGGGCTGTGCGCCCGCGTGCACGGCCAACGTTGAGAACCCGGGATTGCTGCTCGGCATGATGTTTCCTCCAATGATATTTTGGAGGGATCATAATGCCTTGCCGCCAAATGATAAGTCCAATCCGTACCAACTATCGCACAATATTGAGACGCGGATACTCAATTGCGGGGCAACGGTCCATCACCACGTTCATGCCGTAGGCCTCGGCCTTGGCCGCCGCATTGTCGTCTCTGACCGAAAGCTGGCCCCAGATCACCGATGGCCGCTGCGGCAGCAATATCGCCTCTTCGACAATTGCCGACAAATATTCCGGCGCCCGGAACACATCGACCATATCAACGGGTTCGGGAATGTCGGCAAGCCGCGCATACACCTTCTGCCCCAATATCTCCTTGCCCGCCTGACCGGGATTGACCGGAAACACGCGGTAACCCTTGGACAGCAGAAAGCGCATGACGCCGTGGCTCGGCCGATCCGGATTGGGAGAGGCGCCAAGCAGGGCGATGGTCCTGACATCCGTCAGAATTTTTCTGAGGTAATCCGGTTCATAGGTATCATGCTGCATGTCAACTTTTCCCTCTGCCATATCGCGCGGTTCAAGGACCTCATGCGCCGGCTCGACGCTCAATGGCCCAGCGAGAATTGCCTCTCCCGCATAAATCCGCGGACGAGCTTTTCGCACCGCTTTTTTGCGGCCGCTTTCCTAAATCTAGGAACCCTCATCCTTCTCTTGAACCCCCGCCCGAATGAAAATATTGAACAAGCCGGACTCGTGGTGTCACGAAAGTACACCTAGTTTGCGCAAAATGATTTCACAAAAACACCTTAAGCGGCGTTGTGCTGAGTATTTTTATCCAGTTTTTCAAAAGCATACATTTCGATGAATATTTGCTGAAACAACATTTGCGTGCATCTTATGCGCCCTTCGTCTCCTGTTTGTTTTCATTCCGTTCACCGATGCATTAGGCGTATCTAATTTTCAGAAAGTTATTCTGTAAATCAAGTTATAGGTAAAACTGTAACGTTGTAGCCAGCCATTCAGTAATGAATTGAAACTTCTTTTCATTTTGAGCCTGCATGTGCTCGCTTGATTGATACAGTTTCATCTTCTGGATACGGGCAATTTCGAGCAGGAATAATCGCCGCAATCGGTCGCATTTTTGCAAAAAACACGTTCCACAGCAAAACCATAAGCTGTGCATCCGGCATCGGCGCGTCTGCCCTGCTGATGAAATCGTGAGCACGGCCGAATTTCGCCTCTCGCACAGTTGCCCACTCCATCCCGCAACACGCACAGACCCGAAACTTGACACGCGTCATAATCCGCAAAGAAGCAACCGCTTACGACAGGAGGATTTGCGTCTCCCACAGCCACCACGGAAAATGGATTCCGGTTTTCAAGCCGATGCTGTAGGTTGCCCGGAATAGCCCATGAGCGAGTCTCTATCGTGACATTTGACATTCTAATTCTGGTGCTTCTGGGCGCGATATTGCATGCCGGATGGAATGCGCTGGTAAAATCCGGATCCGACAAGTCGCTGGACGCCTCGCTGATCGCGGCGGGCGCCGCAGCTTGTTCTTTACCCTTCCTGCCCTTCCTGCCGTTTCCTGCGCCGGTAGCCATTCCCTTTCTCATCGCCTCAGCCGTTCTGCAATTTGCCTATTTCCGCCTAGTCGCCGCCGCCTATACGATCGGCGATATCGGCCTCGTCTATCCCGTCATGCGTGGCGTGGCGCCGCTGATCGTCGCAGCGACGAGCAGCCTTTTTCTCAGCGAGATTTTAAGCCCGCTTGCGCTTGCCGGGATTGCCATCATTTCCGGCGGCATCCTGACGCTTGCCTTCGAGGCGCGGCGCGGCGGCGGAAAGGCGATCATTGTCGCGCTCATCAACGCCTTCGTGATTGCCTCCTACACCTTCGTTGATGGTGTCGGCGCAAGGCTTTCCGGCAATGCGATTTCCTATACGTTGTGGATGTCGCTTCTGCCGCCCGTCCTCCTCTTTGGTTTCGCCTTTTACCAGCGCGGCGTAAGCGCCGTTACGCAGCACGTGCGGCGAAACTGGTGGCGCGGCCTGATCGGCGGCGGCGGCTCCATCCTCTCCTATGGGCTGGCGCTCTACGCCATGACCAAGGCCCCCGTCGCCGTCGTCGCGGCGCTGCGCGAAACCTCAATTCTGTTTGCGCTGGTGATCTCCGTCGTCATCCTCAAAGAACGCGCCAGCGTCTGGCGTTATCTCGCTGGCGGCATCATCGCAGCGGGTGTTCTGGTCATGCGGCTGGGATGAAACAGGTAAATCTATGGGGTAAAATAATACCACATAAATAAACCATTGTTTTTATTGATTTATTTTTACAGTCAGCAAAATCCGTCATATTGACGCCTCATCCAGCACACCGTATAAGCGCGCCAGATCGGATTCCAAAGGGAATATGGTCATTTGCGGTCGCCTTCGGGTGACCAAACCAAGCAACAAGAAACGCCCGTATGCTCTTACTTTAAAAGAGGATGACGGGTCCACGTTAGAAAGTGAAATCCATGTCTACTTTCGTTCAGAAGCCTGCTGAGGTGGAGAAGAAGTGGGTCATCATCGACGCCGAAGGCCTCGTTGTTGGTCGCCTCGCCACCATCATTGCAACCCGCTTGCGCGGCAAGCACAAGGCCACCTACACCCCCCACGTCGATGATGGCGACAACGTCATCGTCATCAACGCGGAAAAGATTGCCTTCACCGGCAACAAGTACGCCGACAAGAAGTACTACTGGCACACCGGTCACCCGGGTGGCATCAAGGAGCGTACGGCTCGCCAGATCATCGAAGGTCGCTTCCCGGAGCGCGTCGTTGAAAAGGCCGTCGAGCGCATGATCCCGCGCGGCCCGCTCGGCCGTCGTCAGATGAAGAACCTGCGCGTTTACGCCGGCTCGAACCACCCGCACGAAGCACAGCAGCCCGTCGTTCTCGACGTAGCCGTGCTCAACAAGAAGAACGTAAGGAGCGCCTGATAATGGCCGATCTTTCCTCTCTGAAAGACCTCGCCCCTGCATCGGAAGCTTCTGCTCCTGTGCACGTCCGCAAGGTTGACACTCTCGGCCGCTCCTACGCGACCGGCAAGCGCAAGAACGCCGTTGCCCGCGTATGGGTAAAGCCGGGTTCTGGCAAGATCATCATCAACGGCCGCGATTTCACCACGTATTTCGCACGTCCGGTTCTGCAGATGATCCTTCAGCAGCCGATCGTTGCCGTTGCGCGCACGGGCCAGTTCGACATCATCGCTACCGTTGCCGGTGGTGGTCTGTCCGGTCAGGCCGGTGCCGTTCGTCACGGTCTGTCCAAGGCCCTCACCTACTTCGAACCGGGCCTGCGCGCCGTTCTGAAGAAGGGTGGCTTCCTGACCCGCGACAGCCGCGTTGTCGAACGTAAGAAGTACGGTAAGGCCAAGGCCCGCCGTTCGTTCCAGTTCTCCAAGCGCTAATCGCTTCTCGGAACCGTTCGTTCAAAACTTCGAAAAGGCGGGGCTTCGGCTCCGCCTTTTTTCATTGCCATCCTCCTTGTTTTTTCGGCGAGAAGACAGCACCCTCAGCGCGAACCGCAATGGGGTGATCAATGCCATCAAAAACCATCGACCATGCCTTCACCGCAGCAACGCTGACATCGGCTGCGACCGACCCGACCCATGCGGGCGTCCTCTCCTTCATGCGGCGCAAATATACCAAGATCCTCAAGGGCGTATCGACGGCCGTCTGGGGTGTCCCCTTCGATGCGGCGACATCAAACAGGCCGGGTGCCCGCTTCGGGCCGCAGGCGATCCGCCGCGCCTCCGCGATTTTCGACAACGACCCGGAATATCCCTTTGCCCGCGATCTTTTCGCCCATATGCCGACCATCGATTATGGCGACTGCCTGCTCGACTACGGCAATCACTGGAAAACGCCTGATACAATCGAAAAGGAAGCGCGCAAGATCATCTCCAAGACGGATTATCTGCTGACGCTTGGCGGCGACCATTTCATCACCTGGCCGCTGCTGAAGGCGCATGTGGCAAAGCACGGCCCGCTGGCGCTGGTGCATTTCGATGCGCATCAGGATACCTGGTTCGACGACGGCAAACGCATTGACCATGGTTCCTTCGTGGCCCGCGCCGTGCGCGATGGTCTGATCGATGCCGATCGTTCCATCCAGATCGGCATTCGCACCCATGCGCCTGAGGATTTCGGCATCCGCATTCTCCACGGTTACGAGGTGGAGGAGATGCGGGCGAGCGACATCGCCTCGCTGATCATCAAGCACACGGCAGGGATGCCCACCTATCTGACCTTCGATATCGATTGCCTCGATCCAGCCTTCGCTCCCGGAACCGGTACGCCCGTGGCCGGTGGGCCGACAAGCGCCAAGATATTGTCCGTCCTTCGCGGACTCGGCCAGCTCGATATTCGCGGCTCCGATGTGGTGGAGGTCGCGCCCGCTTACGACCATGCTGATATCACTGCCATTGCCGGAGCGACCGTTGCAATGTATATGCTTGGCCTGCGCGCCGAACGGCTGGCGAAGGCCGGCTGAACCGACGCCCGGGCGCTTAGCAAACTGAATCCGATTACACTCGCAACCCTCTGAAAAGTCAGGACAAGGACATGACAGCGAAGATCTTCATCGATGGCGAACACGGCACAACGGGTCTGCAGATCCGCACGCGCCTTGCTGGTCGCCGCGATATCGAGTTGCTGTCCATTCCCGAAGCCGAGCGCCGCAACGCCGCTATCCGCGAGGACATGCTCAACAACGCCGACATTTCGATTCTCTGCCTGCCGGATGATGCTTCCAGAGAAGCTGTCACCATGGTGGCAGGCAACAACAATGTCCGCATCATCGACACCTCGACCGCCTATCGTATCCATAAGGACTGGGCTTACGGTTTTGCCGAAATGGACAAGGAACAGGGCGAAAAGGTTCGTTCCGCCCGCTTCGTCGCCAATCCGGGCTGCTACCCGACCGGCGCGATCGGCCTTCTGCGTCCGCTGCGCGCCGCCGGCATTCTGCCCGATGGGTATCCCGTCAGTGTCAACGCCGTGTCCGGATATACCGGCGGCGGCAAGCAGATGATCGCGCAGATGGAAGATCAGAGCAGGGACGATGCGATCAGTGCCAACAACTTCCTCTATGGCCTGACGCTTGCACACAAGCACGTGCCGGAAATGACCATTCACGGCCAGCTGGACCGCGCGCCGCTGTTTGCACCCTCCGTCGGGCGCTTCCCGCAGGGCATGATCGTGCAGGTTCCGCTGTTTGCCGCCGACCTCAAGGACGGCGCGACCATCGAGACCGTGCATGCCGCGCTCACCGCCCATTATGCCGGACAGGACATCGTCAGCGTCGTTCCACTTGCCGAAAGCAAGGGGCTGTCCCGCATCGATGCCGAGGAACTGGCGGGCAAGGACACGATGAAGCTGTTCGTCTTCGGCACGCCGGGCGGCGAACACATCAATCTCGTCGCGCTGCTCGACAATCTCGGCAAGGGCGCATCGGGTGCGGCTGTCCAGAACATGGAGCTGATGCTCTCGGCATGAGGCTTTTTGCGTGAGCCGAGCTATCCCCTTTTTTCCGGCCTCGTGGAATATCGAGGCCGCAAAACAGATTGCCGATACGCCGGCCGGGGTGGTTTACGAAGTCAGACTTGGCAATGGTTCCCTTGCCATCGCCAAGGTACTTAAACACAAGGTTCTGAAAGACAGCCTTCGCGGGGCGGATTTCATCGAATGGCGGGCAGGTGTCGGCTGCGTGAAGCTGCTCGATCGCTCCGACGACATATTGCTCATGGAACATGCCGGCAATGAGACATTGCGCGACGTGCTTTTTCGCGACGGCGACGATGATGCCACGACCGCAATCGCCGCCGATGTTCTCCTTCACTATCACCAGCCTTCAACGCAGACGCCACCAGCAAGCCTGCTGACGCTGCCGCAATATTTCGAAAGTCTGTTCCGTAAAGCCGAGCACGATCGCAGCGAAGGCACCGACAGCCCCTACATCGAAGCCGCTTCGCTTGCCGAGGAGCTTATCGGGCACCAAAGCAATATTCGACCGCTGCACGGCGATCTGCATCACGAAAACATCATGCGCAGTTCGCGTGGCTGGATCATCATCGACCCGGCAGGCCTGATCGGCGATGCAGCACTCGACGTCGCCAACATGTTCTCCAATCCGCTCGACCGCTTCGATCTGACACGCAGCGAGGCACGCATCGCCTCCATGGCGTCGATTTTTGCGAAAGCGCTCAAACGGGACGAACGGGTGCTTCTACAATATGCCTTCGCCTACGGCTGCCTTTCGGCAGCATGGCACGAGGAAGATGGCAACACGCGCGAACGCGACGACGAAATGGCCGTCGCGACAACCATCAAGTCTGTCCTGAAGCAATTTTAAGGGTTTTCAATCCCTGATCTCAACCGCGACAGGTGCCGGGTATTCGCCGAGGAAGCCTCGCCAATGGGCGACTGCAAAACCAAGCACAAGCAGCGCCATGCCCTGATGGGCGAGCGCCACATGAATATCCACATGCATCAGAAGCGTGGTAATGCCAAGCGCCGCCTGAATGGAGATCAACACGAAGAACAGTACGGCGCGGCGGGCATGCGGCGTGCCGGGCAAGGCGCGAGCCAAGGACACCATATGCCACAGCGTGGCGGCAAACAGCGTATAGGCGCCGAGGCGGTGGACGAACTGCACCGTCTTCGGGTTTTCGAACAAGTTGATCCACCAGGGCTGTTGCAGGAAAAGATCGCCGGGCACCAGGGAGCCGTCCATCAGCGGCCACGTGTTGTAGGACAGGCCGGCATTCAGCCCCGCCACCAGCGCGCCGAGATAAATCTGGAACAGACAGAGGAAGGTCAGCAGCGCGGCAAAACGGCGGCCGGTCGTTTCATTGGCAGCATCGGGCGAATGGTGCGACAGGCCGCGCAATATCCACATGCAGCCCGCAAAGATGAGGCACGCGATCGTCAGATGCGTTGCCAGGCGATATTGCGAGACATCTGTACGGTTGACGAGGCCGGAAGACACCATCCACCAGCCGACGAAGCCCTGAAAGCCGCCAAGCCCCAGAAGGCCGATGAGCGGCAGGCGCAAGCGCCTTTCGATGCGGCCGGTCAGCCAGAAGAAGGCGAGCGGCAGGGCGAAGATGAGACCGATGGCGCGGGCAAGCAGTCGATGCGCCCACTCCCACCAGAAGATCGTCTTGAACTCATCGAGCGACATGCCCCGGTTGATTTCCTGATATTGGGGAATACGCTTGTAGAGCTGGAATTCCTCTTCCCATTCGGCAACGGAAAGCGGCGGAATGGCGCCGTGGATGGGCTTCCATTCGGTAATTGACAGGCCAGACTCGGTCAGCCGCGTGGCGCCGCCGACAAGCACGAGACAGAACAGAGTGAAGAGGACGACGCGCAGCCAGATGCGCAGCAGGCGGCGATCCTTCTCCTGTTTCTGCAGGGCAGCCTCCACCACCATTTCCGCAGAACCATTTGCCATCGTCATGCCGCTCGAATGCATCTTTGAGGTCTCCATCATACAGTCATGTTGATTAGCCCCAACCGGCACAACAAAACAAGGCCTCAGGGTTTGCGGCATCCGGTCGCGGCGGTATAGTTTCGCCAGACACTAGATCGTCCTGTCTCTGCTTCGAATCACCAATACGATCTAGATTTTTTGTTTTACGCATGTCTTTTCCCCAAAACCGATGACACTTTTGGGATACATGCTCGGTTACGGAAGATTTCATGCACCCTCGCCTCAGATCGCTCATCGGCACCATCGTCATCATCTGCCTCGTCGTCATCTACGCCGTAGCGGCGACAGC
This sequence comes from Rhizobium sp. SJZ105, assembly GCF_007828365.1. Classification (NCBI taxonomy): domain Bacteria; kingdom Pseudomonadati; phylum Pseudomonadota; class Alphaproteobacteria; order Hyphomicrobiales; family Rhizobiaceae; genus Rhizobium; species Rhizobium sp. SJZ105. The sequence continues at coordinate 678,651 of NZ_VIUP01000001.1, forward strand.
CATCGCGTCGGCGACGCTGGCGCAATCTCCATGGTGGGTGCATCTTGCCTACTTCGTGCTGAGTGGGCTTTTGTGGATACTGCCCGCCATGCTGGTCATCAAATGGATGGCCGGCTCCAAAAAACAGGAATAGGCACCTGCCTTCTACGGGACATCCAGAGGTCGCAATTTTATAAACCTCTTGTTTGCCGCTCAACGATATAGTCTCACCGAAACAACCGGAGAGCGTGGATGGCGGCTGAAGCGCCGGTCATAGTCAGCGAGGGTGAAGGACCAGCCGCCGTGCAAAACGAGCGGCGGGGCGCCGATCGCCTGGCTATCGATCTCGTCGACGATGCCTCCACTATCCGCGCCGACTGGGAACAGCTGGAGAGCGACCCGCTCAATTCGCTGCATCAGGGTTACGGCTGGTGCTCCATCTGGGGGCAAACGCAGGACAGACCCCTCCTCATCATTCGCGGCAGGCAAAGCGGAAAGACCGTGTTCCTGCTGCCGCTCGAAATCGTTCTGGAAGGCGGCATCCGCAAAGCACGTTTTCCCGGCGGCCGTTTCAACAATATCAATACCGGGCTTTTCGACCGGTCCTTCGCCGAAGCAGCCAGCCACAAAACGGCGGCAGCCATTGCCCGCGAAGCGCGAAAGCTGCTGCGTGGCCAGGCGGATATTCTGGCCCTGCAGAACATACCGCTGATCTGGCGTGGCAGGACCAACCCGCTCTCGCATCTGGCATCCGTCGAAAACCAGAACCCGGCCTTCCAGATTCCCCTACTGGCAAATTTTGAGAGCACGCTTCGGCAGATCAACGCCAAGAGGCGCCGGAAGAAATTCCGCATCCAGAGCCGGAGAGCCGAGGAAATGGGTGGTTACAGCCATGTGATCGCCCGTTCGCCACGGGAAAAGTGCGAATTATTGCAGACGTTTTTCCGACAGAAGGCAGCCCGGTTCGCATCGCAGGGCATTCCGGATGTTTTTCGCGATCAATCGGTAAAAGACTTTTTCTATGACCTCGCAAATTTTCCGGAGATCGGCACAGACAGTCTTCTGGAACTCCACGCCATTCGTCTGCATGGTCAAAATGAAGGTTTCATCGCTGCCATATCCGGCCTTTCGCGCAAGCAGGATCACATCATCTGCCAGTTCGGTTCTATCGATGAGACCTTCGCGGAAATCAGCCCCGGTGAGCTGCTGTTCTGGCTGATGATCGAACGGGCTTGCAGTGAAAATGCGGCGATCTTCGATTTCGGCGTCGGTGACCAGCCCTACAAACGCAGCTGGTGTCCGCTTTTCACCGTGCAGCATGATATTTTCCTGCCGGTGACGTTGAAGGGCCGCGCGGCGGCCTCTGCCTATGTTGCCATTGCCCGGACAAAGAGCCTGATCAAATCCAATCCGGCACTCTATGCGTTCATTCAGCGTTTCCGCGCCGGTCGGCCGAGCATGGACGCAACGCCCGCTGCCGACTGACCGGTTATCGGCCACAGCATCTCAGGCGGCGCTCAGACGGTCCGGTTTGCGCATGCCGGTCATCGGCAATGCCTGCTCGTAGCCGTGGGCAACCAGTTCTCCGAGGGTCTTTTCCAGCAATTCGCTATCATTACCGGGAACGGACACGACGATTTCCGCCGGCAGATTGCGCAGCATTTTCTCAAGGCTCGATATCTGAACCGCGCCGCACTCCACGAGAACCGTGTCATAGGCGTCGGAAAGCGCGCTGAGGATCATCGTCAGCCGGTCGATGGCGCGCATGGCCTCACGCGGCTGCGCATTGCCGCGCGGCACGATATGGGCATCGGAAAGCCGGTCGCCGTGAATGGTTTCGCCAAAGGCGGCGGCACCCGCCAAAAGGTCCATGACGCCCGGCAGTCCGGTCTCAGGCGCCATCAGGCGCGTCGGACAGGCCGATGCCGTCATATCGACGAGAACGACCGAACGGCCCATTTCGGACAGGGCGCGCGCCAGCATGACGGTGGTGGTCGAACCACTATCACCAGCTGGAGACACGACCGCTGCGACGGATTTGGCAAGACGGGTGGCGAGGAAAGACGCGACGGCGTCGATCGAGAAATTGTCGGCGTTGTCGATCTCTTCTTCCGCAGCGTCCGCTTTCGCAGCCATGGCGTCTGCAACTGGCAAGGCCGATGTGGCAGCGACAGCCGCGACCGGTATCTGCGCTTCCTGTTCGAGAATGGACTGGCGGGCAGCGGCAGGCATGGAACGAACCGCAGGCGGCGCATCCTCTTGACGTGCGGGGAGCGGTTGTTCCGGCGTATCCGGTGTCTCATCCGTGTCAGCACGCGCTTTGGCGGGTGGTGGCGGATCGGACAGCGGCGGGACATGGGTCTTGCCAACCGGCTTCAACGCCCGCCCGGTGAACAGTTCCACGAGCATGACGACGATGCAGGAGAGAAGGAAGGCCGCCAGCGTGACGACAATGGTGATGGCGCCGGTCTTCGGGAAATAGGGTTCGCGCGGCTCCACTGCCGTTGAAATCACGCGGGCATCGGCGGGCGTGGATTCGGCTGAACCGGCGCGCGACGTCGCCTCGCGATAACGGGCGAGATAGGTTTCAAGAAGCTGGCGCTGGGCCGAGGCCTCGCGCTCCAGGTCGTTGAGGCCAACCTGCTGCTCACCGGCGCGTACACTTTCCGATTTCAGCACGTTCAACTGCTGAACCAGTTGCCGCTCCCGCAGGCGGGACACATTGGCCTCGTTTTCGAGACTTGCGAGCACCTTGCGGGTCTCTTCCTGAATCTGCCGTTGTATGCCGTCAATTTGGCTGCGCAGCGCCTTGATACGCGGATGGCCTTCCAGCAGCGAGGAAGACAGATCGGAAATCTGGCTGCGCATGGCAGCCTCGCTTTCCTTCAGTCTCTGGATCATCGGCGAGGCGACGACGTCGGGGAAAGTATCGAGTGGGCGGCCGCTCGAAAGCGCGTTGCGCACGCCTTCTGCCCGCGCCTCCGCATTCGCCCGCTCGCCGCGGATACGGCCAAGTTCGGTCGAGATATCGCTGAGTTGCCGGGTGGCGAGCGTTTCGCCCTGCCCTGCCGACAGAATATCGGACGAGGCGCGGTAATCCGCGACCTTCCTGTCCGCATCGCGAACCTTCTCACGCAGACTGGCGATTTCCGGCTCCAGCCAGCGTGCCGCCTCCGTGCTTGTGTCCAGTTTCGCGCCGCTCTGCAGCGCGATGTAGGCCTTCATCATCGCGTTGGGGACTGCTGCCGCAAGCATGGGGTCCTCGGACGAGAACTCGACCGTGATGACGCGCGAGCTTTCGACCTGGTAGACCTGCAACCTCTCCTGGAACGCTTTCAGTATCCGTTCCTCTGGCGGCACCTGCTGCGGATCTTTCTTGACGCCGACAGCAACCAGCAGCTTCGAGACGAGAGAAGGACGCGCCGCCGGGTCAAGCTCCTGCCGCTCATAAAGCTTCATATCTTTCGCGACCTGCTTGATGAGGTCAACAGATTGCAGGATCTGCACCTGGCTGGAGATGGTCAATTCATCGAGCACGGGTTCGGCGGGCGCATTCGACTGCTGCGACGCACCGAAGGAGGCTGCGCGCGATTCGATGAGGACGCGCGCCTCGCCCTTGTAAGCGGGCGACATCATGCTTGCGACAACGAAGGCGGCGCCCCCGGCAAGCAGCGTGATCGCCGCTATCCTGCCCTTGCGCTGCCATATGGCAGCGACGAGCCGCGCGAGATCGATATCCACATCCCTGTCATCAATGCGATCGCCGTTCATACGGGCTCCGTAACCGAGATACACCTCGGGCGCTCAAATATAGAGGCCAATTTTCGCGAAGTTTAAGTCTTTCCGGTAACACAACAGTTAATTGTGACGAAACCCACGAAATAAAGCCGATATTACCGTCCTTGCGACTGGCTGTTTACCGCCCATTAACCCTAACAGAACGATAAGAATGCTCATAGTTCGACTCGGAGCCAGATGAGATGCCGCTCGCCGGATCACGACATGTCACCGCACTGACACTTGCCGTTCTAACGGCCCTTTCCGGTTGCGCGGCATATCAACCTGCGCCCAAGGCGTTTCACGAGGGCGCCCTGCAGCCCTATCATGTAGATAGCGGTGACAGGCTGCGCATCAACGTGTTCGAACAGACCGGGCTGACAAATACCTATACGGTCGATCAGGCTGGTTATGTCGCCTTCCCGCTCGTCGGTCAGGTTCCCGCCCGAGGCAAGACGCTGCCGCAGCTCGAAGCCGCCATTGCCGCCAAGTTGCGTCAGGGTTATCTGCGCGATCCCGATGTGACGATCGAGATCGATCGTTATCGCCCCGTGTTCATCATGGGCGAAGTCGGCCGTCCCGGCCAATATTCCTACGTGCCGGGCATGACGGCGCAGAACGCCATCGCCATCGCCGGCGGCTTCACGCCACGCGCCAATCAGGCCGATGTCGATATCACCCGCAAGATCAATACCGAGGTGATGACCGGCCGGATCGGGATCACCGCACCAATTCTTGCGGGCGATACGGTCTATGTGCGTGAACGCTTCTTCTGAAAAACGGAGCGGCTGACATGGCGGATGACGGTCCTCCCCTGCGCATCATTCACTGTTTCCGCTCTCCCGTCGGTGGCGTGTTCCGCCATGTCCGCGACCTGATCGAAGAACACGTCAAGCAGGGCCACAAGGTCGGCATCGTCTGTGATAGTTCGACCGGCGGCGCGCATGAGGAACGGCTTTTCGCGCAGATCGCCCCGATGCTGGAGCTAGGGTTGACCCGCCTGCCGATCAAGCGGTCGATAAGCCCCGGCGACCTGTGGGCGCTCGTTAAGTCCTACAACCATATCAAAAGTTTGCGGCCGGATATTTTGCATGGGCACAGCGCCAAGGGTGGCGCTCTGGCCCGGCTGATCGGCTCACTGTTGCGGGTGAACAAGTATCGCGTAGCCCGCCTCTATTCGCCGCACGGCGGCAGCCTGCATTACGATCGCAAAAGCCTTAAAGGGCAGCTGTTCCTGCGCATCGAGCGGTTTCAGGAGCATTTCACCGACGCCCTGTGTTTCGTTTGCAATTTCGAACAGGAAACCTACGAAACCAAGGTCGGCAAACCACGCACCCGCACGGCGATGATCTATAACGGCGTGCAGGAAAGCGAGTTTGAAACCGTGCCCACCCGCGAAGGGGCAGCGCGCTTTCTCTATATCGGCATGTTGCGTGACCTGAAGGGGCCCGACATCTTCATCAAGGCATTCGCCAAGATGGAACGCAGCATCGGCCAGCCCATGTCCGGCGTCATTGTGGGCGATGGGCCGGACAGGGACAAATATGCTGATATGATCGCCAAGGCCGGACTTTCGCAGCGCATTTCCATGCACGCCGCCATGCCCGCCAGACAGGCATTTGCGCTGGCGACGACTGTTGTCGTTCCCTCACGCGCCGAGGCGATGCCTTACATCGTGCTGGAAGCGCTTGCTGCGGGGAAAACCGTCATCGCCTCGCATGTTGGAGGCATAGCTGAGGTTCTGGGAGAAGACAGCGAGGCGCTCGTTCCGGCTGGAGACGCCGATGCGCTGGCAAAGATAATGGTCAAGGATGCCGAGAGCCCGGACTGGGGGAAACGGGTGATGCCCCGCCCCGACAGCTTCAAGGCGAAATTTTCAACGCCTGTTATGGCCGACGACATGATGAAGCTCTATCGTCACCTGCTTTCGCTCTAGAAACATTTCAAAAACACGATTTTTAATTGTATATTCTGCCGTCCTGTAGAAACTCATCATAAACGTTTCTTAGCATGTTTCGGCTAGTTTCCTGCTCGTAGAGCGCACGTATCCGCACGGATGCGAAAACTGTGCTCTACCACTTTGAAGTTGCGCATCGTTCCCTTCGAAAATCGATTCCGGTTTTCGGGCCGATGGGCTGGAGGGTGCGGACCAAAGCAATGACCAAGGCTGACAAGGGAAGACTTGAATTCGATCTGGCAACGTTGCGCCAGCAAATCTCCGAGCGCGATGCGGGTGAGCCTTCCGCATCGGAAAGCGTTGTTCTCAATCCGCTTGCACGGCAGATCGCCAACCAGCTTCGCGCCGGAAACCATTCGCCAAACATGGTCATAGGCCAATTGCGTCTTCTCGAATTTTCGATGCTGGCGATCATCGCGGCCATCGTCAACGGCATCGCTGCGCGGCAGGGGCTTGAAACCTTTCTTGCGGTTTTCGGCATTGGGGTGCTGGGCGCGGCGGTTTGCGTGTTTCTTTTGCAGGCCGGCGACTGTTACCAGTTGCCGACGCTGCGCGCGCCGCTGAAAATGTTTGCCCGCATTCAGGGCGCCGTCTGCCTGTCCTTCGTCACCGTCGCCGGCATCCTTCTCCTATTTTTGCCGGAAGCGCTGCATTCCTGGCAGACTTTTGCCATCTGGTACGCCACCGGCGCAATCGCCATTTTCACTGGACGGCTGATCCTCGGCTTCGCCATTCGCCACTGGGGCCGCAACGGCGTGATGGAGCGTCGCGCCGTGATAGTCGGTGGCGGCGATGCCGCCAAGGACCTCATCCGCTCGCTCGAACAGCAAACGGACAATGATATCCGCATCTGCGGCATTTTCGACGACCGGAAAAGCGAGCGTTCGCCCGATGTGGTTGCCGGCTACCCCAAGCTCGGCACCTTCGCGGAACTGGTGGAATTCGCCCGCCTGACGAAGCTCGACATGCTGATCATCGCCCTGCCGCTCAGTGCCGAGGCGCGTATCCTCCAGCTCCTGCGCAAGCTTTGGGTGCTACCCGTCGATATCCGTATCGCGGCCCATGCCAACAAATTGCGTTTCCGCCCCCGCGCCTATTCCCATGTCGGTGCGGTGCCGATGCTCGACGTGTTCGACAAGCCGATACGCGACTGGGATTCGGTGGGGAAAAGGGTGTTCGACATCGTTTTCAGCATTATCGGTATCGTTCTGTTGTGGCCGGTGATGCTGGGCGCGGCGATTGCCGTCAAGACGACATCCAAAGGCCCGGTGTTCTTCAAGCAGAAGCGTCATGGCTTCAACAATGAAACGATCAATGTCTGGAAGTTCCGTTCCATGTATACGGAACTCAGCGACCCCACGGCGAAAAAGGCCGTCACGAAAAACGATCCGCGTGTCACGCCGGTCGGGCGGTTCCTGCGAAAATCCTCGATGGACGAGCTGCCACAGCTTTTCAACGTTCTTTACGGCGATCTTTCTTTGGTCGGGCCGCGTCCGCACGCCGTGCACGCCCAGACGGGCGACCTGAAATATACCGAGGTGGTGGAGCATTATTTTGCCCGGCACAAGGTCAAGCCCGGTGTTACCGGCTGGGCGCAGATCAATGGCTGGCGTGGTGAGATCGACCACGGCGACAAGATCAAGTTCCGCACCGAATACGATCTCTATTATATCGAGAACTGGTCGCTGCTTCTCGATCTCAAGATCCTGTTCCTGACGCCGATCCGGTTGCTCAAATCGGAAAATGCCTATTGACCCACACCGGTTACCAGCACGCACCGGATTTTGACGCACCGCTTGCCGCCATGCGGCTGGTCGGCGCGTTCTTCATTGCCTTCGGCGTCTTTCTTTCCGGCTTCGTGATTTCCGAACCGGCGCCCTATGAGCTGATGATGGTAGGGCAAGTGGCCATCTGGTTCCTGCTGGGCTTGCGCCTTTCGCGCACCGTCGTCCTGCTTCTGTGCCTGCTGCTTGCCTTCAATGTCGGCGGTTATCTTTCGCTCACCACCATGGCCAATCTCGACGAGGGGCCGCTTTATCTCGCCGTATCGACCTTTCTGGCGCTGACCTCGGTTTTTTATGCTGCCATCATCGAGGACAAGCACCAGCGGCTGCTGCTGATTTTCCGGGCCTGGCTCGCCGCAGCTTTGATTACCTCCCTGCTCGGCATCATCGGTTATTTTCACGCCATTCCCGGTTTCGAGGTCTTTACCCTTTACGATCGCGCCAAGGGCGCCTTTCAGGACCCGAACGTCTTCGGCCCCTTCCTGGTGACGCCGTCGCTGTACCTGATTTACGGCCTGCTCTCCGGCAAGGCGATGCATGCGCCATGGCGGATCCTTGGCCTGCTCATTCTGTCTCTTGCCGTGTTCCTGTCGTTTTCACGCGCCGCATGGGGTCTTTTCCTGTTTTCCGCAGTGCTTCTGGTTTTCGTCATGCTGCTGAAAGAGCGTACGGCGGCATTCCGGCTGAAAATCCTCGTTCTGTTTCTCGTCGCCGTGGCATTGATGGTGGCAGCCGTCATCATCGCCCTGCAATTCAAGCAGGTAGCAGACCTGTTCTCCAGCCGCGCCTCGGCGGTGCAATCCTATGATGGCGGCCATCTCGGGCGTTTTGCCCGCCACTATCTCGGTTTCCTGATGGCGATGGAACATCCGCTCGGCATCGGCCCCATGGTGTTCGACGACATCTTTCCCGCCGCGGAACATAATATCTGGCTGAAGAGCCTGACCACGCATGGCTGGTTTGGCTTCGTCATCTATCTCACGCTGATCTGCTGGACCATTGCCGCCTGCTTCAAACTGCTGCTGCGCCAGCGGCCCTGGCAGCCGTTTCTCATCATTTCCTGGGTAACCTTTGTCGGGCATGTGATGATCGGCAACGTCATTGACACCGACCACTGGCGGCATTTCTTCCTGCTGCTCGGCATATTGTGGGGATGCATGGCTCTGGAAAAGCGCGAAAGCCTGCGCCAAAGCAGAAGTGCCACATAAAGTCCTTACCCTTACGGAACCTTACATTATTTCATGCGTTTAGCCCGCGATCATGATTGTCAAACGGGGAGACATCCTATGACGCAGACGAACAATCTCTATTTTATCATTGGCGCACTTCTGGTGGTTCTTGTCGGGCTTGGAGCCTATGTCTGGCACGAAGAAAGCAAACCGAAGGGGATCGAGATGAATATCGGCCCGAACGGTGTTTCCGTGCAGGAAAACTGAGCACTTCCAGTAAAAAATGCGTAGCGGTTTCATGACTGAAACCAAGGCATTGAGTGCGTCCAACGCTTCGTTTCATTAGAGACGCACTATATGTCCGCAAGCGTCGCGCAAAGTTCGGCTATTAGACCGGGTGCATCCCAAGCTTGAGACGGCTGGGGATACACCCGGTCTTCTTATGAGAGGAGACGAAAGGCGGGATCGAGAATCTTCGCCGAGCCGGTTCGGTATGCATGACGTGTATCGGCCTGATCATGGAAACAGTGAGCGCAATGGTCTCCTCCGTCGACCTGTCCACACGCATCAACTCCACCAAACTCGCACTCAAGGCCATCAAGGAGCAGGAGGACAATTCCGCTTCGACCTCCTCACCACGAACTGCGATCCTCGACTCCTACGGGATCGACACCTCGCCCTCCTCCACCAATACGCGGCTGACACAGCTTCTGGCGCAATATGCGCAAGTCTCCGGCACTGACGCGGAGACCGACGACACCAGCACGCAGGCGCCCTCCGGCGACATTACACAGGCCAGTTTCATGACAAGCCTGAAGGCGACGCTGGAAGAACTCTCCAAGGACCCCAGCAAAGCTACGCAAGCCAAGGCAATGCTGGAAGCGCTGGCCGCTGGAACGCTGACAGTCTCCGATCCGACCGAAGGCGCAAAGATAAAAGCCTGGGACGTGGAGGCCGACAAGACAACCACCTCAAAACCGGCAACCGAGATCACCACGACCGGCTGGAGCGATTTTCTGAAGGACCACCTCAAGCGCGACGGTTCCGCTTATGCCAAGACCACCGGTGGCGCCTATGTCGACAGTATTTCCGGCGACAATGCATTTTTTGGCAATGTCGGTAGTCGGTATTATTATCTGACCTGGCCGCAACCTAAAACCGGAACGCTGACGGTTTAAGCCAACGTTTCCGGCGAGGGTCGCAAAGAGCGCCACCGCACTTTTATAGATCTGCTGCGACATGAATCATGCCGCAGCATTGTCTCTCTGCATCGTTCAGACGGCAGGTGCTGCCGCTTGTTCCGTTCCGCCGGAAAGCGCCTTTTGCAGTTGCGCTTCCTGCTCTGGCGAAAGCGAGGTTTTGATGACCCGCCCACGAAGACCCTCCAGTTCCGCCATCACCTTTTCCGGCTGCACCTTGCGGATCAGCACGAACAACGCCGAAGAGCCATTCGGGATGGTTTCACCCAGAGATTTGATGAAATCGTCGTCGATGCCATAATCCGTCAACGACCCCGCAAGCGCACCCGTTCCCGCACCGATCGCGCCGCCAATCGCAAATCCCGCGAGCGGATTGAGGAACAGCAGGCCAACGAGGCCGCCCCAGAGACCACCGGAGAGAAAACCGGAGCTTGCACCGATCGCCGTCAGATTGACGCTCTGCTTCAGGTGCACCTTGCCGTTTTCATCGCGAACGACGACGACGGCATCTTCCAGATCGACCAGATATTCCTTTTTCATTCCAGCAAGTTTCAGAAGGATCCGGTCGGCCTCTTCCGTTCCGTCAAAACCGACAACGACGAGTTCGGACATGTTTCATCTCCCTGAATTTTAGTTTCGCTTAGATTGGAACGCCAAAGAACACGGCAGGTTCCCGCCATGATGGAAGGATGATGTGTCACGCGTTTGACGGGCAACATCTTCGGGAAGAAAGTCCCCTACCCACCGTCCACAGCCTTTGTTCCTTTTTTCAAGAAAAGGCTATTTTCCGCTTGCGCCCTAACAGGCTTATATATAAACGGCTTTCAGGTTCGGAGCGTAGCGCAGCCCGGTAGCGCACTTGACTGGGGGTCAAGGGGTCGTGGGTTCGAATCCCGCCGCTCCGACCATTAAAAACAGATAGATAGCCAGTTCCCCCAGAGCTGGCTATAATTTTTTCAGCCACATTCTCGCCGGCGCCATGCGCGAATTGACAAGATGCGGTCTGGGTGTGCGTTTATCCAAGCCTGAGAACGAGGTGTGCTGTGATGGTCAAAAAAACAAAAATTGAACACTCGGAATTCTCAGGCGAATTTGAAGACGACGGTATCACGGTTCTGGTTGATATCTACCGGCCGGCTGGCACCCAGCAGGATTGGACGCTCGAGGTTATCAGCGAGCATGATGATGTCACCACCTGGGAAGAACCTTTCACGACAGACAAGGACGCCTGGGAAGAATTCCTGGCCACCTGTGAGAAAGATGGAATTCGCAGCTTCCTGGACGGCGAAGATCCATCCGTTCATTGACGCTTGACACTGCGGTGCGAGGCCGTGGCGGGCGCGAGTGCATTCAACGATAATTCCAGAAATATACTCTTATTGCAAAGCCTGTGACCGTCCAGAGACGGCACGCATTTGCCTTGTTGACTCTCTGCTAAAATTAGAACATTTAGTGAACAAACGAGAGGTCAACCGATATGCCCGATGCGGAAAAAATCACCCCTGTACGGCCTGACGACATAGCTGGATATGTCATCCAGTGTCATGATGGCGATGCGAAGGCGGCTGTTGAAACGCTGCTGGGCGAAATCGAACATTTGCAGGAACAGCTTTCCCTTGCGGTTGCCATCATGGGAAAAGGCTATACGCGTGGATGGACGCCGGATTTAGGAAGTGACTGAACCAGCCACAAGCTGCGTTTGATGCAGCTTGTGGAATATCAGTGAATGCTGCGCAGCTTTCAGGCCTTTTCAGCCAGTTCGCCGATTTCGCGGTCAATCAGATAAAGCGCATTGGGACCGTCACTGATCAGCTCGATCTTGCCCATTATCGTGCGGCACAGGCTGTCCTCCTCATGCTGTTCGTTCACGAACCATTGCAGGAAGGATGTGGTCGCATGGTCTTTTTCAGACCGCGCGAGATCAACCGCCGCGTTGATGGCGGCGGTGACACGCGATTCGTGTTGCGCGACAATTGCAAACAACCCCTTGATATCGTTTGCAGTGACCTGTGGAGCCGGCAGCTCGGTGAAAATAACTGGAGCTCCGAGATCGTTCAGAAAGCTGAAGATGCGGTGCATATGCTTCAGCTCTTCGGCAGCATGGCCAAGCAGAAACTTGTAGCAACCATCGAGATTGCGCTCAGCCGCCCAGGCGGCCGCCTGAAGATAGGCGTGGTGGGCGCGCAATTCGCCGTTGAGCAGGTCGTTCAATGTCGTTTCGACTAGTTTATTTGCCATTGGTTTATCCTTGTTATGGTGATTGCAGCCAATTTTTTCGTGTGGGCTGCTTCACACACCCGGCGAGCGAGATTTGAGGGATCGAGCGTCCCATCCGGTCGAGCACGGAGATGGCGTCATTGCGCCGGCGTTAGCTGTGCCAGAGCCGCGTCCAGCCTTTCGCCCTTCATGACCAGTTTGGGGCGCAGCTTCTCCGCCTTTTGCCTGACCGCTTCCAGATTGACGGGCTTGCCGACCTGGATCACGCCGATCATCGCCATCATCAGATGCGGTGGGCAATAATAGAGATAGACGCCTTCCTTCTCGACGGTAACGGTGAAGGCCTCATCAAGCTTGCCTTTCCAGGGCGTTACGCCTTCCGGAACGGCATAGGACTGCACGTAATGGCTGGAATTTTGCGGCACGAAGGTGATGGTGTCGCCGGGCTCTGCCTTTACATAGGAAGGCTCAAACACCATGCTGCCGTCCGTGCCGTAATTGAGCATCAGCACCTTGTGTTCGGCAGCAAAGGACGGCGCGACAGAGAAGGTTACGGCCAAAGCCGCGGCAAAGGTCATCAAAAATCGTTTCATGCAATTATTCCTTCAAGGGTTTTGAAATGTTCGGGCAGCGGGTCGCCAGCCGGCTGAATGACGGGATTGCCGCGCCTGTCCCGCAAAACTTCCACCGTCACCCCGTAGGTCTCGGAAATGAGTTTCGGCGTGACGATATCTCCCGGCGCGCCGGTCGCCTTCAATGCGCCATCGGAAATCACCAGCAGGTTGTCGGCATATTGGCAGGCGAGGTTGAGATCATGCAGCACGACCAGCGTTACCCAGCCATTGGCGCGGGTTTCCTGCCGCACCAGATCGAGAAGCGACACCTGATGTTTGAGGTCCAGCGCGCTGACCGGCTCGTCCAGCAGCATCGCCTGCGGCTCGCGCATCAGAACCTGCGCGAAAAGCGCCATCTGCCGCTGCCCGCCGCTGAGGGAGGCGATCTCCCTGCCCGCCAGATGCGCTATTCCCGCCTGATGCAGGCGTGTCATGGCCAGGTCGAGCGTCTCGTCGTCAATATGCAGCGACAGACGCCCGAAACGGCCGAGTGCCACCACCTCCAGCACGCTGAGCGCAATATCGGCCGTGGTGTCCTGCGGCATGTAGGCAAAGCCATCGCGCCACTGCCTTATATACCGCCCCGCCCGCTCCCCGGCCCGAAGACGGCGGACGCCGAGGCTGATCGAACCGGCAGCAAGTGGCAGATCGCCGAAGATCGCTCTCAGAAGGGTCGTCTTGCCCGTTCCGTTTGGGCCGATGACGGCATGAATATGCCCCGCCTCCAGACGCGCCGACAGCCCTTTCACAACAGTCTGTCCGCCGCGCTCGGCGGAAATCGAATCGAGAACCATCATCGGCCGCGCCTCTTCGGAGCGAAAATCAGCCACATCAGAAACGGCACGCCGACAATGGCCGTGACGATGCCAACCGGGAACAGCGCACCGGGAACGATCGATTTGGAGAGGATCGAGGCAGCCGACAGCATCAGCGCGCCGCTCAGCACCGACATGGGCAGGAAGAAGCGCTGATCCTCGCCCACGGTCATGCGGGCGATATGCGGCGCGACCAGCCCGATAAAACCGATGACGCCGACGAAGCTGGTGGCCGTCGCGGTCATGATGGCGACGATGACGAGAACCTTCATGCGCAGCCAGCGGACATTGATGCCGAGGCTTGCCGCCCGCATCTCCCCCATTCTGAGCGCGGTCAGCTTCCAGCAATCCGCCATCAGCAGGGCGCAGCAGAGGGCGGTCACGGCAGCGGTCAGGCCAAGCGTCGGCCAGGTCGCCTTGGTCAGGCTGCCGAACAGCCAGAAAAGGATCTGCTGGGACAGCTCCGGTGAGGACAGGAACTGGATGAGCGACAGCAGCGACTGAAACAGGAAAAGAAGCGCGATGCCGCCGAGAATGATGGTTTCGGTCGTCATCTGCCGCATGGAGGCCAGCGTGAAGAGAAAAAGTGCTGCGAGCATGGAAAAGACGAACGCGCCCAGCGGAACGGCAATCATGGCATCCAGCCCGAGACCGCCAAGCGCCAGCACCAGCGCCGCACCGAAACCGGCCGCTGCGGCCATACCGAGTGTATAGGGGCTCGCCATGGGATTATTGAGCAGGGTCTGCATTTGCGCGCCACCTGCCCCGAGTGCCGCACCGACGGCAAGCGCCATCAACGCCATGGGCAGGCGAAGGCCGCGCACGATGGAATCGGTCATGGCGGCCCGTTCGCCAAGGCCGGTCAGCGACTTCACCACTTCGGCGGGCGACAGCAGCGAAGGACCAGTGGCGATATCGAGAACGAGGCTCACCGCCATCAATACGAAGAAGATAGAGACGACACGCCAGCGACGGCGCTCGCGCAGCCGGTGCGCACCGATGGCCTCGGCGTTGCGGGCAGCAATTGTCATGAAAACCTGCCTGAAAGGACTGTCTGGAAAAGCGGACGCCGCAACGGCGGCGTTCGCGAGATTTCGCCACTGTGGCGGCGAAGAAAGCACGTTTCTGCGCCGCCACAGGCAAGCGCGATATCAATCCTTGACGGCGATGGCGAAAGTGCCTTGAGGCGTTACCGGAAGGTACTTCTTGTAATAGCCGAGATAGTTGGCGATCGGATCGATGTCCTTGAACTGCTCGGGATATAGCTGCTTTGCGATGTACTGAACCATGGCGAAATCGGAGAGCGTGCGCGACGCACCCTGGTAGACACCGAACAGCTGGCCGTTCTTGATGGCGGGCAATTCGCTCCAGCCCTGACGGGCCTCAAATGCCTTGAGTTTCTCGCCTGCGTCTGCCGCCTTCACCGCCTGTCCCATGGGCAGCGCTGCCGGGTTCTTGTTGTTTTCGCGACCGGAAATGAAGATGGCGTCAGGCTTGGAAGCCAGAACCTGTTCTGGATTGATCGGTCCCCACCATTCGACGAAGGGAGCGGCAATGTTGTCGCCGCCAGCCGCCGTGGACATGGCGCCCCACATGTTCTTGCCGTAGGTGAAAGAATATTCGGCCGGGCCCTTGTTGCCGAACTCGACATAGACCTTCGGTTTCGGCTTTCCGGACTTGGCAACCCGGTCAGCGACCTCTTTCAACGAACCGGCATAGAAGTCGGCAATTTCCTTGCCACGCTTCTCCTGGCCGGTCAGGTCGCCAAAAAGCCGGGTCGAGGCGACGTGCCGCTCGACCGTCTGGGCGTTGTAGTCGACGACGACGACGGGAATGCCTTCTTCTTCCAGACGATCGGCATCGAGACCAAGCGCTTTGTATTGCCAGTCTGCCAGAATCACCAGATCGGGATTGAGGCTCAACACTTTTTCGACCGAGAAAGTCTGCGCTTCCACTTCACCGACATCGGCAATGTCGGCAAGCGAGGCGCGATGCGCGAGATGCATCTTCCAGTTGGCGGGTACCCAGCCTTCCCAGGCTTCGCGAGAAATGCCGACGACGGAATCATAGGCTTTCTCGCCGCCGACCGCCATGTAGTCCTCGAAGTAGAAACCGAGAACAACGCGCTTTGCTGGAAGGTCAACCTTTACTTCGCGTCCGATGACATCTGTGATGGTCTTTTGTTCAGCCATTACATAAGGGGCGGTAAAGAGAATAGATAAGAGCGATGCGGCAAGGCCGCTCATAAATGATTTTGGGGTCATGATGCGATCCAGAAGTTGAAACAACGTCGCTCTATAAAAGATGATTTAAAGAGTCAACTTAATTATTGGATCGCATAAGTTACTAATATATAGACAAAAAATGTGATTTCCGACGAATCTTGAGAGGGAGAAATCGGGTCGCCTGATGAAAGACAGGTTGCGTCGTTGATAACTCAACAGTTAAGAAACCAAGCGTTTGGGGCCCGTCCCGACCGTTGCGCGATCAGAACGGAACGCAAAATCCCGCTTCAGGAGATCGATCAGCAATTTTGCGGATGTTATGCCCGACCGTTTTCAAAACTCGTTTGAAGCAATTGTGAAGTCGTCGGCGATCGACATGTGTTCGACATTTTCCCAGGTCTGGTCCATGGCATAGGTCTCAGACAGATAGGGGATGCCGATATGGCCGTAGCGGACGGAAAGCTGGCTCTCAGCCGCCTTTTCACCGAGATACGCGACGCGGCCGAGATAAAGCGCGGTCGCAAGGCCTGTCCTGTCCGCACCGGACTTGCAATGGATGAGGATGGGCTTCGGCGCATCACGCATGATCGCGACCAACTGATTCACCTTGGTCATGTCAAGTTCGTGGCGGGCTGACATGCCAAAATCGATATGGGTCAACCCAAGCTCGCGCGAGGTTTTGATCTCATCCTTGTACCAGTCCTCGGATTCATTCTCTCCGCGCAGATTGATGACCGTCTTGATGCCATGGTCCCTGGTATAGCGGACCAGCTGCTCACTGCTTGGCTGGTTGGAGCGGTAAAGCTGCCCTGCCACCACCTCGTGAAAGTTGCCGAGAAGCTGGATGGCGAGGAGATAACCGCCTGCGGCAAGCACAGCAATACCCATGCCCCCCAAGGAGCACTTCCATAATCTTCGCATAATAAATCGGTTCTCTCATTGGACGAGACAACCGATACAGCTGGATTCTGACAGTAGGCTGAAAGTTATGCGACAGTATTGTAAGAGTAGAAAAACTGCGTTTCGTCAGCGCACGAAAACGTAGACCGCATAGATGGCGATGAGCGCTGCGGCCACAGCGGCGGCGATAATACCAAGGCGTTTTTCGATGAAGTGGCGCACCGGTTCACCGTATCTTTGCAGCAACCCGGCGAGGATGAAAAAGCGCGCGCCGCGCGTGACGACAGCCGAGAGAATGAAGAGGCCGAGGCTGATATTGGCCGCACCGGAGAGGATGGTGACAACCTTGATCGGCGGCAGATGCGCAAAGCCCGATGTCACCAGCAGGAGAATGATGGTCTCGTAATTTACCGAATTCTTGAGCTGCTCGAAGCTGTCCAGCTTGCCGTAAAATTCCAGAATTGGCCGCGCGATACTCTCGAAAGCATAGTGGCCGAGAAACCAGCCGGCAATGCCACCGAGAACGGAAGTGACCGTTGCGACGAGCGCATAAAACATCGCCTTTTTTGGCTTTGCCAGCACCATGGGCAGGAAAAGCACATCCGCCGGCACAACGAAGACGGAGCTTTCGACGAATGCCACGATCGCCAGCCACCACACGGCGCTTTTGCGCGCGGCAAGCGCCATCGTCCAGGCATAGATGTTTTTCAGCATTTAATGTCCTCGGGAAGATCGTTTTAGACCGAAGGCAAGGCGGGAGCCAAGGCATCTCAGTGGCGGTTTGTCAGCGGCGGACGTTCTGACTATCGACCGCCGCCAAATCAGCATTAGAGACAACGCAAGAGAATGGCAAATGTTGGAAGATTTATTTTTTGCGTTGCGGCAAACGAGAAAAACAAACAATTCCAGACCGCAGCGGCGGATGGTTGCTGCGATGCGAAATTTCATCCTCAGGTAGATAAACCGGCCTTTTTGCGGTAGAATAAGGTGTGGCGGAAAGAGGAGGAAGTTATCATGGACTATGTAAGCTTCATTACGTCGATCAATCCGGTCATACTGGTCATCCTGCTGATTGTTCTTCTCGCAGGCGCCTACAGCAGCTGGGTTTCCCACTGACAAAGGCGGGCAGCAGCACCGGTCCGAAAAGATGCTGATTTTCCATCGGCGGTAGGCATTTGGCCGGATGAATGTTATCAAACCCGGAGTTAAAGCAACTTCCGGGAAGCCTGATGTCGAACGAATTCGCATTCACTGATACGTCTGAAAAGCTCAGCACCACGCTCGAAAAGCTGATTGGGAAACTGCAAGGTCAGACGATCACATTGCGCGAGCTGATGGAGGCAATCGGCGAACAGGGCCTGTTGCTCATCTGTGCCATAGCTTCCCTGCCCTTCCTCATTCCGGTCTCTATTCCCGGCGTCAGCACCGTGTTTGGCGCAGCGATCATTCTCGTCAGTCTGGCCATCACCCTCAACCGTCTGCCATGGCTGCCGGCCAGGATTCTCGACCGGCAGATGGAAACGGCAAAGCTGGTACCGGCACTGCAGAAGGGCGTCGCCATCGTCTCCAGGCTCGATCGCTTCATCCGCCCGCGCCTTCCGGCGCTGACGGCGGGCATCGTCGCCAATAGAGTGAACGGACTTGCGCTGATGACCGCTGGCGTGTTGCTGATGATGCCGCTCGGCTTCATTCCCTTCTCCAACACCCTGCCGGGCGTCGCCATCCTGCTTTTTTCGGCGGGTATGATCCAGAGGGACGGTGTGACCGTTCTCGGCGGGTATCTGTTTCTCATCCTGACAGCGATTTATTTTGCAGCACTCGCCTATGCCGCCTTCTGGGCTGGACAGGGCCTCAGCAGCTCGATGGGCGGCTGAGGCTTATTGTCCACCTCTATTGCGGGTGTTGCGACCATTGCGTCGCGATGCCCACCAGACTGCCAGCCGCCGCCGCCTGCGGCGAACCGCCGGCAAATCGTGGGAAAGCACGATAAGACCAAGCGGGACCATCCAGAAACCGAGGATGGGCAAAAACCCGAGCGTTCCGCCCACCACCAGCGCCGAGCCGGTGGCGATCCTGCCGACGCGCGAACGCGGCATGGCAACGCTCCATTTTCCGAGATTGAGACGACCCGTTCTGTGGTCCATTCCAAATTTCATTCCATACTGCCCTTTAACATCTGGCCTGTGGATAATTTTTTCACCGTCGATAAGCCCGGAAAATCGGGACTCCGGCGAGATAAAACAAGATGAATGCGTTTTTTTTGAAAAAAGCGCTTGGCAAATCGGAAAAGCATTTGTATTACCCCGCTCACACCGCGCCAAGCAGCGCACGTTCCCTGGTAGCTCAGCGGTAGAGCATTCGACTGTTAATCGACAGGTCGCCGGTTCGAATCCGGCCCGGGGAGCCATTTTTTCCAAAATATGGCATGACGAGCGAGATGCCGCAGCATTCGCTCTATATCGATCTTGGCATAGGCGCGCAGCTGGGCGCCATTGACCTCAGGTCTTCTTCGCCACACGCTTCGTCGCAGTAGACGCGTTGGTGAGTGCCGGCGGATCGCTTGCCGGGAAACTTTCCTCTAGGCTTTCGGTCAGGTCGTCGTCTTTTCGGCTGGTCTCCGCTTTTTGCTCTTTCTGAAGAGATTTTACCGCTGGTGATTTGGCATTTTTTGCCGACGCCTTATCCGCAGTCACCTTCTTCTGGACCAAGGACTTGGCGGCAGCGGGTTTCTTCGCGCCATTTTTGCCATTGGTCTTTCCGGTTTCCGTGCTTGCCGAGACCTCCCGTTCCGCCTCCATCCAGTGGCGTTCGTGATGTCCCTCCGGCCTGCCTTCCCTCTCCCATATTGCGCGGGCTTTTTCGCGGATTGCTGCTTCGCGATCATGGTTCATAACGTCCTCCTCTTTGCGTCGCATCGGCTTTGACTGTGCCAATTGAAAAACAGAAATGGCCGGAAATTGTTCCGCGTCCGGAGATTGCGCATGCGCATTTCCCTGAAAAAAGGGAACCCTACTCACTGCAGGATCGTTTGTCCGGCAGGAACCCGCAGGAGGACCATCCATGAGCGATCCGAAACAGAAGAAAAACGAACCTCTCGATATCAAAGACGAAGATTTGCCGCGTTTTGAAACCGACAGCGAACTCAAATCGAAAGAAAGTGAGATTTACCCCGATGAATCCATAAGCCTGCGCGCACGCCGGCAGGCAGCGCGGCAACACGAGGATGCCTTCATCGTCGCCACAGACCTTGAGGACGATGACCAGCGCGATGCGGCACCCGGCACAAGGGAACAGCCATAGGGGCCTTAAAACGCATAAGGCGGGCCACAGCCCGCCTTTATAAGGATCGTCGTAAAATTGGTCCGGTCTTCAGCGACGCACAGAAACGATGGCCTTGCGGTTGAAGTTCGACACCTGTACCCGGCCGGACTGATTGCCGCCGAGAATTTGCGCTGTCTTGCCGCTCATGCTCTTCAATATTCCGGCGTGATAACCGCGGCCGTTGCGAATGACGACAACATCGCCCGGTTTGGCGGCGGCGACGGGTACGGCGTAACCGAATGACGTCCAGGATTTTGCAAATCCATAGGATTTGGGCGATGCGCGCCCGGCCTTGCTGGCAACGGCGTGCAGGAACAGGCCACACCACGGTGTGCTGCGGGGATTTGCCCCAAGAATATTCTTCAGGCTCTTGTTGTTTTTGGATTCATGCAGTCCGGTGTATTTTTCAGCCTGGTTCAGCATGCCAGCCGACGCGGGTGCCACGACTGTAAAAGCCAAGGCAACGGATAGAATTAACGCGGATACTCTCAAACGTCTCGCCCTTATGTTAGAGGGCGTCCGTGTATTGTGACAATTTAGCGACAATTTGACGAGAAAAGGGCAGAAATCAGACGGCTATTCATGTGGACTGATCTGTCATTGCTTTAAAACAGGCTGCCCTGTGCATCGTCAGCACGGCTGCGGCCGGCATTTTCGAGATCCAGCATACGTAATTTGGTGTTCGTTCCGCCCGGCGCGGAAAAGCCACCCAGCCGGCCGCCAGCCGCCAGAACACGGTGGCAGGGAATGATCAGCGGCACGGGATTTTTCGCCATGGCCTGCCCGACGTCGCGGGCCTTTTCCATGGAGAGGCCCAGCGTTTTTACGATACCGCCATAGGTCGTCGTGCGGCCCCAGCCGATATGCCGTGCCACCTGATAGACATCTAGAAAGAACCGCTCCTGCCCGGCAAGATCGAGTTCCACCGGCGTAAAATCAATCTCTTCACCATCGAAATAGCGGGTAACCATCGCAATCGCCTCACGGGCGCGTGTGTCGGGTACAGCAATGGAAGATGACGGCAGGCGTTTCTGGATAAGTTTCTCGGTTTCACCGGCATCTGCGCTGGGCAATTGCAGACGGGCGATACCGCGCTCTGCCCATGCGAGGCCGCAATGGCCGAGAGCTGTCGGGAAAACAATATAGCCGTAGTGGTTGGTCATTGCCGTATTCATCCGCTTTGCACGCGCACGATGCCATATCCTGCGTTCGACACAACCCGTTTCTGGCGGCGGATAAAACAAGGCCACCCGGCTTTACGGGTGGCCTTTCACATCTCAATCCGGCAACGCTGTCAGGATGCAAGTTTACCCTGATCTTCCACCTTGTTTCCGGCCTCCAGGAGGCATTGCGCCTGCCGGCTTGCGGTAACGAAGGCGGCGCGCGCAATCTCTCCAGCCACGTCCCCCATCAGCGAGGCGCGGCACAGACGCAGGGCCTGCTCATGCGCCTTGTCACCGCGTTGTGGCCATTCATGCTGGAGAAAATCGAAGGCCTCGTAAACGCCGTTGAAAATCCGGGGAGCACCGTTTTCCAAGGATATGGTAACAGGCTTTTCCCACTTAACGTCTTTCAGCAACATTGATTGTACTTCCATGCTCTATTAACCAGCGAAAAACGCCGGCTCCTCCAGTTGGTTCCCTTCACTTTCGGTTTCAAGGTCGAAAAAGTAGCCCTCGAAAAACCATGTGCCTCCAGCTTTCCATTCTACGCGATTTGAGGAACAAAGCGTTTCAACACTCGTTCAAGCGGAAGTGAACCGGATCCCTTCATGCCAACAAAATCCTCTCCTGTTATCGTCTGGTTCCGCAAGGACTTGCGTCTTGCGGACAATCTCGCCCTTCTTGCAGCGGTGGAGCATGGCGGCCCCGTCATACCGATCTATATCCGTGAGACATCCAGCGGCCCGCTGGGCGGCGCACAGGAATGGTGGCTTCACCATTCGCTTGCCTCTCTTTCCGCGATGCTGGAAAAATGCGGCAGCCGTCTACTGCTCAGAAGCGGCAACGCAGAGGAGACGCTGCGCCGGCTGATAGCCGAAACCGGCGCGGATGCAGTCCTCTGGAACCGTCGCTATGAGCCGACCGGCATGGCAACGGACAAGGCAATAAAAGAGGCGCTCGGGGACGACGGACTGACAGTTCGCAGCTTTGCCGGACACCTGCTGCATGAACCATCCCGGGTGCAGACCAAATCCGGCGGTCCCTACCGGGTCTACACGCCCTTCTGGCGGGCTCTGGAGGGCGGCGAGGAGCCACATACGCCGGCGGATGCACCGCAGAGCCTGAAGGCACCTGAGACATGGCCAAAATCGGAGAAACTCGATGATTGGAAGCTTCTGCCGGTCAAACCGGACTGGGCCAGGGGTTTCAGCGAGATATGGACACCCGGTGAAAATGCCGCGCGGGAAAAACTCGATGATTTCATCGATGGTGCCTTGAAGGGTTATGAGGAAGGCCGCGACTTTCCGGCGAAGGACGCCACGTCGCTTCTTGCGCCGCATCTGGCGCTCGGCGAAATATCGCCCGCCGCCGTGTGGCATGCGACGAAGGGGCTCTCACGCCATATCGCGTCCAACGATATCAGCCGTTTCCGCAAGGAACTCGTCTGGCGGGAATTCTGCTACCATCTGCTGTTCCACTTTCCCGAGCTGGACGAGAAAAACTGGAACGACAGTTTCGACGCCTTCGGCTGGCGGGACGATGACACATCTTTCAACGCCTGGACGCGTGGCATGACGGGTTATCCGATCGTGGATGCCGGCATGCGGCAATTGTGGAAACATGGCACCATGCACAACCGGGTGCGCATGATAGTTGCATCCTTCCTCATCAAACATCTACTTATCGACTGGCGCAAAGGCGAGAAGTGGTTCCGGGATACGCTTGTTGATGCCGATCCGGCCTCCAACGCCGCCAACTGGCAGTGGGTGGCGGGTTCGGGCGCGGACGCCTCGCCGTTCTTCCGCATTTTCAACCCCATATTGCAGGGGGAGAAATTCGATGCCGAGGGAGACTACGTGCGCCGCTTCGTGCCGGAGCTTGAAAAGCTTGAGCGAAAATACATCCACAAGCCGTTTGAAGCACCGAAAGAGGTGCTTAAAAAGGCGGGTATCGAGCTCGGCAAGACCTATCCCCTGCCGATCGTCGACCATGGGAAGGCACGGGAAAGAGCACTTGCATCCTACGCCGCAGTGAAGAACAACGCATAAAATTGGGTATCGGCAAAATTTTGCGTGGCGAAGCCTAAGGCGGGAAGATAATTTCTTGCCTTGAGGCGGTTGTAACGGGACATAACGGCACCTAATTTCCGCTCAGACAAGAAGGCTCAATCATGACCATTCATCCCTCTGCGCTCAGTGCTATCGGCAACACGCCGCTTATCCGTCTGAAAGCTGCCTCTGAAGCGACGGGGTGTGAAATCCTCGGCAAGGCGGAGTTTCTCAATCCCGGCCAATCGGTGAAGGATCGCGCCGCGCTTTACATCATCCGCGATGCGGAACGGCGCGGACAGCTGCGGCCGGGCGGCACCATCGTGGAAGGCACGGCAGGCAATACCGGCATAGGCCTGTCGCTGGTGGCCAATGCGCTCGGCTACAAGACTGTCATCGTCATTCCCGAGACGCAAAGCCAGGAAAAGAAGGACGCACTAAAACTTCTCGGCGCAAAGCTGGTCGAGGTTCCGGCGGCACCCTATTCCAACCCGAACAATTACGTGAAGGTTTCCGGCCGCCTGGCAAAACAGCTGGCCGCGACGGATGAAAACGGCGCGATCTGGGCCAACCAGTTCGACAATATCGCCAACCGTCAGGCCCATATTGAGACAACGGCACCGGAAATATGGGACCAGACGGACGGCAAGGTCGATGGTTTCATTTGCTCCGTCGGTTCCGGCGGAACGCTTGCGGGCGTGGCTGACGGCCTGCGCGATTTCAATCCCGACATCAAGATCGGCCTTGCCGACCCTGAGGGCGCCGCCCTCTACGAATTTTACAAGCATGGCGTCCTGAAGTCGGAAGGCTCCTCTATCACCGAGGGCATCGGACAGGGGCGCATCACCGCCAATCTGGAAGGCTTCGCGCCGGATTTCTCCTATCGTATTTCGGATGCGGAAGCCCTGCCGGTGCTGTTCGATCTGGTCACGAAGGAGGGTCTTTGCCTCGGTGGCTCCTCCGGCATCAACATTGCCGGCGCAATCCGCCTTGCCCGCGAGCTTGGTCCAGGGCATACAATCGTGACGATACTTTGCGACTACGGTAATCGTTATCAGTCGAAGCTGTTCAATCCGGATTTCCTGCGCTCCAAGGGGCTTCCGGTTCCCCAGTGGCTGGCAACGAAAAGCGAGATTGCGGTTCCGTACGAAACCGTTTGAGGACATGCCGAAATGCCTGTGAATGCCCTGTTCCGTGACGATTTTTATCTTTCCACCGCAGAAGCGATCGTCACGGCGGTGCATGAGGATGGCGGCCTCGAGCTCGACCAGACCTGCTTTTACGCCACGTCCGGCGGCCAGCCGGGCGACAGCGGCTTTCTCGAGCGGGCCGATGGTTCGCGCATAGAACTCGGCATTACCAAAAATGGCGCCGACAAGAGCGTTATCATCCATGTGCCGCTGGAAGGTCAGCCTTCCCCCGAGGTCGGTGAAAAACTGACCCTGCACGTAGACTGGCCGCGCCGTTACAAGCTGATGCGCATGCACACGGCCTGCCATCTGCTATCCGTCGTCTGCCAGTGGCCAATCACCGGTGCTGCCGTCGGCGAAGACGAATCGCGCGTCGATTTCGACATGTCGGAAACCATCGACAAGGATGAGGTCACGGCAAAGCTGATGGAACTGGTGAAAGCCAACCATCCCGTTTTCCTGCAATGGATTACCGACGAAGAACTTCAGGCCAATCCGGGCATCGTCAAATCCAAGAATGTGCGCCCGCCAATCGGCCTTGGCCGGGTCAGCCTTGTCTGCATCGGCGAAAATTCTACCATCGACAGCCAGCCCTGCGGCGGCACCCATGTTTCCGAAACGCAGGAAGTGGGCGATATTCACATTGCCAAGATAGAAAAGAAGGGCAAGGAGAACAGGCGGTTCCGCATTCGTTTCGGCACGCCTGAAGCTGCTGCCTGAAATCAGGAGAGACATCGTGAGCACGGATAAGAGCCGTTTCGTCGTTTCGGCGGACTGGGTAGAAAAGCAGCTCGGCACGGCCGGGTTTCGTCTCGTTGATGCCTCGTGGTATCTGCCGGCGCATAAACGCAACGGTGCGGAAGAATTTGCGGCGGGTCACCTGCCCGGTGCCGTGTTCTTCGATCAGGACAAGATCGCCGATCATGCAACCGGATTGCCGCATTCCCTGCCCTCGCCGGAGTTCTTTGCGGAACAGGCTGGAGAGCTTGGCCTCAGCGACACTGATACCATCGTGGTCTATGACGGCCCCGGTTTCTTTTCCGCACCGCGCGTGTGGTGGATGCTGCGGGTGATGGGCGTGCGCAAGGCCTACGTGCTGGATGGCGGTCTTGACGGCTGGAAGCGCGAAGGCCGGCCGCTAGAAACCGGCACGCCGGAAATCGAGCCTGCCACCTTCACACCCGATTTCAACGAAAAGCGCGTGACCTCGCTATCGACCATGCGCGGCATCGTTGACAGTGGCGAAAAGCAGATTGCCGATGCCCGCGGCGCGGGACGTTTCACCGGCGACGAGGCCGAGCCGCGTGCCGGCATGCGTTCAGGCCATATGCCTGGCGCTCGCAGCCTGCCCGCCACCGCATTTTCCGAGAACGGCCACTTCAAGGACCTCACCGCCATCCGCAAGATGGTGGCGGATGCCGGTATCGATCTTGGCAAGCCTGTGGTGACGAGCTGCGGCTCGGGCGTTACCGCCGCCGTCATTACGCTGGCGCTGGAATCGCTCGGCCACCAGGATAATTCGCTCTATGACGGTTCGTGGTCGGAATGGGGTGGACTGGAAGACACGCCTGTTGTCACCGGCCCTGCCGAACCTCTTCCCGTGGTGTCACATGGGCCGTTGAAGGCGCATGTGACGCAGCTTGAAATGACGGCGCCGCCGAAGGTCAGCCTTGCTATCCCCGTCAACATCCAGACGGCACTGATGCGGGTCACCGATATTCCCCTGCACTTCTACCGCTACATGTACTGGCGGGTGGGAAAACGTTGGCACTGGCAGAAACGCATGCGCATGAGCGATGCGGAACTGTCCGCCGTCCTCAAGGACCCGAAGAACAGCGTTACCGTCCTTTATATGAACGGTGCACCCGCCGGTTTCTTCGAGTTGAACAAGGCAAGCGACGAGGTAACCGAGCTTTCCTATTTCGGGCTTCTCGAAGAAGCAATCGGTGCTGGCGTCGGCAAGTGGTTCCTGTTGCAGGCGCTCTACGCCGCCTGGCAGGACAATCCGAAGCGCGTGACGGTGACCACCAACACGCTTGACCATCCGCGCGCGCTGCAACTCTACCAGATGATGGGATTTTCGCCTGTTGGTACCTATGAGGCCTGGGTAGAGCCGCTGTCCGATACGGAGCTTCTGGAAATCTCGCTGCGCAACTGAGTTCGTCACGTCGGGGATGGCCCGCGCTATTCCCCGACTGTAGAGCAGATCCGACTACTCCTCCCTCATTCCTGTGCTTGTCACAGGAATGAGGGAGTGGGAGGCAACCGCGTATGATACCATTGTGCAGTTTGCGACTCAGGCTTTATCGATAATCAAATGGGTAGCGCCCTCGCCGGCCACTGTTGCGGTGCAGCGATAACCAAGCGCAGGCAAATCCAGCCCGTCGAAGAGGTTTTCGCCCTTGCCGAGAAACACCGGGGCCAGCGCCAGATGCAGTTCGTCGATCATGCTTCCGGCCATATATTGCCGAATGGTCGAAACGCCGCCGCCGATCCGGACGTCCCTGCCGTTTGCCGCCTCCAACGCCATGTCGAGGGCGGCCTTGATGCCCGTGTTGACGAAATGAAACACGGTGCCGCCCTTCATCGCAAAGGAGGCGCGCGCATGGTGCGTCAGCACGAAAACCGGCACGTGATAGGGCGGCTCTTCCCCCCACCAGCCCTTCCAGTGTTCATCCGGCCAGGCACCGCGGATAGGGCCGAACATGTTGCGGCCCAAGATCCAGGCGCCGATATTTTCGAAACTCTTCTCGGAAAACTGCTCGTCCGTGCCGGTCGAGCCGCCTTGCTTGCCGAACATGCGGTGAAAGGTGCGGGTCTTGAACGCCCATTGATGCAGGGTTTCGCCATTCACACCCAGCGGGTTCTGAAGACTTTGATCCGGCCCGGCACCGTATCCGTCAATCGAAATGGCGAAATTTCGAACGACAACCTTCGGCATGGCAATATCCTCCCGTTTCAAGAGGACAGGTTGCCGTGCATCCGGTAACTGGCCTCAGATTTCTCTTTCCAGAGTGACGGCCGTCGGTGTATGCCCGCCGGCGGAACCTTTGTCTTCGGTAACGCTGTTGAGGAGATGATCGGCAATCAGCTCCGCCTGGAATTTACCCAGCTCGTAGCAATAGGTGATCTCACGTTTTTCGGCCGACCAGTACACATCGGGACGCCCGCAGGACTTCGCCGTCAACTTGACCTCGCCTTTCAAGCCGTAAGCGCCGAAACTGCGGCTGATAAGATCGAGAACCTTCGATTCCTTGACCATGATGGCATAAGGTTCCAGCTCCGGATCGCGCGGCGGCACATAGCTCACGGTAAATCTTGATGGCGTCTGCGCGCGGTGGGGCGTCAGAAAATCTTCCCACGCCGATGCGATACGCGGATAGGCGGCGCCACATTTGGCAAATTCGTCATTGGCGAGCCCCATCATGGTGGCAAGATCACCATAGCCGTCTTTGTCGCGGCCGACCATCAGGCAGGCCATGTTGCGATCGCGGCTCCTGTCGGGAACAAGCGCCGAAAACACCGGTGCTTCGTGCTGGGGCAAAGCCTCCGTCTCGCGCGCCAGATACCAGCTGTCGGTAGCGTTGACGAGTGCGGTATCAAGCCATTCCTCGTTGGCCTGAAGGATGAGCGTGCCCGCCAGCTGATCGGCAGGTGCTTGCGCGCTGCCGGTCTCCGGCGCGCCGAAATCCGAGATCAGCATGCGTGCACCCTCGTGATAAAGCGAGAAGATCGCATTGCCGATGACGAAATTGACCGCCTGCTGGAGCTGATCGTCGGACAGGCCATCGAGACCGGAGGCGACCTGCGCCTGCGTGTCGATCGGAACCGTCAAAGAAACGAAAGCCAGCGGAACGGCGGCCAGAAAACGACGGAACATAAAATCAGACCTTCCGGGATCGAGGAGCGCCACTGATTCCCGATGCTAACGAGTCACGCAATGGGCTGGTTGCATCACCCGTCAAGAATCGGGTGGATAGAGGTCTGTTTCGAGATCATAGCTGCAAAGAAGCAACGCCGATCCCAACAGAAGGACCTCGCCATGACCGATCTCGTCTTTACAGCAATGCCGGCTAAGGAAGCTGAAGCTTTCCGGGCGGGAGCCGCCGACGCCTATGGCAACCCGCCGGAAAAGGCCGTTTCTCCAGGCGGCATGCCGTGCCGCCATTGCCTTTCCCAGATTAATGAAGGCGAAGGAATGCTGATCCTCGCCTACCGGCCCTTCCCTTCGCTCCAGCCCTATGCGGAAACGGGGCCAGTCTTTCTTCACGCTGAGGCCTGTGAGCACTATCCGCAGACGGATGCCCTTCCCCCGATGCTTAACAGCCCCGATTATATCGTTCGCGGCTATGGCACTGACGACCGCATCGTCTACGGCACCGGAGCAGTGACGGCGACGGACGAAATCCTTTCACGCGCAGCGCATCTTCTGGAGCGGGCAGACGTCGCTTACGTGCATGTGCGCTCCGCCCGCAACAATTGCTACCAGTGCCGTATCGACACAGCATAATCGCGCGATTACTTGCAATTTTAAGCAAACGGCTAAACGGCTCTCAAACTTTCTACGTCATGATGCAAGCATCGGAAACAATTGATTTGAGTAGCGAAATGACAAACAACCTCAATATGGCGACCCGCACTGCGACCCGTAGCAAGACCCGGATCTACGCGACCGTGCACTATTTCAGCCAGTCGACCCGAGGCCGCGTGGTGGACCTGTCCGCCACCGGCATGGCGCTCGAACTGGACGGACCTTTCGCTGCCGCCAAGGGAAGCCGGGTGAAGGTGCAGAGTGAAGATCTGGGTTTCATCGAGGGTGTCGTGCAATGGCAGCACATGAACCGGCTCGGCCTGCAACTCAAACTTTCCACCAACACGCTGGCACAGCTGTCGTCTTATTTCCGCTTCTTCCACGAAGAAGTAAAACCGACTCTCGCCCGCTAAGCAGACGTTTCCGATAAGGGGAATGCGCAGACCGGACATAGCGCATTCCCGAAGCGCGCCATGCGCGCGCGGCCACCTTGTGACAAAAAATTTATCAAACGGTTGAAAACTGGCCCGTCCGTCACGGGCTTGTCATTTTGATGATGGACTCCTCGGGGATTGCTTCTACCTTGTCGTTTTCCTGACAGAGCAAGCTTCATACGAAGGAGTTCCCATGTCGTCGCTTCTCGCTCTCCACCCCATCACTCGCCGTTCGCTTCTGGGTGGCATCGCCGCCTCTTCGGCTCTGGTGCTGTTGCATCCCTTCGCCGCGCGCGCCGCAGCCAACCAGGCGCATCTGCGCATCATGGAAACGACTGACATCCACGTTCACGTCTTTCCCTATGATTATTACGCCGACAAACCGAACGACACGATGGGTCTGGCGCGCACCGCTTCGATCATCGGCGCCATCCGTGCCGAGGCCGGAAACTCGATGCTGGTGGATAATGGCGACTTCCTGCAGGGCAATCCGCTCGGCGATTACATCGCCTATGAGCGCGGCATGAAGGCCGGCGACAAGCATCCCGTCATCAACGCCATGAATGTCCTTGGCTATGATTGTGGCACGCTTGGCAACCACGAATTCAATTACGGCCTCGACTATATGTCCAATACGCTGGCGGGCGCCGGTTTCCCTTATGTCTGCGCCAACCTCACCAAGGGTCAGCTGGCTTCCGATCCCAAGCAGGATGAGCTGTTCTTCAAGCCTTACGTCATCCTTGAGAAACAGATCCGCGATGGTGCAGGCGTAACCAGCCCGGTCAAGGTCGGTATCATCGGTTTCGTGCCGCCGCAGATCATGATGTGGGATTCCAAGAATCTGGAGGGCAAGGCCCAGACGCGCGATATCGTCGAGGCGGCTAAAGCCTGGGTTCCGGTCATGAAGGAAGAAGGTGCCGATATCGTCATCGCGCTTTCCCATTCCGGCATCGATGGCAAGGGCCAGACCGATCGCATGGAAAACGCCTCGCTTTATCTGGCGGGCGTGGAAGGCATTGACGCCATCTTCACTGGTCACCAGCATCTGGTCTTCCCCGGTCCGAAGACATGGGACGGCATTGAGGGTGCGGATGCGGTCAAGGGTACGCTGATGGGCAAGCCGGCCGTGATGGCCGGTTTCTGGGGCTCGCATATGGGCCTCATTGACCTTCTGCTCGAAAAGGACGGCAAAAGCTGGAAGATCGTCGATTTCACCTCCGAGGCCCGGCCGATCTACCACCGCGACGACAATCGCAAGGTCGTTGCAGATGTCACGGACAAACCGGAGGTCATAGCCGCCGCCAAGGCAGATCACGAAGCGGCGCTCGCCTATGTGCGTCGCCCGGTCGGCAAGACGTCGGCGCCACTCTATTCCTACTTCGCGCTGGTGGCCGACGACCCGTCCGTGCAGATCGTCTCCAATGCCCAGACGTGGTACATCAAGGACATGCTGAAGGAAGGGCAATATAAGGATCTGCCCGTGCTTTCGGCAGCAGCGCCCTTCAAGTCTGGCGGTCGCGGTGGTGCGGATTATTACACCGATGTCCCTGCCGGTGACATCGCCATCAAGAACGTCGCCGATCTCTACCTCTACCCCAACACGGTGCAGGCGGTGCTGATCAACGGTGCGCAGGTGAAGAACTGGCTGGAAATGTCCGCCGGCATGTTCAACACGGTCGAGGCCGGCGCAAAGGATGCGCCGCTCCTAAACGCGGATTTTCCGTCCTATAATTTCGACGTCATCGACGGTGTCACCTACCAGATCGACATTTCCAAACCGGCAAAGTTCGACAAGGATGGCAAGGCCGTCAATCCCGACAGCAACCGCATCGTCAATCTGCAATTCGATGGCAAGCCGATCGACCCCGAGCAGAAATTCGTGGTGGCGACTAACAATTACCGTGCAAGCGGCGGCGGAAAATTCCCCGATATCGCCGCCGACAAGGTGATTTTCGTGGCGCCCGACACCAACCGCGACGTGATCGTGCGCTATATCATCGATCAGGGCACCATTAACCCGTCGGCGGATGCCAACTGGTCCTTCGCACCAGTTGCCAATACGACCGCCATCTTCGAGACTGGTCCGAAGGGTCGCAATTACGCGGCTGACATCAAGGGCGCAAAAATCGAGGATGCCGGCGACGGCGCCGAAGGTTTCGCAAAGTTCCGCCTCGTTCTCTAGAGCTTGCAGCCCTCCCGGCGTTTCATCGGCCGGGAGGGCATTTACTCAATTGCGGTCAGTCACGATACGCAACAGCAGTGGCAGTTCCGGCGGTGGCTTCTGCTCGATGCGTTGATAGTCGCTGCCATCGCGATTACGGCGGATGAGCCGGAGACCCGCCATGTCACGCCGCAGCATCGCGGCATCTCCAAACAGGTGCAGACCATCGAGAAAGCTGCTGAATTCGCGCTCTGAGAAACTGCGACCGGCTGGGATTCTTGCCCAAAGATACCAGAGGCACAGTTCCTGCTGGGAGCGGCGGGCCGGCCATTGTACCAATCTACCGGCAGCATCGAAAGTCCGCGCGGTCTTCAGCACCCTGCCTTCATTGGCAGGCATTGTCTCCGGTCGTGTCTGCGGTGGCGGCAAGCCACTTGTTACGGGTGGCGTGCGCGCGGCGCGCAGATGCTGAAAGTTGCGAAACCCGGCAGCCCGGCTCAGGAGATTGAGCATCTCCACATGGCTTGGCTGGCGGTCCATCCTGCCGATTTGTTCGCGTAGCGATTTGGCAAATGTGGAGAGGTCGGCGATATCAATGGAAAAGATCGAACGTGGCATGACTTACCCTCAAGTGCCATTCCGAAGAGGTGTCGCTGATCGCCGGCTTCCGACTAGGCACGGGATAAGTGCTGTCAATCTTTCAAAATGCAGGTTTAGCTTCCCTTGCGGGACGGCGATGCCTCGGTGAACTGCTGACCGTGTTTCCTGTATAAGGCAGGCCATTCACCTTCGTCAATTGGTCACTCAGTCAACCCATGTCACTCGGCGGCGACAGAAATAGTCCGCTGTTTGCCTCCGGCAATTATCCTGTTGAAATCCTTCTGGTTCGGGCATGCCGACAGACGCTGCTGAAAGGCCGTGGCAAGCCACTGGCCAGCGGGACCGGCGGGTGAATCCACCCGGCGCAGCGCAAAGATCGGATATTCGCCCTGCTCATAAGCTTCGAGATCAAGTGCCTTCAGGCTGCCATTGGTCAGGTCGTTGCGCACGATCGATGCGGGCAGACCGCCCCAGCCGAGACCGCCCTTGATGAGCTGGTATTTCGTGGCGATGTCGCTGACCCGCCATGTCTTGTAGGACAGCACGTTGAAATCGCGCCCCTTGGTCAGCCCCGACGCATCGGTGACGACGAGCTGGACCTCCTCGCGGACATCGCCCAGAACCAGCGGCCTCTCGATCTGTGCCAGTGGATGATCGGCGGCGACGACCGGCAGCATGAAGGAATGGCCGACCTTTTCGACGACGAGTTCGTCATCCTGGCGCAACAGCGCCCCGCCGATGCCAATCCCAGCCTTGCGGGAGAGCACCATATCCATAACCATGCCCAACTCACCCACATTGAGGCTAAGGGTAACGGTGGGGAATTCCTTGCGAAAATCGCGAAGCACCGCAACGACGGCTTCCGCCGGTACCATGGTGCTGATGGCGACAGAAAGCTCGGCCTCCAGCCCCTGCTTCAAACCCTTGGCACGCGCACGCATTTCCTGCAGACCGGCCACGATGCGCCTTGCATCTTCCAGCATGGCGCGACCCTCGTCCGTCAATCGAGGCTGGCGTACGCCATTGCGCTCGAACAGGGTGACTTCAAGCTGCGCCTCGAGATTGGCGATGGTGTAGCTGACAACAGACTGGGCGCGATTGAGCGCCCGTGACGCGGCAGAGAAACTTCCGGTTTCGGCAACCGTCAAAAACACCTGCAATTGGTCGAGCGTCGGGTTCGCGTCCATGTTCCATCCATTTCATCGATAGGTCGCTTCCACATTATCACAGTTTTCTTGATGGCATCAATTGGTCATATAGGGGGCAAAGGAAGGGCATCGTGCTCTCCCGCCCTCCCAAGGCGCCCGTCAATTCATCGCTTATGCAAGGAAAGACCATGTCCAACATTCTGCTCATCACCTCCAGCCCGCGTGGCGACGAGTCGGTTTCCAACAAGTTTTCCGGCGAACTCGCAAACAAGCTGAAGGCCAAGTCGGCTTCCAATACCCTTGTCCACCGCGATCTTGCTGCCGACCCCATTCCGCATCTCGACACCGTCAAGACCGCTGCGATCCGCAAGGCTCCAGACCAGCGCACGGCTGAAGAAGCGGTTGCAGCCGATTATTCCGACAAGCTGGTTGCAGAGCTTCTGGCCGCCGACACTGTCGTCATCGGCACCGGCCTCATCAACTTCAATATCTATTCCGGCCTGAAGTCGTGGATCGACAACGTCGCCCGCGCTGGCCAGACCTTCAAGTACACCGAAACCGGCCCGGTTGGTCTTGCCACCGGCAAGAAGGTCTACATCGTGCTGGCCGCCGCCGGCGTTTATTCCGAAGGCCCGGCTGTGTCGATGAACCACGCCGTTCCCTACCTCAAGACCGTTCTTGGCTTCATGGGCATGACGGATGTTGAAGTGATCTATGTCGAAGGTCTGGCATTTGGCCCGGAAGCCGTTGAAAAGGCCGTTGCGGCAGCCGAAGCAAAGGTTGCCGAACTGGCGCAGGCCGCCTGAGGCGCCAATTGACACGTGGTGATGCCGGCTCGATTGCCGGTATCAGCCGACCCACATTCCGTAACGGCCGTGCACCTGATCGCGGCCGTTATTTTTTGCCGCATAGAGCCGCGCATCGGCTTCCGATAGCAGCGCGCGGAAAAGCTGCCCGTCCTCGAAAGCCGTGGCGACGCCGATGCTGACAGTCAGCGGCGAACCGTCTGGCCGTTGCAGATCCTTCAATATCGCCGTCCGCAGACCTGCTGAAAAGGCAAGTGCCCCCTCATGGGTCATCGTAGGCAACAGGGCCACGAACTCCTCGCCGCCGAACCGGTAGAGATGGCCGTGCGGTTGCACGATGCGTTTCAGAACGGCGGCGAATTCCCGCAACATCTCATCGCCCTGCAAATGCCCAAAGGTATCGTTGACGGTCTTGAAGTGATCGATATCGACGATCAGCACGCTGACGGGACGTTTCTTTTCCAGACATTCCACGACGACGGACGGCGCATCGAGTTCCATGCGGGCGCGGTCAGACACACCGGTCAGCATGTCGCGGCCGGAACGGGACAAAAGCTCCTCGTAGCGTTCCCTGAAGGTGAGGTCGTTGAAGACATCGGCAACGCTGCGGCGCGTCAGGAAGCGGCCTTTCGCCGCCGTCAGCTTCAGATAAATGGCAAAGAGCAGAGCATAGATGGCAACGGCCACCATCTTCGCTTTCCAGCCATCGTAAAAGACATCGACCGGCGCGTTCAGCATATATCGCAACGCCGCGTAAAAGCCTGCCTGATCCAGGCTCAAAATCACCACGCCACAGATTGCAAAGCGCAGGACAATATGGCGCTGCAAATAGCGTCCCAGCTTTTCGTAAAACAGAATGATGGCGATGGCGTCGATATAAAGCAGGCTGGTTCCCCAGACCATCAGCACGCCCATCTCATCCAGAAATCCGGTATCTACCGACTGTCCGGGGACAATTGCCACCGTCGGATGGAAGCGGATGATCTGCACCATGATGATGGTGAGTATATTGCCGAGAAACAGGCCGTAGATCGGCTGGCGGACGACTGCCGCATCCTCGCGCATATAGAGCATGAGGATCATCATCAGTTTGCCGGCAAAAAGGATCGAGGAGCCGGGTGATACTACGCCAAATGGCAGCTCGACGTAAAAGACCGCCGCCAGGTAGGTTTCCAGGAAATGCATGACGCCCAGCGCGGTGAGAAAAACACCTATGCCGAGAATATGCCGGTAATGAAGGAATGCCGTCATTACCGAAAAATAGACGATGGCTTCCGCCACAAAGAGGGCCAGATTTGCCCATTGCATCGGCATACGCCCTATCGATCCACATCGCGCCGGTTCATCGGCGCGACTTCATGCCCTCTGAAGACGATAGGCTGAAGCAACCAACGGAATCTTAATGTCCAGCAGAAGAAACCGCCATCATTTTCCTGGGAAAAGCGATGCACCGTTCTGGTCGATGATCAGCTTTGCCTTGCGGATGGTGAACTCAACCGCATCGTCCATGCTGGTGAAGACATCGGCGCGCACGAATTCATGCACGAGCGTTTCCTCGCCGTCCTTTTTCTCGATGCGGCCCGCCAAACGGAACTGGCCGCCTTCCTTCAGCGGCGTCGCATAGATCAGATAGTCTCCATGCACATGCGGTTCCGACTGCGCTGCCTTCTGCGGCGCATCCGCGGACTGGCCGGAGCCGAAGGCCGAAAGGATTTTGGAAAAAAACGATGCCATGGCTTTCACTCCCTTAATCTGTCTCGCATTTCGAAGGGCGGATATGCTCCGCCCTTCCCCGTCGCTCTTATCCCGATCAGATGATCAGGTTCGACAGGATCTCGTTTTCGGTAATATCCTCATAGCCGAGGCCCGCAGCCTCGAAACGCTCCAGAAGCCCTGCAAAGTTTTCCTGCGCGTTGGTTTCGATGCCGATCAGGATCGAACCGAAATTGCGGGCCGATTTCTTCAGATACTCGAAACGGGCGATATCGTCGTCCGGGCCAAGCAGATTGAGGAAATCGCGCAGCGCGCCGGGGCGTTGCGGCAGGCGCAGAATGAAGTATTTCTTCACGCCGGTGTAACGCATGGCGCGTTCCTTGACGTCAGGCAGGCGCTCGAAATCGAAATTGCCGCCGGAGACGACGACGATAACCGTCTTGCCTTCCAGTTTCTCGCGGCCGAGCTTCTCCAGCGCGGCAATGGACAGCGCACCCGCTGGCTCCAGCACCACGCCTTCGAGGTTCAGCATCTCGATGATGGTCACGCAGATGGCGTTTTCGGGGATGAGCAAAACCTGCTCGGCCGGAAAATCCTTTAGCGCCTGGAAGTTGAGATCGCCGATGCGGGCAACGGCGGCGCCGTCGACGAAATTGTCGACCTTGGAGAGCGTTACCGCTTCGCCGCGCTCGAGGCTCCTTTTCAGGCTCGGCGCGCCTTCCGGCTCGCAGAACACGAAGTTGCCCTTTTCAACGGTGCCCGCCAGAAAGCCGGTAAGGCCTGCCGAAAGCCCGCCGCCGCCAACCGGCATGACAACCATATCCGGTTTGGTGCCTTCGGGAAGCTGGTCCATGATTTCGGCAGCAACCGTCGCCTGGCCTTCGATGATATCCTGATGGTCGAAGGGCGGCACCATGTAGGCGTCATTGTCTTCGACGTATTTGCGCGCGGCGGCGTAACATTGGTCGAAAATATCGCCCACCAGACGGATGCTGATGAATTCACCACCGAAGATACGGGTCTTGTCGATCTTCTGCTGCGGCGTGGTCACCGGCATGAAAACAACACCGTGAACGCCGAAATGGCGGCAGGCGAAAGCAAAGCCCTGCGCATGGTTACCGGCCGAAGCACAGACGAAAACCTTGTCCTTGCCAGCCTTCGCGACAGCCTTGCGGAGAAAGTTGAATGCGCCTCTAATCTTGTACGAACGAACCGGAGACAGATCCTCACGCTTCAGCCAAATCGACGCGCCATACCGACGGCTGAGATGTTCATTCAACTGCAACGGCGTTTCCGGGAATATCTCCCGCACTTCCCGCCGCGCTGCCTCCACAAGCTGCTTGTCCACGATTGTCAATCCATTGAAATTCATAATGGCACCCGCTATGCCATAGGAAGGCGTCAGAGACAAAGACTCATTTCACGCTGCCACGAACCCTGGGTTTCATTTCTTGAACAGCAATCTTCTGCGCTCGGTCATATATGTGGCGTCCATCTTCGGGCTCTATCTCGCGACGGCCATGTTCCTGC
The DNA here is from genome assembly GCF_007828365.1 of Rhizobium sp. SJZ105. Classification (NCBI taxonomy): domain Bacteria; kingdom Pseudomonadati; phylum Pseudomonadota; class Alphaproteobacteria; order Hyphomicrobiales; family Rhizobiaceae; genus Rhizobium; species Rhizobium sp. SJZ105. Next base: position 715,932 of record NZ_VIUP01000001.1, read on the forward strand.
CCGCGCTAACGGACCTTTATTATGGCAATGACGACTGGACGGTGTTTGCGCTTTCAGGCTTCATGTGCGGCGGCTTTGCACTTGCCTGTGCGCTGGCCACGCGCGCACCGATCGCGTCCTTCAACAAACGTTTCGGCTTCCTGCTCGTCAACGTGCTCTGGCTTGTCTTTTCCATTGTCGGAGCGGTTCCGCTCTATCTGTCCGAGCTTGACCTGACGCCCGGTCAGGCCCTTTTCGAATCGGTATCGGCCATCACGACGACGGGATCGACCGCCATATCCGGCCTCGATAATGCGCCGCAGGGCATTCTTCTGTGGCGGTCGTTGCTCTGTTGGCTCGGCGGCATCGGTATTGTCGCGCTTGGCCTCTTCATCCTGCCGCTCTTGCGCGTCGGCGGCATGACCTTCTTCCGCATGGAATCATCCGACACCGGCAATGACCGGCCCTTCGCGCGGCTGGCAAGCTTCACCCGCGCTTTCGTGGCGATCTACATCATCATGACCATCGCCTGCACGGTGGCTTTCGATTTTGCCGGCATGTCGCATTTCGATGCCCTCAACCATGCCATGTCGACGGTTGCGACCGGCGGTTTTTCCACCCACGACGCCTCGTTTGCCTATTTCAACAACACGGCGCTGCTTTGGATTGCCACCATCTTCCTGATCTTCGGCAGCCTGCCCTTCTCGGTGATGATCCTGCTTGCGGTGCGCCGCAGGCTGGAGACGCTGCGCGACCCGCAGATAGCCGTCTTCCTTGGCTATCTCTGCGCGATTTCCATCGCTGTCGGCGTTTATCACCACTTTAGAAACGGCGTGCCGCTGGATACTGCGCTCAGCCATTCCTTCTTCAACATGACATCAATCCTCTCGACCGGTGGCTTTGCGAGCGACGACTACACCCTGTGGGGTCCGTTCGTTGTCGTCGTGGCCTTTTTCGCAACCTTCATGGGCGGCTGCTCCGGCTCGACGGCGGGTGGTATCAAGGCCTATCGTTTTCTGATCATGTTCAATGTCGTTCGGGCGGGCCTCAAAAAGCTGATCTATCCGAACGCGGTTTATTCGGTCCGTTACGGCCAGCAGGTGGTCGATCCCGACACGATTCGGACGATCTTCCTTTTCGTCAGCTGTTTCATCGCGCTCTGGATTGCCGGCAGTCTCGCCATGAGCCTGATGGGTTACGATTTCCTGACTGCGACCTCGGGCGTTGCGACCGCACTTGCCAATGTCGGGCCCGGCATCGGCCCGATCATCGGGCCTGTCGGCAATTTCTCCACGATCAGTGATCCGGCGCTCTATCTCCTGTCTGTCCTGATGCTGCTTGGACGTCTGGAAATCCTCACCGTTCTCGTGCTGCTGATGCCGATTTTCTGGCGCAACTAAAATGCCGGTGCGCTTATTTTGGCTGCCTTAATAAAGCGCTTGACCTTCCCACGTTGGAATAGTCCAGGCTCCTGCTGTTACAAGTTCCAACCCAAGGAGAACCGCCTATGTGCACCGCCCACCAGCATCACCCCGAAACCGCTGCCGCACCTGTTGATGCCGACCTTTCTTTCCACGTTGAAGACATGACCTGCGGTCACTGCGCCGGTGTGATCAAGGGCGCAATCGAAAAGACCGTCCCCGGTGCCGCCGTTCATGCTGATCCGGCAAGCCGCACGGTTGTGGTTGGCGGCGTCTCCGACGCGGCACGTATTGCTGAAATCATCACCGCTGCAGGCTATACGCCGGAAGCGCGCGCCTGATTTGACGAGATGCCGGCGGCGGCCTTCATCCCTGCCGCCGGATCGACCTGCCTGCCCCCGCTTCACGCCGAGCTTGCGTGACAGCCGCTGGACGATACCAACGTCCACCCCTTCTTACCTCCCCCAGGCTGCATATGCCCTCTCCCTTCCCAGGGATAACAGCGGAGGTTTTCCGGATTTCAAACCCGTATTCGTCAAACGCCGGCATCAATCGTCTCTGTGCACACGAAAAACCCGGCTCTTGCGAGCCGGGCTGGGCTTCATCGGCAATGTCGCACGCCTTACTTCGTTGCCAGATCCTTGGTCATGACGAAGTAGTTGATGGGGTGGGGCTTGTAATTTGCAAGCTTCTCCGAATAGGCGTCGAATACGGTCTCATGGATCAGGAAGACGGTGACGGCCTCCTCATACAGCTTCTTTGCCGCCTCGCCGTAAATTGCATACCGCTTGGCAGGTTCGGCCGTCGCATAGGCCGATTTGATCAGCTTGTCGGTGTCTTCGTTGCAATAATGCGAGATATTGTAGCTGCCGCCGCAGGTATAGTCGGCATTGAGGAAGCCGGCCGGTTCGGCAACATCGGTGGCATAACCGCGGGACAGGAGCGCCATGTCGAAATTACCGGACAGCAGATCTGGCTCGATTGCACTGTAATCGGCGACGCGAACATCAACCTTGATGCCGATTTCCTGCAACTGGGCCTGGATAATGGCCGCGACATCCTTCAGTTCCGTTTTTGCCGTATAGGCGAGGAGCGCGATCTTCAGACTGCCTGGCGCTACGCCTGCCTCTTTCAGCAGAGCCTTGGCTTTCTCGACATTATAGGCGGGCTCGACTTCCTTCGCGGCCCATGGCTCTCCCGCCGCGAAAGGCAGGGTAGCACCCTTTACCGCGCCTTCATAAATGCTGTCGGCGATACCGGTGGTGTCGATGGCCGCCTGGATCGCCTGACGCACTTTCACATTATTGAAAGGCGCCTTAGCGTTGTTCAGCAGAAGTTCCGTAATGCGCGGCGAAGGAATTGGCGCGACCTTGACGCCGTCGGTGGATTCGATGGTCTTGACCGTCCATGGTGGCACGAGGCGCGAAATCTGCGCTTCGCCGGTTCGGACCTGGGTGGCGCGGGTGTCGGCATCGGGAACGAAGTTGACGCGGCCTCCGGAAAGCTTCGGCATACCGCCCCAATAATCGTGGTTGGCGGAAAGAAGCATATACTGGCTGGGGTCGACCTCCGTGATCTTGAAAGATCCGGTGCAGGTCCCGACCGGATCGACTTTCCCGTCCTTATAAGCGGCGGGGGCAAGGATTGACGTGGCAGGGCTCGCCATTTGCGCCGGTAGCATCACCGATGGTTCGATGGTGGTTATCTTCACGCTGTCGTCGCCGCTCGCTTCGACAGAAGCAATCAACTTCGGCGAGAAGGCGCGGGCTGGAACCGGCGCCTTCAGAAGATTGGTCAGCGCATTGACTGCGGTTGCGGCATTGAGCGGCTCGCCATTCTGGAACTTCACACCCTTGCGCAGCTTGAATTCCCAGACCTTAGGGTCCGTCTGCTTCCAGCTTTCGGCAAGACTGGGCTCCAGTTTCATGTCGTAGCCGACCCGCACGAAGCTTTCGAAACAACCCGCGCGTGAGCCGAGATAGGCGTCGTCCGACGCCATTTGCCAACCGGTCTTGACACCGAAATTGTCGTCATAGGTAATCGTATCGGCCTTGGCCGTTTGAACTGAAAACGAAACCACAATGGCGCTTGTCGCCAAAAGTACGTGCTTTATCATTGAATATTCCCCTTTTTATTTTTGATGACAACGCTCAAAAGTCAGTCTTCTCACGAGATTTAATATCTTCATAAAAATAGATCTCGAAAGACATAAGAATATCCTTCGGATGCTCCACGAACATCCGCTTGAATATCATTCATTTTATGTTTTTATACTCGGAATTTAATTCCGATATTAATTCACAAACGCACAATTCATCTGTTTTTACAGAACCAGAAGACTGTAACTGCGCTGCTCCTCAGCCCCATTCGCGCCAGTGATGGCAACGAGCGAAATGCTCCCCGGCAACGTCTTCCAGAACCGGTTCCTGTTCGCTGCAAATCTGCGTCGCATATTTGCAGCGGGTGTGAAACTTGCAGCCACTTGGAGGATTGAGCGGGCTTGGCAGATCACCATCCAGAAGCATTTCCGGCGCATATAATCCGGTTTCATCAAGCATCGACGAGGCAATAAGAGCCTTCGTATAGGGATGCTTAGGCGCCCGGAAAAGCTCATCCCGGTCGGCGATTTCAACGATCCGCCCCAGATACATCACCGCGATACGGTCGCAGAGATAACGCACCACGCGCAGGTCATGGGAAATCATCAGCACCGTCAAACCATGACGACGCTTCATGTCCATCAGCAGGTTCAGGATCTGCGTACGCATCGAGGCATCGAGCGCCGATGTCGGTTCGTCGCACACAAGGAAGCTTGGATTGAGAAGAAGCGCGCGGCCTATGACCACGCGTTGCAACTGCCCGCCGGAACACTGGCTCGGATAACGGTCATAATAGGAGGCATCGAGGCCGACCTCCTCCAGCATCTTGAACACGCGCGCGATGCGTTCTTCGCGCGTGCCGATGCCGTGCTGGGCAAGCGGCGCTTCCATGCTTTGCCCTATGCGCATGCGCGGGTCGAGCGCGGAATAGGGATCCTGGAACACCAGTTGCACGACACGGCGCATGCGCCGCAGCGTCTCGCCCTGCATGTGCAGAATATCGTGGTCTCCGATGCTGACCTCGCCTTTCGTCGCGTTGGTCAACCGCGTTATCAGCCCGGCGACAGTGCTTTTGCCGCAGCCGGATTCGCCAACGAGACCAAGAACCTCACCCTCGCCGATCGTGAGGGAAACATCGTCCACGGATTTGACCACGCGATTGCCGAAACCCGATATCGGATAATATTTGCACAGGTTGTTTGCGACCACATAGGGCTTGATCTTGCCAGCCGCCTGAGGCTGGTTCGGTGTTTTCACTGTCGATAGCATCGCAACCCTCCTTCAGCAGACTGTGTGACTGGCATGGCTGCCGGCATGGTCGTCGTCGACCGCCCAGCACCGCGCCTTGCGACCTTCCGGCAAGGCATTCAAATCCGGCTCCGTTGCCATGCAACGGCCGCCCATGCCGGCCGATTGTGCAAGCGCGCAGCGGGGATGGAAACGGCAACCGCAGGACATGTCATGGGCCTGCGAGCTGGAGCCGGGGATCGTCAGCAGCTGCCCCTCGCTGTCGGTCGTCAGAAGCGAGCAGCTGATGAGCGCCTTGGTATAGGGATGTTGCGGCGCCTTGAGGATTGCCTGCGTCGGCCCTTCCTCGACAATGCGACCAGCATACATCACCGCAATCTGGTCCGCGAAAGCGGCAACGACCGAGAGGTCATGGGTGATGAGCAGCGTGGCAAGCCGCCGCTTCCGACGCTCATCGTCGAGCAGGCGCAATATTTGTGCCTGGACGGTGACATCGAGTGCCGTCGTCGGTTCATCGGCGATCAGCAGTTGCGGATTGCCGGAGAGTGCCGCAGCAATCATGACGCGCTGCGCCATGCCGCCGGAGAGTTCATGTGCGAAGCATTGCGCCCGCGCCGACGGATCGGGAATTCCAACATCCGAGAGCATGCCGACAACCCGGCCCAGTGCCGCATGCCGGCTCATCTTGCGGTGGACCCACAGTGGCTCGGCGACCTGCGTCCTGACCCGGCTGGTCGGATCGAGCATTGCCTGCGGTTGCTGGAAAAGCATTCCGATATCGGCGCCGCGCAACGCATCAAGCTCGGAGGGCGAGAGAGCGAGAATGTCGCGCCCGGCAAAGGAAATGCGGCCGGAGTTGATTTCCGCGCCGTGCGGCAACAGCCGCATCAGCGACAGAGCCGTCATGCTCTTGCCGGATCCGGATTCGCCGACCAGTGCAACGACCTCTCCGGCATCGACGGAGAGCGTCAGACCGGAAATAACAAACTTGCGGCCATTTGCAGACGGCACCGAAACGTGCAGATCCTCGATTTCCAGAAGCGGTGTCCGTTCCGGGGCGATGGCCGTATTGGCATGCGTGTGTCCTTCGATATTCATAAGAGTTCCCCTTATTATTATTGCATCGGAGGCATGGGCGTATTTTCAAGCGGCTTCAGACGATAATACTCTCCTTGGGGCTATCGTGCCCTGTGTATGTTTGATCGGCGCGGGCGCCGGTCATTGCTCTAACCGCAGGCGTCAATGGCCGTTCGGTTTCCTGGTATCCATGTTCAGGCCGTGGCCGATCCATGTCACGCTCAACGCCGACAGGAAAATCGCCAGACCTGGTGCGATCACGAGAATGGGCATACGTTCCGCATAGGCCTGCGCATCGGCCAACATCAGCGCCCAGTCTGCGGCAGGCGGCTGCACGCCGAGGCCGAGAAACGACAGTCCGCCCACCGTGATCAGCTTGTGGCCGAAGCGCAGGAAGGCAACTGCTGCGATGGGCCAGATCGTGTTGGGAATGACATGCCGGAAAATAATGAAGCGGCGTGTGCATCCAAGCACCTCGGCGGCGCGCATATATTCTCGGGAATTGATCGAAAGCGTCAGCCCGCGTGCCAGTCGCGCAAAAGGTGTCCAACCGACGATCGTCAGCGACGCGATCAATGTTCCATATCCCGGGCCGAAGATGGCGACGAGGAAAATGGCGATCACCACGTCAGGGATGGCGATGAGCAGATCCACCACCCGCATCAGGACTTCATCGACAACGCCGCGGCTGCGACCGCTGATGATGCCGATGAATGTTCCGATGGCGACCGACAGAATGACGGTGATGGCGGCAATCGTGACCGTGAAGCGTCCACCGATAAGCAACCGGCTCAAGACATCACGCCCGAGATGGTCAGTGCCCAGCCAGTAGGCGGCGCTTGGCGCATTCAACCGCAGGCGAAGGCTTTGCTGCGCGGGATTATAGGGCGAAATCCACGGCGCGATGACGAGCAGCACGATGATGACGAGAAAAATCGCCGAACCCGCGTAGAACGTCCAGTGCCGCCGGCGGATGAAATCCGTGAACCGGAAAAGTGTCGACGGGCGCTTGGGCAAGGTCATTGGCATGGCGGCTACCGGCGCGCTCGGGAAGTGACTAATGGTCATGTTGACCTCGCATTGCTGGATTGATCAGGACATAGAGGCCATCGGCCAGGGTATTGATCAGGATGGAAAGGGCGACGATGCAGATGAAACCGCCCTGCAGCATTGGGATGTCCCGATTGACCACGGCGTCGTAAAGAAGCCGGCCCATTCCGGGGATGGCGAATATCACCTCCACGACCACCGATCCGCCAAGCAGGCCCGCAAGCCACAGGGCAAAGAAGGTGACGATCGGAAGCGAACCGTTGCGAATGCCATGGCGCATGACCGTGCCATGCATGCCGAGACCGCGGCTGCGGGCCGCCGTGATGTAAGGCGCGCGCAGAACCTCAGCCATGGCGGCGCGCGTCACCTGCGTGAAATAGGCCAGTGGGCGCAGCGTCAATGTCAAAGCGGGAAGCACCAGCGAGCGCCAGCTATCCCAGCCCGCGGACGGCAACCAGCCGAGATAAAGCGCAAAGACGAGCGCCGACATCGGCGCAAACCAGTATTCCGGCGTGGCAACGAAGGTCTGGATCATCAGCGTTGCGAAATTGTCCAGCCGGCCACCCGGACGCATCGCCGCCAACGTGCCGAGCGGCAGGGCGACGGCGACCGCAATCGCCAGCGCCGTCAGTGCTAATGTCACGGACACGCCGAGAGAGCGCAAAAGCTCACCCGCCACCGGCTGGCTGCTGGTGAAGGAAAAGCCCAGATCACCGCGCAGCGCGCCCGACAGCCATGCGAAATATTGGACGTAAAGCGGCCGGTCGAGCCCGAGGCTTAACCGAAGGGCCTCGACTGCATGCGGATCGAGCGCCGTATCGCGCATGCGCGAAAACAGAATGGTGCGGGCAGGATCGCCACCGGCCATGTAGGGCAAAAGAAACGCGATGACGGAGACGATCATCAGCATAAGGCACAGAATAAGGAAGCGTTGTATTATCTGTATCCACATTGCCTGTTCTCCTTCGCCGAAAATGGCCATTGCACTGCAATTGATGATCGGTCCCCGCCGGGGAAATGCGGTTTATTTCATGAGGCGCGGCAAATCCGTCACCACACCGGACGTGCCCTTCAGCATGCCGGAACGCTTGGGCAGGATCGCCACCGGCGTAAAATCGGGGTCTTCAGATTGGGCAAGATCCTGAATGATCGGGCAATCCGGCTCACCATTGTCAGGGCAATAGGTCGCGATATTTCGCAGCGTGTCGGCCATCTCCCGAAGAGCATGCATCTTGGCCTCGAGATCTACGACATGTTCCATGACGATGCGCTTGACGTCGCAGGATGCACCGCCGGGATCGCGCCACAGGGTCATGAGCTGCCTGATCTTTTCGATCGAGAAACCGAGGTCGCGGCCGCGGCGGATGAAACGCAGCGTCTCCAGATCGTTGGTCGTGTAGACCCGATAACCGGATTCCGTGCGGTTTGCGGATTTGATCAGCCCGATCGTCTCGTAGTGGCGGATCATCTTTGCGGAAACACCGGATGCGGTGGCGGCTGTACCAATGTTCATCGATCCTGCTCCTATCTTTCCGGGGTGAAAAACACGTCTGCATGAATGTCGGCGGTGCGGATGCCCCTTGCCAGGAGCTGCGGCACCGTTGCCTCGATCATCGCCGGCGGTCCGGCCAGATAGGCTTTCCAGCCATCGAGATCGTCGAAGTCGTCTGCCACGGCGGAACCGACATAACCGCGCCGTATCTGCGCATGGTCTTCATTCGAGAGAACCGGAACGAAGCTCAGATTGCCGTGGCTTACGGCAAGTTCTTCGAAACGGTCGACCATATAGAGGTCACGCTCGGCGCGGGCGCCGAAATAGACATGGATCGGGCGTTCCCGGCCCGTGGTGCGATCAGTGGCAAGCGCTGCCTCTACCACCGCCTTCACCGGCGCCAGCCCCGAACCGCCGGCAATGCCGAGGATCGGTCCGCAATGCTTTTCCCGCAAATACGAAGCCCCGAAGGGACCGACCAGCACGACAGGGTCACCCGCCTTGGCGTTCGCGAAAATATGGCCACTCGTGACGCCGCCGGGGACATGCCGGATATGGAATTCGATCAGGTCCTCATCGATGCGGCTGGCAATGGAATAGTCACGCGGCGAACAGTCCGGATAAAGCAGGCGCACATATTGGCCGGCCTTGAAGGTAAACAGTTCGCGATCGTCGAGCCTGATGCGGATGAGCTTGATATCATGCGTCGCATCCACCGCTTCCGCGATGACGCCATCAAAGCGGCCGGCCGGAATATCGGCAAACTCATCCTCACCGTCGAGCCAGCCGATCGTCACGTCGCTCAACGGCACGGCGCGGCACGCGAGTGTCAGTCCTTCCGCCTTTTCCTCTTCTGTCAACGAAAAGGGCGTATGCTTGAGAAGGTCGATCTCGCCTGAGACGAGGTGCGATTTGCACGCCCCGCACCGGCCCATGCGACAGCCGTGCGGATAGGAAATTCTGGCGGCAAGGGCGGCCTGAAGGACGGTCTCGCCCTGCGCTGCCACAATGCTGCGTCCGATACGTGGCAAATAGACTGTGTTTCCAGGCGTCATCACATCCGCCCCCTATTCTGCCGCTGCGAGTTGCATGCCGGACGATCTGTCAAGCAGCGGCGGGCGGAAGCTTTTGAGACGCAGCGCGTTGGTCAAGACAAACACGCTGGAAAGCGCCATGGCTCCGGCAGCAAGAACAGGCGACAGCAAAACACCGTTGGCAGGATACAATATTCCGGCCGCCACGGGAACGAGTGCGGCATTATAGGCAAAGGCCCAGAACAGGTTCTGGCGGATGTTGCGGATCGTCGCCTTGGACAACGCAATGGCATTCGCGACGCCGCGCAAATCGCCAGACATCAAAACCACATCGGCGCTTTCTATCGCGACATCCGTACCCGTGCCGATTGCGAGACCGACATCGGCCGCCGCAAGGGCCGGCGCATCGTTGATGCCATCACCGACGAAGGCCACCCGCCGGCCATCGGCCGCAAGTCTTTTAACGGCCTCGACCTTGCCGTCAGGCAGTACTTCCGCCACCACTTCGTCGATACCAAGACGGCGGGCAATGGCTTCGGCCGTGCGGCGGTTATCGCCTGTTATCATCGTGACCTTGAGACCAAGCGCATGCAGCGCTGCTATCGCCTCCGGGGTCGTCGGCTTGATCGGATCGGCAACAGCGATGATGGCGGCCAGCCGGCCATCGACAGCGGCATAAAGCGGCGACTGCCCTTCCCTGCCCAGCCGGTCGGCATCGTCGGCGAACTTCACAATGTCGTAACCGAGCTTCACCATGAAGCGGTCGGCGCCCGCCTCGACCTTGCGGCCGTCAACCGTTGCCGCAACGCCGAAACCGGGGGTCGCCTCAAAGCCGGCCGCGTCGGCAAGCGTCAGGCCACCATGTTTTGCCGCCTCGACGATCGCTTCGGCTATGGGATGTTCGGAACGGCTTTCAAGCGAGGCGACAAGGCGCAACACCTCATCCTGACCGAAGCCTTCGGTCGTGGTGAAATGCACCAGTGTCGGCTTGCCGAGCGTCAGCGTGCCGGTCTTGTCGACGGCGATGACATCGGCATCACGCAAAGTCTGGAGAGCATCGCCGCGCCGGAATAGCACACCCATTTCGGCGGCGCGTCCGGTACCGACCATGATCGAGGTCGGGGTGGCAAGACCCATGGCGCAGGGGCAAGCGATGATGAGGACAGCGACGGCGTTAACCAGCGCAAAGGTCAAGGCCGGGTCCGGCCCGAGAATGAACCAGACGATGAAGGTGGCGAGTGCAGCGAGCATGACTGCAGGCACGAACCAGTTGGTCACCTTGTCCACCAGCGCCTGTATCGGCAGTTTGTCGGCCTGCGCTTCCTCGACCATGCGGATGATCTGCGCGATCAGCGTGTCGGCACCGACCTTCGTGGCGCGGAATGTGAAGGAGCCGTTTCTGTTGACCGTACCGCCCACGACTTCGGACCCAGCCGTCTTGGTCACCGGCACCGGTTCGCCTGTAATCATCGATTCGTCGACATAGGAAGAACCATCAAGCACCAGACCATCGACTGGCACTTTCTCGCCGGGACGGACGACGATGACATCGCCGGTCGCAACATCCTGCAGCGGCACATCGATGGTTTCACCATTGCGCATCACACGGGCCGACTTGGCCTGCAGGCCGACGAGCCGCTTTATCGCCTCGCTGGTGCGGCCCTTGGCGCGCGCCTCGAGGAAACGGCCGAGCAGGATAAGCGTGACGATCACCGCTGCGGCCTCATAATAGACATTGGCGGTGCCTCTCGGCAGGATTTCGGGCACGAAAGTGGCGACGACCGAGAACCCCCAGGCGGCGGAAGTGCCCAGCACCACCAGCGAATTCATATCCGGCGCCAGCCGCAGAAGTGCGGGGATGCCTTTTTTGAAGAACCGCAGGCCCGGCCCGAAGAGAACAAGCGTGGTCAGCGCGAATTGCAGATACCAGCTTTCCCGCATGCCGACGGTTTCCATCACGAAATCATGGATGGCGGGCACCAGATGCGAGCCCATCTCCAGAATGAAGACCGGCAGCGTCAGGGCAACAGCGGTGGCCAAGCTGATTTTCAAACCGCGCAATTCGGCTTCGCGCCGGTCCGGCTCGTCACCCTTGGCCTTGTCAGCGACGATCTCGTTTGCCTTGTAACCGGCTTGGCTGATTGCTTCGGCCAGCCTGGCGGCAGAGACGGCATTGCCGGCGACGCGGACGGTGGCCCGCTCCGTTGCGAGATTGACACTCGCGTCTGAGACACCGGAAACGGCCTTCAGCGCCTTTTCGACACGGCCGACGCAGGACGCGCAAGTCATGCCCTCGATATCGAGTTCGATGGTTTTCTCGTCGACGCTATAGCCTGCATTTCGCACGGCATCGACAACGGCCGAAACGTTGGGCGCTCCTGAAAAAGCAATATCGGCGCGCTCCGTCGCAAGATTGACCGAAGCCTTGACGACCCCCGGCACCTTGGCAATAGCCTTCTCGACACGACCGACGCAGGAGGCACATGTCATTCCCTCGATGGCTATCGAATGGTTCGCCTGTATCTGGATTTGTGACATGCGCATGACCTCTTTTTCTCTTTACAAAAAAAAGATAGGGCTTCCCATCGTGGCAAGGTCAATAGGCTCTTTTGGATGATTTTCACGGAGAAATGCCGCGAGCGTGAACAAGCCCATTTTTTAGGCTGACTCATCCGTCATGATGCAATCGATTGCCCGGATATCGACTATCCTGGCGCAGAATCCATCCCGAATGCCCGCATGTCGCAGGAAAACGGCAGAGAAATCTTTTAATTGGAGATGGAAATGGTGCGGACGGCGGGACTTGAACCCGCAAGACCAATGGTCGGCAGATTTTAAGTCTGCTGCGTCTACCGATTTCGCCACGTCCGCATTGTCGCGCCGCGTGCCAACAGGCCCCGGCGCTACAAAATTGCCTTGTCATTCCTCAGGCGCAGGATCGAACGAAACCCTGACCCCAAGCACCGACAGCGCCACATCTACACAGGCCGCACCGTTTCGGTCAACCGGGCCTTAGCCACACCAGGACTGATTTTTTGCCGAGACCGGATGAGCCAGGCCTTCCCGCACGAGTTGATCGGCAAAGGATACGCCCGAACGTGAAATCCGTTTGCGTTCCATGGCTTGCCCGCCGGCTGTTGCCGACGACGCCACATCGAATGCGCCGGCATTCAACATATCCCGCAACCGCACCTTGGCAATGAAACCGCGCTGACGCTCTTCCATGCATCGCGCCCGGTCGATCTGCGGGACCTCAATGCCGGCGAGCTGCATTTTCACGCCCTTCATCCAGAAGGTATTGCCATCGGCCACGCAATTTGTGAGACCTGAGCGACCACAAAAGGCAAAGGCGCCGCTTTTTTCTCCCAGCGAGACTTTTTCGACCGAAGGGCGTGTTTCCGGCAGGATAGCGGCAACCTGGCTCTGCTGTGCCGCAGGCGGCATGGCAATCGAGCGTGGCGGCACCGGACCATTGATCGGTGAAACCGGCGATGCGGGGCGGATGGCCGCCACCTTCTCCGGTGCGGCCGTCTCGCGTTTGGCGGCTACGGCGATCTTGGGGGAATTTGTCGTCGTGGATGTTGCCTTCGCGACATGCCGCTGCGGCATAAGACTGTCGCGATGTTCGTAAGCCTGAATGCCGCCGGCCACGACGCCCAGCATTAGCACCCAGGGCCAAACGCTGCCACCGGCCGATTTCTTCGCCGTACGGCGTCGCGTTGTCGGTTTTCGATTGCTCACGATCAGACTCCTTTTTACGGAGCCGCATTATCGGTCAAGAGAGTTTCTGAAAGGTTGGCATTCCAGAGCGCCTTCGCTTTTCCTGAAAATGCTCGAACAGAGTTGTGGAAAAACGATCAGCGAACCTGATCAAGCAGCCGCTTGCATTCGAGAAGATCGAACAGCGCCTCCTGCAACAGCGCTTGGTCATCCTTGCCGATGCCAGATTTGCCGACCGATATCTCGGTATCGCTGTTACCGCCGCCGAAGCCGAAAAATCGGCCGCTCGGCTTGGCTTTCGGGCGGCCGACGACCTCGTCTCCGTCCGGATCCAGCACGCGCGGTTCGGCAACTTCCTTTTCGCCGCTCGCTGCCATGATGGCTTCCATGGTAGCAAGATCGCCCGACGCGATTGCCGCCACGAAACGGTTTCCGTTGGTTTTCAGAAGTTTCTGCACACCTTTGATGGTGTAGCCGTGGTCATAAAGAAGATGACGAATGCCCTTGAGGAGATCGATATCATCAGGGCGGTAATAACGGCGGCCCCCGCCCCGTTTCATCGGCTTGATCTGCGGAAAGCGCGTTTCCCAGAAACGCAGCACGTGCTGCGGCAGGTTCAGCTCATCCGCCACTTCACTGATCGTCCGAAACGCGTCGGGGCTTTTGTCCAAACTTCCACTCCCATCCGGACCTTGAGCGCCATGCACCCAGCCGGACACTGAACAAGAACGCTTTTCACCAGCCGATACCGTGCATCATGTATTGCGAAAAATCGAACCCGATCCTCGCACCGATGCCCGTGGCGGCAAGATACCATTTATCTAAAATTGATTATGATGTGAGTCGACCAGATTTCAACGGCTTGCACGTCGAAATTCAAGCATGTTCACAAGAAGAATGGGGATAAAGGCTTGCCATGCGGCAAAAAACCCGTGTTACAGCCGGCTTACGCCCCGGCTTTCTGACCCTTTTGCTTGGTCTTGCGAGCTGTATGCGCCTTCAGGATTCGCTGTTTCAGCACGTTTGACGCCTTGAAGGTCATGACGCGGCGTGGCGAAATCGGAACTTCCTCACCCGTTTTCGGGTTGCGGCCGATACGCTCGTTCTTTTCCCTGATCTGAAATGTCGCGAAGGACGAGAGCTTGACGACCTCGCCGCGCGTGATCGCATTACAAATCTCGTCGATGATCGTTTCGACCAGTTCGGCGGATTCGGTGCGGGACAGCCCGACTTTACGAAACACAGATTCTGCAAGATCTGCGCGTGTCACTGTCTTCCCGGCCATTTTTCCCCACAAACCGTGTCTGAATTTTTCTCTAGGAGCCGCCGAGATTATTTCCCTTGTGGCGACCGGTCAAGGGATTGTTCCAGATTCATTTGAGGCTTTCGGCAATCAGTGCAATGGCTTAGAGCGACTGACGCGGTTTTGCCGCACGCGGGGGTCGCTTCAGCGCGTTTGAACGGGGTACTGGCGCAAAAATCACAACCGATTTTGTGCCAGCGCCCCGGTAAACGCTAAAATTTGCCGTTACCAGCGCAGCAGCACTGCGCCCCAGGTGAAACCGCCGCCCATGGCTTCCAGCATGACCAGATCGCCTTTCTTGATGCGTCCGTCACTGGCCGCAACGGCAAGCGCCAGCGGAATGGATGCGGCCGACGTATTGCCGTGTTTATCGACGGTGATGACGACTTTTTCCGGATCGATATTGAGCTTTTTTGCCGATCCGTCGATGATGCGCTTGTTGGCCTGATGCGGAACGAGCCAGTCGAGATCATCAGCCGTCGTGCCTGTCGCCTCGAAAGCCTGTTCAATGACGTCGGTGATCATGCCGACAGCGTGCTTGAACACTTCCCGGCCTTCCATACGCAGATGGCCGACCGTGCCGGTCGTGGAAGGTCCACCATCGACGTAAAGCTTGTCCTTGTGCGAACCGTCGGAGCGCAGCTGCGAGGTGAGGATGCCACGATCGCTGGAAGTACCCTCGCCTTCCCCTGCCTCAATTACGAGTGCGCCTGCACCATCACCGAACAGAACGCAGGTGGTGCGGTCCTTCCAGTCGAGAATGCGCGAGAATGTTTCGGCGCCGATCACCAGCACGCGCTTGGCCATGCCGCCGCGAATGTAAAGATCGGCGGTGGCCACGGCATAGACGAAGCCGGAGCAGACGGCCTGCATGTCGAAGGCGAAACCGTGGGTCATGCCGAGACGGTTCTGGATGTTTACCGCCGTTGCCGGAAATGTATTGTCCGGTGTCGAGGTTGCCAGAATGATGAGGTCGATGTCATCGGGCGTCAGGCCGGCATTGTCGAGCGCCGCACGCGCCGCAGCCTCGCCGAGCGAAGCGGTGGTCTCGCCTTCTCCCGCTATGTAGCGCTGACGAATGCCCGTGCGCTGCACGATCCATTCATCGGAAGTCTCTACGACCCCTTCGATTTCACTATTGGTCATGACACGCTTCGGAAGCGCTGCCCCGAAACCACGTACGATAGAGCGGATCATTCCCTTATTCCTCGTCAGCCACGAGAGCTTCGGGCGCCGGGGGCGGAAGCCGTCTTGCGTGGTAAATCTTCAGATCGTTTTCAATTTTTGCCGTAAGACCGTTATGGACCATGTCGTAGCCGACATCGACCGCGGAGGCAAAACCGATGGCGTCCGTGCCGCCATGGCTTTTGATGACAATGCCGTTCAGGCCGAGAAACACGCCGCCATTGACCTTGCGCGGGTCCATTTTTTCTCGCAGCACATCGAAAGCGCTTTTCGCGAGAATATAACCGATCTTGGCAAAGAAGCTGCGGGAGATCGCCTCACGCAGAAGCGTGGTGATCTGGCGCGCCGTGCCTTCGGCGGCTTTGAGCGCAATGTTGCCGGTGAAACCTTCGGTCACCACCACATCCACCGTGCCCTTGCCAATGTCGTCACCCTCGACGAAACCGCGGTAATCGATGGTGCCTAGATCGGCCTCGCGGATCAGCCGTCCGGCTTCACGGACCTCTTCCTGACCCTTCACCTCCTCGACACCGACATTCAGCAAACCGACGGTCGGACGGTCGATATCGAAAAGCGCACGCGCCATGGCGCCGCCCATCAGGGCAAAATCGAGCAATTGCTGGGAATCGGCGCCAATGGTGGCGCCAACATCGAGTACGATGCTTTCGCCTTTCAGCGTCGGCCATATGCCGGCGATGGCCGGGCGTTCCACCCGCGCCATGGTACGCAAACAGAATTTGGCCATGGCCATCAGCGCGCCGGTATTGCCGGCGGATACGACGACGTCCGCTTCACCGAGCTTCACGGCCTCGATGGCGCGCCACATGCTGGAGACATAGCGGCCACGACGAAGCGCCTGACTTGGCTTTTCGTCCATGGCGACCGAAATTTCACAATCGTGAAAGACCGATTTTTCCCGAAGTGCGGGATATTGTGCCAGAATGGGGTCGCACTTGCTTTTCTGCCCGTAGAGCAGAAAAGTCACATCGTTGTGCCGTTCAAGCGCCTTGGCGGCACCGGGTATGGCAACATCAGGGCCGAAATCGCCACCCATGACGTCAATCGCTATTCTGATCACTCGTCCCTTATCCTTTTTGCCGCCACTCAAGCGGATTTTGCGCGAAAATACCTGTTCCGGCCTGTGTTACAATAAAATTATTTCAGCCCGGCGGCGCATTCAGTCTTTTTTCCAGTCTTTCAACACGGCGAAAGGCGACGGACGCTTTTCTTCTTCAGGCTCATTTTCGGTCGTATCGGTAAATTCGATATCCGATTTGCGCGGATAGGGATCGATCGCAAGGGCCGCGAATTCCGCAACCGTCGCGCCAACATCAATGCTGTCGCCGGTGAACTGATCGGGAATGTCAGGGCCATTGGGGTCGAGTACGATCTCCCCTTCCTCATTGGTGACCATCCGCGCCAGCTTCGATCCTTCCGGCACGAAAATATGCTCGACGCTCTCGTCGATCTTGCTGGAAACCGGCTCCAGCGTCACGACGCAGGACTGGGTCACGGCCGCATGCACCTCGCCCTTGATCTTCACGCCATCCCTCTTCCAGCGGGTAACCTGCAGTTCCGCCTTCAGATATTCGACGGAAACCACATCCCAGAATTTCGCCAGTGCCTTCAGTTCCTCGGCATTGGCTTCAAGACCAATCCTCACCGGATTGGCGGAAATATGGCCTACCTTTACGGGGTAGGAAAAAGGCAGATCGTCATTTGCGGCGTGTCGCGCGTTCATCGTAAACCTCATAGTCCAGGCAAAGGCAGCTTCAGGCTTCCGGTTGCTATCGTTTCTTCGGAGCCTGCGGAAAGGTTGGAAGACGCCTCCATCATCCAGCCCGCAAGCCCGTCCAGTTCCGGTGCCTTCTCATCTGTCTGGGGGTATATATTGCGCCGGAGCGCTGCGGCAAGGGCAACGGGGTCGGATGCATCCAGCGCCGCCGCATAGGATTCGAGCCTCCCGTAGAACATGCCGGCAAATTTCTTCATGCGCTTCGGCACGCCCTGGTCGCCAATGCCGAGCTCACGGATGGAATGGTCGATATCCTGAAAAAAGGCGTCGACGATCTCCTGGGCGATTTCCTGCCCGCTCACACCGGAGGATTTGGTGCGGCGGAAATAGAGAATCATGATGATCGACAGCATCTCGAAGCGGCCCATCACCGTGTCCGGAACGCCGAGATCAAGATAAAAAGCGGGCGTGCGGGCCGCAGCCGTCAGGATCGCATATTGCCGGTCTACTATGGCGCGGTTGTTGTTTTTCTGTCTGAACAGCCCGAATATCATCGTTTTTTTCCGAACGGGGCTGGTGAATTCGCTCACCCGCCTATCGCACTTGTTGCATGATCGCCAAAGCTGGTTTACCGAAGCATCCACGAATTGCAATGCTGTCGCGGTCACGTTCGTCTTTCGGCTGAAACAGTCTAAGAGACCGGAAGAGTTTCCAAAGGCCGTGAAAGCGTTGAATTTGGGGGGTGATCGGGATTTTCCGTCCCCGGATTGACACAATCATGTGCACAGACACTGTGCACCACGCAATGCCGGAAGGTGCCATTCATGATCGCAGTCGGGGAAAAGCAGTTGAGCAAGCAGAAATCCGCAAGTCACGGCAAAATTCTGGGCAAGACCGCCATCGCAATCGTCGTCGCGTCCACCCTGCTTTCCGCCTGCACCAGCACCACCGATGTGTTCCACAACGGCTACGTCATGGACGAGCAGTCGCTTCAGCTGATCCCGGAAGGTTCCAGCCGCGAGCAGGTTCTGCTGACCATGGGCACGCCCTCCACCACGGCGACGTTCGGCAACGAGGTTTTCTATTACATCTCGCAGAAGCGTGTGCGCCGCGCCGCTTTCATGAAGCCGACGTTGGTCGAACAGAACATTCTCGCGATCTATTTCAACAAGGACGGCGTAATCGAGCGTAAGGCCAATTACGCGCTGCAGGACGGCAAGGTCTTCGACACGATTTCGCGTACCACGCCGACAGGCGGCAAGGATCTCACCTTCCTGCAGCAGCTGCTGTCCGGCGGCACCTCGGGCGCCAACATCGCCAAGAGCATTCTTGGCCAGAGCGGCAACACCCCCTGATCGGAAGACGGAACGAAAATTCAAAGGCCCGGAGATCGCTCCCCGGGCCTTTTTCTTTGTCGATGCTGCAAGTCCTTAGTGGGCGAGAACCGCCAATAGCAGTAGCGCCACGATATTGGTGATCTTGATAGCCGGGTTGACGGCCGGACCGGCGGTATCCTTGTAGGGATCACCCACCGTATCGCCCGTAACCGACGCCTTGTGGGCGTCCGAACCCTTGACGTGGCGCACGCCGTCCTTGTCGATGAAGCCATCCTCGAAGCTTTTCTTGGCGTTATCCCACGCACCACCACCGGAGGTCATGGAAATCGCCACGAACAGCCCGTTGATGATGACGCCAAGCAGCGATGCACCGAGTGCGGCAAAGGCAGAGGCCTTGGAACCTGAGATAAGCAGCACGCCGAAATAAACGACGAGCGGCGCCAGAACCGGCAGCAGCGACGGAATGATCATTTCTTTGATCGCCGCCTTGGTCAAAAGATCGACCGCCTTGCCGTAGTCCGGTTTTTCCGTTCCTACCATGATGCCAGGCTTTTCGCGGAACTGGCGGCGGACTTCCTCGACGATCGAGCTTGCCGCCTTGCCCACCGCCGTCATGGCGATACCGCCAAAGAGATACGGAATGAGGCCGCCGAACAGCAGACCGGCAACGACGTAAGGATTGGCAAGGCTGAAGGATATGTCGCCGATATCCTTGAAGTAAGGATAGGTATCGCCATTGGCAGCGAAATAGGACAGGTCGTTGGAATAGGCGGCAAACAGCACCAGCGCGCCGAGACCGGCAGAGCCGATGGCGTAACCCTTGGTCACCGCCTTGGTGGTGTTGCCGACGGCATCCAGCGCGTCGGTCGCCTTACGTACATCCGGGTCGAGACCGGCCATTTCGGCAATGCCGCCGGCATTGTCAGTCACCGGACCGAAGGCGTCGAGCGCCACGATCATGCCCGCCAGACCAAGCATGGCGGTGACCGCGATGCCCGTGCCGAACAGGCCACCGAGCTGGTAGGTGCCGATGATGCCGCCAACGATGACAAGCGCCGGCAGCGCCGTCGATTCCAGCGAGACTGCAAGACCCTGGATGACGTTGGTGCCGTGGCCCGTGACCGAAGCCTGTGCGATGGAATTGACCGGGCGTTTGTTGGTGCCGGTATAATATTCGGTGATGACGACGATCAGCGCCGTCACCACAAGGCCGACCAGCCCGCACAGGAAGAGGTTCGTGCCGGTAATCTCCATTCCGGCAACCGTGCCGATGGTACCCCAGCCCACGGTCGCGTAAGTTGCCACGGCAAGCCCCGCAATCGAGAAGACGCCGGTGGCAATCAGCCCTTTATAGAGAGCGCCCATGATGGAGTTGTTGGTGCCGAGCTTGACGAAGAAGGTGCCGGCAATCGAGGTCAGGATGCAGGCGCCGCAAATGGCCAGCGGATAGACCATCGCGCTTTCCAGTATCGGCGTTCCGGCAAAGAAGATCGCCGCAAGCACCATGGTTGCGACCACCGAGACGGCATAGGTCTCGAAAAGGTCGGCCGCCATGCCGGCGCAATCGCCGACATTGTCGCCGACATTATCTGCGATGGTTGCAGGGTTGCGGGGGTCGTCCTCGGGAATGCCTGCTTCGACCTTGCCGACGAGATCGCCGCCGACATCTGCCCCCTTGGTGAAGATGCCACCGCCGAGACGGGCGAAGATGGAGATAAGCGAAGCGCCGAAACCGAGCGACACCAGAGCGTCAATCACCTCACGCGATCCGGGCGCATGGCCGAGCACCGAGGTGAGGATGAAATAATAGATGGACACGCCAAGCAGCGCGAGGCCAGCCACCAGCATGCCGGTGATGGCGCCCGACTTGAACGCGATGTCGAGACCGGCGGCAAGGCTGTGGGATGCGGCTTGTGCGGTGCGCAGATTGGCACGGACGGAGACATGCATGCCGATGAAACCGGCAGCACCCGAAAGCACGGCGCCGATGATGAACCCGATGGCCGCGAGAGCCGACAGCAGATACCAGGCGAGAACGGCGACGATCAATCCGACGATGGCGATGGTGAGATATTGACGGGTGAGATAAGCCTGCGCACCTTCACGGATAAAACCTGCTATTTCACGCATACGCTCGTTGCCCTGATCGGCAGCGAGAACGCTCCTGGTCGTCCATGCCGCGTAAACCACGGACAGGACCCCACATAAAATCACTATGGGTATTACGGTCATGCGCACTTACCTCCCAAAAGGCCGGGTCTCACTCCCTCCCCGGCGTGGCGAACCATGTGCAAGGACAGGAGCGATCAAATGCGCGGCCTGTCCTGTCGTGGCCATTCTTCCCCTCCCAAGGAAAAATGACCTGCGCGGCAAGATTGCGTTGGCGAAAGGCGTGGCGTCAAGCCCACAAATTTGCCTGAAACATGAAAGGGGTAGAGATCGAAGGCGATCTTACGCGGCGTTTCTGCGCGGGGTCAGCAACAGCGACGCCACCAGCACGAGGCATAGCCCCGCAACCGGCCAGATAACGAGGTTCATGACCGACCAGCCCCAGGCCGTAAACACCTTGCCGGAAGAGAAGGACGACAGCGCTACCGTGCCAAACAGCACGATATCGTGAAAGCCCTGTACCTTGTCTGCCTCATGCGGGCGGTAGCTGGAGGTGATGATGGCGGTAGCGCCGATGAAGCCGAAGTTCCAGCCGAGACCGAGGAGAATGAGCGCCGCCCAGAAGTTCCACAATTCGATGCCCATATGGGCGACGACGGCGCAGGCCATCAGCACGACGAGACCGGCTGCAACGATTTTTTCCGCGCCGAATCGCGCAATCAACATACCGGTGAAG
Organism: Rhizobium sp. SJZ105; assembly: GCF_007828365.1. Taxonomy (NCBI): domain Bacteria; kingdom Pseudomonadati; phylum Pseudomonadota; class Alphaproteobacteria; order Hyphomicrobiales; family Rhizobiaceae; genus Rhizobium; species Rhizobium sp. SJZ105. The sequence continues at coordinate 737,457 of NZ_VIUP01000001.1, forward strand.
AAACTTGGGCCGAACATGGCGAGAACGTGCCACTGGATGCCGAGCGTCGCAAGTTCGGTGGGAAACCCGCAGCCGACTACCATGGCGAGCGGCGCGCCGGTCATCATGAAGGTCATCAACGCATAGGAACCGATGCCGCAGACCATGCCGGTGACAAACCGGTGCGTGCGCACGATTTCCGACAAGGGCCGTGCAGCCTGCGCGTGGATAGAGGCGGCCTTCGGGTCCGGCAATTTCAGGAATGCCAGAATGGCAATCGCGATGATGCCGAGCGGCACCAGCGCGATGAAAGCACCGGCGAAGGTGACCGGTGCGAAGACATCCTTGCCGAAAATGGCGAGCTGCGGCCCGATGATCGCCGAGACGATGCCACCCGCCAATATCCAGGAAATGGCTTTCGGCTTGTAGAAAGAGGGGGATGCGTCGGCAGCAGCGAAGCGGATTTTCTGTGTGAAGCCGCCGGAAATGCCGATCAGCAGCAGGCCGATCGCAAATAGCCAGAAGTCGGAGCGGAAGAGTGCCACGGCAGCAATGCCGCCGCCGATGGAGCACATCAGCGCGCCGACCATGAAGCCCGCCTTGCGGCCGAGAAAACGCGATGCTGCGGCAACGCAGATGGCGCCCAGCGCCACGCCGATGTTGAAACCGGTAAGCGGCGCCGTTGCCAGCGACTTGTCAGCCCCGAGCAACTGGTAACCGGCAAGCGCGCCGACCGAGAAGCTCATAGGCGCTGCCGAGCCCATGATCGCCTGTGCGGCGGTCAGGAGGAAGACGTTGCGCTTCGCCTCGTCCAGTTGAACTTCAAGTCCGGGGACGGAAACGGCGCTCATATCTTCCTCACCTAACGTATTTTAGCGTTTTGCCTCGCCGCGTACCTGCTTGGCAATGCGGTCCAGAACCGCGTTCACCAGCTTCGGCTCGTCGTGCTCGAAGAAAGCACGGGCGATTTCGACATATTCCGTAACGATGACGGCGACCGGCACGTCCTTGCGCTCCAGAATCTCGAAAGCGCCGGCACGCAGGATAGCGCGAACGGTGGCATCAAGACGCGACAGCGGCCAGTCTTCCAGAAGTGCGGAGCGCACCAGTGGGTCGATCTTCGTCTGATCGCGGACGACGCCGGACACGATGGACCGGAACCAGGAAGGATCGGCCTTCAGATAGGTATCGCCATCGACTTCCTGACCGAGACGATGTGCCTCGTATTCCGCCACGACTTCCATCACGCCGGTGCCGCCGACATCCATCTGATAAAGTGCCTGCACGGCCGCGAGGCGCGCAGCGCCACGCTGGTTGGCGGGCTTTACCGAAGGCTGGCGCGGTTCGCCGCCATTTTCAACATCCGACATGCGTTCAGCCACCCAGTTTTTTCTTGAGCTCGATCATCGTCAGCGCCGCGCGGGCCGCAAAACCGCCCTTATCCTTGTCAGAACGGCGAACACGTGCCCATGCCTGATCGTCGTTTTCGACGGTGAGGATGCCGTTGCCGATGGCCAGCGATTCGCTGACGGCGAGATCCATCAGGGCGCGGGAGGATTCGTTGGAAACGATGTCGAAGTGGTAGGTCTCGCCACGAATGACCATGCCGAGCGCTACGAAACCATCATATTCAGTGCCTTCGTTGTCGCCGCCATCCAGCGCCATGGCAATGGCAGCGGGGATTTCGAGCGCGCCGGGAACGGTGATGACGTCATAGGTTGCGCCAGCCTCATCCAGCGCGAACTTCGCGCCTTCGAGAAGAGCGTCTGCCATATCGTCGTAAAAGCGTGCTTCCACGATAAGAAGATGGGGTTTGGACATGGGATTTTCCTGAAAAAGTTCGGGCCGGATCATACCGGCTTTTGCGGCGGTCAAACCACGGCTGGCCGTTTTTGGCAAGTAATTTCATGTGTCACCCGCGCAAGAGGCCCCGTTTGCAAGACAATTGCGCAGTTTTCGCCTTATCCGGCGAGGCTTACGAAAATCAGGTTTTCTGGAAAGCCAGATGCACGCCAAGCCCCATCAGCACCGTTCCCGCAGTGCGACGGGCAAGCACCAGCACCCTGCTGGAACGCTTGAGCCGCCCGACCATCGCGCCCGCCAGAAGCACGCCAACCAGATCGGCGGAGGAAAAAATGAAATTGACGGCAATACCGAGGATCAGCAATTGCAGCCAGATCGGAAAGGCCGCCGCCGGATCAACGAATTGCGGCAGAAACGCCAGAAAGAACAGCGCCGTCTTCGGATTGAGCACATCGACGATGATGCTGTCGATGAAGGCGCGCCTTGCCGATTTCGGTTCGATGGTCAGATTGACGGCCTCACCTTCAAGCTTGCTGCGCAGCATCGAGAAGCCGAGCCAGATGAGATACAGCGCGCCACATAGCTTCACGGCCAGATAAAGCCACGGCACCGCCTGGAACAGCACCGAAAGCCCCGCCGCCGAGGCGACGATATGGAAATAGCAGCCGACATGGATGCCAAGCACCGCCATCAGCCCGGCAAACCGGCCGCGCGCCATGGTCTGCGCCGCCGCATAAAGCATGGCCGGGCCGGGAATATAGGCAAACAGGGCGGTGGTGATGAAAAAGGCTGTCAGCAGTTCGAAAGACGGCATGTCGTAATCCCCTCACCCCGTTTGGGCCTAAAGACGTCTTTATAGTGTTTGCGCGTCAATCGAAAGCGGAGTGCGGGACAACAACTGATCTGTCGCGATGGCGGAGGACTGTAAAGTCTATCCGGCATTCTGGCCTTGAGAGGTACTCCAGTCAACGCGCGTCTGCGCGGCGGCAAGAGTCTTTTCAGCCCAAGGATTTGGGCTGGCTGGATACCGGCTCAAGGCCGGGAGTGTATTTCAGCACAATAGATGCCGAACGGTGTTACGCCGAGGGGAACTCCGCAAGCCTTGCGGCATATCGCGCCATGGTGTCGACTTCGAAATTGACGAAATCACCCGGTTGGCGCTCACCCCATGTGGTGACGGTGAGCGTATGGCGGATCAGGAGCACGTCGAAATCCGTTCCGTCGACCGCATTAACGGTCAGAGAAGTGCCATCGAGTGCAATGGAACCCTTGGGCGCCACGAATTTCGCCAGATGGTCGGGCGCGCGCAGGCGGATACGGACCGCCTCACCTTCCGGCTCGACCGACAGAATCTCCGCCTTGCCATCGACATGGCCGGAAACGATGTGACCGCCAAGCTCGTCGCCAATCTTCAGCGCGCGCTCCAGATTGACGTGCGTGCCCTTCTGCCAGCCCGCAATCGTCGTCAGGCGCAATGCCTCTTCCCAGGCCTCGACCTCGTACCAGCGCTCGTTGCTGCCGTCTTCGGGCAGTTTGGTCACCGTCAGGCAGACGCCGCCATGGGAGATCGATGCGCCCATATCGATGGTCTTGGGATCGTAATTGGTCGCCACCCGCAGACGAATGCCTTCCGCCAGAGCTTCCAGCTCGGACACGGTTCCAACATCGGTGACAATTCCGGTAAACATCAAAGCGGCCTTTCGTAATCGAAGCAGCGATCCGGCCCGTAGGCGGTTTCGCTGACCAAAACATAATCGCCCGGAATATCGGCACGGCTGAGCGGCGTTTCAATCCCGCCTTCACCAACCACGACCGGGCTTTCAAACAGCATGATACGGTCCACGAGATCGGCTTCAAGGAACGATTTTGCGGCAAAAGCGCCGCCTTCGACCAGAAGTTCCGACATGCCGCGTTCAGCGAGAATGTGAAGGAGGTTCTCGAGGGCTGGCGCTTCAAGGATTTCCACGCCCGCGTCGATCAGTGGTTGGCGACGGTCGTGGCTACCCCCCTCTGCCCTGCCGGGCACCTCCCCCTCACGAGGGGAGATCGATAGGGCAGCATTTTTTCCGACACCAAAGGTGGGCGAATGAGTAACGGATACAAGATCTGAACGAGTCGGTCGCGGCGAGTCGATCTCCCCCCTTGAGGGGGAGATGCCCGGCAGGGCAGAGGGGGGTAGCGCAGCAACGACAACCGGCAAGTCCCTCGCCGTCTTCACCAGCTTAGACGTCAACGGTAGTTCAAACTTGCGATCAAGCACGATTCGGACCGGAGAACGATCTTCGAGACCTGCAATTCGAACGGTCAGTTCCGGATCGTCCGCTATCGCGGTACGGATGCCCACGAGGATGCAATCGCAGCGCGCTCTCAGTTCATGCACGGCGTGCCTGGCCTGCGGACCGGTGATCGCTACCTGCCCCTCCCCTTGTCTGCCGATCATGCCATCGGAAGAAATGGCAAGCTTCAGAATCACATGCGGGCGTTTTTTCACCTGGCGTGTGAGGTAACCCGCAAGCGCTCTCTTGCCTTGTTCGCGCAGCAGGCCGGTTTCCACGACAATACCCGCCTCCCGCAAGATGGAGTAACCACGACCGGAAACACGCTCGTCCGGGTCGTCAACCGCCACAACGACACGGGCCACGCCGTATTCGACCAGCGCATTGGCGCAGGGCGGCGTCTTGCCCCAGTGCGAGCAGGGTTCGAGGGTGACATAGGCTGTTGCGCCGCGCGCCGCTTCGCCGGCTATTTCCAGCGCCTGGCGTTCGGCATGGGGGCGGCCGCCAATTGCCGTCACCGCTTCGGCGATGATTTTTCTGTCCTTGACGAGAACGCAACCGACGGAGGGATTGGTCTCGGTTTGACCCTGATGGCGCAGGGAAACCTCGATTGCCCGGGCCATGAATTTTTCGTCATCGGCGCGGCTCGTCACGTCTATGCTCCGGCGTCTGTATCTCGGGCGATCTTGGCGTTGATTTCGGCAATCACGTTCTCGAAATCCTCGGCATGACTGAAATCGCGATAGACCGAGGCGTAGCGTACGAAGGCCACGTCATCGAGGCTCTTCAGCGCTTCAAGCACCTGGAGGCCGATTTCTTCCGAGGGGATTTCCGTCTCACCGGAACTTTCCAGACGGCGAGCAATGCCGGAGACGGCCCGCTCGATCCGGTCCCGGTCAACCGGGCGTTTGCGTAGCGCGATCTCGAAGGATCGCACCAGCTTTTCCCGGTCGAAGGGCAGCTTGCGGCCGCTTTTCTTGATGACCATCAGCTCGCGCAGTTGCACGCGCTCATAGGTCGTGAAGCGGCCGCCGCAATCGGGGCAGATGCGCCGCCGGCGGATGGAGGTGTTATCCTCCGCCGGACGCGAGTCCTTGACCTGTGTGTCTTCGGAACCGCAAAATGGGCAGCGCATCTCTTTACGTCCTTACATGTACGGATACATCGGGAAACGGTCAGTCAGGCCGACGACCTTTTCGCGCACCGCAGCTTCAACAGCAGCGTTGCCCTCATCCGAGTTGGCGACTTTCAGACCATCGAGAACCTCGACGATCAGCTTGCCGATTTCGCGGAATTCCGCTTCCTTGAAACCGCGCGTCGTGCCGGCCGGCGTGCCGAGACGCACACCCGAGGTGACGAAAGGCTTTTCCGGATCGAAAGGAATGCCGTTCTTGTTGCAGGTGACGTAGGCGCGACCGAGAGCTGCTTCAGCACGCTTGCCGGTGGCGTTCTTCTTGCGAAGGTCAACCAGCATCAGGTGGTTGTCGGTGCCGCCGGAGACGACATCAAGACCACCTTCGATCAGCGTTTCGGCAAGCGCCTTGGCGTTCTTGACGACCTGTGCGGCGTAATCCTTGAATTCCGGCTGCAAAGCTTCACCGAAGGCAACTGCCTTTGCGGCGATGACGTGCATCAGCGGACCGCCCTGCAGGCCGGGGAAAACGGCGGAGTTGAACTTCTTGGCCAGATCCTCGTCATTGGTGAGGATCATGCCGCCACGCGGGCCGCGCAACGACTTGTGCGTCGTCGTGGTGGCAACGTGGCAATGCGGGAACGGCGACGGATGCTGGCCACCGGCAACGAGACCAGCGATGTGGGCCATATCGACCATCAGATAGGCGCCGACTTCATCGGCGATCTCGCGGAAGCGCTTCCAGTCCCAGATACGGGAATAGGCGGTGCCGCCGGCAAGGATAAGCTTCGGCCGGGTTTCCTTGGCCTTGCGCTCCACCTCGTCCATGTCGAGCAGGTTGTCGCCTTCGCGCACGCCGTAAGACACGACGTTGAACCACTTGCCGGACATGTTGACCGGCGAACCGTGCGTCAGATGGCCTCCGGAGTTCAGGTCGAGACCCATGAAGGTGTCGCCCGGCTGGAGCAGCGCGAGGAACACGGCCTGGTTCATCTGCGAACCGGAATTTGGCTGGACGTTGGCGAAGTTGACGCCGAACAGCTTCTTGGCGCGCTCGATGGCAAGCTCTTCAGCAATGTCTACGAACTGGCAGCCGCCGTAATAACGCTTGCCCGGATAACCTTCGGCATATTTGTTGGTCATGATCGAACCCTGCGCTTCAAGCACAGCGCGGGAAACGATGTTTTCCGAGGCGATCAGTTCGATCTCGTGGCGCTGGCGACCCAGTTCCTTCTCGATCGCGCCGAAAATATCCGGATCGACTTCGGCAAGCGGACGGGAGAAGAAAGCATCTGTGTTCGACATGGTGAAGGCTCCTGAAACAGTAATGCGATGGCGTCTTAGCGCCCTGCCCGAACAAGAGCAATACGGGCAGCGAGATTTGCCCGTCAAACTGCGACGTTGCGACAAAAAACGGCAGCTGTTTTTTCAAAACCAGCAGCGAAAATGAAAAAAGCCACACCCGACGGGGTGCGGCCTTTCACTTAAATATAAAAACCTGATGGCAGCGCCGGATCAGTTGCGCGGCAACAGGTCGTCGTCGACAGGTCCAGCCGGCTGTTCGATGCCGGTGGTGGTGTTGAGCGCCAGTTCGGCGTTGCCGTCCTTTTCATAGATGTCGTCGCGGAACTGCACCACGCCGTCCTTCGCCGACCATGCGGTGATGTAGACGAAATAGACAGGCACTTCCTGCGCCAGCTTGATCGGTGTGTTGACGCGGGTGGCGATGACGCGTTCCATTTCCTGACGCGACCAGCCGGGCGTGTCGCGCAGCAGCCAGCTTGTGAGGTCGCGCACGTTCTGTACGCGCACGCAGCCGGACGATTCGAACCGCATCAGCTTGTTGAACAGACCCTGCTGCGGCGTGTCGTGCATATATTCGTTGTTCGGATTGTGGAAGTTGATCTTCGTCGAGGACATGGCGTTGATCTTGCCGGGGTCCTGGCGGAACATCAGGTTCGGTGCCTTTGGCGCAAACCAGTCGACCGCCGTCGGCGAAACTTCCTGCCCCTTGCCGTCGATGAGGCGGATGTTGTTCCGCTCCAGATAGGTCGGGTCCTTCTGCATCAGCGGCACGATGTCCTTTTCGACGATCGAGCGCGGCGCTGTCCAGTAAGGGTTGAGGATGACTTCGTAAATCTTGGAATTGATGACGTGCGTCGGGCGGCTGGCGCGACCGACGACGGCGGTGTTGCGCAGGACGACGCGCTCATTCTCAACCGCCTCGATGGCAGCGGCCGGAATGTTCACCATCAGGTGACGCTGGCCGAGATCGCCGGACATGGACTGAATGCGCACGAGGTTGGTCTGCAACTGGGCCAGACGGATCTGGGCCGAAACATTGAGCGCCTTGGTCGTGTATTCGCCGCTGACACCATCGGCGGGAAGGCCGTGGCGGGCCTGGAAGCGCTTCAACGCACCATCGACGTAAGAGTCGAAGGCGCTGGAAATGCCAGCTTCGCGCGGCAGGTCGCCGGAAACCATCAATCGCTGGCGAAGCGCCTGAACGGAAGGATCGGAAACGCCGATCTGGAGACGCTGCTGGGTGACGGGCACGTCCGGCCAGCCGCCATTCTGCACGATCTGCTGATATTGCATGATCGCCTGCTGCATGTAGACAGGCGCTTCCCGTCCGAGAACCGGGTTGTTGGAAACGACACCAACGGCGGAACGCGACGAATTCGCGTCGAACTGGTCATCCCAGTTGCCGCGGCGCGATGAGCCCATGAGATCGTTGAGTGCATTCTGCGCCAGGGCCGGCGCGGCAAGCGCGGCAACACCAACGGAAACAGCCGAGCGCAGAAGCGCACGGCGCGATACGGATTCGGAAACGGTTTTTTTTGTCATTCTACCTACCAGCCACTCTCTTCGGCATTCTCAACAATGCCTAAATCAATATGATTAACAAACACGTACAACGTGTCTGCCGGCCGGTAATGCTCAATACCCATGGTCTGGGCGCTATTGTCTGGCAGAACAGTCGGGACTTGCCACGACAGCAGGAGAAACCGCCGGCTCCTTCACCTTTGCGGGTCCCATATCAATATGGCCAATTCGTGTCACGGACCTTTTCTCACGAAGCTGTGTATGCCTGCAAAACAGGGCGAAAGCGCACCTGAGAGACCGGGCTTGACACGCACAGGTGAACGGCGCCTCCAACACGAATCCGCAAGCCGGAGGCAAACCGATGCCCCCGGCGCTAACAGTGAAACCGCCGCGGAATTAGAGACGATAAGCGATCGAGTCGTTCCAGAAGCGATCGAGGCGCTGCAGCAGCTTGTTCATTTCGGAGAACTCGCCGGTGCCGATGCCGCCGACCTTTTCGATCGAGCCGACGTGGCGCTCGTAGAGGTGAGCAACCGTTTCGGCGATTTCCTGGCCTTTTTCAGTCAGGCTGATGCGGACCGAGCGGCGGTCGACACGCGAGCGCTGGTGGTTGATGAGACCGAGGTCTACGAGCTTCTTGACGTTGTAGGAGACGTTCGATCCGAGGTAATAACCACGCGAACGAAGCTCGCCGGCCGTCAGTTCGGAATTGCCGATGTTGAACAGCAGGAGCGCCTGAACGGCGTTGACGTCATCGCGACCCTGACGATCGAACTCGTCCTTGATGACATCGAGGAGGCGGCGGTGGAGACGTTCCACCAGGTGCAGCGACTCCATGTAGAGCGAACGAATGGTATCTTCATGTGCGTCGGCAACAACGGCCTGCGGCTTTGCTTTGCTATTGATCATGACTGCCTCACTGTTTTGTTTGGCGGTGTGTTTGTTTGTCTCCCGCCTTGAGTGAGAACCTAATCAATGCGCATAAAATTCTACTTAAAAGCTACGATTAACAAATGCTTACCTGCATTTTCCCAAGTGGGTCAAACTTGTGGCGAAGCGGGACTGGCTTATCGCCATGCATTACAAATCAAAGACTTAGCAATAAAATTCGACCGAAAACCAGGCTTAATTGCTTTATTCTTATGGTAAATCAATTCTTGCGCGCTCTTCATTCTGGCGCTGATCGAGCCAAAAAGCGACCAGGAATAGTATATAAATGGTTGCCACGAGACCGTGCATGACGGGTACAAGCGTGTTGGCGCCGAAGATATATGGCCACACCTTATACATGGCGATCTGGGTGCCGGCACCCAAGACCCACATGACTGCCCCCCAGGAGGCGCCGAGCCAGAGACCGAGCGCCGCGACCGGGAAAATCACCGCAAGCGCACTACCCGCCACTCGCCATGGCAGGTTAAGCATATCGAACCGCCCATGCCCGCCGAGAGAATATCCCGTCAGCATCGCCCAATATTGCAGGCCGAACCAGAAACAGGAAACCGCGACCAGCCTCATGAAGACCAGAAAGAGGATTTCCGTCAGCGGACGTTTCGGCAGAGGTTGAGAATCAGGTTCCATGGCCGGAAGATACGGTTTCGACGGGCGGGCGACCAGCCCATATTGAATTCGGCGGCTTGCCTTGTCAAAGCACCCTCGCTCACCGGGGAAGTCCAGGGGGAAACATTGTCGCATTCGCACGGCGCTTGCTTCGTGTTATGCAGCTTTCCTGACTTGGGTGGGATACGAAGGACATTCTTACATGCAGGACAAAACGCATCTGGTCGACGCGATCACCGGCCATCGCCGCATGCGCCGCAATCGCAAGGCCGACTGGACTCGCCGTCTGGTTCAGGAAAGCCGCCTGACCGTCGATGATCTCATCTGGCCGGTCTTCATCGTACCGGGCAGCAATATCCTCGACCCCATACCGGCGATGCCCGGCGTAAACCGCATGAGCGTCGACAAGCTGGTCGAAGCGGCGAAGGAAGCCGCCGATCTCGGCATTCCGGCGATTGCGACCTTCCCGAATATCGAGATGGACTTGCGCGACGAGACCGGCTCGAATGCGCTCGAGGCCAACAACCTCATCAATCAGGCGACCATCGCGGTCAAAAAAGCGGTTCCGAATATCGGCATGATCACCGATGTTGCGCTCGATCCCTTCACCAGCCATGGGCATGACGGCATTCTGCGCGGCGATGAAATCGTCAATGACGAGACCGTGGATCAGGTCGTTCGTGCTGCAATCCTTCAGGCCGATGCCGGTTCGGACATTATTTCTCCGTCCGAGATGATGGATGGCCGCATCGGCGCCATCCGCCGCGGCCTGGATGCGGCCGGGCACCAGAACGTCGGCATCATGGCCTATGCCACAAAATTCTCCTCCGGCTATTACGGTCCGTATCGCGAGGCCATTTCGACGGCCGGACTGCTGAAAGGGGACAAGAACAGCTATTACATCAGCCCCGCCAACGGCATGGAGGCAATCCGCGACGCAGCGCTCGACGTGGAAGAAGGTGCTGACATGCTGATGGTCAAACCCGGCTTGCCCTATCTCGACATCTGTTGGCGGCTGAAAGAGAATTTCGGGCTGCCCACCTTCGCCTATCAGGTGTCCGGTGAATATACCCAGATCAAGGCAGCGGCCATGCATGGCTGGATCGACGGCGAGCGCGTGATGATGGAAACGCTTCTCTGTTTCAAGCGTGCAGGCTGCGATGGCATTCTGAGCTATTTCGCAGTGGAAGCCGCGCGCAAACTCGCGAAGGGCTGACAGCCGACGCTTATTGTATTCGGTCGTTTTCTTCCCATATTGTTTGCTGACACGGAATGCTGCCTGACGAAAAGCGCGTTTCGAGCTGTCATGTCTTCTCAGGAGAAAACGACCGATGAACCTCGACCAGAACCCTACCTATGTCGCACCGGACGACTGGCGCGCCTATAGCGGCGTACTGAGCCGACGGGTCTTCGCGTTCCTGATCGATTACGCGATCGTTCTCCTGCTTTGCATTCCAGCCGCCGTGATCGTCTTCTTTCTCGGCGTGATTACGCTGGGTCTCGGCTTCTTCCTCTATCCGGCCTTGTTCGTCATCGTCGCGGTCCTTTATTTCGGCGTGACGCTCAGCGGCCCGTCGCAGGCCTCACCCGGCATGCGGGCGATGGGAATCGCGATGGCGCGCATGGACGGACGGCGAATCGATTTCCTTCTGGCCACCGTGCACATTGCGCTTTTCTGGATCATCAACTCGGTTTTGACGCCGCTTATCCTGCTTGCAGGCCTGTTTACGGAGCGCTCTCGCCTCGTTCATGACTTCCTGCTCGGCACCGTCATGGTCAGAACCTACTGATATAAGGGAAAGCCACGAAAACGTGGCTTGCATATCAGGCAAATACCGCATGGTGCAGTTGACGTTTTCCGTCATTTTGCCATTCTGTGACATTATGCATGTCGCTTGAAGCGTCGCCGCACCCCGTGAAATCGCGGCGCGCTTTCACAACAGACGCAGGAGGCGATCACGGTTCGATGAACACGCAGGCGACGCCCTCTCCCCAATTCTATCTTACGGCACCGGCCACCTGCCCCTACTTGCCGAACCAGATGGAGCGGAAGGTTTTCACGCATCTGGTCGGCCCGCGTGCGTCGGAAATGAACGACCTTCTGACCCAGGGCGGCTTCAGGCGTTCACAAAACATCGCCTATCGCCCGGCGTGCGAAACCTGTCGAGCTTGCGTTTCCGTGCGCATCCTTGCCGAACAGTTCCAGCCGACGAAATCGATGCGGCGCGTTCTCTCCATCAACAAGGATGTCGTCGCCACCGTTCATGCCGCTGAGCCATCCACCGAACAGTTCTCACTGTTTCGCCGCTATCTCGACCATCGGCACCAGTCAGGCGGCATGTCCGACATGTCGGCGCTCGACTATGCGATCATGATCGAAGACACGCACGTCAACACTCGCATCATCGAATACCGTGTGCGAGAGCCCGGCTCCGGCATCGATTCCAGCAAACGAGGTGAACTTCTCGCCGTAGCGCTGAGCGATGTGATGAGCGACGGGCTGTCGATGGTCTATTCCTTCTTCAACCCCGATCTAGAAAAGCGCTCGCTCGGCACTTTCATGATCATGGATCACATCACCCGCACACGCGCGCTCGGCCTGCCGCACGTCTATCTTGGCTACTGGGTCGATGGTTCTGAAAAGATGGGCTACAAGACGCGCTACCACCCGCAGGAGCATCTGACACCGCGTGGGTGGGAGGTTTATGTGCCTGCGGTAGAGACAGCCGAATAGATCAGTCCAACAACGGCATTGTCTCCACCCTGACGACCATGTTATAACTTAGTTATAACAGGAGTTGGCGTCATGAACATCACAATCCGGAAAATCGGTAATTCCGAAGGCATTATCATCCCAAAAGAAGTCCTGGATCGCATGGGTCTCAAGACGGGTGATACCCTTGAACTAAGGGAAGTCTCCGGGAACATCGAACTCGTCCCTGAACAAGCGGATTTGAGCGAGCAGCTTGAAGCTGCCCGGCGCGGCATGAAGAAATACCATGTGGCGCTGAGAGAACTCGCAAAATGAAAAGAATTAAGTGGCTGTCCCGAACTTCCATTGAAATAATACATCGGGAACAACTTGTTGAACATGGTGGCCTGCAAGGTCTAAAAGACGAGAACGCACTTGAGGCAGCTTTGGCACGCCCCCTTCACAAAGCCGCCTACGGTGAGGAAGACGCTCTAAGGCTTGCATCCGCCTATCTTTACGGGATAGCCCGCAACCACCCATTTTCAGATGGAAACAAACGAACCGCGTTTCTAGCGGCCTACACCTTCTTGTTCATCAACGGCCATGAAATCCACGCCGAGCAAGCTGATGTCATCGCTTTTGTTCTCGACGTCGCTGCCGGCAACATTGATGAGGACGGCGTTTATCTTTTTCTACGCGACCACGTCGTCCCACTCGATTAAACGGAAGCGCCGCACGTCTTTCGATATGCGGCGCTTCTTCTGTTTATATCGAGAGAGGACGGATTTACCCGCCAAATTTCCCGCTACGCGGAAAGCCCTTCGGTACGGTGCGACCTACTGTGGCGCGGTCTGCCAGCCATTCGCGCAATTCCTCACCGACCTTGGTGAAGAGGCGCCCGGCCGTGTCGGACCAGCTCAAGCCGTCTGCGAGCGCGAAACATTTCACATCAACCACGCCGCCGTCCTTGTAGCGTTGCAGGCGCACGCCCTTGCCGCGTGACATTTCCGGCACCTGCGACAGCGGGAAGGCCAGAAGCTTGCGGTTTTCGCCAACGACGGCGACATGGTCGCCAGTAACAGGTACGGCGAGCTTGGCTTCGTCAGGCATGGCGACATTCATGATCTGCTTGCCCTTGCGGGTATTTGCGACCATTTCGCTTTCGGCCACGATGAAGCCGTTGCCGCCAGTCGAGACTAGCAGAAGCTTGCGCGACGGATCGTGAACGAAGGCCGTCAGGATGTCCTGATCGTTCTCCATATCGACCATGATGCGGATCGGCTCGCCATGGCCGCGACCGCCCGGCAGCTTGTCTGCGCCGAGCGTGTAGGCCTTGCCGCCGGTGGTCAGCAGCAGCAACTTGTCGGTCGTCTGCGCCGGGAAGGCGAGCTTCGGGCCATCGCCCTCCTTGAAGGTCAGAGCCGACGTATCGGACATATGCCCCTTCAGCGCCCTGATCCACCCCTTCTGCGAGATGACGATGGTGACCGGTTCCTTTTCGATCATCGCCTGCTGGATGGCCTCGATGTCGGCATCCGGCGCATCCGCAAACTGCGTGCGGCGACGGCCGATCTCGGTTGCCTTGGCATATTTCTTTTTGACCTCGCCGATTTCCCAGGCGACGGTCTGCCATTGCTTTTCATCGGAGGCGAGCAGCCCCTCGATTTCAGCCTTCTCGCTGCTGAGTTCGTCGAACTCCTTGCGGATTTCGAATTCCTCGAGCTTGCGCAGATTGCGCAGACGCATGTTGAGTATGGCTTCGGCCTGATTATCGGTGAGCGACCACTTGGCCATCATCACCTGTTTCGGCTCGTCCTCCTCGCGGATGATACGGATCACCTCATCGAGATTGAGATAGGCGACCAGCAGGCCGCCCAAAATCTCGAGCCTGCGATCGATGGCCGCGAGACGATGGCGGGAACGGCGGACCAGCACGTCCTTGCGGTGTGCCAGCCATTCGCTCAGAACCTCGTTCAGCGCCATGACCTTCGGCACCCTGCCAAGCGACAGTACGTTCATGTTGAGCGGCAGGCGGCTTTCAAGGTCGGACAGACGGAACAGCGATTCCATCAGCAGCGTCGCGTCGACGGTACGGTTTTTCGGAACCAGCACGATACGCACGTCTTCGGCCGATTCGTCGCGAACATCCTCAAGCAGCGGCAGTTTGCGGGCGAGCAGCAGCTCGGCGATCTTTTCGATCAGCCGAGATTTCTGCACCTGGAACGGGATTTCGGTGATGACGATCTGATAGCCGCCACGTCCGAGGTCTTCCGTTTCCCATTTGGCGCGCACGCGGAAACCACCGCGCCCGGTCTTATAGGCTTCGAGAATATTCTCGCGGCTTTCGATGATCACCCCGCCGGTCGGCAGGTCGGGGCCAGGAATGAATTCCACCAGCTTTTCAACCGTCGCATCCGGATGCTTGATGAGATGCAGAGCTGCGTCGCACAGTTCATGGGCGTTGTGCGGCGGGATGGACGTCGCCATGCCGACGGCAATGCCGGAGGCGCCGTTGGCAAGCAGATTGGGGAACGCGCCCGGGAGGACGACCGGCTCCTCATCTTCCTCATTATAAGTAGCGCGGAAGTCAACCGCGTCCTCGCCGATGCCTTCGAGCAGCAGCGCTGCTACATCGGTCATGCGTGCTTCGGTATAACGATAGGCGGCGGCGCCGTCGCCATCGATATTGCCGAAATTGCCCTGCCCGTCCACGATCGGATAACGCTGCGAGAAATCCTGCGCGAGACGGACCAGCGCATCGTAGACCGACTGGTCGCCATGCGGATGGAACTTACCGATAACGTCACCGACGATACGGGCGCATTTCTTGAAAGCCGAGTTGGGGCGGATGCCCATTTCGCTCATGGCGTGGATGATGCGGCGGTGAACCGGCTTCAGTCCATCGCGCACATCCGGCAGCGCACGATGCATGATCGTGGACAAGGCGTAAGCGAGGTAGCGCTCTTCAAGCGCCGCCTTCAAATCGACCGGATGAATGTTATCGTCTCCGCCTGACGGAGGTACAAGATTTTTTCCCATGGTGCTTGACTAGCGGAAATGCCGATTCCCGGCAAGGAATTCGGGGGGCTCGGCTGTGGACGAAACGATGCCTTTTGTGAGGATTTTTATTAACTGCGTTGCGAATGCCGCAATGCCGCCGTCATACGAATCGATCTAAATCCTGTAGACCTTTGAATAATCGCGAATATAAATGTCACCATTCACATTTAGAACACGGTGCACATCCGCACATTGAGGGAAGAAACACTATGAGACTGAAATCCACCCGGCAGATTCTTTTCGCAAGTGCCGCGCTTCTCGCGCTTTCCGCACCGGCATTCGCACTGGATGGCAATGACGTTCTGAAAAAGATCAACGCCGCCTACGCCGCGCAGGGCGGTGAAATCGCCGCCGGATCCGTCGCCGTCAACGGCGACACGGTGACGCTGAACGGCGTAACCTTTAATGCGGCTGCCGATCCGGCCAAAAAAATTCCGGTCGGCAACGTCACCCTTGAAGGCGTCGAGGAAAACAACGGCGGCTACAAGATCAAGAACGCGCGTTTCGACAATGTCGATTACAAGCAGGAAAACGTGGAGATCAAGGCTAACGACATCTACATGTCAGGTCTCACCATCCCTGCAGATGCGACGACGGGCACGATTGATGCGCTGATGTTCTACGACGAGGCGCATAGCGGTCCGATTTCCGTTTCCATCGACGGCAAGCAGGCTTTCTCGCTCGAGGAAAGCAGCGCAACGATGTCCGTCAGCGACGACAAGGCCTCGATCGGCTTCGATCTCGACGCATCCGGCTTCAAAGCCGATCTCAGCGAAGTCAACGATCCGGCCACGAAGGACGCAATTGAAAAGCTCAATCTGCAGGCCCTTTCCGGCAACATGACCATGAGCGGAAGCTGGGAAGTTGCCTCCGGCACCGTAGACGTCGAGGAATATGCCATCGACCTCGACAAGGTCGGCCGTCTCAACATGTCGTTCGGTTTCTCCGGTTACACACTCGCCTTCATCAAATCGATGCAGGAGACGGTGAAGGCGCAGGCTGCAAATCCGAACAAGGAACAGGCGGAACAGGCAGCGGGCCTTGCCATGCTCGGCCTGATGCAGCAGCTTTCCTTCGTTAATGCCGAAATCAGCTTCGAAGATGCCAGCATCACCAAGCGCGCCATCGACTACGCTGCAAGCCAGCAGGGTATGACCAGCGATCAGCTTTCCCAGACCATCAAGGGCATGGCGCCCATCATGATGGCTTCGCTCAACGTTCCGGAATTGCAGAACATGGTGTCGGCTGCGATCAACGCCTATATCGACAATCCGAAGAGCTTCTCCATCTCGGCCGAACCGGAAAAGCCGGTTCCCTTCCCGATGATCATGGGCGCCGCCATGGGTGCACCGAACACCCTGCCGACAATGCTCGGCGTCACGGTGACGGCAAACGAATAGCACAACAAAAAGCCCCGGTTACGCCGGGGCTTTTTACTTCTGGTCAGTGGATTGAGGCTGTCGCTCCATCCTGCTTGTCGTGCAGGGCGAAACGGTCGATCATATGGGCGCTCGCTTCGTTGACGCCGATCACCTCGACCGTCTTGCCGGTCTTGCGGAATTTCAGCACGACCTTGTCCAGCGCACCGACAGCCGAAATGTCCCACAGATGCGCCTGTGTGACGTCGATGGTGATCGTTTCCACGTCTTCGGCAAAATCGAAGGCGGCAATGAAGCTCTCCGTCGAGGCGAAGAAAATCTGCCCATCGACGCGGTAGATGCGGTGCCGACCATCCGCGACAAGCTCTGGACGAACGTGGAAGAGTTTTGAAACCTTCCCCGCGAAAAACACGCCGGAGAGAAGCACGCCTGCGAGCACGCCTTTTGCGAGATCATGGGTCGCCAGCACGGTCCCGACCGTTACCAGCATGACGATGCTGGAAGACGGTGGATTGCGGCTGAGATCGAGAATCGAACGCCACGAGAAGGTGCCGATCGAAACCATGATCATGACAGCCACAAGAGCGGCCATTGGAATGATGCGGACAAGATCATCCAGCACCAGAATGAGGAACAGCAGGAAGGCGCCCGCCACAAAGGTGGAGAGCCTGCCCCTGCCGCCGGATCTGACGTTGATGACCGACTGGCCGATCATGGCGCAGCCGCCCATGCCGCCGATCAGCGCGGAGGCGATGTTGCCTGTCCCCTGCCCGATGCATTCCCGGCTCTTGTTGCTGCCGGTATCTGTCATGTCGTCGACGATCTGTGCCGTCAGCAGGGATTCCAGGAGACCGACGGCAGCCAGCGCTGCGGAATAGGGAAAGATGATCTGCAGCGTTTCGAAAGTCAGCGGCACCTGTGGCAGGGCGAAGACCGGCAGCGTCGAGGGCAGCTCGCCGAGATTGCCGACGGTGCGGATATCCATGCCGAAAAACACCGCTACGCAGGTCAAAACGACGATGGCGACCAGCGGCGACGGGATGATTTTCGTGACCAGCGGGAAGAGATAGATGATCGCAAGACCAGCCGCGATCATGACGTAGGTTGCGACAGGCACGCCTATCAGCTCGGGCAATTGCGCCATGAAGATCAGGATCGCCAGCGCATTGACGAAGCCGGTCATGACTGAGCGAGAGACGAAGCGCATCACCCGCCCGAGCCTTGCAAAGCCCGCAGCGATCTGCAGCACGCCCATGAGGATGGTCGCAGCAAAGAGATATTGTAGGCCGTGTTCCTTCACCAGCGTCACCATCAGGACGGCTGTGGCGGCGGTTGCCGCGGAAATCATGCCCGGACGGCCACCGGTGAAGGCGCAGACGCAGGCAATGGCGAAAGAAGCGAACAACCCCACCTTCGGATCGACGCCGGCGATGACGGAAAAGCCGATTGCTTCGGGAATGAGCGCGAGTGCGACGACGATGCCGGAAAGCACATCGCCGCGAATATTGGAAAACCACTCACGTCTGTAAGTCTGAAATCTGTTCATTTGATTTTTTCGCAAAGTATGACGCACCGGCCGGAAGCATGTCCGGTAGATTGAAAAAGAATGTCGGTGCTTTGCGTTGTCTGGCGGATCGGCGGCCAGAAGAGCCACCCGGAATTTCACCGGGTCCGTGGTGAATGCTCCACCTATAGACGGCAAAAAAGCGGGCAGCAAGTTGTCTGCCCGCCTTTCGATGCTGGCGATGCGCCTTACGAGGCTTCGCTGCGACCAATATTGGTGTTGTGCTGGGTTGGGCCGGTTCCCGACCAGTCGACCCTGCGGGTTGCGAACATGGTGGCAGCAATGGCGATGAAAGATATCAACGCGCCGGCCAGCAGCGCATATTCATCCTCATTCAGAACCAGATACATGACCCCATAAGCCACCGCCAGAACCGTGAACAGGGCTATCCCGTTCTGACGGCTATCGGTTGCGCTTCCGAGATAGGAGGAGATCAGGAGCGCTGTCAGAAGCGACGCCGCAGCATAGGCGATGGTGAAGCCCGTATGTTCCGCAAGTGCGAGCAGCAGCACGTAGAAAACGATCAGCGCCAGCCCCGTCAGCACGTACTGAATCCAGTGCACGCTGCTGCCGCCCCTCAGTTCGACGATGAAGACGGCCAGGAACACCAGAGAGATGAAGCCTATCGAATATTTGAGTGTCCGGGCGATGATCTGGTAGAATTTCACGGGCTCGACGAGGTTGATCCTCATCAGGCTGTCGGTCAGCGGCAGGCGCGAACTCTCGACCACGCGGTCTATGCCCCTTGCGAGATAGGGGATTGTCCAGTTGGCCGTGAAATCCGAGGCTGTGACGGTCTTTTCCTCCGGCAGGAACAGGCCTTCAAAGCCGGGATGCGGCCAGTTGGCCTTGGCCGCCAAACTGGTGGTCTGGCCGGCGGGCGCGACGGCAAAGCTGCCGGAACCATTCAGGGAGAAGGCTATATCGAAATCGAAGCCTTTCTCGACAAGGCCTCTTTCGATCGATCTGTGCACGCCGGCATCGGACCTGATGGACATGTCCTGCGCACCCGTGCGGGGCGCTATGACAGAGATATCACGCATGCCGGGATCGAACGGCAATACGGAACCGCCATCGATCCTGACACCGGCGCTCGAGCGAATGCCGGTCATATCCTGTATGCTGAGAACGAGAATGGCGCTGTCGAGGCGGGGCGTGCCGGAGAAGCGGGCGAGATCCTGAAGGATGCCGGCACCGAACCGGCCTTTGAGGACAAGGTCGCCATTATAGACCGGCAGGCTGTAGATCGACAGCCGCTTCTCCTCGGTCTTCAGATCGGCCGTGACATCAAGCGTTTCCGGCATGACCAGCGCCCATTCGGTCGTGCGATCGACGATGCTCTGGCCGTTCACCTCGCGGCGTCTTTCCACGTCGAAAGGCACGGCGAGATAAGGGCCGTTCACCACCTGATCGCCACCCCAGCCGCTGGCGATACGGCCCGAAACATCCTCGGCCCGCGAGGCGCGCTCTTCCGTCAGCGCCCAGACGAGAAGCAGCGGTACGAGCAGAACCATCGATATGAAACCGATCATCAGAAACTTGGCGCCCGGTGAGCGCAGGCTGACGGCGAAGCCGTTGCGAGGCGGGGCTGGCGGCATCTGCCCACCGGCCGGGGCGAGATCTTTTTCCGATTCATGTGCCATTCTGAAATCCTTATAAATATGATCGCGCCGCAACCCCAAGCGAAGTTCGGCCGGCGCTGTCCCAAGTTTAAAATCCCCGATAGTCTTTGCGTCCCCAAAATGAGCGCAAAACTATACTGGGATCGGATTCCGGCTGATTACGTTCGGAATTCCGTTAAACTCGCGGTAAAATTGTGACTTTCCCACGTTCGTTGCAGAAACAGAAAGGGCCGGCGTCGCCGCCAGCCCTTTTGTTCAAAACCCGTGGCGGTTGAGATCAGTCCTTCTTGGACGGAACCACGCGCAGCGCCAGCTCGCGAAGCTGGGTCGGCGTTGCCGGGGACGGCGCGTTCATCAGCAAGTCCTGTGCCTGCTGGTTCATCGGGAACAGCGTGATTTCGCGCAGGTTCTTCGCACCAACCAGAAGCATGACCACGCGGTCGATACCGAAGGCGCAACCGCCATGCGGAGGCGCACCGTACTGGAAGGCGCGGTAGAGACCGCCGAAGCGCTCTTCCACGTCGCTCTGCGACAGGCCGACCTTTTCGAAAGCCTTGACCATCAGCTCGGGCGACTGGTTACGGATAGAGCCGGAGGCGATTTCGAAGCCGTTGCAGACCGCGTCATACTGGAAAGCCTTGATGGAGAGCGGATCCTGCCCTTCCAGCGCTTCCATTCCACCCTGCGGCATGGAGAAGGGGTTGTGGGCGAAATCGATCTTCTTTTCTTCGTCGTTGTATTCGAAGAAGGGGAAATCGACGATCCAGCACATTTCGAAACGGTCGCGGTCAATCAGGTTCAGCTCGTCGGCGGCACGGGTGCGCGCCTCGCCGGCAAACTTGTAGAACTTGGCGGGATCGCCCGCGACGAAGAAGCAGGCGTCGCCCGCCTCAAGGCCAAGCTGCTGGCGCAGCGCCTCGGTGCGTTCCTCGCCGATGTTCTTGGCAAGCGGACCGGAGCCGGCAACCTTGCCTTCTTCTTCCTTCCAGAAGATGTAGCCGAGGCCCGGCTGGCCCTGGCTCTGCGCCCAGGCGTTCATGCGATCGCAGAATGCACGCGAACCACCGGTCTTGGCCGGGATAGCCCAAACCTGCACCTTGGGGTTGGAGGCGATCATGTTGGCGAAAACCTTGAAGCCCGAGCCATCGAAATGTTCGGTCACGGCTTCCATGACAATCGGGTTGCGCAGGTCCGGCTTGTCGGAGCCGTATTTACGGATCGATTCGTCATAGGGAATGCGCGGCCATTCTTTCGTCACCGGCTTGCCTTCGGCAAACTGTTCGAAAACGGCCGTCATCATCGGCTCCATCGTGGTCCAGACGTCTTCCTGGGTCACGAAGCTCATTTCGACGTCGAGCTGGTAGAATTCGCCCGGCAGACGGTCTGCACGCGGGTCTTCATCGCGGAAGCATGGAGCGATCTGGAAGTAGCGGTCGAAACCGGCCACCATCAGAAGCTGCTTGTACTGCTGCGGGGCCTGCGGCAGCGCGAAGAACTGGCCTTCGTGGATGCGCGAGGGAACGAGGAAGTCTCGCGCGCCTTCCGGCGAGGATGCGGTGAGGATCGGCGTCGTATATTCGGCAAAGCCCAGATCGCCCATACCCTTGCGCATGGAGGAGATGATCTGCGTGCGCTTGACGATGTTCTTGTGCAGGGTTTCGCGGCGCAGGTCGAGGAAGCGATACTTCAGGCGAACATCTTCGGGATATTCAGGCTCACCGAAGACGGGCAGCGGCAGTTCCTTGGCAACGCCCAGAACCTCGATCTCCTGCGCATAAAGCTCGATCTCGCCAGTGGCCATGCCCTTGTTGATGGTGTCTTCGGACCGCGCCTTGACGAGACCGTCAATGCGGATCACCCATTCACCGCGCACGGTTTCCGCAACCTTGAAGGCCGGGCTATCGGGATCGGCCACGACCTGGGTAATGCCGTAGTGGTCGCGAAGGTCGATAAAGAGAACGCCGCCATGATCTCGCACGCGATGAACCCAACCGGAAAGGCGAACGGTTTCGCCGACGTCGGACTTGCGGAGAGCGGCACAGGTGTGGCTGCGGTAACGATGCATTTTAATATCCTGGAGCGTGTCGTGGGCCAGATGGGCGGCACTGTCGAAATTTGCCGGAAAAGCGCATGACCAGCCCGATTTGTCAAGGCAAAGCACAACAATGTCGCGTTCAGCCTGTCCTTTCGCGCACCTTCGCTTTAGATAGTGCTTATTCAGCCCGCCAAACCGAGTCGGCCCGCAATGAGCCAGATCAGACCTCTTATCCCGCTTCTCGTCACCGCCGGCATTCTGATTGGCGGCAACGGTCTGCAGGGAACCTATATCGCGCTGCGGGGCCTGTCCGAAGGGTTTTCGGCCAGCACCATCGGCCTCATCAGCGCCGCCTACAGCATCGGATTCGCGCTCGGCTGCATTTCGGTGACGCGCCTTCTGCGCAAGATTGGCCATATCCGCACCTTCGCCACCATGGCGGCGGTCGCATCGGCCGCCTCGATCGCCATGCCGCTTGTCCTTCATCCCTTGTTCTGGATGTTGATGCGCTTCGTCATCGGTATTGCTGTCGCCTGCCTTTTCGCCGCGATCGAAAGCTGGATCAATGCGCAGGTGACGAATTCCAACCGTGCGCGCACGCTGTCCATCTATCGTTTCGTCGATCTCGGTTCCGTAACGCTCGCCCAATATATCATTCCCGTCGCCGGCATTGACGGGCCCGTGGTGTTTTCGCTGATCGCCATGGCGCTCACGCTGTCGCTGGTGCCGATCTCGATTGCCGACAAATCCAACCCCGCGCCGCCGAAACAGATCCCGTTCAATCTTTTCGCGGTGTGGCGCATCTCACCGCTTGCCGTCGTCGGCTGCGTGGCTGTCGGCCTCAGCATGGCGGCGTTTCGCAACATCGGGCCAATCTATGCCGAACAGATCGGCCTTTCCGTCACCGCCATCGCCACCTTCATGAGTGCGGGCATCATCGGCGGCGTGGTCTTGCAATATCCGCTCGGCGTCTATTCCGACCGTTACGACCGCCGCATCATCATTCTCGCTACCACGGCCTGCTCCGTGATTGTCGGTGTGTTTCTCGCCCTGTTCGCCGGCTCGGACGAATGGAGCAACATCATCGGCGTCTTCGTGTTCGGCGCCTTTGCCCTGCCGCTCTATTCACTGAGTTCCGCCCATGGCAACGACCATGCCAAAGAGGGCGAACATGCGATGGTGTCTGCCGGGCTGCTGTTCTTCTGGTCGGTGGGTGCAACCGTCGGGCCGCTGCTCGCCTCCGTCCTGATCGATCAGTTCGGTCCCAAAGCGCTGTTCAGCTACACGGCCGCGATCCAGATCGTTTTCATCGCCTACACCATATACCGGCTTAGGGTGCGCGAGGGAGTACCCGTTGAGGAGCGGAACTGGCGGTTCCGCCCGCTTTTGCGCACCTCGGCCTATTTTCAGAAGCTGGCCGCCCCTGCACCACCCAAAAACGACGGGCCGACGCCAAAACCACCTGAGAAAAACGATCCTTGAGCCTTCAAAAGCGGGCTTTGTATTGACATGCGCCCGGCAAAGGGAAAGTAAGACGGATAATTTTCACGAGTGGCCATTTGCAATGATTGAAACGACTGCCGCCCTCGCCGAAGCCTGCACGGAACTGGCGAAATCGGAATTCATTACCATCGACACCGAGTTTCTGCGTGAAACGACCTTCTGGCCCGAGCTTTGTCTCGTGCAGATGGCGAGCCCTACCCTTGAGGTACTGGTCGACCCGCTCGCCAAGGGTCTCGACCTTACGCCGCTGTTCGAACTCATGGCCAATCCCGATGTCGTGAAGGTTTTCCATGCGGCGCGTCAGGATATCGAAATCATCTATCATCTTGGCGGGCTTATTCCGCACCCGATCTTCGATACGCAGGTCGCGGCCATGGTGTGCGGTTTCGGCGATTCGATCTCTTACGACCAGCTGGTCCAGAGGATCAAGAATGTGCAGATCGACAAATCCTCACGTTTCACGGACTGGAGCCGCCGCCCGCTGACGGAAAAGCAGCTGGATTATGCGCTGGCCGACGTCACCCATCTGCGCGATGTCTATCTGGCGCTCAAGGCGCAGCTGGAGCGTGAAGGCCGCTCGCTTTGGCTGACCGAAGAGATGGACATTCTGGAATCGCGCGAAACCTATGACATGCATCCCGACGATGCCTGGCTGCGGTTGAAATCGCGCCTGCGCAAGCCGACTGAACTCGCCATCCTCAAATTTGTCGCCGCATGGCGTGAACGTGAGGCGCGGTCGCGCAACGTGCCGCGCTCACGCGTGCTGAAGGACGATGCGATCTTCGAAATTGCCCAACAGCAGCCGAAGGACACCGAGGCGCTGTCGCGGCTTCGCACCATCCCGAAGGGCTGGGAGCGCTCTTCCTCCGGCACGGCCATCATCGAGACCGTGAATGCGGCGCTGGCACTTCCGAAAGAGGAAATGCCGAAGGCGCCGCGTCACAGCCACGCACCGGAAGGCTCCGGCGCTGCCGTGGAGCTGTTGAAAGTTCTCCTGAAGCTGACGGCAGACAAGCACGGCGTCGCAGCAAAGGTCATTGCCAACAGCGAAGATCTGGACAAGATCGCTTCCGAGGGCGAGGCTGCTACCGTGGCAGCGCTGACCGGCTGGCGGCGCGAACTGTTTGGCGATGTGGCGCTGAAGCTCATCAATGGCGAAGTGGCATTGCGTTTCGCCGGCAAGAAGGTCGAGGCGGTTGATGTGGCGGTGAGCGAGGCCTGATCGCCCGCGCCTCGCGCAGTTTTGCGCGTTGTCCGGACGCGAAAGCGCTTCTGCTTTTACCGGACCTGCGCCAACCCAAATTTTGCCCGCATCGCGGTCCATCTCTTTGCAGATGGTCTCGCTTTGAGGGTATTTCCATGAAACCTGCCCGTGCTCTGCTGTTGGCCGCATCTATCGCGGCCGCAGGCATTTTCCCTACTCTTTCATCCACGTCAGCGCGCGCCGATGACGGCAAGGTCGATCTTCAGGGCGAATGGACGACCGATTGCCTTAAGATCGGCAAGAACGATCGTCACGGCATCGTCACTCGCATCACCATACGCGGTGGCCGCATGCATGCTGTCTCACAGATTTACGCCCGCAGCAGCTGCCAGCAGCCCACGGTGCAGGTGCGTTACGAAGGCACGCTGGATGGTGGCCTGAAGGACAACGACAGCATGCTCTTTGCCCATACCGTCACCTCGATCGCCATGACACCCAACGACCCCGCGGTTGTCGAGCATTATAATGGTGACCCGAAGGGTATCGGCTGCGGGTTGACTGGCTGGAAAGAGAATATTCCCTTCGATGTCGATGGTCGGACCTGCGCGGCCATCACCTTTGCCAGCAAGGGAGAAACCCTGTTCGACCGGGCATGGATAGACGGCAACCGGCTGCGTTTTGCCGCCTTCCCCGTCACATGGTCGAACCGCTCGCCGGACGACCGTCCGCAATCCCCGCTTGAAACGGTCTATTACAGAACATCCTATTAAGAAGTAGAGCCGGGTTCACAGCCCTTTTGCGGCAACGGGGCAACAGCCTTTCCAATCCTTCATGTGACCTTACCGAATGGTCACTTTTTGCAGCGCATTTTCCACATTAATGTCGCATATGACTTGAACAGAAGCTTCGCCTGACGGGGGCACGACGCTTCCCTTCCCCGAGATCAAGAACCGACATGAGAAAATTGCTGCCCATTCTGGATTACGTGGTGCTCTTCGTTGCCGTGGCCGGCAGCGGGGTGGCCTACGCGTTTCTGGAATATGGCGGCGGCGCGCTCATTGGCGCCACCTATGCGCTGTTCGCCTGTGCGCCAATCCTCGCCTTCGAGCGTGGTTACGTGCTGCCCGGTCTGTCGCGGCAGGTTAGCGCATTGCCGACACCGGCCTATATTGCCGTCGGCCTCATCATCTACGCCGTCCTCGTCTTCTGTGGCTTCGGGCTTGGCGGTACCATTCTGTGGGTTAGCGGCATATTTCCCGGCACCTGGAAACGGGCGGTGCATGCCGAGGTGCAGACACTGATCTTCACCCTCATCGTCTGCGGCATCATCGTTTTCATCATGCGCGTGCGCGAACTGCTGGGCCGTGACATCTTCATCGATCTCATACTTGGGCGCTATCGCCGTCCAGTCAGCGAAGACCGCGTTTTCATCTTCATCGACCTCGTCGGCTCCACTTCGTTTGCCGAAACCCATGGCGACCTGAAGGCGCAGGAGTTTCTGGGCGAAATCTTCGCGAGCTACGCAGCCCCCGTCAGAAGACATGGCGGCGTCATTGACGACTACATCGGCGACGCGGCCATCATCACCTGGCCCTATCACATGGCGATAAGGCGGGCAGCCTGCGTGCGCTGTGTTTTCGATATCCAGGCGACCATCGAGGACAAGCGCGACATGTGGCTCGCCCGTTTCGGTGAAGTGCCGCGCCTTCGCTTTGCGATTCATGGCGGGCCGGTCATAACAGCCGAAATCGGCGTCGATCACCACAAGATCACCTATTTTGGCGACACGGTGAACACCACTTCGCGGCTCGAATCACTGAGCAAGATGCTCGGCCATCCCGTGCTGATTTCTGCCGATCTCGCCCATCAGCTGGTGCTACCCAAAGGTGTTCGCAGCGAATATCTCGGCGAACATGCTGTCAAGGGACGCGGGCAGACGCTCGGCGTGTGTACGCTCAGCCAATATCAGGCCCCAGCCGCCTGAAAAAACCCCTGAAAACAAACGGGTAGCTTCGTTTCCGAGGCCGCCCGTCATCAAAATTCATCAAAGCTTCAAACTGCAATCACCTGCCTGTCATGTGGCACCCCTATCGCCTCAGTCCTGTCTTCAACAGGCATTGAGGGGTCTCCACCATGAAGCATATTCTTTTCGCACCTTTCGCCGTTCTTGCGCTCGCAACCGCATCCCATGCAGAGCAGGAGTTTCCGGCAAAGCTGGTCTCGCACGCCATTCTGCCCGCCAACACCATCATCGCAGCACCTGCCGATGCGCCGGAATACCTCAAGACATCCGCCAAGTTCACGACGGCCGACCGCAAGCGCGCCGAGGGTCTCGGCACCGTGCCCGGCAAGGATGGCGTTCGCCCGACCGGCCTCTCCATGCCGTTCAACGGCCAGGCCATGCAGGGCTTTTCCGGAATCAAGGCCATGGCGGACGGCAGCTTCTGGAGCCTTTCCGATAATGGTTTCGGCTCGAAGCTCAACTCCAGCGACGCCATGCTGATGCTCCACCACATCAAATTCGACTGGGATGCCGGCAAGGTCAACGCGCTGGAGACGGTGTTCCTTTCCGACCCGGACAAGAAAGCTCCCTTCCCCATCGTCATGGAAGGTTCGACCAAACGTTACCTGACGGGCGCCGACTTCGACGTCGAATCCATTCAGCCCGTTGCCGACGGCTTCTGGGTGGGCGAAGAGTTCGGTCCCTACATCCTGAAATTCACCCGCGACGGCAAGCTGACCGACGTCATCGCAACCAAGGCCGGCGATATCGAGGTGAAGTCCCCGGATCATCCGACCCTGGCACTGCCCGGCAACCCCACGCAGAAAATGCCCGCTTTCAACCTAAAACGATCAGGTGGTTATGAAGGCATGGCGCTCTCCAAGGACGGCTCGAAGCTTTACGGCCTTCTCGAAGGCCCGCTCTACACCGCCGACGGTCAGGTCGAAAAGACCGAAGACGGCTCAACCGCCCTTCGCATCATCGAACTCGATACCGCCAAGAAGGAATGGACAGGCCGCACCTGGCTCTACCCGCTGGCGCAAGGTGGTGAAGCCATCGGCGATTTCAACATGCTGGACGAGAGCACCGCGCTGGTCATCGAGCGTGACAATGGCGCCGGCACCGCTGACAAGGCCTGCGCCGACCCGAAGAAGCCGGACGTAAACTGCTTTGCCGTACCTTCCAAGGTCAAGCGCATCTACAAGATCGAATTCAACGACGCCAATGCCGGCAAGGCGGCGCGCAAGATCGGCTATATCGATCTGCTGAAGATCTCCGATCCTGATAACAGGAAGCGTCAGGGCGGCGGCAACGGTTTCTACGACATGCCGTTCGTGACCATCGAGAATGTAGACCGTGTCGACGCCACCCATATCATCGTCGGCAACGACAACAACCTGCCCTTCTCGGCCGGCCGTGCGCTGGACAAGGCTGACGACAACGAATTCGTCCTCCTGGAAGTCAAGGACCTTCTCGACGCGAAGTGAGGAAAGGAGTGCCGGAATTCGTTCCGGCACCGTCAGCGCATCGGCGCAAGCTCAACTGAACGGAGCGTTCCTGCGGCCTGAAAAAGGAAGCGAGGCGCTCCGTTACTGTACCGACCCAACCTGACCCGGAACCCGGTTCCGAAACAGGAAAGACCCGTCATGCAGGACAATGCCGAACGACTGTATTACGCCCTGAGGAAAAGCTGGTCACTCGAAACCAGCAGCCTGTGGTCGAGAGAAAACCCAGCCAGGGGACAAGGTGGCGTTACAGCTCTTGTGGTGCAGGATATTTTCGGTGGCGACCTCGCCAAAACCGTCGTTAGCGGCGCCGACCATTTCTACAATATCGTCAACGGCACCCGCTGGGATTTCACCTTCACCCAGTTCGATATTCCGGTCGGTTACGAGGACAGGCCCGCCACCCGCACGGAGGCGATGGCAAGGGCCACGCCCCTGCAATATGCCTATCTCAGCGCCTGTATCAGGAAGGCGCTGGGGCACGGTTGAATAATAACGGCTTGTAGCGAGGCGACCGGTTTGTCTCGGCGACAAACCGATTTCGGTCTGTCGTGTTTTTCGTTTGCGGTTTAAAATCCACAACTTCAGCTTCTCCTCTCAAAGCAGACACAATCCATGGCATAGTACCGCAGGTAAACGAGGTGTGCCGAGAGGAGAGTTGTGCGATGAGTGAGAGCTGCCCGGTCCTGACGCCCGCCGAACGGCAGGTTCAGGATATATTGCAACGGACAGAATCGGCGATGGTGTCCACTATTTTCGCAGCGCTTGAGCGTGCAAGCAAACAGGCTGCTGACGAACTCCAGTCAATCGGGTCTGAAATACAGCCACCGCCTCATGACTATTTTGCCGCTGTCGCACACCAGCAGCTTTTCCTGCTGCTATGCGGAGCCGATCTGGAAACATTCGAGGGCGGAGATCCCGAAGTCGCGCGTCACATCATTCAGAATGCCCAAAACATATCCGACCATTACTGGAAGTAAAAAAGCTGCGACTGCGGATGGTTCCGGCGGTTGACGGCGCTGTGTGAAGCCTGATTTCGTTCCACGCAAAGCGCGTACACGATCTGCATTTCAAAAGGATATCTGGCCTAATCGGCTTGCCTTCGCAATTTCGCGTCATATGCCCTTCATAGTCGCCGGTTACGCAGGCCGAAATCCGGAGACAGGCATGCACTCAACCGCACAACTCAATCGCCCCAAGCTCGCAGAGACAGTTATCCATTCGACGGCAAGCATAAGGGACTCGAACATAGGTAGCTGCTGCGAAATTTTGGCCGATACCTCTCTGCACAACGTCGAACTCGGGAATTACTCTTACCTCGGACCCCGTTGTATTGTCGGTGATGCGACAATCGGGAAATTCTGCGCTATTGCCGCGGACGTCAGGATTGGCGCACCGAACCATCCAATGGACCGACCGTCCATGCACCGTTTCAGTTACTGCCCGGAATATTACGCTACAGAGGCGGTGCGCGACGACGCTTTTTTAGATCGCCGCAAGGAGGATCGCGCCGTCATCGGTCACGATGTCTGGATCGGTCACGGGGTCATCGTGCTGCCGGGCGTGAAGGTTGGAGACGGCGCCGTGCTCGCAGCAGGCGCGGTCGTCACCAAGGACGTGCCGCCCTACACCATCGTCGGCGGTGTTCCCGCGAAGATCATTCGCGAGCGGTTTTCGCAAACCGTGGCGGGGAAGCTTGCCAAAATCGCCTGGTGGGACTGGCCCTTCGAGACGATCATGGCGCGGCTAGCCTACTTTCAATCAAGCGATATCGACGCCTTTTGTCAGCGCTGGTCCTAGTATAGCTCCACAACTGTCTGCGGTGCCAAATGGCCGGCGTCTGCCCGTTACTCGAACACAAACGCCAACCGCTTGCCCGTCAGTTTCGCCAGTTGCTGCAGGCGTCCGTCCAGACGCTCGCCGGCAAAATCGCAATAGGCGTGTGGTACGACGAATTCCAGATCCAGATCCGGAGTGGTGGATTTGCGGAATTTCAGGTGATCAACGACACCGGGCATGGAGGCTGAGAAGAGGTAAACGACGCGCAGCAGGCCGCCGAGCAACTTGCCGAGTTCCAGCAGGCGGTCACCCGCCATGGCGGCGAGCGGCTGTGTGGTGCCGTTGTCGTTCAACCCTTCGAAGCGGTAATAATTAGCAAGCGCGATATAAGCGCGGCCCGGATGGGTGATCGCCACGAAGGAGGAGTGGGCGATGATGTTGAGCGCCTGCAGGCCGCGATAGTCCGGATGTGCACGCCAGCTGATATCGGCCAGAAGGCAGGCGGCCTGCCGGTAACGGCTTTCCTCTTCCGTCTCATCGATGCCGAAGACCGGAAAGGTGCGGCCGCTCCAGTCGGCGAGTTCGCGCGCATGTTCGGGCGAACGGGCACGCAGAATGGCAAGCTCGTCGGCCGTGACCAACAGCGGGTCGGTATCCCGCTCCGCTTCCGTCAGCAGCGAATAAAGATAACCTTCGCGCACGCCCTGCGCCGAGAAGGCGATCGTTGCCGGCTTCATCGCCTTTAGAACTTCACGCATGGCGATGGCGCCGAACGGCAGAAGCGAACGGCGGTTCTTGGAGACCGCCTGCCAGGCCGGGTCCTTGCTGTCCCTGGAGACGATGACTTCTTCCAGAAAATTCAGCATTTCCGCCAGCGGCAATTCATATCCCTGCATCATGTGCAGCGGATAACCTGTGATCTCCATGTGCAGCTTGGCGATGTTTCGCCACGTGCCGCCCACGGCATAAAAGGTACGCCCCTCGCCGGCCGCCAGCAGCTTTGCGAAAGATTTGACGTGCTTGCGGGCAATTGTCGTCGCCTTCTCCAGCGAGCCATCCGATTGTTCCGACAACCGAAGGCCGCCGAGCGGCAGGGTGATGCCCTCGCCGCAGTTCTTGCCCTTGATGTCGATGAGTTCCAGCGAACCGCCGCCCAGGTCGCCTGCAATGCCATCCGGGTCGTGGAAACCGCTGATCACGCCATAGGCGGAATAAAGCGCTTCCTTTTCGCCGGACAGCACCTCGATCTCGCAACCAAGTATGGCTTCGGCTTCACGGATGAAATCCGGGCCGTTTTCCGCTTCGCGCGCTGCCGCTGTCGCCAGTACGTAGAGTTGCTGCGCCTGCGCCTGTTCGGAAAGCGCATGGAAGCGACGCAGCGCCATCAAAGCCCGGCTAACGCCTTCCTCATGCATCCGACCCGTGAGGGCCAGTCCCTTGCCGAGACCGCAAAGGACCTTTTCGTTGAACAGCACGGCGGGCGCGCGGGAAAGACCTTCATATACGACGAGACGAACGGAGTTCGAACCAATATCTATGACGGAAACGGGGGCAAGGCCGGTCAGCCGCCCCTGTGCTTCTGATCGAGTCATTCAGCCTGTTTCTTGCGGGAAGAAATCAACCCGGCAATCAATTTGGGCGCACTTGATTTCAGGGCTTCACCACGTCCGGAAAGGCTGGGATTGGTCATGAAATAGTGCTGCGCGTTGAACGGTTCTTCGCCTTTACGCACCTCGATGCGCCTCGACGTTCCGTCCGCAAGTATCTCGTAGCTCTGCTGGTTGTCAATGAGATTGCCCAGCATAATCTGTGAAAGAACCTGCTCGTGCACGGTGGGGTTGGTGAGCGGCACCAGCGTTTCAACGCGGCGATCAAGGTTGCGCGGCATCATGTCGGCGGAGCCGATATAGACCAGCGCCTTGTCGGACGGCAGGCCGAAACCATTGCCGAAGCAGAAGATTCGGCTGTGCTCGAGGAAGCGGCCGACAATCGATTTGACGCGGATATTGTCCGACAGACCCGCAACCTGTGGGCGCAGGCAGCAGATGCCGCGCACGACGAGATCGATCTCCACGCCGGCCGCACTGGCGCGGTAAAGCGTATCGATAATCTCGGGATCGACCAGCGAGTTCATCTTCATCCAGATCGCCGCCGGCGCACCGCGCTTGGCGTGCTCAATCTCTTCATTGATGTGCTTCACGATGCGCGCACGCAGCGTATAGGGCGAAATGGCGAGCTTCATGCCCTCTTCCGGTTCGCCGTAACCCGTGATGAAGTTGAAGATATTCGCCATGTCGTGGGCGATCTTCGGGTTGCAGGTGAAGAAGGACAGGTCGGTGTAGATCTTGGCCGTGATAGGGTGGTAGTTGCCGGTGCCGAGGTGGCAATAGGTTCTGAGCTTGCCGTCTTCGCGGCGCACCACCATAGACATCTTGGCATGCGTCTTGAGTTCGATGAAGCCGAACACCACCTGCACGCCGGCCCGCTCCAGATCGCGCGCCCAGCGGATGTTCGCCTCTTCGTCGAAACGCGCCTTCAATTCGACCAGCGCGGTCACGGATTTGCCGGCTTCCGCCGCGTCGATCAGCGCGCGAACGATCGGGCTGTCGTTGGAGGTGCGGTAAAGCGTCTGCTTGATGGCGAGCACTTCGGGGTCGCGTGCAGCCTGCAACAGGAACTGCACAACCACGTCGAAGCTTTCATAGGGGTGGTGAACCACCATGTCTTTTTCGCGGATGGCGGCAAGGCAATCGCCGGCATGTTCACGCACGCGCTCGGGGAAACGGGCGTTGTAAGGCTCGAACTTCAGGTCGTCGCGCGGTGCGCGCACGATTTCCGAGATGGTGTTGAGGGCGAGCAAGCCGGGCAGAACGGCAACGCGATTATCAGGCACGCCAAGCTCGTGCACCACGAACTGGCGGAGCGACTGCGGCATTTCGCTGTCGGTCTCAATGCGGATAACCGAACCGCGGCGGCGGCGCTTCAGCGCGCTTTCGAAGAAGCGGACCAGATCTTCCGCCTCTTCCTCCACCTCGATATCGCTGTCACGGATGATGCGGAACGTGCCGAATCCCCTGACGGTATAGCCCGGATAAAGACGGTGAATGAACAGACCGACCACATCTTCAAGCGTGATGTAGCGGATGGCGTTTTTCTCATCCGGCAAACGAACGAAGCGGTCGAGCGCCGTCGGGAGACGCAACAGCGCTGTCATCGGCTCGCGGCCGTTGACGCTGTCGAGCTGCAGGCCCATCGAGAATCCGAGGTTTGGAATGAAGGGGAACGGGTGCGCAGGGTCGATGGACAGCGGCGTCAGTACCGGGAAAATACGTTCCTCGAACTCGGTGCCCAGCCAGGTACGATCCGCTTCGGAAAGTGCGGCAGGCCGCACGATGAAGATTTCTTCCTTGGCGAGATATTGCTGCAGAACCGCAAGCGAAGCCTGCTGCTCCATTTGAAGATTGTCGATTTCCTTCAGAATATCTTCCAGCTGCTCGGCTGGTGTCTTGCCGTCAGGTGTCTTGACCGTAATCTTCTGGCGCACCTGGCCTTCGAGGCCGGCGACGCGGACCATGAAGAATTCATCGAGGTTGGCGGCGGAGATGGACAGAAAACGCAGCCGCTCCAACAGCGGATGATCCGTGTTCAGCGTTT
This sequence comes from Rhizobium sp. SJZ105, assembly GCF_007828365.1. Lineage (NCBI taxonomy): Bacteria > Pseudomonadati > Pseudomonadota > Alphaproteobacteria > Hyphomicrobiales > Rhizobiaceae > Rhizobium > Rhizobium sp. SJZ105. The sequence goes on from NZ_VIUP01000001.1 coordinate 771,029, forward strand.
CTTCCAGAACACGGCGATTGAACTGAAGCCAGGAGAATTCGCGGTTGATGAAGCGCGCGGGGCTGTCCCAGAGGTTCTCGCCCTCGGTCATCGGCTGAACCTTGTTGAAGTCGTCCTGCACAATAGCGGCCATGTCCTGTACCATCCCCTGACTTTCCGTCCCGTGATCCTGCTGCATCCCGCGATCGTCCCTCTTGCCCGTATAACAGTTTGACGACGGAACTGTGACAGTCAATCGACCTCCAGCCCGCTACCTCTTGTCCCTTCGCCCATCGCGTTGAGGACTTCCGCCGCCAAGGGACGGGTTATCCTTGTTCCACGCGAGAGCGCCAGCCTGTCGATACGGTCCACAATCGTCTGCGCCGTATCGAGTGAACGCTCCATTCTGTTGACGATGTAGCCTATGAGTTTGTCATCCATATAAAGCTGCCGGTCGGCGAAGAGTTTCACCAGAACCTGTGCCAGAAGAGCCTCGTCGGGCTCGCCTGTCTCCACCACAGTCACGGCTTTCAGGCGTGAGCGCAGGTCCGGCAAGGTCACCGGCCATGCGGCCGGCCATTGCCGGCTGGTCATCAAAAGCGTGGTGCCGTGCTGGCGCACGCTGTTGATGACATGGAAAAGTTCGGTGTCGTCAAAACCGCGGCGATCGGCATCCTCAAACAGAACCGGTCCAGTTTCGGCAAGGCGCGCAGCGCCAACACCGGCTTGCGGGTGGATATCCTGCGCGCTGCTGATATTTTTCCAGATATTGGCGAGATGCGATTTTCCCGAACCCGGAGGCCCGGCCAGCACCACCACGGGCGAAGGCCAGTTCGGCCATTCATCCACAAGGCTGACGGCAGCCTTGAGCGAGTCGGACACGAGAAGATCGTCCCTTCCGGAAGCGGACTGGTGTGAGAATGCGAGCGGCAGCTGCTCGGCCTTCGACCGGGCGTTGTCGTTTTTGATTTGGTCAGTCATCGTTAGCCCTGAGAGTCAACCTTGCCGGAGGACGTTTCCTGTTCTTCCCAGGGAAGGTTGGCGGCGTGCCCATGGTAAAGATCGCTTTCAAGATATCGCGACAATGCAAAGCGGACAAGCACGCCAACGGCTGCCGCCGCTGGCACGGCGACCAGAAGGCCGACGAAACCGAAAAGCGCACCGAAGGCGAACAATGCGAACATCAGCCACACCGGATGCAGGCCGACGCTGCTGCCGACGAGCTTCGGCTGCAGGATGTTGCCTTCGATGAACTGGCCGGAAAAGAACACGGCAAGTGTCAGAAATACATAGATATAATCAGGCCAGAACTGCACGATGGCGACGCCGACGGCAAGGATGAGGCCGACCATCGAACCAATATAGGGAATGAAGCTGATAAGGCCGGAGAAAAGGCCGATCAGCAGGCCGAAATTCAGGCCCACCAAGGACAGGCCGACAGCGTAATAAACGCCAAGGATGAGGCAGAGCGACCCCTGCCCGCGCACGAAGCCGGCAATCGTCCTGTCCATGTCGCGGGCGATCTGGCGGACCGTATGCACGTAGTCGCGCGGTATCCAGCTATCGACCTTGTCGATCATCCGGTCCCAGTCAAGCAGCAGGTAGAAGGCGACGACGGGTGTGACGACCAGCAGCGACATGACATCGACCAGCGATTTGCCGGAATTCCAGATCTGCGTCAGCAGGGTGCCGATGAAGCCCGCGCCTTCGGTCAGCAGCTTGGAAAAATTCTCCTTCACTGCATTGATCTGGTTGCTCACCCAGTCAGGCAGCAGATTGGCGTCCGCACCGGCGATCAACTGCTGCAGGGACGAGATATATTGCGGGATGCGCGTGATGAATTCGGATGCCTGGGCGGCAATCAGCGGAATGATGATAATGAGCGACAGCGCGAAAATCAGCACGAAGGTGACGAGGATAACGACGGTGGCCATCAACCGGCTGAGGCCTCGGCGCTCCAGCCAGTCGGCAACCGGATCGAGAAAATAGGCAAGTGCCATGCCCGCCACGAAAGGCAGGAGGATAGAGCTGAAGACCATCAGGAAAAAGATAAAGACGGCAAGCACGCCTATCCAGAAAAAAACCTGCCGGCGCAGGCTCGTACCGCTCACATGGGGTTGCATCCGTTCATCCTCTTGTCGCCGTGCCGTCATTGCCCATGATGGAGATAGGATGCGCATATGCACATGGTCAAGGCCGGTGGCCCGGTAGCGATAGACACGGCGGTTGCCAGGTCTGTGCAACGACGACGGGTTTTCAAGTCTGCGCTGCGCATATCGCTGTCGAGAGGCCCGAGGCACACAAAACGTCAAACCGTCGCAAAGCCGTTAAAAACCGGAGCTTTTGCCACTCAAACCCTTGCATCAGGCCCCGTCCCGTGCGAATGGCGACGCCAAAGGAACCAGCGGAGACGAGAGCGATGAGCCAGTCGGGCAAGAACGGTCTTACCTATAGTGACGCAGGTGTGGATATCGACGCCGGCAACCTGATGGTCGAAAAGATCAAACCGGCGGTGCGCTCGACGCGGCGTCCCGGCGCGGATGGTGAAATTGGCGGCTTCGGCGGCCTGTTCGATCTGAAGGCCGCAGGCTTTAACGATCCGGTTCTGGTGGCCGCCAATGACGGCGTCGGCACCAAGTTGAAGATCGCCATCGACGCGAATTTCCATGACACCGTCGGCATCGATCTCGTTGCCATGTGCGTCAACGATCTCGTCGTGCAGGGCGCAGAACCACTGTTCTTCCTCGACTATTTCGCGACCGGCAAGCTCGACCCGGATCAGGGCGCTGCCATCGTTTCCGGCATTGCTGCCGGCTGCCGCGAATCCGGCTGTGCGCTGATCGGTGGTGAAACCGCTGAAATGCCCGGTATGTATTCCGATGGCGACTACGATCTCGCGGGCTTTGCCGTGGGTGCTGCCGAACGTGGCCAGCTTCTGCCCGCCGGCGATATTTCCGAAGGCGACGTCATTCTCGGACTTTCGTCCTCCGGCGTTCATTCCAACGGTTTTTCGCTGGTGCGCAAGATCGTTTCGATCTCCGGCCTTGACTGGGACGCCCCGGCACCCTTCGCAGATGGCAAGAAGCTTGGCGAAGCGCTGCTGACGCCGACGCGCATCTATGTAAAGCCGCTTTTGAAGGCAATTCGCGAGACCGGCGCGCTGAAGGCGCTGGCGCATATTACCGGCGGCGGCTTCCCGGAAAATATTCCGCGCGTTCTGCCCAAGCATCTCGCCGCCGAGATCGATCTCGACGCGATCGAGGTTCCGGCTGTGTTCTCGTGGCTTGCAAAAACCGGTGGCGTTGAAGCCAAAGAAATGCTGCGCACGTTTAACTGCGGTGTCGGCATGATCGTGGTCGTTTCGGCTGAAAATGCCGCCAAGGTCACCGATGCTCTGACGGCGGAAGGCGAGACCGTGTTCCCGCTCGGCCGCATGGTCGCCCGCGAAGAGGGTGCGCACGGCACGATCTACAAGGGCGCCCTTAGCCTATGATGAGCGCCGCCTCTCGATCTGGCCGCGCACGTGTCGTCGTTTTCATTTCCGGCAGCGGCTCTAACATGGTGTCGCTTGCCAAGGCCTGTCAGGAGACGGATTTTCCGGCCGAGATCGCCTGTGTAATTTCAGACAAGGCGTCGGCAGGCGGGCTGGAAAAGGCACAGGCGTTCGGTATTCCCACGCTCGTTTTCGAGCGCAAGACCTATGCCAGCAAAGCCGAGCATGAGGGCGCCATTCTGGCCGCACTTGGCGAGATTGCGCCTGATATCATCTGTCTTGCCGGTTACATGCGGCTGATCTCCGGGGATTTCATCGCCCCCTACGAAGGCCGCATCATCAATATCCACCCTTCCCTGCTGCCGCTTTTCCCCGGCCTGAACACCCACCAGCGCGCCATCGACAGCGGCATGAAGATTTCCGGCTGCACCGTACATTTTGTAACCGAAGGCATGGACGAAGGCCCGACGATCGCGCAGGGCGCGGTGCCGGTTCTTTCCGACGACACGGCCGAGACGCTGGCGGCGCGGATACTCACCGTCGAACACCAGCTTTATCCACTTGCCCTGAAGCAGCTTGCGGAAGGCAAGGTGCGGATGGAAGGTGGAAAAGCCATTTCCAGCGGCGACGCAAGTAAATCCGAGTATTCCAGCCTGATTTCTGTTTATTGATAAATATTTCACTAAAGTACAAAGATACTTAAAGTGATATTTCCTATAAAATAAACCGAACGTTTACCATAATCACCTTTAATGCCCGCAACGGCCCCGCATTTTGGAGCCCTCCGGTCATTCAGGAGCGATTATGCTAATTTCGAGGTTTTCCCTGCCGCTTTCGGCGGTTTTACTGGTGGGCACGAGCCTGCCGCTCGCCGCCGAGCAAAGCGCCATCACAGCCTCGCTCGATGCCGGTGTCCTAAACATCAAGGCCACCGAGACCTTTTTCAATGGAAGCCACAAAAACAGTCAACTCGACTGGAAAACAACAAATGCCATGGCGTTACGCGGATCGCTTGGACTTGAGCTGTCGCCCGAGTGGCGCATAAAAACGGAAGGTCGAATCGGCTTTGCTGGCGATGGCTACATGACCGACTACGATTGGCTGCCTCCCTATTACAGGGATACATCGAAAACTGGATGGAGCGACCGCTCACAGCACGGCGATACCCGCCTCGACCACTACCTGACCGGAAGCATCGAACTCAACAGAACACTGCTGGAAGACCCGCTGCAGCACCTCAGTGCCGGTATCGGCTTTCGCTATACCGACGTGCAGTGGTCCGCCTATGGCGGTGACTACATCTACAGTTGGAGAGGATTTCGCAATAATGTCGGTGAGTTCAACAATAGCGAAAAAGCCATCACCTACCGGCAGCAAATCCCCGTATTTTACGGCAATGTGACCGGTGGGCGCAAATTCGGGAACTGGTCGCTGAATGCCGGCCTCGAAGGCGGCGCAATGATCTATGCGAAAGCCACGGACGATCACTGGATGCGTTCGATCCGCTTCACCGACAAATTCCATGTTGGCGGCATGTTCGGAGCAAAAGCGGGCATCGCCTATGCCCTGACTGAGAATGCCTCCCTCTACCTGGATGGCGCATACGAATATACGAGCTTCGGTCGCGGTGACAAAACCCTCACACCGACTGGCGGAACTACCGGCCTGTTTTATAAAGATACGGCGGGCGGCGATATGCAGTCGCTTTTCGTTGGGGCCGGCGTAAAGGGCAGATTCTGAGTTGAAGGCCTTCGGTTGAGGCGGGAGAAGATGTTATTATCGCACGCAGAACGAAGCTGTGGCATGCCTCGTAAAAGCGATCGATCCTCAATCTCGTCGACACCTCATCTCTGCGATGCGGACAGAACGGTCGCAACGAAAAAAGACAACTCCGGATGAGGTCAAGGCGTGGAAAGAAGAAGGCCGCAAGTAATGGCCTTTGTCGTGGACGCCTCGGTAGTCGCGGCTTGGTTCCTGTCTGACGAGGACGGCACAATCGCCGATCACGTCTCCATCATCCGCCTGGCACGAAACATGCGCTTCCCGCCTATGATGCTGCCTACCTCTCGCTTGCGATTTCGCACAATGTGCCTTTAGCAACACATGACAGGAAGCTTGCGGCTGCGGCAAAGCTGGAAAACGTTGCGTTCGCTTAAGGTTTGCGTAGAGCCGCTCGATTCAACATCGCCCACTGCAACAGAATAATCGTCTTGGAATCGGTGATTTCGCCGGACGCGATCATCGCGAAGGCTTCGTCGAGGCCGTAGGTCAGAACCTCCAGATCCTCGCCTTCGGTTTCCAGACCGCCACCGCTGCCGGCCTGCACGTCGAGATCGATGCGGGCGACGAAGAGGCTGACTTTTTCGGTGAGCGTTCCCGGGCTGGCATACATGTCGAACAGGTATTCGACCTTTTCCACCGCGTAGCCAGATTCTTCCATCGCCTCGCGGCGAATGGCGTCGGCGGCGTTGTCGTCATCGAGGAGCCCCGCTGGCACTTCGATCATGAAGCTTGGATCGCCGTTCACGAAGACGGCAGGGCGGAACTGGCGCACCATCACCACGCTGTCGCGTTTGGCATCGTATAGAAGGATGGCGGCGGCGCTGCCGTGATCGTGGACTTCCCTGATGATGCGGATTGTCTTGCCATCCGGCATGCGCTGATCGAAAATTAGCTTCTGCATATGCACGAAGCCCTTCCACACCGTTTCCTTTTCTACCAGCCGGACCCTGCCGGAATCAGTGTCGGCCGGAACGTTTTTCGCTTGCGTCTGTGTCACCGGATATTCCCTTGCCTGTCGCGGAAGTGTTCAGCTTGGCCCTGTTGCGGTGCAATATCAAGCCTTTCAGGCTTCGTCGTCGCGGTGGAGCCACACCTTATTGTCGTGGAAAGCCGCGCCGCCATAGGGGGCGACGGCATCGGCGCCCGTCAGGACATTGATACCCTCGCCGTCCAGATGCGCCTTGTTGGGCCACAACCCTTCGGCAACCAGAACGCCGGGCCTCGCACCCTCAACGATTTTCGCGTGAAGACGCACTTCGCCGCGACCATTGCCGATACGCACGATGTCGCCATCGGCTATACCGTTGCGGGCGGCGTCCTCGGAACAGATCATCACTTCCGGACGGCCTTCCTTCTGCACGGAGGTTTTCGTTTCCGCGAAGGTGGAGTTGAGGAAGTTGCGCGCTGGCGATGTCGCCAGTCGGAAAGGATGCTCTCCGTCGGCGGTTTCGATGACATCTACCTGATCCGGGAATTTCGGAAATTGCGCAACCGGCCCCATCACGCCGATGTTTTTCGGCGGTTTGTTTGGAGACGGCCCTGTCGCCCATTCGGGGCTGAAACGGAATTTTCCGTCACCATAACCAAAGCCCTCGAGATAATGCGCCACCTCGAAAGAGGGCTGCGCATCGATCCATTTTTCTTCCGCCAACGTATCGAAATCGCCCCAGCCGCTGACTTTCAGCATATGATCGACATGGTCGCGGGCTGAAAGACCGAAGCCCGGCATGTGGTCGATACCAAGACGTTTCGCCAGTTCTTCTATGACGAAGAGATTGGTGCGCACGGTTTCCGGCGGCTCCACCAGTTTCGGGCCAAGCAGAATGTGGTTCTGGCCACCGGCGCGGTAGATATCGTCATGTTCAAGGAACATGGTGGCCGGCAGCACGATATCGGCCAACTCGGCCGTCTCCGTCATGAATTGCTCATGCACGGCAACAAAAAGATCGTCGCGCAGGAAACCCTGTTTCACCAGCCGCTGCTCGGGTGCGACATTGACGGGGTTGGTGTTCTGGATGAGCAGCGCCGTCACCGGGCCACCATGTCGCAGCGCTTCCGCATCCCCCGTCAGCACGCGGCCGATCTGCGACTGGTCGAGCTGGCGCACGTTGGGGTCGGCATAGGCTGTGCCCATCAGTTCCGCCTTGTTGAGCCGGAAGATATCGCCGTTATTGTGGAAGGCGCCGCCGCCTTCATATTGCCAGGAGCCAAGAACGGTGGCGATAGAAAGAGCCGCGTGCATGGCGACCGCGCCGTTGCGCTGGCGGGCGAAGCCATAACCCAGCCGGAAGAACGTCTTTTTCGTCGTGCCCACGAGCCTTGCGAAATCCTCGATTTCCTCCACGGAAAGACCGGTGATTTCGGACGCCCATTGCGGCGTCTTGGATTTCAGATGCTCTTCAAGTCCCGCCGGATCGTCAGCGAAGCGCGCCATGTAATCGCGGTCGGCATAACCATCGCGGAAGGCAATGTGCATGATGGCGCAGGCGAGCGCCGCATCGGTGCCGGGACGCAGGACGATGCGCATATCGGCCTGTTTCATGGTCGGATTGTCATAGATATCGACGACGACGATCTTCGCGCCACGTTCCTTGCGGGCTTTTACCGCATGGGTCATGACGTTGACCTGCGTGGCGACAGCATTCGTGCCCCAGATGACAACGACATCGGCCTTGCCGATTTCGCGCGGATCGGGCCCGCGCAGCGCGCCTGTACCCATCACATAACCCGTCCAGGCCATGTTGGTGCAGATCGATCCGAAAAAGCCGGAATATTTCTTGGCGTGACGCAGGCGCTCGATGGAATCGCGCTGAACCTGTCCCATGGTTCCGGCATAGAAATAAGGCCAGATGGCTTCGGCGCCGTGCTTTGCCTCGGCTTTGACGAAGGCGTCAGCAACCTCGTCCAGTGCCGCTTCCCAGGATATCTCCTGCCAGTCGCCGGCACCCTTCGCACCCTTGCGGCGCTTCGGGGTCAAAAGACGGCCGGGATGATAGATACGCTCGGAGTAACGCGCCACCTTGGCGCAGATGACGCCGGCAGTGTAAGTATTGGCATTGGCGCCGCGCACGCGGCCGATGCGGCCATCGGCATTGATGTCCACTTCCAGCGCGCAGGCGCTCGGACAGTCGTGCGGACAGACCGTGTGGCCGATGCGCGTGGCACTTTCGGCTTTCGGGGTGGCGTTTTTAGCGGAAATCGGGGTCGCAAGGTTCATGTCTTTTCTATATTGCATCAGCGACGCGGCAAAAAGGCCGAAGTGACGTCCATCAAGAATATTCATCATCCCCATCGGGAAGCGAGACACATCCCATGAACTATCGCCACATCTACCACGCCGGCAATTTCGCGGATGTTCTCAAACACGCCGTTCTCGCCCGTCTCGTCCGTTACCTGCAGAACAAGGACAAGGCGTTTCGGGTGCTGGATACTCATGCCGGCATCGGCCTCTACGACCTGTCGTCGGAAGAGGCGCAGAAGACAGGCGAATGGCAGACCGGCATCGGCAAGCTGATGGACGCCGATCTGCCGGCCCCTGTCGCCGAATTGCTGGAACCCTATCTTTCCACCGTGAGAGAGCTTAACCCCGAAGGCGGCATGCAGTTCTACCCCGGCTCGCCGAAGCTCGCGCGCATGCTGTTCCGCCCGCAGGACAGGCTTTCGGCCATGGAACTGCACCCGGACGACGCACGCGCGCTGTCGCGTCTGTTCGAAGGAGATTATCAAGTTCGGGTGACGGAGCTCGATGGCTGGCTGTCGCTTGGCGCGCATCTGCCGCCGAAGGAAAAACGCGGCCTCATCCTCGTCGATCCGCCCTTCGAGCTTGAAAATGAATATCAGCGGCTGGCGGATGGGTTGAACAAGGCATATCGGCGTTTCTCCACCGGCACCTATTGCCTGTGGTATCCGCTCAAAAAAGGCGCACCGATCAAGGATTTCCACGAGCGGCTGCAATCCTTCGACATACCGAAGATGCTGTGCGCGGAACTTTCCGTGAAAAGCGACCGGCTGGAAGGCTTGAGCGGCTCAGGCCTCATCGTCGTCAACCCGCCCTACACGCTGAAGGACGAGCTGCACACGCTGCTGCCATTCCTGAAGACGGTGATGGCGCAGGACAGATACGCCTCGCACCGCGCCTTCTGGTTGCGCGGCGAGGAAAAGCCGGAAGAGGATTGAGGGCTTACCTCACCCCTTCCGCGCCTGTGCAAGCTGCGATCGCTCAAAGAACAGGATCACGAAAAGCGCCATGATGAACGGGATGATGAGGTAGAACAGCCGGAACACCAGCAGCGCCGCAATCACGTCAGCCGGGTTCATATCAGGCAGGCCGGTGACGAACACCAGCTCCAGCACGCCAAGCCCGCCCGGCGCGTGCGAGATGAGCGCCGCTGAAAAGGAAATCAGGAAAATCCCGAGAATGACCATGAAACCGGGATTTCCGGCTTCCGGCAGCGCGAAATAGATGATGCCTGCAGCTCCGATCAGTTCGATCGGACCGATGACCAGCTGTTGCGCCACCAGTTTCGGCACGGGATATGGCAGAAAAAACGAACCGATTTTCAGCGGCCGCAGCTTCAAAAGACTGCCGAGCACATAAAGTGCGACGATGGCGAGCAGCAGGACGCCGGTTGTCGTTGACGCTTCCACGGGCAGGATGCCGGTAAAGCGCTCGGTAATGTCCGGTTCATAGACCAGCACCAGTCCGATGAGCATGATCGTTCCGATGATGAAGGTGAAGGAACAAAGGCCGACGAGAATGCCGACTTCGGCAGCGCTCAACCCCTTGGACGTATAGGCCCGGTATCGGACGACGGCACCGGAAAACACGGATGCCCCGACATTGTGGGAAAGCGCGTAGGTGGTGAAGGAGGTGAGCGTGATGAAGAACCAGTTTACCTTCCGGCCGAGATGCTGGAGAGCGATGCGGTCGTAACCGGCAAGGGCGGCATAGGCGACAAGCGTCGACAGGCCGGAGCACACCCAGTCCCGCGCGCGAATGGCCGTGAGGCTTTCCCATAGATCATCGAGTGAAAGACCGCGCAGCTCGTGATAGAGCAGCCAGGCCGAAAAACCGATCGTTGCCAGACCAATGACGGGCCAGATGTATTTCTTCAATGTCATGCGGTCATGCCCGCCTATTTCCCCCAGCTTCACCCCAACCCGATTTCCGCACTCCGCAGAAGATTCGTTCGACTCTATTCGTTATGCGGCGAAGCTTTCAACCTTTTTGCCCGTTTGCCTCGTTCACAAATTTATGTAAGACCGCTTTGTCGTCTGCGGGCGATACGAGGTCGTCCATTTTCCGGAGAACGTGCACGAAATGAAGCGTTATGCCGGTTTCATCGCCCTCGGTCTTCTGTCGCTTGCGGCCCTTTGGTTTTCGCGGGAAAATCCGGCCCCGACCGGTTCTGCAACCAACCGGCAGACCCAATCCCAAACGCAGCCCGCTGGCAATTCCAGGCCCGAAAAATCCCAGCCGGAAATTGCCCGACGAGACACGGGCAAAAACCCTGTGCCCGCCGGAACAGGCTTCGATTTTTATGTGCTTTCGCTCTCCTGGTCGCCGGCGTTCTGCGCCAGCTCCGAAGGTTCCGGCAATCGCCAGCAATGCGGCAGCGACAGGCGGTACGGTTTCGTCGTACACGGGCTCTGGCCGCAAAACGAAACCGGATACCCCGAATTCTGCACGAGCAGCGAGCCGGACCGTGTGCCCGACGCAATCGGCCGCACGATGTTCGACATCATGCCCTCCATGGGCCTGATAGGCCACCAGTGGCGCAAGCACGGCGCCTGCTCCGGCCTTTCGCAGAAGGATTATTTTTCGGCAACACGAACCGCCTTCGAGGCGGTCAAGCTGCCGGAGACGATTGCCTCCGGCGCTAAAGGCGCCACCCTTTCCGCCGACGCCATCGAAACCGCCTTCACCGACGCCAACCCCGGCATGTCGAAACGCGGCGTCTCGATCAGCTGCGACGGAAAACGCCTTGAGGAAGTCCGTATCTGCCTCAACAAGGACATGACATTCCGCGATTGCCCTGAGCTTGACCGCAAGGGCTGCCGCGTCAGCGCTACCGAAATCGTCCCCATTCGCTAATACCCACACATCAACATATGTCAGGACCCGACTATGGAACTGCTTTATTCCGTCACTTCCCCCTACTCCGCCAAGGTGCGCATGGCCGCCCGCCATCTCGGCATCGACATTACCAACGTCGCCGTCGACACCAATGCCGAGCCCGCGACGCTGGTTGACAACAATCCGCTCGGCAAAATTCCGGTCCTGCTTCTGGACGATGGCGGCTCGGTCTATGACAGCGTCGCGATCATGCACTATCTAGACCGCCTTTCGGGCGGCAAGCTCTACCCGAAAAAGAACGGCAAGCGCACCGAAGCGGAAATTCTGGAAGCGCTCTGCGACGGCATCATGGATTGCCTGCTGGCCATCGTTTACGAGCGCCGTTCCCGCCCGGAGGACAGAGTTCACCAGCCATGGATCGACAAGCAGTGGAAAAAGGCGGTGAAGGGTCTGGATCATCTCAACGCCAACCTGCCGAAAACCGGCAAGAAGCTGCATGGCGGACATTTCGCCCTTGCGGCGTTGATCGGTTATCTCGATCTGCGTTTTGCAGGTGAATGGGCCGAAGGGCACGAGGCGCTGGCGCAATGGCCGGAAACATTCGGCAAGCGTTTCGAAGCCTATAAGGACATGAGGGCTGCCGCCTGACGCCAATGTGAGCGCCATGCCTGGCCTGATCGCCGGGCATGGATGCTGTAGCTGATGGCAAAAACGAAAAAGCCGGGGCGTAAACCCCGGCTTTTCTTTACCGATCCTTGAAGGATCAGAACTTGACGCCGATACCGGCCTTGACGGAGTGGTCGTCGAAGCCGCGCGAGAACGCGCCGGAGTCCAGGCTGTAGTCCTTCTTCTGGTAGTCGCTGTAGCGATATTCCAGACGGGCAGTGATGTTGTCCGTAACCATGGCTTCAACGCCAGCACCAACGGTGTAGCCGAGGGCGGTTGCGCTGTCCTTGGAGGTCGCGTCACGTACCTTGTTGTCAGAGGCTGCGAGACCAGCCGTACCGTACAGCAGGAACGGGTTCATGTCGTAACCGACGCGGGCACGCAGCGAGCCGTTGACGCCCTGCTTGCCTTCGACGGCGTTACCACCAACCGTACCAGCGGAACCGCGCTCGCGGCCGAGGTTAACGTCTGCTTCGGCACCGTAAACGATCTGGCCGTTCTGCATGTTGTAACCGCCGTAGATGCCGCCGCCGGCGCCCTTGGCGTCACGGCCGTCGTTGCTGGAGCTGAAACGGCCCCAATCGTAGTTGGCGGTACCACCGAGGTAAGCGCCGGTCCAGTTCTTGACCGGAGCGGGCTGGTCGTAGGCTACCGGTGCCTGCGGCACGTCGTTTACGGCGTCAGCGGCGTGAGCAGCCGAGAAACCGGCGGCTGCAATGGTCGAAGCCATAATGGTTGCTACGAAAATACGCATGTTATTCTCCTTTCAGGACCGCGCCGTACTCAAAACATTGTTTTTAGACGCGGTAAATTCGTCGGGTTAATCGCCCCTCTGAAAATTGAATTTGATGGGAGAATGCGGAGATCAAAGAGCCAAAATGTGAATTGTTTGGGGCAGACACGTGACTAGAATTAGACGTTGCCTAATTGCCACAAGGGTTTTATTAACCCTACCGGAAACTTAATTTCCAATATATCGAATTTAAACTTAGTTATATTCAAATTAAATTTAAATTACATTACCAATAAAAATCCACACAATTCTTTTACGGCCCACGGACAGCTTGCGATTTGCGATTATATCCAGCAAATAGGCGTGTATGAGCAAATGCAGGTCCGCTGTGAAAGAAAATATACCGAAGACAGTCTTGATAACGGGTGCCGCCCGGCGGCTCGGGCGGGCGATCGCCACGGATTTGGCCTCGCATGGTTTTGCGATTGCCGTCCACGCCAATGCCTCTATGGGGCAAGCCGAGGAATTCGCTAACGAAATAAGGCAAAAAGGCGGCAAGGCCGTTGCCGTTCAGGCGGATCTGACACAATCATCGCCAACAATGGCGCTTGTCGAACAGGCATCTTCGGCGCTCGGCCCGATAGGCGTCGTCGTCAACAATGCATCCATTTTTCTGGACGATTCGGCAGAAACGCCCGATCCGGCAATCTTCGACGCGCATTTTTCCGTGCATGTGCGGGCGCCTTCCCTCATCGCGGCCGCCTTCGTTCAGCAATTGCCTCAGGATAAATCCGGACTGATCGTCAACATCATCGATCAGCGCGTACTTGCGCTTACGCCGCGTTTTTACTCCTATACGCTTTCGAAATCGGCCCTTTGGACAGCCACACGGACGATGGCGCAGAGTTTTGCGCCGCGGGTGCGCGTCAACGCCATCGGGCCGGGTCCCTCCTTCAAAAGCGAAAGACAGGCGCCAGAGGACTTTCAGGCGCAGATCGACGGCCTTATATTAAAGCGCGGTCCGGAGCCCGACGAGTTCGGGCGGACGATTCGCTTTCTTTTTGATACGCCGTCGATCACCGGACAAATGATCGCGCTCGATGGCGGCCAGCATCTTGGCTGGGAAACCCCTGATGTGGCGGAGATACCTGAATGAACGGAAAGAAGCTGCCTGACGGCGGTATTCTCTTCGATGAAACCGATGACGAAGACGACGATGCAAACCTTGCCGCGACAGACGCGGTCGAGGCACCGCGCGACGTTGCCGGCATGGACTGGAATGCCGGCTGGAAAAACGAATCCGGCCTGAAGGGCATGGATCTGATCGGCGAATTCGTCAAACACCTGCCGAACTCGCCGGGTGTCTACCGCATGTTCAACGAGGCGAACGACGTTCTTTACGTCGGCAAGGCGCGCTCGCTGAAGAAGCGCGTCGGTAACTATGCCCAGGGTCGCGTGCATTCCAACCGCATTGCGCAGATGGTGCGGCTGACCGCCCATATGGAATTCGTGACCACCCGCACGGAAACCGAGGCGCTTCTCCTGGAAGCTAACCTCATCAAACGCTTACGGCCGCGCTTTAACGTGCTTTTGCGCGACGACAAGTCATTTCCCTATATCCTGATCACAGCCGACAATCGTGCACCGGCGATTTTCAAGCACCGGGGTGCGCGGGCGCGCAAGGGCGACTACTTCGGACCCTTCGCCTCTGCCGGAGCCGTTGGACGCACGATCAATTCACTGCAACGCGCGTTCTTGATCCGCACCTGCACCGACAGCGTTTTCGAAACCCGCACGCGTCCCTGTCTTCTTTACCAGATCAAACGCTGTTCCGGCCCCTGCACACATGAGGTGAGCGATGAGGGGTATGCGGAACTCGTCAAGGAAGCCAAGGATTTCCTGTCCGGCAAGAGCCAGAGCGTCAAGACCGCGATTGCCCGGCAGATGAACGAGGCGGCCGAGGATCTCGACTTCGAGCGCGCCGCCGTCTATCGCGACCGGCTGGCGGCGCTCTCGCACGTCCAGAGCCATCAGGGCATCAATCCGGCCGGCATCGAGGAGGCGGATGTTTTCGCCATCCATCACGAGGGCGGCATATCCTGCATCCAGGTGTTCTTTTTCCGCACCGGCCAGAACTGGGGCAACCGCGCTTATTTCCCGAAGGCCGACCCGTCCCTGCCCGGCTCGGAAATCCTCAATGCGTTTCTGGCGCAGTTTTACGACGACAAACCGGTGCCGAAGCAGATCCTGCTTTCCGAAACCGTAGAGGAACAGGAATTGCTGGCCGCTGCTCTCGGCGAAAAAGCCGGACACAAGGTCACGATCAGCGTGCCGCAGCGCGGCGAGAAGAAGGACATCACCGACCATGTTCTTGCCAATGCGCGCGAGGCGCATGGCCGCAAGCTGGCGGAAACCTCGTCTCAGGCGCGGTTGCTGAAGGGGTTCGCGGAAACCTTCAACCTTCCCTACGTGCCACGCCGGATCGAGATTTACGACAACTCGCACATCATGGGCACCAATGCCGTGGGCGGCATGGTGGTGGCGGGGCCGGAAGGCTTCGTGAAAAACCAGTATCGCAAGTTCAACATCAAATCGACCGACATCACTCCCGGTGACGACTTCGGCATGATGCGTGAGGTCATGACCCGCCGCTTCTCGCGCCTGTTGAAGGAAGAGGGCAAGCCCGACCGCGCGCAGACGCTGACGCCCACACCCGAGGAAGCCGCGGACATGCCCTTCCCCGCCTGGCCGGACGTTATCCTGATCGATGGTGGTCAGGGACAGATGACGGCGGTGCGTGCCATCCTCGATGAGCTCGACATTCGCGACAGCGTGATTGCCATCGGCGTCGCCAAGGGTGTGGACCGCGAGGCGGGCCGCGAGCGCTTCTTTGCGGATGGCCGCAGCGATTTTTCCCTGCCGCCGCGCGATCCCGTGCTTTACTTCATCCAGCGCATGCGCGACGAGGCCCACCGTTTTGCCATCGGCTCACACCGGGCGCGGCGCAAGAAGGAAATGGTGCGCAATCCGCTGGATGAAATTTCGGGGATCGGCCCAGGACGCAAGCGCTCGCTGCTGCAGCATTTCGGTACGGCCAAGGCGGTTTCACGCGCAGGCCTCAACGATCTGATGAATGTCACCGGCATTTCAGAAGCCGTAGCGCGGCAAATCTACAATCACTTCCATGAGAGCAGTGGCGATTGAAGGCGCACTGTCGCAACGAACTGCTAAAAAAACATAATAACGTGTTGACCCTATGCGTCAGGGGCGGCATCAAGGCAGCTTATCCAGACTGACAGGTTTCCCATGGCTTCGCGCGCATACAGCATTCCCAACCTTCTCACCTATGCCCGCATTCTGGCGGTTCCCGTCATCGTTTTGTGTTTTTACATCGAAGGAAAGCTGGAAAGCTCGGATTTTGCGCGCTGGACGGCACTCTGGCTGTTCATCGTCGCCTCGCTGACCGATTTTCTGGATGGTTATCTGGCGCGTATCTGGAACCAGACCTCCAATATCGGCCGCATGCTGGACCCGATCGCCGACAAGCTGCTGGTCGCCTCAGTGCTGCTCTTGATGGCAGCGGACGGCACCATTGCCGGCTGGTCGCTGTGGGCCGCCATCACCATTCTCTGCCGCGAAATTCTGGTCTCGGGCCTGCGTGAATATCTGGCGGCGCTGAAGGTCAGCGTTCCCGTCACCCGCATCGCGAAGTGGAAGACCACCATCCAGATGGTGGCCATCGCCTTTCTTCTTGCCGGTCCCGCGGGAGACAAGGTTCTGCCCTACACGACCGAGATGGGAATTACGCTTCTCTGGCTAGCAGCAGCGCTGACCATGTACACCGGCTACGACTACTTCAAGGCGGGTCTCAAGCACATCGTGGACGAAGAATGATGGCGCGGATCGTTTATTTCGCCTGGGTTCGCGAAAAGATCGGCACGGCGGAGGAGGAGCTGGATATCCCCTCCTCCGTTACCACGGCCGGTGAGCTGATCGCCTATCTCTCAACCCTTGGTGAAAACTACGAAGCCGCCTTCGAATTTCCAGATGTGATCCGCGTTGCGGTCAATCAGGAGCATGTTGAACATGACGAGAGCATTGCCGGTGCGCGCGAGATCGGCATTTTCCCGCCCATGACGGGGGGATAACCGGATGCAGCCGACGGTCCGCGTGCAGGCACAGGATTTCGACGCTGCGGAAGAAACCCGCAGGCTGACGGAAGGCGACAAGAGCATCGGCGCGGTGGTGGCCTTCACCGGGCTTTGTCGCGATGATGGCGGCACGCTCGCGGCGCTGGAACTCGAGCATTATCCCGGCATGGCCGAAGCGGAAATGACCCGCATCGCGCAACTCGCCATCGAACGCTTCGACCTCCTCGGCCTCACCGCCATTCATCGCCATGGCAAGATCGCCACCGGCGAGAATATCGTCCTCGTCATTGCCGCTTCCCGGCACCGGCAGGCCGCCTTCGACGGCGCAAATTTCGTGATGGACTACCTCAAGACGTCCGCCCCGTTCTGGAAAAAGGAACATGGCAAGGATGGCACGAAGGGCGACTGGGTTGCCGCAAAGACGACCGACGACACGGCCAAGGACAAATGGCGGTAACGCTTTGTGTTTTCCCGCACTTCCGGACGAAAACCGGACGCCACCCCTCCTGGAAATGCTCTAGGGCGCTTCCACCCTGCTACGCATGACGATCAGCCAGCCCACCAGAAGTGCCAGAACCGCCGCATCCCGCCAGATAACCGGGCCGTAACCGACCCATAGCGTTTCCGCGAACCCGACGGCAGCAGCCCCGAGCGCGCAGACGAGCGGGCTTGCATAACCGCCCGCTGCCGAAATCAGCACGACCTTCAGGCCGAACACCAGACCGGCACCGAAATCCATGGTGCCGTAATAAAACGTGGCGAGGACGCCGGCGATGGCGGCAAGCAGACCCGCTGCACAGTAGGACAGCAGGAACACCCTGCCTGCATTTACCCCGCACAGTGACGCGGCGAAAGCATCGTCCGACACCGCCTTCCAGCGTCTGCCAAAGCCGGAACGCTGGAGGTAGAAAGTGCCTGTGAGAACGAGCAGGCAGAAGACAGCCGTGTTCAGCATCTGCATCGACGTCAGGGTGACGGCGAAGCTTCCATCGGCCCAGAATCGCACCGGTTCCGACAAAAGCGGCGGCAGCCATAATTGCCGCGTGCCGGCGGCAAGTCTGGCACTTTCGGTGAGCGCGATCAGCACGCCAATGGAGGCGACCGTCACCGCATTGGGCGAGGCTTTCGCCAGGGGCCGCATCACCGCCCTGCCGATGAAAGCCGCCGCCCACAGACCGCCGAAAAGACCGGCCCCTGCCCCAAGCGCGAGTGTTGCAGGCAAGATCAGCCACAGCCGGTTCCAGCCAAAATCGGCAAACAGCAGACAGGTCTGACCGGCGAAAGCGAAGATCGCGCCATAGGTGACATCGGCCCGTTTCGTGACCGAAAAGGCGATGGCATAGCCGAACGCCAGAACCGCATAAAGCGAGGCTACCGGTACGGCATTCAGCAATTGTTGCAGGAAATAAGCCAATCCGTCCTCCCCATCGCATTATAACTGTTAAAATCCATTTTGATAGTTATAATGTCGCCATGACATTTCGCTGGACAGAACATCGTTTCGCAGGCGGCGCATTGGCCCTCGATGTCGCCAATAGCGTCATCCTGCGCGCGGACGCGGCAAAATCGGTCGACCGTTTTGCTGTGCCTGAGCAGATCGCCACCTTTGCCGAGGCGTCGACCCGACTCGGAGCGGAGCGCGACAGGTTTCCCGCACTCATCGCGCCCGAAGCGGACATGAGGCAGGTATTTCTCGATCTTCGCGAGGCGATCGACGATTATTTCCGCTCTTCGATGACGAGTGGCGACGATGACGACGGTCGGCTGGCCGGGCTTCTCTTCGCATGCGGCACGGCACTACGGTTGTTTCCCCTGCGAGAGAGCCTTGCCAATGCGACCGCCCATTCAGCTCTGTCGCTGCTTGCGGCGGAGACGCGGAAACGGCTGCGGATTTGCGGCAATTGCGGTTGGCTTTTCATCGACCGCAGCAAGAACAGAAGCCGCATCTGGTGCGACATGACGGTGTGCGGCAACCGGCAGAAAGCCAGCCGGCATTATCACCGCAAGAAGGAAGCGCAGGCATGAAAGGAATAACCATTCCGTTGCTGGCGATCACTATGGTGCTCGGTCTTTCCGGTTGTCAGCGGGACGAGCCGCGCGATGTCGCGAAGGTTTCCGGCCGCATGTTCGTCTTTAACTACCGTGTGGCGATTGCCACCTACCTCGTGACCTTGCAGCGCATCGCCCCCATCCGCGACGGCAGCACACTGGAAGCGACCTTCGAAAATCCCCGCGGCGGCACCGAGCTGACGACCAGGGAGAAGATTTTCCCGGCAGATGAAAAGATCGCCGTTCAAAGTCCGCCGGTCGAATGCGTCAAGCAGGACCGCCCCTACAAGGTCACGATCCGCATCAAAGGGCCGGAAGGCGATGTATTGCAGACGATAGAGACCACCATCCGCTCCGACACCGACCAGTCGCTCCTTCCCGCCAAACCGCTGACGGTAGGGCCGCTCTACACACCCAATCCGGACGTGTTCAAAGCGGACGGCACGACGGATATGCGGCCTGTCGAGGGGTGTCCGGCGTCGTGACGATCGTCGGAGGAGACGAAGCGAAAATTGAACCTCCCCTCATTCCTGTGCTTGTCACAGGAATCTAGCCAGCCCACGTCCTTGGGCTGGACAGACTCTTTCGCCGCGCGGACGCGCGTCGGCTGGATTCCTGTGACAAGCACAGGAATGAGGGGGGGGCGGATGCTCGGCACAGGAAACAATCTACCTGCAAATAATACAAAAAAACGGAGCCTTTCGGCTCCGTTTCATCGAGTCTTTTCAGCGGCTTCATGCCATCGCCTGAGAGGGCGATTCAAGCCGTTGATATTTTGAATCAGCCAACGATTTCGGTTTCGGCGAACCAGTAGGCGATTTCCTGTGCGGCGGTTTCAGGAGCGTCCGAACCGTGAACGGAGTTTTCGCCGATGGAAAGCGCGAAGCTCTTGCGGATGGTGCCTTCAGCAGCCTGGGCCGGGTTGGTTGCGCCCATGATTTCGCGGTTCTTGAGGATAGCGTTTTCGCCTTCCAGAACCTGAACGATGGTCGGGCCGGAGGTCATGCCTTCAACGAGTTCGCCGAAGAAGGGACGCTCTTTGTGAACGGCGTAGAAGCCTTCGGCTTCGCGCTTGCTCATCCAGACGCGCTTGGAGGCGACGATGCGCAGACCGTTGTCTTCAAATACCTTGGTGATCGCGCCAGTCAGGTTACGCTTGGTTGCGTCCGGCTTGATCATCGAAAATGTGCGTTCAATCGCCATGTGTCCGTTTCCTTTTCCTATAGAGAAAGTGGGCGGTCTTTACCCGCCCAAAGGCCCGAAAACAAGGGGGATCAACCACATTGCGACGATGGCTGCAGACATTTCACGCCGCTGTCACACTGCGGCCTCTGGCGTCGTGGAGGTCAAGGCAGCCTTCGAACCAGTCACGGACGGGGTCGTTTTCGGAAAACAGATCCGCTCCGGTGGTAATCCTTGCCCATTGCAGCGCACCGAAAACAATGTAATCCGCAAACAGCGGCGATGAGCCGCCGATGAAAGGCTGGAAGCCCAGCATGCGGCGGATCGGCGCCAGGAGCGCTGGGAAGGCCGCGATTTCCGCCTCACGGTTCGCCACCACATCCTCGAGCGTCCGGCCGAGCGCCTTCGTCCTGCTGTCGCGGAAATAAAGGCGGTCAGGCTCATCAAGCATATTGTGGATATCGAGCACGGCAATGCGGGTGATGGCCGGGTGCAGCACCGTCTGCGACCAGCTTTCAACGAAACGCGCCATCGCCTTGCCGCCTTCCCCGTTAAACAGCGACGGCCGCTCCGGATAGGCCTCATCCAGATAAAGGGCGATCTCGAAACTGTCGCTCACCAGCTGGTCGCCATCACGAAGGATCGGCACGGTCCTCGAAAAACCGTCCTCCACCGTCGGGATGACCGTGAAGGGCAAGGGACGCTCCTCGAACTCCAGCCCCTTATGCGCCAGCGAAAGCACGGTTTTCCAGCAATGGGGAGAGAACGGCCGTGCGCTATCGCTTCCGCAAAGTGAATATAAGGTTCTGGAGGTCGTCATAGGCTGCACCCTCTTCTGCTACATCGATGATGCGATATAAAAACGACCGCCGCCTGAAATCAAATCAGGATTTGTCATACTACTGATCAAAAACCGCATCCGGCGCTCAACCGTCCCCTCCACGAGAATTGGGGTCTCACGGCAATGAAAACCTCGTCAGGTTTAGCCTATTTTAAACCGTTGCTTGTAAGAATAATCGTGTTCAACAATCGGTTATCACCGGTGCATTCATAATTTATTGGTATTGGGGCTGTCAGTGACGTCAACGGCGGGCGATAAAAAACGCGAGAAGGCAAGGAACGGTCTCGTCTTTACAAAAATTGCTCAGTTCATCGACAAGATGAATATTGCACCGCTGCCGCGAAACTACGAACTGATCTACGAAATATTGTCGGGGCATAACCCGGCGATGGGACGCGATATTCTCGCCCTTGGCAACGCGCCGCAACAGCATGAAATCGATATTGTCGGCCAGAGACACAATCTGCCGGGTTTTTCGAAGATCGAGGCCGAGCAGATGGCAGCGACGGCCTTCGAGACGCTGAAGCAGATTTCCGCGCGGCTGGAAGCCGGCCTGCAACGCACCGAAACATTTATTGCCAGTCTTTCCGGGCAAGATCACTCCGAGCTGCCTGCAACGGAGCGGCTTGCGCAATTGATGGGCGATATTCACGAGGAACAAACGAGTCTCCGGCATTTCGTTTCCATGGGGCTGATGAAAATCCGCGAGGTTGAGAAAAGCAGGACCGATCTTCAGGCGAGTTCCCTGCGTGATGCCTTGACGGCGCTTCCCAATCGGGCGGCTTTCCTCGAGAAGCTCGGCGACCTGTTTTCGGGCGCTCAGGCGGCATCAGCCACATCGCTTGTGCTGCTCAACATCGACCATTTCCGCGAAATCAACGGCAAATACGGCCCCACCGCCGGCAACAAGGCGCTGCGCCGGCTGGCTGCGCTTTTCCGCAAGACGATCAAGAAGGACGATTTCGTTGCCCGCATCGGCGGAAACGAGTTCGCTTTTCTGTTTGCCGGCGTCTCGCAAAATACAGCTGAAGCAATTGCAGAGCGGTTGCGGCAGAACGTCGAGGCGCTACGTTTCGTCACCAGTGAGGGCGACGGCGAGCATCTGACCGTCTCGATCGGCGTTGCGGCAGTGGACTGCACCGCGACATCAGCCGAATTTTTCAGCCATGCCGAGCTCGCCCTGCTGTCCGCACGCTGCGGCACGCGCAATTGCGTCATAGGCTACTCCCGGGACGTGGCTCAACGCAGCCGCAGCAGCTATCTGGCGCAGCTCGGCTGTTGAAGCTGCATATCTGATCTGGTGTGGCGCGCGCGCTCTTGCCTTGGCCACGCAGTTCGGCCAAAACGGCGCCATGATTACGATTACCGATCTCTCCGCCCGCATCGCCGGGCACCTGCTTCTCGACCACGCCAGCGTGACGCTTCCGGCTGGCGTGAAGGTGGGCCTCGTTGGCCGCAACGGCGCCGGCAAATCCACTCTTTTCCGGGTCATCACCGGTGACTTTTCAGCGGAAAGCGGTTCGGTAACGATCCCGAAACTCGCGCGCATCGGCCAGGTTGCGCAGGAAGCGCCGGGAACGGAAGAATCGCTGATTTCCATCGTGCTTTCCGCCGACAAGGAGCGCAGCGCGCTGCTGGCCGAGGCGGAAACCGCAACAGACCCGCACCGGATCGCGGAAATTCAGGTGCGGTTGGTCGATATCGACGCGCATTCGGCCGAAGCCCGTGCGTCCAGCATTCTTGCCGGTCTTGGCTTCGATCACGAGGCGCAGCTTCGCCCCGCCTCTTCGTTCTCCGGCGGCTGGCGTATGCGCGTGGCGCTCGCGTCCGTGCTGTTTGCCGAACCCGACCTCCTGCTGCTCGACGAGCCGACCAACTATCTCGACCTTGAAGGCACGCTCTGGCTGGAAGACTATATCCGGCGTTATCCGCATACCGTCATTATCATCAGCCACGACCGCGATCTGCTGAACAATGCCGTCAATTCCATCGTGCATCTGGACCAGAAGAAACTGACCTTCTATCGCGGCGGATACGACCAGTTCGAGCGCCAGAAAGCCGAAGCAGACGAATTGCAGATGAAGGCGAAGGTGAAAAACGACGCCGCGCGCAAACATCTGCAAAGCTTCATCGACCGTTTTCGCGCCAAGGCCACCAAAGCGCGCCAGGCGCAGAGCCGTATCAAGGCGCTGGAGCGCATGGGCACCGTCGCCGCCGTGATCGAGGACCACGTCCAGCCGATCACGTTCCCGGAGCCGGAAAAGCAGCCCGCCTCACCCATCGTCGCCATCAATGGCGGTGCCGTGGGTTACGAGCCGGGCAAATCCATTCTGAAGCAGCTCAATCTCCGCATCGATAATGACGACCGCATCGCGCTGCTCGGTTCCAACGGCAACGGCAAATCGACCTTTGCGAAATTCATCTCCGGTCGGCTTGCGCCGCAAGCGGGCGATCTTCGCATCGCCCCGGGCCTGAAGATCGGCTTCTTTGCGCAGCATCAGCTGGACGATCTCGTGCCGGACCAGACACCGGTAGAACACGTGCGCAAGCTGATGCCGCTGGCGTCTGAAGCGCAGGTGCGGGCGCGGGTTGCGCAGATGGGACTTGCGACGGAGAAGATGGCGACGGCGGCGAAAGACCTTTCCGGCGGTGAAAAGGCCCGGCTGCTGATGGGACTTGCGGCCTTCCATGCGCCAAATCTGCTCATCCTCGACGAACCGACCAACCATCTCGACATCGACAGTCGCCGGGCGCTGATCGAGGCGCTGAACGACTATAACGGCGCCGTCATCCTCATCTCGCACGACCGGCATCTCATCGAGGCAACTGTCGACCGCCTATGGCTGGTGGCCGACGGCACGGTGAAGACCTTTGAAGGCGACATGGAGGAATATCGCGACCTCGTCGTCTCTTCCGGAAAAAAGAAGGAAGAAAAGACAGAAGCCGCCGCCGACCAGACATCGAAAGCCGACCAGCGCAAGGCCAACGCCGAAAAACGCGCCCAGCTTGCGCCGCTGAAGAAAAAGATCAATGAAATCGAATCTTTGACGGCGAAGCTTGAGAAAGTGATTCAGTCGCTCGACAAGGAACTGGCGGACCCTGCTTTGTACGAAAAGGCACCTGCCAAGGCCGCGCAGAAAGTCAAAGAGCGTGGCGAAGCCGCGAGTAAGCTTTCGGACGCCGAGGAGCAGTGGCTGATGCTTTCGAGCGAATATGAGGATGCGATGACGCAGTGATGCGTCATCATGCTGGTGCGAAAATCTAAGCGCATTCCCTGCGAGGCTGCAGCCGCTCGAGCGGCACGGCGGGCGAATAAAGATACCCCTGACCGAAACGGATTCCCATCTGCATGAGCAGCCTGCTCTGCTCTTCCGTTTCTATACCTTCCGTCACCAGCGTGGCGCCGTAACGTTCGGCGCTTTCGAAGGCGAGCGCGATGGCCTCCCGGAACCGCGACTGTTCAAGCCGGGACGTCATCCAGTGATCGATCTTGACCTCCTCGAAGGGGAACCGCGCAAGCAGGGTGAGTGCCGCATAACCGGTGCCAAAATCATCGAGCGCCAGCCGCACGCCCGCTTCGCTCAATCTGTCGAAATTCTGCTGAACGATGTCGATGGCCGGTATCCTGCTCATCTCCGTCACTTCGATCGACAGACGGTGCGCCGGGACCCCCATCTCGTTCAAAAAGGCCACAACCCGCCCTCCGAAGCCCGCAGTGGCAAAAGACGATGCGGAAATGTTCACCGCCAAATGAAAGTCCGGGTCGAGGCCCCGCAGGTCGATGAGGTCGCGGACGACGGCTTCGATCGTCGACCATTCAAACTCCACCAGCAGCCGGTGACGCTCGGCAATCTCCAGCACATAATAGGGCGAAAGCGGCTGTCCGCACGCATCCACCGCCCGTAAAAGAGCCTCCGCGCCAATCATACGGCGATTGTGCATTTCGAATTTCGGCTGATAAAATATCGGCGGCTTGCCGGATCTGATCCAGTTGACCAGCATCTGGCGCACCCCCTCGTCCCGCGTGGCTTTATCGGCAAAGGAAAAGGGGAATATCTGCACCGGATTTTCGCTTCCTCGCAGCGCAAGACTAAGCTGCCGGAGGAAGGAAGCCACGTTCTGCCGGGAAAGCTTATCCAGATTAGCGGCACCGATTTTCAGATGCGGCACCGGTTCTGGATCCGCAGACCGTGAAAATGTACTTAACCCGTCGTGGAGACGCATTATCAGCCTTGTGCTTTCCGACTTCTCGAGCGAAATCCCCGACATGACGACTGCAAGCGTGGTATCGCCGAACATGAAGCTGCGCGGTGCATTGGAACTCGACAGCAGGCCGTTGTCATCGTTACAGATTTCCTGTGCCAGCCTCGGCCAGAAAAGATCGCCCCAATCCTCGCCCTGGCAGGCGGCGACATCGGCCATATTGACGATTTCTATGAGAAGGAGAGCGTGCGGAACGGCCGGCTCCTGCCGCATCACGACTTCGATATGGTCTTTAAGGGCGCGCCTGTTGGGCAGGCCCGTCAACGAATCCGTCCGCGCCGCAGCATCGCGTTTCCTTGCCTCTTCACGCGCCCGCGCCTCGCTGCGCAGCAACAGAAACAGACAGGCGATCATCGGCAACCCGACCAACGAGCCGAAGATGCGCCGTCCGACGTTACTGAGAAAAACGTCCTGATTTATCATGCTGAGACTGTAGGTCACGCAAACAGCGAACAACGCCGCGAAAATCCTGACCGCGAATACGCCGAAGACCTCGCGGACGCCGAGTTCAGTGAGACTGCGCCGGCGCATCCAGCCATACATTGCCATCCCGAAAGCCGAGATAATGCTCATATCCAGAAAAGCGGCCCCAAAGAGTGCCGGACCACCAAACAAAAATCGCCCTGCGGAGACGAGCGCCAGGCTTATCAAGCCGCCTTGCCAGGACCCCAACACGCCAGCCAGGAACAGCAGGTCAGAGCGGATATAGGGCTTGGAAGGCAGCTTGATGAACTCGGATACCAGTAGCGTCAGCAAGAAACCGGTAACCCCGAAGATGATGCCGTAGTAGATTTTATAACGAGCGTCATCGAGAGCGATGTTTCGCTGCAGAAGGATCAGCACCGACACCATGCCGACAAGCGCCGCAGCCTGGAGCAGCAGGAACGGCAACTCGGCGGCTGACGCGGCCGCCTGGGCAGCGATCAATTCCATCATCTCTGCATGTCCCCCGGTCATTACTATTCTTTTGCCGTGGTTCCGGCGTTTGACCTTCACAAATCCCGCGTTTATGCAGGAAAATCAGTACATATAGCCAATCGCTCCACACGACCTGTCGCTCCACCGCGGGCTGCCCCCGGCGAAATCGCCGGACAGGTGCCAACAGCAAGCGACTGACAAGACACGAGTTCGAGTACCTCCTCACCGCCGGCGTCGCACAATGCCGAGCAGGAAAATCAAGCAACGAAGCGAATCGCCAACCAACAACCGAACGAAAAAACCATCGAGACAGTCTAACTAACGAATTTTACGTCGACACTAAAGAACTTAGCGTAGATAAATATGCAACAATTACGCTGTATTTATCTAGTTGACAATTGCCTTCATTTAAATAATTACAAAATTCATATAAATATGTATTTTAAATTATGACTATAATACACTTAATAATGAAATTGAAATTGATTTACATATAAAATATACATTAATATTTCGGAACTTAACTTCGAGTTCGAATTTTAAAAGCATTAAATTATTAAAATCAATACTTTTAAATTTGAAACAATATTTTCACATTTCAAATATTAGGCAACATAAAATATGCATACCGATTTTTGCCATGCCGTTACGCACGGAAAAAAGACGGGACCTGCAAGGACGATCGCCTTGCTCCTTTGATCGTTTCTGTTAAAAAACTCGTAAAGTCACACTTTATCCCACGCATCATACAAATGGGTCCCACTTCATGTCAGCCACCAAGCTTGCCATCGTCGGCGTCGGCAAAATCGTTCGCGACCAGCACCTTCCCGCCATCGCAGGCAATCCGGATTTTGAATTGATCTGCACGGCCAGCCGCCACGGTACCGTGGATGGCGTCGCTTCTTACGGCACCATCGAGACCATGCTGGAGGCCGTCGAGGATATCGAGGCCGTATCGCTCTGCATGCCGCCGCAGTACCGTTACGAGGCTGCATACGCGGCGCTGAATGCCGGCAAGCACGTTTTCCTCGAAAAGCCGCCGGGCGCAACGCTTTCGGAAGTTCAGGATCTCGTTCGCCTTGCGGATTCGAAGGGTCTTTCGCTATTTGCAAGCTGGCACTCGCGTTATGCGCCGGGCGTTGAAGCTGCAAAGGCGTTTCTCGCCTCGACAAAAATCGACAGCGTGCATGTCATCTGGAAAGAGGATGTGCGCCACTGGCACCCCAACCAGGCATGGATCTGGCAGGCGGGCGGTCTCGGTGTGTTCGATCCCGGCATCAACGCGCTGTCGATCATCACCCACATCCTGCCCCGCGCGCTGTTCCTGACCAAGGCAACGCTTGAGTTCCCGGAAAACCGCGACGCGCCCATCGCTGCCGAGCTGCATTTTTCCGACGTTACGAAAATGCCCGTGCGCGCCGAGTTCGACTGGCGCCAGACCGGCAAGCAGAGCTGGGATATCGTTGCCGAAACGGCGGCCGGGCAGATGGTGCTTTCGGAAGGCGGCGCGAAGCTCTCCATCAATGGCGAGCAGGCGGTGTCGGAACCCGAGCGGGAATATCCGGCGCTCTACGAGCGTTTTGCGGAAATCATCAAGGCAGGACGCTCTGATGTCGATCTTGCGCCGTTGACTCATGTGGCCGATGCCTTCCTGCTCGGCCGCCACAAATTCGTGGATTCCTTCTACGACTGAGGAGCCGAAAGGCTTTTGGAAGCCTTCCGGAAGACAGGTGCATCAAAGGGCGCGGCTGACGAAACGGTCGCGCCCTGACTTTTTTGCCTGATACAGTGCCTCGTCAACGCTGCGCAAAAGCGTGGCGCGGTCAGCACCGGCCTGAGGGGCGATGGCGCCGCCAATGCTGAGACGCGCACCGACCGCCTGCCCGTCAACATCAAAGGGTTCACGGAAGGCTGCCAGAAGCCTGTCTGCCAGTCCGTTCATCACCTCAGACCTGCTGGGACGGGGTATGAAAATGGCGAATTCGTCGCCCCCCATGCGCACCACCGTATCTTCGCTGCGGATCGAATTGCGAATGCGGTCGGCGGCAGCGGTCAGCACCTTGTCACCCGCCGGGTGGCCGAACGTGTCATTGATCGCCTTGAAACCGTCCAGATCGAGATAGAGCACGCCGAAGGCCTCGTTCTCACGCAGAGCCGCGCCAAGCTGGCCATCGACAATCGCCTCCAGCGCCTTGCGATTGTAAAAGCCGGTCAACGGATCAGTCATCACCGCATCCCGCAATTCACGCTCCGCCAGACTCATTGTGAAATTAGCCTTCTGTAGACGCAGGAGTGCAGCCGCCAGCAGCGCGAAGTGCTTCAGATTGTCAATTTCGCTTTGAGAGAATTTTCTCGGCACCGTATCGACAAGGCAAAAGGCGCCGACCACAAGACCCGGTTCCAGCTCGATCGGCGCGCCAGCATAGGAACGCAATCCGGGACCGCCCTTCACATAGGACATGAAGCGGAAATCCGGATGCTGGGTCAGATCGGAAATGACCACGACATCCTGCCTGGCAATTACTCGGTTGCAGATCGACAGATCGCGCGGGCATTCCGAAAGTTGCATTCCCGCCTGTTCGGCAATATGGAGCCAGTCCTCGTCGACGATATGGACGGCCGCACGCGGGACGTCAAAGACGCCCTGCCCCAATCGAGACAGCACTTCCAGTTCCGGCATCTCGGCATTCTTGACGGACATGATTGACCGCACCGCGACCAGACGCTCTATTTCCCCGTCGGGCCGTGAAATCGCCTGTCCCATGATGATGTCCTTCTGCTGTTTCGTCTGTGGCAGCCGCCACCGTCCGTCACCTGTCGGCCGGATCAGACAGCTATGTCTGATTCGGCTCATAATGCGAAAACCGGCAGGCAGCGCCACATGCGAATTTTTGCCAGTCTTTTTGTGTGGGAAACTGTGATCAGGCCTTCTTCTGCCAGCGGCCTTCCGGCGACTGCTGCCAATAGGTCAGCGCATGACCTTCGGTCTTCAGCCTTTTCCAGTGGTTCCGCGCCATTTCCAGCTGGTAGGCATCATATCCGTCGAACATGAACACTATCCGCTCATAGCCCTCCACCGCCGGCGGTTCGGCACCGTCGACCAGAAAGCGGACACTCGCCTCGTTACCGTTCGCATTCGACGCCGTCAAAAGAATCGGCTGGTTTTGCGGCGCGGCAGAGCTATCCGTTGCGTGCGGCAGAAAACTGTCGTCACGAAAGGTCCACAGATGCGTGTCGAGGAAATCGCGGCGCTCCTCGTCCACCGTCTGGATCGCGACCTTCCAGCCGCGTTCCAGCGATTTTTCGAGCAAGGGCGGCAATGCATCCTCCAGCTTCGATTCCGTCAGATGGTAGAACAGGATTTCAGTCATCTGCGGACTTGCAGCTCCGGTCGCATCAATCTTCGTAATGGGCGCGAACGAGTTCGTTCAGCAGCCGCACACCGTAGCCGGATCCCCAGGACTGGTTGATCTCGGTCAACGGCGAACCCATGGCGGTGCCGGCGATATCGAGATGCGCCCAGGGTGTTTCGCCCACGAAACGCTTCAGGAACTGAGCGGCGGTGACAGAGCCCGCCAGACGGCCGGAGCTGTTCTTCATGTCGGCGAATTTGGAATCAATAATCTTGTCGTAATCCTTGCCCAGCGGCATGCGCCACAGCTTTTCCGCCGTAACATCGCCCGCCTGCGAAAGACGTTCAGCCAACTCGTCATCATTCGAGAAAAGGCCAGCCTGAAGATTGCCGAGTGCAACCGTGATCGCTCCCGTCAAGGTGGCGAGGTTGATCATGAATTTCGGGTTGAAACGCTCCTTGGTGTACCAGAGCGCATCGGCGAGAACCAGCCGGCCTTCGGCGTCGGTGTTTATGATCTCAATGGTCTGGCCGGACATGGAGGCGACGATATCGCCGGGACGCTGGGCGTTACCATCAGGCATGTTCTCCACCAGACCGATGACGCCGATCACATTGGCTTTCGCCTTGCGGGCCGCGAGCGTGTGCATGAGGCCGGTCACGGCGGCAGCGCCACCCATGTCGCCCTTCATGTCTTCCATGTTAAGACCGGGCTTCAGCGAGATACCGCCGGTATCGAACACAACGCCCTTGCCGACGAAGGCGATAGGCTCGTCCTTCTTGGAGCCGCCGTTCCACTGCATGACCGCAAGCCGGGGCGGACGCGCCGAACCCTGCGCCACACCGAGAAGCGCGTTCATGCCAAGCTTCTTCAGCTCCTTCTCGCCGAGAATTTCGACCTCGACACCGAGCTTCTTTAACTCTTCCGCCTTTTCAGCGAACTCGACAGGACCGAGAACATTCGGCGGCAGGTTGACGAGATCTCGCGCCAGGACAACGCCGCCCGCGACGGCCTCCGACACGGCAAAGGCCTTTTCCGCCTCCTGATGGACTGCCGTCACGATGACGATTTCTACTTTCTTCGGCGACTTCTCATCATCGGATTTCTTCTTGGTCTTATAGGCATCGAAGCTATAGGCACGCAGCAGCAGGCCAAGCGCAAAATCCGCAGCCGCCTGCGCACCGACATCGACGCCCGGGGCATCTAGATAGACGGCAACCTTGTCCGCCTTCCTGAAATTGGCGGCAGCGGTGCCGCCGGCACGCAACCAGTCATGGGCGACAAGTTTCGCCGGCTTGCCGAGGCCAATGACGAGAAGCCGGTCGGCGCCCGAACCCTGCGGCGCAATCACGTCGAGTGTCGTCATGGACTTTGCGGAAAAGCCCGAAATCTTTGCCGCCCGTTCAAGCACGCCGCCCGGATCGGCTTCCGATGCGCCGGCAGCTGCCTGCGCCTCACCCGAGGCTTGCAGCACAACGGCAAGGGTATTTTCAAGCGAGGCGGAATTGGCGAAAGAAATATCGAATTTGGCGGACATGTTTTCCTGCTCTTCGTGGATAACTTGCGTGTGCGCCCGATCATGGCCTTTTCGGCCCCCGGCGCAACCCTGCATTTTTAAAGGCTCACATTCTTTAAAGGCCGACATTCGCTAAAGGAAAGGCATTTTTGTGGAATGGCCGATCGCGTCATGAAACCGACAGCTTGTTCCACAAAAAGACACAGGCGGTGGAAAAATCATCGTGCAAAACATATTTGTGAGCGTGCCGGAATAGCCAATTGCAAACGATGCGATTAGATAGGCGGAAATCCGGCGAGCGATCGCGCAGAAAAACAATGTCGACAAGGGCAGTATGAAGCTTCTCGAGAACTATATCCTGCGACGGACAACGCAGATGTTTCTGGTCGCGCTGCTGCCGGTGCTGGCCATCATCTGGACCATCCAGGTTCTCCAGAGAATCAACCTCGTCACCGATACCGGCCAGTCGATGGGCTCCTTCATGGCGCTGGCGACGATGATCCTGCCGACGCTGATCCCCGTCGTGTTGCCTTTCGCCCTCGTCATCGGCATCACCCAGACGTTCACGGCGATGAACAACGATTCCGAGCTTGCCATCATCGATGCGGCCGGATCGTCGCGCTCTGTGATGTTTCGCCCGGTTATCATTCTGGCTGCCGTTCTAAGTGCGCTTTCCTTCACCATCACCAACTTCATCGAGCCGCCTGCCCGAAATTCGGCCAGGCAGATGGTGGCGGCTGCCTATGCCGACCTCCTCTCGTCGGTGATCGAGGAAAAGACCTTCCGCGCTGTTCAGGACGGCCTTTATGTGCAGATCGCCCAGCGTCAGGGCCGTATCCTCAAGGGCCTGTTCGTCGCCGATCGCCGCGATCCGAATTTCGATCTTATCTATTACGCCAAGGAAGGCATGATCGATGAAAGCGGCACGTCGCTGACGATGCGCGACGGCGAAGTCCAGCAGAAAACACCTGATGGCAAGGTCTCCATCGTCAAGTTCCTGTCCTATGCCTTCGACCTTTCGACCATGTCGGAAAAGCAGACTTCCGAACCGTCGCTTTCTCCGGGCGATGCGAGCCTCGGTTTCCTTCTCTCGCCAGACGAGAACAACGCGAGTTACAAGCGGTCTCCCGAAAGCTTCCGCAGTGAGTTGCACAAGCGCCTGTCGGACTGGATGTTCGCCTTCGCCTTCGCACTGATATCGCTGGTCATCGCCGCTGATGCACGCTCGCATCGTGAAGCGCGGATGCATCCGATGGTCGCTGCGCTGGTGACGGCCTTCATGCTGCGCTGGCTCGGTTTTTACGTCACCAACCAGGTCAAGCAGAGCGCGGCCTTCATTCCGCTGGTCTATGCCGTGCCGGGCCTCAGCGGCGCCGCCGCCGCCTTTATTCTCATCACGGGTCGCAAGCCGAGAATGCCGAAGATCATCGCGGATACGGCCAGCCGTCTGCGCCGTCTTTTCTCCAGCCGGCTGGCGCGAAGCTCGGGGAGCGGTAACGCATGATTTTCAGCACCCTCGCCCGGTATTTCCTCAAACGGTATCTGATCACGGCCATCTGGTTCCTGCTCGGCGTATCGGCAATTATCTATCTTGCCGATTTCAGCGAAACGGCGCGGCGCATGTCCAGCGTGCCGGGCTATTCGGTTCCAGGCGCACTTGGTCTCACCGCACTTCGCCTGCCGTTGATCCTGCAGCAGACTATTCCCTTCATCGCACTCTTTGTCGGCATGACGACGCTGATCTCGCTCAACCGGCGTTACGAGCTCGTCGTCACGCGTGCGGCAGGCGTCTCCGCCTGGCAATTCATCCTTCCTTTTGTCCTTGGTGCGGTGTTTCTCGGCATCCTGTCCGTCCTCGTCCTCAACCCAATCGCTGCATGGGGCCAGAACCGCTCGCTGTCGATGGAAGCCGGCTGGCGTAACGAAGGCAGCGGCGGACGCCAGCAGGACATCATTCCCTGGATGCGCCAGTCGAGCGGCGGCCAGGATACGATCATCGGCGCCAAGAGCTTCGAAGACAACGGAACGATGCTTCTCGATGTGGTTCTGATCCACCTCGACAAGGACGGCAACATCGTCTCCCGGCAGGACGCGAAGTCGGCAAAGTTGGAAGATGGTTACTGGCTTCTTAACGGCGTCGCGGAAACCCGTGCGGGACATGTGCCAGTTCGGCAAGAGAGCACGCGGATCAGTACCAATCTGAGACGGGAATTCGTTCAGGAACGCATGACGCAGACGGAAACCGTTGCTTTCTTTGATCTTTCTCACAAGATCGAAGTTGCAAAGTCTTTTGGACTGTCGTCGAAAGCGCTTGAGACGCAGTATCATTTCCTGCTATCGACGCCCCTGCTTCTGGTTGCGATGACCTTGATCGCCGCGACAGTTTCATTAAAGTTCAGCCGCTTCGCCCAGTCGCGCTCCGTGATTCTGGGTGGAATCGTTTCCGGCTTCGTGCTTTATGTAGTAACCGTGCTCGTAAGGGCATTCGGGAGTGGTGGCGTTGTCCCTCCCACCGTCGCGGTCTGGGTTCCAGTCATCGTGGCGTTGGCTTTGGGGGCAACCATTCTGCTTCATCAGGAGGACGGCTAGTGGCGGTATATGACCGCGGGAATATCAGGCGGCTTTGGACGGCCCTTCTGACAGGTGCCGCTGTGTGCGCATATTTGGCATCCAGCCCGGTCGCTTTCGGCCAGGGTGGTTTGCTTGCGCCCGGAAGCCAAGACGATTCGAAACTCCTGCTTACGGCAAATGAACTGACCTATAATCGCGATTCCCAGCGGGTCATCGCAAAGGGTGTGGTTCGCATGCATTATTCGGGCTACCGTATGGTGGCCCAGCAAGTGGAATATAATCAGCAGACGGGCCGCGTGATTGCGCACGGCAACATCGAGCTGATCGAGCCCGGCGGCAACAAGATCTATGCCGACGAGATGGATGTCACTGATGATTTCGGTCAGGGCTTCGTCAATGCGCTTCGCGTCGAGACCCCGGACAATACCCGCATCGCGGGTGAAAGTGCCGAACGGCTCGAAGGCGACCGCATGGTCCTCAATAACGGCGTCTACACTGCCTGTTTGCCATGCGCCGAACGGCCCGAAAAGGCGCCGCTGTGGCAGGTCAAGGCTGAACGTGTCATTCAGGACGGCAAGACCCATACGATCCGGCTGGAAAAAGCCCGCTTGCAGCTTTTCGGCCATTCGATCGCCTATGTGCCGTTCCTGACGGTTCCAGACAATACGGTGAAGCGGAAGTCGGGTTTCCTATTCCCGCAGATGAGCATGACCAACAAGCTCGGCTTCGGTTTCGGTGTACCCTACTTCCAGGTCCTTTCCGATACATCGGATTTGACCATTACCCCTACCTATTACACCAAGCAGGGCTTGCTGCTTCAGGCGGAGTTGCGCCAGCGTTTCGAAACCGGCATGCATACGCTGACGATCGCCGGCATCAGCCAGCAATCTTCTGATACATTTATCGCAGGAACTAGCGATGCGCTGAACGACCAGCGCGGCATGGTGGCAAGCAAGGGCAATTTCAGCATCAATCCGCGCTGGGCCTTCGGCTGGGATGCGATGGTGCAGACGGACAACAACTTCTCGCGTACCTATAATCTAAAAGGCTACAAAAACGACGTTCAGACGAACCAGATATATCTGAGCGGCATGAGTGAGCGAAACAGCTTCGATGCCCGCGGCTATTACTTCAACGTTCAGGATACGGACAATTCCGAACTGAAGGAGCGAAAGCAGGCCATCGTTCATCCTGTGATGGATTATCGATACTTCGTGCCGGATCCAATCTATGGCGGTGAACTATCACTCACCACGAATTTTACCAGCATCAGCCGGTCGACGCAGGATTCTTATGCTTTGGGCGGTTATCCACGCTTCAACGGCCTGGAGGGTTCTTACACACGCCTTTCCACCGAAGCCGAATGGAAGCGCACCTTCACGATGGATAGCGGCCTGCAGATCACGCCGATCCTTGCCGCCCGTGGCGATGCGCTATGGACGGATATGTCGGCGGCAAGCTTTACATCGGGTGGCACGTCCTATGCCTATCAGGGCATGATGCAGGACGATGCGGCGTTGCGAGGCATGGTAACCGGCGGTCTGGAAGTGCGTTACCCCTGGCTGTTCACGGCGCTTAACAGCAACCACGTGATCGAGCCGATTGCGCAGATTTTTGTGCGTCCGAACGAACAATATGCCGGCCGCTTCCCCAACGAAGATTCGCAGGCTTTCGTGTTCGACGCGACCAACCTGTTCGAACGTGACAAGTTCTCCGGTTTCGACCGGATCGAGGGCGGCACGCGCGCAAACATCGGTCTGCGCTACAACGGCACATTCGACAATGGCTACGGCATTCGCGCCATTGCCGGTCAGTCTTTCCACCTGGCGGGCGACAATTCTTTCGCCTCCTACGATCTCGTCAATGTCGGCGCGAATTCCGGTCTCGAATCCGACCGCTCGGACTACGTCGCCATGGCAGCCTTCGATGCGCCAATCGGTCTTTCGCTGTCGTCGAGCCTGCGCTTCGACAAGGACAATCTCGAGATCAACCGTTCCGAGACAGGCGTCAGCTATTCGGACCGCCGCCTCACCGGCAAGCTCAGCTATACGCAGGTCAAGGCGCAGCCGCAGTACGGCTACAATGAAGACCGCGATATCGTTCAGGCGTCCGGTACGCTGCGCATGGACGACAACTGGTCGCTGTTCGGCTCGATCAACTACGATCTGAACGGAAAATTTGCCGCCGAGCGCCGTATTGGCATCGCCTATCAGGATGAATGCACGATCTTGACGGTCAGCTACTCCGACGAGGGCAATATCACGTCCAGCCGGCAGGCCGCCAATGACTGGTCGATCAATGCCCGTCTGGCGTTCCGCACGCTCGGCGATGTCAGCATCGGCTCCGCAAACGAGGACTGGGCCGATATGGATATCGGCTGGAAACCGAACAATTACTGAGTTTAAAGGCAGGCCAGACAGCATCGTGGCCTGCCTTTTTGCCATCCAGCCAGTAAAAGTCACGGTTTTGCCGCAACAACGCGCCAGGGTTCGTCCGGTATAGAACCATCGGGTTTCTTTCAACAAACCGACACATTGCCGTCTTGCAGATCGCGATGATATATACGTGGCAAATTCGCGGTGCGGATGCACAGGTGCAGATCTGAGAAGCCGGGGTAAGGAATATTCCCCATTGGCAGACAGAACAGATTGGCGGGACGGGGAAACAGACCCCCGCCCTACGAAAGGGAGAAGGATATGATGAATTTCGGAAAGACGGCTTTGCGTGGCGCTGCTTTCGCCTTTGCGATATTCGCCGTTCCCATGGCCGTTGCGCCCTTTGCCAGCCAGGCCTTCGCCGACAGCACGGTCAAGATCGTCGTCAACAAGACCCCCATTACCAATGATGATATTGCCAAGCGCGTCGCCTTTCTGAAGTTGCAGCGCCAATCTGGCAATCTCAACGAAAAAGCGCGCGAGCAGCTGGTCGATGAGGCGCTGAAACGCGAAGAAATCGGCCGTGTGAAAATGTCCGTCAGCACCCAAGAGGTCGATGCGGCTTTTGCGCGCTTTGCTGCCAACAACAAGATGAACCCGCAACAGCTGACGCAGATCCTCGCCAAGGCCGGCGTCGGTGCAGACCATTTCAAATCCTTCATCGCCGTGCAGATGAGCTGGCCGCGCCTTGTGAACGCCCGTTATGGTGCGCGTGGCAAGATGTCTAACCAGGACCTCGTCACCCGCCTGAGGGAACGCGGCGACAAGCCGGTAACGACGGAATATTTCCTGCAACAGGTGATCTTTGTCATTCCGGAATCGAAGCGTAATGCCATTACTGGCAAGCGCAAGGCCGAGGCTGAAGCCTCGCGAAAGCGTTATCCCGGCTGCGACCAGGCCATGACTTTCGCGGCCACCATGCGGGACGTGGCGATCAAGGATCTTGGACGGATTCTGGCGCCCGAACTGCCGGAAGAGTGGAAGCCTCTCGTGGAAAAGACCAAGGAAGGCGGCACCACAGGAACACGCGTGACCGAAAAGGGCGTCGAATATCTGGCAATCTGCAAGCAGCGTCAGGTTTCCGACGATTACGCAGCGGAAATGGTGTTCAAGTCCGAAGACCTGATGAAGGCCAAGGGTGGCGAAAACCCGAACGAGAAGAAATATATGGATGAGCTGCGCAAGAAGGCGCAGATCGTCAACACCTGATACGAGAGCCGGCCTTTCCGTGACACATGCATCCCTGCCGCTTGCCCTGACACAGGGAGATCCAGCCGGTATCGGCCCTGATATCGCCATTGCCGCCTGGGCCAAGCGCCGGGAGAACGGCGTGGCGCCCTTCATCTTCATCGGCGATCCCGATGTGGTGGCGAGCCGTGCGGCGCTGCTTGGCATACCGGTCAATATCGAGACCTGCGAAGCGGCGGATGCCGTCGGCGTGTTTGACCGTGCTTTTCCCGTTCTTCCTCTTCCCGTAGGTTTCGAGGTTCAGGCCGGCCAGCCGCATGTCGGAGCCGCTCATGCGACGATCAAGGCGATCGAGCTCGCCGTTGCCTTGACGGTCGAGGGCAAGGCTTCCGCCGTCGTCACCAATCCGATTGCGAAATCCGTGCTTTACGAGGCAGGCTTCGGTTTTCCCGGTCACACGGAATTTCTCGCCGATCTGGCTTTACGCCTGACCGGCAAACAGGTGATGCCGGTGATGATGATTGCCGGACCCAAGGTCCGCGTCGTGCCGGTAACGATCCATATCCCAGTAAAAGACGTGCCTTCGGCGCTGACGGAAGAGCTGATCGTTACGACCTGCCGCATTATCGATGCTGATCTGCGGCAGAAATTCGGCATCGAGGCACCACGACTGGCGGTCGCCGGTCTCAATCCGCACGCGGGTGAAGACGGGGCATTGGGCACGGAGGACCGCGATGTGGTTCACCCTGCGACCATACGGTTGCGGAAAGACGGGATCGACGCTTTCGGCCCCCTGCCCGCCGATACGATGTTCCACGATGCCGCCCGCAGGCGCTATGATGTCGCCGTCTGCATGTATCATGATCAGGCCCTTATCCCGGCCAAGGCGCTTGGCTTTGACGATTCCGTCAATGTCACGCTCGGCCTGCCCTTCATCCGGACCTCGCCCGACCACGGCACCGCCTTCGGCATCGCCGGCCAGGGCATTGCCAGCGAAACGAGCCTTGTCGCAGCGCTGAAGATGGCGGCGGAGATTTCTCTTCGCAGCCGGGTCGGCGCATAATGGCCGCCATTGACGGATTGCCGCCGCTACGCGATGTCATTCAGCGCCACGGGCTAGACGCTAAGAAGTCGCTCGGGCAGAACTTCCTGTTCGATCTCAATCTCACCCAGAAGATCGCCCGAACCGCTGGGCCGCTTGACGGCGTGACGGTCATCGAGGTTGGCCCCGGGCCTGGCGGCCTCACCCGCGCCATTCTATCGCTCGGTGCCAAAAAGGTTATCGCCATTGAGCGGGACAGCCGCTGCCTGCCGGCACTTGCGGAGATCGAAGCGCATTATCCCGGACGTCTTGAGGTCATCGAGGGTGATGCGCTGAAGACCGATTTCGAGGCTTTGGTTCCCGCTGGCGAACCGGTGCGGATCATTGCCAACCTGCCTTACAATGTCGGCACGCAATTGCTGGTCAACTGGCTGCTGCCGAAAGAATGGCCGCCTTTCTGGCTCTCCATGACGCTGATGTTCCAGAAGGAAGTCGGCCAGCGCATCGTGGCAGAAGAAGGCGACAACCATTACGGCCGCCTTGGCGTTCTCGCCGGCTGGCGCACGGTTTCGGAAATGGCCTTCGACGTCCCGCCGCAGGCCTTCAGCCCACCGCCTAAGGTTACCTCGACGGTCGTGCATCTGCTGCCAAAGGAAAAGCCGCTGCCCTGCGATGTCGCGAAGCTCGAAAAGGTAACGGAAGCCGCCTTCGGCCAACGCCGCAAGATGCTGCGCCAGAGCGTGAAAAGCCTTGGCGGTGAAGTTCTGCTGGAAAAGGCAGGCATTGACGCGACACGACGGGCTGAAACGCTGTCGGTCGAGGAATTTGTGACGCTGGCGAACTGCCTGTAATTGAAGGCGACGTTTCGGCACTTCTAACGCGGGTGACAGAATTAGGGGACAAGCGCGTGGAGAGTGCCGGTTTTCACTACAAGCTCCACATGCCCGTCGGATCGCCTGATTGCGCGGTCGTGTTGCTACACGGTTCGGGAAGAACGGAGGAAGATCTCGCTTCGTTTGGCCGTGCCGTTTTTCCCAACGGCATTCTGTATGCTCCGAGAGGCATTGTGCCATGGGAAAATGGCTTTGCGTTTTTTCGCAGAAAGCCCGACAGACAACTCGATATCGACGACCTGAAACTTCAAGCCGCCGGGCTTTGCCGGTTTATCGAATTCGTATTTCAGCAGACGGGGCAAAGACCCTTTCTCGTGGGATATTCAAACGGTGCGATCATCGCGGCTGAAACAATCTGCCAGAATCGTCATCTGTCGAGGGGTGCAATTCTGCTTCGGCCACTATCCCCCCGCAATAACGAGCATTTTCCGAAGCCTACCGGATATCCTGCGCTCCTGCTGGCAGGTGCAC
Source organism: Rhizobium sp. SJZ105 (assembly GCF_007828365.1). Taxonomy (NCBI): domain Bacteria; kingdom Pseudomonadati; phylum Pseudomonadota; class Alphaproteobacteria; order Hyphomicrobiales; family Rhizobiaceae; genus Rhizobium; species Rhizobium sp. SJZ105. The sequence goes on from NZ_VIUP01000001.1 coordinate 810,631, forward strand.
ATGATGAGCGGCGGCATCGCGATGATGCGCCCCATTTGGCCGATCAATTTTCGACTGCGGGCGCGGATGTGGTACTGGAGACACTCGACACAGGCCACGGCTGGGCAGCAGACGCGGCAGACGAGCGCCTGTCCCGGCAATGGCTACGTCAGCATTAGAGATAACAAGCTGCTTTAACTGCCAAATCAGAGCTGCGGTTCTTCCGCAAGCAGTCCGCGCACGAAATCGAACATGCCGTGGCGGCGGTCGCGGCGCACACGTTCGGCCTTGACTATCGCTTCTACGGCCTCGAAGGCCGCCTGCAGGTCGTCGTTGAGGATGACGTAGTCGTAATCGCGCCAGTGCTCGATCTCGGCGCGGGAATTGAGAAGCCGGGTCTGGATCACCGCTTCGGTGTCTTCGGCGCGGCGGTGCAGGCGCGATTGCAGCTCGGTCATGGTTGGCGGCAGGATGAAGATCGACACGACGTCGGCCTTCATCTTGTCCTGAAGCTGTTCGGCGCCCTGCCAGTCGATGTCGAACAGCATGTCGCGTCCGGCCGCCATCGCCACTTCCACCGGCTCGCGCGGCGTGCCGTAAAAATTGCCGTGAACCTCGGCCCATTCCAGAAGCTCATCGCTGTCACGCAGCCGCTCGAAGTCGCGCTTGGAGATGAAGTGGTAGTGGATGCCTTCAATCTCGCTCTGGCGGCGCGGGCGCGTCGTCACGCTGACGGACAGGCTGATGTTCTTGTCCTTGTCGAGCAGGTTGCGCGCTATCGTGGATTTACCAGCGCCCGATGGCGATGAAATCACCAGCATCAGCCCTCTGCGGGCAATCGTAACAGGGGAATTGTTCACCGGAACCATGGGTCTACTCCAGATTTTGGACCTGCTCGCGGAACTGGTCGATAACCACTTTCAGCTCTATGCCTGCTGCGGTTACCGCACTGGCGTTCGATTTGGAACAGATTGTATTCGACTCGCGGTTAAATTCCTGTGCAAGAAAATCGAGCTTGCGGCCAACTGGCCCGCCATGAGCCAAAAGTTCGCGCGATGCCTGGACATGTGCGTGTAGCCGGTCGACCTCTTCGCGCAGATCCGCCTTGGTAGCGATCAGTGCGGCCTCGGCGTGCAGACGGTCGCGATCGAGCCCGTGCATGCCATCGCCAATAAGGGCAATCTGCTGGGCAAGCCTTGCAGCGATCTGTTCCGGCTGGCGGGAAGGATCGTTTTCGATGAGGTTCACGAGTTGCTCGATCCTGTCGATCTGCCCGGACAGGATGGCAAACAGGGACGCCCCTTCCCGCTCGCGCATGTCCTTCAGCTTCTCGACGGCGGCGGCAAAGCCCGCAAGCACGTCGGCGTTGCGCGCGGCCTGCGCCTCGGCGTCATCTTCCGCCTCGCGAAAATCGACGAGCCCGCGCAGCGACAGTAGCGTATCGAAGCTCAGCGGCTTGTCGTCGACGACGTCGCACAGTTCTTCCTTGAGAGCGAGAACTGCGGCAAGAGCATCGCGGTTGATCACCGCCTCCAGCCGGTTTTCCGCAATCGCCAGCGTCAATCCCGCCTGAATATTGCCACGGGAAAGATGCTGTGCCGCGATTTCCCGTAGGCCCGTTTCCAGCGCTTCCAGACCGTTTGGCAGGCGCAGGCGCACATCGAGCCCCTTGCCGTTCACCGAGCGCAATTCCCACGCCCAGCGGTAACGGCCGGAGGTTCCTTCGCTGCGCGCGAACCCGGTCATCGATTGCAATGTCATATTCAGAAAGCCCCCATCATGCCGTGCAAAAAACCGGGCCTTGCGATGACAAGGCCCGGTCAGAACTATCAGTTATTGGCCGGTTTTTCCGCCTCGGTGCCGCCGGGCTGACCATCCACGACAACATCGGGATTGGCGCCGGAAGCCGCTTTTTCGGCCTCGATCTTGCGCCAGCGGCGCACATTGGCGTTATGTTCGTCCAGCGTCTTCGCAAACACATGGCCGCCGGTGCCATCGGCAACAAAGTAGATGTCATCAGTACGCCACGGGTTGGCAACCGCCTCGAGTGCAGCCCGGCCCGGATTGGCGATGGGAGACGGTGGCAGGCCCTTGATGACATAGGTATTGAAGGGCGTCTGCTTTTGCAGGTCCGACTGGTAGATCGGACGGTCGGACGGTTTACCGTCGCCGCCGAAGAGACCGTAGATGATCGTCGGGTCGGATTGCAGGCGCATGCCCTTCTTCAGCCGGTTGTAGAACACCGAAGCGACATGGGCGCGCTCGTCGTCCTTGCCGGTTTCCTTCTCCACGATCGAGGCGAGCGTCACGAATTCCTCGACCGTCTTGATCGGCAGGTCGGGGTCACGACGTTCCCAGATCATGTCGATCAGCTTCTCCTGCGCCGCACTCATCTGGTTGATGATTTCCTCACGCTTCGTACCACGGGTAAAGCGATAGGTATCGGGGCGAAGGCTGCCTTCCGGCGGCAGGGTGGCGGGCAATTCGCCATCCAGCACCTCGTCGGCGGCAAGCCGCGCGAACATCTGCTTGACGGTCAGACCTTCCGGCAACGACACGGAATAAAGGATCGATTTGCCCGACTCCAAGAGCATCATGATATCCTTCATCGATGCACCGGCCTTGATTTCGTATTCGCCCGCCTTCAGCGTCTGGTCTTTTTGCAGGTAGCTGCCCGTCATCAGGCGGAAGACACGGGCATTGGATACGACGTCATTGCGCTCGAGATTATTGGCGATCTCGATGAGGCCTGCGCCGTTGCGCACGGTGAAATGTGTGTTCGTCTGAAGCGGACCGGGCTCCTGAAACGCATTTATCATGTAATAAAAGGCTGCGACAGCAAGCACACAGACGGCAACCGCAAGCGTCATCAGAAAATTCAGGAAGATCACCAGCTGGCCATGGGCCTTGCGGGAGCGCTTCGGTGGAGCCGGCACTTTTTCCGGCCGAAGCGCTTCGGTCGGGGATTTCGGGATGATCGGGCCGCGATTGCCCTCACCCGCGCCGTCTCGTCCGTATGGTCCCTGGCTGTTCTGGTTCGTGTCGCTCACCGTCGGTCCTTTTCAGTTCGGCGTTGTCAGCGCTTTTTGCGCAGGTAATGCGGCAAAAACAGGTTCGGAATGCCTTCCTGCACCACATAGAGACATCGTGAAGACCTGATTGCTTCTTCACGAATCGTCGTTTCCGGCAAAGCCGGTCAAGGAAAGCCATCTGCGGCGGGAAATTCACCCGCAGCAGGAAATCATTCCGAAACCGGCAAACCGTCTTCCGTAAACGACTACAATATCGGCGCGAAAATCGAAATGGCTTTCGCAAGCCGCAATGCGTTCTTCAAAGAAGAGCGCTCTCAGGCACCCGGCGGGAGGGAGCCGCACCGCTTTAGGCGGTTTGCGGCGCCGGGTTTTCGTCGTGATTTATGCTTCGTAGCGACGCAGTACGAGGGAGGCGTTGGTGCCGCCAAACCCGAAGGAGTTCGACAAGGCGACGTTGACCTGCCTCTTGCGTGCCTTGTGCGGCACCAGATCGATCTTCGTCTCCACGTCGGGATTGTCGAGGTTCAGCGTCGGCGGAACGATGTTGTCGCGGATCGCAAGCGTGGCGAAAATCGCCTCGATAGCGCCAGCTGCTCCGAGAAGATGGCCGGTGGCCGACTTCGTGGAAGACATGGAAATCTTCGACGCCGCGTCACCAACCAGCCGCTCGACCGCGCCAAGCTCGATCGTATCGGCCATGGTGGAGGTGCCGTGGGCGTTGATGTAGTCGATATCGTCAGGCGTGAGGCCGGCGCGCTTCAGCGCCATCGCCATGCAGCGGTACGCGCCATCGCCATCTTCCGACGGTGCGGTGATGTGATAGGCATCACCGGAAAGGCCGTAACCGACGACTTCGGCATAAATCTTTGCGCCGCGCGCCTTGGCATGTTCCAGCTCTTCCAGAACGACGATGCCGGCACCTTCGCCCATGACGAAACCGTCACGGTCGCGGTCATAGGGACGGGATGCCTTCTGCGGATCGTCGTTATGCTGGGTGGAAAGCGCCTTGCAGGCGGCAAAGCCGGCAAGCGCGATGCGGCAGACCGGTGATTCGGCGCCACCTGCGACCATGACCTCGGCATCGCCGAACGCAATCATCCGGGCAGCATCGCCGATGGCATGCGCACCGGTCGAGCAAGCCGTCACTACGGCGTGGTTTGGACCGCGCAGCTTGTGACGGATTGAGACGTGGCCGGAAACCAGGTTGATCAGACGGCCGGGAATGAAAAATGGAGAAATGCGGCGGGGGCCCTTGTCGCGCAGCGTATAACCCGCCTCGACAATACCTTCCAGACCGCCGATGCCGGAGCCGATCAGAACGCCCGTGGCGATCTGGTCTTCGTCCGTTTCGGGATGCCAGTCGGCGTCCGCAAGCGCCATGTCGGCAGCGGCCACACCGAAAAGGATGAACGGATCGATCTTGCGCTGCTCTTTGAGTTCCATCCAGTCATCGGCATTGAACGTGCCGTTGGAGCCATCGCCGACGGGAATGCGACAGGCAATCTTTGCGGGCAAGTCTTCGACTTCGAACTCAGTCACGAGACGGGCACCGTTCTGGCCGGCAAGCAGCCGTTCCCAGGTGATTTCCGTTCCGCATCCAAGAGGAGATACCATGCCGGTACCGGTGATAACGACACGCCTCATCGCCAACGCTCCGCCCTTATCCAAATCATCGGTCTTTTTGCAACGCCACACACCATGGAATGGCGGGAACAGGCGCTGCACCATTTTGAATGTCCGCATAATCTTCCCCAGGCCGGAGCCGGTTCGGAAACTTATGCATTCGTCAGGACGCACGTCTTTCGGGCGCGTTCTGTTTCACGATAAAATATTGGCCCGGACAAGCCGGGCCAAGACGGGAGGTTGTTACACCTCCCCAATACAGGTCGATCAGGCCTGGGCCTTCTCGATGAACTTGACAGCGTCGCCAACAGTCAGGATCGAGTCAGCTGCGTCGTCTGGGATCTCGACGCCGAATTCTTCTTCGAAAGCCATGACCAGTTCAACGGTATCGAGCGAATCAGCGCCCAGATCGTCAATGAAGCTTGCGCCTTCAACAACTTTGTCGGCGTCGACGCCCAGATGATCAATTACAATTTTCTTTACGCGTTCTGCGATATCGCTCATGTCGGTTTCCTCGACCTTTATTTTGAAGGGAATGCCTTACGGCACCCTGCCCTGTTAGAAGCCCTCATGCGCCGTTCAAATCCGGCACTGCTGGCAAACCCGTTCAACCCGGTCCAAGCTAGACATCGTCGCGCAAAATCGCAACGGCTTCCTGTCTCTCCGGGACGACTGTTCACAGTCTTGGCCCGATTAACACGGTTTCAACCGGTCGAAAAGCCTGAAAACGCGCTAAGCACAACGTATGACAGGCAATTTCGCCGGAAACCGGCATGGAGGGTCTTGCGGCGCCCGACACCAAACAAGGTGCAGAAACAGCGCCGCAATCGTTTCAAGACGCCTTTCAGGTGGCGTCAGATCATCGCCATGCCGCCATTGACGTGCAAGGTCTGGCCGGTCATGTAAGCAGCTTCATTGGAAGCAAGATAAAGTACGGCCGAAGCGACTTCGGCGCCCGTTCCCATGCGCTTCATGGGAATGGCACCCATGATGGCGTCTTTCTGCTTGTCGTTCAGCTTGCCGGTCATCGCACTTTCGATGAAGCCAGGCGCCACGCAGTTGACGGTGACGTTGCGGGTGGCGATTTCCTGTGCCAGCGACTTCGAAAAACCGATCATGCCGGCCTTGGAGGCGCAATAGTTCGCCTGGCCGGGATTGCCGGTGACGCCGACGATGGAGGTGATGTTGATAATGCGGCCGAAACGGCGGCGCATCATCGGATGCGTCAGTTCACGCGTCAGGCGGAACATCGCGGTCAGGTTCACCTCGATGACGTTGTCCCAGTCCTCGTCGCTCATGCGCACGAACAGGCCGTCCTTGGTAATCCCGGCATTGTTGACAAGAATGTCGACGCCTTCCAGCTCGGCCTCGGCCTTTTCGCCCAGCGCCTTGACCTCGGCACGATCGGCAAGGTTGGCCGGGAAAATCTTGACGCGGTCGCCAAGTTCCGCCGCCAGGGCTTCGAGCTTTTCAACGCGCGTGCCGTGCAGGCCGACGGTTGCGCCCTGGCTGTGCAGAAGGCGGGCGATTTCCTCGCCAATGCCGCCGGTCGCGCCGGTTACGAGAGCCTTGCGGCCTGTCAGATCAAACATGTTCCGTTCCTTCTTTAGAGCAATTCCGCAAAAGCCTTTTAGCGGAATTGCATCGGGAATTACCGTAAAACAAAAAGCCGATGCGGGGCGAAGCCCGTCTCAACCGATAAGAGTGGCGAGAAGCTGGTCGATATCGGCAGCGCCGTTGACGGCAACGCCGTTCACCGTCTTGTCGATGCGACGGGCAAGACCCGTCAGCACCTTGCCCGAGCCGATCTCGTAAAGCTGCGTCACATTGTTGGCGGCGAACCATTCCACCGTCTCGCGCCAGCGCACCTGGCCCGTCACCTGCTCGACCAGCAAAGCGGCGATCTCATTGGCGTCGGAAACGGGGGCGGCACGCACATTGGCGATAACAGGCACGACCGGGTTATTCTTTTCGACAGCCGCCAGCGCCTCGCGCATGGCTTCCGCCGCCGGCGCCATCAGCGCGGAGTGGAAGGGCGCGGAAACAGGCAGCATGATGGCGCGCTTGGCGCCCTTTTCGGAAGCGATCGCAGCCGCCTTCTCGACAGCCGCCTTGCCGCCGGAAATGACCAGCTGGCCGCCGCCATTGTCGTTGGCGATCTGGCAGACGCCGAGAATGGCAGCCTCTTCACAGATTGCCGAAACAGCATCGTGCTCCAGCCCGATGATCGCTGCCATCGCGCCCTCGCCCACCGGCACGGCAGCCTGCATGGCATTGCCGCGGATGCGGAGAAGCCGTGCGGTATCGGCAACCGAGAAGGTGCCGGCAGCACAGAGCGCGGAATATTCACCGAGCGAATGGCCAGCGACATAAGAAACGGCGTCGGAGAGCTTCAGACCCCGCGCTTCCAGAACCCGCATGACCGCCATGGACACCGCCATGAGCGCCGGCTGGGCATTGGCCGTCAGCGTCAGCGTTTCTTCCGGGCCATTCCACATGATGTCGGAAAGCTTCTGGCCGAGCGCGTCATCAACCTCCTGGAACACAGCCCGTGCTTCCGGATAGGTATCGGCGAGTTCCTTGCCCATGCCGATGGCCTGGCTTCCCTGACCGGGAAATGTGAATGCAATACCCATGGGATGTGGTCCTTCTTGTCTGGCCTTGCCTTTATTCTTTTCGACTTCCATTCACATTCCGGCCTGCGGAGTCAAGGCTTGAAGCCCTTCGGCACCCCATCGACGCGGTTTTGCCGATCTATTTTCCCCTTTCTTTTCATCATATTTTTTCTTGCACTGCGGCAATTCCCCATTACTTTCATGCCACCTTTCAAATATCTGGCCAAGCACCGGGACATTTCCATGAAACAGAGACTATTGGGCCGCACGGGCATTTCCGTGTCCGAAATTTGCCTTGGCACAATGACGTGGGGCACGCAGAACACTGAAGCCGAAGCGCATGCGCAGATGGATTACGCGCTGGAGAACGGCGTCAATTTCTTCGATACGGCCGAGCTTTACCCCACCACCCCCGTTTCCGCCGAAACGCAGGGACGGACGGAAGACTATATCGGCACATGGTTCGAAAAGACCGGCAAGCGCGACCAGGTCGTGCTCGCCACCAAGGTCGCCGGTTCCGGGCGTGACTATATTCGCGGCGGGCGCGATATCGATGCGAGCGCCATCCGCGAGGCAGTAGATACCAGCCTCACGCGCCTGAAAACGGATTACATCGACCTCTATCAGATCCACTGGCCGAACCGCGGCACCTATCACTTCCGCGGCGCCTGGAGCTTTGATGCTTCCGGTCAGGAAAAGGAGCGCACGCTTGCCGAGATAACCGAAAAGCTCGACACGCTCGGCGAGCTGGTAAAGGCCGGCAAGATCCGCGCTATCGGCCTTTCCAACGAAAGCGCCTGGGGTACCCAGAAATATATCGATATTGCCGAGGCCCGTGGCCTGCCGCGCGTCGCAACCATCCAGAACGAATATAACCTGCTTTATCGCAGCTTCGATCTCGACATGGCGGAAGTCGCCCATCACGAAGATGTCGGCCTGCTGGCCTACTCGCCGCTGGCGGCGGGGCTGCTCACGGGCAAGTATCAGAACGGCGCACGCCCTGCGGGCTCGCGCGGCACCATCAACAAGGACCTCGGCGGTCGCCTGCAGCCGCATCAGGAAGCGCCGGTCAAGGCCTATCTGGAGCTAGCCGCACAACACGGCATCGATCCGGCACAGCTCGCCATCGCGTTCTGCCTGACACGCCCCTTCATGGCCTCCGCCATCATCGGCGCAACGACCATGGAGCAGCTGAAGGTGGATATCGCAGCAGCCGATGTGGCGCTATCGGAAGAGGTCCTGAAGGGTATTGCGGCGATCCATCGGCAATATCCGATGCCGATCTGACGACAGCGCAGCGCGCTTTTTCGCCTCCGGTCCTTGCATTCCGGGCAAAAATGGGTATAAGCGCGCTGTTCACAACACCCGGTCCAATTGGCTGGTGGCTGAACGGAGGGCTGGTTTCGGTAACGAAACAGCAGGAACCATAAGGTTTTTCCGGCCTCCCGTGTCTCCGCTCTCGACCGTCTCGAACAACGCTTTTCTTGCTTTAAGGCTTCGCAGCCTAACCAGGAGCAGTCGTTGAGGCTTAGCGCCGTTGCCGGGTGAAGGACGAAACGCAAGAAAGGCAAAGCTTAAATGGCTCTTTACGAACACATCTTCCTTGCCCGGCAGGATATTTCTGCCCAGCAGGTCGACGCACTTGTCGAGCAGTACAAGGGCGTTATCGAATCGTTCGGCGGTAAAGTCGGACGCGTCGAGAACTGGGGTCTGAAGTCCCTCACCTACCGCATCAAGAAGAACCGCAAGGCTCACTACGCTCTTATGGACATCGACGCTCCGGCGCCTGCGATCCACGAAATCGAGCGCCAGATGCGCATCAACGAAGACGTTCTTCGCTACATGACCATCGCCGTCGAAGCCCACGAAGAAGGCCCGTCCGCGATGATGCAGAAGCGCGACCGTGACGACCGTCCGCGCCGCGATGGCGACCGTCCGGATCGTGGCCCGCGTGAAGATCGTGGTCCCCGCGCACCGCGCGAAGGTGGCTTCGGCGACCGCGAAGACCGTCCGCGCCGTCCGCGCGAAGACCGTGCATAAGGAGAATTGACCAATGGCTGATACATCCTCTTCCCAGGCACGCCGCCCGTTCCACCGCCGTCGCAAGACGTGCCCCTTCTCCGGCGCAAACGCTCCGAAGATCGACTACAAGGACGTTCGTCTCCTGCAGCGCTACATTTCCGAGCGCGGCAAGATCGTTCCTTCCCGCATCACGGCCGTTTCCCAGAAGAAGCAGCGCGAACTCGCCCAGGCGATCAAGCGCGCCCGTTTCCTCGGCCTGCTGCCTTACGTCGTAGCGTAATGATTTGAAGCGAGGCCGCGCTTTGGCGCGGCCTCGTCTTCCACGATGCAACTGACTTTTAATCAGTAGGTTGCGAGTTCAAATCCTTCCGCGTTGGGCGCGGATCGATACCATAAAACCCATGTTGGGGACGACGATCCTGATTGGACCGGTCCTCTAACTGCTCAAGTTTCCAGCAGGACAGCGAAGTGCAAAAGTTGAACCAGACAGTGCTGATCACCGGCGTTCTCGCCGGCATATGCGCCGCGTTTCTAACGCTTGGCGCAACGGCACAGTCGTCCTTTTCCTTCCTGCTTTACGCCGGTTCCGCCATGCCCATCTTCATCGCCGGCATGGGCTGGGGAAATCGCGCAGCCGTCGTTGCGATCATCACCACGGCTATCATCGGCGCGCTCGTCATATCGCCGCTTTTCTCGCTGACCATTGCGATCTTCACGCTGATCCCGGCGGGCTGGCTTTCGCATCTTGCCAATCTGGCGCGCCCGGCCTCGGAACTCGGCGGCCCGGATGACCTGCTTGCCTGGTATCCGCTGTCCGGCATCGTCCTGCATCTCTGCCTTCTGGTTTCGGTTGCCGTCGTCATTCTCGGCTGGATGATCGGTTACGGTCCCGATCTCGTCGCGCGCATGGTCGATCTGATGATGACCTCCGTGCAGAGCCGCGAACCGCTGTTCGAACCCAATGTCGAGGCACTGGCGCAGACGAAGTCGCTGCTGGTTCTGATGCTGCCGATCGTTCAGGGCGGCCTGTGGGTCATCCTTTTGTTTGCGGCCTATTATTTCGCGGCCCGGCTGGTCGGTTCCTTCGGCAAGGGTCTTCGCCCACGCGAGGACATTCCTTCCGCACTGCGCATGCACCGCAACGCCATCTTCGTTTTTCTCTGCGGCATCGTCGCCATGTTCTTCGGGGGCGTCGCCGCGATGGTCGGCGCAGTCGTCTGCGGCACCTTCGGCGCGGGCTTCCTGATGGCGGGTTACGCCTCGCTGCACAAACGCGCGCGTGGAAAGGACTGGCGTCTGCCGGTTCTCATCCTCGCCTATCTCTCGGCGGTCTTTGTCTTCCCGCTGCTTATCATTCTCGTTTTGGGATTGAGCGACGTGCGCAGCACGATCTCCCTCACCCCAACGCGGAAAACTGACAATACGAACGAAACCAACACATAGAAAGGATCAAGAAGATGGACGTTATTCTTCTCGAACGCATCAACAAGCTCGGCCAGATGGGCGAAACCGTAAAGGTTCGCGACGGTTACGCACGTAACTTCCTGCTGCCGCAGGGCAAGGCGCTGCGCGCCAACGCCGCCAACAAGACCCGTTTCGAAACCGAGCGCGCAACGCTTGAAGCCCGTAACCTCGAGCGCAAGTCGGAAGCCCAGAAGGTTGCCGAAGCACTCGAAGGCAAGTCCTTCATCGTCGTTCGCTCGGCTGGCGAAACCGGTCAGCTTTACGGTTCTGTTGCTGCTCGCGACGTCGTTGAAATCCTCGGCGCCGAAGGCTTCAACATCGGCCGCAACCAGGTTGAACTGAACACGCCGATCAAGACCATCGGCCTGCACAACGTTACCCTGCACCTGCACGCCGAAGTCGAGCTTCAGGTCGAGCTGAACGTTGCCCGTTCTGCCGAAGAAGCCGAGCGTCAGTCCAAGGGCGAAAGCCTCACCTCCGCCGACGCCATCTACGGCGTTGACGAAGACGCCCTGCGTCCGGAAGACTTCTTCGATCCGGAAGCTGACGGCAACGACGACGACGAATAAGATTTGGCCTTGTGGTCATAAGGAAAACCCCGGATGGCGACATCCGGGGTTTTTTTGGTTTTGTGACTGGAGTGTGTGGAGGGATACCCCCCTCTGCCCTGCCGGGCATCTCCCCCACAAGGGGGGATATCGGCAGGGCGATCCCACATCGCTAATAGCCGCAACGTTGAGGTTGTCGAGCGCAAGCCACAACTCGATCTCCACCCTTGTGGGGGAGATGTCCGGCAGGACAGAGGGGGTGCCTCTCGGCAAACTCAGCGCCAGACTACCTCGCCGCCGTCTCCGCCCCCTCCGGCGCCACGCTCTTGTCCACATGCACGACCACCGACATGCCCGGCGACAGATCCGCTGCCAGCGGCTGGTCGGCGTCGATTGCGATGCGCACGCCGAGACGCTGGGCGATCTTCACGAAATTGCCGGTGGCATTGTCGGGCTTGATGACAGCGAATTCCGATCCCGTTGCGGGCGAGAACCGCTCGACGCGGCCGTTGAGCTTGCGGCGATGCAGGGCATCCACCGAGATCGTCACCGGCTGGCCGACCTGCATACCCGCGAGCTGGGTTTCCTTGAAATTGGCGATGACCCAGACATCATGCGGCACAACCGCCATCAACTGCGTTCCGGCTGTCACATACTGACCGGTGCGCACGCCGATTTCGCCGAGCCTGCCGTCCACCGGCGCGTGAATTTCGGTATTGTCGAGATCGATCCTGGCGAGTTCGACCGCAGCCTCGGCATTGGCGACAGCGGCCTGCAGGGAACTGCGGTTAACGATGATCGTCTGCAAATCCTGCCGCGAGACCTCAAGTGCCGCTTTCGCCTGCGAGAGCGATGCCCTCGCCTTTTCAAGCGCGGCATGAGCCTCTTCCTGCAGGCTGGAGGTGCCGGCACCGCTTTTGATGAGGTTGTCCTGACGGTCTGATGCCAGTTGCGCCTGTTTCAGAGATGCCTGCGCGCTATCGACAGCCGCCTCGCTGGAACGGATATTGGCGTTGGCGGCGTTTTCCTGCTGGCGGGAATTGTCCAGTGCCGCCTTTTGCGTATCCAGCGCGGCTCCCGCCTGCGCCTGCTTCTGGCGGTAGATGCGGTCGTCTATCTTCGCCAGCAATGTGCCCTGTTTGACCTCCTGATAGTCCTTCACCGGCACATCCACGACATAACCGCTCACCTGCGGGCTCATCGTCGTCACGTAACCACGCACGAAGGCGTTGTCGGTCATTTCGACGGTTGAGAGGAATGGCGGCAGGCGCCATGCATAGAGCACCAGGGCGACGCCGGCGAGGCCACCGAGCAGAACGAGAATGGAAACGGGGGTAAAAATCTTCTTCAGCATATTATCACTCTTGGAGGTTCAAGACTGTGGCGCCGGCGCGGCATCGACATTGTCCCGGAAAAAGCGGGGACGGATGCGCAGCCATGCAAGGTGGAGCAAAAGCGCCATGAGCGCCAGCGCCGCAACGGTGGAAATCAACAGGAACGTATCGTTATAGGCGAGCACATAGGCTTCCTTGGTAACCTGCTGGCCAAGGAGGGAAAGCCCCTCGGCCTTCAGCAGCGCCGGATCGGTGATGACGTGGCTGTAGGCGCCGGAAAGTTGCGACACGCGCTGGGCGACCAATGGGTTGGTGAGCAAGATATTCTCCACCAGAATATTGGAATGGAATTTTTCGCGCAGCGTCACGAAACTGCCGAGCAGCCCGGTCATCAACATCGATCCGGTGATCTGGGTGAACAGGAAGATGGTGATGAAATTCACCAGATAGGGCGCTCCGCGCGCAAGTGCGGCAGCGAACCCCTTTGCCATAACGGGCGGCAGGAACATGGCCGCACCGAAGGCGATCATCATCTGGCTCAGATACATCTGCGCTGGCCGCGTCAGGTTGTTGGACTGGCTGTCCAGAAAAGCGCCGGCCGCAATCAGGGTAAGCGCAATCACATGAGCGGTATCGACATATTTCGTCAGCATCAGCCAGGCACAGGCCGCACCGCCGAGAACCGTCGCCAAAAGCACCAGAGCATAAAGCGTGATCGTCTGATCGTTCAAAAGGCCAAGCTGCTGGTAGAAACTCACCGCCGTCGAGGATTGCTCGGAGGAAACTGCACGGTAGATGAGCAGAACCGCTATGACATGCAGGTTGGTTTTCGAAAAAATCCAGCGCAGGTCAAGCAGCGGGTTCTTGCGCGGCAACTCGATGACGACCATCAGCGTGAGAAGCGTGATTGACGTGGCCAGAAGCACGCCCAGCCACCATGTTTCGAACCACCAGTAAAACCGGCCAAGCGTGAGCATGACTGCAAGACAGCCAAGGCCACCCGCAAACAGAAGGTAACTCAGAATATCCGTGCGCTCGATGACTTTCGCGCGCGGCGGCGGCGTAACTTTCAACAGGTAGATCAAGGCGAGCGAGATCAGCGCGAAGCCCATTTCCATCGTGTAGAGGGCATTCCAGCCGCCGATTTGCAGCAAGGAAGGCGAGACGATGCGCGCGAGCGGTGCAGACAGCAAAGTTCCGGTGAGCGCGATGCTGAAGCCCAGCGAGAATTTCCGCGCCGGCGGAAAAGCCTCCAGAATGTAGAGAAAGCCGAGCGAAGAAAGAGGTGCCGCCGCCATGCCGCTGAGAAAGCGGATGACGATCGCCGAATGCAAATCTGTCACGAACAGGTTGAGGCATGAGGCGACGACGAAGACGATGATCGAAAGTTCGGCAAAGGGCCGCAGGCCATATTGCGTTCGCACCTTGAACAGCGCGATGGAAAACGTGGCATAGGGGGCCATATAGGCGGCGGAAAGCCAAGCGACCTCGGCCACCGTGGCAGAAAATTCGCCCTGCAACTGGTATAGATTGGCCATGACGAGGTTCATGCCCAACCCTTGGGTGATGAAGAACGCCAGGCCCGCAAAGATGAAACACAGCCGCAGCCACAATGGCCGCTCCACCGGTTGCGGCGCGGCGGCCGCAGCAGCAGATTCCGGCGCGCTCGCGGGCTTTACCGTCACGTCGGCATTTTCAGAGGCGGTCTCATCTGCCGTTTGCGGCACCACGGTACTCACGATTGCGCCCTCCCGCTTGCCAGATTTTGCAGATTGGCCGAAAGCCTGCGCATGACATCCAGCGCCATCGCCAGATCCTGCGAGGAAACATCGGCGGCGATTTCAGAACGGAGCGATTTTGCCACCGCCTGCACCGTTTCGGAGGTTTTCTCGCCCTCCTCCGTCATGTGGATGCGTTTGGCACGGCGGTCGGTTTCGTCGGAGCGGCGCTCGATGAGGTTCTGTTTCTCCATGCCGTCAAGCACGCGCACCAGCGTCGGCGTTTCGATTTCCATTTCCTCGGCAAGCTCCGTCTGGGTCAGCGGCCCACGTCGCGACAGCGCGAAAAGCGCACGCGCACGCGCCAAAGTCAGGCCGCTTTCCCCTACCCGCGCGTCAAAAAATGCGCGCAGCTTGCGGGTGAAGGCGGACACCTCGTCCAGAAGCTGTTCCTTGTCGGTTTCGCGGGACATGTCAGCAAGCCTTATAATTAGCACACTACTTATTTTCTGCCTATTTATTTGGAAGCCTGCCGATTTTCAAGTTTCTTTCACGTCGGGTCTGCCATGCGATAAACTCATGGCAGCGAATCACGTTGCCGGGAATTTCCCGCCCCTTGTCCCCACCCGCCTGTGGATTGCTGGGGACAACTGAAGATGTGATCCAGCTTCGCAGACAGGACGTCAGGCTGCCATAGAGTGTTGCAACAATATCATTGACTGCCATGGCCAAGGAAGCCAAACCCGAAGTGTAGTGGCAAGGCAAAGGGAGATCGTGCAAACCATGAACGACGCTGTGAGAAAGATCACCCCCGCGCAACCGGCGGAACCGCATTACCGCGAGGCGCCGAACAATATCGAGGCCGAACAGGCGCTGCTGGGCGCCATCCTCGTTAACAACGACGCCTATTACCGCGTGTCGGACTTCTTGAAGCCCGTGCATCTTTACGAACCGCTGCACCGCAAGATTTTCGAAGTGGCGGGCGACATCATCCGCATGGGCAAGACCGCAAATCCGGTGACCATCAAGACCTTCCTGCCCGCAGACGACAAGGTCGGCGACCTGACGGTGGCGCAATATCTGGCGCGTCTGGCGGCAGAAGCCGTTTCGATCATCAATGCGGAAGATTACGGCCGGGCGATTTACGATCTGGCGCTGCGCCGCGCGCTGATCCAGATCGGCGAGGATGTCGTCAACATCGCCTATGATGCGCCGCTGGACATGCCGCCGCAGGCGCAGATCGAAGACACCGAGCGCCGCCTGTTCGAACTGGCGGAAACCGGCCGCTACGATGGCGGCTTCCAGTCGTTCAACGACGCCGTGGCGCTGGCGATCGACATGGCGGGCGCCGCCTTCGAGCGTGACGGCAATCTTTCCGGCATTTCCACCGGCATCCACTCGCTCGACGCCCGCATGGGCGGCCTGCAGCGTTCCGACCTTATCGTACTTGCCGGTCGTCCGGGTATGGGCAAGACCTCGCTTGCCACCAACATCGCCTATAACATCGCGGCGACCTACGATCAGGAAGTTCAGCCTGATGGTTCGTTCAAGGCGAAAAACGGCGGCGTCGTCGGCTTCTACTCGCTCGAAATGTCGTCCGAACAGCTGGCAACCCGTATCATTTCAGAGCAGACGGAAGTGTCTTCCTCGAAAATCCGCCGCGGTGACATTACCGAGGCCGATTTCGAGAAGCTCGTCGCCTGCTCCCAGATGATGCAGAAGGTGCCGCTTTACATCGACCAGAC
The DNA here is from genome assembly GCF_007828365.1 of Rhizobium sp. SJZ105. Classification (NCBI taxonomy): domain Bacteria; kingdom Pseudomonadati; phylum Pseudomonadota; class Alphaproteobacteria; order Hyphomicrobiales; family Rhizobiaceae; genus Rhizobium; species Rhizobium sp. SJZ105. The sequence continues at coordinate 826,711 of NZ_VIUP01000001.1, forward strand.
CGGTGGTATCTCCATCGCCCAGCTTTCCGCCCGTGCCCGTCGACTGAAGCGCCAGCGTGGTCTTGACGTTCTGGTGGTCGACTATATTCAGCTGATGACCGGCGCCGGCAAGAGCGGTGAGAACCGCGTGCAGGAAATCACCCAGATCACCACGGGCCTTAAGGCGCTCGGCAAGGAACTCAACGTTCCCATCATCGCGCTTTCGCAGCTCTCCCGTGCGGTGGAAAGCCGTGAAGACAAGCGCCCGCAGCTTTCCGACCTGCGTGAATCGGGCTCGATCGAGCAGGACGCCGACGTGGTGCTGTTCGTGTTCCGTGAGGAGTATTACGTCAAGAACATGGAGCCGCGCGATATTTCCGATCCGAAATATGCCGAGTGGGAGGCCCTGTTCGACAAGGTGAAAGGCACCGCCGACGTCATCATTGCCAAGCAGCGTCACGGACCCACCGGCACAGTGAAACTCGCCTTCCAGTCCGAATTCACCCGCTTCGCGGATCTGGCCGACCCGAGCTTCAGCCAGTACGAAGAGCATTGATCTGAACCGAGGGCGAAACCGGGTCAGCGTTTCGCCCTGCCTGCTCTAAATCGAAACTGGGGAATCTTTTCAGAACTTTGGCGGGATTGCCTCACAATCCGATTCCGCGCAAAAGCGCCACGGTGACGACGCCGAGCGTTGCGGCTGGGAGCAGGCTGAGGCGGAGCGCCGCGACTGCCGTCACCGCGCAGGCGATTGTTTCCGCCATTCCGCTTGAGAATGCCGTTGGCGTCACCACAGCCATCAAGACCGCAGGCGGAACCACGCCGAGCGCTTTTTTCAGACGCGGCGTCAGGGTGAAATGGTTGACCAGCAGCAGACCCCCAAGACGCGTAGCGACGGTGGCCGCCATCATGGCGAGGATCGCCAGCAGGGTGTTCGTATCAAGCGTCATGCTGGCTGCTCCACCTCGTCCTCGCGGCCGAGGGCTGCGACGGAAAGCCCCGCAAGCGCACCGGCGGCTATGTACCAGGCGCCTGGGACCAGCGCGTGCGTGACAAAGGCGGCGGCAGCGCTTGCCAGCAGCACCAGGCCCGTTTCCCTGCCCTTCCAGAACCCCATCAGCAGCACGATGAACACGGCCGGAAAAGCGAAGTCCAGACCGATGACCGTCATGTCGCCCATCACCGAGCCTAAAAGTGCGCCCGTAAGCGTGGCGATGTTCCAGACGAGGTAGATTGACAGCGCAGCGCCGGTGAAAAATGCGGCCGTCAGCCTGCCGGCAACTGCCCTGAATTCCGACAGCGCCCAGGATTCGTCCGTCAGCACCAGCATGGCCGCATATTTTCGCCAGCCGGTAAAATCATCGAGCTTGCCAGCGATGGAAGCGCTCATCAGCACATGGCGAAGATTGACCAGCAGCGCGGCAAAACCGAGCGCGCTCCAGCTTGCCGGATGCGTCCACAGATCCATGGCGACGAATTGCGAGCCACCTGCAAAGACGAGAATCGACATCAGCGAAGCTTCCAGCGGCGACAATCCCTTGCCGACCGCGACTGCACCGAACACGGCGCCGATCGGCACCATGGCGACCAGCAGGGGTGCCGCAGCTCTCAGGCCTGCGCCAAGCTCTGCACGTTTTTCCAGCACGGACATTGCATTCTCCTTTTCAGAGACATGCGATTACGCCTGCAAGTTTTTCCAGTCTTGAATGAAAGTGACGTTGCGCTTCGGAATGGCCTCCAAAATCACGCCGTCCGGAATTGTCCCGGCGTGACGCCGGTGCGCGCCTTGAAATGCCGCGTAAAATGCGCCTGATCGGCAAAACCGCACAGCGCAGCCACCTCGGCCGGCATTTCGCCGGAACGCAGAAGACGGCGCGCCCGCCTTATGCGCACATCCGTCAGATAGGCATGCGGGGTGATGTGGAACTCTTTGCGGAAGGCCCGGATTAGATGCGCGCGGCTGAGACCAGCGATGGACGCCAATTCCTCAAGGCCGATATCGGTCTCGTAATTATCGGAGAGATAGTCGCGGGCGGTATGGACCGCCGTCTTCTCGCGGGTTTCAACGGCCAGGATAATGGCGCTGCCATGCCTGCCGAACAGTGCCGCCAGAACCGAGAACATGCCCTCATCTGCCTCAAGAGCGCCGGACTTGGCCTCCAGCCTGCGATGCGCCATCTGAAAAGCAGCGGCCATCTGCGGATCACGCGGGAGAAACCTTGGAAAGGACGGCATTCCGTGGAAAGCCCTGCCCGTCACATCCTCGATAATATCACGCAGCAGCGCTGCGTCGGGATAGATCATCCGATAACGATAACCGCCGCCACCCGGCGCACCATCGTGAATCTCGTCCGGATTGATGAGATAGAGATGCCCCGGCCCGGTCTGTTCCCTGGTGCCCTGAATGGTGGAAATCTGCGAGCCGCTTTCGATCGCGCCGATCGAGAAGGTATCATGCGCGTGCGGCGAATATTCATGTGTCAGGAACGTCGCGCTCAGACATTCCATGCCGCCAAAACGTGGGTCACGCCAGAAACGCGTCGTTTCCGTCGCTGCAACCGGCATGACGTCTATGGCCTGTTCCTGCGAAACATTGTGCATAGAACGACTTTAAACCAATCGGTCATTACCGTCTTGAACAAAAGTGCTAGGGTCCGAACCGGTTCCAAATCAACCGGACGCATGGCATGACAGACGACTTCGAAGACACATTTCCCGAACACGAAACCGACGCTTTCGAACATGCGCCGCTGAGGCTGACCGTCGATCTCGGCGCGCTTGCCGACAATTGGCGCGACATGAAAAAGCGGTCCGGCAAGGCGCGGACGGCGGCTGTCGTGAAAGCAGATGCCTACGGGCTCGGTATCGAGGATTGCGGCGCGACGCTCTACCATGCCGGCGCACGCGACTTCTTCGTGGCAACGGTGTCCGAAGGTGCGACCTTGCGATCCTATGCGCCGGAAGCGCGCATCTTCGTGCTGTCAGGCATCTGGCAGGGCCAGGAGCGTCAGGTCTTCGACAATGATCTCGTGCCGGTTCTGGCCTCGGAGGAACAGCTCTCCTTCTGGATGGCGACAGTTGCCGAACGCGGCGAACACCCCTGCGCGCTGCATGTGGATACCGGCTTCAACCGGCTTGGCCTGCCGCTGGACGACGCGCTGTTTCTGGCAGACGACGTGACCCGGCCTGCGAGTTTCGATCCGGTTCTGGTGCTCTCCCACCTCGCCTGCGCCGACACGCCGTCTTCGCCCATGAATAAGGTCCAGCTCGAATCATTCCGCAAGGTTAGCGCCGCTTTCGAAGGAATCGAATCAAGCCTTTCCGCTTCTGCCGGAATCTTTCTGGGGCCGGATTATCATTTCGATCTGACCCGCCCCGGCATTGCCCTTTACGGCGGCGAGGCAATCAACGATGTGGCAAACCCGATGCGGCCCGTCGCAAAGGCCGAAGCGCGGATCATCCAGATTCGCGAGGCCGGCGAAGGCCAGACCGTCAGCTATGGCGGCACCTATTTGCTGAAACGGGCGAGCCGCCTTGCCATCGCTTCCGTTGGTTATGCGGACGGCTACCAGCGGTCGCTTTCCGGTTCCGGCATTCCATTGCGCGAAATGGGCCATGGCGGTGCTTACGGCATAGTCAACGGCCACAAGGCGCCGGTCGCCGGTCGTGTGACCATGGATCTCACCATTTTCGACATCACGGACATACCGGCAAACGCTGTCCGCACCGGCGATTATATCGAGCTTTTCGGCCCGAAAGTGCCGCTCGATGAGGTGGCGCGCGCCGCCGGCACTATCGGTTACGAAATGCTGACGGGGCTTGGTTTGCGCTACGAGCGCCAATATCTGATGGCTGACGACTGAACCACGTCTTTAGCTCTTGGAAAGCGGAAGCGACCTGTGCTAAAAGAGAACAAAAGGAGATCGAAATGCCCGAAATCCATTTGAGCGAGCAGGACGAAAAGTTCATCGAAGAGCAGGTGGCTGCGGGTGTCTATAGCGATGCGGACGCCGTTATTCATGCGAGCCTGCAATTACTGAGCAGCGATGAAAGAAAAAGAGTCGCGCTTAAATTGCTGATACAGGGCATTGACGACGCTGAAGCAGGCCGGGTTCACCGCTATGCCTCACAAGACGACTTCCTGAGCGATATCAAACGCGTTTCCGTGCAGCAAAAAACGGGGACCTGTCATTAAAATCCGGACCCCAATCTGGACCACGCGGGCAAGGCGCGATCTTGCCGAAGACCATGGGCCGGGCTTCGCAGTATTGCCTATCGTGGGCGCGTCATCTTCTTTCGTGTTGACGAGGCCGATCTAACCGTTCTGCGCTTGCTGCACGGCCACCAGGACAATTCCGCCAAAGATTTCAAACAAGAAGAAAACTGACATAGATGGCCAAAGCCAAGACCCAATTCGTGTGCCAGAACTGCGGCACGGTTCATACCCGCTGGGCGGGAAAATGCGAAGGCTGCGGCGAATGGAATACCATCGTCGAAGAAGACCCGATGGGCGGCATCGGTTCCGGCCCCGGCAAGACGCCGAAAAAAGGCCGGGCGGTCGCGCTTACGGCGCTTTCGGGCGAGATCGAGGAGGCGCCGCGCATTCCGACCGGCATCAGCGAACTGGACCGGGCAACCGGTGGCGGTTTCGTGCGCGGTTCGGCGGTGTTGATCGGCGGCGATCCCGGCATCGGCAAATCGACCCTGCTGATGCAGGCGGCGGCTGCCCTTTCACGGCGCGGACATCGCGTCATCTATGTTTCTGGCGAAGAAGCGGTAGCGCAGGTGCGTCTGCGGGCCCAGCGGCTGGGTGCGGCGGAAACCGACGTGCTGCTGGCGGCAGAAACCAATGTCGAGGATATTCTGGCGACGATTTCCGAGGGCAAACGCCCCGATCTCGTCATCATCGATTCCATCCAGACGCTATGGAGCGACACGGCCGATTCCGCTCCCGGCACGGTAACGCAAGTGCGCACCGGCGTGCAGGCAATGATCCGTTACGCCAAGCAGACGGGCGCGACCATGGTGCTGGTGGGCCATGTGACCAAGGAAGGCCAGATCGCCGGTCCGCGCGTGGTGGAGCACATGGTCGACGCCGTGCTTTATTTCGAAGGTGACCGCGGCCACCATTACCGCATTCTGCGCACCGTCAAGAACCGCTTCGGGCCGACGGACGAGATCGGCGTGTTTGAAATGTCCGATCGCGGATTGCGCGAGGTCTCCAACCCGTCCGAACTGTTCCTTGGCGAGCGCAATGAGAAATCTCCCGGTGCCGCGGTCTTTGCCGGCATGGAGGGCACCCGTCCCATTCTGGTCGAGGTGCAGGCGCTGGTCGCGGCCACCTCGCTCGGCACGCCGCGCCGCGCCGTGGTCGGCTGGGACAGTTCGCGGCTCGCCATGATCCTTGCCGTGCTGGAAGCCCATTGCGGCGTGAAGCTCGGTCAGCACGACGTTTATCTGAACGTCGCCGGCGGATACCGCATTTCCGAACCGGCTGCGGATATGGCGATAGCCTCTGCGCTGGTTTCCTCGCTTGCCGGTCTTGCCCTGCCCGCCGATTGCGTCTATTTCGGCGAGATCAGCCTGTCGGGCGCGGTACGGCCAGTCTCGCATACGGGCCAGCGTTTGAAAGAAGCTGAAAAACTCGGTTTCTCTGCCGCACTTCTGCCGTCTGCTTCGGCTGAATTGCCGAAAGCGGGCAAGGGGCGCTGGACGGAAATAGAAAGCCTGCCGGACCTAGTGGCGCGCATCGCCGGTTCCGGCAACCGGTTCAAACAGGTTGAGGACGACTAAGATTGATCCTTTCGCCAAGGGAAACAGTGGTGTAAGAGGATCGCACAATTGGCAAGGCAGCGCCTGACAGGGCGTCGCACCTCCGGAGTTGGTATATGCCCATTACAATTTTCGACGGCATCGTCATCGCCGTTGTTCTTTTCTCCGCCATTCTCGCGATGGTGCGCGGTTTTTCCCGCGAGATTCTGTCCATCGCGAGCTGGGCCGGTTCGGTCGCCGCCGCCTATTATCTTTTCCCGATCCTGCTGCCCTATGCACGCAACTATACCGATGACGACAAGATCGCCATCGCCGGTTCGGCAGGCGTCGTCTTCCTCATCTCCCTCGTCGTCATTTCCTTCATCACCTCGCGCATTGCCGATTTCATCATCGACAGCCGCATCGGTGCGCTGGATCGCACGCTGGGTTTCCTGTTCGGCGCAGCGCGCGGCATTCTCTTGCTGGTCGTCGCGGTTGCCTTCTGGAACTGGCTGGTGGATGTGAAGACGCAGCCGCAATGGGTAACCCAGGCAAAGTCCAAGCCTTTCCTCGACGGGCTGGTGGGCAAGCTGGAAGCGGTTCTGCCTGACGATATCGAGCCGCAGATCCGCGCCCGTATCCTCGGAAAACCGCAGGAACCGGCAGCCGCGCAGACGCCTGCGGAAGATGTACCGGCGACAAATCCGCCGGCAACGAATAATTGACACAGTGTCACGCCTTGCAATGCATGCAAGGCGCGCTATTTGTGCTAAATATCAAGCACGACACAGACTGGCCGACCGGGAGACAAGCTCACCGGAGAGGTCTTTCGTTTTTCTCGGTAGAGAGCAAGGGCAAGCCGGATGATTGAGCCGCTTTCGCATTCCACTTTCAATGAAGAGATCGACGGCGACACGCTGCACGAAGAGTGCGGCGTGTTCGGCATTCTCGGCCACGCCGATGCCTCCGCCCTGACTGCACTGGGCCTGCATGCGCTTCAGCATCGCGGCCAGGAGGCAGCAGGCATCGTCTCCTTCGATGGCAAGCGCTTCCATCAGGAACGCCATATGGGCCTCGTCGGCGATCATTATACCGATCCGGCAACCCTTGCCCGCCTGCCCGGCTCCATCGCTATTGGCCATACCCGGTACTCCACAACAGGCGAAGTGGCGATGCGCAACGTGCAGCCACTGTTTGCCGAGCTGGAAGAAGGCGGCATTTCGATTGCCCATAACGGCAATTTCACCAATGGCCTGACGCTTCGCCGACAGATCATCGCCACCGGCGCCATCTGTCAGTCGACATCGGATACCGAAGTCGTGCTGCACCTCATCGCCCGTTCGCGTCACAGCTCCACTGCCGACCGTTTCATCGACGCCATCCGCCAGATGGAAGGCGGCTATTCGATGCTGGCGATGACCCGCACCAAGCTGATCGCAGCCCGCGACCCGATCGGCATCCGCCCGCTCGTCATGGGTGAGCTGGACGGCAAGCCGATCTTCTGCTCGGAGACCTGCGCTCTCGATATCATCGGCGCGAAATTCGTGCGTGACGTCGAAAACGGCGAAGTCATCATCTGCGAAATTCAGCCTGATGGTTCGATCACCATCGATGCGCGCAAGCCTTCGAAGCCGCAGCCGGAACGTCTCTGCCTGTTCGAATATGTCTATTTCGCCCGCCCCGATTCCGTCGTCGGCGGCCGCAACGTCTATACGACGCGTAAGAACATGGGCATGAACCTTGCCAAGGAAGCGCCGCTGGAAGCAGACGTTGTCGTTCCGGTTCCCGATGGCGGCACGCCGGCAGCGCTCGGTTTTGCACAGGAAAGCGGTATTCCGTTCGAATACGGCATCATCCGCAACCACTATGTCGGCCGTACCTTCATCGAGCCGACGCAGCAGATTCGCGCTTTTGGCGTCAAGCTCAAGCATTCCGCCAACCGGGCGATGATTGAAGGCAAGCGCGTGGTGCTGGTGGATGATTCGATCGTGCGCGGCACGACTTCATTGAAGATCGTGCAGATGATCCGCGAAGCGGGCGCGAAAGAAGTGCATATCCGCGTTGCCAGCCCGATGATTTTCCATCCGGATTTCTACGGCATCGACACGCCTGATGCCGACAAGCTGCTCGCCAACCAATATGCCGATGTGGACGCCATGGCGAAATTCATTGGCGCCGATTCGCTTGCCTTCCTGTCGATCGACGGTCTTTACCGCGCCGTCGGTGGCGAGAACCGCAACAATGCGCGTCCGCAATTCACGGACCATTATTTCACCGGCGACTACCCTACCCGCCTTCTCGACCAGAACGGCGAGGCGATGGGCAGCAAGATTTCCGTGCTGGCCAGCAACGGCTGATAATCTTGAAATAACAAGCGGCCACCGGCTTCCGGTGGCCGCTTTTTTGTGGCGGGCGATTGAAACAGTACCCGCTGCGGCGTTTTGATCGCTTGCGGTTGGCGTCAGGGGCTTCATAAAACAAGCGGAATGAATTTCGGAGGGGGCAAAATGACCATCAATCTCAAGGGCAGGATCGCGCTCGTCACCGGCGCGTCGCGCGGTATCGGCTATTTCACGGCGCTGGAGCTTGCCAAGGCCGGTGCGCACGTCATTGCCTGCGCCCGCACGGTCGGCGGCCTCGAGGATCTGGACGACGCCATCAAGGCCGTCGGCGGCACCGCGACGCTGGTTCCCTTCGATCTCGCCGACATGAACGCCATCGATGCGCTGGGCGCCAATATCTTCGAGCGCTGGGGCAAGCTCGATATTCTGGTCGCGAATGCCGGTGTTCTCGGCGTCATCTCGCCGGTCGGCCATATCGAAGCGAAAGTCTTCGAAAGGGTCATGACCATCAATGTCACCGCTACATGGCGGCTGATCCGCTCGGTCGAACCGTTGCTCCTGCGATCGGATGCCGGGCGCGCGTTGATCCTGTCTTCCGGTGCTGCCCATAGCTGTCGTCCCTTCTGGGGCGTCTATTCCACCTCCAAGGCCGCCGTTGAGGCACTTGCCCGGACCTGGGCTGCGGAAACAGATAAAACCGCCCTGCGCATCAACAGCATCAATCCCGGCGCGACGCGCACCGCGATGCGCGCCCAGGCCATGCCCGGCGAAGACCCCGCAGACGTGCCGCACCCTTCTGAAGTTGCCGCCGCCATTGTTCAACTCGCCTCGCCTGAGCTTACCGAAACCGGCAAGCTCTTCGTCGTGCGTGAAGGCAAATTCCTGGATTACCGCCAGCCGGAATAGGCTTTTGGTCAAGGCGATCTCTTAAGGTGCTTCTGGCGCCTGCGAGAAACGCTTGACCGCGAAACACCGGCACGCCATAAGGCAAGGCATGAAAACAACGATCTGCACCTGCTGCTGAATAATTTTTGCTGGTTCACCACCGGCCAGATCGTTTTCGTCTCCCCGCAAGGTCCAACAGACAAACGGTCCGGCCAGGACAATTGACTGCCTTTAGGGAACGCCCGCATGTCCTTGCGCCTGAAACTCCACAACACCCTGACACGCGAAAAGACGGAATTTGCGCCGATCGACGCCGACAATGTGCGCATGTATGTCTGCGGACCAACGGTTTACGATTTCGCCCATATCGGCAACGCGCGCCCGGTCATCGTTTTCGATGTTCTTTATCGGCTGCTGCGCCACGTCTATGGCGAAAGCCATGTGACCTACGCCCGCAACATCACCGATCTCGACGACAAGATCAACGCAAGGGCGCTGCGCGACTATCCGCATCTGCCGCTGAATGACGCCATCCACGCGGTGACGAAAAAGACCGCCGACCAGTTCCATGAGGATGTGGCAGCACTCGGCTGCCTGCAGCCGACCGTTGAACCGCGCGCCACCGACTACATCGCCGAGATGATCGACATCATCGAGAAGCTGATCGCACGCGGCCATGCCTATGCGGCGGGCGGCGAAGTGCTGTTCGACACCCGCTCGATGGCCGATTACGGCCAGTTGTCCAAACGCCCGCTGGACGAACAGCAGGCCGGCGCGCGCGTGGCGGTGGAAGCACACAAGAAGACCCCCGGCGATTTCGTGCTGTGGAAACTTTCCTCTGATAATGAGCCCGGCTGGGAAAGCCCCTGGGGCCGCGGCCGTCCGGGCTGGCACATCGAATGCTCGGCCATGGCCGGTCGCTACCTCGGCGAAGTGTTCGACATTCACGGCGGCGGGCTCGATCTCATTTTCCCGCATCACGAGAACGAAATCGCGCAATCCCGCTGCGCCCACGGCACGCAGGTGATGGCCAATGTTTGGATGCATAATGGCTTCGTGCAGGTGGAAGGCCGCAAGATGTCGAAGTCCGAGGGCAACTTCGTGACCATCTATGAATTGCTGCACACCGAAAAATTCGGCGGCCGCCAATGGCCGGGCGAGGTTCTTCGCCTTGCCATGCTGATGACGCATTACCGCGAGCCAATCGATTTTTCGGTGAAGCGTCTCGAAGAGGCCGAACGTCTTCTCGCCAAGTGGCCGGCGGCCGAAGCCTCCGACGCGGCACCGGACGAAACCGTGCTTGATGCGCTTGCCGACGACCTGAACACCGTTGCCGCCGTGCAGGCGCTTCACGCGCTGGCACATGCCGCCAATACCGATCCTGCCCGCCTGCCCGCCTTTGCGGCCAGCGCCGCCCTGCTCGGCGTATTGCCGAAGAAAGCGGAAGTGGACGAGGCTATCGTTTCGGCAGTCGATGCCCTAGTGCAACTGCGTCTGGAAATGCTGAAGGCGAAGAACTTTGCAGAGGCGGATCGTTTGCGCGACGAGCTTTCTGAAAAGGGCATTCAGTTGAAGGATGGCAAGGATAAGGAAACCGGGGAACGGACGACGACCTGGGAGTTGAAGCGGTAATTTGCTGCTGCGGCTTGGGACTTACCTCCCTCTGCCCTGCCGGGCATCTCCCCCTCAAGGGGGAGATCAGATGCCGCGCGCTAGTGCGATAAGTCCCCGCGCATTCCATAGGTAGGGTGCTAGCCGCTTGTCGATCTCCCCCCTTGAGGGGGAGATGCCCGGCAGGGCAGAGGGTGGTGATGCCCCACGACAGGCCCTTGATTTCGTCCACACCATGCTACAATCTCGCGGCAACCGATCAAGTCGCGAGCATCCCGATGCCCCATGCCAAGGTCAGCCCCCGACATCGGAAACATGCTCGGCAGATGCGCAAGGTCATGACAGGCGCCGAACTCAAGTTCTGGAACGCCGTCCGTGCCCATCGTCTTGCAGGTCTGTCTTTCAGACGCCAGCTGCCTGTCGCAGGATACATCGTTGATTTCACCTGCCCGTCGCATAAGATCATTGTCGAGTTAGACAGGTTTCAGCATGCGGAAGATGCTGCGGCAGACTATGATCGGCAACGAACGGAGACGCTGGAGCAGTGTGGCTGGCGGGTTCTGCGTTTCTGGAACGAAGATGTTGTGAAAGACATCGACAATGTCTGTCTCCACATTATCCGGACGGTAAAGGAGAGCCAACCATGACCACCTACACCGGCGGATGCCAGTGCGGCGCGATCCGGTTCCGCGCGACCGGCGATCTCAAGGACAGTTCCATCTGTCATTGCCGCATGTGCCAGAAGGCTTTTGGGGCCTATTACGCGCCGCTGGTTTCCGTGCGCGGCGTCAATTTCGAATGGACGCGGGGGGAGCCGAAACGTTTTCAGTCCTCCAGCGTCGTCAAGCGCGGCTTCTGCCCCGAATGCGGCACGCCGCTGACCTATGAGGCGCCGGATGGCATGGCGGTTGCGGCCGGTGCTTTCGACGATCCCGCCGCCTTGCCGCCCACCATTCAGTGGGGCGTGGAACGCAAAATCGATTTCGTCGACAGCATCCACACGCTACCCGCCGTCCCAACGGAAGACGATCTGACCTCGGTCGACTATCTGACCAACCTCGTTTCCTACCAGCACCCCGACCATGACACCGAGAGCTGGCCCCCGGAGAATAAACGATGAGCGAAACAGGCTTTTCCGGCGGCTGCCAGTGCGGCGCCGTGCGGTTTCATGCGGGCAAGATCGGTCGCCCCTCCATTTGCCATTGTCGCATGTGCCAGAAGCATTTCGGCAATTTCTTCGGTGCACTCGTCACCGCCGATCAGGCGCATCTGACATGGACGCGCGGCCAGCCTTCCCTCTTCCGTTCATCTGCGAAAATCCATCGCGGCTTCTGCAACAAATGCGGCACGCCGCTGACCTATCATTATCCTGGCGGCGTAGAGATCGCGATCGGCGCTTTCGATCATCCGGAGCGGATCGAACCGCAGGTGCAGGTCAATATCCACAAGCGCATGCCCTGGATCGAGCAGCTGTTTTCAAAACCTGCAATCGAGCAGAGCGTCGATGAGGCTGATATCACCTCCTTCCAACACCCGGACCACGACACCAAGGTCTGGCCGCCGGAAGATGACCGCGCATGAACGGTTCAGAAAGCCTCAGCGGCGGATGCCAGTGTGGCGCCGTGCGTTACCGGATCGATGGCGGGTTGCGCTATCCGCATCTGTGTCATTGCCGCATGTGCCAGAAGGCATCGGGCAACTATTTCATGCCGCTTGCAGCAAGTACCCGCGCGAAGTTTGGAATGACCCGTGGCGAGGCTTCGTGGTTCCAGTCGTCCGATCACGTGCGGCGCGGTTTTTGCGAACGGTGCGGCACGCCGCTTTTCTATGACATGCCGGACGCCGATTTCATCAACATCACGCTTGGTTCGCTGGACGAGCCGGAGCTGATAAAGCCCGAGGCGCAATCAAATCTCGACAGCAAAATGCATTGGTTCGGTGACCTTGACGGCTTGCCGGTCGAGCCGGAAGCTGCGCCGGATGAAAACCGGCTACCGGTCAACAACCGGCAACACCCGGATCGTGACACGGCCGAATGGCCACCCGAAGGAAAGTAAGACATGACCGAAGAATTGCGCAGCTTTTACCCCGAGATCGAACCCTTCGAGAGCGGCATGCTCGATGTCGGCGATGGGCACACGATCTATTGGGAGCGGGTTGGTACACGCGGTGCGAAACCGGCGGTTTTCCTGCATGGCGGTCCGGGCGGCGGGGTAAATCCCACGCATCGCCGCGTTTTCGATCCGGCACTTTACGACGTCATCCTGTTCGATCAGCGCGGCTGCGGTCGCTCCACGCCGCATGCGGAACTGGAAGCCAACACCACCTGGCATCTGGTTGCCGACATTGAAAGGCTCCGTGCGCTGTGCGGCTTTGAAAAATGGCTGGTTTTCGGCGGCTCCTGGGGCTCGACGCTGGCACTCGCCTATGCCGAGACTCATCCCGAACGCGTGAGCGAACTGGTGCTGCGCGGCATCTACACGGTCACCAGGCCGGAACTGGACTGGTATTACCAGTTCGGCGTTTCTGAAATGTATCCCGATCGCTGGGAAAACTTCATAGCGCCAATTCCTGAAGCCGAGCGCGGCGAGATGATGCAGGCCTATAATCGCTATCTCACCAGTACGGACGAAGCCAAGAAGCTCGAATGCGCGCGAGCATGGAGCCAGTGGGAAGGCGCAACCATCGCCCTTGTTACCGATCCGGCGCGCGTCGAGGATTTCGGCGAGGATAAATACGCCATCGCCTTCGCACGCATCGAGAACCACTTCTTCGTCAATGGCGGCTGGCTGGAGGAAGGGCAATTGCTGCGCGATGCCGGCAAGCTTCGCGATATTCCGGGCGTCATCGTGCACGGGCGTTACGATATGCCCTGCCCGCTGAAATATGCCTGGCAGCTTGCCAAGGCCTGGCCGAAGGCTGATTTCCATATTGTCGAGGCAGCCGGGCATGCCCTGAGCGAACCCGGCATTCTTGACCAGCTGATCCGCGCAACCGATCTTTTCGGGGGGAAATAGGCAGGCCTTTCAGATGCTTGAAGCGGCCTGATGAGATAACGATTCACGCAGATTTTTGTGCGTGGATCATCCGTTTGGTCGCAAAGTCGCCTGTTTCAAGAGCAAATCGCCTTTTATTCATGCAGTTTTTCTCATGAACGCTTCACGGAAATGAATTGGCCCGCGCTACGCCGATCCGTTATGAAGGGCCATCCCTAATAATTGGCGGTACTCCCATGGCACTCGATAAAACGCTTCCGGCCCAAGAGGGCGGCGATAGCGCACGCGGTTTTGCTTTCGCGCTCTCCGCATATCTGCTGTGGGGATTCCTTCCCATCTACATGAAGGCGGTTGCGCATATTTCGCCGATAGAGGTCATCGTGCACCGCGTCATCTGGTCGGTGCCGATCGGCGCCGCCGTCCTTATCGTTCTCGGTCGCACGGCGGAAATCCGCACTGCGCTGAAAACCCCTAAAATGCTCGCCATGGCAAGCCTCACGGCCGCGCTCATCAGCATCAACTGGGGCATATATATCTGGGCGATCGGCGCGGGCCGCGCACTCGATGCCGCGCTCGGCTATTTTATCAATCCGCTGTTCAGCATCTTCCTCGGCGCGGTACTGCTCAAGGAAAAGCTTTATCCGGCGCAGATCGCCGCCATCGGCCTCGTGGGGCTGGCCGTTGCGATCCTCACCTGGCATGCGGGCAGCCTGCCATGGGTTTCCATTGCGCTTACCGTGTCCTGGGGTTTCTACGCCTTCTTCCGCAAGACGCTGCCAATCGGCGCCACACAGGGCTTCCTGCTTGAAGTCATGCTTCTTTCCGTTCCGGCCGTGCTGGTGCTAGCCTGGCTTGCCGTTAGCGGACAGGCGCATTTCATGGCCGGCAATGCGACCGATACCTGGCTGCTTGCGGCCAGCGGCATCGTCACCGCCGTTCCGCTTATTCTTTACGGCAATGGTGCAAAGCTTCTGCGGCTGTCGACCATCGGCATCATGCAATATATCGCGCCGACGATGATCTTCCTCATCGCCATCTTCATCTTCAAGGAACCGTTCGACATGGTGCGGATGGCGGCCTTTGCAATGATCTGGGTGGCGCTGGCGATCTATACCGCATCTAGCCTGATGCGGCTGAAGCGATAACCTTCCGCGTCATGCCAGCTCTCCACATTCCCGTATCTGTAACGGGAATGTGGGTCTTCAATAATCGACCAGCAATTGCGGTGTCGCGTCATAACCGAAGCGCGGTTTGACGCCGAGAAGTCCAGCCGTCTGGGTGATGATTTCACGGGTCATGGGTGCGGCCGTCGAGGCAGCCGTGCGTCCTCCGTTCACGCCGGTTCTGGGCGCGTCGATCATCGTCAGCACGACATATTTCGGCTTGTGCATCGGAAAACCGGCAACGAAGGCGTTGAAATTGATATCCTTGGCATAACGGCCATTGATGACCTTGTCGGCGGTTCCGGTCTTGCCGCCAACGTGAAATCCTTCCACCTGCGCACCCCTACCCGACCCTTTGATGCCGTTCCAGTTGAAAAGGTAACGCATATCGGCGCTCGTCTTTCCGTTGATGACGGTGCGGGAAAGCACTGCCGCATCCTCTCGGGAACGCGGCAGGAAGGTCGGCGAAATAAGGCTGCCGCCATTGATGAGCGCAGCTGCTGCCACCGCCGTCTGCAAAGGCGTAGTGGCAACGCCATGGCCGAAGGAAATGGTGACGGAATTGATCTTCTTCCATGTTCTCGGCTGGGTTGGCGTGGCAACGCCAGGCATTTCCGTATCCATTCTGGAGAGAAGTCCCAGTTTCGTCAGGAACTGCTGGTGGCCTTCGACCCCGACCTTGTCGGCAACAGCCGCCGTGCCGATATTCGATGAATATTGAAACACTTCCGGGATCGACAGCGGGCGGTTCCGGCCCTTGAAATCCTTGATGGTGAAGCCTCCCATGCGGATGGGTCGCGACGCGTCAACCACCGAGTTGAGCGTTATGGCACCTGCATCCAGTCCCATGGCAAGTGTGAAGCTCTTGAAGGTGGATCCCATCTCGAAGGTCGCATTGCTCATGCGGTTGAACCAGCCCTTTTCATACTCCCTGTCGATGCTGCCATCGGCAAGGGTGCGGGAAGGCTCGTTCGGGTCGTAATCCGGCACCGATGCCATGGCCAGCACCTCGCCCGTCTCCACATCCAATATCACTGAACCGGCAGCCTCCGCCTGATAGGCGGTTTTCGCCTTGAGCACGACCTCACGCACGATATTCTGCACCCGCAGATCGATCGACAACCTCACCGGCTCCAGCGGTGCACCGCTGGCAAGGCCGGTCGCGCGCAAGTCGGCCAGGCCCTGCTGGTCGAGATAACGTTCCATCCCCGCAAGGCCCTGATTGTCGACATTGACGTGGCCGATGATATGCGAGGCTGCGGGGCCACCCGGATAAAAGCGCCGTTTCTCCGGCCGGAAACCGATGCCGGGGATGCCGAGGTTGAGAATATCGGCCTGCTGGCGCGGCGTCAGCTGGCGCCGCAGCCATTGAAAGCCGGTGTCCGAGCGCAATCTGCGGTGCGTCTCGCGCCAGTCGAGATTGGGGATGACGGTTGCAAGCTTCTCGACAACCTCATCCGCGTCCACGACCCGACGCGGATCCGCATAGAGCGACACCATGTTGAGATCGGTCGCGAGCAGAGTGCCGTTGCGGTCGAGGATATCGGGACGGGAGGCGACCGCTGTAGCGCCGGTATTGATCCATGCGGTCGCAATGGGTTCGGCAAGGCCGTATTGGACAAGCCGTGCTGCAACGACGCCGTAGATAACGGCAAAGACGGCGATCAATATTCCGAGCCGCTTTTTCGCGTCCACCCGGCGGCGGGCAGCGGAACCGAGGATCGCATCCCTGCCCTGAAACGGACTTCTCTGAATAATAAAATGCGCCCGGCTTTTCAGCCGCACCAAAAAAGCAATCATTCCCCAATGAGCCCCGCTATCATGGCGGCGAAAATCAAATTCCGCGCTCAGCCTACGCCTTGTAGACGCTGGCACAGGATCGGGCGCGGAGCCATGAAAACAGCGGGCGGGGCGATGCCGCAGTCAAATCTCTATTAATATACACTTAAAATTGTAACGAACCTCGTGGCGGCCCGTTAACATTTATTCGATGCCTAGAGACGGGAAATTACCGAAGGGTCGCCTTCCGGGTTCTGCTGCGCAAGCGCCCGGTCGATGATGGCGGGCACGATGTCCTTGACCTCATCGATGACCAGCGGGTTCAAAAGATGGGCGCGATGGATGAAACCCTGATCGCGCATATGCTGCACAAGTTCCAGCATCGGGTTCCAGAAGCCGTTGATATTGGCGAAGACAATCGGCTTGGCGTGACGACCGAGCTGCGCCCACGTCATGATTTCGACGATCTCTTCCAGCGTGCCGACGCCCCCCGGCAGCGTTACGAAAGCATCCGAGCGCTCAAACATCATATGTTTGCGCTCATGCATGTCCTTGGTGACGATAAGCTCGTTCAATTGTCCGAGAGAATGGCGTGTAGCCTCCATATCGACCAGAAATTCCGGTATGATACCCGTTACTTCGCCGCCGTTGGAAAGAACGCCGCTGGCGACCGCGCCCATGATGCCCTTGGTGCCACCGCCATAGACCAGGCGAATGCCGTTTTCGGCAATGGATTTCCCAAGCGCGCGGCCTGCTTCCATGTGAGCCGGGTCACGTCCGGGCTGGGAGCCGCAATAAACGCAGATGGATCGAATCGCTGTATTTTTGTCCGTCATGATGGGAAGGAACTATGCCGGATGCGACACGTCAAGAAAATTTGGGAAATCCCTTGCAAATATGGCCTTTTACGGCCACGCCGCTTGTCTGGGGCAAGGTAAGACGCTAGCAATCTGAACTCGTGTAAAAAGCTTACAATACCCGGAGATTCCAGGATGAAAAACAATAAAGCCGGTTTGCTGGCACTGATCGTGCTGGGCATCGCGTCCCTGCTCATGATCTTTTTCGTCCTGCCTAGAATTTCCAATGACGGCAAACCCATCGGCGATGCCATCAACGAAGCGGGCAACGCGGTGAAGAACAGCGTAGAAATGGGCAGTGACAAGGCGGGCGACATCCTGTCCGACGCCGCTCAGGAGACCGCCAATATCGCCGACAAGGTCGGGCGCCTCGCGGCTTCCGCAACCCAGTCGATCAAGGATCTGACCACGCTTTTCGCCGACAGCAAGGTTCCGTCCGACGCCGACTTTGCGGCAGCACGCAAGAAGGTCGAGGCATCGCTCAAGGAACTGACCAATATCGAAATTCCCGAGACGCTGGATGAAACGACGTCGCGCCTCATCACCACGGCGCGCACTGCGGCCGAACGCACCACCGCTTTCCTGCGCGGTCTGCCGGATAGTGCAGCGGCGGCGGCGGCGCAGGTTCGCCGTCTGGCGGGCGTCTTCACCGGCACCGACGATGGTGCTGCACAGCAGCCCCAACCCGCCGCTCCTGCCGCCGATGCAGCGCAGTCCACATCGGGCGCACCGACCTTTGACGTGCTACGCGTCGAGCCCGATGGTTCGGCTGTGGTCGCAGGCAAGGCACAGCCCGGCTCGAAGCTTGAAATTCTCAGCAACGGCAAGGTGATCGCGCAGACGACCATCGACGGATCGGGCGATTTCGCCGCCGTTTTTGACAATCCCCTGCCACCGGGCGACCATGAACTGGTGCTGCGCTCGACCGACGCCAGCGGCAAGGCAACGCAATCCGAAGAAGTCGCAACCGTTTCCGTGCCCAACGGCAAGGCGGGCGAACTCTTGGCGATGGTGTCCAAGCCTGGTGAAGCAAGCCGCGTGCTAGCAATGCCGGAGGCGGCACCTTCAGCACTCCAGCCCCCGCAAGCCGCGCAACCGGGTCAGTCGGCAACAGCTGCCGCCACCACGACGCCCGCGCCTGCCGCTAGTACCCCGGCTCCGTCCGCTGCCGCAGCTCCTCTGACTTCGACCGTTCAGGTAACCGCCGTCGAATTCGAAGGCTCGAAGATTTTCGTTGCGGGTTCCGCGCCTGCCGCTTCGAGCGTGCGCGCGCTGGTCGACGACAAGGAAATCGGCAAAAGCACCACGGAGGCCTCCGGCCATTTCGTCATCGAGGGCAATGTCGATCTTTCCGTCGGCAGCCATATCATCACTGTCGAAGAGCTGAATGCCGACGGCACGGTGAAGGTCCGCGTGCGCGTTCCATTCGAGCGCCCGCAGACCGACCAGGCAACCGTCGCCATGCAGGCACCGTCCGCAACGCCATCCGCCGCCACGACGACCGCGCCCGCTGAAAACCAGAGCACGGCAAGCGACCGCGCTGCATTCGAAAAGCTGCGCACGGATGTCGCCAAGGCCTTCGGCATTCTGTCCAATCTCTACAAGGATCAGGCCACACCGGCGCTCGACCAGGCCATTGCCGGCCGCTCCGCCGTGGTGATCGGCCTCAAGTCGCTCTCCGAGTTCCGCACTGCCGCAGGCACCGAGCCATCCTTTACCGCCTTTGCCGGCGATATCGCCGCCAAGGCACGTCAGCTGCTGACATCGGTAGAGGCATGGCCGAACGACGTTGCCGGGATCGGCAAGGGTATCGCCACGCTGGCAAGCCGCCTTGCCGACCTCCACATCATCGCCCCGCCCGCACCTGCACCGCAGGCGCCCGCCGGTCCGCAGACCTTCGAGCAGCCGCCGCTTGCCGAAAGCCAGAACAGCGTCATCATCCGCCGCGGCGATACGCTGTGGCAGATTTCCCGTCGCGTTTACGGACAGGGCGTGCGTTACACCACGATCTACCTCGCCAACGAGGATCAGATCAAAAATCCTGACCTGATCGAGCCCGGCCAGATTTTCGGTGTGCCGGAGAAGGCCCTGCCGAATGCGGAAGAACTTCATCGCAAGCGTCTGAAGAGCGGTTCCTGATCGTTCAAGACATTGCGGTGACCCCGCAACAACCCTACCTGTGACAAGCACGGCGGCTTTCTAGAGCCGCCGCCCTGCTGTCGGCTTCCGGCAGTGCCCGGAGCAAATGATGGCCACCAAGAAAAAAACCATTTCGGCGGATTCCAGCAATCCCACGCAGACCCTCATCAACCTCTGGCCCTACATGTGGCCGGAAGGCCGCCTTGACCTGAAAATGCGGGTAATCTGGGCGACGGCGTTTCTCGTTATCGCCAAGCTGGTGCTGATCCTCGTTCCCTATTTCTTCAAATGGGCAACGGATGCGCTGAACGGCAAGCTGGACATGGTCGGGCTGGTTCCGGCCTTCCTGCTCGGTGCTGTCGCGCTTGTCATCGCCTATAATCTGACGCGGCTGATACAGGTCGGGCTCAACCAGCTGCGCGATTCGCTGTTTGCCAGCGTCGGCCAGCATGCCGTGCGCCAGCTCGCCTATAGAACCTTCGTGCACATGCACCGGCTTTCCCTGCGCTTCCATCTGGAGCGCAAGACCGGCGGGCTTTCACGGGTTATCGAGCGTGGGACCAAGGGCATCGAAACCATTGTCCGCTTCACCATTCTCAACACCGCACCGACCTTCATCGAATTCCTGCTGACGGCGATCATTTTCTGGACCTCCTACGGCTTTTCCTATGTGCTGGTCACGGTTGTCACCGTCTGGGCCTATATCTGGTTCACCGTGCGGGCCAGCAACTGGCGCATCTCTATTCGCCGCGCCATGAACGACAGCGATACCGACGCCAACACCAAGGCGATCGATTCATTGTTGAACTTCGAAACCGTCAAATATTTCGGCAATGAGGAGATGGAGGCGGAGCGCTTTGACGTCGCCATGGAGCGTTACGAAAAATCGGCGATCTCGATCTGGACGTCGCTCGGCTGGCTGAACTTCGGCCAGGGCGTGATCTTCGGCATCGGCTCCACTGTCATGATGGTGATGTCGGCGATGGCCGTGCAACGCGGCGAGCAGACCATTGGCGATTTCGTGTTCATCAATGCGCTTCTGCTGCAGCTTTCGGTACCGCTGAACTTCATCGGTTTCGTCTATCGTGAAATTCGCCAAGGATTGACCGACATCGAACAGATGTTCGAACTTCTCGAAGTCGAGGCTGAGGTTACCGACAGGGCGGATGCGAAGCCGCTTGTGGCCGGACCGGGTGCCATTTCCTTTCGCGACGTGCATTTCGCCTACGATCCGGAAAGACCGATCCTGAAGGGCATTTCCTTCGATGTGCCTGCGGGCAAGACGGTGGCGATCGTCGGTCCTTCGGGTGCCGGAAAATCGACGATCTCGCGGTTGCTTTATCGTTTCTACGATATTCAGGAAGGCGCCGTCACCATCGACGGGCAGGACATTCGCCACGTGACGCAAAAGAGCCTGCGCTCGATGATCGGCATGGTGCCGCAGGATACCGTGCTGTTCAACGATACGCTCGCCTACAACATCCGTTACGGACGCCCTTCGGCAACGACCGAGGAGGTCACGGCAGCGGCGGATGCGGCCCAGATCAGCGCCTTCATCAGCAAACTGCCGGAGGGTTACGCCACCATGGTTGGCGAACGCGGCTTGAAACTTTCCGGCGGCGAAAAGCAGCGCGTGGCGATTGCCCGAACCATTCTGAAAGCGCCGCCGATCCTCATTCTCGATGAAGCGACCTCTGCGCTGGACACCCACACGGAACAGGAAATCCAGAGCGCGCTTGATATCGTTTCGAAAAACCGCACGACGCTGGTCATCGCCCACCGCCTCTCCACCGTCATCAGCGCTGATGAAATCATCGTGCTGAAGGAAGGTTTGATCGCCGAGCGCGGAACCCACGCCTCGCTGATGGCACAGAACGGGCTTTATGCCTCGATGTGGAGCCGCCAGCGCGAAGCCATCCGGGCAGAGGAAATGCTGCGCCATGTTCGCGAAACCGACGATCTTGGCGTTGTTGACCGCGGCGAACCCGCGCATTGACGGGCATAAACCCCTGACAACAGGGCGGCACACCAACCGGACCATTGCCGGGCGGGGAGTTTGGCTGTAACCAGCTAAGCGAACTTTGTCGCATGCCCGTATGGATGATGTCGTATCACGACCATATAAAGACGCGGCAGGCGGAAACCGGAGCAAGGAAACTTATGAATCTGTTCGACACCATTCGCAACACCATCGTACCGATCCACAAGGAAGGCTACGTCTTCGTGGCCGCCTTCTTCGTCGCATCGCTGGTGCTCGGCTGGATATCCGAACCGCTGTTCTGGGTCGGTCTGGTGCTGACGGCCTGGTGTGCCTACTTCTTCCGCGACCCCGAGCGCGTGACGCCGCAGGATGACGACCTGATCATCAGCCCTGCCGACGGCAAGGTGTCCGCCATCCAGACCGTCGTTCCGCCGCTGGAGCTGGAACTCGGCAAGGAGCCGATGGTGCGCATTTCGGTGTTCATGAACGTGTTCAACTGCCATGTGAACCGCGCGCCCGTGCGCGGCCGCATCGTCAATGTCGCCTACCGCCCCGGCCTCTTCCTCAATGCGGAAGTGGACAAGGCCTCCGAAGACAATGAGCGCAACGGCCTCGTCATCGAGACAGCGCATGGCAAGGTTGGCGTGGTGCAGATTGCCGGCATGGTCGCCCGCCGTATCGTCTGCTGGGTCAAGCCGAATGAACCAGTTGATGCCGGCGAGCGTTTCGGTCTTATCCGTTTCGGTTCGCGCCTCGATATCTTCCTTCCCGAAGGTTTTCAGCCGCGCGTTTCGGTGGGCCAGACGGCAATTGCCGGCGAAACGGTTCTGGCCGAGTTCGGCTCCGCCAAGGGTCCGGTCCTTAGCCGTCGCGGCTGACGAAAACAGGAAGGGCATGCGCCATGGAAACGCCGATCTCGGAGCCGCAACAGAACGGAAAACATGAGGGCCGCAACGACAGCGGCCGTGGGCCGCGCCTGAGGGAAATTCCCTTTCGCCTCGTGATACCCAACCTCATCACCGTTCTGGCCATCTGCGCGGGCCTGAGCGGCGTGCGCCTCGCCATTGAAGGCCGGTTCGAGCTGGCCGTGGGCATGGTGCTCCTTGCCGCCTTCCTCGACGGCATCGACGGGCGCATCGCCCGGATGATGAAGGCGACATCCAAATTCGGCGAACAGATGGATAGTCTGGCCGACATCGTCAATTTCGGCGTCGCCCCTGCCCTCGTCGTCTATATCTATATGCTCGATCAGGCGCGTTCGATAGGCTGGATCGCCGCCCTCATCTACGTGATTGCCGCAGGCCTTCGTCTGGCGCGCTTCAACGTCATGATCGAGCGCCCGGTGAAGGCGCCGTGGCAGAACGAATTTTTCGTGGGCGTTCCGGCCCCGATGGGCGCCATGCTGGTGCTTCTGCCTGTTTATCTCGGCTTCCTTGGTGTCGAGCCAGGCAAGCCCTTCGCCTATATCGCCGCCGCCTACACCGTGTTGATCGGTTATCTTCTCATCAGCCGCCTGCCGGTCTGGTCGGGGAAGTCAGGTACCAGCCGCATTCGCCGCGATCTGGTGCTGCCGATGATCCTCGTCGTCGTGCTTTACGTCGCGATGCTGATGAGCTTCACCTGGGAGGTACTGGTTCTGACGGTTGCTGCCTATCTCGTGTTCATCCCCATCAGCGCCCGCCTCTGGCACCGCCGTTATGGCACGCTGACGATTGAGGAGGACGCGCATGACGACGCCAATGGCGGCAACGGCCTTGATCGCGGTATTTGAAACCGCAGGTATTATTTTTCTCCCACGAACCGTCGTTTGATGTGACACAAAATGTCGCAGCCCGAAAAGCGGGCTTCGCTTTCTTTCGCCTCGAATCCGTCAAGATTACCCACGAAAGAAGTAGCTCACACGCATCGAAACGGCGATTGACGTGAATTGTGGAGAAAGAGAAATGACGAACGAGACGAAGGCACAGCCGCAGGCGAAGCCCGACCTCAACAGCCACTACCGACCGCTCGGACTGAAGGCCGTTGCGGCCGCAGCCCTGATGCTGAAGCGCAAGCCCGCCGCCAAAACCGCTTGAAAACATTCGCTTTTCTTGAAAGCACAGCATCCAAGGCCTCGCAGACTTTGCGATGGTAACGGTCAATCCGAAAAAAACACCCGGTTAAATGTGCGGCGCTAATATTAGCGCCGTCTCCGTTTGTACGGCCCCCATCAAGAACCGCGTAACCGGCCTGTTTTATAAAACTTCCCGATCTGTAACGAAGCTGCAACCAAAACGAAGTAAAGTATTCGACTTCCACGGGACGACTGTACGGATAGTCTCGCATCGACTACTGAGCATCAAAAAAATTTCTACTTTAGCGATTCTTCCTGCTACAGCGAACAAGGCCGATTTTCGATGCCGTTGACAGGCGGTATCGGACCAATTCGGACGTTGCGGGAAAACCAACGAAGACGGGCCATGGGGGGCTTCATACGGCATGCAGGATAAAATCCTTCTGATTGAAGATTCCGTCGCTCTTTCCATGCTGCTGAAGTCGCGGCTTTCGGAGGAAACGGCAGCCGAAGTGATCCATTGTGACAGCATGGCGCAGGCCGATATCCTGCTGCGCGCCCATGATTTCACGCTGGCACTCACCGGTCTCAATCTGCCCGATGCGCCGAAGGGTGAAATTCTCGCACTTCTTGCCGACCACAAGGTGCCGGCGATCGTCTTCACCGCCACGGTGGATGAGGAGGCGCGCAAGCGCTACGCCGAAAAGAAAATAATCGACTACATCGTCAAGGATGGCCATCGCACCGTTGATGCCGTGGTGAAAACGGTCGACCGGATTTTGACCAACAGACTGTTTTCCGTGCTGGTAGTGGATGACGTGCGGACGGCGCGTTCCGGCCTCGTGGAAATCCTCGAACGGCAGAATTTCAGGGTCAGCGAAGCCCATTCTGGCAAGCAGGCGCTGGAAATCCTGTCGCAGGACCCATCGATTCAGCTCGTCATCACCGATTACCATATGCCTGACATGGACGGCTACGAGCTGACGCGCCGCATCCGCGACAGCCGTTCCTCGGAAGACCTGCGGGTCATCGGCATCTCGTCCTCCACGGACCGGCTGCTTTCGGCAAGCTTCCTCAAGGCCGGGGCATCGGATTTCGTCTACCGTCCCTTCGTGCCGGAAGAATTGCAGTACCGCATCGACAACAATATCGAAACGCTGAAACAGCTGAAACGGCTGCGTGAACTGGCAGAGCGGGATCATCTCACCGGTCTGCCTAACCGCCGCTCCTTCTTCGAGCGTACGCGGGCGCTGATGGACGTCATCAACGACAATGACGAGAACGGCGCAGTCGCCATTCTCGACATCGACCATTTCAAGAAGATCAACGACACGCTGGGGCATGATGCCGGCGACAGGGCGCTGAAGAAGCTTGCCGAACTGCTGCACGACATGTGCCATGAGCAGCGCCACATTCCCGCGCGCCTTGGCGGCGAGGAATTCGCCGTGTTCCTGCGTGGGCTCAATGCGCATGCCGCCTATCAATTCTGCGAAGAGTTGCGCGGCGCCGTCGAAAAGAACGGCCGCCAGCTGAGCGGCAGCAGCCTGGCGCTGACGATTTCGCTCGGCGTCGTGGAAATCGAAAAGGGCGAACCCTTCGACAATCAGCTCAATGCCGCAGACCAGCTGCTCTACCTCGCCAAGGCGAACGGCCGCAACCGCGTCTATTCCGACATCATGATCCAGGAAGGCCTGCAGAAAATCGGGCGGAACGGGTAAGACGGGCGCAGGATGGTCAACTGTGGAGTGACCGGGTCGATCCGCGATGGCCAGCCTCGAATGCCAGCAAGCACATCAGAACAATGACATCTGGCCATCATCCTTAGGTAGCCTGATTTTCGCGAGCGGCGCGCTTTCCGGCACCGGCTCGATAAGGTCAGCGCCGACATTGGCGACCTTGTTGACCTTGTCCGATACCGGGATCATCTCGAAAAAATCATCCTGAACCGGGCGCATCAGGTCGGCCACCTCGCGCGGTTCCTGCGTCTTGCAATCCAGCCAGCGGCTGAAATCCTCTGGCGCGATTACCACCGGCATACGGTCGTGAATGCGGCCGATCGCGGCGTTGGCAGCGGTGGTTAGGATGGCGCCGGTATCGACCTCGGACCCGTCAGCGGAAGACCACGTCTCCATGAGGCCGGCAAAGGCGACAATGCCGCCGTTCTTCGGGCGGATGAAATAGGGCTGCGGCTTGCCGCCCTCCTCCTTCGGCGGGCGGCGCCATTCGTAAAAGCCGGTGGCAGGCACCAGCACGCGGCGATGGCGCATGGCAGCTCGAAAGGATGCCTTGCCGATGGCCGTTTCCGAACGCGCATTGATGAGCAGGGGAAAATCCTTCGGGTCCTTGACCCAGCCGGGCAGAAAACCCCAGCGCACCAGCATGGCCCGACGGTTGGGCAGGTTACTGCCGCGCTCCTGCCGTTCACCCTCCAGCACGATCAGGATCGGCTGTGTGGGCGCGATGTTGAAACGGGCAGGAAAATCCTCAAGGCCGATCAGGTCAATATAATCGGCAATCTCTTCCGGTGTCGCTTTGAGCACGAAACGTCCGCACATTGTCTGCTCCTCAGGCCCGGGGACCGAATAAAATGATAGCCGTGCCCGCGAGGCAGACGGCACCGCCAGCGATATCCCATCTATCCGGTACTTGCCCCTCAACACCCCAGAGCCAGAGAAGCGATGCGGCAATGTAAATCCCGCCATAGGAGGCATAGGCCCTGCCCGCGGTCTCGGTCGGCACCAGCGTCAAAGCCCAGGCGAAAGCGGCGAGCGCCAGCATTCCTGGAAGCAATATCCAGCCTGTCTTGCCAAGCTTCAGCCACGCCCAGAAGGAAAAGCAACCGGCGATTTCCGCAACAGCCGCCAGGGCATAAATAAGATAGACCTTCATTCCACCGTCTTCTGCGTGCACAATCGATCCGATTCCCGAATATACCATCGGTATTCCCGGACCAATATAGACAGGCCCAAGACGGCTGAAACAAGCGAAACCATTCATGACCCTTCGTATCAAGCCCCGCCCCGCCTCCTCCGCCATCGTCCGGAATGGAGATCGGCTGCTGCTCGTGCGCCGTATAAATCCGCCGTCGAAAGACATGTTCGCATTTCCGGGCGGGCGCGGCGAAGAGGGTGAAACG
Organism: Rhizobium sp. SJZ105; assembly: GCF_007828365.1. NCBI lineage: Bacteria > Pseudomonadati > Pseudomonadota > Alphaproteobacteria > Hyphomicrobiales > Rhizobiaceae > Rhizobium > Rhizobium sp. SJZ105. The sequence goes on from NZ_VIUP01000001.1 coordinate 853,383, forward strand.
CCAGCCGAGACGGCGCTGCGCGAACTTCAGGAGGAAACCGGTATCGTCGCGCGTAAACCGCAGCTGTTTGCGACCTATGACCTGCCGTCGCGCGACCCCGAAGGTGCGCTGACGAGCCACTATTTCCTCTCCGTCTTTACCGTGGAAACGGATGCGGACCCGGTGGTGACGGCGGCCGACGACGCGGCGGATGCAGGCTGGTTCACATTGTCGGAAATCCGCCGGTTGCCGGCACCGGAAAGCGTCGTCGAATGCGCCGAGCGGCTGCTTGGATGATTGCCAGCCAGCCAGAATCGCTATTATCTAGAGGATGTCGCGCAACACTGTGCAGCAGTTTTGCGATAACGACATGATATAGACCTAAAGCTGACGGGGCGGTCTGAAAGACCGCGATGGCTTTAGGACCAATCCGCCCGCCGGGTGTTCACGAGTATGTGTGGGGCAGAATAAAATTTTGATACGGCCAACCATTTTCCTGTCTTTTTTCCTGACCATTCTTGCACCCGCCGGGCAAGACGGCGTCGCTCATGCGCAGCCTTCGAAGGCTGCTTCCAGTGAGGTTCGCCCGCCGGAAGCACAACCGCCCAAACCCGCTCCCTATGACGACAGGCTGGCACGGCTGTCGGAGATATTGGGGGCGGTGCAGTATCTTAGAACCCTGTGCCCTTCCTCCGGTCCGGAGGACTGGCGCAAATCGATGAGCGATCTTCTGGCGGCCGATACGGCCAACGAACCTGAAAGGCGCCAGCGCATGACGGCTGCATTCAACCGTGGATATCGTTCCTTTGCGGCCATCCACAGCAGTTGCACACGCGCCGCCGTCATGGCAGAAGAGGGCTACCGTAACGAAGGGGCAACACTCGCCCAGGAAATTGCGTCCAGGTTCGGAAATTAGCGGATTGTTAACCTCTTTTCGCCGCAGCCCGTGCCGTTTTGATAAAAGGCTGCTAGTGTTGTTAACAGGGTGGTAAGGACTTGCCCGCCCTGTCGAGGATGAAAAATGCAGACGAGCCGTAACGAAATCGACGACATGATCGTGCATGAAAAGATGCAGGTCGCTCTGGAACACCAGAACGAGGCATGGGCTGACGGCATGGCCGACGGCATCGAGCCGGAGATCATCGCCGATGCCGCAATCGCTCTGGCCATGCGCGAAACCATCCGTATGCACGGCGAAGCCGGTGCTGAAGCAATGCTGGAATCGCTGCGCCAGCGCATGCTTGAAGGCGAATTTTCCCCGCAGCGCGTGATACAGTAAAGTCGGGGTCTGTCATGTCTTGCCTGAGCAAGGGGCTTTTGCGCTCTTCCGCCATGCTGTCCATCTTGGCTGCCTTGACCGCCGGGTCCATTGGCTTGCCCAGCCGCGCCTTTGCGCTTTCCGAGCTGAAACCCGCACAAAATACCGAAGGCGAGCCGCAAACCCAAAGTGGCGAACAGCCGCAACGGCCCCAGGCTCCTGAGCCCGACGAGATCGAAGGTGATTCGGACGGCATTCCCCTGCCCGACCCTCTGGTCGACCGTTCCGCCGGTCAATCGACCCAGCAACCGGCCAAGCCGGGCAACACGCCGGAAATGTCGGTCGTTATCGAGCATGATATTTCAAAGGCGCCGGAAGCTGTGCGCAAGCTTCGCCAGCAGATCATCGACGCCGCCTCTTCGGGCGATATCGAAAAACTGCGGCCTTTCATCGCCGCCAGCGACAAGCAGTTCCGTATCGACGGCAATGACAGCGACGACCCGATAGCTGCGCTGAAAAGCTATTCCGGCGATCCGGACGGTCTGGAAGTGCTGGCGATCATCATCGATCTGCTTTCCACGGGTTATGCCCATGTCGACGCCGGCACCCCGGATGAAGCCTATGTTTTCCCCTATTTCTCCGGAAAGCCGCTCAATACGCTGACCGCGCCGGAAAAGGTCGAGCTGCTGCGCATCATCACGGCGGGCGATCTGGCTGATATGCAGGAATACGGTAATTACAGCTTTTACCGCATCGGCATTTCGCCCGATGGCAAGTGGAAGTTCTTCACCGCCGGCGATTGATCGCGCGGCGGTGCTTGCCGTTCTTTTGCAAAAATCCTAACTGTGCGGCATGAGCAATTCAGCAGAAGCGCGTCGCGGTTCTGCAAATGGAACTGCGCGAAAACAAAAAGAGAGCATTTCGGCAGATTGCCTCGGGCAGCCCTCAGCGACCCTGGCCGGAAATGCTTTCGATGAACCGAACGGTGATGCCATGCCTTCCGCCTTTCTTGCCGACCGCCGCCTGATTAGAGTTTCCGGCACGGGTGCCGAAGAGTTTCTGAACAATCTGATCACGGCCGATGTTGAAAACCTGCCGCAAGGCGAGGCGCGCGCCTCGGCACTTCTGACGCCGCAGGGCAAGATCCTGTTCGATTTCCTGATCGCGCGCGATGGGCCGGATTATCTGATCGAATCGGGCGCTGCCGAACAGGATGCGCTGCTGCGCCGCCTGACCATGTACAAGCTTCGCGCGCCCGTCGATCTCAAGGCCGAACCGATAGAAGGTGTCAGCGTTTTCTGGAGCGAAAGCGTGCCGGAGGCGGGCGCGAAGGACGGCCGTTTCGACAAGGCCGGCATCAATCTGTTCCGCGTGCCGGGTGCTTCGGCCTCGGGCGACATAACGGCATATGATGCCCTGCGCATTGAGTACGGAATTGCCGAATCCGGCCGGGATTACGCGTTGCAGGATGCTTTTCCGCATGATGTGCTGATGGATGTGAACGACGGCGTCTCGTTCAAAAAGGGTTGCTTCGTCGGTCAGGAAGTCGTCTCGCGCATGAAACATCGCGGCACGGCAAGACGGCGGGTCGTCACCGTTTCGGCTGAAAGCGCCCTTCCCGCGACCGGAACTGAAATCACCGCCAATGGAAAAACGGTCGGGGCGCTTGGAACCGTTTGCGGCAACACGGGACTTGCCATCGTGCGGACAGACCGCGTTGCCGATGCGCTCGCCTCCGCCACGCCGCTCATTGCCGAGAATGTTCCCGTGACTGTGGCCTTGCCGGCCTGGAGCGGCATCTCCTTCCCCGTCGTCGATCCTGCGGTACAGGCGGAGGAATAGGCGTGGCGCCCGCTAAAAGTCCGCGCGCCTGGCAGCGCATGCTTTCTGGACGGCGGCTCGACCTGCTCGACCCCTCACCGCTCGACGTAGAAATCGCCGATATCGCCCATGGTCTTGCCCGCGTCGCCCGCTGGAATGGCCAGACGCGCGGCGATCACGCCTTCTCCGTCGCCCAGCATAGCCTCATCGTCGAAAACATTTTCTGCCGCATGTGTGCGAATGCTACGCCCGACGATATGCAGATGGCGCTTTTGCACGACGCCCCGGAATATGTCATCGGCGACATGATATCGCCGTTCAAATCAGTGGTCGGCGGCGGTTATAAAACCGTGGAGAAAAGGCTGGAAGCGGCCGTGCATCTGCGCTTTGGCCTGCCGCCGCATGCCTCGCGCGAACTGAAAGACCGCATCAAGAAAGCCGATACGGTTGCCGCCTTTTTCGAGGCGACGGAGCTTGCCGGTTTTTCCATTGCCGAGGCACAGAAATTCTTCGGCCTGCCGCGCGGCATCACCCGCGATATGTTCGACATTATCCCGCTTCCCTCGACCGAGGCGCAGAAGCGGTTCATTGAACGCTTCGAGGCGATCGAGGCGATGCGCGTGGTCAAAACCGGCAACGCGGCTGGAGGGGTTAAATGACTTCCATCGTCGTATCGCCGTTGTCGCGAATTGCGGAAATGGCCGTGAAGCACAAAGCCCGTGAAATGGTGACGCTGATCGCAAAGGAGCAGACCTTTCACCGCCCGGCGGTGATCTCAGCCGAAAGGCACCTGACCCTTGCGATGAATGACATCAGCTTCAAGGGCACCGGCGATCTCATCGCGCCTGACGATGCGCATGTGCTGCGGCTGATCGATTTCGCCCGCGAATGGGACCAGTCCGCACCGCTTCTCATCCATTGCTGGATGGGCGTGTCGCGCTCTCCTGCCGCAGCCGTCATTGCAGCACTCAGCCTTTATCCGGATCAGGACGAGATGGCGCTTGCGCTCAGCCTGCGCACCGCATCACCCTATGCCACCCCCAATGCCCGCATCATCGCAATCGGGGACCGGTTGCTTGGGCGGGATGGCAGGCTGGTGGCGGCAATCAAGACGATCGGCAGGGGCGCGGATACGGACGGCAACGTACCCTTCGTGCTGCCTCTCTCCAACTGACGGCTCCGTTTTTGGCGGAACCCCTGCGGGATCCAGTCGTTACCAAAGTAGAACAGCAATAAGAATCACGGGATAATTCATGGAACAACAGGCAACGGATATCATCGTCGCATCGCAGGCAGCGGTACGGCAGGCGAGCACGCTGGCGGTGCAATATTCCTTTTCGATCATCGGTGCGCTGCTGCTTCTGATCATCGGCTGGCTGGCCGCGACTTTCCTGCAGCGCTGGGCTTTTCAGGGCCTGTCCCGCATCCGCGGCTTCGATGCGACGCTTGCCGGTTTCTTCGCAGGTGCCATCCGCTACGTGGTGCTTATTCTGGTGCTGGTCATGGTGCTTGGCCAGTTTGGTGTACAGACGGCCTCCATTCTTGCGGCACTCGGCGCTGCCGGCCTCGCCATCGGCCTGGCACTTCAGGGCACATTGCAGAACATCGCCGCCGGCATCATGCTTCTGGTGCTGCGTCCCTTCCGGGTTGGCGAATATATCGAGACTGGCGCCGTGAGCGGCACGGTGATCGAAATCGGCCTGTTTGCGACCGAGCTTAAAACCAGCGATGGGCTTTACCGCCTTGCGCCAAATTCCACCCTGTGGAACGTGCCAATCACCAATTACAGCCGCTTTCCCTCACGCCGCCACGAATTGAGCCTGACGGTTAAGAGCGACGAGGATCTGGCTGCGGCGCAGGACATGCTGATGCGTGTGGTGCGCTCGGAAAGCCGGGTACTGCTGGACCCCGCCCCCGTTACCTTCGTCGATTCTGTCAGCGCAGACAGCGCCACGGTGAAATTGCGCTACTGGGCGCGTAGCGACAATTACTTCGCAACCACGCGTGACGTGACGAAGGCAATGAAGCTCGCTTTCGATGAGCGCAAGGCGGAATTAACCGCACAAACCGCGTGAATTGAGAGCGTCCCAGCCGCTCCCTTCCCCATGCAACTTTTTCCCATATGAAAGCCGGCCATGAGCCGGCTTTCACCTTTTTTCGCGCAAGGGTGGCGGCAGGCGCTCTTGCGTCTGGCGAAGGACGTGTTTATACGACCTATGCGTAATGTTATTACATAACTTACCCTTCGATTTATAACCACATAAGGGCCAGAAGAATGCAAAAAACCATCACCCGCGTCACCGGCGCGCTTGCAATCGGTTCCATGCTGCTGATGACAGCCCCGGCACTGGCGGCCGGAAAAGACAAGACGTCCACCGCGCATAGTCACAGCCACGATCACAGCCATGGCCAGACCGAAGCCGAGAAACAGATCTACAAGGGTTACTTCGAGGATGCGCAGGTGAAGCCACGCATGCTTTCAGACTGGGAAGGTGACTGGCAGTCAGTCTATCCCTATCTGCTGAACGGTTCTCTCGATGGGATCATGGCGGAGAAGGCAGCCCACGGCGACAAGACAGCAGCCGAATATCGTGCCTATTACGAAATTGGCTACAAAACGGATGTCAATCGCATCACCATCAAGGGCGACAACGTGGCGTTTTATAAGGAAGGCAAACCAACGCAAGGCACTTATGTCAGCGACGGCCAGGAAATCCTGACCTACAAGAAGGGTAATCGCGGCGTGCGGTACATCTTCAAAAAGACCGGCGGCGATGCGGATGCACCGCAATTCATTCAGTTCAGCGATCACACCATCGCGCCTAAAAAAGCCGGCCATTACCACCTCTACTGGGGCAATGACCGCAAGGCGCTTCTGGACGAGGTGACCAATTGGCCAACCTATTATCCGTTCCAGATGGATGGCCCTGAGATCGTCGAGGAAATGGCGGCGCATTAAGACCGCACTCTTCCTGGTTTTCCGCAGCCTGTGGTCAAACCTTGAATTGTCACGATTTCGCCTTCCCCCCAGTGGGGAGAAGGCAACCAATGCGAGTTGATACGGCCCTTTCCCCGCTTACTGCCCCATGGTCGAGCGATGCGCCCAGCCGGTCATGCGCTTTTCGAGCCAGGCCATGATCGCATACATGACGATACCTTCCACGGCGAGCATCAACAGACCGGCAAAGACCAGTGGCACGTTGAACTGGCTTTGCGCCGAACTCATCATATTACCGAGGCCATAATTGGAGGCGACGGTTTCCGATACGACCGAGCCGACGAAGGCGAGCGTGATGGCGATTTTCAGCGAGCCGAAGAAGTAAGGCATGGAGCGCGGAATGCCGACCTTCAGCATGATATCCATCTTCCTGGCGCCAAGTGCGCGCAGCACGTCCTCCGTTTCCGGCTCGATGGTGGCCAAACCGGTCGCGACGTTGACGACGATGGGGAAGAAGGAAATCAGGAACGCAGTCAGAACCGCGGGAACAGTGCCGATGCCGAACCAGATGACGAGGATCGGCACCAACGCCACTTTGGGGATGGCATTAAAACCGATCATCAGCGGATAAAGCCCGGCATAGATGGTTTTCGACCAGCCGATAAAGAGGCCGATGGCGAGACCCGCCGCGACGGCAATCGCAAAACCGAGCGTGGTGGTATAGAGCGTCTGCAGTGAGTTCTTCCAGATCGGCGACCAATATTGCACGATGGCCTGCCCCACACGCACGGGCGATGGCAGAATGGTTGGCGGCATTTTCAGCGCGTAAACCAGCAATTCCCACATTGCAAACAGCGCCAGCGTATATAGCCAGGGGGCGGCCTTCACCCAGTTGACCCGGGCGATCAGCGGTTTCGACGGCGCGGTTGCCATGCTGCTTTCCACAAACGCACTCATGCCGCCACCCTCGCCTGCGCTATCTCGCCATGCAGTTCCTGCACCATGTCGTTGAAACCCTTGTCATACATGATATCCAGCTGGCGCGGTCGCGCAAAAGGCACGCGGTGTTCCGCCAGCACGCGGCCCGGCCTTGCACTCATCACGAAAATCTTGTCGGCGAGAAAGGTCGCTTCGCGCAGATCGTGCGTCACCAGAATGATGGTAACCCGCTGCGCCGTATGCAGATCGCGGATGACACACCACAGTTCCTCGCGGGTAAAGGCGTCGAGCGCGCCGAAGGGCTCATCCAGCATGAGAAGGTCCGGCTCGTGGATCAATGCGCGGCAGAGATTGGCGCGTTGCTGCATGCCGCCGGAAAGCTGCCAGGGGAACTTCGAGCCGAAGCCTTTGAGGCCGACGATTTCCAGCAGGCGTTCGGCTTTGGCGACATATTCGGCCTTATGCGCGCGCAGACGCCGGCGGTGCTTCTCGACGATCTCCAGCGGCAGCAGGATATTTTCGAGCGTAGTGCGCCAGGGCAGCATCGTCGGGTTCTGAAACGCCATGCCGACAATGGAAACCGGTTCCGTGACCTGCCGCCCGGCAACGATGACATTGCCCTTTTGCGGAATGTGCAGCCCCGTTACCAGCTTCATCAGGGTCGACTTGCCGCAGCCCGACGGGCCGACGACAGCAGCGAATTCCCCCTTGTCGACCGTCAGGTTGAGGCCGGATACAGCCAGCGTTCCGGCCGCCCCGCCGTAACGCATGTCGACATTGTCTATTTCCACAAGATGTGACATCGCAGTCCCCTTTTCAGCCCCCCATGCTATTTAAAAATTGCAAACCGCCCGGACCGGCAAGCGATCCGGGCGGTCGCCGTGACATCAATCAGGGAAGCATGCGCTCTTCCTTGGGCGGCAGGTAAGCCGCGTCGAAGACCTGCTCTGCCTTGACGTTACCTTTCAGACCCATGGAAACTTTCAGGGTCTCGAGGGAGGCAGCAAGCCGGGCCGGATCGACGCCGCCCATGCCATTTTCCACCACATAGGGCGTCTTGATGTTCATGCTGTTGGCCATGTTGAGGCGTTCCAGCTCAATCGCGCTGTCGAGCGTCTCGTTACGCTTGAGCACGGCCGCCACACCCTCTTCAGGGGCCTTGACGGAATCGGCGAAGCCCTTGGCCAGCGCCTTGAGGAAACCCTTGACGGCATCAGGGTTTTTCTCAGCAAAATCAGTGTTTACCAGCACAGCATTGCCATAAAGATTCAAACCATGCTCGGCCATCAGGATGGTCGAGATATCGTCATCGGCAATGCCCTGTTTTTTCAGGTTGAGGATCACCGAAAAGGCAAAACCGAAGACGCCGTCGACATCGCCCTTGGCGAGCATTGGCTCACGCACCGGAAAGCCGATCGATTCGATCTTGATCTTGCTGTCGTCCAGCCCCGCGACCTGCTTGAAGGCTGGCCATTGCGCAAAAGCGCCATCCGGCGGCGGCGCGCCGAGCTTCTTGCCTTCCAGCGACTTCGGGTCGCCAGTGACACCAAGCGACTTGCGGCCGACGACGGCAAATGTCGGGCGTTCATAGACCATGTAAACGGCCTTGACCTTCTGGCTCGGATCCTCATCGAGGAACTTGATCACCGAATTGATGTCGCCGAAACCCATCTGGTAAGCGCCGGTTGCCACGCGCGGAATGGCCTCCACCGAGCCGTTGCCGCTGTCGATCGTCACGTCGAGGCCTTCGGCCTTGAAGTATCCCTTGTCCAACGCCAGCAGGAAACCTGCGGCAGGTCCCTCGAATTTCCAGTCGAGCGTGAATTTCACCGGCGTTTCGGCATGGGCGCTCGTTACCGGCAGCGACAGCCCGGCAGCGGCACCGACTGCAGCAATGGCCAGAGCTCTCGACAACAACCTACGCGTTAATATCATCTGTTCCCCCTGATGGTTATGGTTGGATTGGTTGCATAAGACCCAATTCCAGCCATCAAGGCAAGATAAAATTGCATACAAAATAGCCGTTATTTTGTATGCTTATTTTAAAGGCACTCATGGTCAACCGGCAGGCAAAAAGCTCGATTTTTGCCCATCCCGCATGCAACGAAGCGACAGCAATATCGTTCACGCAGCGAACACAGCGTTCTCACTTGCCGGGGTTGCGGATCAGGCGCAGCGTGGGACAAATAGGGCCACAAACAGCAGGCAAAACGGCGGGGACGGCAAGATGAATTCTGCACTGGGCATACACCACATCACGATGATCACCCGGAAGGTGCAGGCGAATGTCGATTTTTACGCCGGTTTTCTGGGCTTAAGGCTCGTCAAACGCACTGCCGGTTTTGAAGATGCCATGCAGCTTCACCTGCTTTACGGCGACGGAAACGCCTCGCCCGGCTCGCTTTTGACCTTCCTCGTCTGGGAAGACGGTGGGCAGGGCCGCGTGGGTTATGGCCAGACGCTGGAAGTTTCACTGGCGATCGACCCTGCCAGCATTGGTTTCTGGCTGACGCGCGCGCTGAAATTCGGCATCCGCGCCGAGGGCCCATCCGACGAATTCGGAACCCCTGTCATCCGGTTGAAAGACCCTGACGGCCTGATCGTCAAGCTGGTCGGCACGAACGCCTTCGCCGATGCCACTCCGCATGTGACAAACGACATCCCGGCAGAAGACGCCATTCGCCGGATTTATGGCGCGACGATGTTGAGCGAGGTGCCGGAAGAAACCGTGGCGTTCCTTACAAGATATTTCGGATACCGGCAGGAAAGCCAGACAGGCGCGATCCGCCGGCTCATATCGCAAAGCGGCGACATCATCGACGTGCGCGACGCGACCGGCTTCTGGTCCAGCGCCCCGGGCACCGGCACTGTTGACCACATCGCTTTCCGCGCGAAGGATCTGGAAGAGTTGAACGCGGTTCTGGCCGAGCTAAAATCGCTGAACTCCAGCACGACGAATGCCCACGACCGGAAATATTTCCACTCGCTTTATGTCCGCGAACCGGGCGGCGTGCTGATTGAAATGGCGACCGACGCTCCCGGCATGACCGTGGACGAACCGCTGGAGGCACTCGGCGAAAATTTGTTCATCCCGCCACTCTTCATGAAGGACGAAGCGGATGTGCGCGTTGCGCTGCCGCAATTTTCGATGCCGGGCGAAGAACGTATCGTCTATCGCGACCTGCCCTTCGTGCACCGCTTCTATACGCCCGAGAAGCCGGATGGCAGCACCATCATCCTGCTGCACGGTTCCGGCGGCAGTGAAACCAGCCTGATGCCGCTGGCGCACCGGGCTGCTCCGGGCGCCACGCTTCTCGGCGTCCGTGGCCGCAGCACGGAGGAAGACATCGCCCGCTGGTTCCGGCGTCTGCCCGATTTCAGCTTCGACCAGAAGGATATCGTCTCGGAAGCGGAAGCCTTTGCCGCCTTCATTGACGGCGCCATTCGGTCCTATGGTCTGGATCGTTCGAAACTGCGCTTCATCGGCCATTCCAACGGCGCAAATTTCTATGCAGCCTTTGCGGCACTCTACCCGGAGCTTGCCGGGGATGCGCTGCTTTATCGCCCGTTGCCGATTCTCGATAGATGGCCGGAAAGTGATCTTACCGAACGCAACTTCCTGCTCGTAGCCGGAGAACGCGACAAATATCGCGACAGAGCGGCAGATGTGCAAGGCAGGCTTGTGGCCGGCGGCGCGCGGGCAGAAGTGCAAATGATCGATGACGGTCACGATCTTGGGTTTGCCGATATCGAAGCGGCACGGCACTGGCTTGCGGCGTGACATCTGACGATACTACGTTGCCTCGCGGTTTAGTCTCCCCCGCCGGCCAGAAAGCCACGGCAGCGGTATAAGGGGCAAAGGCCGTGAGATTGGGCAACGTTTTCCCCTCATCCGACCCTTCGGGACACCGTCTCCCCGGCGAGGAGAAGAAACAAACGGCAACCTCCCGCATCCCTCAACCAAGCCTTGCATAAATTCGCCAAAACGGCTTTAAAAACAGCTTAGTAATTGGAGAGTCTGTTTGGAAATCCCGTTTCTCATCCTCGCCGTCATCGCAGCCTTCATCTATACGCTGGTCGCAAGCATCCGCAATTCAAGCCGCATCAAGTCGCTGGAGCGTGAGCTTAACGGCCTGAAGCGGCTGATGGCCACCGGGGCGGCCTCTCCTCTTGCCGCACAGGCGGAGGCGGATGCAGCCGCGGAAAACCCGGATTTCAGGGCGGAAGAAGAAAACCGGGCTTTGCCGGAAGAAGAGTTCGTCGAAACGGAATATCCGTCCGAAACCGAAATGGCCGCGGCCATGGCGCCGGCGGAGAACCTTGCCAGCGCGGAAGAGACAAGTGCGCTTTCCACTGAGGCCGCATCCGCGTCAGCCCCGAAGGAAAGCTTCGAAAGTCTGCTGGGCGCACGCTGGGCAGTGTGGGCAGGTGGGCTGGCGCTGGCGCTCGGCGGCATTTTCCTCATCAAATATTCGATCGAGTCTGGGCTCCTGAGCCCGGCCGTGCGGCTTTCGCTCGCCGCCATTTTCGGCCTCGGTCTCGGTCTTGCCGGCGAAGCAATCCGCCGCAGGGCCGTACCTGGTATCGCCACCACCTATTCCAACGCCATGATACCTGGCGTGCTGACGGCAGCAGGTGCACTGACGCTGTTCGGCGTTATCTATGCCGCCTACGGCATTTACGACTACATAAGCCCCACTACCGCTTTCATCCTGCTCGGGCTTGTCGCCTTCGCCACTATTGGCCTTTCACTTCTGCACGGGCAGGCGCTCGCCGGTCTTGGCCTTTTGGGTTCGATGCTGACGCCTGCGCTGATTTCCACTGAAACCCCGAATATCTGGGCGCTCTTCGTCTTCCTCACCATATCCTGGCTGGCGACAGCAGCTGCTGCGCGCAGGCAGCGCTGGACCGTGGCTCCCTCGCTTGCCAATGCCGGTCTCGGCCTCTGGGCGCTCGGCTATATCGCCATCGCCGACACGATCAGTGCCGCACCTCCGGTCCTTGCGCTGCTCGTCATGCTGGCGGGTACGATCTTCCTCTGGCCCGGACGCTATTTCGACGCAGCACCTGCCGAAACGGGAGAAACCGTAACTTCCGGGCGGCGCGCCGTTCGCGCCATGCGGCTTTTGCTGCGCCCGTCGCTTGCCATCAATCTCACCGTCTCAATGGCCGTGATCCTGCCGGCATTCAGCTTTCTCGTCATCGGCGCCGGCATCGACCTTCATCCGGCCGTGATTGTCTCAGCGCTCATCGCAGGGCTGGCGGCCCTTGGTGCTTCCCGCCGCAACGCGGTCTGGCCCGCCATCATCGCAGCACTTGGCGCGCAGGCTGCGGTCTCGGTGATGTCTCGCTCCGGGCTCGATTTTATCGGCATCATCAACGATACCTCGATTGCGCTGCCGCCGGTGCGAACCGGCTACATGGCTGAAATCGCCATGGCGCTTGGTCTTGGCGCCATTCTTTTGCTCTGCGGTTTTTCCTTCCTTAAACGCAAGGGCGCGGACGATCCGGATTTCGCCCAGCTCTGGGCGGGGATTGCAGCTCTCTTCCCGGTCTGGCTCGGAACCGCGAGCTTCGTCGAATATGGAAATCTCGGTCGTGACTGGCTGCATGCAGCCTATGGCCTCGGCCTCGGTTTCCTGCTGATCGCCGCTGCAGAATGGCTGCACCGACAAAACAACGAGGCCTATCGCAAGCCGCTCAACATCCTCGTGCTCGGCTCCTTTGCCGCATTCGCGCTAAGCCTGCACACGCTGACTGAGGGGCTTACGACAACCATACTGCTTTCCGTCATCGGTTTCGGTTATGTGCTGGCAACCCGCCAGCGCAACTGGGATGTGCTGCCCTGGGTCATGGCGGTGGCAAGTGTTGCCGTTCTTGGCCGCATCGCCTGGGAGCCGACCATCGTCGGGCCGCAAAATCTTGGGCTCACGCCGGTCTTCAACGCGCTTCTGCCGGGTTACGGCATTCCGGCGCTGCTCGCTATCGTCTCCGCCTGGATGCTGCGCGACTGGCCGGGCTTCCGGGCAAAGAACTTCCTGCAGGCCATCGCCAGCCTGATGGGCCTGCTGGCGGTCGCAATCCTCATCCGCCATGCGATGAATGGCGGCACACTGGACGAAAGCGTGCCGACGCTTGGCGAACAGTCGATCTATACGCTGCTGACCATCGGTTTTTCAGGCGTACTGATGACGCTCGATTTGAAGAGCCCCAGCCCCGTGTTCCGTTACGGCTCGATGATTGCAGGCGTTATCGCCGTCATCAACGTGCTGGTGATGCATTTCTTCACGCTGAACCCCTATTTCACCGGCGAAAATACCGGCCGCATCCCGTTCCTCAACCTGCTGCTGATCGGTTACCTGCTGCCGGCGCTTGCCTATGGCGGCCTTGCCTATTACGCACGCGGCAAGCGGCCTGCAGCCTATGTCAGCCTGCTGGCCGTGGCGGGTGCCACACTCGGCTTTGCCTGGGCCACACTTTCGGTCCGCCGTTTCTGGCAGGGTGAAAACATCGCCAACTGGAAAGGCTTCCTGCAGGGCGAGACCTACAGCTACTCGGTGGTCTGGCTGTTGATCGGCGTATTGCTGCTCATCGTCGGTTCGCGCTTCAATGCCCGCAGCCTGCGTCTGGCATCCGCCGCCTTCGTGCTGATCTCCGTCGCCAAGGCATTCCTGATCGACATGAGCAATCTTGAGGGCGTGCTGCGGGCGCTGTCCTTCATCGGCCTTGGCGCCGTGCTGATAGGCATCGGTCTGTTCTATCAGAAAATCCTCACCCGGCAGCCGAAGACATGATCCCGGCTGAGGCTTTTGCGCCCTATGCGGCGCTTGCGCAGGACCTGATCCCGCATGCCGCCGATGCGGGTGACGGCTCACACGATCTTGCCCATATCCACCGCGTCTTCCGCAACGCCATGCGCATCCACGCGGGCGAAGGAGGCGATGGCACGGTGCTTGCGGCCAGCGTGCTTTTGCATGATTGCGTGGCGGTGGAGAAGAACTCGCCGCTTCGCGCGCAGGCCTCACGCCTTGCGGCGGAAAAAGCCTCCGGCATTCTGGCCGGGCTTGGCTGGCGTCAGGCCGATATTGACGCCGCCGCGCATGCCATCACCACACATAGTTTTTCCGCCAATATCGAGCCGCAGACGCTGGAGGCAAAGATCCTACAGGATGCCGACCGGCTGGACGCCATCGGCATGGTGGGTGCTGCGCGTTGCTTTTATATTGCCGGACGCATGGGTTCGGCGCTCTACGACCCGGCCGATCCGCTGGCAAAGGACCGTCCGCTTGATGATCGCGCCTTCGCCATCGACCATTTCGAAACCAAGCTGTTCAAGCTTGCGGATGGTTTCCGCACCGAAACCGGGCGAGAACTGGCAAAGGCCCGCCATGAGCGGCTGAAACAGGTGCTGGACCTGTTTCTCGACGAAATCTGAGGAGACCTGAATGCGTGTGACCGAACTCAACATCTACCCGCTGAAAAGCGCGCGCGGCATTGTCCTCTCGAAAAGCGATGTTTCGGCGGAAGGCCTGCCCGGCGACCGGCGCGCCATGCTGACCGACCCTTCGGGCCACTTCATCACCCAGCGCGAATTGCCTGATATTGCCACGGTTCTGGCACAGCACGCGGATGGCGGCATGGTGCTTTCGCGGGAAGCAGGTGGCGAGATTTTCGCCAGGCCTTCCGGGCAGCGCATGGATGTGGCCGTGTGGAAATCGATCGTCAGCGCCAATATCGCCGATAGCGAAACCAACGATACACTGTCTGAGTGGCTTGGGCGCGAGGTGAAGCTGGTGTTCTTCGATGACATCGCAAAACGCATCGCGAGCCGTGAATGGACCGGCAACGAAACGCCCGTCACCTTTGCGGACGGTTACCAGATCCTCGTCACCACCACCGCTTCACTTGCAGCCCTTAACGACAATATGCGTGCAAATGGCGAAGACGCCGTTGGCATGGAGCGGTTCCGGCCCAATATCGTGCTGGAAACGGACGAGCCGTGGGCGGAGGATCGCTGGGCGGCGATCGAGATCGGCGGCATCCGTTTCGACCTCGTCAAGCCCTGCGCCCGCTGCATCATGACGACACAGGACCAGATAACCGGCTCCCGCGATGTACCCTCCCCCATGAAGGCCATGGGCCGCATCCGCATGTCCGGCGACCGGCGTGTGCCCGGCCCGCTCTTCGGCTGGAATGTCACACCGCGCGGCGAAGGCAGGCTAGCTGTTGGCGATGTAGCAAAGGTAGTCGAGGAACGGCCGGACGGCTGGGCGATCAAGAGGCGTTAAGCAGCTGGGCCATGCATCTCACGATCTCGTATCAAGGCTTCCTCGCACCGACGATCAGGAAAATCGGACGGCGGTCTTCGTGTTTCATCTCCGGCCGCTCCGCCAGCAGGGCGGGATCGGGCCTCGGTTCCGCGAGCCGCGTGATCGCAAAGCCTGAAGTCAGCAGGGCGTTGAGAATGCCTGACACCGTGCGGTGATATTTGACGACATCATCCGCCATCCAGTTGGAATGGCGCACGCCCTCGTTCTGATAGTTATCGAGCGGCCAGTGCAGTATTTCGCCATCTTCGCCGTAGAACCAGTCCTGTTTGTCCAGCGCCGTGAACACGGGATGCTCGATGGAAAAGACAAAGTCGCCGCCGGATTTCAACACGGAGAAAACTCTCGCGAATGCCGCATCGAGGTCGCGGACGTAGTGCAGAGCGAGTGAGCTCAGTACCAGATCGAAGCTTTCCGGCGCAAAATCGATGTCCTCGATCGCGGCGCGGCGATATTCGATGCCGGGGCCGCCGTTTATCTCGGCGGCGCGGCGCAGCATATTTTCCGACAGATCGACCCCGACGACATGCGCCGCGCCCTGCTCTACGGCGTGGCGGCAATGCCAGCCAAAACCGCAACCGAGATCAAGAACTGTCTTGTCTTTCAGCGCTGGCAACATGGCGCGCAGCTCATGCCATTCGCCCGCCTGACGCAGTCCCTCCAGAGAGCGTGGCATGGCGCTGTAGCGCTCGAAAAACTGCGGGTCGTCGTAAATATTCTGCTTCATCGTTGCCTCACCTTGCCCGATGGCATTTCACCTGAGTGTCTCATCAATCGCACGAATAGTGCCGTCAAGAAAAGTTGCTAGTGGGGCAGCCTTGCAAAAGATAATATTCCTCTCATCAAAGGGGAATTTTGCGGCACAGCGTCCCACGGGGCGAGGTGCTGCATCGGGAGAGTTTCATGTCGCAAGCCACACGCCAAACCATGCCCTGGGCGATCATCGTCGCCGGGTCGCTGATCGCGGTCATGACCTTCGGGCCACGCTCGGCGATGGGCTTTTTCCAGCTACCCATGCTGGCCGATACCGGCTGGGACCGCTCCACCTTCGGACTTGCCATGGCGTTTCAGAACCTGTTCTGGGGTCTAGGCCAGCCATTCTTCGGCGCCATCGCCGATAAATTCGGCACCGGCCGTGTGCTCGTGCTTTCCGGCTTTCTCTATGCGGCTGGCCTCATCTGCATGTCCTTCGGCACGTCGCCCTTCTGGCTGCATTTCGGTGGTGGCGTGCTTGTCGGGCTTGGCATTGCCGCTGGTTCATTCAGCGTCATTCTTTCGGCCTTCGCGCGGCATGTTACGCCGCAGCAACGCTCGCTTGCCTTCGGCATCGGCACCGCGGCGGGATCGGCGGGCATGTTCCTGTTTGCGCCAATCAGCCAGGGCCTGATTTCCACCTATGGCTGGTCGGACAGTCTCGTCTGGCTTGCCGTGATGATGATGCTGGTGCCACTGCTGGCCTATCCGATGCGCGGCAATTCCTCGTCCGGTAGCCAGTCGCAGACGCAATTCAAGCAGACGGCAGGCGAGGCGCTGAGAGAAGCGCTCGGCCACAAGAGCTATCTGCTTTTGACCACCGGCTTTTTCGTCTGCGGTTTTCAGGTGGCCTTCATCACCGCGCATTTTCCGGCCTATCTCGGCGATATCGGCATCGAACCCCGCTATGCGGTCATCGCCATGGCGCTGATCGGCTTCTTTAACATCATCGGATCGCTGGCCGCCGGCGTCATTGCCCAGCGTTACTCGAAACCCTATCTGCTGGCCTATATCTATATCGCCCGCTCAATCGCCGTCACGGCTTTCCTGCTTCTGCCGCAAACGCCGCTTTCGGTCATCATCTTCGCGGCCGTGATGGGCATCCTGTGGCTTTCCACCGTGCCGCCGACCAATGCGCTGGTGGCGATCATGTTCGGCACGCGCCATCTCGGCATGCTGGGTGGCGTCGTATTCCTGTCGCATCAGATCGGCTCGTTCCTCGGCGTCTGGCTCGGCGGCTTCCTTTACGACAAGCTCGGCTCCTACGATCTCGTCTGGTGGCTCGGCGTCGGCATGGGGATTTTTGCGGCCATCGTGCATTGGCCTATTCAGGAACGACCCGCACCTCGGCCAGCGATGGCCTGAGGCTATACCGCCTTATCGAGCGCAGGCAGCACCGCCTTGCGCTCCAGTGCCTTCAACGCCGCCTGCACGAAACCGTCGCGGGCGGCGTTTTCATTGAGGCCGCGTGGATCATAAACATGGCGGTTGAGGAAATGGGCGGTGAGACGGAAGGCGGCCGCGAGGCTGTCGCGATCGGCGGCCTTCGACTGACCTTCGCTCAGGAAAGCGGGAAGCGAAAGCATACGCGCCGCATAGGGCGCCCCCGCCGTACTACAGACCGCCCTGCCCGTTTTGGGCGACACATAGATGAGATCGGTGCGCAGGCCCGTTGCCGCGCATTCCGTGAGATCGAGACCGAAACCAAGATCGTTCAGCACCGCCAGCTCGAAACGAACGAACAATTCGCCAGCATCGACCGGATCATGGAGATTGTCGAGAATGACGTCGAGCGCCTGATAGAGATGCGGATGCGGGTCACGCTCCGGCAAAAGGCGCAGCAACGCGCCCATGGCCTGCACACCATACACGGCGGTTGCCGTTTCCATCAGTTGCGCCGCCCGCAACTGCAAAGGCTCAATGCGGAATTCGCCGAGATGGTCGTCAAGCCGCGCCCGCCAGATCACATCCACCCGGTTTCCCGCCTGCAGCACCGGCTGCATGCTGCGGGAGCGCCCGCCGCGCACCATCCCCAGATGGCGGCCGCGCAAACGGGTCATCACCTCGGCGATGACGCTGGTCTCGCCATGACGCTTTACGCCGAGAATGATTGCCTCGTCCTGCCACTGCATGAAATCTGTCCGAATTCCGATTCAAGCCCGATCATAACCGATCTGACGGCGAAACGTTATTCTTTTACGGTGTCGCGCGCCGCAGCAACGAGCGTCGTCACGAAATCGGCGATTTCGTTTTCACCGAAAGGCTTGCCCAGCAGGGGCGCATGCACGAGATCTTCGGGAAAACCACTCGTGTCGCCATAACCACTGACGAAACCGAAGGGAATTCCGTGATCGCGAAGGTGGCGGGCAAAATCGTAACTCTTGCCGTCGGAAAGGCTGACGTCGAGAAGCACGCAATCGGCGCCATCCCGCCCTAATGCGTCCTGTGCCTGCGCAAGTGTCGTCGCAATCGTGATGGTTTCAACGCCGATGGACTGGAGAACCGCCTCGACGTCAAGCGCCACCAGATATTCATCTTCAACGATGATGCAGCGTTGTGGCACCATGTTTCTTCTTCTTTCAACGTGAAGGGAACCAGACGGATTTGCGCCGCTGTCGCCAATGTGATTTTCAAGCGCCATGTCGACAGAGTTCGCAAATTACGGACCCAACGTCATTTAAAAAAGACATGTCGAAAAAAGATCAGATGAAGGGTCTTGGCCGCTTTTCATCGTTTTGCCAACCGGCAACATGGCTCAGTCCGGCATCGTCCAGCACCAGACAGCCCTTGTCCGTCCAGCGAATCAGACCGCGATCGACAAGCTTTCTCAAGGTCTTGTTGGTGTGGACGATGGAGAGGCCGAGCGTATCGGCAACGTGCTGCTGGGTCACCGGGATCGGCGTTTCGCCCTGCACGAGATTAACCGCCTTTGCCTTGCTGTAAAGGAACGCGATGAGGTAGGCAGCACGCTCGATTGCTGTGCGTCGGCCGATGCTGAGCAAGTGGTTGTCGAGCATGCGCTCCTCGCTTGCTGCAATCCACGTCAGGTCATAGGCAAGGGTCGGATGATCGGTGAAGAGGTTGTTGAGTCGCGAGCGCTCGAAGACACACAGTGTCACCGGCGACAGCGCCTCCACCGAATGCTGCATTTCCCCCATGACCGTGCCCTGCAGGCCGACTAGATCGCCTGGCATGACATAATTGAGGATCTGCCGCCTGCCGTCTTCCAGTGTTTTATAACGGAAAGCCCAGCCTTGAAGGACAGTGTAGAGATGGGCGCTGTGCGACCCTTCCATCAAAATGACGGAACCGCTTTCCACCGCCAGTTCCCCTGTCTTGAAACGGGAGACGAAATCCAATTCGGAAGAGGAAAAGTCCCTGAAATGCGGCAGGTCGCGCAAGGGACAGTGCTGACACGGGGTGGTGGAAATTCCGTTCGGTTTTTTTGGCGACATGAATATCCATCATCGAAAAAAAGGTTGCGCCCAATCGTTTTGGAACAACCCACCCGAATGCATTCGGTTCCCGATAAAAGGTTGAAGATATTCAGAATGTTCGTTGTGTGCCGTTCCGTTTCCGGCCGGCACATCCACATTCCTGTGCCTGTCACAGGAATATGGGAGGAACCGTATGTGCCTTATCCCCGCGGAAATTCCAGGCCCATTTCGCGGAAACGTTCGGGGTCGTCGCCCCAGTTTTCGCGAACCTTGACGAACAGGAAGAGGTGAACCGGCTGTTCGAGGATTTCAGACAGTTCCTTACGCGAGGCGGTGGAGATCGCCTTGATCGCGTCGCCGTTCTTGCCGAGAGCGATCTTCTTCTGGCTGTCGCGCTCGACGTAGATCACCTGCTCGATGCGCACGGAGCCGTCCTTGCGTTCTTCCCACTTCTCCGTCTCGACATGCGAGGCGTAGGGAAGCTCCTGATGCAGACGCAGGAACAGCTTTTCGCGGGTGATTTCGGCGGCAAGCTGGCGCATCGGAAGATCGGAAATCTGGTCTTCCGGATAATACCACGGACCTTCCGGCAGGGTATCGACCAGATAATCCATCAGGTCTTCGCAGCCCGAACCGTTGGTGGCCGAAATCATGAAGGTCCGGTCGAAGGTCACGTGCTCATTGGCGGCGGCAGCAAGCTTCAGCAGGTCTTCGCGCTTCACCTGGTCGATTTTGTTAAGGCAGAGGATTTTCTTCTGCGGAACATCCTTCAGCCCCTCGAGAATCGCTTCCGCGTCACCCTTCAGGCCGCGTTCGCTGTCGATCAGCAGCAGGATGAGATCCGCATCCTTCGCTCCGCCCCAGGCCGAGGTGACCATGGCGCGGTCGAGCCTGCGGCGCGGCTTGAAGATGCCGGGCGTGTCCATAAAAACAATCTGCGCATTTTTGTGAATGGCGATGCCGCGCATAACGGCGCGCGTCGTCTGTACCTTGTGGCTGACGATCGAAACTTTTGCACCCACCAGCCTGTTGACCAGCGTCGACTTGCCGGCATTGGTCGGGCCGATGAGGGCCACAAAGCCGGAGCGGGTCGGAAGGGCGATGTCTTCGCCGGCAACGGCGGGGTTTTCGTGATCGGTCATGATATCCATTCAAGGTCTGAGGTATTCAACATGCGGCCACAAGGCTCGCCATGCGCTCGATTTTAGCGCCACTATCTTTCGGGCGCTCAGTTCTAGGTGGAGCTTTTCTGCCAGACGCCTTCGCGTTCCAGCAATCTGGTTGCTGCCACCTGTTCGGCTGCGCGCTTGGAACGCTCGACGCCGGTTTCCGGCTTTACGCCGGGAATTTCCACCGTCACGGTGAAGCTGGGATCGTGATCCGGTCCGGAGCGATCGTCAACCCGATAAGCGGGCGTAACCGCAAATCTGGCATGCGCCCATTCCTGCAATTCAGTCTTGGCATCGCGCCGTCCGGCATCCACGCGCGTTGCGCGGCCCTGCCAGTATTTCAGAATGAACTTGCGGGATGCCTCCAGACCACCATCCAGATAGAGAGTGGCGATCAGGCTTTCGACCACATCGGCGCGCACGTTCAGCATCGCCTTGCCGGTCAGCTTCTTCACATCCGATCCGGTGCGAATGAAATTATGCAGGCCCATTTCGTCGCCGATAGCGGCGCAGGATTCGGCGCTGACAAGCTGGTTGAGGCGAACCGAAAGCTCACCTTCGCTGGCGTTGCGGAAGGTAGAGAACAACAGCTCGGCAACACAAAGGCCGAGAACGCGGTCGCCCAAAAACTCCAGCCGCTCGTAATTGCCCGCCGCAGCGGAACGGGCACTCGCATGGGTCAAGGCCCGGTCGAGCCGGGCCTTTTCCTTGAATTCATATCCGATCAACGCTTCGAGACGGGAAATCTCCGCAATCGACAGCGGCTTGGTCTTGCTCATCCCACAACCTTGAAGAGACGGTCCCAGCGCATGTTGGACGGCCAGTCCCAAATGCGGCTGAACGGCGTGTCATTGCCCAGCGAGAAGAAGATGACGCTGGCGCGGCCGATCAGGTTTTCTTCCGGCACGAAACCGACATCGAAACGGCTGTCGAGCGAGTTGTCGCGATTATCGCCCATCATGAAATAATGGCCTTCCGGCACCAGGAATTCGCGGGTGTTGTCGCCGCGCGAATCGGGCGACTGGTCGAGCGTGTCGAAGGTGACGCCATTATCGAGCGTTTCGCGGAACACCGGTACATTGGCGCCCGGATCGGCACGGTAATCGGAGGTGAAGGTGCCATCAGGCTGCTTCGGAACCGGCTGGCCGTTGATGAACAGCACGCCGTTCGTCACCTGGATGCGGTCACCCGGCAAGCCGACGAGACGCTTGATGTAATCAACTTCAGGATTGGGCGGCAGGCGGAAGACCACGACATCGCCACGCTTGGGCTTGCTGAATTCGAGGATACGGCCGGAAAACAGGTTCGGCGAAAAGGGCAGCGAATATTTCGAATAGCCGTAGGAGAACTTGTTGACGAAAAGATAGTCGCCTACCAGCAGCGTCGGCATCATCGAACCTGAAGGGATCGTGAAGGGCTGAAACAGCACGGTGCGGATGACCATGGCCAGCAGCAGCGCCTGAATGATGACCTTGACGTTTTCCCAGAGGGCGTTCTGCTTCTTTTCAGCTTTTTCGGACACTTAAAGACCTGCCTGATTGTTTACCGGTTCCTGCGATTTGACGGAGGCGTCCGGGCCGTTGTTGCTCGCGACTGCGGCGGGGTGAAGCAATTTTTCACGCAGCCAGCGACGCTTTCATATTTCTGCGACTTCTCTAGAACCTTTCCAGCCGGAAGGGAAGCGCTTCTGTCATACGCCTGCAAATAGGCCGCCAATGCGGCAGCCGCCGGTCTCAGTCGCTCACGGGAAGCGCCTCGATAATCACAAATGCCTGAGCGTAAGGGTAATCGTCTGTGATGGTCAGATGGATATTGGCGCGGTGACCGGCGGGCAGCATGGCCGCCAGCCTTTCTGCGGCACCGTTGGTGAGCGCCATGGTCGGCTTGCCGCCCGGCAGATTGACGACCCCCATGTCCTTCCAGAAAACGCCGTTCGCAAGGCCGGTTCCGAGCGCCTTGGAACAGGCTTCCTTGGCGGCGAAACGCTTGGCGTAGGATGCCGCGCGGTTCTTGCGGCCATCGGACTTGGCGCGCTCGATATCGGTGAAACAGCGGTGCGTGAAACGTTCACCGAAACGGGTGAGCGAATGTTCGACGCGGCGGATATCGATCAGGTCGCTGCCCAATCCAAGGATCATTTCAACATCTCCAGAGACGCGTTTTTATTGGCGGCGCGATGCGCGAGATTTTCCATCTTGCGGCGCTGGAAACCGCTGATGAGGCTGTAGACGGTGATATAGGCGATGACCGCGCTCACGGCCGCGGGCAGAAGCGCACCGACGGTCATGGGTTCCAGCACCGGCCTCCATATCTGCCGGAATTCGAGGTGGCTGAACAGCGCAACGAAATCCACATGCGCAACCCCCGCCTCCTTCTGTCGTCCGAGCAGGAAATGCCCGAGTTCCCAGGTGGACGCCCAGATGAACGGAAATGTCAGGGGATTGGCGAATGTGGTGCCGAGTGCTGCCGCAACGAGATTGACGCGCATGAGGAAACCGAGCGCCATGGCGATAATGATATGCACGCCTAGAAACGGTGTCCACGCCACGCCGATACCGAGCGCGACACCGGCGGCAATCGAATGCGGAGACGCAGACAACCGCAGGAGACGCAGCTTCATATAGCGCAGCGAACGGGTAAATCCCGTGCGCGGCCAAAAGAGGTCACGAATCTTCTCTGAAAAACCAACGGGTTCACGGCGGCGAAACGGCATGAGGGCAGTCTATTTCATCGCCCCGGCTGAGCCAAGAGCATCGTATACGACACGGGGATTTCTTTTGCAGGCATATTTTCCCCGTCATTCCGGCCTTTAGCTGGAATTCCGCCCACGCCACGTGGCATCACCGAGTATACGAACCTTGCCGAACACTCTGACCTCATCCTCAGGCTTGTCCCGAGGATTTGCAACCGATTGATTGAATGCAAGGATATCAGATCCCTGGGACGAGCCAAGGATGACGTCGAGGAAACAAGCACCTCTCGCCGTCAAATTTGTTTCAAAAGCAGCGTGTCCTATCTTTTAGACCGGAAAACGGTGCACGCCCGTTCGTAACGCGCATTCACACAGCCTTAAGAGACACGAGAAGGTGCTGACCGACAACGGTCACCCGCCTTCCAAGTCCCATACGCATGGCGAACGGCTGCCATGCGCTGAGTGCATTACCGGCGGAACAGGCCGCGGTCGATTTCGCGCTGGCGGAACTCGAGGTCGACATTCGACACGGAGCCGCTGAGATATTCGAATTCGCGTTCCTGGGTCGTCTTGCCACGAACTGCACGGGCGATCTTGCGAAGCGGAGTAAACATGATTTCATGTCCTTTCAGTTTGGAAATGGCGTTTCTCATCGGGGTAGGACCACCGGCACGCCGCGTTTTCCGTTTTTCAATTTCTGAAAGGAAGATAGTCGCAAACCACATGCGCGACCAGAGACAGTAAAAGGCCGCTGCCATGCACTGAATGCATAACAGCGGCCTTTTGGAATGTGCGAATGATCAAAAATGCCTCAATCGAAGGCACGTTTGACCGTGGATACGCAATCGAGGTCTTTCAGCTGCGACAGCAGCTGGTTGAGTTGCCGCAAATCCCAGACTTCGACATCCAGCGCCAGTTCGGAGAAATCCGTGCCGATGCGGACCATATTCAGGGCGCGTATGTTGACATCCAGCGTCGCGATTGATTGCGCCACGGAGGCGAGCGTGCCGGGTTCGTTCAGCGCGTTGATCATCACCCGCGCCATGAAGCGCGACTTGTTCGCCTCATCAAGATCCCAGCGGACATCAATCCAGCGCTCCGGCTCATCGTCGAAACGCTGCAGCGCCGGCGCCTGAATGGGATAGATGGTGATGCCCTTGCCTTTTTCCATGATGCCGACGATGCGATCACCCGGAACGGCACCGGCGGCACCAAAATGCACATCGACATTGCCGGAAAGACCACGGATGGGCAGCGGGTCCGGTCCATCGAGCATTTCGGCTGCGCCATCGTCTTCCAGAACGGAGCGCGACTTTCCGGGGATCTTGAAGACCATACCGGAAGCGCTGCGCATGTTGAACCAGCCGTCGTCGCCGGTCATCTTCACCGTCACGCGCTCGTCCTGATAATCCGGATAGACTGCACGCAGCACGTCGAGCGAGGAGACCTCGCCGCGCCCGACGGCGGCGATAGCGTCTTCCACATCCTTCTGCGCCAGACGATGCAGCACGGGTTTCAGCGCGTCACGCGAGAAGGCCTTGCCGGCACGTTCGAAAGTGCGCTCCAGAATACGGTAACCGAGACCCGAATATTGCTTGCGAATGGCCATGCGCGTGGCGCGGCGGATGGCCGAGCGGGCTTTGCCCGTCACCACCACCTCTTCCCATGCAGCGGGCGGAACCTGCACGCCGGAGCGGATGATCTCCACCTCGTCGCCGTTGTTGAGCCGGGTCACAAGCGGCATGATCCGGCCGTTGATCTTGGCGCCAACTGTGGTGTCGCCGATATTGGTGTGCACCGCATAGGCGAAATCGATGGGCGTCGCGCCGCGCGGCAGCGCAATCAGCTTGCCCTTGGGTGTGAAGCAGAACACCTGGTCCTGGAACAGTTCCAGTTTGGTGTGTTCGAGGAATTCTTCCGGGCTGTCGCCTTCTGCCAGCGATTCGATGGTGTGGCGCAGCCAGGAATAGGCGTTGCTCTCCGGCGAGAGCAGATCGCCCTCCCCGTTTTCGCCGTCCTTATAGAGCGCATGGGCGGCAATGCCGAATTCGGCGATTTCGTGCATGCGCTTGGTGCGCAGCTGCAACTCGATACGCTGGCGCGAAGGGCCAACGATCGTGGTGTGGATGGAACGATAGTCGTTCTGCTTCGGCGTGGAGATATAGTCCTTGAAGCGACCGGGTACCACGCGCCAGCGGGTGTGGACGATGCCGAGCGCGCGGTAACAGGAGGGAATATCGTCCACCAGAATGCGGAAGCCGTAGACGTCGGACAGCTGCTCGAAAGAGAGCGATTTCGACTGCATCTTGCGGAACACCGAATAGGGCTTCTTCTGACGCCCCTTGACGCTGGCGCCGAGAAGGCCGTTCGCCACGAGTAGCTCGCGCAATTCGTCCTCGATCTTCTTGATGAGCCCTTCGTTGCGCGTTTCGAGCTCCTGAAGGCGGTTGGTCACCGTCTCATAGGCTTCCGGATTGAGGTAACGGAAGGACAGGTCCTCCAGCTCGTCGCGCATGTCCTGCATGCCCATGCGGCCGGCCAGCGGCGCATAGATTTCCATGGTTTCTTCGGAAATGCGGCTGCGTTTGTCCGCCGGCATATATTCCATGGTGCGCATGTTGTGCAGGCGGTCGGCCAGCTTCACCAGAAGAACGCGCACGTCGTCGGAAATGGCAAGCAGCAGCTTGCGCAGGTTTTCGGCCTGCTTGGCCTTACGCGTGACGAGATCGAGTTTCTTGAGCTTGGTCAGCCCCTCCACCAGTCTGCCGATATCCTCGCCGAACAGCTCGTCGATTTCAGCGCGGGTAGCGGTGGTGTCCTCGATCGTATCGTGTAGCAGCGCCACCGCGATGGTCGATTCGTCGAGATGCATTTCCGTCAGGATGGCGGCAACTTCCAGCGGATGCGAGATATAGGGGTCGCCATTGGCCCGCTTTTGCTGGCCATGTTTCTGCATTGCATAAACATAGGCCTTGTTCAGCAGGGCCTCATTCGCATCCGGTTTATATTTTTGAACCCGCTCAACGAGTTCGTATTGCCGCATCATGCGATATTCCACAAAAAGAAAGCGCGCCAACCTTGGGGTCGGCGCACAATGCTGCATCAATAGGGATCAGATTATGACGGCAAATATTGACAGACGGTAACCACCGCCTGCCAATGGCGTCATAAAGTCAGATCAATAGTCGTCATTTTTTTCCGGCGGCACAAGGCCTTCGATACCGGCCAGCAGTTCTTCTTCCGACATCTGGTCGAAAGTAACGGTTTCCGGCTGGTCGTCCTCTTCGCCATCGGCAGTAGCGGAGGCTGCGAGCGTAACCGGATCGGGCTCGGGCTCGTCCACTTCCACATGCTTCTGCAGCGAATGGATGAGATCTTCCTTGAGGTCGTCGGGCGAGAGCATCTCGTCGGCGATTTCGCGCAGAGCGACGACCGGGTTCTTGTCGTTATCGCGGTCAACCGTGATGGACGAGCCCTGGGAAATCTGGCGCGCACGGTGGCTGGCGAGAAGGACCAGCTCGAAACGGTTGTCTACTTTATCAATGCAATCTTCAACTGTGACGCGGGCCATTGCCTGTCCTTTGCGAGTCGTAATGTCGTGGATCAGAGCGCCGTGCTTTCTTGAGGATGCACAAGGGATGCTCTAACCTATTGAATCTGCGCTTCGTGCCTTGCGAAAAACGCTTTGGATTCCTCGCGACGAAGCCTTCCAGCTTCCGATACAGCCATTAGCCGCGGAATTCAAGTTTTTCCTGTCTTTGGCGTCTTTTGGCACCTTATTGCCCTTGTTTGGCGTCTGATGAACAAAATGTCTAGAAGAATTGTCTTGGAATACGGGTGAAGTTACCTTACTTAAAACGCAACGGCGCTACGCAAAATTCGTTGATACGACATGATTTTTCGCATTTGCGACCGGAAATAAAAGCCAGATAATGGCCTTTCCAAAAAAGGAATGGGATGGAATGTTCGATCCACGGGAGAAAATTGCGCTCTTTATAGATGGAGCCAATCTTTATGCAGCATCTAAAAGCCTGGGGTTCGATATCGACTATCGCAAGCTTCTTAAGGCGTTTCAGAAGCGCGGATACCTGCTGCGCGCCTACTATTACACCGCATTGATCGAGGATCAGGAATATTCCTCGATCCGCCCTCTGATCGACTGGCTGGATTATAACGGCTACAAGGTCGTGACGAAGCCGGCGAAGGAATTCACCGACGCGCTCGGTCGCCGCAAGATCAAAGGCAACATGGATATCGAACTTGCTGTCGATGCCATGGAACAGTCAGAGACCGTCGATCATCTGGTTCTGTTTTCCGGTGACGGCGACTTCACCAAGCTGGTGGACGCGCTTCAGCGCAAGGGCCGCAAGGTTTCCGTGGTGTCCACCATGGCAACGCAGCCCGCAATGATCGCCGACGATCTGCGCAGGCAGGCAGATCACTTCATTGATCTCATGACCTTGAAGGCCGAAATCGGGCGTGACCCGAACGAGCGCCCTGCCCGGCACGTCGAAAGCCCCGAAACGATCTGATCCCGGTTTTTAAGCCGCCGACCTAATGACAACGCGTCCGTCTGCAAGGCGGGCGCGTTTTTGTTTGGCTCCACAACCGTGTATTCCTGCCGGAAAATTCCTCTTAAAATTAACAAACATCAAATTCGGCCAGTCAAAATTATATCTTGGTTAATTTTAGACGTGTCTAAATCACCCAACGGCACCAACGACATGATTTCGGTGTCAAATCAGGATGTTCAGACATGCATGGCCAAGTAAAAACCAATCAACAACTCGACGAAAGACTTAATTTTCTGGGGCTTGGCCAGGAGCAACGGCAAAACCTTTCGGACATGAAGGGCGTCATTACAGGCTCGCTCGACGCCTCTCTCGACCGTTTTTATGCGAAGGCGCGCTCCGTGCCGGAAACGGCGAAGTTCTTTGCAAGCGACGCGCATGTCCAGCATGCCAAAGGCATGCAGATGAAACACTGGGCAAGAATTGCCTCCGGCGCCTTCAACTCGGACTATACCGATGCCGTGACGGCCATCGGCCGTACCCATGCAAGGCTGGGGCTGGAGCCGAGATGGTATATTGGCGGTTACGCGCTGATGCTTGATGGCATCGTCAAAGCCGTCGTCAATTCAGAACTGAAGGGCCTTTTCCAGGAAAAGAAGGCCAAGAAGCTGAACGACGCCCTGACGGTAACGATCAAGGCCGCCCTTCTCGACATGGACTATTCGATCTCCGTATACCTCGACGTGCTTGCCGCCGAGCGGCTGAAGGTCGAGGAACAACAGGCGCAGATGAAGAAGGAGCAGGAGCACGTTCTCGAACTGCTCAACAACGCCCTGAACAAGCTGGCGAATGGCGACCTCACCTCCAGCATCAATGAAAAGACTGCACCGCAATTCGAGGGGCTGATTGCCAATTTCAACGCTGCGGTTGGCAATCTCGCGGGTGCATTCTCGCAGATCGTCGAGGAAGCCAACAAGATATCAGGCAATACGCGCGAACTGACATCGGCTACCGACGACATGGCCCGCAGAACGGAGCAGCAGGCAGCAGCCCTTGAGGAAACCGCCGCCGCCGTGGAGGAAATCACCACCATTTCCAAACTTTCGGCACAGCGCTCCGAAGAGGCCAAGGCCATCGTCGAAAGCTCGGCCGCCGAAGCGGCGCGGTCACGGGATGTGGTGACGGAAGCGGTAAAAGCGATGGGCGCCATCGAGGAATCGTCGCAGAAGATTACCCAGATCATTTCCGTCATCGACGAGATTTCGTTCCAGACGAACCTTCTGGCGCTGAATGCCGGTGTGGAAGCCGCGCGTGCCGGTGAAGCAGGCAAGGGTTTTGCCGTCGTCGCCCAGGAAGTGCGCGAGCTGGCACAGCGTTCAGCCAACGCCGCGAAGGAGATCAAGACCCTCATCACCAAATCCTCGGAGGATGTGATGCAAGGCGTATCGCTGGTCAATAAAACCGGGCAATCGCTGAATACGATCGGCAACAAGGTGGATCATATTCAGGAACATATAACGTCGCTGACCAAGGCGGCCCAGGAGCAGTCCGTCGGCATTCAGGAAATCAGCGCCGCCATCAACAGCATGGACAATCTGACCCAGAAGAATGCGGCCATGGTGGAAGAAACCAACGCGGCCACGCATAATCTGAGCGATGTGAGCGCCAATCTGGCGGCACTGGTCAGCCGGTTCAGCGTTTCGGCGTCCACGTCCTATGTGGAGCGGACTTATAGGGCGGCGTGAGAGCTGTCTATTCTAGAGGCGAAAGCATCCCCGCTCTCATTTCTGTGCTTGTCACAGCAATCTAGCCAGCCCACATCCTTGGGCTGAAAAGAACTCTCTCGCCGCGCAGACGCGCGGCGGCTTGATTCCTACGACAAGTGCAGGAATGAGGGATGAGCTCTAGGCGTTGTTGCCCTTCAGCAGCCGCGACTTCTGCCGGTTCCAGTCGCGTTCCTTCTCCGTCTCGCGCTTGTCGTGCAGCTTCTTGCCCTTGGCCAGTGCCAGTTCCAGCTTCGCACGGCCCTTTTCGTTGAAATAGACCTTCAGCGGCACCAGCGTCATGCCTTCGCGGTTGATGCCGGCACGCAGACGGTTGATCTCGCGCTTGTTCAGCAGCAACTTGCGACGGCGGCGCGGCTCGTGGTTGAAGCGGTTGGCCTGCAGATATTCCGGCAGGTGGGAATTGATGAGCCAGATTTCATCGCCCTCGTCCGATGCGTAGGATTCGGCAATGTTCGCCTTGCCTTCGCGCAGCGCCTTGACCTCGGTGCCGGTCAGCACCAAACCCGCCTCATAGGTGTCGATGATTTCGTAGTTGAAACGAGCCTTGCGGTTTTCCGCAACGATCTTGTTCACCACGCGCTGGCTGCCTTTGGGGGCCATGATATTTCAATCCCTTGTTTTTCTTATTGCGCCTGCGGCTTGTCCGCCACGAGCGGTTTTCACGTTTCTATTTAGTATCGTCGTTACGAAAAGAAAAGGCGCGCGAAACGGCTTCTGTCGCGAAGCAGTCCCATTGCGCGCCTTTCGGGTTTCAGGTGTCCGTCAGTTCATCAGGCCGGCGTGCTTCAGCGCCGCGTCGATTGCCGCTTCCGTTGCCGGTTCCAGCGTGCTCATCAACGGCGAGCGGACCTTGCGGTTACCGCCACGGGTCTTTGAAAGCGCATATTTTGTGCCGCAGACACCAGGTTCCATGAAGATGGCCCGGTGCAGCGGCATCAGGCGGTCCTGATACTCCAGCGCCTTGGCGTAGTCGCCTGCAAGCATGGCCGCCTGGAATTCGGAACAGAGGCGTGGCGCAACATTGGCGCTGACCGAAACGCAGCCGACGCCGCCATGGGCGTTGAAGCCAAGCGCCGTGCCATCTTCGCCGGACAGCTGGATGAAATCCTTGCCGCAGAAAATCCGCTGTTCGGAGACGCGGTCGAGCTTGCCCGTCGCATCCTTGACGCCGACGATGTTCTTGTGCGCCTTTACAAGCGCACCCATGGTTTCCGGCGACATATCCACCACCGAGCGCGGCGGGATGTTATAGATGACGATCGGCAGTTTCACCGCTTCCGCAACTGCGGAAAAATGGGCGAAAAGCCCCTTCTGCGTCGGCTTGTTGTAATAGGGGGTGACCACCAGCAGCGCATCCGCGCCGGCATCCTGCGCGTGCAGGGCAAGTTCTATCGCTTCATCGGTATTGTTGGAGCCAGCGCCCGCGATGACCGGAACCCGTTTCGCCGCTACCTCGATGCACAGCTCGACCACACGTTTGTGCTCGTCATGGGACAGGGTTGGAGATTCCCCCGTCGTGCCCACAGGCACAAGTCCGTTGCTGCCTTCGGCAATCTGCCATTCCACATGGGCGGCAAATGCCTGTTCGTCCACGGCACCATTGTCCGTAAACGGGGTAATGAGGGCGGGAATTGATCCCTTGAACATACAAAGCTCCTGGCGCCGAGCCGGTTCATGCTTCGGCCGCATTCGATGGTTAAAACCGGCACACATTAGTGCCAGCCCTTGGCGCCGACAAGCGCAAAGGCAGCCTATTTTGTCCGAAATTGTCGGAAGTGTGACAGTCGCGGAAGCTCACGCGGCAGGCAAAAAACGAGGCGGTGGAATTTTACGCCGCTCGCAGACCGGTGAATAAAAGTTGATTGGAGCGCCGAGCGGAAAGTAAGGTTTCGTTAAGCACAGTCTCCGTAGATTCCAGAGCGGGATCTGAGGCGAAACTCATAGGTGCAACGCACTGGCGCATTTCGCAATCCCGCTGCAATGAAACGACAATACAAGAAGGTCGATTGTTTCCGTCCAGTGATGAAGAGCGGTATGAAAAAGACAGTTTGGGGATTGATGGCGGCAGGTCTTGCCGCGACCGTTTGGAACGCGCTGGCCGGCCCCGTGCCGGAAGCTGCCGTGCCGCTTCCCTATGTGAAGCCGAATGCGCCTGCTGTTCCCGCCTTCATGCCGGCCTCGCCCGAAATTACCGGCGCCATACCACGCCTTAACCGGCCTGACGATGCGAGCCAGCTTAAAGCCGGACTGGATGCGCTTTCCAGCCGCGACACGACACGCGCCATCGCGGTTCGTAACGCCATGCAGACAGGCAGTCTCGACCGACATATTCTTACCTGGGCGATTGCCATTTCCGGGCAGAAGGACGTGCCTTCCGCCGAAATCACTACAGCCCAGAGCGAGCTGGCGGGGTGGCCGGGTGCGGCGACGCTGCGCGCCAATTCCGAAAAGGCGCTTTACCGCGAAAATCCACCGGTACCCCAGGTGCTTGCCGCTTTTGGCAGCGGCCGGCCGGAAACAGCCGAGGGCACCGTTGTGCTCGCCAAGGCCCTCACCTCTTCCGGCAAGGCTTTGGAAGCACAACGCCTCATTCGCCAGCTCTGGGTGAGCGAAAGCATGAACAAGGACATGGAAGACCGCGTTCTTGCCGAGTTCCCCACTTATCTGACGCCCGCCGACCACAAGGCGCGGATGGATTATCTGATGTATCGCAGCCGAATCGGCCAGGCGAAACGTTTCGGTGATCTCGGCAAGGCGCAGTCGCTCTACAATGCCTGGGCCGCCGTGCTGCAGCGCTCAGGCAATGCCGTGGCGCTGCTGGGCAAGGTTGACGCCAACTTGCGCAGCGACCCTGCTTTTCTCTTCGCGCGCATCGAAAATCTCCGCAACCAGCAGAAATATCCGGAAGCCGCAGCACTTTTAAAGCAGGCGCCGAAGGACACGGCAAAACTCGTCAATCCCGGCGAATGGTGGAACGAGCGGCGAATCATCGCGCGCGGCGTCGCCGATCTCGGCGATTTTGCCGAAGCCTATCGCATCGTTGCCAATCATTCGGCCACGTCAGCCGTCGATGTTGCCGATGCGGAATTCCATGCCGGCTGGTATGCGTTGCGGGCACTGCGCGATCCCGCCACGGCCTCACGCCACTTCAACACCCTTTTGCAGACCTCGAACCGGCCACTTTCCGCCTCACGGGCCTATTATTGGCTGGGGCGGGCGGCGGAAGTGGGCGGGCCGGGCAATGCCCGCGATTTCTTCACCAAGGCGGCTGCCCATTCCGGCACCTTTTACGGCCAGCTTGCTGCCGCACGAATCGATGCAAAGACGCTGAACGTCACATACCCTGCTCCGAGCGCTGCCGACCGTGAACGATTTGCCGGCCGCGAAGCCGTGCGGGCCATCGACAGGCTGGAAGCCGCAGGCTACGGCTGGCGGGCTGACAGCCTCTACAGGTCATTGGCAGATCAGCTCGACAGCCCGGGCGAGCTTGCCATTCTGGCAGCAAGGGCAGAGGGCAACGGCAACCATCAGGTATCACTGCAAATCGGCAAGACGGCCTTCAGCCGCGGCATCGACGCGGCCGCCCTTGCCTATCCGCTCGGTGTCATTCCCGCCAGTGCCAATATTGCCGGCTCCGGCAAGGCGCTTGCCTATGCCATCGCCCGGCAGGAAAGCGCCTTCAACCCGGCCGCCGTCTCCGCTGCGAATGCTCGCGGTCTGCTGCAATTGCTGCCGGGAACCGCCAAGGGCGTGGCCGGACGCCACGGCCTGCCCTACACTCAGGCGATGCTGACCAGCGACGCCGGATATAACGCCACGCTCGGCGCACATTATCTCGGCGAACAGATCGACAGTTTCGGCGGCTCCTACATCCTCACCTTCATCGCCTATAATGCCGGCCCGAAACGTGTACCGGAATGGATCGCCCGCTATGGCGACCCGCGCGGCAAGCCTATCGACGATGTCGTGGACTGGATCGAGCGCATCCCCTTCCCCGAAACCCGCAATTACGTGCAGCGGGTGATGGAGAATTATCAGGTCTACAAGACGAGGCTGGGGCAACAGGCCGATATTGTTGATGACCTGCGTCATGGCCGGGCGGGATAGAAGACCGGTTCATCAGTTGACTACTGTCAAAATATCAAAGCACCGGCAGGCCCGGTGCTTTTTTTGTTTTCAGGATTTACCGCACTCAAACGAAAAAGCCCGGCTCAAGAGCCGGGCTTTCCATCACTGACAATGTCAGATCAGATTAGAACGTGCGCTGAAGGCGAACGAAGCCGGTCCAGCTGTCGCCGGTCGGACCATCGACGTCCTGGTAGTTTGCAGCGATCTTGGCATCGAGACCCTGGGTGATCTTGTAATCAACCGTCAGGCCAGCGCGCCATGCATCGTTGTCGCCGGTGAAGTCACCATCAGGAGCGATATCGATCGTGCCGAGGTACTGAGCGCCGGGGGTGATGGTCAGCTTGTCAGTTGCCTTGATTGCGTATTCAGCAGCAACTGCCCACTCGGACTCTTCGTAGTAGTAGTTTGCGCCAGAAGCCCAAACGCCAGAGAGACCAAACGTGCCAGGACCGATGTCAGCCGTCAGGATAGCGCGGATTGCACCATTTTCCTGGTCGGTGTCATAGGAGCCGAGCAGGTTGGCAGAAACTGCGCCGAACTTCGCGCCGATGATGCCGCTGACGCCAACGTTGTTCGGGCCTTCAAAGACGCCACCCTTGGCAACGCCGAGGTTGGAATTGCCATCACGTACCGAGTCGAGTTCTTCAACGCTGATACCAGCATAGAACGAACCAGCATCGTAGGTGTAACGCAGAGCGTTGCCACGGGTGGTGTTCGAAGACAGGATATCGGTTTCGCCGGAGAGATCGTCATCCCACCAGGTGTACATGTAACCGACCTTCAGGCCGCCGAGCTCGATGAAAGCCTGGTCGACGTTTACGCCGCGGCTCGAGTCGTTGTCAGCCTGGCCACGAAGACCGATGTAACCACGCAGAGCGCCGAGTTCGGTGTCGGTGCGGGTGTCGATGTTGAACTGGGCGCGCGTGAACGAGTTCCAGTCAGACGTACCGGACTGGTTACGACCGAAGTCCGTCTGGAAACGGATGTAACCGTCGAACTTCAGGCAGGTTTCGGTGCCGGGGATGTAGAAGAAGCCCGTGCCGAAAGCGTCGCAAACGCGAACGTATTCCAGGGGCTCAGGCTCAGCAGCGACGATAGCGTCGGCAGCGTGAGCGCCGGATACTGCTGCGAGAGCCGCAGCGGAGCCGATCAAAAGGCTCTTGATGTTCATGGTTGACCTCCAGTCAAACGCTTAATTTTCTAAGCAGCGGGTGGGGAAACACAACTAAATGCGTGCCGCTTATGGAGATGATTAGAGCCAAAACCGGCCGGGGAGGCAATCCCAATGATGACAAAAGGAAGACAGTAAGGGGACCTTAGTTTTGCATTGTTGCGAAATAGCTACAATTCTAACCGACGGGCAGCACTTCCTAACAAAACGTTAATAATTCATGCTTTTCAGCGACTTAAGCGAAATGCCGATAAATGAGATAAGTCATTCCTCATCCCACCGCCAGAATTCTGACATCGCTGCGCCATGGGAAATCGTCTGAAACGCGGTGCCATTGGGGGGAAATCGGGCTGTCGGCAGCAACGCTTCCATCCGCAGCAGGAGAGAATCAGTTCCCAGTTCGACAGGCCCAAAACAGTTGAGTGGCAGACGAAACGGCAACGATACAAACCGACTTAAGCCGTAACGGAAAGTCGCCGGGATATCGAAACGCCGGCCAATCGACGCTTTGCCTGCCCCTCGCCAATGTGCATCAAACGAAAAAGCCCGGCTCTTGAGCCGGGCTTTCCATCACTGACGATGTCAGATCAGATTAGAACGTGCGCTGAAGGCGAACGAAACCAACCCAGCTGTCGCCGCCGCCGTTTACACCTTCGGTGCCGTCTACGTCCTGGTAGTTAACCGAAACGAGCGTGGAGAGGCCCTGGGTGATCTTGTAGCCAACAGCTACACCAGCGCGCCATGCATCGCGATCGCCAACGAAGTCGTTGTCAGCGCCGATGTCGATCTTGCTGAAGTACTGAGCGCCGGGGGTGATGGTCAGCTTGTCAGTTGCCTTGATTGCGTATTCAGCAGCAACAGTCCACTCGGACTCTTCGTAGTAGTTGTTTGCGCCAGAAGCCCAAATACCAGAGATACCGAAGGTGCCCGGACCGATGTCAGCCGTAACGATTGCACGGATTGCACCATTTTCCTGGTCGGTGTCGTAGCCGCCGAGCAGGTTAGCCTTAACGGCGCCGAAGTTAGCACCGATGATGCCGCTTACGCCAACGTTGTTCGCAGATTCGAACGAACCGCCCTTGGTCAGAGCTGCAGAGATGTTGGAACCGCCGCGAGCAGCATCCAGCTCTTCAACTGCAACGCCTACGTAGAACGAGCCAGCGTCGTAGGTGTAACGGATAGCGTTCAGACGCGTAGCGTTCGAAGAAAGGCTATCGACTTCGCCGGAGAGACCATCATCCCACCAGTTGTAGTAGTAACCGACCTTCAGGCCGCCGAGTTCGATGAAAGCCTGGTCGACAACAACGCCACGTGCGGAGTCGTTGTTAGCCTGGCCACGAAGACCGATGTAACCACGCAGAGCGCCGAGTTCGGTGTCGGTGCGGGTGTCGATGTTGAACTGAGCGCGGGTGAACGAGTTCCAGTCAGACGAACCGGACAGGTTACGGCCGAAGTCGGTCTGGAAACGGATGTAACCATCGAACTTCAGGCAGGTTTCGGTGCCGGGGATGTAGAAGAAGCCGGTGCCGAAAGCGTCGCAAACGCGAACGTATTCCAGGGGCTCAGGCTCAGCAGCGACGATAGCGTCGGCAGCGTGAGCGCCGGATACTGCTGCGAGAGCCGCAGCGGAGCCGATGAGAAGGCTCTTGATGTTCATGATTGACCTCCAGTCAAAGTTTTTAAGTGGGTCTGGGTACTTTTGCCGAAGGACAGCATTCCCTGCCCCATTCCCGTGTTCTTAGAAGCCAAACGATCCACCGCCTCGCTTCTGGTCGTGAAAATACAAAAGGTTTCGCCGCTTGCAATCGCCAACATCCGATAAAGCGCATTTACGTACATGCTTCATTTCGGTTTGTTGCGGAAACAGCACACAGTGGGCACACGGCCCATAGGTGGCTTTACCATGCGTTAAGAAATGACTTGAAAATCCGTTAGTTAGCGCGGTTAACAAGGTCTTTCTAAACTATAGGCCTTTTCAGAGATCCCTTGCCCCGCAGGGGAAGGGCGACGGAAACTTTTGCCCCGTTCCGGCCCCACACTTAGTATGGCTCCCCGGTGCGCACATAGAAACAACAGTGAAACCCGAGCGGTTCGCCACCGATTCCCCGATCAACGATTCGGCTCGCAGGCTCCGGCACTTCAATTCTTTGGCCGATTGCGTCAGCAAGCGTTACGGGACGAGTCGCGAAAACGGCGCGGAATACGAGTGTGTGTCACTTGGGTACAGAGTGCTTTGTAACTGCCTGCAAGAAACGAGGGGCAGAATCGCGTCGGCGCATTAGCTCTCTCCACTATCCTGCGGTTTATCGCAGGGGGCCGGAGTTTCGCGAAACGCGCTGAAGAACGAACTGGCATGCGGAAACGCATGCTTTGGGTGCCTGCTGGGAAGAAGTAGCTGTTTAGGGAGATTTATAATTTCAGGCTTCGTGCCGAAATGGCGGAGAGGATGGGATTCGAACCCACGATACGCTTTTGACGTATACTCCCTTAGCAGGGGAGCGCCTTCGACCACTCGGCCACCTCTCCGGTGCGGCCTGATTATTGCTTTAAAAAAATGAATGCAAGGGTTTTTCGCCAAGAAGCCGAAAAACCTGTTGGCCGAACGCCCGCCAGCGAAACTTTGCGGGCCATTGGGGAACTTCTTCTCTTCCGGCACGTTCTGGCTTCGGTAACAAAAAGAGGTGTTCTAATGGCTCAGACCAAACTGAATGTTGTCGAAGATACGATCGAAAACCAGATTGCGGAGTTGCGTTCGCAGATTTCGTCTCTCTCCAAGTCCGTTTCCGCTCGTGCGGAAGGCGTTGGTGAAGATGCATCCGAATTTCTGGATGAGGCTCGTGGCCGCGTTCGCAAGGCGGCAAGCAATGTGCGCGCACAGGGCCAGAACGTTGTGGAAGCAGTCAAGGAAAACCCCGGCACTGCAACCTCGCTGCTGACGATCGTCGGCGCGCTCGGCTTTGCGATCGGTTATGCGGTCGGCGCTGGTACTCAGCAGAGTTCTTCGAACAGCAGCCTTTATCGCTGGCGTTGATTGCCGCACTAGAGGCTAGAATTCAGGCAAGGCGGGATTCGTTCCGCCTTGCCTGTTCGCATTTATTTCAGAGAATTGACGACCGGGGGCGGAAATGATGTTTAGCAGCGATCTTGAAGAAGCATTGTCGGATTTCGCGAGAGATCACGGCATTGACAGGGATGAGGCTATCCAGCGCATCGTCCGCGCCGCACTCATCAATAACGGTTATCTCGCTTCCGGCGAAGAAGGCATTCCGCCGGAAAAGCTGAACGCCAGCAACGATGACTAAGACTCAATATCCCGATTTGGATGGCGCAGGCGCTGCGCCGCCCTTGTAGCGGCTGGAAAGCGCTCGCAGTGTATTGGAAAACTCCGTGACATCGGCGCCAACAGCCACGAAAGATGCACCGAGTTCCAGATAACGGCGATTGAAGGTCTCGTTGAAGGTGAGAATGCCGGCAGCTTTGCCGGCCTCGACGATCTTGACGATCGCTGCCTCGATTACGGCCTGCACTTCCGGCTCGTCGAGCCTGCCGAGATAGCCCATATCCGCAGCAAGATCGGCCGGGCCGATGAAGATGCCGTCCACACCTTCCACCGCAAGAATATTGTCGAGATCATTGATCGCGGCGCGCGTTTCGGCCTGCACCAGCAGGCACACGCTGTCGGACGCACTGTCGGCATAATCGGTTATGGTGTTGAAGGCTGAGGCGCGGGCAACCGCTGCCCCCATGCCGCGAATGCCGCGCGGCGGATAGTGCATCGCGCTGACCAAATCTTCAGCCTGCGCCGCCGAATCGACCATGGGCACCAGAAGCGTGCGGGCGCCTGCGTCCAGCAGCTGCTTGATCATCCAGCTTTCGCCAACGGGCACACGCACCACCGGTTCGGCGGGCGATGTGGCGAGAGCGCGCAATTGGTCGATGATGCTGCGAAGATCGTTCGGGCCGTGCTCACCATCGATGACCAGCCAGTCGAAACCCGCTGTTCCGGCAATTTCTGCCGTGATGGCCTCACCCATATCGAGCCAGAGGCCGATTTGCGGCCTGCCGGCGTGAATGGCTGTTTTGAAACGATTTTCGGGAGCGGGCATGATGTCCTCAGGAAAGCAGTAATTTCAGATCGGCGGACGGGTCCGCCAGGATGGCGCGATCCGGCTCAGCGCCGGTATCGAGCAGTTTTTTGCCGGAAACATAAGCCTTGGCATCGTTGACGGCATCAACCGCCACGAATCGCCCGTCGCGGAAATACCAGACCGACCAGCTGCCTTCGCGCGCGCCGGGCCGCAGCACAGTTTCGTCGTAACCGAGGTTGAAGCCGGCGATCTGCAGCTTTACCTCGTATTGATCCGACCAGAACCAGGGTTTGGCATCATAGGCGACTTCAGCGCCTGCCAGTACATGAGCGGCGGCCTCGGCCTGATCAACCGCGTTCTGGACTGATTCGAGACGCACAAGCTGGCCCCGCCACGGCAGCAACGCGCAATCGCCCACCGCGTGGATATCCTTGTCCGAGCTGCGGGTGTGTTCATCCACCACGATGCCATTGCCGACATCGAGGCCCGATTCGCGGGCAAGGCGATCGTTCGGGGTTACGCCAATGCCGACAATGACAAAATCCACGTCAAGCACCGAACCATCGGAAAGCTCGGCAGCGGCCACCCGGCCATCCATGCCGACGAGCCGCACGAGGCCGGTCTTTTCGCGGATGGAGACGCCGTGCTCCTGATGGATGCCGCGCATGATATCGGCGGTTTCCTTTGCCGCCACGCGCTGGAGAATGCGGTCGGCCATTTCGATCAGCGTGACCTCGAGACCGAGCTTGCGGGCGACGGCTGCCGCTTCCAGACCGATATAACCACCGCCGATAACCAGCAGCCTGCGGCCGGGTTTCATTTCCTCAAACAGCCGGTCAGCATCGCGCTTGTCGCGGACGGTCAGAACCCCTTCGAGATCGCCGCCGATGCTGGCGGGCAGCTCGCGTGGTGCAGCACCGGTCGCCAGTACCAGCTTGTCGTAGGAAAGCGTGCTGCCATCCTGCATGCGAACGGATTTGGCAGCGCGGTCTATCTCCTCCACGAAGGTGGTGAGCCGGATATCGACATTGTTTTCCGCGTACCACTCCTCAGGGCGAAACATCAGCCGGTCGAAGCTCATCTCGCCTAAAAGGTATTTTTTCGACAGTGGCGGCCGTTGATAAGGATAGGCATCCTCCGAGCCGATGATGGTGATGGGGCGCTCATCCTTCAGCGCCCTGAGCTTTGCAGCCAGCGCGAAAGCGGCCTGCCCCGCCCCGACGATTACCAGCCTTCCCGCCACATTCCACTCCCAGAACAATCGCCAATGGGCAGATTTGCCGCACACTGCGAAGCCATATTCCGGGATCAGGCGTAACGCCAAGTACGGCCCGCGTCAACCGTACAGCGCCACCAGCCCGGTGCAAGTATGACACATTATCACCCCAGACTGCGACACCCTTGCAACCGGAAGGAGCCGGATGCATTTCCTCAAGGGAAACATCGGCTTCCGACAGGCGGTCTGGCCCATGTCGAGACGCAGAACAGACAATTGCGCGGATTTCCTTCACGCACTGGCAAGGAAGCCGCGTTAAAATCGGCATCAGGAAAAGGCAATCCGGGAGGTTGTCATGGCTTTACATATTGATCACCGTCAAAGCGTCCCGCAGGACGAACAATACGAGAAGTTTCAGATCGACCGGCCCGGAAAGATCACCTTCATCGGGCATCACCTCAGCGCCAAGGATACCATGCGCTGCCTGGTGCGCAGCATCTCGCTTTACGGCGCAGAGATCGAGGTCAGCCCGCATCTGGAGATGCCCACTAACTTCTATCTGGAAATTCTCGGCATTCGCGATGAGATCGGCTGCAACCTGATCCGCAGGGAAGAGGAAAAGGTCACCATCGGATTCAACATGTTGATCGACGCGGAATTCCTGCACCATGTGCGCAGGCTGAGTTTCGAGACCAGCGTCTGAGCCGCATCGGCCGATTCGCGGCCGAGTTTTTCTCTCACGGCGCGACGGTTGAAAAAACTGCTCCAAAACAGCCATCCGGCAACCGGGCGCGACTTGCGTCCGGTTTTTTTGCACCTATTGTGTGCCGGGTTTTCAAACAGGTACTGGAAATCTCAGCCAATGTCCGCTTTCTCACGTCTTACGCCGCTTGCCGTCTCTCTTCCTTCAACCGTTCCATTCGTCGGCCCGGAAGCCATCGAGCGGGGCCGCGGCCTGAAGGTGGAAGCGCGGATAGGCGCCAATGAAAGCGGGTTCGGTCCTGCTCCATCCGTGCTTATGGCCATGCGGGATGCGGCGGCCGAGACCTGGATGTACAGCGATCCGGAAAATTTCGAACTGAAGGAAGCACTCGCCATCCACCACGGCGTTTCGCGTGGCAATATCGCCATTGGCGGCGGTGTCGATGGTTTGCTGGGTGAGATCGCCAGGCTAATCGTTGAGCCGGGAACGCCGGTGGTCACCTCGCTCGGCGGTTATCCTACCTTCAATTACCATGTGAACGGCTTTGGCGGAAAACTCGTGACCACGCCATATGTCGACGATCACGAGAACCTCGACGGGCTTCTCGATCTCGTCATCCGGGAAAATGCACCGCTGGTCTATTTCGCCAATCCCGACAATCCGATGGGAAG
This sequence comes from Rhizobium sp. SJZ105, assembly GCF_007828365.1. Taxonomy (NCBI): domain Bacteria; kingdom Pseudomonadati; phylum Pseudomonadota; class Alphaproteobacteria; order Hyphomicrobiales; family Rhizobiaceae; genus Rhizobium; species Rhizobium sp. SJZ105. The sequence goes on from NZ_VIUP01000001.1 coordinate 894,971, forward strand.
CTGGTGGGAGGCAAGCGAGGTAGTGGCCTTTGCCCGTGCGCTGCCGGAAACCTGCCTGCTCATTCTGGACGAGGCCTATTGCGAGACCGCACCTGCCAGCGCCGTGCCAAGCATCGATGCCCTTATCGGCCAGCCGAACATCCTGCGCATGCGGACTTTCTCGAAAGCCTATGGGCTTGCCGGCGCCCGCGTGGGGTATGCCATCGGCACGCTCGGCAATGTCGAAGCCTTCGACAAGATCCGCAATCATTTCGGCATGGCACGCGTTTCGGTCGCCGGCGCATTGGCGGCGCTGAAGGATCAGGCCTATCTGCATGACGTCGTTGGAAAAATTGCGGTGGCTCGAGATCGCATTTCCGCGATTGCCCGCAGTAACGGCCTCTCGCCCCTGCCGTCGGCAACCAATTTCGTCACCATCGATTGCCAGCGCGACGGCACTTACGCCCGCGCCATCGTCGACGGCTTGATGGAACATGGCGTGTTCATCCGCATGCCGGGCGTGGCGCCGCTCAACCGCTGCATTCGTGTGAGTGTGGGACCTGATGACAAGCTTGATCTTTTTGAACAGGCATTGCCGAAGGTTATCAAGGCGCTGGGTTGAGGTTTCGCTTGCCTTCTCCTCATTCCTTTTCTTGTCACGAGGAATCGAGCCAGCCCAAGTCCTTGGGCTGAGAGGAATCTCTCGCCACACGGACGTGTGCCGACTGGATCCCCGTGGCAGGCAAAGGGATGAGGGTGGCGAGCCAGGCGGCATATGGTGCAATCGACCATTGCGTGCATCGATTCAACATCCTCTGACAAACCACTGTTCGCGAATCGTTTTCCATCAACCGACATCGCCAGACATAAGAAAACCGCGCCGGCCTTGTTCCTGCCGGTCGCGGTTTGATGTGTCAGCGCAAAAGCTCCTTTTCAAAGCCCTCGCCGCATTCCCCTTCGGGTTTACTTTCGTTTGTACCGGTCATCGGGACTGGAGGGAACCGGACCGGAAATTCTGTCGCGGATAAGGTGCGTCAGTGCATCGTCATCCAGTCGCGTGCGGCACGCAGCGCTTCGGCCAGTTCCGCCTTGGTCATGTTGCGAGCAAGATCTGCTCGCAGCGAAGCGGCTCTTTCCGATCCGCGGATCGCGGCGATGTTGAGCCATTTGTGGGCCGCGACCAGATCCACCTTGCATCCCCGGCCGGTCGCATAGACCAGGCCGAGATTGCAAAGGGTGTCGGCGCGGGTTTCGCCACCGGCAACTGCCATTTCGATATCGCGAATTTCAAAGCGTGCCATCGTTTTAATCCCTGTCTTCTCGCCTGTTTCATCAATTGCCTTCTTGTCGAGGCTAACCTTTGGAACTGCCGTCTTTTGCGGCTTTTTTGTTCTTCCGGCCGGCAGGTTTTCCCTGCGCTTTTGATGACCCCAATATGTCATGAGGCTTTCAACGGGCGCTTAAAAGGCATGATTAATGGGCCGCAAACAAACTGCAAACGATTGGTAAAATTGGGTTTTTGTTAAATATCACGAGGTGCGGAAATTAAGGACTTTCGAGCGAATTTTACGAAAACTTTAGAATTGGATTTCAACCCTTCATTCACCACGATCCAAACAACGGTTTTTCGAATTGCCCCTCTCCCACTCTCCTGACCGACGCAAATGCCGTCTCGCAGCTGGAATTTTCTGTTTCCTTTTACGTGAACGTCAAATACTATCCGCATGCCCGTGCGGAGGACGAAACGGGCAAAGAAAGCGCGACATGGACGGAGGAGTTTTTATGAAGCGTGTGATGATGATTGCCGCAGGCCTGCTGATCGGCAGCAACCTTGCTTTTGCTGCTGAGCCTATTGAAGGCAACTGGAAGACGGCGAGCGGCGAGACAGCCGTAATCGGCCCCTGCGGCGCAGCTTTCTGCGTGACGCTGAAGACAGGCAAACATGCGGGAAAACAGATCGGCAAGCTTTCCGGCAAGGGAAACAGCTATTCGGGCGATATTACCGATCCCGCCAATGACAAGACCTATAGCGGCTCCGGCACCGTTTCCGGCAATTCGCTGAGTATGAAGGGCTGCGTGCTGAAAATCCTGTGCAAATCCCAGACCTGGACGCGGTTGTGAGATAAGATGCGGCGGACAGGCTTGTAACAGCCTGTCCGTCGTCGCAGACGGACGTCGTGTGTAACGCATATATCCGTTGATGTATCGTCGCGACCCGAACGAACACTCTTAAGAGCGACGCATGCCTACCGCCGTTTCCATAATCCTGATTTCGGGTACGTCCCATGTCGGCAAAAGCACCCTAGCCGGCCTGTTAAGCGAAAAGCTCCACTGCGAGGCAATTTCAACCGACAGCCTGGCACGCCACCCCGGGAGGCCATGGCCGGGCATACCCGCGCCTGTGGAGGAATATTACAGGCAGCTGTCGGCAGAAACGATCCATTGGTTTCTGAAGGTGCATCACCAGAATATCTGGCCGCTTGTGCGCAGGCTGATCGAAAGCAAGACAGGCACCGGCAATATCGTCGTCTTCGAGGGCGCGGCCTTGCGGCCGGAATTTATAGCGCCCCTGCTGGGCAGAACGGTTGCCGGGGTCTTTCTTCACGCACAGAATGACTTTCTCTCCGACAGAATGCGCGCGCATGCGGGATATAAAGATGCGACGGCGGGCCAGCGCCGGATCATGGACGCCTTCATTGAGCGGTCCTTGCGCGAAAATACCGAAATGCTGGCATCCGCGCGACACCATCACGTCCCGATCGTCGACATCGCCAATCCCCAAGCATTCGATGGCCTCGTCAACGAACTTACAGCCCGTGCGGTAGCCTCTCCGGCGTGATGCAAAAGCAGGCAATTTGAGGCCGCTGAAGCCAGCCACCGCCCTAATTCACACTGGAAGTATCCCGTTAATCTCCCTGAACACCATATGAACCGGGGTCTCAGGGTGCGTTCAGTCCGAGTGTGGCAAAACTCTGTCCATGAACTCCAATAAAGGGGAATGGACATGACAAAGTTGATCAGCCGGCTGGCAATCTTCGCGTTTCTCATGGCGATCTTCGCCATGTCCTTCGCCTCGCTCGTCGTTAATCCCAACCGCAGCTTTCAGCGGGTGAATGCGGGTGCGGCGCTTGCCTGCCAGCACAGCCCGGCACCGGCCGCCAATTGCCCCGTCGTGCTGTGAGGACCGGCCGATGACGACGAGCTTTTCCAACGGCCTGTTTTCCGCACTGAGACTGGTGCTGATGGCATCGATCTTTCTAGGCCCGGTGGCGGGGCTTGCAGTTTACAAGGCAGATCCCCGCCCGGCATCAAAGGGCGCCGGTTTCGTGCTGCTGATGAGCCTGCAACGCGGCGCGCTCGGCTGAGATTTCACCGCCCGCCCTTTGCCGCAGCCATTTTTCCGTTTCTTTTCAGTTTCTTCGTATTTCTGTCGCTTGCCTGTCGAAATAGGCCTCCTATAATGGGCCATGACAATAGCAAAACGAACGATTCCGCCCTTCTCCTTCATCAGCCCCGAGCCTTTCGCGCCGCAGACGTTCACGGACCCGAAAGAAGCTGTCGAGGCTTTGACCGCGCTTTACGAACGCAATACGGCGTTCCTCATCAACTCCTTCACCGAACTTGCCAAGGGTGCGCCGATTACCGGCCGCTACCGCGCCTGTTATCCGCAGGTCAGCCTCGAGACATCCACTTTCGGTCATGTCGATTCGCGCCTTTCCTATGGCCATGTCACCTCCCCCGGCGTATACACGACGACGATCACCAGGCCGGAGCTTTTCCGCCACTACCTGAAAGAGCAGCTGGGGCTTCTGATCAAGAACCACGGCGTTCCGGTGACGGTTGCCGAATCGGCCACGCCCATTCCGCTGCATTTCGCCTTTGGCGAAGGCGCTTATGTCGAGGCGGCGGCGGCATCCTCGCTGTCCGACGTGCCGTTGCGCGATCTTTTCGACACCCCCGATCTCAACAACACCGACGATCTCATCGCCAATGGCGAATATGATCAGGTGCCCGGCGAACCCGCGCCGCTTGCGCCGTTCACCGCACAGCGTATCGATTATTCGCTGGCCCGCCTCAGCCATTATACGGCAACGAGCGCCAGCCATTTCCAGAACTTCGTGCTGTTCACCAACTACCAGTTCTATATCGACGAATTCGCCGCATGGGCGCGGCAGTTGATGAAGAATGGTGGCGAAGGCTACACGGCCTTCGTGGAGCCGGGCAACATCATCACCCCCGCCGGTTCCGACAGGCCGGATACGGATGCGGTGCTTGGCCGCCTGCCGCAGATGCCAGCCTATCACTTGAAGAAAAAGGGCCATGCCGGCATTACGCTGGTCAATATCGGTGTCGGCCCTTCCAACGCCAAGACGATCACCGACCATATCGCCGTGCTGCGCCCGCATGCCTGGCTGATGGTTGGCCATTGCGCCGGCCTGCGCAACAGCCAGCGCCTTGGCGATTATGTGCTGGCACACGCCTATGTGCGTGAGGACCACGTTCTGGACGACGACCTGCCGGTCTGGGTGCCGATCCCGGCTCTGGCGGAAGTGCAGCTGGCGCTGGAAGGTGCGGTTGCGGAAGTCACCGGTTACGAGGGCTTCGAGCTGAAGCGCATCATGCGCACCGGCACCGTCGCCACGATCGACAACCGCAACTGGGAGCTTCGCGACCAAGCGGGCCCGGTCAAGCGCCTGTCGCAATCGCGCGCCATCGCACTCGACATGGAATCGGCCACCATCGCGGCCAACGGCTTCCGGTTCCGCGTGCCCTACGGCACCCTCCTCTGCGTCTCCGACAAGCCGCTGCACGGCGAATTGAAGCTGCCGGGCATGGCGACGGAGTTCTACCGCACGCAGGTTGCCCAGCATCTGCAGATCGGCATCCGCGCCGTGCAGAAACTCGCCGCCATGCCAACGGAAACGCTGCATTCGCGCAAGCTCAGAAGCTTCTACGAGACGGCGTTCCAGTAAATTTGCGCATCCATGTCCTCAAGGTGGTGATGTTGCTCAGACACCTTGAGGCGCTGCAAAGGCTGGAAACCTCTCCGTCGTCACCCTCGGGCTTGACCCGAGGATCCACCAGCGATCGACTATGGATCCTCGGGTCAAGCCCGAGGGTGACGTTGAATTTGGGCCGAGCAAAATAATCCGCTACGCGCGCTGGGGACGCACCTACATCCGTCTCAAACCACCTTCACCGTCCCCTCCACACGCACGGGAAAATTCACCGACCGGGCGATGAAGCATTTGTCGTGGGCATCGTGGTGCAGCTCATCAGCCCGCGCAAGATCACCCTTCGAGATGGTGATGACCGGTTTCAACACCACCTCGCTGAATTGCCCCGCTCCATCCTTTTCCATAACCAGCGTGCCGTCGGCATTGTCGACATAGTCTTCAACGATGATGCCGTTGACGGAGCAGAAATGCAGGTACCATAGCTTGTGGCAGGCCGAGAGCGAGGCAACCAGCAGGTCTTCCGGGTTCCAGCGGGAGGCATCGCCGCGAAAGGCGGGATCTGAAGAGCCGGCGATATCCGCTTTTCCGGACGTGGAAATCGTGTAGTCGCGTTCATAGTCACGGTAGCCCGAGGTACCCTTGCCGCGATTGCCGGTCCACTTCACCTGAACGGCATAGTGATGTTCCTGTCCTGCCATTTCATTTCTCCCTTAGAGTTTTTTGTCGCATTTCCCGCACGTAAAACAACTACGCGCTTTTATTGGAAATGCTCTGGTGTATCGCGCAGGTGATCGAGCCCCTTGCGCAGAGTCTCGATGATCTGGTCCACCTCCGAGCGGCTGATCGTCAGCGCCGGTGAGGCCAGCATGCGGTCGCCGGTGGCACGCATGACGAGGCCGTTTGCCAGGCAATGGTTGCGCACGGCGGTGCCGATGTCATCCGGCTTGGCAAAACGCCTGCGGGTCGCCTTGTCGGCCGCAAGCTGCAGGCCACCCATGAGGCCGACATTCACTGCCTCACCCACCAACTCGTGGTCGGTGAGGCTTTTCCAGCCTTGCGAAAAATAAGGGCCGATATCATCCCGCACCCGTTCCACCAGCCCCTCATCCTCGATGATACGAATATTTTCCAGAGCAGCCGCGGCGCAGACGGGGTGGCCGGAATAGGTGAAGCCATGGTTGAAATCACCGACCTCGGACAACATCACATCCGCCACGCGGTCGGAAACGAGGACACCGCCAATCGGCAGATAACCGGATGACAGGCCCTTGGCGACGGGCGCGAGGTCCGGCTCCACGCCGAAATGCTGGTAGCCGAACCAGGAACCGAGGCGGCCGAAACCGCAGATCACCTCGTCGGACACCAGCAGAATGTTGCGCGCCTTGCAGATGCGGGCGATTTCCGGCCAGTAGGTTTCCGGTGGCACAATGACCCCACCGGCGCCCTGAATGGGTTCCGCCACGAAAGCCGCGACATTCTCTTCACCGAGCTCATCTATCTTCGCTTCCAGTTCGCGGGCCACCTTCAGGCCGAATTCCGCGGGTGAGAGATCGCCGCCTTCCGCATACCAATAGGGTTGGCCGATATGGGCGATACCCTCGATCGGCAGATTGCCCTGCTCGTGCATCCACTTCATGCCGCCGAGCGAAGCGCCAGCGACCGTAGAGCCGTGATAGCCGTTGCGGCGAGCGATCACCTTGGTCTTCGTCGGATGGCCGAGCGCCTTCCAGTAGACACGCGCCATACGGAACCAGGTGTCGGTGGCTTCCGAACCGGAATTGGTGAAGAACACATGGTTCATCTTCGGCCCGGCACGGGAAGCGATCTTCTGAGCCAGAAGTGTGGCTGATGGTGTCGTAGTGCCGAAAAAGGCGTTGTAATAGGGCAGTTCGTTCATCTGGCGCTGCACGACATCGGCGATCTCGCGGCGTCCGTAACCGATATTGACGCACCATAGTCCGGCAAAGGCGTCGAGATACTTCTTGCCGGTGCTGTCATAGATGAAGACGCCTTCTGCACGCTCGATGATGCGGGTGCCGCTCGCGTTCAGCTTACCCATATCGGAAAAGGGGTGAAGGTGATGGGCGGCATCGATGGCGGCAAGGTTGGACACCGGCTTGGAGACTTCATTCATGACAGATCGCACTCCCGCAAAGACGACGGCGCCTTCCGGAGCCGCACCCGACCGAACATGGCCGGGCGGCTTCGATTTGGCAAGACTGGCGTTTTTTGGGGGATCGAGACGATGAGTCGGCCTTGCCGCTTGTTTCTACTCCCCGCCGGGGAGAAGAAACGAGCGGCTATCTTGAAGCAGGTTCGATTGCACCGTTATGGAGGTGGTGCGCTACGCCAAGACCCCTCGCCCCACCAGCACCTTCAATTCGCCGGCATGGACTTCAAGTGCCACGTCGCGCTCCATCGGCAGCAATTCGCCATCGATGACGCAGCGCACGTCATGGCGCTTCTTGGGGAAATGAAGTTCCACACCCGTGACGGTCGTGGCCGTTACAGCAGCGTTTTCCTTCAGCTTGCCGCGCAGGATGTCGAAAGCGAGCCTTGCGACGCCCGAGGGGCGCAGGGGATCGGTGAGATAGAAGCCGAGATGGCCGCCCGAGACATTATCCGCGACCAGAAGCGAGTTCTGCCCGAATTCATTGTTGGAGACGGAAATTGCAGACACCTTGCGGCGCTGCGTCTTGCCATTGACCGTATATTCCACCTCGAAGACCGGCGGATTGAGAATGACGCTGATGGCGGCGCGGACGCTTGCCTTGATCTTGCCAAGGCGGGAGGCGAAGGCGAGGTTGTTGCGATAGCGCACCATGCGCGAATGCAGGCCTGCGGAAAACTGGTGGACGAAAAGACGGCCGTTGGCGCTGGCGATATCGACATTGGCGATCTCGCCATTCGCCAGTGTCTCCAGGACGTGGCGGATATCGAGCGGCAGCTTCAGCGAGCGGGCGAACAGGTTCATGGTGCCGGCCGGTACGATACCGAGCGCGATGCCGTGTTTCCAGGCGATACCGGCAGCGGCCGAAATCGTTCCATCACCACCGCCGGCAATGATGCCTTCGATATCAGGCTCATCGGCGGCGCGTTCCATCTCCTCTACGACTTCCTTGCCGGAGACCACGCGGCAGTCGATTGTGTGGCCGGCGCGGGAAAAGACCTCGCGGGCGTGGTCGCAGTAGGCATCCATATCCGTGGTGCGGAAGGTGCCGCCGTCACGATTGAAAATTGCAATGAGCTTCATATTTCCAACCTGATCCTGTGAGGCAGCCGCGCGTAAATGCTTGGGGTTATATAGGGTTCCAAACACCATCGCGTGAAGATGCTCTTTTGCCGAGAATCGCTCTACCGCAATGCATCATTTCATGTTAGATATCACTTAAGGTCATTTTCATGACCGCGCATCTCCAGTCAGGGCAGGCCGTTCCCATACGGTCTTGCCCTTTTTTCTGTGGGGTCCTCCCCCTTTTCAGGTCGCAATGAGCCATTCGAATTTGTCGGAAGCCCGCCTCGAGGCGGAGAGTGAAACCGTTGTTGCGGCAAGGCCTGCCGTGGCACTGACGCCGTTTGCCGTCGCACTCATCGAACTGGCGCTTGCCGCCGGCGGTTTCGGCATCGGCACCGGCGAATTCGCCATCATGGGCCTGCTGCCTGACGTCGCAACGACCTATGGCGTCACGGTGCCCCAGGCAGGTTACGTCATCACGGCCTATGCACTGGGTGTCGTCATCGGCGCGCCCATCATCGCGGTGCTGGCTGCGCGCATGACGCGGCGCACCCTGCTTCTCGGCCTCATGGGACTTTTCGCACTCGGGAATATCTTAAGCGCAGTCGCACCTGATTTCCTGAGCTTCACCGTGCTGCGCTTCATCACCGGCCTGCCGCACGGCGCCTATTTCGGCGTTGCAGCGCTGGTGGCCGCCTCCATGGCACCAATCCACAAACGTGCCCGCGCCGTTGGCCGCGTCATGCTTGGCCTCACCATCGCCACGCTGCTTGGAACGCCGCTTGCCACTTTCTTCGGGCAGATGCTTTCCTGGCGCGCGGCCTTCATGCTGGTCGGCGGCATCGGGCTGTTGACCGTCGCCCTGTTGTGGCTGTTCCAGCCGCGCGACAGGGTAGAGGAAGGTGCCAGCGTTTGGCGTGAACTCGGGGCTTTCCGCCGCGTGCAGGTGTGGCTGACGCTCGCCATCGCGTCGGTCGGTTTCGGCGGCATGTTCTCGGTTTTCAGCTATATCGCCAAGACCACCACCGATGTCGCGATGATGCCGGTTTCCACCGTCTCCATGGTCCTCGCCCTCTTCGGCATCGGCATGAATGTCGGCAATGTAGTCGGCTCGCGGCTGGCCGATATCTCGCTCAACGGCACGATCGGCGGCATGCTCGCCTTTAACGTGGTGGTCATGGCCGTGTTCGGCATGACGGCGCATGACCCGTTCATGATGTGTCTCTGCGTCTTTCTGATCGGCTGCGGTTTTGCCGCCTGCCCCGCCGTGCAGACGCGGCTGATGGATGTGGCAGCGGATGCGCAGACGCTTGCGGCTGCCTCCAACCACTCCGCCTTCAACATCGCCAACGCGCTCGGCGCATGGCTTGGTGGCATGGTCATCGCCATGGGCTATGGATATGCCTCCACCGGTTATGTGGGCGCTGTTCTTTCGCTTCTCGGGCTTGGCGTTTTCCTTGTGTCCGTCACCGTCGAACGGCGCGCAAAAGCCGGTTGAAAGCCGGTTTTTCAGCGGCCGGAACACCCGTTCCGGCACCTGCAATAAACCTTACGGAAATTTCACGATCGGCTCGCTTGACTCTTTTTGGTTTCGGGCGCAACACGGCGTTACGCGCAGGCTGTGACCCGGCACAGCGCGGATTTTAACGGAGCATCATTTGATGTCTAGCGACAGTAGTAGTCGATTGCCTTTGCCGAAAGCGGCGAACGGGAACTGATCCGGCACCTGTCGGCTCACCACCGCGTTCGTCGTAATCGGCGAATCGACGGAAAGGTGAGCAATCATGAACTTCCACACCCTCTCCCAGAGAGCCAGCAAGGCCGCACGTCTTCTCCGCAGCGGAAATGCCGGTTCCACCACCATTGCAGAACGCGTCGAGCACCTCAACACACTCGATACGCATGAGGCAGTCGCTGCCCTGCTCGCCATGCCGCAGGCAAAGGCCGTCGCCATTCTCGACCGGCCGGAACTGCATGACGCAGCCGCCATCATTGCCGGCATTCCGCTTGACCAGGCCGCCCGCTTCGTCAACCTGATGTCAGACGACCGCGTTGCCGACGTCATGGCGGAAATGGACGAAGAGCCGCGCGCAAAGCTGTTTTCCCGGCTGGATCGCACAACCGCGCTCTCCATCAAACATCTGATGGGTTATCCGCCGCGCACCGCCGGCTCGATCATGACCACGGAATTCGTCAGCGTACCGGATAGCTGGACGGTGGAACAGACCCTTTCGCACATCCGCGTCGTCGAGCGGTCGCGTGAAACGGTCTATGCCATCTATGTTCTGGCGCAGGACGGAACGCTGTCCACCGTCGTGACGCTGCGTCGCCTGCTGACCGGCGAGGCCGGCGCCTCCATTCTCTCCGTTGCATCGAAGGAAGGCATCGTCTGTGCCAGCCCCTTGATGTCGCAGGAGGATGTTGCCCGGCTCATCCGCAAGCACGACCTTCTGGCGCTTCCCGTCGTTGACGATCATTCGCATATCCTCGGCATCGTCACGGTCGACGACGTGATCGACACCATGATCGCCGACACCACGGAAGACGCCCACAAGTTCGGTGGTATGGAAGCACTCGGCAAGCCCTATATGGCAATGGGCTTTCCGGACATGATCCGCAAGCGCGCAGGCTGGCTGGCTGCCCTGTTCCTGGGTGAAATGCTGACGGCAAGCGCCATGCAGCATTTTGAAGGCGAGCTGGAAAAAGCCGTCGTGCTGACGCTGTTCATACCGCTCATCATGTCATCAGGCGGCAACTCCGGTTCGCAGGCCACCTCGCTCATCATCCGGGCGCTGGCGCTCGGCGAACTGAAGCTTTCGGACTGGTGGCGGGTGCTGCTGCGGGAAATCCCGACGGGCCTGACGCTCGGCTGCATTCTCGGCGCCATCGGCTTCCTGCGTCTGACCATCTGGCAGCAGGCAGGCTTTTATGATTATGGCGACCACTGGCTGCTGGTGGGCGCCACCGTCTTTGCCGCACTCGTCGGCATCGTCACCTTCGGCTCGCTTGCCGGCTCCATGCTGCCATTCCTGCTACAGCGTCTGCGGCTGGATCCAGCCAGCGCATCTGCACCGTTCGTCGCCACGCTGGTGGATGTCAGCGGCCTCGTCATCTACTTCTCGGTGGCGCTGGTCATCCTCAGCGGCACGCTGCTCTGAAACACAAAAGGCCCGCTCGAAAGAGCGGGCCTCTTCATTTGCAGAGTTTTTGACAGGGCAAGCACCCCTCAACCGCCGGCGCTGATAACGCCCGTTCCGAGAAGTCCCAAAAGAATGACGCCGATGACCACCCGGTACCAGACGAAGGGCATGTAGCTCTTGGTGGAGACCAGCTTGAGGAAGACAACGATCACGGCGTAACCGACGACGAAGGCGATCAGGGTTGCAAGCCCCGTCTGGCCCCAGCCTACAGGGTTCTCCTCGCCGATGCTTTTGAACAGCTGGTAGAAACCGGAACCGAAGACGGCGGGAACGGCGAGCAGGAAGGAATACCGTGCGGCCGCCTCGCGCGTGTAGCCTAAGAGCAGGCCGGCGCTGATGGTGCCGCCCGAGCGCGAGACGCCGGGGATGAGCGCCATGGCCTGCGCGAAACCGAACAGGATGCCATCACGCCAGATCAGCTGGTTCAGCTTGTAGCGCTTCTTGCCGATCCTGTCGGCGACGCCGAGAATGATGCCGAAGACAATCAGCATTACGGCGGTGATATAGAGATTGCGCAGCGAATGCTCGATGGCATCCTTAAAGAACAGGCCGAGCAGCACGATCGGCACCGAGCCGACGATGATCAGCCAGCCAAGCCGCGCATCGGACTTGTCATAGGGTCCGAGGCGAAGGTTCTGCCGGAGCCAGGCGGCGGCGATCCGCATGATATCGGACCAGAAATAGACCAGCACCGCCGCTTCCGTGCCGATCTGCGTAATCGCCGTGAAGGCGGCACCCGGATCCGCACCGGAGGGCAGAAACTCCCCGGCTATCCTCAGATGCGCGCTTGAAGAAACCGGAAGAAATTCCGTAAGTCCTTGCAAAAGGCCGAGAAATCCGGCCTCCAACCAACCGATGCTCATGTGATTTGATGTCCCTGCTGCGAATCGAATTCGCAGCATTATGCATCAAACCGGGCAAATCCGTGTTGCATCGCACCATGAAAAAGAAGTGCCGGAGGGCTTGGTTTTACCCGTTATTTTTCAGGCCGCCTTCTCCGCAGGCTCGGGATGAAGGGTGTATTTCGCACCGTTCTTGCACACAACATGGGCGTCGCCCCAGCTTTTCAGCGCCGAGATCACAGGCTTCATGGTTTCGCCAAGTGGCGTCAGCGCATAGTCCACGCGCGGCGGCACCACCGGGAAGACGGTGCGCGAAATCAGGCCCGCCTCTTCCAGTTCCCGCAGCTGCTTGGTGAGCATGCGCTGGGTGACGCTTGGGATGTGGCGGCGCAACTCATTGAAGCGCAGGGTGCCCTCGTTGATGAGGTGATAGAGGATCACGCCTTTCCATTTGCCGTCGAGAAAACTCAAGGCAGACTCCACCGGGCAGCCCGGAAAATTGCCGGTAAGCTTGGCGCGCGGTCGCGACATCACAGTATCCTTTTTGTATGTATCATCACAAAATGTGCATTCTTGCGATCGATGTTCATATGTATCAAGTAAGAGGCACGCAAACAAGCAAAGGAGACTGTTCATGCGCGCCATCGGTTACAAGACGAGCCAGCCCATCACCGCAACGGATGCCCTTATCGACCTCGACCTGCCGCAGCCGGAGGCGACGGGGCATGATATTCTGGTGGAGGTGAAGGCCGTTTCGGTCAATCCTGTTGACACCAAGGTTCGCCGCAACCAGGCGCCGGAAAACGGTGCTGCCCGCGTGCTGGGCTTCGATGCGGCGGGCGTGGTGAAAGCCGTCGGCGACAAGGTATCGCTGTTCAAGCCCGGCGACGAGGTGTTTTACGCTGGTGTCATCAACCGCCCCGGCTCCAACAGCGAATTCCATCTGGTCGATGAGCGCATCGTCGGCGCCAAACCGAAGTCGCTGAATTTCGAGGAAGCAGCGGCACTGCCGCTGACCGCGATCACGGCCTACGAGACGCTGTTCGACCGGCTACGGGTGACAGAGCCCGTTCCGGGTGCGGCAAATGCTGTTCTGGTGATCGGTGGCGCCGGCGGCGTCGGCTCGATTGCTATCCAGCTTCTGCGCGCACTGACCGATCTTACCGTCATTGCCACGGCTTCGCGGCCGGAAACGATGCAATGGGCCAAAGACCTCGGCGCGCATCATGTCGTCGATCACAGCAAGCCGATTGCCCCGCAGGTGGAAGCGCTTGGACTTGGTGCACCGGGCTTCGTATTCTCGACCACCCATAGCGACATTCACGCCGCAGACAGCGTGGCGACCATTGCGCCGCAGGGCCGTTTTGCGCTGATCGACGATCCGGCCGGCGGTTTCGACGCCATGGCGTTCAAGCGCAAATGCGTTTCAATCCATTGGGAAATGATGTTTGCCCGCGCGGTCTTCCAGACGCCTGACATGATCGAACAGCACAAGCTGCTCAATCACGTTGCGGAACTGGTCGATGCCGGCAAGATCAAGACGACGTTGACCGAGGTTTTCGGCACCATCAACGCCGCAAACCTCATCAAGGCCCACGCCTTGATTGAAAGCAACACGGCCAAGGGCAAGATCGTGCTTTCGGGCTTTTGATCTACACGTCACACGAAGTGGGAGGTGCGCGCCTGATAAAGCGCGCCCTTCCCGGTCAATCGTCTTCCGGATCTTCCGGGCATGGCCATGCGGCAGGCGTCGTCAGGCCGCTCGGCAGTTTTGTCTTGGCATCGCCGCAGGCGATGTCGATCTGTTTCTGCTCAAGGCCGGTGGCGGCGGAAAGATCGACCCCCTCTATGCGGGTCAACAGCAGGAAGGCGTTGGCAAAATCCACCGCGCCGCCGAGCTTTGCGCCCTGGAAGCTGGCACGCGACAGATTGGTCAGCGAAAATTTCGAGCCGGACAGGCTGGCATCTTCAAACTCGGCACGCCCGAGTTCAGCCTTGGTAAAATCCGCGCCGTCCAGCTTGGCCTTGTTGAAATTGGTCCGCTGCATTTCCGCATTGATGAATTTTGCGCTGGTGGCGTCGGCGGCGGAAAAGTCGCTGCGGTAGGCTTCCACCTTCGTCAGGTTGGCGCCCTGCAGGTTCGCCTCTCCAAGAGCCGTCCGGATGAGTTTCGCCTTTTCAAGATTGGCGCCCTTCAGCGAGGAGCCGCGCAAATCCGTATAGGTGAAATCCGTGCCGTACAGCATCGCCGAATCGAGGTTGCTGCCGCCCAGCATCAGGAGCCGCTTGTTGCATTCGCGCCAGTCGATGCCGGCCATGGCGTCGGCGCGGCAGCTGGCGGCCATCAGCGGGCTGCCACTGAGCGAAACGGCAACTACCATACCTGCCGCCAGACCGGCGACGATCCTTGTATTCCGCACGATATTCAGCCTCTGAAAGCCGGACATTCCATCACTCCTGCCGCCGGGCGACGGCCCAAACGCAACATATGCACATTCAAGGCGTTACCGCATTCCTGACCCACAATCCATGGACCATGCAAAGCTACAACACCCCAACATCCTATATGTAAGAAATCGAAGGGCAATCCACAAATACTAGGGGGGACGAGACTTTCGATGCCTCGCGCAGGCGATGTCATCCTTTCGCTTGTCGCGAGGATCCAACCACGTATCGTGAAATCAATCGGTTGCAGATGCCCGGGGCAAGTCCGGGCAAGACGAAGGTTGCCGGCAGACTAGCACCACGATCACATATTGGCGTAAACCGGCCCTTCGCCACCCTGCGGCGGGACCCAGTTGATGTTCTGGTTGGGGTCCTTGATATCGCAGGTCTTACAGTGCACGCAGTTCTGCGCGTTGATCACGTAGACCTCCTCGCCGTCCTTCTCCACCCACTCATAAACGCCGGCAGGACAATAACGCGTCGAGGGACCGGCATAGACGTCATGTTCGGAACGCTTCTGCAAGTCCATATCCTTCACCTGAAGATGCACCGGCTGGTCTTCCTCATGGTTGGTGGAGGACAGGAACACCGATGACAGCCGGTCGAAGGTCAGAACACCGTCCGGTTTCGGATAGGCGATGGGCTTGTGTTTGGAGGCCGGCTCAAGGCTCTGCGCATCCGTCTTGCCGTGTTTCAGCGTGCCGAAAACGGAGAAACCGAACAGCTGGTTGGTCCACATGTCGAGACCGCCAAGGCCGACGCCAACAAGCGTGCCGAACTTCGACCACAGCGGCTTGACGTTGCGCACACGCTTCAGATCCTTGCCGATGTCGCCGTCGCGCCATTCCGCCTCGATCTCGGCCACTTCATCATGGGCGCGACCGGCGGAAATAGCCGCGGCGATCTTTTCCGCCGCCAGCATGCCCGACAACACCGCATTATGGCTGCCCTTGATGCGCGGCACATTGACGAAACCGGCCGAACAGCCGATCAGCGCGCCGCCGGGGAAAGTCAGCTTCGGCACCGACTGATAACCGCCCTCGGTAATCGCGCGCGCGCCATAGGAAATGCGCTTGCCGCCCTCGAAAGTATCGCGGATCGCCGGATGCGTCTTGAAGCGCTGAAATTCCTCGAAAGGATAAAGATAGGGGTTCTTGTAATTGAGATGCACCACGAAGCCGACGGCGACGAGATTGTCCTCCAGATGATAGAGGAACGAGCCGCCGCCGGTCTTGAAACCGAGCGGCCAGCCGAAGGAGTGCTGCACGAGGCCCTGTTTGTGGTGTTCCGGCTTGACCTGCCAGAGTTCCTTGATGCCGATGCCGAATTTCTGCGGTTCGCGATCTTTCGAAAGGTCAAACCTGGAAATCAGCTGCTTGGCGAGCGAACCGCGCACACCTTCTCCAACAAGCACATATTTGCCATGCAGCTCCATGCCGCGCGTGAAGGCGGGGCCGGGTTCACCGTTCTTCTCGATGCCCATATCGCCGGTGGCGACACCGATAACTGCGCCTTCTTCATTATAAAGCACTTCGGTGGCGGCAAAGCCCGGATAGATCTCGACGCCGAGCGCTTCCGCCTTTTCCGCCAGCCAGCGACAGACCAGCCCAAGCGAGACGATGTAATTGCCGTGATTGTTCATGAGCGGCGGCATCATGAAGTTCGGCAGACGGATGGAGCCGGCAGGGCCTAAGAACATGAACTGGTCGTCCTTGACCTCGGTCTTGAAGGGATGCCCCTCTTCCTCACGCCAGCCGGGCAGAAGCCGGTCGATGCCGATGGGATCAACCACGGCACCTGAGAGAATATGCGCGCCGACTTCAGCACCCTTTTCCAGAACGACGACCGAAAGCTCCGGCTCGACCTGCTTCAGACGGATCGCGGCGGCAAGGCCCGCAGGACCCGCACCGACGATCACAACGTCGAATTCCATCGCTTCGCGTTCCGGCAGTTCCATCGCTTCCGTCATCTTGTCCTCTCACCTCGCCGGTCCCATCCGGCTGTTGTTATATCCGCTTCCGGCATTCGCACCGTGTTGCCTGCACTGGCCGAAAAGCCCGTCTGCGACAACACATTCGCCCTAGCCTGTCTTCGCAAAGCACGACGCCTTTGTCGAGCTTCCATAGCGGCAAAACATGTCGCACGCCACTCAATTGTCAGACAACCTGATGAGTATTTTATTACTTTTACGTGCACGTAAGATTGAGAATAGGAGTTGCGTGGGTGGGCGTCAAGGTTTGTCATTATTTGGTGGCAACGGGATTGCCAATTCCAAGGATTGCACCGAGCCTAAGTCGCCAGGGCGGTCAGGACGCTTCCCGCCGTTCATTGCAGCTCGCACTCCCAGCCATCCGGCCGGCCGAAAACTCGAGCTGCAAAGTGTTTTTCCGCCAAGGCCGATCCAGCCGGGCTAACGCCGCTCTTCCGACTTTGACCTCAGCAATGATGAGATCAGGTCAGTGCAAGAGTTGCTTTCAGGCAAAAACGCGTGCGCTGTTTTCCAAGTCTCCAGCCACTTTGATGTATGGCTTGGGGCCAAAACTGATCCGGGCCACACCAAGGTCTGCCAGCTCTCGGATATCTTTCAGGTCGCCCGATATCATAACATTGACCGGTAAAGTCGTGCGGTCGCATATTTCTTTGATCAGCTTTTTGTCTTTTAGCCCGGGCACGAAAAAACCATCTGCTCCTGCCGCCTTATAGGCTGCCCCGCGAGCGAGCACCTCATCCAGCAAGACCGCATGATCGATGCCCTCATCTGCCTTGAGAAACACGTCCGTTCTCGCATTGATGAAGACCGGGACACGGTGGTCTTCGGCAGCGCTGCGAATAGCTCGAAGCCGGTCCACCTGATAATCGACATCATAGAGGCCTGTCCCGTGCACCACCTGATCCTCGAAGTTCAATCCGATGACGCCGAGGGTGAGCAGACGACCCACGTTGCGCCTGACCGTTGCAGCATCACTCGAATAACCGCCTTCAAAATCCACAGTGAGAGGCAGATCGATGCATTTCATTATTCGAGCGACGACCGCCAGTGCGTCATCAAGCGGCATCTCTTCGCCATCCGAATAGCCTTGCGCGGCAGCAACGGACCAGCTTCCGGTTGCAATGGCCTTCGCACCGCTGCGGGCAACGGCCATCGCGCTTCCTGCATCCCAGATGTTATAAAGGACGATGGGATCGCCCGGAATGTGCAAGCTTCGAAACTTTTCTGCACGTTCAATCTGATTGCTCATTTTGGTGTCTCCCGTGTGCTATCTTTGAGCTTTCGCTCAATTTCGATCAGCCGTCGCCTGTTCTAAAGGCCGCGGCCGTTACCTGGAAACGACTAGCACCGGGAAAATGCTCAGAACGCCGATTTTCGGGCACCTATTTCTTTTTGTCTAAAATTACGAGAGTCCTCTACTTGCGAATCAGGATGAGTACCGCAAGCAGCTAAGATCAAACATCCCGTTCAAACCGCCCATTCCTCATCCGTCGTAAACACAATCGTCAGCCACCGATCCGTCCCCTCGCCGCCGAGTGCATCGCCGATCTCGTCGCGGATCGCGTCCCATTCTTCGAGACGCCGGGGTGGCCAGTTTTTCGGGACGATGAAGAAGAGTTCGATCTGGCGGCCTCGCCCCACGCGGGCGACATAGGAATAGTGCGAGGCGAAGCCGAATTTTTCGACGGTCTCGGCCGCTACCCTGTCCACATGCTGCTTGAATTCAAACGGCGTCACCAGAAGGATGTCGGCGAGCGCCTGCTTCACATTGCCGAGCGGCATGGGAATGATGATGAGGCAGACCAGCGCCAGAACGGCGGGGTCGATATAGGGCGCGATCCACTGATGCGCCGTTCCCGTCAGCCCGTAGCCGACGGCGAAGGCGAGGAACAGGGCTGCGCTCAGGAGCGCGCTCATCAGCCAGCTTTTGGCGTCCAGCGCCACGAAGGCCGATTTCAGTCTGCGGTTCTGGCGTTTGACGAACCATGCCATGATGAGCGAAACGGCAAAGCTGACGAAGGTGACGATGATGGCGTAATCGAACTCGATCGATCTGCCGCCGTCCATCAGGCTGTCGATGGCGTTGATCAGGGCATAGATCGCAGCGCCCATCAAAAGCGTGCCGTTGAGGCCGAGGACCATCGGCTCCAGATGCCAGAAGCCCATGGTGAAACGCTCTGCCAGCCGGCCACCGTGCCGTGGGGCGGCGGAAGCCGCGATCAGCCGCGCCACCAGCAGCGCCAGCACCGTCATGAAGGCATCCGTCAGGGCATAAACGCCATCGAACACCACCGCGAAAGAGCCGGAAAACAGGCCTGCACCAATGCCGAACGCGGCCAGAAGAACCGTGATGGCAATTGAGAATTTCAGCAGAGATTGTTCGGTCATGACGCGTATTTAACCTTCAAAAGCGGGCGCCGCCTTCCTATAAACAGCACAGATGGAGCGGGATAGCGAAAACTGTGGACGGTTTTCGCCTGTAGTCACGCTTCGATTCTTTGATCTGCTGCAAACAAGACAGGACAAAACCCATGGATCTCGGCATTTCCGGCAAACGCGCCCTCGTTCTCGCCTCCTCTCGCGGCCTTGGGCTGGGCATCGCCACAGCGCTGGCGAATGAAGGCGTGAATGTTCTTCTCGTTGGCAGAAGCAGCGAAAAGCTGGACGCGAACTGCAAGACGATCAATGCACTCGGCAAGGGCAAGGCCGACTGGGTGCGGGGCGATCTTGGCGATGAAAATTTCGTCGAGGCCATGGTTCAGGCCGTGAACGACAAGCTCGGCGGCATTGACATTCTCGTCAACAACACCGGTGGCCCGACGCCGGGTCTTGCGCAGGAGATCACGACAGAGAAGCTGGAGAGCTTCTTCCAGTCGATGGTGCTGCGCGTCATCACGCTCACCAATGCGCTGCTGCCGCAGATGAAGGAACAGGGCTTTGGCCGCATCCTGACCGTTGCCTCCTCCGGCGTGTTCGAACCCATCCCCAATCTGGCGCTCTCCAATACGCTGCGTGGGGCGCTGGTGGGCTGGAGCAAGACATTGTCGAGCGAAGTGGCCGGTTTCGGCGTCACCTCCAACCTTCTTCTGCCCGGCCGCATCCATACCGACCGCATCGACGAGCTGGATGGCGCCAATGCCAAGCGCCTGGGTAAAAGCATGGAGGAAATCCGCGAGGCTTCGGTCAAGAGCATTCCGGCAGGCAGGCTTGGCACGGTGGAAGAATTCGCCGCCGCCGGGGCTTTCCTCTGCTCGGTTCCGGCAAGCTACATCACCGGCACAATGCTGCGGGTGGATGGCGGCGCGGCGAAATCGAACTGACGCCGGTTAGACGCCGGAGCGGTCAAGAGGCCGCTCCGTAGACTACGAAGCGGTTTCTGCCGGTATTCTTGGCTTCGTAGAGTGCCGTGTCGGCGCGGCGCAGCACATCGCTCGCGCTCTCGCCGGGATCGGCAAAGGCAATGCCGGCCGAACAGCTGTAACGGAAATCCGGCACATCGCTCAGCGGCGATGCCTCGGTCAACGTCGCCAGCAGCTTCTGCATGGTGCTTTCCGCGCTCAGCATTCGCGAACCGCTGAGAACGAGCAGAAACTCCTCACCGCCGATCCGCCCCACCAGATCGTCCCGGCCGATGGCGGCGGAAAGCCGGGTGGCGAAATCCTTAAGGACGAGATCGCCGCAGGCATGCCCGAAACGGTCGTTCACCGCCTTGAAGTGGTCGATATCCATGATGATCACCGCAAGCGCCTGCGCCTTGTTGGGGCCAAGCATCTGGTTGAGGATATCCATGGCATAGCGGCGGTTGCCGAGGCCCGTGAGTTCGTCGCTCAGCGCCGATTTCAGCGCCCTGTCGCGCTCCTGCCGCAGATCGCGCAACTGGATGCCAAGCTCGGAAACATCGGTCACGACACACAACATCCAGCCGCCCGGCAGCGTCGTTTCCGTCGTCAGCATCCAGCGTCCATCGTTCAGGCTGGTTTCGATGGTGCGGTAAGGCAACTTGCCGCGCCTTGTCCGCGCCGAGCGCAACCACAGTTCGAAATCGGTGGTTTCGACCGCCGTTCCTGTCGAGCTGCGATACCCGCCGCGCATCAGCTCCATCCAGTTCGGAAAACCGTCCGGAGCCATGCCCAGCGCCTCGCGGAAGGCCGCATTGGCAAAGCGCAACTCGTCGCTGCCATCGAAAAGGGCATAACCCTGCTGCGATGACGCCATGAGGTTCATAAGCTGGGAATGGAAAATTTCCACGTCACCGCGAATGAGGACCTCCGGCCCGGGCGGCACATCTTGGTGGGCGGAACATGCCTGCTTGCGGGACATCTGGACTTCCGGGTTACAACGCGACAGCTACAATTAAGAAAGCTCCCTGAGGATATATCCTTTATTTATACTTTGCGATTGCGAAAAAATATTTAATTTGCATGGCGAAACTGTATTTATAACGGAAAATTACTTTATTCTAATGTTTTAATAAACCGAGAAGTGGCGCTTGCCATTCTGCCGGGCCTGTGCAATCAACCGCCCTCCTCTGACATCGGGATGCCAAATGCGTCCCTTATTCTCACGCCGGGCCGCCTTTGGGCCGGGCGAGCATTTCTATCGGCGACAAGGATATGGCGATGACGCAAAAGCGGGCACTGGGCCTCGATTTCGGCACGACCAACACGGTCATGGCTCTTTCCGACGGCGGCGGCGAAAGCCGCTCCATGCAGTTTACCAGCAGCGCGGGCACGGATGACAGCATGCGCACCGCGCTCTCCTTCATGAAGGATTCGGGCCTTGGTGCGGCTGCCCTGCACGTGGAAGCGGGCCACGCTGCCATCAGGCAATTCATCGACAATGCGGGCGATTGCCGCTTCCTGCAGTCGATCAAGACATTTGCGGCCTCGCCGCTCTTTCAGGGCACGTTGATCTTCGCCAAGCGCCAGAGCTTCGAGGATTTGATGGACGTGTTCCTGCGCAAGCTGAAAACCTATGCGGGCGCAGAGTGGCCAAGCGACGTCTCGACCGTCATCGCCGGTCGCCCCGTGCGTTTCGCCGGCAGCAATCCGGATGAGACGCTGGCGCTCTCCCGCTACAACGAAGCGCTGACGCGTGCCGGTTTTCCGGAAATCCACTATGTCTACGAGCCGGTGGCGGCCGCCTATTATTTCGCCCAGAGCCTGAAGAAGGACGCCAATGTGCTGGTGGCGGATTTCGGCGGCGGCACCACCGACTATTCGCTGATCCGCTTCGAGACCCATGCCGGCAAACTTTCCGCCACCCCCATCGGCCATTCCGGCGTCGGTGTCGCCGGTGACCATTTCGACTTCCGCATGATCGACAATCTGGTCTCGCCGGAAATCGGCAAGGGCAGCAAGTTCAAGAGCTTCGACAAGGTGCTGGACGTGCCTTCCGGCTACTACGTGAATTTCGGTCGCTGGAACCAGCTGTCTATCTTCAAGACCTCGAAAGAATTCACCGATCTGAAATCGCTGGTGCGCTCGGCGCTGGAGCCGGACAAGCTCGAACTTTTCATCGATCTCGTGGAGCATGACGAGGGTTATCCGCTTTATCAGTCGATTTCCGCCACCAAGATGGCGCTGTCCTCGGCCGAAGAAGCGGAATTCAACTTCGCGCCGCTCGGCAAGGCCGGTCGCAAAATGGTCAAGCGCAGCGATTTCAACAACTGGATCGCCGACGACCTCGCCAAGATCGAGGGCGCGCTGGACGAGGTTCTGGAGAAGACGCAAGTCGCGCCTGAGGCAATCGACAAGGTGTTCCTCACCGGCGGCACCTCCTTCGTGCCGGCGGTGCGCGAGCTTTTCACCCGTCGTTTCGACGCGGACCGGATCGAAACCGGCGGCGAGTTGCTCTCGATTGCCCATGGTTTGGCCATGATCGGCGAAAGCGGTGACATTCAGCGCTGGACAGCGTGATTTACGGGTTCCCCGGGCGGGGAACATGGGATAATTTCACCCCATGATCGCCGCTCACGACCTCTCCCCGGCCGAACTCGCCGCGCTTCTGCATTTCCATGCGGATGCGGGCGTGGACTGGTTGCTGGAAGACGGACCTGTTGACCGTTTCGCCGAATTTGCCGCCTCCCGCCCTGCCCGACCGGCAGCGCGTCAGGAAAGTTCTGCGCCCGCACACCAGATGGACAGCGGCACGGAGCGTCGTGCCGATGCTCCGCAGCGGCAGACGGCAGGTCGCAGCGCGCCGACGAGAGGCGCGCCGCCTGCTCCGGCACTTCAGCAGAATGTTGCCATGCCGGACGAACAGGCCGTGGCGGCTGCCCGTTTTGCGGCTGAAAGCGCAAGGTCGCTTTCCGAACTGAAAATCGCGCTTGAGGGTTTCAGCGGCTGCAACCTCAAGAACAGCGCCCGCAACACGGTATTCACCGAAGGCGACCCTGCTTGCGCCGTCATGGTGATCGGCCCGATGCCGGATGCGGATGACGACCGCGAGGGCCAGCTTTTTGCCGGCAAGACCGGGCTGCTGCTCGACCGTATGCTGGCCGCTATCGGCCTTGACCGCGCACGCATCATGCTCGGCAATGTCGTGCCCTGGCGTCCACCGGGCAACCGCCCGCCGACTCAGGCCGAAATGGATATCTGCCGCCCCTTCATCGAGCGCCAGATCGCACTTGCGGAGCCGAAACACCTGTTGCTTCTTGGCAACTTGACCGCACGTTTCTTTTTCGGCGGCACCGGAACGATCCATACGCTGCGCGGACAGTGGCGTGATGTCGCAGCCGGGCACCTGGTTTTACCGGCGCTGGCGAGCCTGCATCCGCAGGAACTTCTAAACGCACCTGCCAGTAAGTCATTGGCATGGCAGGATTTATTGGCGTTTCAGGCAAAAATCTCCGAAGGCTGATTGCCTGATTCTTAGTCAGAGTAAACGAAGTATGAAAAAAGCCATGCGTATTACGCATAACAGCGGCGCGCTGACCCGGCTTGCCGAATCCATGCTGCACTGCGATAAGCCAGCCTGTGTCTTGGGAGGAATTCGGTTTAAGGAACCAAGGCAATGACCACTCGCTTCCGTCCGGTACATTCCGGCTTTGAAACGCTCCGACTGGCGGGCCTCGGCCCTCGCTCCAGTCAGGGTTACCATCGTTTCGGCGCTGCCGCTAACGAACAGATGACCGCACGTGCTGCCATGCAGCAGGTTCGCGTGACACGTCCTGCAGCTGTCTTTGCGGATTTCCGCGAGCGCTGAGAGCACTCAGGCCGGTGTAAAACCGGTCCATATCTTTGATTGCGCGCTGGCGTCTTTCTTCGGGAAGGCGCCTTTTGCATTTGCGGGACTAGGCGCCGACACGACAACGGCTCTGGCGCCGACGATGCCGCATGTTTGCGACCTCGGCCAAATTTGGTGCGTCACCCCTGCGGCGTGGAGGCCTTGCGTGCCGCGCGTCTCGCCAGGCCCAGCTGGTGCTCGCGGAAAATGATGAAGATGCCGGCGAAAATCACGATTGCCGTGCCGATCAGCATGGTGAGCGTTGGAATGTCTCCGAACAGGATATAGGAGACCGCTATCCCGAAAACGATGGAGCTGTATTCGAAGGGCGCGATAGTGGAGACCTCCGCGTGGCGATAGCTCTCCGTCAGGAAGATCTGTGCAACGCCGCCACAAATGCCGCTGGTGATCAACAGCACGGCCTGCTTGGTATCCAGAGCGCTCCAGCCGAAGGGTACGCTGACGAGCGACAGCAAGGTAGCCGTCAGCGAGAAATAGAGAACGATGGTCGGCGTCTTTTCCGTTTCCACCAGTTGCCGCACCTGGATCATTGCGAGACCGCCAAGTGCTGCCCCGCATAGCACGGCAATCGCGCCCAGCCCCTCGCCCGCGGCAAAACCGCCTTCACGCAACAGGGTCATCTTCGGCCACAGGATAACCAGCACGCCCATCATGCCAACGAAAACCGCGCTCCAGCGGTAGATGCGCACCTTCTCGCGCAGGATGAAGGCGGCGAACACGACGGCCAGCAGCGGTGAGGCATAACCGATGGCAATGAATTCCGGCAACGGCAGCAGCGTCAGCCCGTAAAACCCGCAGGCCATGGAGAGAATGCCGAGAAACCCGCGCTTGAAATGGCCGATGAGATTGTTGGTGTGCAGCGCGCTCGTTAGCGCATGCAGCCAGGCAAGATAAACGACGATGGGGATGATGGCGAAAGCGGAGCGGAAGAAAGTGATCTGACCGGCCGGCACATCGGGACCGGAGGCCTTGATACAAGTCTGCATCACCAGAAAAAAGCCAACCGAAATCAGCTTCAGGCTTATCCCCCGAAAGGGATTTGTCGGTTCGGCGTTCATCGGCAGTTACTCATATCGGCTGCGCAAACACGCCATCGGGAGATTGTTCATGCGGGGGAGGACGACGCGGGGGAATTGGATTTGCACAAGGCTAGAGCATTCCCGAAGCGCTTTACAACAAAAAATGTTATTTACCCATGAATTCCGTTGATCTGGTGAGGCGCAGGATTGCTTTCCCCGGCTTGGGGCCTCCTCACCCCCATTGTTCAGGCCTTCAGCCCTGATGGCGACGTGAGAATCAGACCAAAAGCGACACGCGCTAAAATTTGAAGAAAATAAAATACAATTTCAGCAATCGTTCAACATTTGCTGACATGGTCCGCAGGTCCGGCAGCGACAGAATCGTCTGCAGGGCCGGCAAAGCCTTCCATGGCAGGACAGAACGTCCTCCCGATGCGCACATGATTGTGACGAATACTCTACCTATTTTACATCCGGGCTTTATGACGACATGATGCCCGGAGGACAACGACAAAGTTATTCAGGAACAGTCATGCGAACAGACACGGGCCAGATCGTTCACCTGGCAGATTACCGCCCCACCGATTTCGTTCTGGAGCGGGTGGATCTCACCTTCGAACTCGACCCCAAGAATACCAAGGTCGAAGCCCGTCTGATCTTTCATCGCCGAGAGGGCGTCGATGTGTCAGCGCCGCTCGTTCTCGATGGCGACGAGTTGACGCTTTCGGGCCTGCTGCTCGATCAGGTGGACATTCCCGCAAGCCAATATGACGCGACGCCTGATAGCCTGACGATCCGCGATCTGCCTGCGGAGACGCCCTTCGAGATCTGTGTCACCAATTACATCAATCCGCAGGTCAATACGCAGCTGATGGGGCTTTACCGCACCAACGGCGTTTATTGCACCCAGTGCGAGGCGGAAGGTTTCCGCCGCATCACCTATTTCCCGGACCGGCCCGATGTTCTGGCACCCTATACGGTGACGATCATCGCCGCGAAGGAGGGCAATCCCCTGCTGTTGTCGAACGGCAACTTCCTCGGCGGCGGCAATTACGATGAAGGCCGCCACTTTGCAGCCTGGTTCGATCCGCACCCGAAACCCAGCTATCTCTTTGCGCTTGTCGCCGGCGATCTCGGCGTGGTGGAAGACACGTTCACCACCCTTTCCGGCCGCGAAGTGGCGCTGAAGATCTATGTCGAGCATGGCAAGGAGCCGCGCGCGGCCTATGCCATGGATGCGCTGAAGCGCTCGATGAAGTGGGATGAGGAACGCTTCGGCCGTGAATACGACCTCGATATCTTCATGATCGTCGCCGTGTCCGATTTCAACATGGGCGCGATGGAGAACAAGGGTCTCAACGTCTTCAACGACAAATTCGTGCTGGCCGACCCGGAAACTGCCTCCGACGCGGACTACGCCAATATCGAGCGCATCATCGCGCATGAATATTTCCACAACTGGACCGGCAACCGCATCACCTGCCGCGACTGGTTTCAGCTGTGCCTGAAAGAAGGCCTGACGGTCTATCGCGACCAGGAATTTTCCGCCGATATGCGCTCGCGCCCGGTCAAGCGCATCGCCGATGTGCGTCACCTGAAATCGGAGCAGTTTCCAGAGGATTCCGGTCCGCTGGCCCATCCACCACGCCCCGATACCTATCGCGAAATCAACAACTTCTACACGACGACCGTTTATGAAAAGGGCGCCGAAGTCACCCGCATGATCGCCACGATCCTTGGCGAAGACGACTTCAAGAAAGGCATGGACCTTTATTTCGAACGTCATGACGGCGAAGCGGCGACTGTTGAGGATTTCGTCAAGAGTTTTGCCGATGCCAGCGGCCGCGACCTGTCGCAGTTTTCGCTGTGGTACACCGAGGCCGGCACGCCGCTCGTCTCCGTTTCTTCCGCCTACGATGCCGCCAAGGCGACCTTCAGGCTGACGCTGGAACAGACCGTCGCACCAACGCCCGGCCAACCGGTGAAGCAACCGCGTCATATTCCGCTGTCGCTGGCGCTGATTCTCGACAATGGCCAGATCGCCGAGCCGCAGGCTGTCACGGGCGGAGAATACCGCGACGGCGTGCTGCATCTGACCGAACGCAACCAGACATTCTCCTTCTCCGGCATTTCATCGCGCCCAGTGCTGTCGCTCAACCGCAGCTTCTCGGCGCCGATCAACCTGCATTTCGAACAGAGTGCTGCCGATCTGGTGCAGGTTGCCCGGCACGAGACGGATATGTTTGCCCGTTTCCAGGCGCTTACCGATCTCGCTTTGCCGGCGCTGATTGCCGCTACCAAGGCCGTGCAGAACGGCCAAGAAGTACGCTCGGACGCCGACCTCATCGCAACGTTGATCGAAATCGTCGGCGACGCTTCGCTTGAACCCGCTTTCCGGGCACAGGCGCTGGCGCTGCCGAGCGAAACGGACATCGCTCGCGAACTGGGCGGCAATACCGACCCGGACGCCATCCACAAGGCCCGCAACGCGACGATCAAGGCCATTGCCACGGCCGGTCTCGAAACGCTCCGCCGGCTCGCCGACAGTGACGGAAATGGTGAAGCCTACAGCCCCGATGCCGACAGCGCCGGACGGCGTTCGCTTCGCAACGGCGCGTTGAGCTTCCTTGCTTTCGCCGAGGGAACGCCTGACAGGGCGGCAAAGGCCTATGCCAGCGCCACCAACATGACCGATCTTGCGCATGCGCTTGGTGTACTGACCCAACGTTTCCCCGACAGCACGGAGACAAAAGAGGCGCTTGCCGCCTTCGAAGCCCGCTTTGCCGACAATGCGCTGGTTCTCGACAAATGGTTCTCGCTGCAGGCCGCCATTCCCGGCGACGGCGCGCTGGAACGTATCAAGGCGCTGATGACGTCGAAACACTTCATCGCCTCCAATCCCAACCGGGTACGGTCGCTGGTGGGCACGCTCGCCTTCTCCAACCCGACCGGTTTCCACCGCGCCGATGGTGCCGCCTACCGGTTCCTCGCCGAGCAGATCATAGCCATCGACAAGCGTAACCCGCAGCTTGCCGCGCGCATTCTCACCTCCATGCGCTCCTGGCGGTCGCTGGAAGCAAGCCGCGCCGAACACGCCAAGGCAGCACTTTCGACGATCGCCGAAGCAAAAGGTCTTTCGACGGATGTCAGCGATATCGTCGGGCGTATTCTGAAAGGATAATACCCGGCGAACATTCGCCAACTCCCCTATTCCGGACAATGCGTGTGCGCCGTCTTGATTTCCGTCAAGGCGGCGCAACGCATTGCGCGACACAATCGTCAGCGACAGGCCGGAACGCGGCCGCAAGCGGAAAGGGACTTCAGATGACGGATATTTCCAACACCAGCAATTCGTTCCAGCGTTTCATCACCGAGGCCCCGGCCCATCAGGCTGTCTGGCTTCAGGCCGTGCAGGGGCTGGGTGCGGCGTCCACGCTGGATGCCAAGACGCAATGCCTGGTCTATATCGGCATTCTCGCCGCACTGCGGCTTGAAGGCGGTGTGGAATTTCATGTGCTGGAAGCCAAAGCGCATGGCGCAAGCCGTGACGATATCATCAGCGCGGTGCTGACCGGGCTTCCTGCCGCCGGAAACGGCGTTCTCGGCGCACTTGGACCTGCTCTCGAAGCTTTCGACAGGGCTTGAGAACCACCGGCCGTAACACACCGGAACGTCCCAGACCGGCCATCCGGGTGTCGGTTTTTCCAATGCCCGCCGCCGCTGTGCAGACCGTAACGCGCTGTCCCGAAAAAATACGGAGTCGGTTCAAGGGGTTAAAATTCTTTTAACTTTTGCCTCTGGACACGGCGAATCGCATTTGATTCACTATGCATATTCGAGCGGCGGCGCTTCGAATCAGTGGGGATATCTTGAAGGCGGGACAATGACGAACGTGCGGCGGGCGACTGCGGGCGATGAGCGGCCGTATGCCAAATTTTCTGATCTTGCGGCCTGGGGCGAAAGGCTTTCCAGCGACCTGATGGGTTTGATGAACGGCTCCGACCGCCCGATGCCGCAGGTCGAGACCCTGCTGAAGCGCCTCATTCCCATTCTCATTCTTGCATTTCTCGTCGTCATCGCGGCGTCACGCATGCTGGGCATCGTTGCCGAATATAGCCGCATGGAAGAGGCAGCCCGCCACTCTACCGCACTGACAGCGCTGACGGCCAAAGCAGCCCTTATCAACAACGGTATTGTCTTTGCCTCGCAAGAGCGCACCCGCGCGGAGGCGAGCCTTGCCGCAGCGCTGCCTTCGGGCAGCCTTGCTGATGGCACCATGGTGCTTCTGTCGGGCAGCAACGGCCGGATTTTCGCCGGCGCCGGCAAGGGCGCCACGCTTTATATCGGCACCTCCCTGCCGGCTTTGCTTCCCGAAATCGCCATTGTTCAGCGTTTTCCCGGCGCGCCCGGCACCATCGAAACGAATATCGACAACCAGCCGCATTATGCGACGATGATCCCCTTCGGCGACGATGGAGGCATGGTCATCGCGGCGCGCTCGCTTGAGCCGATCCGTTCTTTCTGGCGCAGCGAAATCGCCATGAACGTGACGCTGTTTGCCGGAATCTCCTCGATCCTTCTCGTCGTGCTCTACGCCTATTACATGCAGGTCAAACGCGCCCGCGACGCTGACGACATCTTCGCTGAATCGAACCTGCGGGTGGAGACGGCGCTGTCACGTGGCCGCTGCGGCCTGTGGGACTTCGATCTTTCCACGCGGCGCATGTTCTGGTCCGGCTCGCTCTACGAAATCCTCGGCAGACCGCCGAAGGCCGCACCGCTGTCCTTTTCGGATGCGGCGCGCATGATGCATTCCGAAGATGGAAACCTCTACGAGCTTGCCCGTGCTGTCGGCTGCGGTGATCTGCGCCAGATCGACCAGATCTTTCGCATGCGCCACGCGAAAGGCCACTATGTCTGGCTGCGCGCCCGCGCCCAGGTCATCCGCACCAATAACGGCCCGCGCGTCATCGGCATCGCCATGGACGTGACTGAGCAGCACCGCCTTGCGCAACGTTATGCCGAGGCAGACCAGCGCCTTGCAGACGCCATCGAATCCACCTCGGAAGCCTTCGTGCTATGGGACAAGAATGACCGTCTCGTCATGTGCAACACCCATTACCAGAAGGCTTACGGCCTGCCGGACAGCGTTCTGGTAGCGGGCACCGAAAAGAGCGCCGTGCAGGCGGCTGCGGCACGCCCGGTTGTGGAGCGGCGCGTTGCGGACCCCGATCAGTCTGGCCTTTCGCGCATGACGGAAGTGCAGCTTGCCGATGATCGCTGGCTACAGATCAATGAACGCCGCACCCGTGACGGCGGCCTCGTCTCCGTCGGCACCGACATTACGCTTCTGAAGCGCCATCAGGAGCGCCTACGTGACTCCGAACGCCGGCTGATGGCCACCATCGGCGATCTTTCCGCCTCGCAGCATAAGCTGGAGCGGCAGAAGACGGAGCTTTCGGACGCCAACGCCAATTATCTCGCCGAAAAAGAGCGCGCCCAGGCGGCAAACCTCGCAAAGTCCGAATTCCTCGCCAATATGAGCCATGAACTGCGCACGCCGCTCAACGCCATTCTCGGCTTTTCCGACATCCTGCAAAACGAGATGTTCGGGCCGGTTGGCTCGCCGAAATATTCCGAATATGCCCGGGATATCCACGACAGCGGCAAGCACCTCCTAAATGTCATCAACGACATTCTGGATATGTCCAAGATCGAAGCGGGCCATATGCGGATCAACCGCGAGACAATCGATCTCGCGCCGCTTATCGAGGAAACCCTGCGGCTGACCGCCATCCAGGCGGAACAGAAGAACATCACCGTGCAGCAGAAGGTCTGCGCCGGGCTGACGATGCAGGGCGACCGCCGCGCCATGAAGCAGATCATGCTCAACCTTCTGTCCAATGCCGTGAAGTTCACCGGTAATGGCGGCCGCGTAGCGCTGCGCACCCATGTGCATCAGGCCGCCATGATCCTCACCATCGCCGATACCGGCATCGGCATTCCCGCCGAGGCGCTCGACAAGATTGGCCAGCCCTTCGAGCAGGTGCAGAGCCAATACGCCAAAAGCCAGGGCGGCTCGGGCCTCGGGCTCGCCATCTCGCGCTCGCTCGTCAGGCTGCATGGCGGCACGATGAAAATCCGCTCCTGCGAAGGCAGAGGCACAGTAGTAACGATTATCATCCCGCATGCGGCAGGGTGCTGTGGCACGGTGCATTGAGGAATATCGGGCTGTGCCCGCTGGGTTGCAGTAAGTGAAGGCAGAACGCGCGATACCCACCATCACCCGCCATTCTTCACCGTTGCCACAAACGCCTTCCTGACAACCTTCGCCAGCCGCTTCACCTCGCCCTCCAACGTGGAAATATCCGGGCAATCCCCGGCCCGGCAAACCAGATCGATAAGACCGGCAGGCGCTTCCTTCGGATTGAAAGCGCCGTCGATGCACAGCCGCACGATCTGCGATATCTCGGTGTAAAGCGCAGTCGCCGCCATGCAGTCGTCGAAGGATTGCTGCTCCATCACCGGGGCGGCCAGCACCTGCAATGCCTCTGCCGTGTTACGACCCGGTTCGTGCGGCTGGAGACCCTTGGCGGGACCGACCAAAGCCAGATATTGGGCGATGAATTCGAGGTCGATCAGCCCACCATTGATGAGCTTGAAATCCCAGATGTTTTCCGGCGGCTTTTCCTGTTCAATGAGACTTCGCATTTCCAGCACATCGGCTGAGACTTTCGCCACATCGCGCTTCTGGGACAGTACCGAGGCGATGATGCCGCGCGCATCTTCCATCAGCGAGGCTTCGCCACAGATCAGGCGAGCGCGGGAAAGCGCCATATGTTCCCAGGTCCAGGCTTCCTCGCGCTGGTATTTCTCAAAAGCGGAAATGCGCGTCGCCACCGGCCCCTTGTTGCCGGAGGGGCGAAGCCGCATGTCCACCTCGTAAAGCACGCCCTCGGCTGTGGGTGCCGATAGTGCGGCAATCAGCCTTTGGGTGACGCGAGTGAAGTAACGCACCACATCGAGCGGTTTTGCGCCGGTCGATTCATGGGCGGCATCGTCGTAATCGTAGAGGAGAATGAGGTCGACATCCGAACCCGCGGTCAGCTCGAAGGAGCCGAGCTTGCCCATGCCCATCACGGCCACGCGCCCGCCCGGATATGGCCCATGTGCCGTCTCCATCTCCGAGAGAACGGCATTCAGGGCCGCTTCAATAACCAGATCGGCAAGATGTGTGAAGGCGCGGGCGGCGATCTCGCCACGAATCGCGCCTGTCAAAAGCCGCACGCCGATGAGAAAGCGCTGCTCGGCGGCGAAAATACGGAGCCGGTCTAGAATATCCTCGTAGTGGCGGGCGTTGGAAAGGAAATTGCCCATGCGCTGGGCAAGATATTCGCGCGTCGGGATGTCACTCATCAGCGCCGGGTCCAGCATGCCGTCAAAAACATGCGGGCGGGCGGCGATGATTTCGGCAAGGCGCGGGGCCGACGACATGATCGTCACCAGCAGCGACAGCAGCGCCTGATTGTTGCCGAGCAGCGAGAAGAGCTGGATGCCCGCCGGTAGCCCGGAGAGGAAATTATCAAAGCGCAGCAGCGCCTCATCCGCCCGCTTGCTTTCGCCAAAGGCGCGCAGCAGATCCGGCGTCAGCTCCGTCAGCCGCTCGCGTGCCTCGACCGATTGCGTTGCCCGGTACCGGCCATTGTGCCAGGTGCGGATGACGCGGGAAATATCCTCCGGCCGCTGAAAACCAAGTGCTGAAAGGGTTTTCAGCGTATCTGGATCGTCCTTCTGGCCAGTGAAGACCAGATTGCCTGCCTCACCGGAGAGTTTCGTCTCCTGTTCGAACAGCGCCGAATAACGGCGCTCCACCAGCCGCAGCACCTTTTCCAGCTTCTCGGAAAACGCCTTGGTATCTTCAAAACCGAGCATGAAGGCAATGCGCTTCAGTTCGGTTTCGGTGTCGGGCAGCACGTGGGTCTGCTCATCGCGCACCATCTGAATGCGGTGTTCCACTTCGCGCAGGAACCAGTAGGCGTCAGTCAGGCTGTCGCGCGTTTCGGCATCGATCCATTTCGCTTCGGTGAGCGCCGCCAGCGCCTCCTGCGTCGCGCGGACCCTGAGCGCCGGCATACGGCCGCCGGCGATCAGCTGCTGCGTCTGCGCGAAGAACTCGATCTCGCGAATGCCGCCGCGTCCGAGCTTGACGTTATGGCCCTTAACCGCAATCGCGCCATGGCCCTTATGCGCATGGATCTGCCGCTTGATGGAGTGAATATCGGCAATCGCCGCGTAATCTAGATATTTGCGGAAGATGAAAGGCGTCAGTTCGCGCAGGAAATTGTCGCCGGCCTTCAGATCGCCGGCCACCGGCCGCGCCTTGATATAGGCGGCGCGTTCCCAGTTTTGGCCCCTGCCCTCGTAATAAAGCAGCGCCGCTTCCACGGGAATGGCGAGCGGCGTCGAGCCGGGGTCTGGCCGGAGCCTCAAATCGGTGCGGAAGACGTAACCGTCTGCCGTGCGTTCCTGCATGATACGCACGAGGCGGCGCATCATGCGGCCGAAATTCTCTGTCGCAGCATAGGGATCATCGATAATGCCGGCAGAGGGTTCAAAGAACACCACTGCGTCGATGTCCGAGGAATAGTTCAGTTCGCGCGCGCCGAGCTTGCCCATGCCAAGCACGATCAGGCCGGAACCTTCGCTTGGCGCGGCAACGTTCTTAAGTTTGAGCTTGCCGGTCTCATGGCCGACAAGCAGCAGGTGGTCGATGGCGGCCGACAGCGAAGCATCCGCCATGTCGCTCAGCCAGCGCGTGGTATCGCGGGCGGTGAAGATGCGCGCAAGATCGGCAAGCGCTGCGACGAAGGAAAGCCGACGCTTGGCGATCCTCAAGCGCGACATCACCTCGTTTTCGACGGGCACGCCGCCCTCTTGCCCCGGCTTCCAGCAATCGCGCGCTTCACGGACGAGATCGGCCAGTAGTGGCTCCAGCGGCTTCGAAATCGCGAGCGTCAGCAGCCCCTCATCCGCCGCGGCCATGTCGCGCAGATAGGGCGACAGCGTGAAAGCCGCAGCGATGAAGTCCTTCAGCGGGCTTTCGGCGGCAAGAAGCGCGGCCACAGCTGGCTCGCCCTTGGCGATATCCTTCAGCGTGGAGAGAACGGATTTCAGTTCCGTCTGCGTATAGGGGCGGATAACTCCCGGCAGAACCTCGCTCAGCCGCCTTTCAGCGGTTTCCCGTTTCGTCACTGTCTCTCTCCCTCTCCCGAGCGACCCATCCTTGCGCTTCGACCTGCCTGATTCTCAGGAAGGATCGCTCCCCGCAAAATCGTCCTGCCGCCACGCATTGTCGAAGCTTCCGGGCGCATACACTCCGCGTTGTAACAAATGCGTGGCGCTTTGCGATCAGGAAAACCGTTTTTGCCGATCTTTTCCGCGGTCTGGCCTGCGGAAGCGCCATTTCAGTCGTGGCCGGCAATCTCGCGTAATGTCTCGGCAATTATGCCCACGTAGCGTCCTGCTCAACGAAACCCGACTCCCAGGTTTTGCAACGCTTGATGCTGCAACGGATATGATCATGAAACAGATTTTTACAGTGAAATGGCAAAAGAACCTGCGTGCAATGGCGTTGTGCCTGACCGCGCTGCCCCTGGCGCAGGGCATCTGCACGCCCGTCCTCGCTGCCGATCTCGGCAAATCGGACAGGTTCGCCGAACCGCAGGGCGATTTCGACAATGCCCGCTACAGCAGTTCCAGTGAGTGGAAAATCACACTTGGCGTGGGTGCTGCCTACGCTCCCAAATATGAGGGCTCGGACAAGCTGGAAGCAGGCGCGGTTCCCCTGGTTTCCGTTGAGTATGGAGATACGCTGAGCATCGATTTCAGCGGCGTCACCGTAAACCTGCTGAACAGCAACGGCTTCAGACTGGGCGTCAAGGGCGGCTGGGAAGCCGGGCGCAAGGAAAAGGACGACAAGAAAAATCTTCGCGGAATGGGTGACATCAAGGCGGGCGGCGTGGTCGGCGGTGTTATCGCTTATGGCATCGATCCCTTCGAGGTCTATGCGAAGGTGGACAAGACCATCAGCGGGAGCGAAGGGTTGACCGCAACCGTCGGCGCCAGCGTTTCGCACAAAGTCGACCAGTTCATCCTTGGCGCGGACCTCTCCGCCACCTGGGCGGACGACAAGCACATGAAATCCTATTTCGGCGTCACCTCGGCCCAATCCGCCCGTTCCGGCCTGCGCCGCTATGACGCCAAGGCAGGCTTCAAGCGCATCGACGCCAGCGCCTCCCTCACTTATCTTATGACCGAGAACTGGTCGATCACCGGCGCCGGCGGTGTTGGCTTCCTGCTGGGCGATGCCAAGGACAGCCCGCTCTCCAAGAAGGACATCCAGCCCTTCGCGATGATTGGCGTGGCTTATACGTTCTGAGCCGATGGCGATGTGGCATTGCGGGGATGCGTAACCATCTCCGCAACGCCGTCACGTGTCTGTACCGCCACCTGAAATTGTCGCCTGCCCTGGGCGGAGGATCGTCGCTAAGTTCAGAGAATCCTGTCCCTGTATTCCGGCGGCGCCACCCAGCATTGCGCACGTTTTCCGAACCAACGGTAGCGATTGCGGGCGACAAAACGATAGACGGGATCACGCAGAAATGCGGGAATTATGCGCAACATGCCAAGCAGCCGCCAGGGCATGCCAAGCGCCTCATAGATCGCAAGAACACCGTCGCTGTCCTGTCGCACCCTCTCGCCATCGACGACGAGCAGGCTGACCGGATTTTTGGGGTCCATTCCGTGCCGCCGGTAGATTTCCGTGCCGACGGCTCCCTGCATGGAGGCCAGCCGGAAATATCCGGCCTTGTCATGCCGCAGTACGAATTGCGCATTCACCGAACACAGCACACATTCGGCATCGAACAGAATGATCGGTCCATGGTGGTCGCCGACCAAGGGGGCCATGTTTGCCATCAATCATAAGTCCTTTTGCCGATCGCGATGCGATCCCCTCATAAAGTGCAGCTGTAGAACCTTATAAGATATTCTTCCGATCATCTTTCAATTCAATCTCGAGAGACGATTATTTCTCGGAGGTGAACGAATTTCCGCACAAATAGCGGTGACCAGCCGGTGCTGGTGTCAGCGGCGTTGGACAGCGCGGCTTACTGGGTCGAAACGGGAAAGATCATCGAGACGGTCAGGCCCGGGCAGACGGAATTTGTAGTGTCGGTGTCCGACAGCGCGAGCGATCCGCCGTGCAATTCCATCACGGCCTCCACCAGCGACAGGCCGAGCCCCGTGCCGGGTTTGGAGCGGCTTTCGTCCAGCCGCACGAAACGTTTCAGCACCTCGCCGCGCTTGTCGGCGGGGATGCCGGGGCCGTTATCGGAGACGGACAGCACGATGGCGTCCGTTTCGCTCACCAGACGCACGATGAGTTTTTTGTCGCCCTCGCATTCGCAGGCATATTTCATGGCGTTGTCGATGAGGTTTGAAAGCGCCTGGCCGATCAGCTCACGGTTGCCCTGCACCGAAAGACCGGGTTCGATCTCGGCCTCAAGCGTAAGTCCCGCGTCCTCGGCCACCGGTTCGTAAAGTTCGGCGCTGTCGGCGGCGATTGCCGACATGTCCACATCGGTCATTTCGGCGGCGATGGAGCCGGCCTCGACGCGGGAAATCATCAACAATGCATTGAAGGTGCGGATCAACTGGTCGGATTCGGCGATGATGCCTTCGAGTGCCGCGCGCCGTTTCGTCTCGTCGTTGTCATCCAATGCGGCGGCCGCCTTGTTGCGCAGCCGCGTCAGCGGTGTCTTGAGGTCGTGGGCGATGTTGTCGGACACCTGCCGCAAGCCCTCGTTCAGCTTTTCGATACGGCCGAGCATGGCATTGAGCGAGCCGGACAGCCGATCGAACTCGTCGCCGGAGCGGCCCTGCGGCAGGCGCTGCGAAAGATCGCCGGCCATGATCTTCTTGGTCGCTGCCGACATGCGGTCGATGCGTTTCAAGGCATTGCGGCCGATGCCGAACCAGATGAGCAGCGCACCGGCGCTCATGATGGCAAGCGCCACCATCAGCGCATTGCGCACCAGCGCCCGGAATTTGGTGGGTTCGCCGAGATCGCGGCCGATCAGGATGCGCAGGCCGTTGTCCAGCATGAAGACATTGGCGGTCGCCATATGCTGCACGCTGTCGCCGCTTTCGGAATAACGTTCGTAACGGAAGGGGAAACCCGTCCAGCCCTCCTTGTCAAACACGCCGGGCTGCACGGAAGCGACGTTGCCTGCAAGGATTTCGCCATTGGGGCCGGCGATGATGTAAAGGCTCGCCCCCGGCTGGCGGGCACGGCGCTCCATCATCCGCAACAGCGGGTTGATGCCGCCGCGATTGTAGATGCGCTGCACGTCCGACACTTCCTGCAGCACCGCGTCACGCGTCTGCTGGTTCAGCAGCCGTTCGGAAAGGGCGGTGACATAAAAGACCAGAAAGGCGGCGCAGAGCGCAAACAGCAGGATATAGAGCGCAGAAAGGCGCACCGCTGTTGACCGGAACAATATTCTGAGGCGGACCATTTTCGCCAATCAGCCCTCGTCCTTCATCATGTAACCCGCGCCGCGAATGGTCTTCAGCAGCGGCTTTTCGAAGTCCTTTTCGATCTTCGAACGAAGGCGGGACACATGCACGTCGATGACATTGGTCTGCGGGTCGAAATGGTAATCCCAGACGTTTTCCAGAAGCATGGTGCGGGTCACCACCTGGCCGGCATTCTTCATGAGATATTCCAGCAGGCGGAACTCACGCGGCTGCAACAGGATTTCCTTGCCACCGCGCCGGACATCGTGGGAAAGCCGGTCAAGTTCGAGATCGCCGACACGGTAGACCATATCCTGTTCGGGTTTGCCCTTGCGGCGGCCCAGCACTTCGATGCGTGCGAGAAGTTCGGAAAAGGCGTAGGGTTTGGGCAGATAATCATCGCCGCCGGCACGCAGGCCGGTCACGCGGTCGTCCACCTGCCCAAGCGCCGAAAGAATGAGAACCGGCGTTTCGATGCCGCGCCGGCGCAGCTCGCTGATGACGGAAAGTCCGTCGCGGCGCGGCAGCATGCGGTCGATCACCATCACGTCATAGGAATTCTCGCAGCCCATGAACAGGCCGCTTTCACCATCGCTGGGGTGGTCGGCAACGATACCGACTTCCCGGAACGCCTTGGTCATATAGGCCGCAGCCTCGAGATCGTCTTCAATAACAAGAATCTTCATGTGCGGGACAATAGCGCCCTCGCCCTTTTCCGCACAACCGGAAACAGATGCGACAGACATTTCCTGAACCTTGTTT
This sequence comes from Rhizobium sp. SJZ105, assembly GCF_007828365.1. Lineage (NCBI taxonomy): Bacteria > Pseudomonadati > Pseudomonadota > Alphaproteobacteria > Hyphomicrobiales > Rhizobiaceae > Rhizobium > Rhizobium sp. SJZ105. The sequence continues at coordinate 933,228 of NZ_VIUP01000001.1, forward strand.
TCCATGAGATTTCCTCCTCGGTGCTGACTGGACCGGCTTTGTGGGTCCTTGTCTTCTCCCCCGCCGGGGGGAAGGTGGCCCGAAGGGTCGGATGAGGTAGCAAGGGCGCGGTCTATCGCTGGCCTTGCCCTTGATCCCGCTGCCGCGACCTTCTCCTCCCTAGCGGAGAAGAAACAAGCGGCACGCGCGTTCCACATACTCTGTCCCGCCCTCAAGGTGAGAGACAGTCCCGAGCGACGCCGGCTCGAAGACGAACCGGCGTCGCATCTCAGATTATCAACCCTGGTCGATATCCAGTGCGATGAAGCGGCTGCCGCTGTCCGTCTGGATCTGGAACAGCGCTTTGGAGCGTCCGTCCTTCTTCGCCTGCTCGAGAACCTTCTCGATATCGGCGGCAGAAGCCACCTGCTGGTTGTTGACGGAGGTGATCTTCTCACCCGTCTTCAGGCCACGGGCAGCGGCGTCGCTGTCCGGATCGACATCAGTGATGGCAAGGCCGTTGCCGTCGTCAGCGGGCGCAACCGTCAGGCCGAGGCTCGACAGCACCTTTGCGCTGGAAGGTTTGCTGCCACTGTCGTTTTCCTGGCCCGGCGTTGCTTTGGAGGCATCGTCGCTTGCGAGATCGCCAAGCGTCACGGTGACCGACTGCGACTTGCCGCCGCGCCAGAGCGAGATTTCAACCTTGCTGTTTGGCGTCATGCTGCCGATGCGGCGCGACAGATCGCGGGCATCCTTGACCGGGTCGCCATTGACGGCAGTGATGATGTCACCCTGCTTGATGCCAGCCTTGTCGCCCGGCGAACCGGACTGCGGCGAGACGACGAGCGCGCCCTTCGCTTCGGCAAGACCAAGCGACTCGGCAATGTCCTTGCTGACGGGCTGGATCTGCACGCCGAGCCAGCCGCGTTCGACCTTGCCGTCCTTTTGCAGGTCGGCGATCACGTCCTTGGCAACGGACGACGGGATGGCGAAAGCAATACCGACATTGCCGCCGGAGGGCGAGAAGATCGCGGTGTTGATGCCAACGACTTCACCGTTGAGATTGAACGCGGGACCACCGGAGTTGCCGCGGTTCACGGCGGCGTCGATCTGCAGGTAATCGTCATAGGGGCCGGAGCCGATATCGCGGCCACGGGCAGAAACGATGCCCGAGGTTACCGTGCCGCCGAGGCCGAAGGGGTTACCGACGGCTACGACCCAGTCACCTACGCGAATCTTGCTATCGTCGGCAAACTGCACATAGGTGAACTTGCGGTTCACATCGACCTTCAGCAGCGCCAGATCGGTACGCGGATCACGGCCAACGAGCTTGGCTTCGAGTTCGGTACCGTCATTCATCACCACCGTGTAGGCGGAGCCGTCATCGACAACGTGGTTGTTGGTGACGACATAACCGTCTTCGGAGATGAAGAAGCCGGATCCTTGAGCGACGGGGCGCAGCGGACCCTTGCCGTCACGGTGACGGTTCGGACCACGGTCGGGACGGTCCTGGTTGGGGCCGCCGAATTCCTTGAAGAAGCGCTTCAGGGGATGGTCGTCCGGCAGCTGGTCGAGACCACGGCCGCCGAAATTGAAGGAAAAGTTGCTGGAATCATCGGAAGCGGGCTGCACGTTCGACTGGACGCGAACGGAGACGACGGCGGGCGAAACCGCCTCGACCACATTGGCGAAGCTCGGAACCTGCGGCGCAGTCACCTCGACCGGAGCGGCAAAGGAATGAACGATCGGTGCGGCGATGCCTGTGGAAAGCATCAGCGCGGCAAGACCGCCAACGGTCGTTGCCTTCAGAACCGTCTTCAGCGAGGAGCGTCCGTTTTGCGAGTGAGACATGGTGTACCTTCTTTCTTCATTCAGACTGGAACCCGTTTGACCGGGGGAGAAGCGGTGGATGATGAAGATATAGGAGGCGACACCTTACAGCGAAGTGTCTGACGAATGAAAAAACCGTAATGTTGAAAAAGAACCGAGGACGGATATGAAAATCAGTTATTTTTCAATGAGATTACGAATTCTCTCTTCTTCGTCCGCGCTCAGTTTTTCCGGCCGCTCCTGGGTGGCGCGCCGACGCGAAAAAACGAGGATGGCGAATATTCCCGCAAGCGCCAGAACGATGGGCGCGCCCCACAAAAGTGCGGTGCGCATGCTGAAACGCGGTTTCAGCAGCACGAATTCGCCGTAACGAGACACGACGTAGTCGACAACAGCCTGATCGCTATCGCCTGCCACCAGCCTGTCCCGCACCAGAACGCGCAGGTCCCGTGCCAGTTCGGCATTGCTGTCATCGATCGACTGGTTCTGACAGACCATGCAGCGCAGTTGCGACGTGAGATTGCGGGCGCGCTGTTCCAGTGCGGGGTCTTTCAGCACCTCGTCCGGGTTGAAGGCGAAGGCCGGCCATGACGTAAACATGAGAACGAGAAGGAGCGTGAGCCCCGACACAACCTCCCTCATTCCGCCGCCTCCGGCATCGCGGCCGTTTTTGCCGGCTTCGCCTTGCGGCTCGGTGCGCCCACCCTCAACCGTCTGTCGGAGAGCGATATCAAACCGCCGGCCATCATGAACAGCGTGCCGCCCCAGATGCACAGGATGAAGGGTTTCCACCAGATGCGCACTACCATGCCGCCATCCGCCATCGGGTCACCGAGCGAGACGTAGAGCTGGCTGAGGCCGAACGTCAAAATGCCCGCTTCCGTGGTCGGCATTCGCCGTGCGGTGTAGAGCCGCTTGGAGGACCAGACGTCGGCCACTTCCACACCCGCCTTGCGTATGGTGAAATGGCCGCGATCCTCGGTAAAATTAGGGCCAACGGCATGGCGGATGCCATCGAAGGTGAGACTGTAGCCGCCCGCCTTCGCCTCCATGCCCTGCTTCATTTCAAGAACGGTTTCGGTCTCGAAGGTGGTGACGGTGACGATGCCAAGCACGGTGATGCCAAGCCCCATATGGGCAAGTGCGGCGCCGAAGGCCGAACGCGGCAGGCCCTTGAGGCGTCGAAAAGCGATGCCGAAGGCCAGTTTGCCGAAATTGGCCCGATACCAGAGATCGGCAAGCGCCCCGAAGATCAGCCAGAAACCGGCTGCGATGCCAAGTGCGGCGAGCACCGGGCCGCCGTTCTCCACGTACCAGAGCGTCAGCCCGGCAAGGGCAGCAATGGCGGCCGCCACATAAAGCCGCTGGAAAGCGCCGAGAAGATCGCCGCGCTTCCAGGCGAGCATCGGCCCGAAGGGCGTGACGATCAACACCGGGATCATCAGGAGGCCGAAGGTGAGATTGAAGAACGGCGCGCCGACCGAGATTTTTTCGCCTGTCAGCGTTTCGAGAATGAGCGGATAGAGCGTGCCGATCAGTACCGTTGCGGTCGAGACCGTCAGGATCAGATTGTTGAGGACCAGCGCCCCTTCGCGTGAGATCGGCGCGAACAATCCACCCACCTTCAGCGAGGGCGCCCGCCATGCGAACAGCGCGAAAGCTCCGCCGATGAAAACGGTAAGGATGCCGAGAATGAAGATGCCGCGGCTCGGATCGGTGGCGAAGGCGTGCACGGAGGTCAAGACGCCGGAGCGCACGAGGAAGGTGCCGAGCAGCGACAGCGAGAAGGTCATGATCGCCAGAAGCACGGTCCAGATTTTCAGCGCTTCGCGCTTTTCCATGACGAGTGCCGAATGCAGCAGTGCGGTGCCCGCAAGCCATGGCATGAAGGAGGCGTTTTCAACCGGATCCCAGAACCACCAGCCGCCCCAGCCGAGTTCGTAATAGGCCCAGTAAGATCCCATGGAGATACCTGCCGTCAGGAAGGTCCATGCGGCGAGCGTCCATGGCCTTACCCAGCGCGCCCAGGCCGCATCGATCCGGCCCTCCAGAAGTGCAGCGACGGCGAAGGAGAAACAGACGGAAAAGCCGACATAACCGAGATAAAGCAGCGGCGGATGTATGGCGAGGCCGAAGTCCTGAAGGATAGGGTTCAGGTCCTGCCCTTCGGCCGGCACCCGCTCCAGACGCATGAACGGATTGGAGGTGAGCAGGATGAACAGCAGGAACGCGACGGAAATCCAGGCCTGCACGGACAGCACATTGGCTTTCAGCGTTTCCGGCAGGTTGCGACCGAAGACGGCAACGAGCGCGCTGAAAAACACCAGGATCAGCAGCCACAACAGCATGGAGCCCTCATGGTTGCCCCAGACGCCGGTCAACTTGTAGAGCATCGGCATCAGCGAATGGGAGTTTTCCCAGACGTTGCGCACGGAGAAATCCGAAACCGCATAGGCCCGCGTCAGCGCCGCAAAGGACAAGGCCACGAGCAGGAACATCACGACGGAGCCGAGCGAGGCAATATCCATCAGCGCCCGGTCGTTGCGGCGCGCGCCGATCACCGGCAGCGTCGAGACGATCAGCCCCACGGCGAGTGCCAGAACCAGAACGTAGTGGCCGATCTCATTGATCATTTTATCGCTCCGGTCTTGTCGGCTGAAGCCCCCGCAGGAGAAGGCGCTGCGCCGGAAGGTTGCCCGCCCTCTCCGGTGTTCTGCCACAGGCCCTTGTCTTTCAGCCGGTCGGCCACTTCCTTCGGCATGTAGTTTTCGTCATGCTTGGCCAGAACGCTGTCGGCAACAAAGCCATGGGTCGCGGCATCGAAAACGCCTTCCGTCACCACGCCCTGCCCCTCGCGGAAAAGATCGGGCAGAATGCCGGTATAGCTGACGGGCACGTTTGCTTCACCGTCAGTCACCGTGAAGCTCACCGTGCGGCCCTCCCCGCGCTTGACGGAGCCTTCCGCCACCAGCCCACCTAGGCGGATGCGGGTGCCGGGATTGACCGGCGTCTTCTCCAGATCGGCCGGCATGTAGAAATAGGCTATGGACTGGCCGAAGGCGAACATGACGAGCAGCACGGCCGCGACGATGAAGCTCATGCCGCCGCCGATGATTGCGAGCCGTTTCTGTTTGCGGGTCATTGCGTCACTCCCTGCGGCATCGCGCGCCCTTGCCCGTCCATGCGAACGGGTCCGGCGGAAACTCCCAATTCCTTCGCCAGCGCCAGAAGCTGCTTACCCTCTTCGCCCTCAGGCGGGAAAACCTGCAAACCGGCTCTCAGTGCCTCGCCCGCCTTCGCTGCATTGTTCAAGACGGAGTAGGCGCGCACGAGGCGCATCCAGCCTTCGAAATCACCCGGATTTTCCTTGAGCTTGGCGTCGAGGCTCGCCACCATGCCCTCGATCATCGCCTGCCGGTCGGCGGGCGTCATGTCTTTCGCCGCCGCCACGTCGCCTGCGGTCGGGCCGGGCGCTGCCTCGCCGCCGGTTCTGGCGATATGTTCCCGCACCAGCGGCAACCATGGCGCACCGGCTGGTGCATCCGCCGCCAGTGCTGCAAAGGCCGCACGCGCCTCCTGCGCCTTGCCCGCCTGCTCCAGCGACAGCGCCAGATAAAAGCGGGCGCGTGGATTGCCGGGTTTCAGCCGCTCGGCTTCGGCAAAGGCCTCACGCGCAGCCTCGATGACGATGCCGTCATTGCTCGCCACCAGTGTTTCGCCAAGTCCCGTCAGCCGTTCTGTGCTCGGCCCTTGCAGACGAAGCGCGTTGCGATAGGCAAGCTCGGCATCGCCAAGCCGCATCGTCTTGAAATAGATCGGCGCCAGGATATCCCAGCCTGCACCGTCGTCGGGGTTTTCGGCCAGGTGCCGCTCGGCACGGGCGACCAGAAGGTTCATGTCGTTACCGGGTTGCTCCAGACGTGCCTCGAGCGGCATGTCCGGCACTTCCGGACTTCCCTTCCAGATGTAAAGACAGAGGCCAAGTGCGGGCAGCAAAACGGTAATCAGGGTTACGGCGAGATTGTGCCGCAGCGGCCGGGCGCTGCTTTCAGCGTCTTGACGGGTATCGGCTGCGGCAAGCAGCCGGCGGCCGATTTCGGCGCGGGCATATTCCGCCTCCGTCTCGCCGATCAGGCCAGCGGCACGCTCGCGGTCCAGTTCGGCAAGCTGGTCGCGATAGACTGCAACCTCGCCGTCGCGGCGCGTCTGCGACACCTCGGTCTTCCGCATCAGCGGGTACATCAGGACGATGGCGACAGCCGCCGTCAATATCGCAACGACAATCCAGAACATAAGGCTCAATTACTCGAATGCACGGCACATGGAAACATGAAGCGCGGAGATGACGCGAATTTGAGACATCACGCCGCACCGCCCGGCGTCCAGCTGCACCGCTATAGCCCTTCCTGTCACTCGGAAAGGTCCATGACCTTGATTTACGTCAAAGGAGACCAGCTGCCATCGGCATTGCGGCAGGCCGCACCGCGAACCCGGGTTTCCTTTTCATCGACAGTCAGCGTGTGGGAATACTGCCGGCAATTCTGGTTGCCCACCTGATAGGGCGCATTGGCAACCACCTGGCCGCTGGCATCGTCGCCGGTCCATGTCACCGGCGTACCGACCGGGGCGGTTTCCAGTGCGCGATATTCGGCCTCAAGCGCTTTGGTGCGGTCGCCCTTTTCGAGTTGCAGACCGCTTCGTCCGACAATGCCGCCCTGCATGTTGGCAAGGAACGGCGTTGAAGGTTGTGCCGAACCGCCGAACAGACTGCCACCGGCCGAGCGGGTGCCCGTGGTGGTGCAGGCGCTCAGCATCGATACGCACAGGATCGAGAGAAGTGCCGGGCGTGACACCAGCGAACGCATCGTCACGGAGCGGCAGCCATCATACACGTCAACCAAACCCTGTCCTCTTTTCCTTACCGCACCGCGCGTTATATATCGGCATTGAATTTCTTGCCTTTTTTCTTGCCTCACGCAAGCTCTTTCGAGAGGCCAGGCAAAATCAAATCGGCTTTCAGGCCACCTATCCCGCTGCGCGAGAGGGAAAAGTGGCCATGGTACTCAGACACCACTTCGGAAACGATCGACAATCCGAGGCCGGTGCCCGGACGGCTTTCGTCCAGCCGCCTGCCGCGCTTCATCGCTTCACTTATCTGCCCGGGCTCCAGCCCCGGCCCGTCATCCTCCACGATCAACTCCACCCATGAGCGCCGGCCCATTTCGGGGTCGGAGGACGGGTGAGTGCCGGTCGCAAGCGTGACAACGACTTTGGTCTGTGCAAAACGCGCGGCATTCTCGAGAAGATTGCCGACGATCTCCTCCAGATCCTGCTGTTCCATGCCCAGCACCGCCCCCGGATGCTCGAAATTCAGCTCGAACTGCTTGTCGGGGTTGAGGCGGCGCATGACGCGCACCAGCCGTTCCAGCGCCGGCTCCGCTTCCACGCGCGCAAGAATCGAGCCGCGCTGGGCGGCGATGCGGGCGCGCGAAAGATAGGATTGCACCTGCGCCTGCATGGCGTCAGCCTGCGCGCGCACCAGATCGCCATGCTGCGGCTCCAGCGTGCGGGCCTCGTTCAGAAGCACGGCAATCGGCGTTTTCAGCGAATGTGCGAGATTGCCGACCTGCATGCGGGCGCGCTCGACGATGCGCCGGTTGCTGTCGATCAGCGCATTGACTTCGTTCGCCAACGGCTGGATTTCGCGCGGGAATTCGCCTTCGAGGCTTTCCGCCTCCCCGCCCCTGATCTTTCCGAGCGCCAGACGGGCCTGATCGAGCGGCCGCAGACTGTAGAGAATCGCAAGGCCATTGACGACCAGACTGCCGACACCGAAGACGGCGAGCGCCAGATAAAGGCTGTTGGAGAAATTGCGCACATCGTCTTCAACGACATTCAGGTTGCCGGAAACGCGGAAACGCGCCGCGCGGCCTTCACCATCCAGCACGACTTCCGTTTCCGCCACCCGCACCTTGTTGCCCGCCTCGTCGGTCACGGCATAAAAACGCTCGTATCTGTTATCGAAGGGAGCATCGATAATGCTCGGCACCGGCAAGGACGCGACGCCGAGCGAAGAGGAGACCAGCGGTGCCGTCTGGAAATTGCCGAGCGGCTCCACCACCCAGTACCAGCCGGTATCGGGCTGCGAGAACCGGAGATCGCCGAGCTGCGGGCTGCCGGCCAGCGTATTCTCGTTCGAAATCGTCACGGAATTAATGACGTTATAAAGCTGCGCCCGCAGAAGATCGGTGAAGCTGCGCTCCACGCCCTGCCGGTAGAGCGTCGAGATCACGACGGCAATGACCACCAGCGCCAGCGCCGACCAGGCGGAGGCGAGAAGAAGAACGCGGGCGGTAAGAGAGCTACTTCGCATCTGCCGGCGCTTGCATCCGGTAACCGAGGCCACGGATGGTCTCGATCAGATCAACCCCGAGCTTCTTGCGCAAACGTCCGACAAACACCTCGATCGTGTTGGAATCCCTGTCGAAATCCTGATCGTACATATGTTCGACCAGCTCCGTGCGCGAGACGACCTCGCCCATGTGATGCATGAGATAGGAAAGCAGGCGGAACTCATGCGAGGTGAGCTTCAGCGTCACGCCGTTGACCGTTGCCTTGGAGGATTTGGTATCGAGCTTGACCGGTCCGCAGACGAGCTCGGAGGAAGCGTGGCCAGCGGCGCGGCGGATGAGCGCACGCACGCGGGCAAGAACTTCTTCCACATGGAAGGGCTTGGTCACGTAATCGTCGGCACCGGCATCGATGCCCGCCACCTTGTCGCTCCAGCGGTCACGGGCGGTGAGAATGAGGACCGGCATGGCCTTGCCCGCCGCGCGCCATTTCTCGACGACGGTGATGCCGTCCATCTGCGGCAGGCCGATATCCAGAACGATCGCGTCATAGGGTTCGGTATCGCCGAGATAATGGCCTTCCTCGCCGTCAAATGCCTGATCGACAACATAACCGGCTTCTTTCAGCGCGTCGGTCAGCTGACGATTGAGATTGGCATCGTCCTCAACCACGAGAATACGCATTATCCGCCCTTTCCTTACGTCCCGGCCCGCGCGCGCGTCGCCGGTCATGCTAACTGTGTCGGATTGTTTTCCGATATTTCGGCGATGCGGGCAAGGCTACATCGGCACGCGCATCGTTACCTTGCGCGGGCGCTCGCCATTACCCTGGACGAGAACGGTAACTACACAGGACTGACCGTCACCGGAGGGATAGACCGAAAGAAGCTGGCCACCGGTTTCGCGCACCACGCGGGCAACGGCCGCGCCGCAATCGCTTGCAGCCAGAATGTAATGGCCCTGCAAATCAGCCTCGGGCGCCGTGAAACCGGAAAGCCCGGCTGCAAGCGTCGCGATGATGAGAGGTGATGCCATTGCACAAATCTTCCAAAAAAATCGGCTGCGTCTCGAACCGTATTGTGACCGAATATGTAGCGCAAAGCGTCTGAATGGCAAATGAATGCCGCCCCCGACGCCACGACGCACGGCGGGGACGGTATGGGCGCTAGTGGCGTCAGCGGATGGCACGGGTTGCCGAAAGGCGGCCGTAAAGTGCGACGAGGCCGCCAATTCCGCCCGCAACGGTCACCAGTCCCTCCGCCAGCTCGCCGTGCAGGCCGGCGGGAAGATCAAGACCAGCGACGCTGAAAAGCGGTGCGAAAACCGCAACTAGGGCGCCCCATATCGTGCGCGATTGATACCATGCCTTGGTACTCTCCATAATCTCGTCCTTTGCGTTGTTTTTCAGGTGGTTGTCAGAGTGGGAGAACGGCGTGCGCCGCCACTCCCAGAGGCACCGCACGGCCGAGCTGACGGACACGCACGGAAATGTGATCCCGCAAGGTCGGGAAATCTGTGAGTTCGCCCGCTTTGGGGTACAGCCAGAAGGGTTCGGAGACCTCTGCCGTGCGTCGAACGGCCTCGCGATCCAGCACCTCCACGCGGTAACGCTCGAACGGCTCTTCCAGCGGTATCTCGCTCGCGTCCCAGCCATCGGCCTCCATCCGGCCTCGGCGCACCCAGCGCAGCAAAATGCCGTCCCTGCGCCGCTCGGCCGCAAGATGCACCGGCGCAAGCGGCGTTTCAGCCCGCAAGCCACCCTCGAAGACAAAAGGACCGGCGGGGGCGCCCGCCATTCCCGCAGCCTCGGCAATCCAGTTCAGCCGCCGTCCGCGTTCGGTCGCGGCAAGACCGAGCGGCTGCACCGCCGCGTCCAGCACCACAACAGGGGTGCCCACCGGCGCGCCAATGGCCAACGCATCTTCAGTGCCGCCAAGCCCACGCAACAAAGCGGAAAGCCGCCAGCGCGCGGGCGCAATTTCCTCTGCGCGCGCGAAAGCGATGATCTCCCAAACACCGTTTGCGGCCCTCACCGCCATGCGGTTCTCGCCGTTCAGCACCGAAAGCTCCGTGGCCGAGGAAAGCTCGCCGGATGGCAGATCGATCAGGATGGTGTTTTGCCGGTCGAAACGGCCGGAGGGGCCTGATGTCAGCGGCATGGCCAGCGTGCCGATCATCGCGGGCCGGTCAAGCACGGCGCACTGCCGGTAGCCCTCCGTGCCGGCGGAGGACGAAACGACGATTGGCCGCCATGGCCGTGCAAAAACGGCAATCTGCGCCGAATTTTCAGGCGCCGTGCCGTCATGGCGCGGCAGATCGAGAAACAGCACCTCCGGGGCAAAGCCTTCCGCGCCCTTTGCCCCGCCAACACGACGCTCATCCACAGCGCCCAAAAAAGCGGCGGATGCGGCGGAAAAGGCGCGCGCCTCCACCTGCCGTACAGCACCGTCCTCAATCCGGCTGACCAGGAACCTCCCTGCCGGAGCCTCCGAAAACACACTCTGCGGGAGACGAATGCAATCGCCGGGTTCCAGAGCGATATCTGCGGGCGGCAACGCAAAACGCAGTGTGCGCCGTGCCTGCCTGTTGTCACGCAACAGGGCCTCCGCCGCGGCTTCCGCCGTTTCCGCCGGGAGTGCGGCGTTAAGGTCGAGCCGCATGACGCGGCTGCCGGCATTGTCGATACGGCGCGAACGCACGCTCGCCTGCTCGTAGTCCAGCGCCGGATTGAACGAGGTCAGCACGGCCTCTGCGGCGAAATCGCTGTCATGGCCGCGATTTTCCGACCACAGCGGTTCGTCGTCCAGATCGGCCAGCACGGCAGCGTCACGCACGGGCAAAACCGCCGTATTGCGAGAGCGGAAGCGCAGGGTTCCGCCGTCCTCGGCCACATCCACCTGAAACGCCGCCATCAGCGGCTCCAGGAGGTTGCGGGCCGAGGTCACGTCGCCCTGCACATATCCCGTCAGATCGCCACTGACGGCAGAGACGTCGAAGCCGGAAAATCCATGGTCCGTCAGGATCGCGGCGATGGTATCGGCAAGCGTGGCAGTCCCAAGCCGGCCGTTCAGCCAATGGCCGGTACGCCAGTTGGCCCCATCGCTCCAGGCCGCGCCGTTCTGCGGAAAGGCGGGGAACGGCCGCGCATCCCAGGTCCACATATAGACGCGGTTATGATCCACCATCGCCGCATCCCCCTTCCCCCTCCAATGGTCGAGATGCGCCTCCAGAAACCGTCGCTGCTGGCTGTCGGCGCGGCTTCTGCGGGAAAAATAGGGATAAGCGTTTTCCGCCGATTTCGGATCGGGAAAGACATTCGGGCGCGTCGCACTCTTGTCCACCGCCGGGCAGCCGAGTTCGGTGAACCAGATCGGTTTCGACCCCGGCACCCATGCGGTTGGCGTCAATTTCTCCGCACCGCGCACCCGGTCAAAATGGGCATTCTGCCACCAGCTTCGCAGGTCCTTGTAGCGGAATACCCACGGCTTGCCCTTGAGACCATCAGTGATGGGCGTGCGCCGCCGCGCCGCGCGGTCGGCATGGCTGGCGTAATACCAGTCGAAACCCTCGCCCGCCGTGATGGCATAACGGAAGGCGCTAGCATCGTCCGGGCCGCTCATACCATCAGGATTGCCGTTTGTGGCATCCTCGTCGCGCCAATCGGAAAGCGGCATGTAATTGTCGATGCCGATCGCATCGATATCAGGGCTTGCCCACAGCGGATCTAGATTGAAGAACACGTCGCCGGAACCGTCCGCCGGCTGATAGCCGAAATATTCGCTCCAGTCCGCGCCATAGGTCAGTTTCGTTGCCGACCCGACAACGGCGCGCACATCCGCCGCCAGCCGCACCAGTTCCTCCACGAAAGGAAAGGCGTCGTTATGGTCGCGCAGGCTTGTCAGCCCGCGCAGCTCCGAGCCGATCAGGAAGGCATCCACCCCACCCGCCTGCGCCACCAGCGCCGCATAATGCAGCACCATGCGGCGATACCCCTCAGTGCGGTTGCAGAAGGTGGAAATCTCCGTGCGCGTGCCTGCACTGCGGTCGGGCGAACCTGCCAGGCCAGGTGCCGGAAAACAGGTGATGCGTCCGCGCCAGCCATAGGCGTCCTGCTCGCCTTTGCCGTAGGGGTCCGGCAAGCCGTTGCCGGCTGGCACATCCATCATCACGAATGGGTAAAGGCAAACCTTCAGACCACGCGCCTTGAGGTCGGCTATCGCCTGCACAACGCTTTTATCATCCGGCGTGCCACCATAGGCCGGGCCGCCGCCGTGATGGCTGACGAGATGCGCTTGCCCGCGCGAAACACCGGCGACGGACCATGCTGCACTTTCCCTGTCGCGACCCGCCACTTCCACACCCGGCAGAATGCGGCATTCGCCCGCGCGCATGTCGGTGCCGAACCAGCTCACCACCAGCGCCACGCTTTGCAGATTGGGGCACAGCGCCTGCAATTCGTCGATCGCGGCCTGCCAGTCGGTCAAGGCCGTCAGGCAATTGCGGTTCATGATGCGACTTTCGCCCATGCCGGTGCGTTCCGAAACCTGCGCCGTGGCGTAACCGTGTTCCGTCGCACCGGGAATGACGGTGATGGCACGGATGGCTTTTTCCAGCCGGCCGACCGGTCGCACCACCTCGAACTGCATCAGCGGAATGCGGTTGCCATAGCTGTCAAGCGGCAGGCGTTCGAACACGACATAGGCCAACCCGCGAAAGGCGGGTGCATTGCCTGCGCCCTGTTTTGCCTCGATCAGCGGATCCGGTAATTGCGTCTCGCTGCCGGGATAAAAGCGCATCTCGATGGCGCTCAGGTCCAGTTCCCGCCCATCGGCCCAGACACGCCGCACCATGGCCGCCTCGCCCTCGCACAGCCCGACGGCGAGATTGGCGAAATAGCGGAAGGTCTCGACCTTCGGGCCGCGATTGCCCTTGCCGCCACGACGCGTCACCTCGACGCTTTCCTCAAAGCGCGTCGCCCAGATCAGCGTACCGCCGATTCTCGCCGTGCCGTAAAGCCGGTTGATGGCCGCGCCTTCGTCCGCACCCGGAATACGCGCTGTGGAAAGCCGGGCGCCGGACACCGTCCGCCCGTTCGAAAGCAGCGCGCGGTCGACGGCATTGCCCGCCAGCGCGCCAGCCGCGCGGCCGATGATGGCACCCACGGGGCCGAAAACGCCGCCGAGTGCTGCACCCGCCGCCTGAAAGAGAATGGTCGCCATGGTCGCCTCGAAAAATGTCAGGGTTCGGGAAAACGGAAGACGCCGGCAATACGTCGCTTCCAGCCGGGCACCAGCGCCGAGCGCACCACTGCCACCTGTTCATAGGCATGGATGAAATGCTGCGGCACGGCGAGGATGCCGAGATGTTTCGCCGCTGCATCGGCCCGCCAGCGGAACAGCAGCAGGTCGCCCGGCATCGCCTCTTCCATATCAGGCACCGCCGAAAAATAACGTGTGGCTGCCTCCAGCAGCCGGTCCTCGCCGCCCCGCTCGGCCCAATCTGGTGCGTAGGGCGGCGGCAGTTCCGGTTCCTCGCCGTAAAGCGAGCGCCAGATGCCCCTGACAAGGCCGAGGCAATCGCAGCCAACGCCTTGCAACGACGCCTGATGCCGGTAGGGCGTGCCGATCCAGCCTTGCGCGAGCGCCAGCACTTTTTCTGAGGTACTGCTCATGGAAACAGCGCCTTGCCGTCATGGGTCTGGCCGCCGCTGGCGTAGGAATAGGCGAAATCCGCCCCCGGCAGATGCGGAAAGCCACGAAAGTTCAGGTGATTGGCGAATTTCGCCTTGCAGGTCGCAAAACTCTTGTCGCAACCGGCGATGACGGAAAAAACATCACCCGGCTGCGGCGGTTGCTCCGGAGCGAGCCACAAGGACAGAACCGTGCCGCCATCGCGTTTCTCGTGGCCGTCGAGATCGAAACCCTTGCCGGCAAGTTGGCCGCTCAGAAACTGCAATTTCCCACGGCTGTAGAAACCATCGGCGAAAGCGTCCAGCCCTGTCACCAGCAGGTTGCCCGCCGCGTCCATGCCCGCAACGCTGCCGGTGCCGGTAAATCGCTTGAGATCGACGCCGCATCGCCGATCACCAAGGGCGGCATCGCAGCGTCGCCCATAGACCCTGCCCTGCGGCTGGGAAAGACGATGGGCGATGCTCCGCAGCTCGGCACGAAACGCCCCGCCCGCCCGTGTCACCTCGCCGATTTCGCGCATGTTCAGCAGCACATGCTGTTCCGGCGCCTGCCAATTGACGAGGTAGAGCGCCACCTGCGCACCATCGAAACGTCCGGCGGCCAGATCGCTTTCGGAAATCGCCTCACTGGAAAAGCCGCCCGTCACTTCACCCGCACTCGCGCCAAGTCCGGCCTCGCTGTCGCTGTCACTTGCACCAAAGCCGCTTGCGGCCAGATAGGCGGTACCGGCGAAGGAAAGGGTCTCGTCATGGTCGGTAAAACCGATGACCTCGCCGTCCTTCAGCGTCACTTTCCAGCAATGGCAGGTGGTCGTGGCCTCGCCCGCCAGATGTTCGGCCAAAGCGGCAGGAATGGTCTTCATGGCAGGATTTCCATCAATGGAATGGAGGGAATGCGGCCCGCCTCGAAGGCGGTAAGGTTCACGTCGACGCGGTCGATTGCAAATCGCACCGGCACGTCGAATTCGAAACCGGCCCGGATTGCGGCACCGGCAGGCGGCGCCTTACCGGCGCGAAACGTCACCGTACCGGTCGCATGGTCGACCGAAAAATCCGACAAAGCGGCTTTCACTCCATCGACTGAGATGATGACCGAAGCCTCGACCGGCTTCGCCACCCGCCGGGTGAAGGAACCGCCCGCATCGGCATAGGTCTTCACCAGCTGAAAAGCCGTCGTCGTGCCGTCACCGGTGCCGATCTTCTGGTCGCTTGCAGCAGGTGTCTGGCCCGGCGGACATGATTTGAAATCCACCGGGTCGCGAAACCGAAAACCATGGAGTTCACCGCGCCGCGCCTCGAAAAAGGACAGCACCTCGTAAAGATCGGCAACGGAGCGAATGCCCGATCCTGCGTCATAGGCGCGTCTGGCATTCTTCCAACGCTGGTTGCGGTTCTCCCGCCCATTGGAAAGGTTGACGATATCGGTTCTCCTTACCGGCCCGCCGCTCACGCCAAGCGCCAGCCTCAGCGGAAACCGCACTTCATGAAATGCCGCCATGTCGTTGTTCCTGGATTCGTTTTGATAGTCTGGGAAAGATGGAAGGGTCACGCTCGACACAGAGGTCTTGCAGGGAGGAGGTCCAATCCGTCACAGGCCGCGCTGGCCACGCCCGACGCTGCGCGCCAGCATGGCGGCGATCTGGCCTTCGCTTTTTCTGAAGCTCGCCGCGTCCGTCGCCGTCACATTGAAAACGATCTGCGCGCCGCCGCCACCCGCCGGTGCGGCAACACCGAGCGCCCCATCCGAACCACGCTTCAGCGGCAGGATCGCCTCGGCACCCGCTTCGCCCATCAGGCCAAGCCCGCCGCCCATCGGGAAGAAGGCCGGGCTTGCGACCACACCGCCATCGGCAAAGGGCGTGATACTGCGTCCCGGCACCCCGCCATCGGCAAAGGCAAACAGCGAACCGCCGCCATTCAAAAGCCCGCCCACGGCATTGCCGATCATGTTCTCAAGCGGCTTCAGCCCGGCGGAAAGCGCAATGCCGGAGAGCCGTTCGCCAAGCCCGCGCAACACTTCATCCAACCCCTTGCCGCCCGTCGCCGCAGCCTGCATGGCAGAAGTCAACGCCGCCCCGAACCGCTCGGAACGCCGTTCGAGATCACCCATCACCTCCGAGAGCGCTTCCGCTTCCTCGCGACTGCCCGCAATCGATCCTTCGCCTGCCATCACGCTTGCCTTTCTGATTCAAAACGGAACCGTAGATGTTTGAATTGCCTGGTCGTTTTCACGAAAGATGCACGTCCCCCAAAATAGCAAACCACACTCACCCATCCGGAAACCGCCGCATCATCGCATCCATCGCCGGGCGGTCGAGGGTGTGGAAAGCGGGGCGGATGCCGCCGGTCATGGCAACGAATTCCCTTGGCGTCAGCTGCCAGAAGGTTTCGGAGGAAAGCCGCAGCAGGTGGAAACCGGTGTGTATTACCGCCTCCCAGGGAAAAGGACGCGGCGTCAGATCGCCCACCTCACCTGCTGCGGCACTCAGGGGTCCGGCGGCGTGCTCCTCGAACCGGCAAAGGTGGCTGTCAGGAGATCGGCGACGATGGCGGCGTGGCCGGCAACGCCGCCTTCCACCGTGGCTGCGGCCACGTCCTCATCGGAAAACACGTTGCCCGCGCCGCGCAGACCGGCGCCGATCACCCGTATCATATCGGCCGCCTTCATACGTCCGGCTGCGAAACGTTCGGCGAGCGCGGTGAGATCATCGGCCTGAAAGGCGGTTTCGAGTTCGGCGAGAGCGCCGAGCGTCAGGCAAAGAAGGCGCCTTTCGCCATCGATCAGCGCCTCAATCTCGCCGCGATGGCGGTTCGCCCGCCCGTAACGTAACCCTTGCGGCATCAAAGTGCTCCGAAATTAAGGAAACCGGCCGATTCCAGCGCGGTCTCGAATTGCACTTCGCCATCGTGGCGACCGGAATATTCGAGCGCGACGATCTGGAACGGCCCGGTGATCGTGCCAAAGTCAGGAATGACGATCTGCCAGCCCGGAATGGAGCCGGCGAAAAATGCGCCACGCACCAGCGCATCGCTTGCCTGATCCTTGAAGATGCCCGACGCCGTCAGCGATGCCCGCTGCACGCCGGCGCCGGCCAGAAGCTCGCGCCAGCGCCCGGCGCTTTCGCCGTCGGTAATATCGACCGCCTGCGCGTTGAAGGCCAGACGCTTGGTTCTGAGCCCCGCCACGGTCACATAGGAGCCGGCGTTGTTGAACTTCAGCAGCAGGTCCTTGCCCTTCTGCGCCACCATGGTGGTCTCCCTCTCGTTTCGATTGATGTCGTCTCGTTTGATGTTGCCGGGTCGCAACTGGCCTGCTACCAAAAGCATTCCCGCATCTCGCACCCGCGATTTTCATCATGTCTGATGCCACCCCCTTCACGTCTCGCGCGCGCCTTATCGGCGTGCTTGCGGTTGGGCAGGTCGTCAGCTGGGGCACCGGTTTCGACATGCTGGCCATACTGGGGCCACGCATCGGAGAGGAACTGGCCATCGCAAACGAGGTCGTTTTTGCCGGTCTCACCGTCATGATGACGATCAGCGCCCTCTGTGGCCCGCTTCTGGGAAGAACGCTGGTGCGCCGTGGTGCCGCCCCTGTTCTTGTGGCGGGTTCGTTGCTGTTCACGGCGGGTTTTGTCGTGATCGCCTTTGCGGGCGGCGTGATCAGCTATGTCCTCGGCTGGGTCGTGATGGGTCTGGCCGCGACCTGCGGCCTGACGACGGCGGCCCATACCGCTGTGGTGGAACGTGTCGGCGCGGAAAGTGGCCGGTCGCTGACGCTTCTGATGGTGTTTACCGGACTTTCGGCAGCGGTTTTCCTGCCCGTCACCACCGTCGCAGATCAGCACCTGGGCTGGCGCGGCACCCTTTTGGTATATGCCTGTCTGCAGATATTCGTGCTTCTGCCACTCTATGTTTTTGTCCTTCCCGGACGAAGGACGAGCAATACTCAGAGCACTTCGAAAGGCGCTGCGGTCTCGACATCGCCTGTCGATACGCGGCGCGCCTTTCTGCTTCTGGCGGCAATGACGACGCTTAGCGCCTTCACAGCCTTTGGCTTTTCGCCGCTCCTGCCTCTGCTGCTGGTCCATGCCGGCGCATCGCAATCGCTCGCCGTGCAACTGGCAGCCGTGCGTAGCGTGCTTGCGATCATGGCGCGCGGGTTGGATTTTCTGCTTGGAAAACACGGCAATCCTTTCGTCACCTGCATGATCGGCTTAGGTATGCTGCTCGCATCCTTCGTGCTGTTGCTCGTTTTTGCCCCGGCCATGCCCGCTTTCATCGGTTTCATCATTTTCTTCGGCTTTGGCGCGGGCGTGCTCACCGTCAGTCGCGCGGTGTTGCCGCTCGCAGTATTTTCACCGGAACAATATGGCCTTCAGGCTGCGCGTATCTCCCTGCCGCAGAACCTTGCGATTGCCGTGGCGCCCGTCATTTTCACGCTGGCGCTGGATCGCGGCGGGGTGGCGGCCATGCTCACCATCGCCGCCGTGCTGATCAGCATTTCGTTTCTGCTGCTGATCGTGCTCTGGCGCACCGTGCGCAAACACAATTCCTGAACCGACCCTATTCCGTTACCGCCCTGAAACGCATTTCTGCGAGGAAGTTCCGTGTCTTCGGCTCGCGCCGCGAACGGCTCGAGAGAAGCTGCAGATTGACGAGCGAGATACCGACAAGCGGAAGGGCGGCATCGTCGAGCAGGGTTTTCACCCGCCCGGCAATCTCACCCGCGTACCTGCGGCCATTGGCATCGCTCCAGATGTCCAGCGACAGAAAATGTTCTTCGGCCTTTTCCGTCGCCGTCGAGTAATCGCGGCTTTCAAGTTCGCCGATAACGATCAAGGGCAGGATGGCGCGCGGCAAAAGCCGGTCGACGATACCGCCGGGGATAAGCGCCATCAGAGCAGCGTCGCCGGAAAGTCTTGCGAAAATCGCCTGTAGAAGCACATTTGCGGCACTCACGGGCTTTCCTCCTCACAGCGGCAGACGATGAAACGGCGGGTCTCGTCCGGATCCATCACGGCCCGGATCGCCAGAATGCGCCGTCCCTTGCGAAAGCGCATGCCGGCGGCAATGTCGCTGCGCCAGACCAGCCAGACGCGGTGGGTGATTGTTACGCCCTCAGCCGAGGCCCGCTCATGCGAGGCATTCGAAACAGGTTCGATGGCCGCCCAGAGCGAACGCAGGAAACTCCAGCTTTCCGCGGCCCCACCCTGCCCGTCCGGTACCTCGCTGCGCACCTCCAGCTCCAACCGCGCCGTAAGCTTGCCGGGGTCGAGAAAAACGAGGTTCATGGCTCAGAGCCCCACACGGCAGAACGGCGACACCAGCCGCTCGTAACCGGGCGGAACCGCTGCGGGTTGATTTTCCAGAGCAACGGCACCGCGGAAGGCGAACATCTGGGCCACATGCATCAGCATGGCGCGTTTCAGCGTATCGGGAACATCAGTTCCCGCCTCACCGTAACCGGCAATGAAGTCGATCTCGATGCCGTTCATCACCCGTCCGGGTGCTGGCGGGTCGCGCAGCCACAGCCGCGCCGGGCGCGCCTCGCCGTCAAGCAATCTGTCGGCGGCTGTGATGTCGGCCGCGCGCCCTTGACCGTCAAAAACCAGAATCGTTTCGATGGTTTGCACCGGTCCCTTACCAATCGGAATCATGCCACTCGGCGGCCACCGGTCGAGATAGAGCCGCCAGGTCTGGCGTATCAGGCAAAGTCCCGTCGTACGTTCCAGATGCTCGCGGGCGGTAAGGATCAGCGCAGCCAGCAGCGCATCCTCGTCGCCGCCGTCGAGACGCAAATGCGCCTTCACCTCGGCAAGCGTCAGCGGCTCCGCCTGCGGCGGATGAATGAGGGCATAGGTCATGGGGTCTCCGGATATGGGACAGAAAGAAGTCCGGCCGAAAGCGTTTGGCGAAAATGTAGCATCCGCACGCCGTCACCCCCGACTTGGTCCGGGGTGACGGGGAAGATTGTGGTCAATTCACCCCGAACTTCACCAGCTTGATCGCCTCGAAGTTCTGAACGCCGCCGCCCACGCGCTTGGTGGTGTAGAACAGCACATAGGGTTTTGCCGAATAGGGATCGCGCAGGATGCGCACGCCGGTGCGGTCCACCACGAGGTAACCGGCGCGGAAATCACCGAAAGCGATGGCGAAGCTGTTTGCCGCGACATTCGGCATATCTTCGGCCTCCATCACGGGAAAGCCCATCAGCGAGGCGGGCTGCCCGGCGGCAGCGGGCGGATGCCAGAGATAGGCGCCGCTGGTATCCTTGAAGCGGCGCAGCGCCCCTTGCGTCTTGCGGTTCATCACGAAGTTGCCGTTCTGGCGGTGGCCTGCCTTCAGTCCATAGACGGCATCCAGCAGCACATCCATTGGCCCCGCGGAGGCGAAGCCACCCGCAACACCGGTGGCGACATAACCGATATTGCCCCAGCTCCAGCTGTCATTGGCGACGGCCGTATAGGAGAGGAAACCCTTCGGTTTGTTGGTGCCGTCGCCGGCGATGAACGCCGCTGCCTCCTGTTCTGCAAAGGCAATGTCCACTTCCGAGGCGATCCAGGCCTCGATATCCACGGCCGCATCATCCAGCAACCCCTGGGTTGCGGCAGGCATGGCGTAGAGTTCCATAGTCGGGAAGGAAAGTTCGGAGAGCTTCGGTGTTGTCGTCTCGGGGCGAGCCGCAGTTTCAGAAACCCAGCCGGTGGCAAATCCACCCGGCGAAAACGGCTTCTTCAGCACGGCAGTGGAAACCTGCCGCACGGTCGCCAGCGACCGGATCGGTGAAATCGCCGTCATGCGGCGGCCGATCTCGCCATCCGTTTCGGTGGGCAGCAGATAACCACCATCGGCGCCTGTCGATCCGGCAAAGGCCTTGGCCTCCAGATCGCGCAGCGCGCCCTCCTCACCCCGGCGGATATAGGCCTCGAAGGCGGCCTTGTGCTCATCCGTATCGAGGGAATGCGCCTGCTTGCGGCCGAGCGCCGGGCGCGCCTTCTTGAGCGCCAGATCGTCCATGATCTTGCGGTTGTCATCGAGCGCCTTGTCGATGCGGTCGAGCTTGTCGCGGGTCACGACGTCGGACCCCATCTTGCGTTCGATATCGGAAAGCCGCTGGTCGTTGGTGTCGCGGAAGGCCTCGAAGGCCTCCATGAACTCGTCGAAGGCCGCCGTCATCGTATCGGGCACGGCCTTCACCTGCGGCGCGACCGTCATTGCGGCCGGTTTGGTCATCTGGTCTGTCATGTCGCCATCCTTGTTTTCGGAAGTGTTTGGGAGGAAGTCAGCGTTTGAAGGCTGTGTCGAAAAGCGAACGCGCCGCGCGGCGCATGGTGCGCACCAGCTCGGTTTCGCGGTCGCGGAAGAAGCGGGCGTGTTTGACATCCGAGACCCGCGCGGACGGCAGCATCGGAAAGGTCACCACAGAGATTTCCCAGAGATCGGCCTCAAGAATGCGCCTGACGCCAGAGCGTGCCGCCTTGCCGGAGCGCCCCTCCTTGCTGGAACGTACCGTGCGAAAACCGATCGAAAGCCCGTCCAGCGCGCCTGTCTTCATCAGCGAATGGACCTCGCGCGAACGGGCGACGCCGGGGGCGAGAACACCTTCCACGTAAAGCCCGCGCTCATCCTCGCGGATGGTACGCCATGCGCCGATCGGCTCGGCAGGATCGTGCTGGTAGAGCATCCGGATACCGCCCGCACCGCGTTCCTCGATGGAGCGGCGGAAAGCGCCGCGCTCGATCACGTCGCGGCCGAGATCGACCTCGCCGAAGACGCTGGCATAACCGGAAAACGTGCCGTCGCCAGCTATGCCGCGCAGTTCCAGATTGGCGAATTTGCGCGTGGCGGGGCGCGGCCCGCGATAGACGTGCATGGGAAACTCCTGCGATGTGAAAAGGGGGTGCCGCGTGGAGGCTAAGCGCGCGGACGGGCGTTGTAACGGTCGGCCACGCGCACCAGCAGGCCAAGCCCCCACCAGGCCACCATGCTGGCAGCGGCAGAACCCGCCACCATGATTTCCCGGCCGGAAAGCGCGCCGGCAATCTCGAGTTGCTGCACGATCCACAGGCCCACGGGGCCGCCGAAGATCATGCCGCAGGAGACGCCGGTCACGAAACGGCTCGCCGCCTCGCGTTTGCTTTTCGGCAGAAGGTAGACGAGCGACACACCCGCGCCTGCGACGGCACCGGTGATGCGAGCGGCCCAGATGCCGCCTTCATTGGCGAATTCAGACATGGGTAATCATTCCGGTTTAGGATGTGAAAAATCGGACAGACGCGCCGCGTCGCCCGCAGGTCGGGTGTGCAGTTTCAAAACGCCATTTCGCGAGTCTTCAGAATCGCTTGAACGGCGAACCTCACAAAACGATTCCGCTGGTTCAGAAATTGGTCGAAGACGCAGCCCGGTGGCTCAAGCACGGTGGCTAATACCCCACCGCCTCCCGCTTTTCCTCGTCGGTCAGAAACGACGCTGCGCCGATCCTTGTCCACAGGGCGTCCCGCTCACCGGCAAGACCGGCGATCCTGTCAAGATCCGGTTCCAGCCGCAGCCCGGAGCCGAAAATCGGCGACAGCCAGCCGCAGAGCCGTGCCGCCGTGCGGTTGACGAGCGGCAGCACGGTGAGACGATAAAAAGCGCGGTTTGCCTCCTGGTAATTGGCATAGGTATTGTCGCCGGGAATGCCGATCAGCATCGGCGGTACGCCGAGTGCAAGCGCGATGTCGCGTGCCGCACCGTTGCGTGCTTCCAGAAAATCCATGTCGCGCGGCGAAAGCCCCATGGCCTTCCAGTCGAGACCGCCTTCCAGAAGAAGCGGCCGGCCTGCATTCATCGCGCCCTGATAACCTTCCTCCAGCTCGCGCTTCAGCCGCTCATATTGCTCGGTCGAGAGATTGCCACCCTCCTTTGGCTGATAGACCAGTGCACCGGAAGGGCGAGCGGAATTGTCGAGCAGACGTTTGTTCCACTGGCTTGCGGCATTGTGCAGATCGAGAGCCGCGCCCGCCGAAGCAAGTGGCGCGAACCCGGCCCGATCGTCCAGTGGATGAAAAAGCTTCAGGTGCAGCAGCCCCAGCCCGTCACGTTCAGAGGCAATGCGCCTGATGGCGCGGCCCTCGGCACGATAATCGTAACCCACGGGCCAGCCATCCTCGCCTTCGATGATGCTCACCCTGTCCGGCCGCAGAAGATGCAGCTCGCGCAGTCGTTCGCCGACCACTAGCGGCTCGATATAGGCGTTGCCAGCCAACATCAGATGGCCATACAGCGTCTCGAAAAAGTCCGGCCCGCCCATATGCGCGCTGGGCTTGCCTAGAAGTGCGAGCAGCGGATGATCGCCGATCTCCTCATCGCCATCGTAAAGCAGCCAGCTCACTGATGCGGAGGCTTCTGCCACCATGCGGGCGGCGCGGTGCGCTACCGGGTTTTTCATGAAGCCCTCGCGGGCGAGCGCGGCATAGGAGCGGCCGGACCAGAATGCCTGCCCACCCTGCGCCGCAACCGCCATGAAGCCGCCCGCCGCTGTCTTGCGTTCAGGCACGGCTCTGCCATCCGCCGGGCGCCGCCACGGCAGGGAAAACGGAAATCGCATGGAATTGTCCTTGTTTTAATGCGGGCTCAGTTTCCCGCCAGGCCCTCATCCCTGTGCTCGTCACAGGGATTCAGCCAGCCCAAGTCTTTGGACTGAAAGCACTCTTTTCGCCGCGCAGACGCGCGTCGGCTGGATTCCTGTGACAAGCACAGGAATGAGGGTGGAGGGCCCGAGTCTTGACGAAACTTACCGGATTGGCGCTTTCACTGCCGTATCGCTGTTGAAATCAGCGGCAACCCGCGTCTCGCGCAGCGGCTTCACCGTACGCGTCGAAAGATCATAAGCGGGGTCGGCTTTGTAGGCCGCGAGCGCCGCCTCGTTTTCGAACTCGCCATAAACGATAAAATCGACCGAATTGCCCCATTGGTCCTTCTTCACATTCTCGCCGATTTCGAGCTTCAGCGAATGCGGTATGGCGGTGAGGCCGGAGAGCCCCTTGCGCACGGCGTCGCGGTTTTCCTCGGGAACGGTGAAAAAAACGATATGGCGGATCACGGTGTCACCTGTCATGCAAAATTCGAATATGGCCCTTGCGGCGCTTGCTAACGGGTTATCATCTGCCCCGCGCCGGTTCAATCCGCGCCGCCAAAAGTGCGCGATGAAATGCCCGGCCGTAGTCCCCGACAAGCCGCGCCCGGTCGCGGCCATTGATGATGGCGCGCGCACCCTCCCAATCCTCACGCTTGCCCTCGAAGACATCGGCAAGTTTCCGGCCGGTAAAGCTGCCGGCTATCATGCCGTGGATCAGGATCGCGGTTGCCACATCCGGTTCCATGGCGCGCTCGGGACGCTCCAGAAGGTCCACACCGGTCAGCTGCGACATGGCCTCGTAATTGCGGCGATGCGTCAGTTGCACGAAACCGCGCCCGAGCCAGCTTCTGCCGTCGGCGTCTGGCCGCCAATAGGGTTTGCGCACCATGGGCAGCCTGCCTGCCGCAAAGGCCCGGTCCAGCCTTGCGATCGCCTCGGCATCGTTTGCCGCCAATGTCTCGCGCACCGGCTGCATGGTCGCAGCCGTCTCGTGAAAAGTGGTGGCCAGCATGTAGGCGAGCCAGCGGGGATCACCGCCCGGCAGGGCCTTGCCGAAGCCGGCCAGGATCGCCTTCGTCCCGTCAAGCTGTGTAGCTCGCAGGCGACCACCGTAGATGGAAATTCGCACCGACGCGAAGAATCGCGCCTCGTCATAGGCCACAGCCGGCTCCTGAAAATCGTGGGCGATATCACCCTTTGTTTTTTCCACATGACGGCCGTCAGAACTAAATCGATTTGAACAAATCCTAATCGATTTTAATCCGCTGACCGGGGTTTTGAGGTAAAAAATTCCTTGAGTTGCGGAACCTTAGCGCGCTAACTCCATTCACCGCGCACTTCCGCAGCGTTGACCATTCAAGGAGGAATGCCACCATGACAGCGACAATCCCCCAGACCGTTTATGACCGGCTCGAAAACGA
This sequence comes from Rhizobium sp. SJZ105, assembly GCF_007828365.1. Taxonomy (NCBI): domain Bacteria; kingdom Pseudomonadati; phylum Pseudomonadota; class Alphaproteobacteria; order Hyphomicrobiales; family Rhizobiaceae; genus Rhizobium; species Rhizobium sp. SJZ105. The sequence goes on from NZ_VIUP01000001.1 coordinate 958,116, forward strand.
GTGGCGCCAGATGCGCGAAACCGGTTCTCAGCCGAAACCCGCGCAGTCTCCGAAGAAGTAGGATCTGCCAGACGTCCGATTTTGGGCGTTAACGGCGACCCGGATTTCTTCTCCCCGCCGGGGAGAAGAACCAATATGCATCGGCTAGATAGGCAATTGGCTCTCATTCATGGGGCCAATAATCGCGGACATCACATCCCTCGCACCCTCGGCTCACTCGCCACAGTCGTCGTCAACGCCGTTATTGCCCAAACCAGCGCATCGAGCCGGTCGGGCGAGCGTCCGGATGAAAGACCGTCGGGTCCGAAATCCGCCATCTGGTCGGTTAGTTTTTCAAACCGTGCGGCGTGGCGTACCCTGCCCTGTTCGTAGAGTGCCGCCACCGGCTCGGCGCGGGTGAACTTGCCCCGGCTTGCCCGCACCAGGGTCAGCGGCAGATTGGCGTCTATGCTCTGCAACATTGCCCGCACCATCTCGCCGCCCTGATTGACTTCCGCAACCACCCGGTCGCCCTCATGACGGCGAACGGCGGCGACAACGGCCCGCGCCCAGCCGCCCGGTGTTTCACCTTCCACCGAACAATCCGCAAGCACGACCAACTTGCCTGATATGCCAAGCCCGGCCGCCACGATGCCGCAGCAGGAATTTTCACCGATACCGGCGGGCGGGTCTACCGCGACCACGATCCGCGCCAGCGACTCATGGTCGGTTTCCACAATTGCTTCCAGATCGGCACGTTTCCACAGCGCGCCTTCGCGCTCATCAATCAGTTCGCCGCCGATTTCCTGACGCCCCAGCCGCGTACCGCCGTAACGGTCGTGCATGGCTTTCAGGAAACCCGGTGAGAGATTTTGCGCATTCATCGCCGTCGGCATTTTGGCCACCCGGCTCGAAGGGTCGGCGAGAAGCGCCTTCAGGAGGGGAATGGGCCGTGGCGTCGTCGTCACCAATTGCCGTGGGGCCTCACCAAGACGCAGGCCAAATTGCAGCATGTCCCAGGTTTCCTGCGGATATTTCCATTTTCCAAGTTCATCGGCCCAAGCCATGTGAAATTGCGGGCCGCGCAGGCTTTCTGGGTCTTCCGAGGAAAACACCTGCGCCATGGCCCCGTTTGGCCAAATGAGCCGGCGGCGCGATACCTCGAAGGCGGGGCGGCAACGGCGGGCGATACGGCAGATGCCGGAAATGCCGTCGATCATCACCTCACGGGCATCCCCCAGGGTTTCCGCAACAAGCGCGATGCGCAGATCAGATTGCTTGCCGGCGGACGCAATCCTGTGCACCCATTCGGCCCCGGCGCGGGTCTTGCCGGATCCGCGCCCGCCGATCAGAAGCCACGTCCGCCAGTCACCCTCGGGCGGCTGTTGCGGCAGGTTGCCGATGAAACGCCAGTCGCGCAGAAGGGTGAAGACCTGCTTTTGCAGTTGGGGTTCGCTCGAAACATCCGTCATGTGTCAGCTTCTGTAGATGCACTACGAGCCAGATCGGCCTCCAGCCTCGCGTGGCATTTCTGTTCCGCCAGTTCGTCGATGCGTTTGAGGAAATGCGCCACCGCCATTTCGTAATCTTCGGTATCGGCTTCGTCCTCGCCGGCAAGAGCCTGCCTCTCTTCTGCCAGCACCCGTTGCAGGGCATCGATCCGTTCCAGTGTGCGCACAATCAGCGAAAGCTGATCCGTTGCGGCCTTCACGTCGGCGCGCGCCTGTTTGCCCGAGGCATCCTCCACCGTTGATAAAAATGCCGCTTCGCTTGTCTGCCGCAGGTTGCGGTACATGCAGAACTGTTCGCGCATCTCCACCGTCAGCTCGTTCAGCAATTGCCGCAGATTGCCATTGCGCGCCGCATCTTCGGCAGCCAGCTTGTCGGCCCGCGATTTTATCTCGGGTGCGGCCTCCAGCCTGCCCTCGCCGCCATAGGCGCAGCTTTCCTGCCAGACGCCGTGGAGCGCCAGATCGCAATTGCAGATATTTGCCATGAGGTGGACCTGCGAGAGAAATGACGTGTCGCGGAAAGAGCATCGGCTAAACCGACCTTTGCCGCTCAGCCGCAAATCTCCGACTGTGACCTAAACCTATCAAACCACCGTCACGCTGTAAAGGATTATTTTCCTATGATTGTGATTTTTATCCTTCGAACAGGGTTTGCACCCTCGCCCGCCGCATACTACACTCGTGCCAGACGGCGGGAAAAAGGGGCAAGTCAAGTTGTTGAAACAATGGGTTGGGCGGTTGTTTGCGGGTCTTTCGGCAACCGGCATCGTCTTTGGCACTATTCTGTTCTGCGCTTCGCTCACGCCGTCTCTTCTGCCGCGCACATGGCTGATGCAGGGTGCGCTGTGCGGATTTTCCTTTGCCATCGGTTATCTGATCGGCGTGGCGCTCACCGCCATATGGACCTATCTGGAATTGCCCCACCCCTCGCGCCATAACCGGCGCAGCATCCGCTTTCTCATCGCCCTTGCCAGCGCGATAACGGCGATCGCGTTTCTTTGGCAGGCGAAAGACTGGCAGAATTCCATCCGTATCCTGATGGAGCTCGATCCGTTACCCAGCGCCCACCCCACCAAGACCGGCGGCGTTGCGGTGCTGGTCTCCGCCCTCCTCATCGGCGCTGGACGGCTTTTCCAGCTCATCCGGCGATTCTTCTCGGTGCGCAGCCGTCACTTCCTGCCGCGCCGGCTCGCCAATGTGCTCGGTATCGCCGCCGCCATCGTGCTGTCATGGATGCTGCTGAACGGTCTGATCTTCGATATCGGCCTGAAGTTTGCCGATTCCTCGCTGAAACAGGTGGATGCGCTGATCGAGCCGGATGTACCGCGCCCTTCCGATGCGCTCAAAACCGGCAGCAGCGCTTCCCTGATGACATGGGAATCGCTTGGCCGCAGAGGCCGCGAATTCGTGGCCGGCGGGCCGGAGGCACAAGAGATTTCCGCCTTCACCCACCGCCCGGCCAGGGAACCGCTCAGGGTCTATGCAGGCCTGAATTCTGCGGCAACGCCCGAGGAAAGGGCAGCACTTGCGCTGGAGGAGCTGAAGCGGGTTGGCGGGTTCGAGCGCAAGGTGTTGCTGGTCGTCATTCCCACCGGCACCGGCTGGATCGATCCGGAAGCGCTTGATACGGTCGAATATCTGCACGACGGCGATATCGCCAGCGTTGCCGTGCAATATTCCTATCTTTCCAGCTGGATCGCGCTTCTGACCGAACCGGATTACGGTGTGGAAACGGCGCGCGCGCTGTTTCAGGCCGTCTACGGTTACTGGACCACCCTGCCGAAGGAGACGCGCCCGAAACTCTATCTGCACGGGCTGAGTCTCGGTTCGCTGAACTCGCAGAAATCATCCGATCTTTACGACGTGCTCTCGGACCCGTTCCAGGGTGCGCTGTGGAGCGGTCCGCCCTTTTCCAGCCCCACATGGCGCATGGCCACCAATGGGCGCGTGGCGGGTACGCCGGAATGGCTGCCGCGTTTCCGCGATTCCTCGGTCATCCGCTTCGCCAACCAATATACCACTGCGCATATGCCTGATGCGAAGTGGGGCCCGATGCGCATCGTCTATCTGCAATATGCCAGCGACCCGATCACCTTCTTCGAGGCCGCATCGCTTTACCGGCGACCGCAATGGATGGTTCATCACGGCCCTGACGTCTCCACATCCTTCCGCTGGTTCCCGGTCGTGACCCTGCTGCAGCTCGGTCTTGATGTTGCCGCCGCCACCACGGCGCCGATCGGTTACGGCCATGTCTACGCGCCGGAGCACTATATCGATGCTTGGATGGAGGTAACCGCACCGCAGGGCTGGAATGCGGATGATATCCAGCGGCTGAAGATGTTGTTCAAGGCCCGCCGCGGCTCCACCGATCCGGCGTGACGCGACGGGCGTGTGGTTTCTGAGCGTCAGTCCTTCAGCGCGGCCACATGGTCGGCCACATAGGTTTCCAGCGAGCGCGGTGCGTGGCCGGTCAAAGTCTCGACATCACCGGTGACCGCCGACGTCCAGCCTTCGCGCACCGGATAGAAGATCGACGCGAGGAAGGCGGCGTAATCCTTCGGAACGCCAGCGCCGGTCAGAATGCCGATAAAAACATCGTCCGAAACCGCGCTATAGCCGACCGGCTTGCCGATGGCCTTCGAGATGATCGTGGCCGCCTCGCCGTAACTGAAAGCCTTCGGCCCGGTCAGGTTGAACGCCTTATTGTCGAAAGCCGTCGAGGTCAGCGCTGCCGCTGCACTGTCGGCGATATCGCGCACGTCGATGAAGCTCGACTTGCCCTCACCTGCCGGAACGGCGATCTGGCCGTGTTCGATGCCGGCCTTCCAGTAGGTGTGGAAATTATCGGCAAACCAGTTGGGGCGCAGAATGACGTAAGGCGCGCCGGAAGCGATGATCTTCAGTTCCACCTGGCGATAGGGAATGGAATCGTCGGCATCGACGCCGAAGACGCTGAGGAACACGATCTTCACATTGCGGCGGGCAGCTTCCTCGACAACCGGCGTCAGCGCGTCGATTGCATCCAGACGCCCGCCAGCCAGGATCAGAAACAGGCGATCAACGCCATCGAAGGCATCCGTGTAGGTCGAGGCGTCGGTGTAATCGAAGCGCACCCCTTCCGCGCCTTCGGCTGCCTTGCCGGTGCGCGAGGCCGCTTTCACGCTTTCGCCCCTGGCCAAAAGCGCCTTTACCAGCGGCGTGCCGATGGTGCCGGTGGAACCGATTACGAGTATCTTGCCAGTCATCTCAAATCTCCGTAGTATCCAGTAGAAACCATGTTTCGAAAACATACGTACTGCGTATTCGAAATCAGGAAAAGAGAGCACTTTCCGGTTATCTGGTGTCCTCAAGGAAACCGACCCGGGCTTTTCAGAGCGGGATGAGACCCATGGAACATGTCTATGACGTTTACGAGGATCGCTGCCCCACACGCATGGTGCTGGACAGGATCGCTGACAAATGGGCGCTGCTGATCCTCGACAAGCTTCGGGTGAACGCGGTGCGCTTCAACCTGCTGCGGCGGGAAATCAAGGGCATTTCGCAGAAGGTTCTGTCTCAGACGCTGAAAAAGCTCGAGCGCGACGGCCTGATTTCGCGGCAGGCCTTTCCGACGGTGCCGGTCACGGTCGAATATTCTCTGACGCCGCTCGGGCGCACGCTGACCGACACGGTTGCGGCACTGGCCCACTGGGCGGAGGGCAATATGGACGCGGTGCTGGCGGCGCAGAAGGCTTATGATGAGAGGGGTGGGTTAGGGTAAGGCAAGCCCCCACCTTCCTGATTTCTGTGCTTGTCAAAGGGATGAGGGAGACGAGAGCATTGCGCGCACTCGTCCGCCTTTCGCCTGCCAAATCCTCCAACGCCTACCGCGAAATCCGTGTGGAAAGAATGATCGACGATAGCGTGCGTTCCACGCCGTCCAGCGCGCCGATCCTGTCGATCAACCGGTCAAGGTCGAGAATGGAAGGTGCTGCCAGAATGGCGATCAGGTCGAAAGTGCCGCTGACCGAATGCAGCGTTGTCACCTCCTTGATGGCGGTGAGCGCCGCCGTCACGCCGGGCAGCGCCTTTGGCCCGATGGTGATCAGCACATGGGCGCGCACCAGCCCGGAAAGATAGCTTTCCGAAAGTCTCAGGCCATAACCGGCGATCACCCCTTCGGCCTCGAGCCGCTCGATGCGAGCCTGCACGGTGGTGCGCGAAAGGCCGAGTTTGCGGGCCAGTTCCGCCACCGGCATGCGGGCGTTTTCGGAAAGCAGGGCGAGCAGCGCCCGGTCCTTGTCGGCAATCGTCATAATGACCAATCCTGTCGTCTAATTGTCCAATATTAACCCGCTATCCGCACATAGTGAAGCTGCGAATCGTCCAAAAAAGCTGGCATTCTGTCTATGAAGCGCATCCGGTGCGCAGAGGCATATAAATTTACTGCGGGGAACAAAAACATGAAAAACATCGTCGTCATCGGCGCGGGCAATATCGGTTCAGCCATCGCCTGGATGCTGGCTGTCACCGGCGATTATCGCATCACGGTTGCCGATCGCTCGGCAGACCAGCTGACGAATGTGCCGGCGCATGAGCGTGTCGACACTGAAATCGTCGACATTGGCGACCGTCCGGCGCTGGAAGCGCTGTTGAAAGGTAAGTTCGCCGTGCTTTCCGCTGCCCCCTTCCACCTGACGGCGGGCATTGCGGAAGCTGCGGTTACAGTCGGCACGCATTATCTCGATCTGACTGAAGACGTCGAATCCACCCGCAAGGTCAAGGCACTGGCGGAAACGGCTGAGACCGCGCTCATTCCACAATGCGGCCTCGCCCCCGGTTTCATCTCCATCGTCGCCGCAGATCTTGCCGCCCGGTTCGACAAGCTGGACAGCGTGCGCATGCGTGTCGGCGCGCTGCCGCAATATCCGTCCAATGCGCTGAACTACAACCTTACCTGGAGCACGGACGGGCTGATCAACGAGTATATCGAGCCCTGCGAAGCCATCGTCGAAGGCCGCCTCACCGCCGTTCCGGCGCTGGAAGAGCGCGAAGAGTTCTCGCTCGACGGCGTGACATATGAGGCCTTCAACACCTCGGGCGGCCTCGGCACGCTATGTGCGACGCTGGAAGGCAAGGTGCGGACGATGAATTACCGCACCATCCGTTATCCCGGCCATGTCGCGATCATGAAGGCGCTTTTGAACGACCTCAACCTGCGCAACCGCCGCGATGTGCTGAAGGACCTGTTCGAAAACGCCCTGCCCGGCACCATGCAGGACGTGGTCATTGTCTTCGTCACCGTCTGCGGCACCCGCAACGGCCGTTTCCTGCAGGAAACCTATGCCAACAAGGTCTATGCCGGCCCCGTTTCCGGCCGGATGATGAGCGCAATCCAGATCACCACCGCAGCCGGCATCTGCACCGTTCTCGACCTGCTTGCGGAAGGCGCCCTGCCGCAGAAGGGGTTTGTCCGGCAGGAAGAAGTGGCCCTGCCGAAATTCCTGGAAAACCGGTTTGGAAGATATTACGGCGCGCATGAGCCGCTGGCCCGGGTTGGGTGAGTTAAGGGGAGCAATCGGCCCCGACACTGTCATCCTCGGGCTCGTCCCGAGGATCTGCTGATGTCTCACAAAATCAATAGGTCGCAGATGCTCGGGACAGGCCCGAGCATGACGGCGAGCGGCGGAATGCCTCTCCCAAATCACGTCCCGCAAAAGGTCCGAAACACCTTCTCATCGCTCATCGGCGGCTGCATGTAGACGAAATTGTCCGGCCGTTCCTCAAATGGCGTGGCAATCGCCGCCAGCATGGCGTGGAACGGTTCGAAATCGCCGTCTTCCACCGCCGCCTCGATCAGTTCCTCGATGCGGTGGTTGCGGGGAATGATGGCCGGGTTGACGGCGAGCATCGCCCGCGACCTCTCGGAGGCAGAGACTTCTTCCCGCCCGGCCCGCTCCCGCCAGCGCGCCAGCCATGCATCCGCCGCCGCGATATCGATGAACATGCCGCGAAACGGCTCGGCATCGCCCTCTACCGCGTGAGAAAGACGCCGGAAGGTCAGCGTATAATCGGCTTCCGATGCCTGCATCAGCGAAAGAAGCGCCTGCACCAGCTCGATATCGCCCTCCTCTTCGCCCGTCAGCCCAAGCTTTTCGCGCATGCCGGCAAGCCAGCGCTTGGGAAACGCGGCGGCGAAATCAGCGAGCACGGCGTTTGCGAGTTCGGCTGCTTTCTCCACTTGAGGGTCAAGCAGCGGCAACAGGCATTCCGCCAGCCTTGCAATGTTCCATTGGGCGATGCCCGGCTGATTGTTGAAGGCGTAGCGCCCCTGTGCGTCGATGGAGGAGAACACCTTGTTCGAATTGTATTCGTCAAGGAAGGCGCATGGACCGAAGTCTATCGTCTCGCCGGAGATCGCCATATTGTCGGTATTCATCACGCCGTGGATGAAGCCAACCATCATCCAGCGGGCGATGAGTTCGCACTGCCTCTGGGCGATGCCCTGCAACAGGGCGAGATAGGGATTGTCCGCGTTTTTCACTTCGGGATAGTGGCGGTCAATCACATAATCCGCGAGATTTCTGATCCCCTCATCATCCTCGCGCGCGGCGAAGAACTGGAAGGTGCCGACCCTGATATGGCTTGCCGCAACACGGGTGAAAACCCCGCCCGGCAGACCCACCTCGCGCTGCACCCTGTCACCGGACAGGACGGCGGCGAGCGCCCTTGTCGCGGGAATGCCAAGCGCGAACATTGCCTCGGAGACGATATATTCGCGTAGCACCGGGCCGAGCGCCGCGCGCCCGTCGCCCCTTCGCGAAAACGGCGTCGGGCCGGAGCCCTTCAGCTGGATATCCCGACGTTTGCCGTGTTTGTCGATGACTTCACCGAGAAGAATGGCACGACCATCGCCGAGCTGCGGCACGAAACCGCCGAACTGGTGGCCGGCATAGGCCATGGCCAGCGGCTCGGCCCCTTGCGGTACCACATTGCCGGAAAAGATCGCCGCCAGCCTGTCGTCGTCCAGGCCTGAGACGTCGAGAAGAAGCTCGTCTGCCAGCGCGCGATTGAAGGCGATGAGGCGTGGCGCCTTCACCGGCGTTGGCAAGACGGCGGCGCTGAACCTTTCCGGCAGGCGGGCATAGGAATTGTCGAATGTGATCACGGGTAAACTCCCTGCTTTTACCTGATATGGCCCTTTTTCCGCCCGGTTGCGAGGGGTGAATAGCCACAATTACGGGAAGCCGCAGCGAAGTTTGGAAAAATCAATTTGAACTACAGGTATATTTGAACATACAAACATCCAATGAATGAGCCGCAATGCAAGCAGGATAAATTCGTGCCAGAGTTCCCCTATGACGACAGTGAAATGGGCGAGGCCATCCGCCGCTTCGACTGGGCGTCGACAAGCACGGGGCCGATAGAGACATGGCCGGTATCACTCAAAACCACCGTGCAGATGATCCTCAAGCAAGGCCATGCAATCTGTCTGTTCTGGGGGCCTGACCTCAACATCGTCTACAACGACGCCTACCGCCCGTTTCTCGGGCTGAAGGAAGAGGGTGCGCTCGGCAAGCCGTTTCACATCATCTGGTCCGATGTCTGGAACGATGTGAAACCCTTCGTGGATCAGGCACTCTCCGGCAAGGGCACGTTCGCCGAGGACATGCATCTCGTCATGGACCGCAACGGCTACCCCGAAGACACCTACTGGACCTTTTCCTACAGCCCGCTTTACGACGACCAGGGCAAGATCGCAGGGCTGATAGACATAGCCGTCGACACGACCGGAGCGGTGCAGAGCCGCAGCCGGGAGGATCTTCTGCGGCGCGAACTCGTCCACCGGGTCAAGAATACGATGGCGATCACCACGGCGGTCGTCAGCGCCACTCTGCGCCATTCGCAGACGCTTGAGGATGCGCGCGACACCATCAAAAGACGTATCGCAGCACTCGGCAACGCCCAGAACCTCATTCATGCTTCGGGAAAGGGTGCCAGCATCTCCGCGCTTGTCCGCGAGTCCGTTTATCCGCATCTCGACGACAAGGCGCGCGTAACGATTTCCGGACCGGACATGGAAATCGCGCCGCAACAGGCGCTGGGCCTGTCTCTGGCCATTTATGAACTGGCCACCAACGCGATGAAATATGGCGCACTTTCCAACGAGAGCGGCAAAATCGAAATCTTTTGGACGCTGGACGACGATGACCGCTTCGAACTGCGCTGGCGCGAGACGGACGGACCTGCGGTCAGGACGCCGACGCGTACGGGTTTCGGCTCGCGGCTGACCAACCAGATCGTTGCGGCTTACTTCTCCGGCGAAGGCCGCACCTTCTATCATCCAGATGGGCTGCTGTTCGAGCTGGATGGCAAATACGAAGCTGGCGACGGCGAAACCTCTGGCGGTTGAACTTTCTTTCGTCCCATTCGTTGCGTTTCCTGAACCAAAGTAGCAGCAACGAAAGGAACGGGAATGACCGTCGTTGAAGCCGTAGCCGCCGAGCCGGAAAGCGCAATCCGCATCCTGCACACCGATCTGCCTGTTAACGCCACTTTCCATGTATGGCTGAAGGCGAAAAAACCGGCGGAACCCGGCGCCGTCTCCTTTTCCAATGCGAATGGAAAATTCGCTGAGGTTTCAAGCCTCAACACGGAAGAGTTCGGATTTAGAATCTATCAGGTCTTCGGCGGCGGCCATGTGGAACTGAGCTACGATACTGTCACGACCGCCGTTTCCGTCATCTACTGGTTCACCGCCGCCGACGTGCTGGAAACCGGGATAACCGTCGTCCATACCAAGCCGGACAATGCCGCACCGGAACTGCCTGACAGCTACCACTTCCGCCCGCCCTTCGGCTGGATGAACGATCCGAACGGCTTTGGCCGGTTCGAAGGACGACCGCATCTGTTCTACCAGCATTATTCACACGGGCTGCGCTGGAACACCATGCATTGGGGCCACGCGGTTTCCTCCGATTACCTGCGCTGGAGGCATTTGCCGATCTTCCTCTTCCCTTCAGAGGACCTGACAACGCGGCCGGACAAGCGCGGCGGCGCTTATTCCGGCTCGACAATTCCTTTGGTCGAAGGTTCGGGCATCCGCGTGTTCTTCACCGAGCAGGTGCAGGATCGCATTCCCGAACAGCAGATCCAGCTCACCGCCACTTCTTCCGATCTCATCATGGCCGGACAGGCCGAAGTCATTCTCGGCCATCGCCCGGACGGACAGGGGCTGACGCCGGATTTCCGCGATCCTTACGTCTTTCGCGGCCCGGATGGACTTTGGAAAATGCTGCTCGGAAGTCAGAGCGACGGTGGCGGCGTCATCCTGCTTTACGAGACGCTGGACCCGACGGCGGCGTCAGGCTGGACCTATGTGGGCAAGCTTTGGGTGGAAACGCGCTACAAGACCACTGCCATTGAATGCCCCTGCCTTCTGCCGCTCGACGGCCCGGCCAATGCCCGATCCACGCGCTGGGTTCTGGTCTATGGGCTGATGCATTCCGAAGACCCTGAAACCGGCCGCAAGAACCTGACCATGGCCGATGTCGGCTGGTTCGACGGCAAGGTCTTCACCAAAGAATTCGGGCAGGAGCTGGATTTCGGCACCGACAATTACGCCTTCCAGGCGTTTCTGGATGGCGACAGCATCATCGGCATCGGCTGGCTCGCCAATTGGGCGGATGCCAATCCGGAGATCGATTTCCCGACATCCATGACGCTGCCGCGCCGGATCCACTATTCGAACGGCGAGCTACTGACCCCGCCCATCGGTGCGGCGGAAAGCCTGCGAAGCCATATTGTCGATCGCACGCGGCTGGCGGCCGGGGAGCGCGTCACCTTCATCAACGGTGCGGTGGAGATGCTGATCGAGCTTGCTTCGCCCGGCACACCGTTCGAGTTGGTGCTCGATCATCCCGTGGTCACACTGGGCCTCATCGCCGATGAAACGGGCCTGTGGATCCGCCATGATGACGGGCGCGATGCCCCCTCGCCGCACTATATCGCCAGAGGGGCAAGGGCCTCGCACATCCGCGTCTTTCTGGACTACGGATCCATCGAAGTGTTCGCCAACCGGGGCCGGTATGTGGGGACAAAACGCATAGAGGGTTTCGAGCCCGTGCGTTCAGCGCTCCTCAAGGCAGCGCCGGGGGCTGTAGTGCACGCCACCAGCTGGGCGCTGCGTCCGTGAGGAACCTTTTGGCGGATCTGCTGTTGATAAGCAGCAACCGCTCAAAGGAGAAACGGCATGACAAAAATCAGCGATTCCCGCGATCCCATCCTGTTTCCGACAGAAGCCAACGAAAACAAGACCGAGAAAAAACGCGCGGGCAAGGGTGTCGTCATCATTATTGGCGCAGTCGCGATCATGGCTTTCGTGGTGTATCTGGCGGCGATCACCATCGCCACCACGCAGTCTTAACGGCACACACGCCGCAGAGGCGTCAGCGCTGTCCGCTTCGCAAGCCGCGGGTTGTCAGGATCGCCAGAAGCGAGACGATGACACCCAGCCCATAGAGATAGAGCATCGGCATCGTCACATCCGCACGATCGATCTGCAGAACGAGACCGCTCGCGGCAGCGACGGTGCCGCTTGCGCCCGCACCGGCCGCGGCACCCAGCGTCGCGACCGTAGGCAGCAGCGCGCCCGTCATCTTGCGCTCCTCTTCCGGCGCGGCTTCCATGGCCGCCTGGCTGATGCCTGCCCAGGACATGCCGAAAGCTGAACCGATCAATATCTGCCCGATCAGCATTTCCGGCCAGTTCCCCGTCGCCAGCCCAAGCCCGAGCAGCGCACAGCCCGGCACCATCTGGTAGGGTCCGTAATTCAGGCAAAGCTGCCGCAGGCGGCCCGAACGCAGGCTGCCGATCAGCATTGCCACGAAGCTCCAGGCAAGCGGCATCGTCACGACGATAAAACCGGCGAAGGTCGGCTCATGGTGCCAGAGATTGATGGCGACATAAGCGAGATAGACGCTGCCGAGTGCATGGGCATAGGACATCAGGAACAGCACCCAGAAACCGCTGCCAAGTACCGTTTTCAACCGGAAGGAATCCCTGGGGAACAGGCCGGTGGAAGGCCGGATGCCCGCCTTCAGCGACGCCCACAACAGTGCCGCACCAACCAGCAGCGACATGATGCGCAGACCGGCATCCTCAAAGGCGGAGGGTGCGGAGAAAGCCAATGCACCAACAAGGCAAAGGAGCAGCGGCACCATCGGCTTGCGCGAGGTCGCGACCGACCGTTCTGCCGAGACCGCAATCGCCGTATAGGCCAGCAGCAGTACGATCAGCGGCGCAGACAGCAGGAATGTGGCGCGCCAGGAGATGTGCTCCGTGGCAAACCCGCCGGTGAGCGGCCCGACGAAGGACGCCACCGCCCAGATGGCCGCCTCGATGGCAAAGACCTTCGGCAGTAGAGCCGAGCGAAAGCCGGCAGGTATGAGGCTGTAACACACGGCCACGATCAGGCCATCGGCAAGTCCCTGCAACGCCCGGCCGATGACGACCCATAAAAAGCTGTCGGCGAGCGCCGACATGACGGAGCCGAAGGAAAAGATAAGGCAGCACAGGAACAGAACGCTGCGTGCGCCAAAACGCTCGCGAAACAGAACGGCGGTGACACCGCCTGCCACGGAACCGACGAAATAGAGGCTGTAGGCCCAGCTATAGAAGGCCGCGCCGCCAATCTCGCGCACCGCGACCGGCAGGGCCGTGACTACTGCAAACTGGTTGAAGGCATGCAGGCCGATACCGGAGGAAATGACGGTCAGAAGCGAGAGGTTCGCCCCACCAAGCAATTCCGACCAGCTATTTTTCTCCGTCATTTCCATACTCGTCAAAGCCGTATCCTTTCCATTCTTGCGATACGGCGGGCAAACTAGAACCTCAAGCACCATTGAGGTCAAGGCGCCTTTTCACCTATTCCGCTCGAGCGAACTTGCAGGCATCAGGAACCCTCTGCCTCCCCGGTCGTTTGCGCAATGACCAGACAGAAAGGATACCACCATGGACCGCAAGAAAATCACACCTCTCAACGAAGACGCCATGGACGAGGAACTGCTCGATCTCGATATCGACGCCCTTCCGGCAAAGGGAGAAATTCCGCAGTCCATCGAACATGAAATAGAGGAAGAAGAGGCCGAGAGCGAGGACGACCCCTATCAGGAAAGCGACGAGGCCCTTCCCGATGACGCGGAAGAGCGCGTGATCGACCGCAATCCCTCGCGCGAAGGCGGTGCGTTCGACGAGGTTTAGGGACTGGCGGCGGGGCGGGATGCGGCCGTCAGTGGGCCTTCGCAGGCTTCTGGGCGGCCTTTTCGACGCCTGCCGCTAGATCATCGAGGATCGGGCAATCCGGCCGGTGGTCGCCGCCGCAGCAATGGGCAAGGTGGGACAGCGTCTTCACCATGCCCTTCATCTCGGCAATCTTCTGTTCGAGATCGGCGATGTGGCCGAGCGCAATGTCCTTCACCGCCGAACTCTCGCGGCTCTTGTCCTGCCAGAGTTTCAGGAGCGTTTCCGTCTCCTCCAGCGAGAAGCCAAGCGTGCGCGCCCTCTTGATAAAGCGAAGATTATGCACGTCCTGCTCGCCATAGACCCGGTAGTTGTTGCCGGTGCGGGCGGCGGGGGTGATGAGTCCGATCTGTTCGTAATAACGGATCATCTTGGCGGAAACGCCGGATGCATCCGAAGCCTGTCCGATATTCATAATGCCACTTCCCTCAGGGAGACTTTCGCCCGTTTATGGCTACTATGTAAGGATTCCCATCATGGGAAGGTCAAGGGATAAGGACATTTTTTATCGCACACACAATCGTGAGTGCCTGGCAGGGCTCTGAATTCAATGGTTACGCCGCCACACGTCTGGCGAGATAAATCGTCGCCCCACCGCAATCGGGATCGTTGACGATGTGGTCGAGAAGTTGAAACCCGTGCGAGGCAAGCAGGCTTTCATATTCTTCGCGAGCGAGGCTGGCATGGTAAAGCGGTTTTCCCTGAAGGGTCCCCGTCGCTTCACCGTGTCCCGGCCCGGCCGTGAACATCAGTGCGGCGCCGTCATTGGCGTGCTGCCGGAAAATACCGAACATGCGGCGCTGATCGTCGGCCTTCAGATGGAAAAAACTATGCCAGGCAATCAACCCGTCGAAGCGGCAACTCAACACGAGTTCACGCATATCGGCGACCACCCAGCGCTTTTCCGGAAATCTGGTGCGGCAAATTTCTATCAGGGGATATGACGTATCGATGCCGGTCACGTCATATCCGTTGCCAATGAAGTAGCCGGCGATCGGCTCGCCTGAACCGCAGCCGATATCGAGGATGGATCCGCCCTGCGGCAAAAGCGACGTGAACCTATCCAGCCAGGGTTTTTCGGCGAGGGAACGACCGCGCAGCCTGTCGAAATCGGCCCCATGGTCGGTGTAGAGCTTGATCACATCGTTGGAGGCATCCGCCATGTCCGCTTTTCCTTGGGGCTGGCCGGCCGTATAATCATCTGTGCACCGCCAGCCGGGCAATATCGCGCAGGAAGGCGTCGCGCACTGCGGGGCCGAGCGGTTCACTCGACGGCTTGTCGGCAACGCGAAGCCTTGCGAAGACGATGTGCTGGCCTTCGCGCTCCGCCCAGCCAACGAACCAGCCGAAGGGGCGGCTTCGGTCGGGGTTGCCTTTTTCGTCGCGCATGAAGCCCGTGCCGGTCTTGCCGTGCACGCTCCAGCTCTCCGGCGCATCGAACACCGGCACGATCGCCCGCGTCTTTGCCTGCGCGTCGCGCGAAACCGGCAGATTTCCGGCCAGAAGGCGGCGGATGAAGCCCACCTGCTCGACCGGGGAAACGGTCAGGGAAGCACCGAGCCAGGAATGGGTGAGACCGTTATTCTTGCCGGGTTCACCGGATACATCGGCATTGCCGTAACCCAGACGTTTGACATAGGCGGCGAATTTTTCCGGGCCGAGGCGGCGGGTAAGTTCGCGCGAATACCACAGCACCGAATCCTGCTCCCATATGGTCGGATCAACCGTCTTGCGGTCCTGCGCGCGGGCCTCCGTGCCGGGTTTCCAGTCCCATGCGGGGGTCTTGTCATCCAGCAGGATGCCGGCGTCATAACCGATCAGAGCCAACGGCACCTTGAAGGTGGAGGCCGGCGCCACGCGCTGATCGCAGGCGCCCTGCTGGTTGATGACAGCGCCGGTCTCGATGGAGGTGACCAGCGTGCATTCAAAAGCCTGCGATTGCTGGGCGGAGGCGGAAAGCGGCAGAATACCCTGAAGGGCAATGCACGAAAGAACGATGGCGGGCAGCCGATAGCGCATGCGTTTTGATGTCCCTCGTCCGCATTCTGCGGATCATATGCCGGAATGGATGAACGGCGGCCCGTGTTTCAGGCATGCCGTGCTTCCGAAACATGCCTTAAGAAAACGATGGGGCAGGAATAGGACCAACACGAAAATTGGCGACTTCCGTCAGCTATTCTCTTTTTCGCCCGCCGTCTCACCCACTGTGAGCGGCCAGTCCACCACATAATCCTCGAAATCGTCAACCTCCACATCCAGCTCGTTGACGGTGCGGCCGCGCGCGGAAATGCCGGCCTGATGCACCGTGTTCACGTCGCCGGAGACGAGATAGTGCCACCAGTACAGATCCTTACCATCGCGCACCAGCGCGTAGGCACAGGTGGGCGGCAGCCAGCCGATTTCGTGCACCTTTTTCAAATCCAGCTGGATACAGTCCGGCACGGTGGCGCGGCGGTTCTCATAGTCGGAGCACCGACAGCTTTCACCGTCGAGCAGCTGACAGCGGACCGACGTGAACACCACTTCGCCGGTGTCCCAATCTTCCAGCTTGTTCAGACAGCACAGGCCGCAGCCGTCGCACAGGCTTTCCCATTCCTGGCCACTCATCTCTTCCAGTGATTTGGTTTTCCAGAACGGCGCGTCATTCATCGTTAACATTTCCGTTCCATTTTGATCTCTTGGAGGGCAAGGTTTAACCGATCCCTAATCCTTAATATCGTATCGCCAAGGGCTGGTTTGTACGATATTTTAGCATTTTGGCGAGTTGCAATGGGTCATTGACCCGCGAGAGGCCGCCGCGTCAAGCAATTCCAGCAGAACCATGTCATGGTTTTGCGTCCGGAATTGGATGAAGCGCAGAAACATCGACAATCCGCGTTGCGTTGAACAGGAAAACATCGCCAGGTGCAGGAAGAAAAAGACGATAAAAACGGTCGCAAAAAGCGGCACATCCTGCTGAGAATCGATAGCTTTATCGACTCCGGCCTGTGGACGGCTGCGGCAAGGCTGGTGGATTTCTGGGAAGACGTCACCATTGCCTCGCGCAAACTGCATGTGCGCGGCTGGAAGAAGCTTCTCGTCAACCTGACATGCGACGCGCTGACCTTCGGAACGGCCGGCTGTGTCGTTCTTCTGGCGCTTGCCATGCCCGCCTTTGAGGAGACCAAGAAGGACTGGCGTTATCGCGGTGATTTTGCCGTGACCTTCCTTGACCGTTACGGCAACACCATCGGCCATCGCGGCATCATCCATGAGGATTCCGTCCCGATCGACCAGATGCCGGATCATTTCATCAAGGCGGTTCTGGCCACCGAAGACAGACGCTTCTTCGACCATTTCGGCATCGATTTCATTGGCCTTGCACGCGCCATGAGCGAAAATGCCCGCGCCGGCGGCGTCGTGCAGGGCGGCTCGACGCTGACGCAGCAGCTTGCCAAGAACCTGTTCCTTACCAATGAGCGCTCGCTTGAGCGCAAGATCAAGGAAGCCTTCCTCGCGCTGTGGCTCGAGGCCAACATGTCGAAGAAGGAAATCCTCAGCCTTTATCTCGACCGCGCCTATATGGGCGGCGGCACGTTCGGGGCGGCAGCGGCGGCGCAATTTTACTTTGGCAAGAACCTGACCGATGTCACGCTTGCCGAATCCGCCATCCTCGCCGGCCTGTTCAAGGCGCCGGCCAAATACGCACCGCATGTCAACCTGCCCGCCGCACGTGCGCGCGCCAACACCGTGCTTTCCAACCTGGTGCAGAGCGGGCTGATGACCGAGGGTCAGGTGATCGGCGCGCGGCGCAATCCGGCCACCGTCATCGACCGCGCCGATGTGAAGGCCCCGGATTATTTCCTCGACTGGGCGTTTGACGAGGTACAGCGGCTGGCGGCGCAGGGCAGGTTCAAGGACCATACCGTCGTCGTGCGCACCACCATCGATACCGGGCTGCAACAGGCAGCCGAGCAGGCGATGGAGATGGAGCTGCGCGAGTATGGCGAGGGCTACCGCGTCAAGCAGGGCGCGATGGTGATGATCGAAAACGGCGGCGCGTTGCGCGCCATGGTCGGCGGGCGTGACTACGGCGAAAGCCAGTTCAACCGCGCGACCGCGGCGCTGCGCCAGCCGGGATCCTCCTTCAAGGTCTATACCTACTCGGCCGCCATGGAAAAGGGCATGAAGCCGGAGACGCTGATTTCCGACGCGCCCGTGACCTGGCGCGGCTGGTCTCCGCAGAATTATGGCCGCTCCTACGCCGGCAAGGTGACGTTGCAGGTGGCGCTTGCCAAATCCTACAACACCGTGCCGGTGCGTCTCGCCAAAGACGTGCTCGGCACGCAGGTGATCGTCGACACCGCCAAGGCGATGGGCGTCGCCACGCCGCTGCGCAGCGACAAGACCATTCCGCTCGGCACATCGGAACTGACGGTTCTCGATCAGGCGACGGCGTATGCCGTGTTCCCGGCCGATGGCATGCAATCGCGCCGCCACGGCATCGAGCAGGTGCTGGATTACGAGGGCAAGGTTCTCTACGATTTCGGCCGTGACGAGGAACCCGCCAAGCGGGTGCTTTCCGAAGAGGCCAATTCGAAGATGAACCAGATGCTTGTCACCATTCCCGTGATGGGAACGGCCCGGCGCGGCGCGCTTGAAAACGGCATCGTTTCCGGTGGCAAGACCGGCACGTCGCAGGCTTACCGCGACGCGTGGTATGTGGGCTTCACCGGCAACTACACCACGGCGGTCTGGTTCGGAAACGACGATTTCACGCCGATGAACAACATGACCGGCGGCGCGCTTCCCGCCATGACCTTCAAGCGGCTTATGGACTACGCCCATCAAGGCATGGAGCTGCGCCCCATTCCCGGCATCCAGAACCCGCTGCCGACAGGCGCGCGCCCGCAGCCTTCGGCCCAGGTCGCTGCCGCATCCGCCACCGCTGCACCCGCCATGCCGGCACTCACCCGCCCACGCTCGCTCTCGGCCGAAGCAACCCGCGTCATCCGTTCCATCGCCAAGAAGATGAAGGAAGCCGCGCCTTTGACCGTCATGACGCAAAAGGTTGCGGATGCGTCGTTGCGGGATGGCCCGGGGGATGCGGCCCGGCGGTGACGGCTTGGCAACCTTGGCTCATAATGAAGGCGTTTTTCCCTCCAGATTGCTGCCTGCACTCGGCTTTAGAAAAATCCACATTTGGTGCTTGACCTCAATCATGGTTGAGGTTGCACAGTCCGGTTGCAAAAAAGCGAATGCCCGAAAGGCGCAGCGCTAAGGCAATTGAGGACAGGAAATGGTGAAAGTAAAAGCATTGTTCGAGACGCATTTGACGGTTTCGAACCTGGAACGCTCGGTTGAGTTTTATCGTAATGTTGTCGGTCTGGAGCTGGCACAACGATTCCCTGAACGGAATGTGGCGTTCTTCTGGACCGGCGAACGTGGGCATTCGATGCTTGGCCTATGGTCCATCCAGTCCGCACCCATCAATATGAGACTGCACATCGCCTTCAGCGTCGATTTTGATCAGCTTCTCGCCGCACCGGACTATCTACGCCGGAACGGCGTAACGCCGCTCGGTTTTGACGGCGAAAACGAGATCGACGAGCCCGTCGTCTTTCCATGGATGCCGGCAGCCAGCGTCTATTTCAAGGATCCCGACGGCCACTCGCTGGAATATATCGCGTTTCTTGGCGGCGAAGCAAAACCGCAGATTCCGCGCGTGTTGAACTGGAGCGAATGGCAGACTATTTGATCTGCCTCAGGAAAGAAGCGCCGCCCGTGCTGTTTCCACCACATGGGCGGTGAGCGTGCCGAGGCGTTCAGCGGCGAGCCGATTGACCTGCCAGTAAAGCGGGATATCGAGCGGCGTGCCGGGAACGACTTCCACAAGCCGCCCCGCCTGAAGGTGCTCTCCCACCAGCTGCACCGGGTTAAGGCCCCAGCCCATGCCGGCAAGACTTGCCTTCACGAAACCGTCGGTCGAGGGCAGCCAGTGGGTGGGATAGGATATATCCTCACCCAGCGCTTTTTTGATCCAGCTGGCCTGCAGCCTGTCCTTCTGGTTAAAGGTGAGCCCCGGCGCGCGGGCAAGCGTGGCGGGCGTGACGCCATCGGAGAAATAGCGCGCCATGAAAGCCGGGCTGGCGGTGGCGTGATATCTGAGCACACCGAGAGCCAAGACCCGGCAGCCCTGCACAGGCTTGGCATGGGCGGTGACGGCGGCGAGCACCCTGCCCCCGCGCAGCCATTCCACCGTATGGTCCTGATCGTCCACCGCGATGTTGACGAGATAGTCGCTGCCACCGGTGAATTTCGAAACCGCGTCGAGAAACCATGTGCCGAGACTATCGGCATTGGTGGCAATGTTGAGTGTGACACGCTCTGCCGCCGCGCCCGCTTCCGAAAGAACCGGAAGCTGCCGGAACAGTTCGGTTTCCAGCATGCCGACATGGTCCATGTGCCGGCAGAGCCATTCGCCCTTTTCCGTCGCCACGCAAGGATTACCGCGCACGATCAGCACCACGCCGAGGCGCTCCTCCAGCTGCTTGATACGCTGGGAAACGGCCGAGGGCGTGACACACAGCACCTGTGCCGCCTTCTCAAAGCTGCCAGTCTGGGCCACGAGCGCCACGGCGCGCATGGAAGGATAGTCCAGCATCACAGGCCTCCTTGTAAAGGTTGATATGGGCGTGGTTGGCGGGAAGCGTCCGGGCAGTAGCAGTAGCACTCTCCTCTTCCCTCATTCCTGTCCTTGTCACAGGAATGAGGGTCAGGCGAGGTGCCGGCACATGAAATCGCCCTGTCGCATAGTTTTTGCCCGTCATTAGTTTTAATTACTTGAACTGAGTTTGTTTAATTTGATTAAACCATGTGAGGGAAATATCAAAGCACTCGGTCTGGAAGCGGTGGCATCATCCATCCGCACAGGAAGAGACAAAAGGCAGCAGCCAGCACATGAACATTCAAATCTTCTTCACCGGCCTGACGATGGGTCTCAGCCTCATCGTTGCCATCGGCGCGCAGAATGCTTTCGTTCTAAAGCAGGGGCTGGCGCGCTCCCATGTCTTTGCCGTCTGTGCCACCTGCGCGATTTCCGATGCGCTGCTGATCACCGTCGGCGTCTTCGGTTTTCAGCGGATAAGCGCCGTCATGCCAGCACTTGATCCCATCATGCGGTATGCCGGTGCGGCGTTTCTCATCTGGTATGGCGCGAAAAGCCTACATTCGGCCCTGCGTTCGTCGGAGGTGCTTTCGGTGGCAGAAAGGCGGGAGGCGAGCCTGTGGCAGACGCTTGCCATTTGCCTGGCGCTGACCTTTCTCAACCCGCATGTCTATCTCGATACCGTCGTGTTGCTCGGCACCATCTCCACGCAATTTCCCGGCTTTGAAAAAACCTTCGCGGCGGGTGCCGCCACCGGCTCCCTGCTGTTCTTCTTTTCGCTGGGTTACGGCGCGCGCTGGCTGCGCCCGATCTTCGAAAAGCCGTCCGCCTGGCGCATCCTCGAAGGGGTTATCGCCTTCACCATGTGGGCCATCGCCTTCAAGCTGGTCATGGGCGCTTAAAGCGGAGGGGTATCTCCCTCTCCGAGGTCCCAGTAAAGCCCGGCCATGATGGCAAGCGCCTCGCGGGCAATCTCTTTCGGCAGATGTTCGTTCGGCGCATGCTGCGAGCAGCCGGGATAAGAATGCGGCACCCAGATGGTGCGCAGTTTCAGTATATCGGCAAAGATATCGTTGGGCAGCGAGCCACCCAGATTGGGAAGAAGTGCCGGTTTCTTGCCCGTCGTGCGGGCCATGGAACTCAGAGTGAAGCCGACCCATGGGTCCTGCGGATCAAGCCGCGTGGCGCGGAAAATCTCGTCGCCGGCGGGTACGATCCGAACCATGCTGAACCCCTGCCGGTCGAGATGGCGGCGGATGGCGGGCAGCACCGCTTCCGGATCGATGCCGACAACGAAGCGCAATTGCAGCCGCGCCCATGCCCGTGGCGGAATGGCATTGACCGGCGCGCGCGGATTGCCGGTCTCGAAGGCCAGCACCTCCAGCGCACACCAGCCGAACACACGCTCGGCGGTGGAAAGGCCGGGCTCGCCCCAGTCAGGATCGATTTTCGGACCATCCGGGCCGCCATCGATCTCGCAATCGGCAAGCGCGTCACGCACGGCCTGCGGCAGCTCTTCGGGCACCAGTTCGGGCACGCGGATCTGCCCGGATGGGCCAACGAGGCTTGCCATGGCATGCGCCAGCTGCACGCCGGGATTGGACAGCGCCCCGCCCCAATTGCCGGAATGATGGCCGCCTTCCCGCGCCTCGATCACCAGATCGAAGGTAATGCCGCCGCGCGCACCGAGAAAAACGGTCGGCCGCTCCGCATTCAGGCGCGGGCCGTCGGAGGCGATCAGAAGATCGGCTTTCAGCCGCTCGCTATAGTCCCGGCAAACTTCCCTCAAGCCGGGAGAACCCCTCTCCTCGCCCATCTCGATCAGATATTTGGCGTTGAACCCAAGTCTTCCACGCGTCTCCAGCACCGCTTTCAGCGCCGCCATGTTGACCGAATGCTGCCCCTTGTTGTCGGCGGTGCCGCGCCCGTACCACCTGCCATTGCGCTCGGACATCACGAAAGGCGAAAGGCCTTCTGCCCAGCCGTCATCAAGACCACGCACCACATCGCCGTGGCCATAACCCAGCACGGTCGGCAGATTTTCACACTCGAAACGTTCGGCGATCAGAAACGGCAAATCCGCCGCCGGGTCGCGCAGGATCGTGCAGGAAAACCCCATGGCGGTGAAAGCGGGCTGCATTTCGCGCTCCAGATAGAGCGCCAGCTCGGCACCGCGCGCCTTATCCTGGCTTTCGGTGCGCAGCGAAACGCGACGCGCCAAGTCCTGCTCGAACCTGCCATCGTCGAAAAAGCGGGTGGCGTGGTCGATGGCGGCTTGTCGCGACATGGTGGAATCCCTCTTCTGGTCATTTCCATCAAGACTAAACAAGGCGTACCATTTTCCAAACAGGGAATCAGTGATAGTCCTCGACCTGTTCAAAAACGGGAAAACAGCGTGTTTCGAGTTCCATTCCTTGTCGGCATCGCCCTATTGATCGCCTTTGGCGGCGGCATTGCCGCGACGCTGGCAGCACTTGAGGCGACATCCGGCTTCGGCTCGATCCGCATCGGCTCATGGGATGCCTTTCCGGAAGCGCAGACGATCGAGGCCGATCCCTACGCCAAGTCGCACCGCGCCGATGCCGGCAAGCTGCTTTATGGAACGGCCGAGGGGCTGGCCTTCACCGCCTCCGTCGACAGCGACGGCCAGCGCCTGACCGGCGAATGCCGTTACCAGCTGGCGGGCGCCGTGCCGCCCTCACGGTTCTGGACGCTCTATACCGCAGACCAGCAGGGCAATGTTCTGGCGGAAGATGCCGGACGACCGTTTGCGCTTAATTCGCGCACGCTGTTGCGCAGCGCCGATGGCGGCATCGACATCGCCATTGCACCCGATGCCCAGACCTATAACTGGCTGGCTGTGCCGCAGGGGCAGACATTCAAGCTGGTCATGACGCTGCTCGACACGCCGGTTGCCGGCAGTTCCGGCCTTATCGACATCGCCATGCCGCAAATCCGCAAGCTGGGGTGTGGCAATGCTTAGGACCCTGCTCGCCATCCTCACCGGCCTTGTCGCCGCCGCCGTGCTGCATGTCGTCATTCTTCTGGCGATACCGCATTTCAGCAATCGCGACGCCTATACCCGCGCCTTGGCGGAGGGTAAGCCGCATCAGTTTCATCTTCTCGAAGAAACGACGGAGAAAAAGACACTGGGAAGCGGCGATCCCTTCATGCGGGTTGCCGTCTGCACCTTCAATATCGAGGAAAAGCCCGTCAGGCTGACGGCCATCGGCGCGGTGCCCTTCTGGTCGGTCGCGGTTTACGACAAGGCGTCGAACGAGGTGTTCAGCATGAACGACCGCACGTCCGCAGGCGGGGTGATGGATATTCTGGTGGCGGATTCTGTGCAGATCGCGGCCATTCGCAAGGCGCAGCCGCCATCGCTCTCACAGGCCATTCTGGCGGAATCGGATCAGACGGAAGGGTATGTGGTGTTGCGGACCATGGTGCCGCAGCCGAGCTTCGGGGAAGAAGCGGAACGGTTCCTGAACGAAGCGAAATGCCAGCCGACACCCTGGAAATAGCGCCGGTCAACCAAGCGTAATCAGGATTTGAAGACGGTTTCCGGTGCGGGCTTGCGCTTGCGCGCATCCTTGCCAGCCGGTTCCGTATCGCGTTTTTCATAACGCACGCCGGTAAACAGCACGACCTTTGCCGGGCCCATAACCTTGCCGGACATTCCGGCCGGGCGCAGGCTTCGTCGGGCTTCGGCGATTGGAATAATAACTGCCATGCTCGTCTCCTCTTCGGGAGTCAATGTTGCCCATGGGAACCGCGCAAGCCTCGTCTTGCGTCGGGAATTTCATCACCATCACATTGCGCATAATCCAGCCCACAGACTGGTTTTGGCACGACCCAAAAATCGATGGCGATTTTGCAAGGTGTCGTGCGCATATCAAGGCTTCGGCATGCCATTTTCGAAATTATTCTATCAATCAGAATAACATGGAATCCTAATACTGCCCATGAAATTAGAAACAGACAGAGGTTAATGATCCGTTAACCCTAATCGCCGGGCGCCAACTTATCCTTCATAAAGCTGCACCCGTTGAAAACAAAGGCGAGACGGCAAGGTTCCATGACGTTTTGTCCGTCACGAAGGTTTTAAAATTTCCTTGTTGATAAACGCACAATAACGCTTGCCACCCCCCATAGTTAACAGGGTGTCAACGGATTTGCTCTAATTTGAACCGATATTGTGTTTGCGTTTTTGTTGGGTAGTGCGTTGACCGACCGGTTTCGAGAACTTGAGAGGCCAAGAGCCGTGAGGAAGAAAGATGTGGTGCTAATGGCCACTGTCACGAATTTTGAGACTGTTCCCCATCCGTCAAAAACGGACCTTCGGCAGTTTGCCGAGCTTTTCATGCCGCTTTTCAACGCTTCCACCGAAGAGGCCAAGCGGGAAGCCATTGCAGCGCTTTCCCAGCATCCAAACGTGCCTTCGGCGGTTGCCTTCTTCATCGCCTGCCAGCCGATTTCCATTGCCGCCCCCTTCCTGATTTCGTCGAAGTGCCTTGATGACGACACGCTGATCACCATTGCCCGCACGCAAGGGGCCGCCCATGCGCGCGCCATCGTGCGGCGCGAGGATCTGTCGCCGACCGTCATCGACGCGCTAGTCGGCCTGCGGCACATGGAAGACCTGAAGCGACCCGATGACGCGACGCCTCCCGCCATGCCGGAGCCCGCCATTGCGCAGCCGGCAGACCCACAGATCAAATCCACCGCCGTGGAAGAGGAAATGCGCCAGCGCATCAAACGGATGGCGCATCAGCTCAGCCGCCCGGAAAGCGACGTTCTTGGCCTGCGCCGCCTGAGTGACGTGCAGGAAGCGCTGCTCGTGCGGTTCGCGCGCGAGCGTGATGCGCGGCAGTTTGCGGTGACGCTGGCGGATTCGCTGTCGTCCAGCTACTGGCTGTCGGAGCGCATCATGCTCGACATATCAGGCACGCAGCTCGCCACCACCCTCATCGGGCTCGGCATGGAATTTTCCGAAGCCGCCTTCATATTGCAATGCTTCTATCCGCATCTTGCCGCCGCCGAAGGCGACATGAGCCGCGCCGAGGCCATGCTCGACCGCCTCGAAATCATTGAATGCGAAGAGCGGGTGGAAAGCTGGCGGCGCGCCGACAGCTACACCCACGGCCGCGAACGACCGAACCACAGCGCACCTGTCATTCACAGAACGGGGACGTGAGGGTTAAGGCGGCCACCCCTCGCCCGGAGCAATTCCGGGCGCAAAGCTGCTGCACGCTTTAAATCTTCGGTTGGTCCACCAGCGTCAGGAGAGTGCCGATCTCGTCCGTTTCGATCTCGACGACCCATAGATCGCTGTCGAAGCGCCGCTCCCTTTCGAGAATAGCAGCACTTTCCTCCCCCTCCACACCTGCAAGACGCGTCTCGAAACGGCGTTCGGCCCGGACTTCCTCGTCCTCGGCAAAACTCTGCGGCGCGGGTCCATAGAGGTTTTCGCGGCCATCACGAAGGCGCTGGCGGATGAAGATCGCGCCGGCCTCTTCCGCACCCTTCTTTTCGACAGCGGCAAAGCCACCAGCGGAAAACACGCGGCGGATAAGGGCTGATACGAAGATTTCGGATTTGAGGCGCATTGGGGGTGCTTTCGATGGAGGCGGCAGGCCGCTGCCTGTCCGTGTTGTTACGCTCTCTTCTTTCCTCGTTCCTGCGCTTGTCACAAGAACGGAGAGAGTTGAGACCCAGTCCCCTAAAGCGCCCCGATCGATTTCAGCTTCTTCAGCACGGCTTCGCTCGGTTCACCGGTCTCCGGCAGGCGGTAGTGTTTTTCGAAATGGCGGATGGCGTTGCGGGTCTGCTCGCCGGCCACACCGTCCACCTTCACATCGGCATAGGCGATATTGATCAGTCCCTGCTGGATCTTTGCAATCAGATCGCGGCTCACCGGCTTTGAAGCGGCGGCAGCGCTGTTTAAGGAGACCGGTTCGGCCTTGGGACGAGGCGCTTCAGCCTTGCGGATTGCGGCTGCGACCGGGTCGATCTCAACGCCGCCGCCGGTGTTGGCGTCGGAAGGCCGATCCTTCGGAATTGCGGCGACGGTTGCGCCGTCGATCCTGAGCGCCGCCAGCACCCGTGTCGTCGGTTCGCCGGTCTGTTCCATGCCAAGCGTTTCTTCGAAGAACATGATGGCGGCAGCCGTGCGCGGTCCCATCTTGCCGTCCGCCTCGCCTTCGTAAAGCCCGCGTTTTTTAAGTTCGGCCTGAATATCGGCAACGATCTGCTGCGGCTTCTGGTTTTCCGCCGCAACCGATGTCGCGGGCGTCGCCGTTGCGGCCGCCGGTTCCTGTGCCGTTTCGGTTTCGCTCGGGCGTTCTATGCGGAAGGTCGTAACATGGCCCTGCGTACCGAGCGGCTCTGCCGCGCGATAGCCGGCAATGCCGTTCGGGTTTGCCGCATCGCGGGTACGCAGGAAAGGAGACGGGTGAACGCCCGGCTGGTACCAGAGCGCGTTGGCGGCGACAAAACCGAAGACGACCACGAAGACGCCTGAGCCGCCCACCAGTTTCGGACGGCGCAGGAGTTCGCGCCCGATGGCCGAAACCACCAAGGAAACAATCCCGGCGCCAATCTGGGCCGTTGTTTTCTTAGGCGATTTTCGCTTTCGCGGGGCCATCGTCACCATCCTTCCTCATAATCGCGGCCATTTCGCCGAGCCGTTTGATGCGCGGCGGAAACTCCACCATGCATTCGGTTTCAGCGTTTTCGCCACCTGCCATGCCGGAACCGTCGGCAGGCAACATGATCGTTACGACCGTCCCCGCGCCGGGCTGGCTGGTGATGGCGAAAGTGCCGCCATGCAGTGCTACCAGACCCTTGACCAGGGACAATCCCAGACCCGTGCCCTCATAGCGACGGGTATATTCATTCTGGACCTGCATGAAAGGCTGGCCCAGGAGTTCAATCTTGTCGGATGCGATGCCGATGCCGGTATCGCTGACCGTCAGTTTCAGCATCCTTCCTTCACGCGCAGCATCGATCGACACTACACCGCCGGCATCAGTGAACTTGATGGCGTTACCAGCCAGATTGATGAGAACCTGGCGGATGGCGCGCTGGTCGGCGGAGATTTCGCCGATACCGCGCTGAATGCGGCTGGTCAATGTCAGACCTTTTTCCTTCGCCTGCAAGCCGAGCATGGCCTCGCAGGACGAGATTGTTTCGCCGATCGGGAAGCTTTCCATCATCAGCTCGTAACGGCCCGCTTCCAGCTTGCTCATATCCAGCATGGTGTTGACCACCGACAGTAGATGCGCGCCGGACTGGCGGATCAAGCCGACATATTCCCGCTGGCGGTCGTTTTCCAGCCGGCCGAAATATTCGCCCGCCAGAATGTCGGAAAAGCCGAGGACGGCGTTGAGCGGGGTGCGCAGCTCGTGGCTGACGGCAGCGAGGAACCGCGACTTGGCGTCGTTAGCCGATTCCGCCTCCGCCGCCTTGCGGGCGACATCGCGGCGCAGAAGCTCCATCTCGGTAACGTCGGAGAGCTGGGCGACGACGCGGCGCAGCCTGCCGGCCGCATTGCGGATCGCCGTCATTTCCATACGCGCGTGAATGAACTGCGCCTGGCGCGATTTCGCACCGGTTTCGAACCGCAGTTCCACGCTGGACTTTTCCTCGCCCTGCCGCAGAAGGTCGAAAGCCTGCATCAGCTCGATGCGATCAGAAACATAGACATATTCGGCAAAGACATGGCCCTTGCAGGCCTGAAGATCGGCTGGAAACGTTTCAAGGTCGCGGCCGGAGACGCGCTCGACGAGGCCGTTTTCATTGATGGTGAGTACGAGGCCGGGCACCTGCGATGCCGCAACGAGGTCATCGTCGCCGGCTTGAGCGGACAGGGACGCTGCGCCACGGGCAGGACGCGAAAAGGCGATCAACAGGGCGGCTGCGGCCAGATAGAGCGCCAGCACCAGAGCGGCGCCGATGGGCAGCGCGATGGCGGGGCTGAAGACGAGGCTGAACAGGGCGGGAACGACCAGAAAGCCGACGGCGCTGAAGGCAAACAGGCGGCGCAGGCGCGCAACGGTGCCGGCGCGCCTTTCGGCGTCCTCCTCCATACGCGCAAGCCATCTGCCTGCGGCATGGTCGACCAATGCGACCGCTTTTTTTCTCATATTACGCAATACCAAACCTGAATCCCTGAGACGGATCTAACGGCTCCGACAATAGAAGCCCGCGACTTAAGGAATGGATAAAAAGAACGGCACCAAACAGCCGCGAAATGCGCCGCAGTCCCATTACGGAGCATTTCAACCAAGCTTTGCCAATCATGGTTAATGACGGGTAAGCGACGGATTTCGCTTTATTTTTGCCATCGCGTTAACCTTTGTGGCAGCACGGATGAGCACTTTTGCCCGGAACAGACGGCATCTGTCGCAATTATGCTTAACATGGACTGTTAAAATGCGACGGAATTGCTGGAGCCGGTCCCGATGCGAGGAGAATAGATACAATTTGAATTAAATTGCGCTGCTTTTTGCAATTGGCTGTTCGCCGGTCGCCTGTAGCCTCTCTCCAAGCCCGAAAAACGGGACAAAGGCCGATGACCCAAAACGGGCGGGGCTTCAAAACAAAGATCATCTGGCAGGGTAGTCTGACAATGTGGTTTCTGATCAAAGGAACATTCTGGTTTTCGCTGGTGCTGGTCGCGCTGTCCTATTTCGGTAGCAGCAACGATCCGACCAAGGAACCTTCGGCATTCGATATTCCCAGCGCCGTTTCGGCAGCCGGTGAGGCCTATCGTTATGTCAGCGCCATCTGCATCGAAAAACCCGACGTCTGCGTCAAGGGCGCCGAAACCTTCCACGCGCTCGGTGAACGGGCAAAGGAAGGCGCCAAGGTCGCCTATGAATTGCTCGACGCGCAGCTTGCATCCGGTGATAAAACGGCACCCGCAGCCGAACTCGCCAGCGAGAGCGAAAAACTGGCCGCAGCACCGGCGATCAGCGTCGAATTCCCTGGGAATGCCGACATGCTGAAGACCGGCACCATCATTCCCCTGCCGCAGAAGCGCCCCACCCCCTGATATTTTGCGCCGCCGCCTAACGCCACGCCGCCCCTTCTCTGCAGCCGGATATGTCCGCCTGCGTGACTGCCTGCCAAACTTGCCCACGGAAACCTGTTTTCCGTGGGCTTTTTCATGGTCCGCATGGTTCAAAACCGTCTGCACTTGCCCTATATCGTAGCAAAGCATGGCAATAACGAACGATACGGCGCGCAACATGGCCTCTCTCGATACGATCCTTGACGATTTCGCCTTCCTCGACGACTGGGAGGATCGCTATCGTTACGTCATCGAACTCGGCAAGGCGCTTCCCGACCTTGCGGAAGACAAGCGCACGCCTGAGAACAAGGTGCAGGGCTGCGCAAGCCAGGTCTGGCTCGTCAGCCACAGCGATGGTGCTGAAGATCCTCTCATGACCTTCGAGGGCGATTCCGATGCGCATATCGTGCGCGGCCTCGTCGCCATCGTTCTTGCCGTCTATTCCGGTAAAAAAGCTTCCGAAATCGCCGGTCTGGACGCCATTGAGGTGTTCGACAAGATCGGGCTGGTGGAACATTTGTCCTCGCAGCGCGCCAATGGCCTGCGTTCCATGGTCAAACGTATCCGCGAGGAAGCGAGACTTCTGACCGCCTGAGCCTTCATTCTGTTGCCATCGTTGGCGCCATCGGCGGGCGATAATCTTCGTCGCCCCAATGGTGGCTTGTCCTTCTGCTGCGTTGCGCTTGCGGCGCATAATGCCGGGCAAGCGATAGCAGAGCGGCCCGCAGCAGCAGTTTTGCCGAACGCGCCGGCCATTGCCGCTCGCGCTCCACGGCCTCCAGCCCCTTTTCAAAGCAGCAGATATCGATGGCGACACCTGAAAGTTCAGGCCCCATAGCATCGGCTGCACGGGAAAACCGCGTCCGGGCGGAAATCGCCGCATCGGTAAGATCGAGCTTGCCACCCGCCTCCCCCTTCGTGCGGCTTGCAATTTTCGGCTCCCATGTTGCCGTTACCTTTGGGTTCAATTGCGCGCGGTGAAAATCGGCAGCGAGGCGTTCGCCAGCCTGCAAGGCATCGCTGGGGAAGAATGCCGTGCCATCCTTTTCCTTCAGCCGTGAAAGGCCTGTCAGTGGCGAGCTATTGAGGTTGCGCCGGGCCGGCTGCCTGTCCTTGCCGACATCCAGAACCACCGTCTGCAAATCCCAGTGCTGGTGCTGAAAAATCTCGTCGCGATCCCTGGCTATAGCGCGCTTCAAATAGGAGGCGAGCGGCGGCGCGGCGGAGAGCGTGTTTTCGCGTCTTTCGATCAGCCCCGAAGAGAGGGCTAGCTGCACCGTGGCGGCCGGAAACCGCAACGCCGGACGCCGTGTCCTGCCGTTCCCGGCCTCCGGTCGCTGCAATACCATATCGCCGCGATCCTCCGATATCGCAGCCGTGCCCGCAGCAATGCAGCGCAGGAGCCGCAACAGGACAGGATCGGGAAGTATCGATGGAGCGCTTTTTGTCTCACTCATCCCGAACACCTTTCATCACGTTGAAAATGCTGCCGGAAAGCCGCTCCAGTGTAGCGACGAACTCGTCAAAGGCGGGTTCGTCACGACGATCCTCAACCACCTGGCAGGCATGGCCGACTGTCGTTCTGTCCCTGCCGAAACACGGGCCGATATCTGACATGGGAATACCGAGCTGCACATGGCACACATACATGGCGATCTGGCGGATATGGCATTCGGTGCGCCGCCTGTCCCGGCGCGCAGCCACACGATCGCCGGTCAATTGCACCATTTCCCCGGCCAGTTGCCGGACCAGCCGGCAAATCCGGGAAATCTCATCCCGCCCGGCAGCAGGCGGAAAACGGCGGAAATTGCTATCGGCAACCTGCACACAGGGCCGAAAGGGGGCAGGCAAAGACGATATGTCCGAAGGCATATGCAACTCCTTTACGAATAGGAATTAATTCATACCCCTGAGGATGGACGCGGGGAAGGGCAAATTTGGCGTCGAAAAACATGCGATTGATTTCGCTTTGTTTTTGAATAAAGGTGACGCCTAAACAAGGATTTTTTTCCTCTGTCGAAATTGCGCGCGGCAATAAAAAAGCCGGTCTAAGGACCAGCTGGACATAACACTAGGTGCAAGATGTGTATGGAGCGGGCATGTGCGCCCTGCCGCCATCTCCTGCTAAGGGAAAAGGTCACGGCGGCGAGTTAAGGGGCAAGGCCAGCAATATGCTGCCAAGGTCCCCTTTATCCGGCGCTTCGGGCCATCTTTCCCCGGACGGGGAGAAAATACAGCCGCGACACAATCCGTCTTAGAAAATCAACGGTTCGCCTTGCGGCGCTGACCGAGACCCATTTCCTTGGCGAGCCGCGAACGGGCTTCGGCATAGGCGGGAGCAACCATCGGATAATCGACCGGCAGATCCCATTTTTCGCGATATTCTTCCGGCGTCATGCTGTGATGCGTCGTCAGGTGGCGTTTGAGCGACTTGAACGAGCCACCACATTCCAAACAGACGATATGATCGTCCTGAACCGACTTGCGAACCGACACAGCAGGCTTCTGCTTTTCAACATTGACCGCCACCGATGCCGGTGCCGATGTTCCGCTGAGTGCCGTATGAACATCCGAAATAAGGCCGGGAAGCTCAGTTACCGGAACGACGTGGTTGCTAACATAGGCAGCCACAATATCCGCCGTCAGTTCGACCAGCAGATCCTGGGCGTTACCGTATGCAGTTTCCGTCATTTAAGTATCTCCTGTTATTTATCTCCAGACACGGATGAACGCCGCATCGAGCGATGTGAAGTTACCCGGTGCCCCTCCTTCGCCCTGTTGAAACCAACGTGAAATCTACCCCTAGATTTCAAGCGAAACCGGAAACGAATTGATCCGAGATTCAACTTGTAGCCCGCGACATGGCCAACAAAGGTCTGATCAACCATAGATTAGACATTAATAAAATGCCTATGCCGACCATGAAGAGGCTAGATGCAAATCGCAATAAGCAATTTTACACTTAATTTGGATAGCATCAAAACAGCAAAAGTCAAATTCCTATTATGATTTTTTCAGTTCAAAACAGTCTAATTGGAATACAAAAAATCACGGGTAATAAAATACTATGCCAAGTAGTAATGCAAAACGAAGACCCCCGATTATTAGGGGGTAATTCAACTTCAAATTTTCTTTAGGTCATCAACTACCGATTTATCAGCAAGTGGATAACCTGCCTTGTGTGCAGCCATTGCAAGAAGATGTGCGGAGACCGGTGCTGTCAGAACAAAGAAAAAGAAACCGGCAAGTGCCCGTGCCAGCGTCGATATTTCCGTGGAATGAATGCCGACAGCCAGCAGCAACAGGCCTGAGCCCACCGTTCCCGCCTTGGAAGCCGCATGCATGCGGGTGTAGACATCCGGCAGGCGATTAAGCCCGATTGCCGCAATCAGCGAGAAGGCGGCACCTGAGACCGTCAGTGCCGCAACCAGAATAGCCACGATCCAGCCCATCATCGACCGCCCCTTCTTTTTCCACGCCTGGATACTTGTTTTTCAGGCTTTTCAACAACTTCCGATGCCCGCTCGCCGTCCAGAACAGCCTTTGTCCTGCGCCTGCCATCTGCACCGCGCGACAGGACGAAGCGGGCAAAAGCCACCGTTGCGAGAAAACCCACCAGTCCGAGCGCAATGGCGATATCGACATAAAGATCGACGCCGGTGCGGATGGCGATAACCGCAATGAAGCCGATGGCGATACCGACCAGCATGTCGAGCGCGACGATTCGGTCCGGCAAGGTCGGACCGACGACGACGCGATATACTGTCAGCAAAAAGGCAGCGGACAGTACAACCGTGGCAAGTACAGTTGCAAATGAAACTATGAGTTCCGGCGTCATCCCTGAAACGCCTCCATGATCTTTTTTTCGAAGCCGTTTCGGATGTCATTCTTGGCGGCTTCGATATTGCTGCAATCGATCGCGTGGACGTAGAGCGTTGTTTTATCCTCGGAAACATCGACCGAAAGTGTGCCGGGGGTCAGCGTGATGAGATTGGCAAGCAGCGTGATCTCGAAATCCGTCGTCAGCCTGAGCGGATAGGCGAAGATACCGGGCTGCACATCGAGCTTCGGCCGCGTCACCATCACCGCCACCTTCCAGGCCGACAGCGCCAGCTCCTTGAAGAACAGCAGCAGCAGCGACAGCACGCGGACCGGACGCAGCCGATGACGGCCGCCCTTGGGGATCTGGTGACGGATAAGGCCCAGAGCCAGCGCCGAGACGATGAGGCCGAAGAGAATGTTCGCCGGCGTGACGCTGCCACTTACGGCGAGCCATACGCCAACGAAGAGCAGTAACAGGATGTAGCGGCTCATGGTCTGCTCCCTTCGGGAAACACCGACTGGATATAGGCTTCGGGGTTGCCAAGCCCCGCAGCCGCCTGCTGGCTGAGATTGAGCAGGCTTTCCGGAAACAGGCCGAAGAACACCACCAGCAATGTCAGCCCGACCAGCGGGACGAAAGAAGGGGCCGCCAGAGGCGACGCAGGCAGCGACGGCGCCTGGCCGGTTGAGGCCACTGCCGGGCGCCAGAAACATAAGAGGAAGACCCGCCCGAAGGCGATGGTGGCGATGAAGCCGGACAGGAGAAGGGCTGCGGCAAGCCACCAGGCGCCGATATCGATCGCCGATTTCATGAGAACCACCTTCGGCCAGAAGCCGGAAAACGGCGGCAGTCCGGAACCGGCGAAAAACAAGGCGAGCGCGAGGCCCGAAAACCACGGCGCCTGCCGATAAAGGCCACCGAGCGAAGTCAGGGTAAAACTGCCGGCAAGGCGGGCGGCGTGGCCGGCGGCGAGATAAAGCGCCGTCATCAGCACCATGGAGTGCAGCGCGTAAAAGATCGCGCCAGCAACGCCGGAGGGCGTGCCGATGGCGATGCCCGCCATCATGTAACCGATGCCCGATATGACGATGTAACCGAGCATGCGGCGGATATCGTTCTGTGCCAGCGCACCCATGGCGCCGAGCACCATTGTCAGCGCCGCAGAGATGGCGATGACGATACTCAGCTCCTCCCGCTCGACCGGAAACAGCATGACCATGACGCGCAGCAGCGCGTAGATGCCGACCTTGGTAAGCAGGCCGCCGAACAGGGCGGAAACGACGATGCGCGGCGTGTGATAGGAGGCGGGCAGCCAGAAATTCACCGGAAAGGCCGCCGCCTTCATGGCGAAGGCGAGAGCAAACAGGCTGGCCAGCGTCATCAGCGGAGCCGTGCCGCGCAGCTGCGTCGCCTTCAGCGCGATATCGGCCATATTGAGTGTGCCGAAGATGGCATAGAGATAACCGACCGTGATCAGGAACAGCGTCGTGCCGATGAGGTTGAGGATGGCGTATTTCAGCGCGCCATCGATCTGCTCGCGCGTGGAGCCCAACACGATGAGGCCGAAGGACGAGATCAGCAGCACCTCGAACCAGACATAGAGGTTGAAGAGGTCGCCGGTCAGAAACGCACCGGTGACACCCGCCATCAACAGCATCAGGAACGGATAAAAACCGTATCGCCTGCCGCTGGCGTCGATATCGGCGCTGGCATGGATGGCACCGGCCAGCGCTACGATGGCGGCGGCGAGCGACAGCAGCGTTCCGGTCAGATCTGCCGTAAAGGCAATGCCGAAGGGTGGCAGCCAGCGGCCCATGACCATGGTGAACGGCCCTTGGGTCACGACCTTCCACAGAAGCGCAGCATCGAGCAGTACCAGTAGAACAAGTGCCGTGATTGCAATGGGCGCATGCAGACGCATGGTGTGGCGCAGCATCATCAGCACCGCACCTGCGCCTATTGAGAGCGCGACGGGAAGGATGATCAGCCAGTCGGATAGCGGCACGGGTGCCGTGACAAGCGCTGCGGAAAGATCTGATATTGCGGAAGTGGTGGATGAAGCCATGTGTCTGTGCCCCGCCCGCTCAATAACCGAGCGGCGGCAAAGGCTCGCCTGCCGGTTCTGCGGTGCGCATTTCGTCGGTGTCGTCGGTCTGCAATTCCTGGAACGCGCGCCAGGTCAGCACCAGCAGGAAACAGAAGAAGGAAAAGGAAATGACGATTGCCGTGAGGATAAGCGCCTGCGGCAGCGGATTGGCGGCACCCGCCGGCAGCGTGTCCATGCCGGGCGGAATGATCGGCGGCACTTCGCGCGTCAGCCTTCCCGCCGTGAACAGCAGGAGGTTGACTGCGTTGCCGAGAATGGCGATGCCGAGCAGCATGCGGATGCTGTGGCGCGAGAGCATGAGATAGATCGCCACCGAAAAGAAGATGCCGACGAGAATGGAGAAAACAGCTTCCATCAGTCGCTATCCCTTTCTTCCAGAGCCAGCGCAATGGAGGTGATGGCACCGACCACGACGAGATAAACGCCGATATCGAAGGACATGACGGTGGAGAGTGGCACTTCCACACCGAGCAGGCTCGGATAGACCCACAGCCCGGTCATGAAGGGCACGCCGGCTGCAATCGAGACGAGACCAGACAACATCGCCAACAGCAGCCCCGCGCCGGCAATGGACAGCGGATGGTACACGATGGCGCGCCGGACTGCGGCCACACCATAAGCGATGCCGTAGATCGCCAGCGCCGAGACCGCGATCAACCCGCCGATGAAACCGCCGCCCGGCTCGTTATGGCCGCGCAGCAATACAAAGATGGAAAACAGCACCATGAGGCTGGTGACCACGGGGGCGACGGTGCGCAGGATAAGCGTGTTCAAGCCCGCGCTCCCTTCTTCTTCGCTATTTTTGCTGGTCCCTTGATGGCAGCAGCCGGGCGGATGCGGATGAGCGCGAGAATGGCCAGGCCTGTTATCATCACCACCGCAATCTCGCCCAGCGTATCCGTGCCGCGGAAATCGACGATGATGACATTCACCACATTCGCCCCGTGGGCGATGACCTTGGAATAGGTGTTGTAGAAATCGGTGAGGCGATTATCGAACGACGCTTCCGTCGCCCGCATCAGGAACAGGGCAAAGCCGGTTCCGCAGGCAATGGCGATGGTGCTGTCCAGAAGCTTCTGGCCAGGGCCGCGGTGGTCTGACGGCGACAGGCGAAGCCTTGTCATGACCAGCGTCAGAATGACCACGGAGAGGGTTTCGACCATGAATTGCGTAAACGACAGATCGGGCGCGCCGAACAGCAGGAAGATGACCGCCACCGCAAACCCCTGAATGCCGAGCGCGATGATGGCCGTAAGCCGGCTGGACGCCGTGAGCACAGCGACAAGGCCCGCAACCGCGATGCCAATGAAGGTCAGCTCATGGATTTTAATGTCGTGCGGCCACGCCGGCATGGACGGCAGTTCGCCATAGAGAAACAGCGGCGCAAGCAGCACGACGGCAATGACGGCGAAAGTGGCGGTGACGTAAAATTCCAGCCTGCCGGGCTGGATAAGCCTGACAACATGGAACGAGATTTTGACCAGCGTTTCGATGAAAACATCGAAGCCCCTGTCCGGCCCTGCACCCAGCGCCTTGAAGGTGCGCACCATCAGGCCGCGAACGGCGGAAAGCTGCATACAGAGGACGATGCCGAGCGCGATGGTCAGCAGCGACAGGCCGAGCGGCACGCCGATATGGGGAATGAGCGAGATTTCCACCGGGCGCGCCTCACCCGCGATCGCGCTTGCCATCGGCGTCGAAATGTAAAAATGCGAAAGGCCAGCGAAGAGAGCGATGGTCAGCCCCTTTATCGCCAGCAGCGCCGGGCCGAGCCACAGCAGCAGTGGTCCCTCATGCGCGTGTTTCGGGGTTTTCACGGGCTTGCCGAGGAAAGGTTTCAGCGCCACGGCAAAAGCGACGGCAAACATCAGCGCATTGCCGAGAATGGCGATGCCGGTGAACAGCACGGCACGCGGATTGCCATGCGCCAGCGCATAATAAATCTCTTCCTTGGCGAGAAAGCCGAAGAAGGGCGGCAGGCCGGCCATGGAGATGGCCGCTGCCAGCGCTGCCGCAAAGGTCATCGGCATGGCCTTTCGCAAGCCGCCGAGCTTCGTCACATCGCGGGTTCCGGTCTCGTGGTCGATGATGCCGGCAACCATGAACAGTGCGCCCTTGAAAAGCGAATGCGCCACCAGATAAAGCACAGCCGCCTCGATCGCGTGGTCCGAGCCGAAGCCGGTCAGCATCACCAGCAGACCGAGCGAGGACATGGTGGTATAGGCCAGCATCAGCTTCAGGTCGGTCTGGCGCACGGCCAGCAGCGCGCCGGTCAGCATGGTCAACCCGCCGAAGAACGGCAGCAGGATCTGCCAGGCAGCGGTATCGCCGAGAACGGGGTTGAGGCGCATCAGAAGATAGACGCCGGCCTTCACCATGGTTGCCGAGTGCAGATAGGCCGAAACCGGTGTCGGTGCCTCCATCGCGTTGGGAAGCCAGAAATGGAACGGGAACTGCGCCGATTTGGTGAACGCGCCGCCGAGAACCAGCAGCAGCGCAGCCAGATAGAACGGGCTGTCGCGTAATATATCGCCGCCACGCACCAGCATGGACAATTGCGTCATGCCGCTCATGTCCCAGATGAAGATCAACCCGGCGAGCAGCAGCAGACCGCCGCCGCCCGTTACCACCAGCGCCTGCAAGGCGGCACGGCGTGCGGCCGGGCGCGCATGGTCGAATCCGATCAGCAGGAACGAGGTTATCGAGGTCAGTTCCCAATAAACGAATAGCATCAACAGGCTGTCCGAAACCACGACGCCCAGCATCGCGCCCATGAACAGAAGCAGGAAAGACAGGAAGCGGCCCTGCTGCGGATGCCCCTTCATGTAACCGCCGGCATAAAGCACGATCAGCAGACCGATACCGGTGATCAGAAGTGCAAAGGTCAGCGACAGGCCGTCGATGAACCACGAAAAGCTGAGGTTGAAACTTGGAACCCAGACGTAACCGCCCGTGACCACGCCGCCAGCCGCCACCTGCGGCAGCATCAGTGCGAAGTGGACAAAAGCCAGCGCGGGCGCGATCGCCAATATCCAGACGGCATTGTGACCTAATCTTTTCACCAGCATCGGTGCGGCAAGCGCTGCCAGAAACGGCAAAAACAGCGACAGGAATGTCAGCTGCGTGACATCTGATGTCATTCACATCTCCCAGGGCTTCCCCTACCCCTGTACGCCCATGAATGGCGTTCTTTTCAAATCGTATTTTTCAGTTAAGGCATAGACACCGCCATCTCAACCCAAATCGACTCTCATACCTGCCCATAACGTACTCGTTATGACAGCTGCCCTCTTTCAATCTGCAGCGCCGATGCCTATTTCTGGCAGGAACAGAAAGGATCATTCCATGAGCGATCTGACATCCCCGAAAGTGAACAAGAGCGATGCCGACTGGCGCGAGCAGCTGACGCCGGAGCAATACCGCATCCTGCGTGAACACGGCACCGAGCGCCCATTTACCGGTCCCTACTGGGACACGTTCCAGAAAGGCCTCTATCGCTGCGCCGCCTGCGACGAGCCGCTGTTCCTCTCCGATACCAAATTCGATGCAGGTTGCGGCTGGCCGAGCTATTTCGAACCGGTGAAACCGGGTGCGGTGACGGAACATCGCGATGCGACGCTTGGCATGGTGCGCACCGAAATCCGCTGCGCCAATTGCGGCGGCCACCTCGGCCACGTCTTCCCGGACGGCCCACCGCCCACCGGCCTGCGTTATTGCATCAACGGCCATTCGATGGTGTTCGAACCCATCTGATGAGAGACAGGTAACGGCCGGTTGCCTTCCGGCCGTTCTTGCGAAGAAAATGACCGTCTCGACAGCCGGACCGGAGAGTGAGATTATCGCGATCTCACTCCTTCCGGATCACCATCATGGCGCTCGAAACCATCCTCATATTCATTCCCGCCTGCTTTGCCCTGAACATGGCGTTCGGGCCCAACAATCTCCTGTCGATGACGGTTGGTGCGCGATACGGCATGGCAACGGCAGTGATGGCCGCGAGCGGCCGGCTGGTTGCGTTTGCGGGCATGATCGCGATCGCCGCTTTGGGCCTCGGCGCACTTTTGATGGCTTCCGAAATGATGTTTTCGCTGATCAAATGGATCGGCGTTCTCTACCTGCTGTGGATCGGCTTCAAGCTCATCCGCTCAAGGGCGGATGTCACCGCTCCCGATATCTCCTCGGACAACGGAAATATTCTCAAGACCTATCTGCGGCAGGAGTTTTTTGTCGCCTCCGGCAATCCGAAGGCCATCCTGATCTTCACGGCCTTTTTCCCGCAATTCATCCAGCAGGACGCCTATTGGCAGAGCTTCGCCACGCTCGGGGCAATTTTCCTGCTGCTCGAGGTGGTGGCGATCACCGTTTATGCCTTTGTCGGTTCGCGACTGTCCGGTCTTATGCGCAATGCGCGCGCCCTGAAGCGCGTCAACCGGATCAGCGGATCGATGATGATGGCTTTCGGCGTCATGCTGGCCTTCGCCCGGCGCCCCGCCTGAGAGAAATCCCGGCCCGCGTACTAGTTCAATTTAAGCTCCATGCAGGTCAGGTCCAGCCAGCGGCCAAACTTGGTGCCCACTTCCGAAAACCGGCCGGCAACGGTGAAACCGAGGCTTTCGTGCAGGCGGATGGAGGCGGCGTTTTCCGATTCGATCGCGGCGATCAGCACATGCACATCGTTGCCGGAGGCGTGGTCGATGAGCGCCTGCATCAGCCGCTTGCCGATGCCGTGGCCGCGCGCGTCCTTGTGGACATAAACCGAATGTTCGCGGGTGTGGCGATAGCCGTCGAAGGCGCGCCAGTCGCCATAGGAAGCGTAGCCTGCAACCTTGCCGTCAAGAATCGCGACGATCACAGGAAAGCCGCGTGACTTGCGGGCGGAAAACCATTCCTTGCGGTTTTCCAGATCGACCAGCACTTCGTTCCAGATCGCCGTCGTGTTCAGGACCGCGTCGTTGTAAATCTCCATGATGCCGGAAAGATCTTCCACGGTGGCATCGCGCAGTTCCAAACTCATTATCGTTCGCCCTCATTACTTGTCTGCATTGCGCCCCCAACGTTCCGGGGCACGACCTTCAGGCGAGCATTAGGCGATGACGCGGATGGCTGTCCAGTGCTCTCTAGCTCAGGAAGACATGGGAACGAGGCTGAAGGAAGTGACCACGGCAAAATAGTGGACAACGGCGGCGGCAACGACGAAACCGTGCCAAATGGCGTTCTGGAATCGCAGCTTTTCCCAGACATGGAAGACCACGCCGAGCGAATAGATGACACCGCCAGCGACAATCAGCCAGAGCGTGACGGGGGCCAGATGCGTCGAGAGTGGCTGCACCACCATGATGCCGCTCCAGCCCATGGCGAGATAAAGGCCTATGGCGACCCGGTCGTAACGGCCGGGAAACAGGCATTTGAGCAAGATGCCGCAGATGGCGGCAAGCCAGATCAGCCCCAGCATGGTGGCAATCAGCGGCTCGTGGATACCGCGCATCAGGAACGGCGTGTAGGTGGCGGCGATCAGGATGAAGATCGCCGAGTGGTCCAGCCGGCGCAGGAACCATTTTACGTTGGAATGCGGCCAGATATTATAGGTGAAGGACACGGAAAGGCAGGCGACAAGGCCGAGTCCGTAAATCCAGGCGGCCGCGATGGCGCTGAGGCTGCCCCAGACGGTCGCGTAAAAAATCAGCGCCGTGGCGCCCACCAGCGCAAAAACGATACCCACGCCGTGGACGATACCATCGGCGACAATCTCGTGAAAATCATACTGGCGACCAAACCGCCACACGTTACTCATAGTCCATTCCCGTTTGCCTGCTTGTGGCCAAGCATGACGGCAATATTAGACAGGAACAAGACAGCAGCCGGTTAACGGCGATCAAATTGCGTTCCGGGCTGTTGCGAAAGGAGAGGTTGAGTGGCGGCCTCGCCGTTTCCCTCATTCCTGCGCTTGTCACAGGAATGAGGAGGGAAAAGGAGCGCCCTCACAAGGCCGCAGCGCATTCCTGGCAGAACGGCGTATAGGGCACGGCTTTCAGGCGGTCTTCCGAAATTTTCTTGCCGCATTTGACGCAGGTGCCGTAGGTACCGTTCGCGATGCGGTCCAGTGCGGCGTCGATGGCGCGCAGCTCGTCCTGGCCCACCTGCCCAATTTCATCCAGCACCTCGTCATTGCTGCGTTCAGCGGCGCGATCGTCGTCATCGGGGTTGCGCGGCTCTTCGAAATCCGCCTCGATTTTGTGCAGGCGGCTGTAAAGCTCGCGCTGGCGGTCGCGCAGGATTTTCTCGTAACTTTCGACATTCATGGTCTTCTCCTCCAGCCGGTGCGGGCGAAAATCGCCCGCAACCCCAAGATTTCAACTCACTTTACCTGTCAATCAGCACCGAGCACTTGGCATGGCGCACCACGCGGTCGGCGGTGGCTCCGATGAAATAATTGGTAAAGTCAGGCATATGCGATGCGATGATGATGAGATCGGCCTTGTGCTCTTCGGCAGCGGCAATGATTTCACGCGCCGGCGCGCCGCTTCTGATTTCGTGCTTGCCCTTGAAGCCGGCCTTCGCCTGAATATCCGCAAGTTTCGTCTTGGCATCCTTGATGGCATTTTCGATGAGGTCTACCGGCAGGTCGATCGCCATATAGCCGGGCAGTTCCTCAACCACATTGATGAGGACGATCTCGCCATCGGCATCCAGCAGCGCCCTGGCCTTGGCGAGAATCTTCTCTCCCTTGTCGATGGCGCTGAGGTCTACCGGTACGATGATTTTCTTGTACATGGCTATCTCCTTTGGCGTAATCTGCCGTTCACGTGTCGGGCTCACATTTCCCTGCCGATGCGCCCTTCGCCTTGATTGAAGTCAAAGCCGCGTCGGAGCAGCAACAGGGGCATTGTCAACGAATAGTGGACGGTCAATCGCCAGATGGCGATCTTTGCTGAACGACAAAACCCGCCCATATTCACCACAAATGAACGCCGCAAAGCGGCGTCGGCTGATGCAGACGCGCAAGTCCGCGTCGTCAGCACGCCGGATTCAATATGGAGATTATGATGAGTGAAATCAAACAATTCGCCCTGACGCGGCCGGCTTATGTCGGTCAGGCTCATCTTGTCGTTCACGATCTGCCGCGCATTTCGGAATTCTACCAGAAAATCATCGGCCTCTCCGTCATCGAAAAAAGCCCGAGCGGCGAGGTTCTTGGTGTCAACGGCCAGCCGCTGCTCACACTTTCCACCTCCGGCACAGTTGAACGCGCGCCGCGCAATGCCGCAGGCCTGTTCCACACCGCCTTCCTGATGCCGCGCCGCGAGGATCTGGCCCATTGGCTGGCCCATGCCGCGCACAACAATATCCAGCTTCAGGGCGCATCCGACCATCTGGTGAGTGAAGCGATCTATCTGGCCGACCCCGAAGGCAACGGCATCGAGGTCTATCGCGACCGGTCGCCGTCGGAATGGACCTACCAGCAGGACGGCACGGTGGAGATGGCCACGCTCCGCCTCGACCTACAGGCGCTGTATGACAGTGCGCCGAAAACGGCGTTCGAGGGCGCTGCCGATGGAACGGCCATCGGCCACATGCATCTGCAGGTCGGCAATATTCCGCAGGCAGATGAGTTTTATCAGGATGTGCTGGGGTTGAAGATCATGGCGCGTTATCCGGGTGCCAGCTTCTTCGGCTCGGGCGCTTATCATCACCATGTGGCCGCCAATATCTGGAACAGCCGCGGCGCCACGGCCCGCAAGGACAACATGACGGGCCTTTCGGGCTACTCGCTGAAGTTCAACGACAGTGCGGCGCTCGATACTGCAATCGCCGCTCTCGACCGGCTGGAAATAGCTACGGAACGACAGAGCGACGGTGTTGTTCTCAAAGATCCGTGGGGCATAGGCCTGAAGCTTTCCGCGTAAAGACCACGGGGCGGCAGAAATTTTTGCAGCTCCGGAACCGCCTCATTTTTCGAACGTTTGATGTCTTATTGGGGGACAGTTCGATGAATGAGAATGCCAGGCCGGAAAATACCGGCATATTGGGCAATATCGGGCGGCGCGCCGCAAACGCTCCGTCGACGAGGGCCGACCCTTTCGAGGGTCTGGCGTCCGGCTCGCACCGTGACGACGCGCGCAGCCAGCAACCGCTTGGCCGAGAAGCGCTCGATGTGGCCGTTGCATGGTCGGTGATCGGCATTTTTCTTGTCGTCATGATGGCGGTCATTCATGAATTGTCTCTGATCCTCATACCGGTGGTGCTGGCGATTGTCGTGGGCATGATCCTCGGCATCGCGGCGGAAAAGCTCAGTTCCTATGGCATTCCCGGTGCCGGTGTGGCGGTCATTCTCTCCGGCCTTGTCGCGGCCGTCATGTTTTTCGTGATCAATTCGCTGATCGACCCGTTGTCGCAGCTCGCCTCCGAAGGACCAGCGCTGATCGAACGCAGTATGGACCGCTTCCTGCCCTATCTTCAAAGCATTCGATGGCTGAACATTTCGGCAGCGACCTTCAGCATGGGGTCGATTTCAATGGAGTCGCTGATTTCGCGCAGCGGCGAGATAATTTCCCTGCTCGGTTCCAACGTCACCCCCGCAGTCGTTCAGGGCATGATCTTCCTCGCCGCGCTTTTGATGTTCCTCTACAGCCGCCTGCGGCTGCGCAAGGCGATCATCATGGCGTTTCCGGCCCGGCACCAGCGGCTGAGGGCCATTCGCATCATCGCTTCGGTGGAAGAAGTGCTCGGCACCTATTTTGCCACGGCAGCGCTGATCTATGCGGCGCTGGGCGTGACGATGGTGGCGATCGCCTATTTCGGCGGGCTGGCCATGCCGCTTCTGTGGGGGCTCTTCGCCTTCCTCTCCAGCTTCGTGCCGTTTCTCGGCATCACCGCCATGACGGTGTCGCTGGCGGTGGCAGGCATCATCACGCATGACAACATGGTGCTGGCATTGCTGCCATCCGCGATCTTCTTCACCATTCACCTGTTGATGGAAAACCTGGCCTTTCCGGCAGTGGTGGGCCGCAATATGGAGATCAACCCCTTCCTCGTCTTCGTGATGATCATCTTCTGGACGTGGATGTGGGGTGCTGCGGGC
Source organism: Rhizobium sp. SJZ105 (assembly GCF_007828365.1). NCBI lineage: Bacteria > Pseudomonadati > Pseudomonadota > Alphaproteobacteria > Hyphomicrobiales > Rhizobiaceae > Rhizobium > Rhizobium sp. SJZ105. The sequence goes on from NZ_VIUP01000001.1 coordinate 1,002,616, forward strand.
GCCATGCTGGCACTGCCGCTGTCGCTGATCGCCATGACAGTAACGCGCGAGCTGTTTCCTTCACGCCGCATCGTTCCAAACCTGCCGGCCTGAAGGCCGGTCAGGAGGCGAGAGGGATGCGGAGCTTATCGGCCATGCGCCGCTCGTGCTCGATCAGCCATTTCTTGCGCCACAGCCCACCGCCATACCCGGTCAGGCTGCCATCTGCGCCCAGCACCCGGTGGCAGGGAACGACGATGGCAATCTGGTTGGCGCCATTGGCGCGGGCGACGGCACGCACGGCGGATGGCCGTTGCATCGACGTCGCAAGCGAAGAATAGCTGACGATCTCTCCCGCCGGTATCTCCCGCAATGCGTGCCAGACATCGCGCTCGAAGGGTGTGCCGTGTCCGGCAAGCCGGGTTTCGAAGTCAGCCGAGTGCCCGGCGAAATAGGCCGCGAGTTCTGCTGCGATCTGGCCGGTGACCGGCGTCCTGCCCAGCACCATATCCGCGCCGGTGCGGGCCTTCAGCCGCTTCAATTCGGCCGGAAGCGCTGGACGGTCGGCAAATTCTAGAAGATGCAGGGCGTGATCATCGGCAACCACCAGCATCGGACCGATCGGCGTGTCGATCCAGTCGCCCTTCAGAAACCCCTTGCCCTTCATGGCGGCGGGAGAGGTGCCGAAGAACTGGTTGATGGCCGAGCGGAAACCGCTGCCGGATTCATATCCGGCATCGATCTGCGCGCCGATCACGGCCTCTCCTGATGCGAGGCTTGTCGCCGCATCTCCCAGCCGCCGCAACCTTGCGATTTCCAGAAAACTCATGCCGAAACGGCGTTTGAAGGTGCGGCGCACGGTAGAAGGGTCATGGCCCATCGCCACCACATCCTCCTCACGCCAGCGCCGCGCCGGTTCGTTTTCCAGTGCCGTCAGAAGTACGGTGACGGTTTCATCCGCCGTGCCATAGGAAAGCATCGGCTTGCAGCGCTTGCAGGGGCGGAAGCCAGCTTCCAGACATTCGGCGATGGTTTCGCGAAAGCGGCAGTTTTCGATCTTCGGCTTTCGCGCCGTACAGGTAAAGCGACAGAAAATCTTCGTCGAGGTCACGCACACATAGGCCACGCCCTCATAGGCGGGGTCCTTGTTAACAAGGGCGGAATATAGGGTTTCGGTGTTGGGGCGTTTGAACAGCATGGGAGGATGCTAGCGCAAATTTGAGCGGTATGCCGCCGAAAAACGGGCGTGGATGTGGGATGCTCATTTCCCTCGTTCCCGTGCTTGTTACAGGAATGAGGAGAGAGCCGCCGCGCTCAATTACCCGGCGGCGTAAACGACGGGTCGTCCAGCCTTGTGAACACCACGCCGCGCGCCTTCAGCGCCAGAAGGCCCCTCACCACGCCCTCACCCGCTTCGTGGGTAGGCTGGTTGATGTGGGAGATGATGACGTCGCCGTCCCTGGCCGAAGCGATGTGCTTTGCCGTGGCGGCCGCGCCCAGAAGCGAGCCGCCATCGCCATTGACGGAATAACCCGCCACCCGCATGCCGAGCCTGTTGATGGTGGCCATGGACGAGGTGGTGTATTTCGCCGTCGCACCGCGAAACCATTGCGGTTGAAGACCGGTCATGGCGACAATTGCCTGCCTGCCGCCCTCGACCTCCTGCTCGACTGCCGCTTCCGAACCGGCAGCGGCAATGCCGTAGATGGCAACGGGCTTATCCACCGCTGGCACATGGTTTTCGCCGTGGTTTTCAATCTCGAACAGATCCGGATGCGCCATCATTACGGCAAGCGCTTCGCTATTGTGCTTCAGCCAGCGGGCAGTGACAAAGATCGTCGCCGGTATCTTTTCCTGCACCAGCGTATCGAGAATGCGATGGTCGGTCTTGCCCATGCAGGCGTCCAGAGTCATCGCCACCCGCACCCTGCCGTCATGCCTCGGCGTCATTTTCAGCGTCGGCTCGACGAGACCCGTCCCCGCGAAGGCGGCAGTGGAGAGCGACAGGAAGAGAGCGGCAAAGGGCAGGCTACGCAGCATTTTTCAGTTTCCGAAGGGTAAGATGTGGCAATCCGCCTGCAAAACGCCCGAATTATGGCGCGGCTTCCAGCGTTGACAGAGCGTTCAGCACCTCTTCCACCCGCTGGCGCTCCGCGCTGGTGAGCGACAGGATTGGCCGGGGCGGCTCGCATGCCGTTACCGACAAAGCATTGGCGGCGGCGTAGATCACGCGGATACTGCCGAATTCCTTGAAGAGCGCCCAAAGCGGCTGGAAGGCCAGATCGAGCCTGCGCGTCTCCTCCGCATCCCCGGCCTGCGCGGCGCGCATCAACCGCAATGCCGGAACCGGCAGCAGGCCCGCAACGACGCTGTACCAGGCATCGCCACCGGCAAGCGTTGCTTCCGCACATCCCCAGTCGCCGCTGTAACCGATGGCGAAATCATCCGTCAGTTTCGGCCGCAGCCGCGCAAGCTCTCCCGCATAGTCGGAATCGGCCGGCAGCGGCATCTTTATGGCGCGGATATTCGGAATATAGGCGAGCCTGACCAGAAGCTCATCGCTGAAGGAGAATCGCGTCGTCGTCGGGTTGTTGTAGATGGCGAGCGGCAAATCGGTTGCGCCGGCGACGGCGGCGAAATGGTGATAGGCCTCTTCCTGAGTCAGCGGCGTATAGGAAACGGGTGCCAGAAGCAGCGCATCGGCACCGGCAGCTTCGGCATCCTTCGCCAGCGCCACGGCCTCATCGGTACGCAATGCGCCGACGCCTGCCATCAATGTGCGCCTGCCCTTGAGGACGGCATGGGCTGCCTCGACCGCGCGCCGCCTCTCGGCACGCGACAGATACATATAGGTTCCGGTGCTGCCGAGAATACCGATGGAATCGACCTCCGCCGCATCCAGCCGCTCGACGAGGGCGGAAAAGGCTTGACTATCCACCTGCCCGGCCTCGTCAGCGGGCGTGATCGGAAAAGCCGAAAGTCCCTTGAATTGCTTCGCCATGTTCTCGCCCCTCAATTCGATCGAAGGACAGCGTTACAGAGCCATTGGCAGGGCGGCAAGAAAAGCGGGGTTTAAACCGGCGACCGCGGACGAAGAATTCCCCGATCAGTCATAAAGATACAACTTCTTCCACTGCTCTTCGGGAATCTTGTCGCCGACACGGTAATCGAAGGACTGGATGGAGAGGCTGTCGCTTTTCAGCTGGCACTTGTATTTGAGCTTGTACCATTCACCGGCGCTTCTGAAGACTGCACCCGACGCCTTTATCGAATTCTTGCCAACCTCGGGATCACCGAAGGTATAGGCAATGACCTTATCCGGCTTCATGCCCTTCTGCTCCGTCGCGATCCGCTCCATCGCCTCTATGTCGCAACGCTGCTCCAGACGCTCCTCGGGGGCGAGCACGTTCAGCTGCCGCATGACGTTGGCGTCTATTGCGAAAGCGGGTGTAGATGCCTGCAAGGCAAGGAAAAACGCAGAAAGAGCAGCGGGAAGAAACTTTCGCATGGGATCCTGTCAGTTTTCGTTTGTTCTTATCGATGCACGGCAGGCCGGTGGCAGGCGCGTATCATCGCTGATTTGCCGGATATTGCCAAAATGTGATCGAAAACTGACGAAATTGTGCCCAAGCCTCATTTCACCTGTGGAGATTTGAAACTTGATCGGTGGTGAGGGGCACTCTACATCTTGGGTGCCGCCCACGCATTTTTCATACGAAAGCGAGTTTCCCTTGCCGATTTTCAAGAACCTGCCCGCAGCCCCGACCGCCGAAAAACGGCCCGTCCAGGATACGCATCACGGCATTACCCGCACCGATGACTACGCATGGTTCCGGGCCGATAACTGGCAGGCCATGTTCAAGGACCCTACCCTGCTCGACCCAGCCATCCGCGCCCATCTGGAGGCCGAGAACGCCTATATGGAAGCCGCAATGGGCGACACCAAGGCGCTTCAGGCAAAGCTGTTCGAGGAGATGAAAGGCCGTATCAAGCAGGATGATTCCTCTGTTCCGGTCAATGACGGGCCCTATGCCTATGGCACGCTGTTCGTGACCGGCGGCGAGCAGCCGCATTATTTCCGCACCCCGCGTGATGGCGGCGAAAAGCACGTGCTGCTTGATGGCGACAGGGAAGCTGAAGGCAAGGATTATTTCCGTCTTGCCGGCCTCGACCAGTCTTCCGATCACAGTCACGGCATCTGGGGTTATGACGACAAGGGTTCGGAATATTTCACGCTGCGCATCCGTAATCTCGAAACCGGTGAAGACCTTGCCGATGTCGTGGAAAATACCGGCGGCGGCGGGGCATGGGCGCCTGACGGCAAGAGCTTCTTCTATACGCTACAGGACGAAAACCACCGCCCCTCGAAGGTCTTCCACCACATCATCGGCGAGCCGCAGTCGGCCGACAGGCTGGTCTATGAGGAAAAGGACCCGGGCTTCTTCATGGGCGTTGGCGCGTCCGTGCTCGACGACTTCATCTTCATCGACATTCACGACCATGAGACCAGCGAATACCGCATTCTTTCCACCAAGGACCTGATGGCCGAGCCTGTCGTGGTTGCGGAGCGCGAGGAAGGTATCGAATATTCGATGTGCGAAGGCGGCGATGTCTTCTACATCCTCACCAATGACGGCGATGCCAAGGATTTCCGCATCATGGAAGCGCCCGTGACCGCGCCGGGCAAGGAAAACTGGAAGGAGGTCGTGCCGCATGAGCCGGGTCGCCTCATTCTCTCCGTCGATGCCTATGCCCGCCATCTGATCTGGCTGGAGCGCCGCGACGGCCTGCCGCGCATCGTTATCCGCGATCGCCGCACGGGCGAGGAACATTCCATCGCCTTTGCCGAGGAAGCCTATTCGCTTGGCCTGCATGGCGCTGCAGAATACGACACCGATGTCATCCGCTTCTCCTACTCCTCGATGACGACGCCGAGCCAGTTGTTCGACTACAATATGGTGACGCGCGACCGCACGCTGCTGAAAACGCAGGAAGTGCCTTCCGGCCATAATCCCGACGATTACATTACCCGCCGCATCATGGCGCCTGCCCATGACGGCGAGTTGGTGCCCGTCTCGCTGCTTTACCGCAAGGATGTAGCGCTCGACGGTTCGGCCCCCTGCCTGCTTTATGGCTACGGCGCCTATGGCATCACCATTCCCGCTTCCTTCTCCACCACAACGCTGTCTTTGGCAGACCGTGGCTTCATCTATGCCATCGCCCACATTCGCGGCGGCAAGGACAAGGGTTTCGAGTGGTATGAAACCGGCAAGATGAAAGACAAAGAGAACACGTTTAAGGATTTCATCGCGGCTGCCGATCATCTGGTCAAGGAAGGCTTTACCTCCTACGATCGCATTATCGCGGAAGGCGGTTCGGCAGGGGGAATGCTGATGGGCGCCGTCGCCAACATGGCCCCGGAAAAATTTGCCGGCATCATCGCTGCGGTTCCCTTCGTGGACGTGCTGACGACCATGCTTGATGACACGCTGCCGCTAACCCCGCCGGAATGGCCGGAATGGGGTAATCCGCTGGAATCGGAAGAGGAATATCAGTGGATCGCCGCCTACAGCCCCTATGACAATGTCGGGGAAAAGCCCTATCCGCCGCTGCTTGCGCTTTCCGGCCTCACCGACCCGCGCGTGACCTATTGGGAACCGACCAAATGGGTGGCGAAACTGCGCGAAAAGACGACGGGGGAAGCCCCGATCCTGCTCAAGACCAACATGGCGGCTGGCCATGGAGGCAAGTCGGGCCGTTTCCAGCGGCTGGAAGAAATTGCCTTCGAATATGCCTTCGCACTGAAGGTGGCGGGCAAGGACACCGTCTGACACGCTGAATGCAGAAACGGGCGGCGATCCAATCGTCGCCCGATCTTATTTTGGACGAAAATACCTGCAAAAATCTCGTTATTGAATATTTTTTCCACAAATTATCATACGCATCTTTTATTTAAATAACATCTTTATAGACATTAAATTTTTATTTCCAGTTGCTGCAACTCATAATATATCTTCCGCAAACGCAAATAATTCTCATGTATTACGTCACCGGAAAAAATGTTCCGGAAATCGAACGCATGGCTGCGTTGCGCCATTTCGCATTGCAATATCACTTTTCGGCCGTATTATCCGGGCCGTTGACATATTCATGCGCCTTTTCGCCGCCTTTCTCGCGGCAATCCTGCAGCACGTCTTGCGGATAATCTTATCGCCGGATTTTTTCGGCTTTTTCATGCGCCATGTCAGTTCGCCCTTGGCAATCCGGGCTTTGCAGTGCTCCCGCTTTGCCAACTGAAAACACTGCATCAGACTTGGAGGTCTCCCATGAAGAAACTCCTGGCCTCGACCATTCTCGTAACGGGCTTTACCATCGCTGCCGGTGCAGCAAATTCCGCCAACGCCGCAGAAACATGCGGCAGCGTCACCATCGCCGAAATGAACTGGGCGTCCGCCGGTGTTGCGGCTTACGTCGACAAGTTCATCATGGAAAACGGCTATGATTGCACGGTCAACGTCATTAGCGGCGACACCACTCCCACATTCACCTCCATGAATGAAAAGGGCCAGCCGGATATGGCGCCCGAAATGTGGGTGAATACCCTTGGCGCCCCCTATGAGGACGCCGTCAAGAAGGGCAACCTGGTCCAGGAAAGCAAAATCCTGAGTGAAGGTGGCGTTGAAGGCTGGTGGATTCCCAAATATCTCGCCGACGAACACCCTGATATCAAGACAGTTGAGGACGCACTCAAGCATCCCGAGCTTTTCCCCGCGCCGGAAGACGCCAGCAAGGGTGCCGTGTTTGGCTGCCCGCCGGGCTGGGGCTGCCAGCCAACGACCGCCAACCTGTTCAAGGCACGCAAGGCCGATGAGAAGGGCTTCGCCCTGATCGATACCGGCTCCGCTGCAGGCCTCGATGGCTCGATCTCCAATGCCTATGAGAAAAAGCAGGGCTGGCTCGGCTATTACTGGTCCCCGACGGCCATTCTTGGCAAGTACGACATGGTGAAACTGGACGATGGCGTGGCACTCGACCGCGAGGCCTACGACAATTGCATCGCCAAGCCTGATTGCGCCGATCCCAAGCCAAACGCCTATCCGGTGGCAGAGGTATTCACTGTTGTCACCAAGGACTTCGCCGAGAAGGCCGGTCCTTCCATCGACTATATCCGCAAGCGGCAGTGGGACAACGAGACCGTCGCCAAGGTTCTTGCCTGGATGGATGAAAACCAGGGCACCAACGAAGACGGCGCGGAATATTTCCTCGAGAACAACGAGGATATCTGGACGAAGTGGGTTTCGCCCGAGGTGGCGGAGAAGATCAAGGCTTCGATGTAACGCATCCGCAGGAGGGAAAAGCTTGGGTTTGTATCCGTAGCTTACCCCCCTCTGCCCTGCCGGACATCTCCCCCTCAAGGGGGGAGATCGACCTGCGGCAAGGCCTCGCTCCACTCCAACCTAGCGGATGAAGCGATGTGGCGCGTCTTGCCGATCTCCCCCCTTGAGGGGGAGATGTCCGGCAGGACAGAGGGGGGTGCCCGCACGCTCCAGCGACTCCATTGTCCCTCTCATCCCCCAAAACCCAAAGGGAAAACAACAATAATGGCCCTCTGTAACTATCTGCCGGATATGCTGTGCAAGTTTCCGGCCATCGATAACGGCACGATGCGTGTGGCACGCAAGACCATCGATGACGGTTTTCGCGATATCGTGCGCAATTACGGCGATGCGATCGATGTGATCGTGCATCCGCTGCAGCTCTTTCTCAACTCCTCGGAGCGGCTGTTCATCCAGACCCCGTGGATCGTCACCATGCTGGTCATTCTGGCGATCGTGCATCTGGCCGGGCGCAGCTTCAAGATCACCGGTGGCACGGCCATCTCCCTGCTCATGATCGGTGCAGTCGGCCTCTGGCGCGACGCCATGACGACGCTTTCCATCGTCGCCATCGCCACGCTGATCGCCATCGTCATCGGCCTGCCGCTCGGCATTTTGATGGGACGCTCCGAACGGTTGCAGCGTATTATCAATCCCGTGCTCGACGTGATGCAGACCCTGCCAAGCTTCGTTTATCTGATCCCCGTGGTGGTGATTTTCGGCATCGGCAAGGTACCGGGCCTGATCGCAGTGGTGATCTACGCCATTCCACCCGTCATCCGCCTGACCAGCCTCGGCATCCGCCTGGTAGACCGGGAAGTGCTGGAAGCCGCCGATGCCTTCGGCTCCTCCAACGGCCAGAAGCTGTTCAATGTGCAGCTGCCGCTGGCGTTGCCCACCATCATGACCGGCATCAACCAGACCATCATGATGGCACTCGCCATGGTCGTCGTCGCCTCCATGGTCGGCGTCGGCGGTCTCGGCAAGAATGTGCTGCAGGCCATCAACAACCAGTTTTTCACGGTGGGCTTCCTGAACGGTTTCGCTCTGGTCGCCATCGCCATCATGTTCGACCGGGCAAGCCAGGCTTTCGGCAAGCGCCTGCAGAAATACCGCGAGGTCTCCCATGGCTAAAAGCATCGAAATCAGGAATCTTTACAAGATCTTCGGCAAGCATCCCGAGAAGTACCTCGAAGCGGTGCGATCAGGCATGGACAAGGTCGAGCTGAACGACAAACACAACCATGTGCTTGGCCTCAACAACATCAACATCACCATGCCGGGCGGCAAGATCACCGTGGTCATGGGGCTTTCCGGTTCCGGCAAGTCGACGCTGATCCGCCACATCAACCGGCTGATCGACCCGACCGCAGGTGAGGTTCTCTACGACGGCGAGGACATTTGCGGCATGAGCACTTCGGCGCTGCGGAAATTCCGCCGTCACAAAACGGCGATGGTGTTCCAGAAATTCGGCCTCCTGCCGCACCGCACCGTGCTGGAAAACAGCGTCTATGGCCTCGATATTCAGGGCGTGCCACGCAAAGACAGCGAAGAGAAAGGCCGTTACTGGCTGGATCGTGTCGGTCTTGCCGGCTATGAGGATTATTATCCGAACCAGCTTTCCGGCGGTATGCAGCAGCGCGTCGGCCTTGCCCGTGCGCTTGCCAACGATGCCGATATTCTCCTGATGGACGAGGCCTATTCGGCTCTCGATCCGCTGATCCGTGTCGATATGCAGACGATGCTGCTGGACCTTCAGCAGGAGCTGAAAAAGACTGTGGTGTTCATCACTCACGATCTGGATGAGGCTTTGCGGCTCGGCGACCACATTGCCATTCTGAAAGACGGCGAAGTGGTGCAGCAGGGCGACGGCCAGAGCATCATCCTTTCCCCTGCGGATGGTTACGTCACCGACTTCGTGCGCGACGTCAACCGCAGCCGCGTGCTTCAGGCGACCACCGTGATGGAACCGCTGACGGCGAAACCCGAGGGCATGTCGGTGCCGGAAAACGCGACACTGGAAACCATCGCCCGCGATATGTCGGAGGCGAACGAAACCAGCGCCCATGTGGTGGATGAAGACGGCAAGCCAGTCGGCGCCATCGGCCTCGACACGCTGGTGGCGGCGATGGTCACGCCGGCACCTCAGGAGACGGAGGCCGGGGTGGCAGTCGTGGAGGAAGCGGAAAAAATCCCGGAACCGGCGGCGCCTGTGGAAAAGGAAACTGCGTAATCCGGCACCAACAGGATTTGCCTTTCTTTCAGAGGACCGAAACAGCCCCAGCCCCGCTGCGCAAAAGACATCGGAGCTGCCTGGCAGCGTCAAAACGCTCTTTCGTCATACCGGCCTAGAGCCGGTATGACGGGAGTGGGGTGTTTGGCGCCAGAGTTTGAGCGGCACAACAGGGTCGCCATGGCGAGCACGACGCGAAGTGTGGGCAAGGCCGGCAATGCCCGCCTTCCCATCCAACCATGCAAAAACGAAGCACCCCTTTGCCACGTGTCAAGCCGGGAACGACATTGCAATGCAGCAAGCGCAAGCTTCGGGCAAGCCGCCGCCGTTAACCATTTGTTAACTTTTGAACGCGGAATCACTGGCATGCAGATCGAAAGCAATATTGGCGGATACAATTATCAGGCTCGTGTCCGCGACATCGAAAAACCCGGCAGCGCGCAGAGCGCGCCCGAGGAACAGGCCGTTAAACGCGGCCCCGGCAACCCGACCGTTTCCAGCACCGTTCTTTCCCGTTCGCTGGCCAACGTGCTGTGGGCCGTCGGCAATGGCAGCGCGCCGGCCCACACGCAGGCTGCGACCTCCGCCGAGGACAAGGCAGAAGCGCAGGCCGAATGGGTGCGCAGCGCCTATTCCGAATACGAATAGATGATTCCGATCAGGCCCTTGCCGGGCTGACCTCCACCGTTACATGTGAGAGTTCATGTATGGCTGCAAGCTTCTGCTTGTAGAAAGCCGGTGCCTTCGGCACCTGCGAGTGGATGGCGACAATGGCGGCGTGATGCCCCGGCCCCACCTGCCAGACGTGCAGGTCGGTGATGCGATCTTCTTCCGTTTCCACGCTTTCACGGATTTCCTGCGGCAAGTCCTCCGTCAGCGGAACTGCATCAACCAGCGTCGTTGCCGTGGAGCGAATGAGTCCCCATGACCAGCGGGCAATCACCACACCGCCGACAATACCCATCAACGGATCGAGGAAGGACCAGCCGTTCCACTTGCCGAGCAGCAGCGCGACAATGGCGAGAACGGAAGTCAGCGCATCGGCGAGTACATGCAGATAGGCTGCGCGCAGATTATTGTCCCTGCCGCCCTTCGCTCCGTGCTCGCCGTGATGCGCGTGCGAGCCGTGATCGTGATGGGCGTGGCTGCCATGGCCGTGATGGGCATGCGAACCATGTGCGTGACCATGGCCATGGCCGTGATCGTGGTCATCCTTCAACAGCACGGCGCTGACGAGATTGACGATAAGACCGATGACGGCGACGAGGATCGCCTGATTGAAGTCGATCTGAACAGGATTGAAAAGCCGCATCGCACTTTCGACGGCGATGAGCAGCGCCACCACCGCCAGCACGATGGCGCTGGCAAAACCGGCGAGATCACCGAACTTGCCGGTGCCGAAGGTGAAGCGCGGATTGCGCGCCTCGCGCCGGGCATATAGATAGGCCAGCGCCGAGATGAGCATTGCGCCCGCATGGGTGGACATGTGCCAGCCATCCGCCGTCAGCGCCATGGAACCGAACCAGTGGCCGGCGACGATCTCCGCCACCATCATGACTGTGGTCAGCGCAATCACCATCCACACGCGCTTTTCATTGCGCTCATGGTTCCGGCCTAGGAAAACATGGTCGTGGCCGGACGCTGCGGAAAATTCGGATGTCGTCGTCATGTCGCTAATCCTGTTCGATCCTGGAATATTCTGTTTCACGCATCTTTTCCCAAAGCCGCGGACACTTTTGGGAGAGAGGTTAGCGGATGTAGGTCTTCAGCACCTGGGCCAGCTCTTCCGCCGCACGCGCCCGCTCGTCTTCATTTTCGGCGTGCACGACGTGCTCATGCAGATGTTCCTGCATCACCTCCCCCGTCAGGCCGGAAAGCGCACCGCGCACCGAGGCCAGCAATTGCAGCACCTCGCCGCAGGGCTTGGAATCGTCCAGGGCACGCTCCACCGCCTCCATCTGCCCCTTGAGGCGACGGATGCGAGCGAGAAGCTTCTCCTTGTTGCGGATCGTATGGGACATGAGTACCTCATATACTATAGGGGGGTATACTATATTGCGATGTTTTTTGGTTCAAGCCCTGCGCGACGCAACCTTCGCGAATGTTTCGACCCCTAAAAATACCCCATGAAACTTAGGGGACTCAGTCATGACGACTATCGCAGCAACAACCAGCAGCTATTACGCAACTCCGGTCCGGACCCTTGAGCCGACAAAGACCAGGGAAACAAATGCAACCACCGAGGCCCTGCTGGAACTGACACGGGCGGCACACCGCGCGATTTCCAGCGCCGAGAGCGTTGCCGTTTCCGCCGCACCTGCCGCCGCCAGCGTTTCCGCCGGCCTTGCCGCAGCACTTTGGAACCTGGACAGCGGTGCACAGGCCAGAACCGAACCGGCGGTAGATATCGCCGCATCAGCGCAGCCTGACGCCGCCTCCAGCATCGAGACAGAAGTTCTCAAAGCCCTGGCGCAGGCACTCGGCGTGGATGCCGCCGCCTGACACCCATTGAACGGCAGGCTGAAAAGCTATATCTCTAGAGACTAGAGCATCCGGTTCGTTCTTGTCCCGGCTGCTCTTGAGGATATGGAGAAGGCAATGCTGTCGATCGGTGAATTGTCCAAACGTACCGGCGTGAAGGTTCCGACGATCCGCTATTATGAGCAGATGGGCCTCATCCGCGAGGCAGATCGCTCGGAAGGCAACCAGCGCCGTTACGAAAAATCCGATCTCGAAAGGCTGGCTTTCATCCGCCATGCCCGCGATATCGGGCTCAATATCGACGCCATCAGAGAATTGATCGCGCTCAGCCAGCACCGGCAAATGCCGTGCGAGGGTGCGGATCGCATTGCCGCCGAACACCTCGCCCATGTGCGCGAAAAAATCACCAGCCTCAAGAAGCTCGAGCATGAGCTGGAACGTATCGTCTCCCATTGCCATGGTCATTCGATCGAGGATTGTTACGTCATCCGCGCACTTTCCGACCATGGCATGTGCGAAGGCGAGCATTGAGGCTGAAGAGCAGGCTTGACAGATTTCAGATTCGAGCGCATTGCATGGACATGATCAACGAACGCGCACCCATCTCCTGCTCGTACTTTTGGGCCTACCTGTAAAGGGCGGCTCGACAGATCATTTTGTCAACAAGCCGCCGTCAGGCGGCTTTGTTGTTTTTCAAGCGTCCTGACGGCACCGATAAAACCGAAGGACCAGAAAAATGACCGAAGATAGTTCCCTTACACTGGAAAGACCGCCCGTCGTCATCATTCGTGGCGCACGCAAGACCGATTTGCCTGAGCTCAATGAGATGATCACCCTGCTTGCCAACTTTCATGGGGATGCGGCGGCGATTACGCCGGCGAAACTGGAACGCGACCTGTTCGGCCCGCTTCCCTGGGTGCATGGGCTGGTGGCGGAAGCCGACGGCGCATTGATCGGTTACGCCCTGATGCTGCCGCTCTACAGGGCGCAGGAAGGCCGCCGCGGGCTTGAGCTGCACCATCTTTTCGTGCGTGACGGTCACCGCGGACATGGCACCGGCCAGCACCTGGTTTCCCGCGCCCGCGATATCGCCAAGCGCCTCGGTTGCGACTATCTTTCCGTCAGCGCCACGACCGGCAATGTCGCCGCGCATCGTTTCTACGAAAGCATGGATTTCGCGCCGCGCCCGGTCACTGGCATGCGCTACATGCAGTCTATCGCCTGATTGCAACCTTCGGAGACGGCCATGACACGGATTGCCATTGCGCTTGCGCAGGATTTTGCGGACTGGGAACCGGCGCTGCTTGCCGCCGCCGCGCGCGGCTATCTCGGCGTCGAGATCGTTTACGCAACCCCGGACGGCCGGCCCGTGGTTTCAATGGGCGGGCTCAACGTTACGCCCGACACATCATACGACGCGCTTGATCCTGCTAACATCGATGCGCTCGTCATTCCCGGCGGCCTCAGCTGGGAAAAGGGAACGGCTGCCGATCTTGGCGGGTTGGTACAGCGGTTTCGCGAGAAGGGCCGGCTGGTTGCCGGCATCTGCGCGGCTGCCAGCGCGCTTGCAGGCACGGGCGCCCTTGATGACGTCACCCATACCGGAAATTCGCTCGCCTCTCACAAGGCCTATCCGTCCTATCGCGGCGAAGCGCTCTATCGCGACCAGCCAAAGGCGGTCAGCGATGGCGGCATCGTAACCGCAGCCGGCAGTGCACCCGTCAGTTTCGCAGTGGAAATTCTGAAACACCTCGGCCTCTTTGGTCCGGAAGCCGAGGCGGAACTTCAGGTTTTTGCGGCGGAACACCGGTGAAGCTCACCTTGGTGTCGAGAGTTTTGCGGATCCTCCCACCCTCATTCCTGTGCTTGTCACAGGAATGAGGTGGTGTGGAAGTTAAGCCGTGAGACCATCACAAATCACCCCTGATCAAGCACCCGGCAGACACGGGGCGCGACATCCCCGCACTCCCCCGCAATCGCACGGCGGATATCGCGGCTGTTGAGATGCAGACTGCGACCGGCCGGCAAAGCCGAGCGTTTTATCTTGGCAAGGGCTGCGACCGTAAAGGCAGCCTCATTCTCATGAAAATAGGCGAGCGCCGCTTCCCGTTCCGGGCTGACGCCGAGGACTGCCTTGAAGGCAAGGCGATGCACGGCGCAGAAAGCGCCGTGACAGGGAACGGCAAAACGCAGCGCGTCGAGTTCCTCACTCCATTCGGCTGCGTCCTGCATGGTTTCAAGCTTGCTGGAAGCGCTTCAGGAAAAACGCGCTCAATGTTCCGAGCAAGGCCCAGAAGACAAAGCTGGTCACGGTGGCGGCAACGATGAACTGTCGTTCCAGCGGCAGCGGTGCCAGCGCATGTTGACCTTCCGGCGGCAGGGGCGCGCCCACCACATGTGGTGCAACGATCAACACCAGTGCGAGCACGATTGCCCAGGGTTCGCGGCGGAATGCGATCAGCGCAATGCCGCCTGCGGTCGCCGCCACCGTCGAAAGCCACCAGATTTGACGCGCCTCAAGCGCGGCCGCCGGGCTGCCCGGCAGTTCCGGCGGCAGGCCGATCATCGGCGCAAGCATGACGGCGGCAAAACCGGCCACACCCCACAAAAGGCCTTCGCGCCAGCCGGCATTGGTGCCGCGCAGCGAGATGAGGCCGGTCAGCACCAGCGCATAACCGATGGCGGTCAGCACGTTGGCGGCGACCGTATAGGCGGTGCGCTCGAAGCCGTCGGCCGGAGACCAGGCTTCCTCATTATGCTCGTGCGCGGGAACGGCAGCGCCGGTCGTGGCCGGAGCATCATGGCTGTGGGGCGCTTCGCCACCGGCATTTTCATAGGTTTCCGCCTTCAGGATCAGCGGCGTGGTGCCGAAAGCCTGCATGGCCGAAACGGCGAAGCCGCCAACGATGCCGACGAGGACGGCGGTAAAAACGATATTGCGAAAGAACGACATGCTTTTCCCCCTCAATGGCAAGGGAAAGCATTGGCATGACGTGTGTCATGCGCGGCGTTGTGAACGGCTTCCACATGCGAAAAGCCGACAAAACCGACGACGAACAGGCCAAGCACGATCGCCGTCAGCGATTGCGCGAAGCTGCCCGTTTTTGCTGAAACGGCGGCATTTGCCGTATTCTGGTTGATGGACATGGTGACCCCTCTTACGGCGCGACCCCGCGCCTTTAGACGCGGCGGAACGGCAAACGCCGTGCAGCCGCATGCGATACACTTCACCACGGGGATACGAGACTGACACAGGGCGGCACGTTCAAGCGCCACCACCCTGAAATTCCGCTCTTCCGGACACCCCGCCGGCATGGACATTTCCGTGATGGCAGGTCTCCTGGCTTACGGGTCAAAACCTGAAACACCTTCCCGGCATTGCCCTCGCCCATATCCGGCGAGATGCGTACCAGTGGCATTTCGTTTCAGGCTCTCCGCTCACAGTTGCGGGGGCAGCCACGAATGAGGATGTCTCCCTATCGTGTTCCCTTTTCACCTTCCGGAACGCCCGGAAGGAACCATCACAGGATCGTTATCCGATGGGTGTGGGTGGGAGTCAATGGCAGGCCGGCGTGAGAATCGCGCGCCGTGGCTGGATGCCGGATCAAGTCCGGCATGACGGCGAAGGGCTACCGTGCCGGGATGGCCTTCAGATAGGCGGCGATCGCATTGCGGTCTTCGGCCGTCAGATGCGCCATGTTCTGCTGCACCTTGACCATGGAGCCGCCGACGCTGTCGAATTCCGGGGTGAAGCCGGTTTCCAGATAGTTGGCAATATCGGCCGCCTCCCAGCTTCCGACGCTCTGCGAGCCGGGGGTAATATCGGGAATGCGGCCCTCGCCTTCGGGATTTGGACCACCGGCCAGCCATTTGCCATCGAGAAAACCGCCAAGTGCATTGCGCGGCGTGTGACATTCGCCGCAATGGCCCGGGCCTTCCACCAGATATTGGCCGCGCAGCAATTCGGCATTGGCATCGGCAAGCTCGACGCGGGGTGGCGCGGATGTATCGAAATAGAGGAATTTCCAACCGCCCAATGCCATGCGCATGTTGAAGGGGAACGGCAGTTCATGATCCGGCGCGTCATTCTGGCTGGCGGGCAGAACCCGCAAATAACCGAAGAGGTCGTTGATGTCCTTCTGCGTCATGCGGGCATAGGAGGCGTATGGGAAGGACGGGTAGAGATGTTCGCCGTTCTTGCCGACGCCGCGCGTCATCGCATCTCCGAATTCCGAAAGCGTCCAGCCGCCAATACCATGCTGCGGATCGGAGGAAATATTGGGCACATGGAAGGTGCCGAAGGGGCTTTTCAACGCTTGCCCGCCCGAAAGCGTCAAAAGCGCATCGCCCTTGGCATCTGGTGCCGCATGGCAACTTGCGCAGCCACCCGCCCAGAACAGCGTTTCGCCATTGGCAAGGTCCGGCTCGCCAAGGCTCACCCAGTGGCTGGGTGCCTGACGCACAGGCGCGGTGACCCAGGCGAAAATGCCGAAACCGGCAATGGCCGCCACCGCGATCCCGCCCGCGAGCTTCGTCCAAATGGAGGCCATGACCCCTCTCCCCATTATCACCTGATGAGATCAGGCATCATTCCCGCTGAAAAAAACGCCGCCGGGAAGCGGCGTTCTTAGTAGGATCACTTCTTCAGACGGTAGGTCTGGTGGCACGCACCACAATCGGCACCGAGGGTCTGCATGGCGGCGGTGACGCCTGCCTGATCGGCGGGAAGGCTGGCGAGGACCTTGTCCGCATCGGCACCGAGCTTGGCGGCCTTGGACTTGAAGTCATCGAAATTTTCCCAGATCGCGGGTGCCGCAGCACTGCCGGTCTCGCTGCCCGGGGGAAACTGGTCAGGGAAAGCCTTGGCGTTGGTGCTGATGGTCGTCACGGCAGCCTTCACGGCTTCGGCGTCATAAGGCTTCTGGCCCTTGGAGATGGCAGCAAGCGCCCCCATGGAGCCGCCGATCTGCTTCATCATGCCTTCACGTTTTTCGACTTCGCCGGCAGCGTAGACCGCTCCGGCGCAAAGACAGCCGAAAAGCATGGCCGCCGCGATGGTTTTCAGTTTCATACACTCTCTCCTTGATTCCGGCAGATGCCGAACGCGCGATAACGGCGCGAGGATGCCCTTTCCGCATGGCGAAAAGAAGTCACATTGCAGTGAATTTCCCCAAGAAAACAGAAGTCTAGGAGAGTGCTTCCCAAAGCGTAACCAGGGCTGCGGCAATCAGCATGAAACCGGCGGCGCGGCCGATGAAAATCGTCGCGGCAGGCGAGGAAACGAGCCATGCCCGGCTTTTATCCGCCGTCAGCGCCAGAGCGCCATAGACCGTGAACTGCGTGATGGCCACCATCGCGCCCATTACCAGCCCCTGCATCCAGATTGGACCATAGTCGGGTTTGAGGAATTGCGGATAGATCGCCATCATGAAGAGATAGGCTTTCGGATTGGAAAGGCAGGTGAGCACGGCCCGCCAGAACGCCTTTCTGACAGAGGCGCTCGCCTGCGCCTCATCGCCATTGACGGTGATGGCGCTGCGCATCAGGCCGACGCCGATCCAGACCATGTAAGCGGCGCCGGCGACCAGCAGCGGCAGGAACAGCGACGGCATCCAGGCGGCAAGCATGCCGACGCCCAACGCACCGTAAAGTGAATGCACCATGCCGCCGGCGCTCATGCCGCTTGCGGCGGAAAGCCCGGTTCTTTTGCCACCCGTCAACGCACTTGCCAGCACGAACAGCATATCCATGCCCGGCAGGATGATGATGCCGAACAGGACCAGAAAGAAAAGCCAGAGATTTTCGGCGTAACTCATGTCAGTATCTCCCAAAACAGTTTGCGACACATTCGGGAAAACTCATGTTTCTCAATGTGTTTTGCTGCTTATAGGAAAATCCAACTGACAGCGTTGTGTCAGTTGCGTTGGGAAACCACCGGGAAAAACGGCAATGCGCAAGGCATCGAGACTGTTCGAGATCATCCAGATCCTGCGGGTGGCGCGCAGGCCGATCACCGCGCAGACCATTGCCGAGGCACTGGAGGTCACGGTGCGCTCGGTCTATCGCGATATTTCGGCCCTTCAGACCATGCGCGTACCGATCGAAGGCGAACGCGGCGTCGGTTACATCCTGCGTCCCGGCTTCAACCTGCCGCCGCTGATGTTCTCCATCGAGGAGACGGAGGCGATCGTGCTTGCGCTCGCCATGGTCGCGCGCACGGGCGATACCGAATTGCGGCAGGCGGCCAAAAAGGTCAGCGACAAGATTGCCGCATCCCTGCCCGAACCCCTGTCGAAAACCCTGTCGGCCAATGCCCTGCACGCCTGGGGCAGCATCGCGCCCTCACCCGCCGGCGTCGATCTTGCCATGGTCAGGCGGGCGGTGCGCGACGAGGAGCGGTTGGACATAACCTATGGCGATGAAACCGGCGTGGAGACCCGGCGACAGATCCGGCCCATCGCCACGATCTATTATTCGGAGACGACCAATATCGTCGCCTGGTGCGAACTCAGGCAAGCGATCCGCAATTTCCGCTCCGACCGCGTTCTGACCTGCAAGACAACCGGCAGCTTTTTCAAGATGGAAGGCGAAAGGTTGCGGCAATTGTGGATGAGCGGCTGGCAGAGCAATCAGCTGAGGACTTCGGAACGAACGACGAATCAAGCCGGCGCGTAAAGCAACTGATTTAGCGCGTCTTTCAACCTTCGTTGTGTGTCGGTGCCCCCCGTCTCAACCGCCATTCCTGTGACAGTAATGACGGTTGAGAGGGTGGTGCTGACTTCAAAGCACGGCAGCGTTATGCTGCAAGTGCTCCAGCACCCTATCGTCTTCCCGCCCGAAACCGCGGATGACGATTCGGTCGGCAAACACATCGGCAATGGCGAAGGTGTTCTGGTCGGGCGTATCCACCATGCCCTTGAAGTTGACGAAGTGAGTGTTGCCCTGCACCCCGTAATTGCCCTCATGATTATGGCCGCTGAACCATGCGACGACCGAAGGATGTACATCCAGAAGATCGAGGATGCGGGGCGCGTCCCACATATTATGGGCGTTGTCCGGATAGACCGGATAGTGGCAGAGAATGACCACTTGTTCACCCGCCGCATCCGCCTTTTGCAGAACGGTCCGCAGCCATTCGAACTGTTCGTCGCTGAGCGACGCATTCCAGTCCTGCGCATTGATCGCACCCACCTCTTGCAGGCGCTTCAGACGCTCTTGCGCCAGCGTGCGGCGCGGATCGCCGGGCGGCGGGGCAAACAGGCTGACCTCGTTGCCGTCAAGCACCACGAAACGTATCTCACCGATGGTGAAATCGTGCCAGGGCGACGCCATGCCGAGGCGGGCATGAATGGCGGACAGGTGTTCGGCGGCAACGGCGAAATCGTGATTTCCCGGCAGCATCACCGAAGGATGGCGAAGCTGCTCGTAGACGCCAAGGATCGCATCGAAATTTTCAAAACCGCGATCGATGATATCGCCCAGCGTTACCACGAAGGCCAGTTCCTCGCGATTGAAGGCGTCGATCGCTTCGCCAAGCTTTTTCGGGCTTTCGGCATAATACCGGCCCATATCCGGGCGGGGTTCGGCATCGGCATATTGGGGATCGGCAACAATGCCGAATGAGAAGAGCGGTGTGGTTTTTTCAGTCATGATGCGCCGCGATAAACCGGGCGGATGACAGGCTTGTGACAAATGGGAGCGACACGCTGGATTGTCGACCTCAAAAGCAGAACACCCGGCCTTTGGGGGGCCGGGTGCTCAGAAAATTACAATCCGCAAAACTTACTTGGAAGCGGCTTCGTAACGCTCCAGGACGTAGTCCCAGTTGATGAGGTTGTCGACGAAGGCTTCGAGGTACTTCGGACGCAGGTTGCGGTAGTCGATGTAGTAGGAGTGTTCCCATACGTCGACGCCGAGGATCGGTTCTGCGCCATGAACCAGCGGGTTTTCGCCGTTCGGGGTCTTGGAGATTTCGAGCTTGCCGTTCTTGACGGAAACCCATGCCCAGCCGGAGCCGAACTGCGTGGTGCCGGCAGCGATGAAATCAGCCTTGAACTTGTCGTAACCGCCGAGATCGGAGGCGAATGCCTGTTCCAGCTTGCCCGGCAGCTTGTTGCCGCCGCCGTCCTTCTTCAGCCACTTCCAGAAATGGACGTGGTTGTAATGCTGGGCAGCATTGTTGAAGAGACCAGCATTGGTGCCAAAGGACTTCTTCACGACTTCCTCAAGCGAAAGGTCGGAAAGACCGGCTTCCGCCGCCAGCTTGTTGCCGTTGTCGACATATGCCTTGTGGTGCTTGTCGTGATGGAACTCGAGCGTCTCGCGCGACATGTATGGTGCAAGCGCGTCGTAGTCGTAGGGGAGTTCAGGAAGTTCGAAGGCCATGGTTTTTACTCCTTTTTGCAGCGGGTTACCGCTCCTAGAAACCGTGTGAGCGGACCATAGGAGCGAACCTCTGTTTGGGCAACCTGTGAAATATCAAAATGTTCCGACAAAAGAGAAAATTCCTCTCAAGCCAGCCGCCACCACATTTGTTTCACAACCCTGGCGTACTGTTTTCCACCCTATCGGTTCGCTTTTGATGAAATTGCAGGAAGGAAATTCCATGACCCGCCCCATGATCCATAGCGCGCTGCTTCTCGCCGCCTTCTCCTCGCTGGCGCTTCCGGCCGTCGCATCGTCTGACGATGCCTGGAAGGAATTCGTGGCGGATGTGCAGACGGCGTGCCTTGGCGCCGGCAAAGACATGATCGAGGACGCCAAGGTGGTGGTCGATCCGGTGGGCAGCGAGAATTATGGCCTCGCCGTCCTCACCGGCAAGGCCAAGGGCGCGGATGCGACGATCAGCCATATCTGCGTTTACGACAAGAAGACCAAGGCCGTCGAACTCGGCAGCGAGCTTGCCGGCGATACGCTGAAGGTTGAAATCCCCGGCTCTACCAAGCCCTGAGGTTTCAGAAACGGGGCGTGGTGTCGCCATCGCCCAGCGCGCGCTGCATCAGCACCGTGTCCAGCCACTGGCCGTGTTTCCAGCCGATGGACTTGAATGTGCCGACATGCTCGAAACCGGCGGCGCGGTGCACACCGATGGAGGCGGCGTTGGCGCTATCGCCGATGACCGCAATCATTTGCCGGAAGCCGCGCGAAGTCGCATCCTCGATCAGCGCATCGAGCAGCTTGCGGCCAATTCCCATGCCCTTCATGGCCGGATCGATATAAACGGAATTCTCCACAGCAGCACCATAGGCCGGGCGCGGACGATAGGCGCCGGCATAGGCATATCCGGCTACCTTTCCGTCGATTTCGGCGACGAGATAGGAGTAGTTGCCTTCTACCAGCAGTCGGCGGCGCTCAAGCATCATATCCACGCTTGGCGGATCGATCTCGAAGCTGGCGCGGCCATGCAGCACGGCATCCCGGTAGATTTCGGTAATGGCTGGAATATCCGCCTCCTCGCAGGGGCGGATGGTAAGGCTGGAAATTGTGGGAAGGGTCATTCTCGTGTCCTGTGGTCATTCACGGCATTATTGTGCATTGCGGCTCAGTCAAAATAAAGATTATCTGTCTTATACAAACGATAAGGTTTTCTTTGATGATGGACCTCGATCTGCGGCAGGTGCGCAGCTTCATGGATGTCGCCGATCTCGGCAGCTTTTCCGCCGCAGCCGACAAGGCGGGGCTGACGCAGCCGGCCACCAGCCTGCACATCCGGCTGCTGGAAAAGCAGCTCGGTGTGCGGCTGATCGAACGGGTTGGCAGGCGCGCGCAGCCGACGGCGGCGGGCCGGGACTTTCTCATCCATGCAAGACGGATTGCGGAAGAAGTGGCGCATGCCATCGATACCGTAGCCCCTCATCGCAGCGGCGTGACGGGACGCTTGCGCATCGGCACGGGCGCCACCGCCTGCATCTATCTTCTGCCGCCAGTGCTGGGCAAAATCCGCCAGGTGATGCCGGGGATAGACATCGTCGTGCAGACCGGCAATACCCACGATATACTGAGGCTTCTCGAAGCCAATACGATCGATGCGGCGGTGGTGGCCCTGCCGGCCAGCGGCCGCAGCCTCGATATCAGCGACATCCATCTCGATGAACTGGTTGCGGTTTTCCTGCTTGGCACCATCAGCGACGCAACAATCCTGAATGCCGAGACACTTTCGACACAGCCATTGCTGCTTTACGAGGGCGGCAATACGCGCAAGCTCGTGGATCAATGGTTTTCGGCAAGCGGCCGCACCGTGCAACCCGCCATGGAACTGGGCAGCGTCGAGGCCATCAAGAAACTGGCGGGCGCGGGCCTTGGCCTTGCCATCGTGCCACGCATGGCGATGGAGCATGAAGGTGCTGCATCGGGGCTTGAATGGCGCTCGCTCGAGCCGCCGCTCGAACGGCGGATCGCCCTTGCCCTCAGACGCGACAAGCACATGACCGCTCCACTAAGGGCGCTCGCTGCTGCATTGCCAAACCTGCAGAAACGATGAAGCCCGCGTCGATTTCGGACGCGGGCTTCGATCTGTTGATGCTTGCGACTTTTTTCTTTCGTCATGCCGCACTGGATCCGGCATCCAGCCACGGCGCGTCTGCGCCGTGAGAAGAGTCGTATGCGATCAGAGACCTGATCGCGCTGGACCCCGAAGCCAAAGGCAATCTCGTCCTCAGAACTCCGTCCAGTCATCACCCTTCACGGCCAGCGCGGCATTGCCACGCGAAGCAGTGACCGGGCGGGATCTGGACGGCTGGGAGACGGGTGCACGTGCGGGGCTTGCCTCTCGCATGTGCCTTGCCGTCTCGCGCAATGCGGAGGTCTGCTGACCGAGCTGGAATTGCGCCAACAAAGCCTGGAGATTGGCACATTCCTGCGCAAGACCCGCACCGGCCGCATTCATTTCCTCGACCATCGCGGCGTTCTGCTGCGTGGCCTGATCCATGTGATTGACGGCGGTGTTGACCTCGGAGAGACCGGCGGACTGTTCCTGCGCCGCGGTGGCGATGGCGTCCATATGGGTGTTGACGGACAGTACGAGCTGCTCAATCTCGGAAAGCCCGACGCCAGTATCGGCGACAAGCTTCACGCCTTCACCCACCGCAACGGCTGACGTGTTGATGAGCTGCTTGATTTCCTTGGCGGCCTTGGCGGAACGCTGGGCCAGTTCGCGCACTTCCTGTGCAACGACTGCAAAACCCTTGCCCGCATCGCCCGCCCGCGCCGCCTCGACGCCCGCATTCAGCGCCAGAAGGTTGGTCTGGAAGGCGATTTCGTCAATAACACCGATGATCTGGCCGATCTGGCGCGAGGAATGCTCGATGCGTTCCATGGCGGAAACGGCATCGCGCACCACCTTGCCGGAAAGATCGGCCTTTGCCCTTGCCTCACGCACCGTGTCACGCGCATCGCCTGCCCGCTTGGAGGTGGCCGAAACATTGGCGGTGATCTCTTCCAGCGCGGCAGCGGTCTCTTCCAGAGAGGCAGCCTGCTGCTCCGTGCGGCGGGAAAGATCGTCGGATGCCGACGAAACCTCGTGAGCGCCGCCATTTACCGTCTGCACGGACTGGCCGACACTTGTCAGCGCTTCGCGCAGTTGAACGACGGAGCTGTTGAAATCGTGCCGCAGCGCCTCGAATTGCGGTGCGAACGGCGTGGCGATCTCGCAGACCATGTCGCCGGAAGCGAGACGGCGAAGACCGCCCGCCAGCGAACCCGTGGCCTGATTGAGCCGTTCTTCGGCCTCGGCCTCGGCGCGCTGCTGCAACTCGATACGGTCCCGCTCGGCCCGCTCGCGATTGGCCAGGGCTTCGGATTCCAGCTGCCTGTTGCGGATTGCCGCCTCGCGGAAGATTTCCACGGCGCGGGCCATCTCGCCGATCTCGTCGCCGCGTTTTGCGCCGGCGACATCGATCGAAAGATTGCCGCCCGAAAGCTCCATCATCGCGTTGGTCAGGCGGCTGATCGGGCGGGTGACGCGGCCGACGATGACGGCAAGCGAGAGGATACAGAGCGCCAGCGTCGCGATGAAGACGACGAGATAGATCATCGCATCGATGAAGGCGTCCTGTTTGGCCTGTGCGGCATTTGCGTCCAGAACATCCATGGCGGCAGAAGCGATTTTCGCAATCGTGCCGAGGTTTTCGGTGACGGTGGTGCGCCAGCTGTCCATGGTGAAGGCAGGCGTGCGACCATTCATGAGATCGTCGATGAGCTTGGCGCGCTGCGTGCTGAAATCGCCCTTAAAGTAAGTCTTGTCCGCCGTGGCGTAGATATCCTTGAGCGATTGCGGCGTCGATTCATGCGTAACCAGATCGCCGGTCGCTTTCCAGGCGAAAGCCGCACCGGCATCGAATGCGCCGAGTTGCTGCATCTCCTGCGCCGTCAGTGGACGGTTCTGGGCAACGGCAGCGTTGAGAATGACGGTGGCGCTGCCGCCAAGGGCACGGGCAGACCAGCCGTAAGAGCGCAACTGGATCAAACCGGTCTGACCCTGATCGAGAGAGCGAACAGTGCCTTCAAGCGCCGTCGAGCCCGCCTCGAGCGAGGCGAGGAAATCGCCGCCGAGCGCCATGACCGTCTTGTCGAGCCCGCCTTCGCGCCGGTCGAGCGGCAGCGAAACGTTGGCGTCAACCTTCTTTCGCAATTCGACGAACTGCGCGTAGACATCTTTCACGCGCTTCAGCGGTGCCTGAAGCTGCGTGTCTTCAAGCGACGAAGACTGCGTGAGGAATGCCGTCATGGCAGCATCCACCTTCTGGCGTGCGGCCTGCACGCTGGCGACGCTGCCCGTCGATTTCGACGGATCGAGCGTCAGTGCCGTGGCGCTGTCGCCGCGTTCACTGCGGAAATTCAAAAGAGCGTTGAAAAGAAGCTTGTCGAGCGAGACGAGTTGCGCAACCTCTGAAAAGGTGCCGGCGCGATTGGCCGACCGCCACAACTCGTTTCCGACCAAACCGGCCAGCGCGAGGCTGATGGTAAGAAAAAATCCTACAAGTACATTACGAATGCTGAAAGACATCTGGCGGCCCTCGTTAGCCGGAAGGGAAGATGCTGCAAACTACGTGTGGTTTGTCTAAAATTGGATTAAATTCCCCTCAGTTTTCGCGGGAAAATACTGCACTGCAAAAACAAAAGGCCACGGCAAGCCGAACGCCTGCCGTGGCCCTGATCGAAATACGTGTCAGCTTTGCCCACCAGACAGAAAATCACATTCGATTTTCGTCCGTAACGATGCGCAGATCAAAGAGAGTCAGAGGGTCCGGCAGGACGCACGGCGCTCTAGACGTCTGCGCCGAGACGTGCCCAATCCATGTAAAGATCGAGCGCCTTTCGGGCGACCGGACCTGCCTGCAATGCGCGGTCATCCAGTTTCACGACAGGGGAAACCTTGGAATAATTGCCCGAGCAGAAGATTTCATCCGCCCCGCGGAAATCCTCGACCGACAGGGTCGCTTCGCGCACTTCGAAACCGGCCTGGCGCAGAAGGCTCATCACCCGCGAACGGGTGATGCCGGCAAGGAAGGTGCGGTTCGGAACCGGGGTGAAGACGACGCCGTCCTTGACCATGAAGACGTTGGACGATGCCGATTCAGCGACATTGCCGTTCATGTCGCACATCAGGGCGTTGTCGAAACCGCGTGCACGGGCTTCCAGAATGGCGCGGCCGCTATTGGGGTAAAGGCTACCGGCCTTGGCATCCGTCATCGCGGTTTCCGGTGAAGGACGGCGCAGCGGCGAGACGGTGAGTGTCAGCGATGCGCCGGCATTCATCGGCGCTTCGAAAAGGCACAGCGCAAAACGGGTGGAATTGGCATCGGGCGCGACGACGCTGCCCGGCGAACCGTGTTCTGCCCAATACATCGGCTTGATGTAGATTTCGGTCTTGCCGTCGAATTTATTGATGCCTTCCAGCGCCAATGCCTCGATCTCTTCCGCCGTCATGGTGGGCTTCATGCCCATGTTGGTGGCCGAGCGGTTGACGCGCTGGCAATGCAGATCGAGATCGGGAGCCACGCCATCGAACCAGCGCGCGCCGTCAAACACCGTGGAGGCCAGCCACATGGCATGCGAGGTCGGGCCGATGAGCGGCGGATTGCCGGGCAGCCATTGACCATCAACATAGGTCCAGGTGGTTGATCGGGGTGCGGTATCGACGGTCATGACTGTCTCCTGTCTTGAGCATCTCCGCCTTTCTGCAAAAAGCGAAAGAGCTCCATCTTTTTCGTCCTGCCACATTGCCGCACGCAAAACCGCTTCGCACTTTTGCTGGCAATGCTCTGAAATCGGCGGGAGTGAATGCCTCTGACCGGGTGAGGTCAAGTTTTAATTGCCGCCATGTCTTATTTTGATGGAAAATAACAAATGTATGCCCTGACAAAGACGTTTTGTGAGGCGAAACAAAAGGTTGATGAATAGATCCATCACAATAATTCATGCATTGGATGATGGCGGGGGGATTTCGCCCATGCGATGCTGGCAGTCTGACGGCGCTTGCAACGCCCTTTACAATTCTTGTTCGCCGATCCGAATGCAACACGTCAGCAGGAGAAAATCATGGCATGGTCCGCCCAGCAATATCTGAAATTTGAAGACGAGCGGACACGCCCGGCAAGGGATCTTCTGGCGCAGGTGCCGCTGGAGCGCGTGCTGAACGGTTACGATCTGGGCTGCGGCCCGGGCAATTCCACCGAGCTTTTGACCGATCGTTACGGCGTTAACGTCATCACCGGCATCGACAGCGACGACGACATGCTGGAAAAGGCGGCGGACCGGCTGCCCAACACCCGTTTCGGCAAGGCCGATCTCGGCAACTGGCGGCCCAGCCAGAAAGCGGACCTGCTTTATGCCAATGCGGTGTTCCAATGGGTGCCGGATCATCTTGCCGTTCTTTCGCAGCTGATGGACCAGCTGGAAAGCGGCGGCGTTCTTGCCGTGCAGATGCCTGACAATCTGCAGGAGCCGACACATCGCGCCATGGAGGAAACGGGAGCAGACGGCCCCTGGAAGGACAAGTTTGCGGATGGCAAATTACGCCGCAAACCCCTGCCCGCGCCATCAGCCTATTTCGATGCGCTGACACCGAAATCCGCGCGGGTGGATGTGTGGCACACCATCTACAACCACCCCATGAAGGATGCGGAAAGCATTGTGGAATGGGTGAAGGGCACGGGTCTGCGCCCCTATCTTGCCGCCGCCGGCGAGGAACACCGCGAGGCCTTCCTCAACGACTATACCAGGCGCATCGCAGCCGCCTATCCGCCCATGGCAGACGGCCGGCTGCTGTTGCGTTTTCCGCGCCTGTTCGTGGTGGCGGTGAAGAAGTAGCGTAGTTTTCGCCTCCCCTCATTCCTGTGCCTGTCACAGGAATCCAGCCGGCCCAAGTCCTTGGGCTGAAAAGGCTCTCTCGCCGCGCAGACGCGCGGCGCTGGATCCCTGTGACAAGCACGGGGATGAGGAGAGCTTAGAGTACGACATGGCTACGACACTATTTAGCCAATCGGCCTCAACGCATTATCTCTAACCCGCGAAGGCGTAGACCCTCAGACGATGGCCGTCGGGGTCGGCCGCAGTGAATGTGTAGCCGAAGTCCATCGTGCCGGGCTGCTGCAAAATGGCGATGCCCTTTGTCTTCCAGTCGGCGAAGGCTTCATCCACCTGCGCACCGCTTTCGACGCGGAAGGCAAGCTCGCCGCCACCGCCCGTTACCGATGCCTTCGGCTCCACCGTATGCCTCGACCAGAGGCCGAGCTTCATGCCGTTTTGAAGCACGAAAAGGGAGAATGTCGGAGAGGCTTCGACCGGCTCTGCGCCGAGCAGGGCTTTATAAAATTCCGTGCTGGCCGGCGGGTTGTCGACGTAGAGAATGGTGAAATCGGGATGGGTCATGGCTGTTCTCCTTGAGTTGCGGATGAACAGGTTCTAGACCCCCGTGCTGTCAGTTTTTGTCAGCATGATTTTGTTGCCGTCGCTGTTTTTCCCGCTCGCGCCACTCCTTCAGCAGGGACTGGCGGCGGCGGGGATAACGCTTGTCCAGAGGGTTGAAGCTCTCGATGCGGTCGGCCCGGAAACTGCGGAAATCCTGCCTCGTCTCGCACCATGCCAGCACCACCCGCACCAGATCGAAAAAAGCGAGCGCGAAGGGCCAGATCACCCGCTCCGTCAATTCTCCCTTCTCGTCGCGATAGGTCATCACGACCTTACTCTCCTTGCGAATAATATCGCGAATGGCGGCGAGATCGACGTGGATGGTGGCCATGGCCTGCCCGGGGCCGACAAGCAGGGTGGAATTATCGAGTTCCTCACGCAGGGCATCGGGCAAAACGGCGGCGATCTTGACGAGTGCGGCGCGGGCGGCCTGCGCCAACCCCTCATCGGCGCGGCCCGCGACCCATCGCGACCCGAGCACAAGCGCCTCGATCTCCTGCTGCGAAAACATCAGCGGCGGCAGCAAAAAACCGGGACGCAGCACATAACCCACACCCGCCTCGCCCTCGATGTCAGCACCCTGCGCCTGAAGCGTTGCTATATCGCGGTAAAGCGTGCGCAGGCTGACGCCGGTTTGCGCGGCCAGCGCCGTACCGCTGACCGGCATGCGGTGGGCGCGCAGGATCTGCAACAGATCAAGAAGCCGTTGTGAGCGCGACACGCGTGGTTCCTCCACATTCCGATCATGCCATCTACGACGTTTCGCCATCGACTGGTAGCCTCGCGCACAGCGCCTCGCAATGGCGAGACGCTTGAAACCAATGGCGCGGACACCAGTTAATAAAAGACGGATTCCCCATCCGGCAGTCCTTGCCGCCCATGTTTGCAATAAACAGGAGAGACATGCATGTATGACGTCAACGCGAATGGCGCGAACATTCCCGCCCTCGGTTTCGGCACCTTCCGCATTCCGGAAGAGGATATCAGGCGCATTTTGCCGGAGGCGCTGAAACTTGGTTTCCGCCATGTCGATACGGCGCAGATCTACAAGAATGAAGGTGCGGTTGGCGAAGTGATCGCGAAGTCCGGCATTTCCCGGCACGATATTTTCCTGACCACCAAGGTCTGGGTGGACCGCTACCGCCACGCTGATTTTCTCGCCTCCGTCGATGAAAGCCTGCAAAAGCTGAAGACGGATTATGTCGATCTCCTGCTGCTGCACTGGCCGAAAAGCGATGTGCCGCTGGCGGAAAGGATCGGCGCGCTGAACGACGTGCGCAAGGCCGGAAAGGTGCGCAATATCGGCATTTCCAACTTCAACGTGGCGCTGACGGAAGAGGCGGTCAAACTCTCCGACACGCCGCTTGCCACTAACCAGATCGAATACCACCCCTATCTGGACCAGACGAAGGTGATTGCGGCCGCGCGCAAACACGGGCTTTCGGTCACTGCCTATTATCTGATGGCGGATGGCAAGGTGCCTGATGATTCGGTTCTGAAGGATATTGGTGCAAGGCACGGCAAGACGACCGCACAGGTGGCGCTGCGCTGGGCGGTGCAGCAGCCGGATGTCGTGGCGCTTTCCAAGACCGCAACCGAAAGCCGCCTCAAGGAGAATTTCGACATTTTCGATTTTGCGCTCTCGGAAGAGGAAATGCAGGCGATCCACGCGCTTGCCAAACCCGATGGCCGCATCGTCAACCCCGGTCACCTCGCGCCCGACTGGGACGATTGACTGCGTTGAGCCCGGTCCGGTCTCACCGCTGCGTCAACGCCAGTTTCGCCCCGAGCGCCACAAACGCGGCGGCGAAACTGCGTCTCAGCCAGGTGAGCACGGCCGGGCGCGCCACAACCTGCCGCCTGACCGAGGCGGCAAAACAGCCGTAAAGCGCAAAGACCAGAAACGTCATGGCCATGAAGATCAGCCCGAGATCGACCATGCGCCACGTCGGAGAAACCTCCTCCGGCGCGATGAATTGCGGCAGGAAAGCAAAAAAGAAGATCGACAGTTTCGGGTTCAGGAGATTGATGAGGACAGCCTCACCGATGACCAGCCCCGCCTTGCGGTGCTCCTGCTTGTCGTCGATCTTCAGCGCCCCATCTTCCCGAAGCGTGTTCCACGCCATGTAGAGCAGGTAGGCGACACCCAGATATTTGATCACGCCGAAGGCAAGGGCGCTCGCGTGCAGAATGGCGGCAAGTCCGGTGATGGCGGCCAGCAGATGCGGCACGATGCCGAGCGTGCAGCCGAAAGCCGCGACGACGCTCGCCTTCGACCCTTGGGACAGGCCGGCGGCCAGCGTGTAAACCACGCCTGTTCCGGGAGAAGCGGCGATGATCAGGGATGTGATGAGGAATTCGGGCGTCATGGATTCTGCAAGTCCTGTTGAACGGAGGACAGGAGCATGACTGTGTCCGGCGCGGGGGTCTTGGATGAAATTGCAGCGTTGAGGCTTGGAGGCTCGCGTCTGTAGCCTTATTACCCCAACCTGCGCTACGAAACCGCCGCCCTATACGCCGCAGGCGTCACTCCGAACTGTCGCACGAAAAACCTGTTCAAATGGCTCTGGTCGGAGAAACCGGCGAAAAACGCCACCTCGGCGGGCGGTGCGCCTTTGGCCAGTGCACCCCGTGCCAGATGCAGGCGTCGCTGCAAAAGGTAGCTGTGCGGCGTCAGCCCCGTGGTCTTGCTGAAGGATCGCAGGAAGCGGAACTGGCTCATGCCGGCCTCCTGCGCCAGATCGGTTAGGCGCAATGGCCGGGCAGGATCGTCATCGATCCTGCTTTTCGCCCGTCTTATGCTATCGGGCGCTGCCGTCTCGCGTGGTGTTGCCACCGTTTCCATTGCACCCACGAGCAGCATAAGGAGGGTCTCGTCGCAGCGAAGGGTGTCACCCGGGCGATCAGTTGCCGTCACGGCTGAAAAAAGCGCACGGAACCGGTCCGCCAGAGGCCTGGTGTCGACCGGATAGGCGAATTCGAAAAAGCCGTGATCCTTTTCGATGATATCGGCAATGGCGGCCTGCACGATATCGATGTCGAGATAGATCATCCGCCAGGCGCGCCCGCCCTCTCCCAGCGGAATACCGTCATGAACCTCACCCGGATTGACGGTGATGACATGGCCGGCTTCAGCCTCCACCATGCCGCGCCCGCTCAGCGATTTCTGCGCGCCGCGCTCCACAAGGCCGATGCCGAACTGGTCGTGCATGTGACGTGGAAAAGAGCGGTCGCTATCCGCAACCACGGCAGCAATACCGGGCATGGCGGTTTTCGGCATGAGGAATTGACGGCTGCCCATGAAAAGCTGGCGCTCCCTTTAAAGAGCGCCACGCTATCACAGGCGATGCGTGCGAGACAGGGTCGGGCCTTTACGGATGCATGCCGTTGACCATCGAAAACACCTGATCGAAATTGCCGTTCTGCGCGGCGAAACGCAGCGGCTTGCAGCGTTCCACAACCACTTCCTTCTCATCCGGGCGACCGCCAAGAATGTCCATCACTTCCGAAATGAAGGCCTCGAGCGGCATGGCTCTTTCGTCGCTTGCCTGGCCTTCCCCCATCAGCGTCGTCTGCACATAGGGCGGCACGATTTCGATAACCTCAACCGAGGTTTCTTTCAGCTGTTCGCGAAGTGCGACCGAATAGGCATGGATGGCCGATTTGGTGGCGCTGTAGGTTGGGGTGACCACCATGGGCACGAAGGCCAAGCCGGAGGATACCGTCAGCACTGTCGCTTCAGGCTGCTTGAGGAAATGCGGCAGCAGCGCCGCCGTCAGGCGAATGGGCGCCAGAAGGTTGGTGGCGATGGTTTCCTCCGCCGTATCCAGATAGTCCGGGGCCGAGGAGATGTCCTCCGGCCGCATGATGCCGGCATTGTTGATGACGGCGTTGAGCGTCGGATGTGTCTTGATGAGATTGTCGGCGAAAGAGCGGATGCCTTCGGCGTCGGTCGCGTCCATGACCATCGCGGCCATGCCGGGATTGGCGGCCGTTACCTCATCCAGCACATTCTGACGGCGGCCGGAAATGACGACCTTGTTGCCCAGCCGGTGAAACGCTTCCGCCAGCGCCCGGCCGATGCCGGAGCCGCCACCGGTGATGAGAATGGTGTTGCCTGTCGTTTTCATCGAAAAATCCTCTGCCTGTTGGATGACGGGAAATTAGCGGCTATACTCTCCATTCGTAAGTAGGCACCCAAAAGAATTATACTTACCCAAAGGAGAGTGTGAGATGAAACGGTATGCCGCCGATCCCATGATCGAGAACAGGCGCAAGTCTCCGCCGCCCACGGAAACCGATCCGGTCATCGAGGCGCTGGTTGAGGATATCATCGCGAAAGTGGCGGACAAATGGACGATGCTGATCCTTGAGGTGCTGGAAGAGCATGGCACGCTTCGCTTTACGCAGATCGGCAGGCTGGTCGGCACCATCAGCCAGAAGATGCTGACGAAAACGCTGAGGCAGATGGAAAGCGACGGACTGGTGCGCCGCACCGTGCACCCAGTCATTCCACCGCATGTGGATTATAGCCTCACGTCTCTCGGAGAGACCCTTGGCAGCGCCTTTTGCGGCGTGTGGATATGGGCGGAAACCCACCATGCGGAAATAGAAGAGGCGCGGCGCCGGTTCAATGAACAGCCGCCGCGCCCCGCTATCGAATAAAATGTCGCCTTACGCGAACTGGCTGAGGCCCGGAACCGAAGCGATCACCTGATCGACAGTCTCATCACCCGCGTGCTGGCGAGCAACGGCGATGGTTTCCTTGGCGAGCGTGGTGATTTCGCTCATGCCGATGCCCTGGCTCATCAGTTGCTGGCCGAGACCCATGATGCCGCCGCCGCCGATCGCGCTCATCAATCCGCCCAGCAGACCGCCGCCGCCAGCGCCCTCGCCATTATACTGTGCCACGAGATCGCTGGCACCCGGAATGGCTTCGATCATGCGGGCGATCGGACCATCTGCCGCCTCGCGCTGGAGAAAACCCAGAATCATGCCAACAGCCTTTTCGGCCAGCGCAGGGTCTATGCCCGCCTTTGCGGCGATCTGGTCAACGACTTCGTTCATTCTTGCCTCCTGTTGAAAAACGACGCCAACACCGAATAACTGACGTTAACGTCAACGTAAAACAATCTCATGCCGCATTCAAGCGGGCGGCAGGCGGGTGCGGCAACTTTCATGAAGCGGTTTTTCTTCATCGCCATCAAGCAGTTGTTGCGCCTTGAAACTGTCCTTATAAGATCATCACAACCATACTATGAAAAGGCCGCTTTGGCAGTAGCGGCCAGAGGGTGCCGTAAAAGTTCAATTCGGACATGACCATCTTCAAATCGATCGCGATTTAAGGGGCATGCATCAGTCGCAGGAGAAAATGGTCGATGTTGCAGGACGGACAGATCTATATCGGGACCAGCCGCAATCCGGACGACAGCCTGAACAAGGGTGAATATCTGGAGCTGAAATTCGGCAACCGCCACGGCCTGATCACCGGCGCAACGGGCACGGGCAAGACCGTAACCCTGCAGGTTCTTGCCGAAGGTTTCTCGCAAGCCGGCGTTCCCGTTTTCTGCGCCGATATCAAGGGCGACCTTTCCGGCATCGCCGCCCAGGGCGAAGCCAAGGACTGGGTGCAGAAACGTGCCGAACAGATCGGTTTCACGGATTTTGCCTATGGCAAATCGCCGGTGATCTTCTGGGATCTCTACGGTGAAAAAGGCCATCGCGTTCGCGCCACCATTGCCGAAATGGGCCCGCTGCTGCTGGCGCGGCTGATGGATGCTTCGGAAGCCCAGGAAGGCGTGCTCAACATTGCCTTCAAGATCGCCGATCAGGGCGGGTTGCCGCTGCTCGATCTCAAAGACCTGCAATCGCTGCTGAACTACATGGGCGAGAATGCAAGTGCGCTGTCCAGCCAGTTCGGCCTGATTTCCAAGACCTCTGTCGGTTCGCTGCAACGCGGGCTGCTGGTTCTCGAACAGCAGGGTGCCGCAAACTTCTTCGGCGAGCCGGCGCTGAATATTGCCGACATCATGCGCGTCGGCACGGACGGGCGTGGCACGGTTTCGGTTCTCGCCGCCGACAAGCTGATGATGAACCCGCGCCTTTACGCCACCTTCCTGTTGTGGATGCTCTCCGAACTCTTCGAGGAACTGCCGGAAGTGGGCGACCCGGAAAAGCCGCGTCTGGTGTTCTTTTTCGATGAGGCGCATCTGCTGTTTAACGATGCGCCAAGGGTGCTCGTCGAGCGCGTGGAGCAGGTGGTGCGGCTTATCCGCTCCAAGGGTGTGGGCGTCTACTTCGTGACGCAGAACCCGCTGGACGTGCCGGAAACCGTTCTTGCCCAGCTGGGCAACCGCGTGCAGCATGCGCTTCGCGCCTATACGCCGCGCGAGCAGAAGGCTGTGCGCACCGCAGCCGATACGTTCCGCCAGAACCCCGCCTTCAACACAGCCGACATCATCACCACGCTCGGTACGGGCGAGGCTCTGATTTCGACCCTGCATGACAAGGGCGCGCCCTCCATCGTCGAGCGCACCCTTGTGCGGCCGCCCTCGGGCCGCGTCGGGCCGCTCACCGATGCCGAGCGCAAATTGCTGATGGATACCGGCCCGCTTGCCGGTCAATACGACAGGGATGTGGACCGGGAATCGGCCTTTGAAATCCTCAACGCACGCGCCCAGAAGGCTGCGGAAGCCGAAGCCGCCAAGCGCGCGGAAGAGGAAAATGCCTCCAGCCAGTCCGACAGTGCCTCGGGACGCTGGCGCCTGCCCGGTTTCGGCGACGAGGAACCCACAAAGGCCTCCACCACCGGCGCCCGCAAGACGAGCGGTTATCAGCGCGAAACCGTGATCGAGGCGGCAATGAAAAGCGCCGCCCGCTCGGTTGCCACATCCGTGGGCCGCGCCATCGTGCGCGGCATACTGGGAAGCCTGAAGCGTTAAAACAGATAAGCCGCCCGGCCTCGATCAGCCGGACGGATTTTTTCCTGTTAGCGTGACGATTCACGGCTCGCGATAGAAAATCATGCCGCCGTGGTAGAGCACATCGTCGATGAACTCGCCATCGGCAGTAAAGCCGGTATCATCCCAATAGTCGATATGGTTGCCCCTCACCTCGTAACGCCCCTGATAGGCGCTTTTGCGTTGGCCGCGCGCCTCGTCGTAGCGGCCATCAGGCAAAAGCTCCTGACGGATATGGCCGTCGCCGGTGACCCACATGCCGATATAGGGGTGGCTTTCGGTCTGGGCCATCTTTTCCATATTCCCTTTCACGGCACGATCCTCCTGATGGTGGCCGGTATCGGCGGCGGCCGTTGCGAGTACAAGGGCAAGCGATGTCGAAACAATCTTCATTGTCCCGATCCTCCCTATGCGGCGGTCGGGCGGACGACGATTTCATTGACGTCCACGTCGTCGGGTTGTTCGATGGCATAGCGGACTGCGCGGCCAATGGCGTCCGGCTTCAATGCTATGGCCCGGTAGCTTTGCATCAGCTCCGCAGCGGCCGGATCGGTGATGGTGTGGGCGAGTTCGCTTTCCACCACGCCGGGGTGAATGCAGGTAACCCGCAGGTCGCGGTTTTCCTGTCGCAGCCCGTCCGAAATCGCCCGCACCGCAAATTTCGTCGCGCAATAAACGGCAGCCGTGGGCGAAACGGCCAGTGCGCCGATGGAAGCGATGTTGACGATGTGGCCGGATGCGCGGGCGGTCATCTCAGGCAGAACGGCGGCGACGCCATAAAGCACGCCCTTGATGTTGACGTCGATCATGCGGTCCCATTCATCGACCTTGAGGGACGACATCAACGATAGCGGCATGATGCCGGCATTGTTGACGATGACGTCGATCCGTCCGAACGCCTTGCGTCCCGCCTCGGCAAAATCCTCGACACTCTGCCTTTCCGTGACGTTAAGGGGATGCACGACAACCTCAGCGCCCGTTTGGCGCAGTTCGTCGGCCAAAGCCTGCAAACGGTCCATGCGGCGCGCACCCAGAACCAGTTTCGCGCCTGCAGCGGCAAGTTCTCTGGCGATACCCTCACCTATCCCGCTCGATGCACCTGTTATGAGAATAACTTTGTTCAATGTCATGGCTTTCTCCTTGGCTTTACGGCCCGCTTTTTCGAGAGGAGACCGTTGCAGGAAAGATAAAGCTTTGCCATTGTCGTGATAATTACCTCAATGATAACCTCCATGGATAGATTTACTAACCAATGAATGTTGATCTCAACGCGCTTTCCACCTTCTGCATGGTTGCCGAGGAACGCAATTTTCGGGCTACGGCGGACAGGCTCGGCGTAACACGGTCAGCCGTCAGCCAGACCATCCGCAGGCTTGAAGAAACGATGGGGATAGCGCTCGTTCAGCGCACAACGCGCAGCGTTAGCCTGACGGAAGCGGGGCAACAGCTTTACGCCGATGTTTCGCCATCCATCGGCAACCT
Source organism: Rhizobium sp. SJZ105 (assembly GCF_007828365.1). Classification (NCBI taxonomy): domain Bacteria; kingdom Pseudomonadati; phylum Pseudomonadota; class Alphaproteobacteria; order Hyphomicrobiales; family Rhizobiaceae; genus Rhizobium; species Rhizobium sp. SJZ105. The sequence continues at coordinate 1,039,035 of NZ_VIUP01000001.1, forward strand.
CATGCAAGCGACACAGGCCGCCTCTTCCCTGAGTGGAATGCCTCGGGGGCAATTGCGGCTTGCCGTTTCCTCGATAGCGGAGCGCTTCTTGTCCGGGCCATTGCTGGCGCGCTTTGCTGAAATCCATCCGGAAGTGCAACTCGATATTGTCGTGACGGACGAGGAATTCGATATCGTCGCCGAACACTACGATGCCGGCGTGCGTCTGGGGGAGCTGATCGCGCAGGATATGATTGCCGTTCCGGTTTCCGGGCCGCAGCGGCAGCTCGCCGTCTGTTCCCCGCAATATCGAGATCGCGTCACCTTACCGACGCAGCCGCGCGAACTGATCCATCACAAATGTATCGGCTGGCGGCCTCGTCCGGACGTTGCGCCATATCGGTGGGAATTTGCCGAAAACGGCCGGGAATTCGCGGTCGCTGTCCAGCCGGACTTCACCACCAACGACATGCAGTTGATGATAAAGCTGGCCTGTGCCGGCGCCGGCATCACATTCGGCATGGAAGAGACCTTCCGTCCCTACCTGGAGAGCGGCCAGCTTGTTTCCATGCTGGAGGACCATTCTCCGACTTTTGCGGGATTTTATCTCTATTATCCCAATCGACGTCATCTTGCGCCGAAGCTCCGCGCCTTTATCGATCACGTTCGGCTACCGAGAAACCGGTAATCTGCCGGAGTAGCCTCCGGCAGATCGGTATGTCAGCCCAAGAAGGGTTACTTCTTCTGCGACAGCAGCGAGAAGAATGCGCCCTGCGGGTCCTGGCAATTGACGATCCAGCTCTCGCCGGGAACCTCCATCGGGCCGTTGACGACCTTGCCGCCACCGGTGCTGACCCGGGTGATGGCGTCATCGATGCCGTCGACGTTGAAATAATAACCCCAATAACAGGTGGGCGCACCCGCCATGCATTTCATCATGCCGCCGACGACCTTGCCGTTATGGGCGAAGATGCGATACGGGCCCATTTCTGCGCCCATGTCAAAATCATGGTCCTTGGTCCAGCCAAAGACCTCACCGTAAAAGGCTATGGCGTCGTCGACATTGTTGGTGGCAAGTTCGTACCAGCCGACGTGACCCGGCAGGTTCTGCGTCTCCTGCGGAAAACCGCCGGTTTCCATCGGCAGCGGCGTCATGATGCACAGAACCGCACCGGAAGGATCAGCCACTACGGCGAAACGGCCGATCTCCGGGATATCCTGCGGCGGACGCCTGACCGAACCGCCCTTTTCCGCGAAAAGTTTTGCCGTGGCGTCCACATCGTCAACGCCGACATAACCGGTCCAGTTGGGCGGAATACCCTGGCCCTTGTGTTCTTCGGTCAGTTCCATGATGCCGCCCATGCCTTTGCCATCGGCTTCCAGCACCAGATAGGGCATTTCCGGCGAACCGAAATCCTTGGTCTGCCAGCCAGCGACATGACCATAGAAGCGGGCACCCTGCTCCATGTCAGGCGTCATCAGTTCAACCCATATGAATTTTCCGTGTGTATCGGACATTGAATCTCTCCGGGGTTATGGCGTCATTTTTCTGGCGATCGGCCGCCGCAGGACGCGGCAGCGCATTATTCGGCGCGATCGGGCAAATTCCGGCGGGGCGTCACGCCTTGCGCTGGAACTCCGATGTCATGAAGGTCTTGAAACTGCCATCCGGCTGCCGGACGCTGCCGGAAAAGCTGCGGTTATTGTCGTCGTGCAGCACCAGCACGTCGCGATAGGTATCGATGCGGCCGGAACCGTCAAAGGCCGGTCCTTCCGCTTCGAGGGTCAGGGTCTTGCCGTCGTCTTCCAGCCAGCCCTTGTAGACCCAGAGATTGGTCATCATCGACCCCACCCAGGTGCCGACGAAATGGCCCTTGGCCGGGTCGAAACCCACGGTGATGACAGCCGTCATCTCCGTCCCGTCAGGCATCTTGCCGGTGCCGTGCCCGATGATCCACAGCCCCCCGATGGAGCTGACGGTTTCGGTGAACCGCTGGGCGGGATCATCGGGATCGTATCCCTCATGCCCGGAACTGGCGGTCATGATCCAGTCGCCGACGATCCTGCCCAGGAACGCGTGTTCCTTCTGCGGCTTGGCATTTTCCATTGTCGTCTCCTCCTCCTCGTCCTATTTCAGTGGCAGCAAGACGCGGCCTTGGGCTCGTCCTCGTACTGGTCGTGCCGGCGCACCCAATCCATTACACCCTCTTCATTACGGCCTTTTGGCACCAGATCGAGCAGCATCAATGTACCGAGCGTCTCTTCCATGCCGCGGGCATAGGCGGAATAGCTATGGTAAATCCTGCCGTCCTCGCCCTTGGCAAAAATGCTGACGCCGTGCAGGTCCTTCAGGTCGCCCATCGGCTCGATCTCACGGTAATTGTAGGTGATCGCCCCGCTCTCGATATCCTCATCACGGAAGGAGGCCTGATAATCATAGTTGAAGTCGCTGCCGTTGGCCGAGACCCAAGGGAATTTCCAGCCCATGCGTTTTTTATAGGCCTCGATCTTTTCGAGCGGTGCGCGCGAGACCGCAACGAAACCCGCATCGCCATGCTTCAGGTGAACCATCGCACCATCGACATGGTCGGCGAAAAAGGAACAGCCGGTGCAGCCCTCCTCCCAGTCGGGCGCCAGCATAAAGTGGTATACGATGAGCTGGCTGCAATTGCCGAAGAGTTCCTTCAGCGATTTCGGGCCGGACGGCGCGTCGAAAATATAATCTTTCGTCACCTCTTCCCATGGCAATGCGCGGCGCGCCTCGTTCAGCCTGTCGCGCGCGCGGGTCAATTCCTTTTCCTTCACCAGCAGATCGCGGCGGGCCGCAAGCCACTCCTCATTAGAAACGACGGGATGAGACATGATCTTTCCTCCTTGGATCCGTCTTTCACCACGGCACGCTCCGCCTCCATGGTGGGCGCCGCCTGTGTCTGCATTGAAAGCCAGGAAAACCATCAGCAAGGCGACAGGTTCCGCTTGACTAATTACGTTGATATCAACATATATAGTCCATGTCAAACACCAGTGTGATTCCTTTTTCGGCAACTCTTTTAGTGCGGGACTCCTGTCTTTGCCTGCATGCGCAACGTGCGGCGCGGGCGCTGGCGCGGCTGTTCGATAACGCATTGAAGCCCGTGGGCATCAACAACGGCCAATTTTCCCTGCTGATGTCGCTCAACCGGCCGGAGCCGCCGCCGATGGGGCCGGTCGCCAATCTTCTGGCGATGGACCGCACGACGCTGACGGCAGCGCTGAAGCCACTGGAGCGGCGTGGACTGGTCAGTATCGAGCAAGACCCAAAGGACAAGCGCGGCAAGCGGCTGCGGCTGACGGTGGAAGGCATGGCCGTACTCACCGCCGCCTTCCCCATCTGGCAACAGACCCACGCCGAAATCGAGGCCCGCATCGGCAGCGGCGACCCCGACCGGCTGCGCCGCGACCTCATTGATCTCGGCTGACGGGAAAGCGGCATATTGCCACTTTTACCCGTGAAAATGTCATCTACCCGTCGTGCCGGACGGCGAAACTAACGAGGAAGACGCAACAAGGGAGGAAACCATGCGTGTTATCGTTTTTGTAAAGGCCACCCGCAGCAGCGAGGATGGCATAATGCCGACCACCGAACTGATGGAAGCCATGGGCAAGTTCAACGAGGAACTGGTCAATGCCGGCATCATGCTTTCCGGTGATGGCCTCCACCCTTCCTCCAAAGGCAAGAGAGTTGTTTTCGACGGTGACAGCCGTAGCGTGATCGACGGCCCCTTCCCGCACACCAACGAGCTGGTTGCCGGCTTCTGGCTCTGGAAGGTGAAGGACATGGATGAGGCCGTGGAGTGGGTGAAGCGTTGCCCCAACCCGATGCTGGAGCGCAGCGAAATCGAAATCCGCCCGATGTTCGAAATGGAGGATTTCGGCGACGCGGTGACACCTGAAATCGCCGAACATGTGGAAAAACTGCGCGAGCGCGTGGCAAAACAGTAAGGGCGCCGCGCTTGAGGGCTGGAGAATGCGGGTCGCCATATTCTCCGGCACCACCCTCCTCTTCAAAAGCCATTGCCTCGAACCCCTGCCGCTGTTAATTGTTGGATGGTTGAACACGTATCAAGAAAGGAGGCTTCGCATGGATATTTCCTGCTTCTGGCGCAACCGCCAGATCTGCCACCTTTTTGCCCTGCAGACGCGTTTGCAGGGCTGACCGGAACACCAAAACTCTGGTTTGCCCGAAAGGCCGCGCAGAATGCAGCTTGTCTGCCGTTGCGCATGTTTTCACGACGGATCACCTCGAACCGATATCCCGTACTGCATTGTCGCAGACCACGGTTCGTCACAGATCCGTTTTGCCAGAGACAATTTCATGACCCTTATCACGCTTCGAAACCTCGGAATCATTCTGGGAAAGCCGCTTTTTTCCAATCTTGGCCTCACCGTGAATGCCGGAGACCGCATCGGCATCGTCGCTGCGAATGGCCACGGCAAATCCACCCTGCTGAATTGCCTTGCCGGTGAACTGGACGCTACCAGCGGTGATATCACCCGGCTGCGCGGGCTGACGCAGTCCATCGTCCACCAGCACCTGCCCTCCCCGCTTCTGGAAAAGACGATGCGGGACGCCGTACTTTCCGCCCTGCCGGCGGATGAGATCGACAATGAGAGCTGGCGCGCCGACATTATTTTTGATGCCATGCTGGTGCCGGAACCCTATCGTCATCGCCGTTTGAAAGAGCTGAGCGGTGGCTGGCAGCGACTTGCCATGCTGGCGCGGGCGTGGATCACCGAGCCTGACGTTCTCCTGCTCGATGAGCCGACCAACCATCTCGACCTCGAAAAAATCAACGTGCTGGAAAGCTGGCTCGGTCAATTGCCGCGCGACACGGCGGTCGTCATCGTCAGCCATGACCGCGCCTTTCTCGACAATGTCACGAAGACCACGCTGTTCCTGCGGCCGGAAAATTCGGCACTGTTCCGGCTGCCTTACGGCCATGCGCGTGCGGCACTCGAAGAGGAGGATGCCGCCGATGAGCGGCGTTTCCAGCGCGACATGAAAACCGCGCAGCAATTGCGCCGGCAGGCCGCCAAGCTCAACAATATCGGCATCAATTCGGGCAGCGATCTTCTGACCGTCAAGACCAAGCAATTGCGCCAGCGTGCCGAGAAACTGGAGGAGAATGCGCGCCCAGCACATAGCGAGCGCTCCGCTGGCAAGATCCAGCTCGCCAATCGCGGTACCCATGCCAAGGTTCTGGTCACTCTGGAGGATGTGCCGGTCTCGACGCCGGACGGGACATTGCTGTTTCGCACCGGCCGGCAATTTGTCCACCAGGGCGACCGCGTCGTCATTCTCGGCCGCAACGGCGTCGGCAAGACGCGGCTAATCTCGCTTCTGAAAGCGGCGGTGATGGATGAAGGCCAAATACAGGACGGCATAAAGGCCACGCCTTCGCTGGTGGCCGGATATGTCGATCAGTCGCTTGCCGAAATCGACGACGACAGCACGCCATTTGCGCTCATGACGCGCCGATTCGACATTGGCGACCAGCGCATACACGGCCTGCTTGCGGGTGCCGGTATCGACATGGAAATGCAGAAACGTCGCATCGCAACGCTTTCCGGCGGCCAGAAGGCGCGGCTCGCCATGCTGGCGCTGCGGTTGGCCGAACCGAATTTCTACCTGCTGGACGAGCCCACCAACCATCTTGATATAGATGGGCAGGAAGCGCTTGAGGCGGAAATCATCAACCGTTCGGCTAGTTGCGTCTTCGTCTCGCATGACAGGAGTTTCGTGCGGGCGGTCGGAACACGTTTCTGGCTGATCGACAAGCGCAGGCTGGTGGAAGTCGACGATCCCGAAGCGTTTTTCGCGTCGGCATGAGGCCCGTCAAACGGGCTGAGAGTAAAAACAAGCGAAACGCCCGTCAGCCCAGCAGGCTGGCGAGGCGTGGATCACCGGAAAAATCCGCGACCGCAAACCCTGTTCTGCGCATCGGAAATTCGCACAGTGCCTGCACCCCGGTCTTCGACAGGCGGATGCGCCAGCTCATCCGTTCCACCGGCATTTTTTCGGCAAAGGCTTTCGGCGACAGTACCGCGATATTGAGGCCGCCTGCGGGATCGCGCACCGAGCGGTAGAGGATCGCCTCGATCTTCGCCAGACGCGCCTGCTCGGCCAGCGCCTGGCATGGCTCGTAATTCTGCAGGTCGGTCCACAGCGCCTCGTCCCGGTTCAGTTCCGGTTTCGTCAAATCCAGCGCCGCATCGGTGGCGATACGGGCGGCAAAGGCGGAATAGTCGGCGGGATTGGCAGGCAGCGGTGTGCCGGGAGATTCCGCATAAAACAGCAGCCGGTAGAAGGCCATTTCGGCAAGCGCGGTTTCCACCTTGGCTGCGGCGTAATAAACGCCTTCGGTAAAGCCAGCCCGGCGGAAACGCGAGCCATGTGGATAGGCCGCACCATACCGGAAGGGCGTGGCAAGAAGATAATCGAGCCCGGCGCATTCCGGCGGAAAGGGCCGCTTGCTCGCCTCCAGAATATCTTCCAGCAGCGATTGCTCCTCCACCGTATCCACCAGCTTCATGGTGGAAACCTGATGCTGCGCTTCCACCAGCCGCCAGTATTTTCCCGATGCGGCGCGCTTTTCAGACAGGAGCGCGTCGGGCGTCCAGATAGGAGAGGACATCGATCAATCCGGTAATGGTGGTGAGCCTCTCGGCAGGCACGGCGTTAAGCGCCGTATTGTGATTGCGCAGCCAGTTTTTGGCTACCGCCTCATCGCCGCCGGCGATTGCATCCAGCGAACGGAAAACCCGGATCAGCAGCACCGCAAGCTCGAAAGACTTGGCGCCCGGCTCCAGCAGGAAATCGAGCCGCTTCATGCGTGACACTGTCGGGGCGGAAACACCGAGAATATCCGCGGTGCGGGCGGCATTAAGGCCCAGCCGCTCGGCAGCGGTCATAACGGCCTTGGTGACGACCCTGCCCTGCGAAGCAGGATCCATGGCGGTCTTGGCGTGAATATTCATGGTATATATCCTTTCCTTAGAAAGAATATAGCACTTTTCTTTCCATAAACAAGAAGGCCGGGGATTAACCCGGCCTTGCTGCTGGAACTTGCTGGGTCAGGCCACAGAGACCGGCACTTCCGTGGAGGTGCGCATGGCGTGGCTGTAAGGGCACACGATGTGGGCGGCGGCTACCAGTTCTTCTGCCTTTTCGCGCTCAAGACCGGGAATGTTGACCTTCAGCGACACTTCGATGCCGAAGCCGGTGCCGTCTTCGCGCGGACCGATGCCAACGGTTGCCGTCACAGTCGTGTCTTCAGGAATCTTTACCTTCTGCTTGCCGGCGACAGCTTTCAAGGCGCCGAGGAAGCAGGCGGAATAACCGGCTGCGAAAAGCTGCTCCGGATTGGTGCCGCGGGCGCCATCGCCGCCGAGTTCCTTCGGAACGGTCAGCGTTACGTCGAGTACGCCGTCTTCCGACTTGGCGTTGCCGGCGCGGCCACCGGTGGCGGATGCTTTGGTCGTGTAGAGAATAGGCATGGCATTTACTCCCGTTGGGTTGGTGTTGGGTTTCTTATAATGCGCAATTCAATTGTGCGCAATATAATTTTGCACATTGAATAAAAAATTGTTTTTTGCGATAATTTCACGAAATTTCGCCGCGCATCCATGTGGCAGGAACCGAAAGGCAGGGCTGATTGTTCCCTTCCCGGTTGATTTTTGGAGCAGAACAATGGGCGCAGAGAGCGACGACACCAATTTGGAAAGCCTGTTGAGGCTGGACCAGCAGATATGCTTTGCCCTTTACGGCGCGGCGCACGCTTTTACCCGCGCCTATAAGCCGCTGCTGGACCCGATCGGCCTGACCTATCCGCAATATCTGGTCATGATGGCCCTGTGGGAAAAGGAAACCTCCACCGTGAAGGCACTCGGTGAAATGCTGGGCCTCGATTCGGGCACGCTTTCGCCGTTGCTGAAAAGGCTGGAACATGCCGGGCTGATCACCCGCAAACGCGGAACTGTTGACGAGCGGCAGGTGCTGGTGGCCGTAACGCCCAAGGGCGCCGATCTCAAAAAAGAGGGCGTGAAGATCATGGCGGCAATCGGCGACGCCACGGGCTGCGGGCTGGAGGAACTGGTGCAACTGCGGGACCAGGTTAATGCGCTTAAAGATGGGCTTGCGAGGAGTTAACCCCTGAAAAACCAGGGGTCATAAAGCATCTGTTAACCACTTCCCGATAAAGTTGCATCTATATTTTATGCAGCTAAAATGACTTGTGGCTGCGTTCCAGCCCCAGAAGCCGATGAAGGCATTTTGCGGCAGATTTCAAAAGGCATGGCGATGGCTTTTATCTCTGCAAATTCAATGGCGCTGACCATTCTCAATCAAACTTTTTCAGTGACAAAAATATCGAGCAAAGATGCCGCAAGCTCGATACTCGCGATGGTATCCGGAGGCCAGCAAAGAACTGCACAGGCCATTGAGACGATTTCGACGCTCGCTTCGCAGGCTACCAAAGCAAAGCTGGAAACCGTCGCAAAAAAAGAAACCGTCTCCGCCGCCATTCCGCAGGCGACGATGAGTGCCATGAACGCCGCCGCCACGAATATGATGTCGTCCTATTACGTCAATCCGATTGAGCGCACGGCGGAAAACGCAGAGGTCATTGTGAGAAGCCTCATTGTGAACGCCGCTAGAGCCAATCCGCACTTCGAGCCAGAACTCATCGTACCGCCGAGGGAGGAATATAACGATCAATATGCAGCATGGGGTGCGAAACGTATCGCCAATGGCGAAGATGAGGCTTTGGTGAAAAAACAGGTAGATTATTTTACCAGCGACCGCATTTATAATACGCAAGTAAGTGCAGCGGAATTTCGAAAATCGACTAACGGGTGGTTCTCTCAAGTTGCGCGCGAGTACATCAAATTCGACGTGATGGCCCTGAAAACTTTCTCCGGCTCAGCCCTTAGCCTGAAATATGATGAAAACGGATATATTTCCGTCACGCCCGGAAGCCTATATTACGAAAGCGGACAAAAAATGCTCAGCTATACTGAGAATGGTGAGCTGGAGATTTATGACACGGCTGGAAATATAACAAAAAAATACTCAAAATACGATCTGGACAACTATTAGCGATGAAGGGCTCCGCCGCCTGCTGCGACGTAGCCCATTCTGATCAGGCGTAAAGGCCAAACTCAAACATCGAACTGTCAAGTGCCGCAATCGAAACTCCGGTCAAGACAATTGACACTCGGCCCGTGCTTATAGTCGCATATCCACTGGCGTTTTCAACGATGGTCAAATCAGCAAATTCGTCCGCAATAAGGTTGTCAAAGCGCAATCGATCGATGCCTACTTCAAAATCTTCAATATAGCTGGTTGCGCCCTGAGTTCTGAATTGGAACGTATCTTGCCCAATGCCTCCCCACAGGTAGTCCAAGCCTTCACCGCCGTCTAGAAGATCTTTTCCGGCTTTCCCGTACAGATTGTCGTTTCCGGCGCCACCCCGTAATTGGTCGTCACCATCTCCGCCGAGAAGCCGGTCGCTCCCCGATCCGCCATACAGTTGATCGTTACCGGCTTCGCCAAGTAGCTCGTCGTTTTCTGCATCGCCATACAGAAGGTCGTTGCCGCCCTGGCCGTTGAGGTAATCATTTCCATCGCCGCCATACAACTTATCGTCACCTGCCGCGTACAGCTGTGCGGCCCAAGGATTGGCGCTGGTGGAGTCACCAAACAACCTGTCATTTCCCCCATTGCCATAAAGCGTGTCGTTGCCGCCGTCTCCTTCGACAGTTTCTCCCAGTTGGCCACCTATGAAGGTATTGTTGCTCTCACGACCGTAGATCGTCACGCCAGACGACATGGATGTCACGCTCGAAAAATCTACCGTTCCAGCAAAGTAAACCGGTTTTACAGGCCACTGGCTGAACTGGTTGAAATCTATCTTTTCAACGCTTTTCAGGCCGTTATCGCTAATCATTACGGCAGTCCATACGTAACGATAGGTTGGCGCGACATAAATCTTGTCCTCACCCTGACCGCCATCAAAGCGCTCCCATCCATTGCGCACGCCTCCTAGGCCACCATATGCGCTGCCGCCAAGCTGGAACACATCGTCCCTCACAACACCATAGCGATCACCGTAAAAAACTCGCCGTAGCTAGTACCGACCTGCCAACTATTTGAGAGATAAAGAGTCATGCCATTCACTCCTCGATTAACGACAGAGATATTAGAATGATTGCAATGCAGGAAATTCATTTCGAAAATACTTATGAATACCCAAACACACTATAGTATAAAATCAAAAAAAGTCACGGAATTTCTAAATATACTACAGAATTGATTATTAACATTAAAAACAATATCGATATATTAGAAATAAATAATGGCCACAACATGCTTCATGTTGCAGCCATTATTCGCCAGTTAATTTAGCGGATGCCTATCAGAGCTTCCAGTCAGACCTACTGCCAAACAACCACACGTGCCTTCTGCGGCACGCGGTCATAGAGGTCGATGACGTCCTGGTTCATCAGGCGTACGCAGCCGGAAGAGACGGCCTTGCCGATGGAGTTCCATTCCGGCGATCCATGCAGGCGGTAAAGCGTGTCCTTGCCGTTCTGGAAGATATAGAGCGCGCGGGCACCGAGCGGGTTTTTCAGGCCCGGTGGCATGCCGCCGTTCTTGGAAGAATATTTGACCAGTTCCGGCTGGCGGGCGACCATTTCGTCCGGCGGGGTCCATTTCGGCCATTTCTGGCGCCACTGGATGACGCCTTCGCCGGACCAGGCGAAACCATCGCGGCCGATGCCGACGCCGTAACGCATGGCGCTGCCGCCCTGCTCCACGACATAGAGGAAACGCGAGCGCGTATCCACGACGACGGTGCCGGGGCGTTCGCCGGTCGGATCGACTACGCGCTGACGATAATAACGCCGGTCGATCTTCTGGTAGGGAACCGCGGGAATGACGTAACCGCCATCCTCGACCGAACCGTACATGACGGCCAGTTCCGCATCGCTAACGCCCGACGAGAACATCTGGCGGAAATCGCTGCCGATGCTGCTCGCCTGCTGGCGAATGGCTTCACCCGTGCCGGAAGAAGCGCAGCCCGCCAGCAACGAAGCGGAGGAAATACCCAGAAGGGAAAGGAAAGTGCGTCTGGAAAGATCTGTGTCGGTGCTTGTCATAAGGCCGGATTGTCCCACATTTCGAACGGCTATATCGCCGTTGTACATCGTTTGTTCCACGTACACAGGCGTATTGCGAAAATAGTTAACCGACCGCTAAAAGCCAGTCAGAAGGCGCTGGGGGAACCCCACGATGCAGCGCTTTCTTTTAGAAAGTGGTCAGATAACCACAATCTGTGCGCCCTTCGGTACGCGCTCGTAGAGGTCGATCACATCCTGATTGAGCATGCGCACGCAGCCGGACGAAGTTGCCTTGCCGACGGACTGCCAGTCGGGCGTTCCGTGCACGCGGTAAAGCGTGTCCTTGCCGTCCTTGAAAATATAAAGGGCACGCGCGCCGAGCGGGTTGTTGAGACCCGGCGTCATGCCGCCATTGGCGGCGGAAATGGAGGTGAGTTCCGGCTGGCGCCTGACCATTTCGTCGGGCGGCGTCCAGCGCGGCCATTTCGCCTTCCACTGGATCTTGCCGCGACCCGACCAGGCGTAACCGTCGCGCCCGAGGCCAACGCCATACCGGATAGCCTTGCCGCCCGGCTGCACCAGATAGAGAAAATGCTGCTTCGTATCCACGACGATTGTACCCGGCGCTTCCGCCGTCTGGTAACTCACCTCCTGCCGGAGATAACGCGGATCGATGCGACCATAGGGAATGGCCGGCAGGGACCGGTCGTCATCGCGGATCGGGCCATACATGACCCGGTGCAGCGGATTGGAGACCGGAAGGCCATAGGCCATCGCCTGACCTTGCGCCTGCGGCACATTCAATCCCTGCACCTGTGGCGCGCTCAGGCCCTGCCCGCGCACCGGCGGACCGTATTCCTGATGGAAGCGGGTTCTGAACAGATCCGGCGGGCGCGTGGAAAGCTGACCCGGCTGTGGTGGCAGTTCCGGCTGGCGATTGGAGCTTACGGAATTGAAATTGAACACCGGCGCCGTTTCCTGAACGAAGACGTCCGGGTTCATCCGGCTCGTATCCGTCACGAAAAGGCAGCCGCTCAGGAAAGGCAGCAGCGCAATAACCGCCAGCGAGGCCGCCCGGCGGCAGTTTTTCAATAGGAGTGCTGTCATCTGAACCGCTTCATGAAACCAAGTTTGAAGGCATGATGCATTGCGCGGCTGGCGCGAGGCTGGTGTGTGCCTTTCAAAAAAAATCGGAAAAGCGCATTTTTGCCCTTGAACCTCTAGTTGCTAGAGGTGCCAGATTGGCTGTCGAGTGGAATTCAGGAGCTAGAACCATGAATATTTCGACACGCGGCAGTTTGAACGGGGAATCAGGAGACCTGACCTTCACGGTCGGCGGCATGGATTGCGGCAGCTGTGCGGCGAAGATCGAAACGGCGCTCTCCCGCCTGCCCGGCGTTGCCGACGTCAAGGTCTCCGTTGCGCGCGAAAGGCTGAACCTTTCGCTGGCGGAAGACAAAACGTCGGTCGCAAAAATCGAGGATACGCTGCGCAAACTTGGCTTCAAGCCCGCTTTGTTGCCGCAGGACAAGGCTCCGCGCGAAAAGATTGCGGCGGAACATTACGATCATGGGCATGATCATGACCATTCATCGTGCGGTGGTCATCACCATGCGGAAGCACCACCGAGCATTGAGCAGAACAATGCCCTGGCCTTCTCTGTCGGCGGCATGGATTGCGGCAGCTGCGCGGCCAAGATTGAAACCGCGCTCTCGCGTCTGCCCGGTGTTGCCGACGTCAAGGTATCCGTTGCGCGCGAAAGGCTGAACCTTTCTCTGGCAAACAACAAAACCCCGGTCGACAAGATCGAGGACACGCTGCGCAAGCTCGGCTTCAAGCCTGCCTTGCTGCCGCAGGAAAAAACCGCACTCGGCAAGGTCGAAGAACATAATCATGATCATGCGCACGACCATGACCATGGATCATGCGGCGGTCATCACGGCCATGATCACGATCACAAACATGATCATTCAGGCCACGACCATTCGAGCCATGACCACGCCGACCACGACCATTCAAGCTGCGGCGGCCACCATCATGACGATGCGAAGCACGCGCATAGCCACGGGAGCGTTGAAACCGTCGCGCAGAGCGCCGACATGGGCCACGCCCATGGCGCGGATGAAAAAGGCGTGTGGTGGCGCACGGCCAAGGCGCGCAACACCTTCACCGGCACCATTCTCGTGGCCGTTGCCTATGCTGCGGAGCTTGGCTTCCCGGCATGGGGCAGTTACGCCTTCATCGTCGCAACGCTGGTCACGCTGTTTCCCATTGCGCGCAACGCCTTCAACGCCGCGCGTTTCGGGGCAATCTTCACCATCGAGATGCTGATGACGATTGCCGCCATCGGCGCCATCATCATTGGCGAGGCGGAAGAAGCGGCGATCGTCGTGCTGCTGTTCTCCGTTGGCGAGTTGCTGGAAGGCTTTGCCGCCGCACGTGCCCGCTCGGGCATCAAGGCTCTCGGTTCCCTGCTGCCAAAAACGGCACTGGTGGAAGAAAACGGTACGCTTCGGCAGGTGGCCGCCGATAAGGTTCGCATCGGACAGGTGGTCGTGGCGCGTCCGGGCGACCGCATTGCCGCCGATGGCGTGGTGATGGAAGGCGAATCCAGCGTCGACGAATCGCCAATGACCGGCGAGAGTATTCCGGTCGCCAAGGAAAAGGGCGCACGCGTCTTTGCGGGTTCGATCAACCATGACGGTTCGCTGCGCATTCGGGTCGACCGCGCGCCGGAAGACAACACCATTGCCCGCATCATCACGCTCGTTGAAGAAGCACAGGACGCCCGCGCCCCGACCGAGCGCTTCATCCAGAACTTCTCGCGTTACTACATGCCGCTGATCGTCGCGATTTCCGCACTCACGATCGTGGTGCCGCCGCTTGTGGGCCTTGGCGACTGGGACACCTGGATCTATCGCGGTCTCGCCCTGCTGCTGATCGGTTGCCCCTGCGCACTCGTCATTTCCGTTCCGGCTGCCATCGCCTCCAGCCTTTCGGCTGCGGCACGGCACGGTATGCTGGTGAAGGGCGGTGCGGTTATCGAGATGCTGGCACGCACCGAAACCGTGGCCTTCGACAAGACCGGCACGCTGACGCTCGGCGAACCTGTCGTGACGGATGTGGTGGCTCTTGACGGCAACGAGGCCGGGCTGATCGCGCAAGCCGCGACTATCGAGAACGAGTCCAGCCATCCGCTTGCCAGAGCCATCGTCAACCATGCCAACAAGGCAGGCGTAACTCCCCTGCCCGGCTCGGAGATCAAGGCGATTTCCGGTCGTGGCATGCAGGGCACCGTCGGCGGCAAGCGCCTGTTTATCGGCGCGCCGCGTTTTGCAACCGAAGTCGGGACCGTATCGACGGAACTTGCAGAGCGCATTTCCGCACTGGAAAGCGAAGGCAAGACCGTGGCCGTCGTCATGGCCGAGGGTGCGGCAAGCGGTCTCTTCGCCATGCGCGACGAACCGCGCAAGGATGCGGCAGAAGGCATCAAGGCATTGAAGGAGATGGGTATTTCCTCGCTTATGCTGTCTGGCGACAATGCCCGCACGGCAAAGGCAATCGGCAACAAGCTGGGACTTGAAGCGCGCGGCGAACTCCTGCCGCAGAACAAGGTCGAGGAAATCCGCAAGCTTGCCCAGAAGAAAACCGTGGTGATGGTGGGCGACGGCATCAACGATGCGCCCGCCCTCGCGGCTGCAAGCGTCGGTGTCGCCATCGGCTCAGGCACGGATGTGGCGATGGAAGCGGCGGATGCAGCGCTGATGCGCAACAATGTCGGCGATGCTGCCCGCCTGATCGGCCTATCGCGCGCCACCATGCGCAATATCCACCAGAACGTAACGATCGCGCTCGGCCTGAAGGCGGTATTCCTGGTGACAACGGTTACCGGCCTCTCCGGCCTGTGGCTCGCTGTCTTCGCCGACACCGGCGCTACGGTTCTCGTCACCGCCAATGCCATGCGGCTGCTCGGCTACTTCAAGAAGAGCGCCTGACTTTACGAGAGGGCCGAAAGCTGCAAAGCGGTTTTCGGCCCTTTTTTATGCAAATTCGTTGAAAAAGCGGATGCTTTCCGTCACGGCACCCGGCACCACGCCATTGTGTGTGCCGGGCAGCAGTTTTTTGTCGACCTTGAATCCCGAATACACGGCGCGATCGACGAAAAGCTGGTGATCGGCGTCGAACGGGCGCTCCTCCGTGCCGCGCAGCAACAGCGCCGGGCATTTGAGGCTGGGACCGAAACAGACCGAAGAGCGCATGATGAATTCCCGCTCGTCGGTTTCGTCGAAACAGAGTTCGTCCGAATAGCGGTTGAAGTAACGCCATGAATTGACGCCCGCAGAAATCGGCGCGGCGGCACGGAATTTGCGGCTCATGGCGGCCAAGAGCGTCAGCGTGCCGCCATTGGAATGCCCGGCGATGAAGAAGCGTTTCCTGTCGATACCGGGCAGGCTTTCCAGATAGGTCGCCGCCGCCAGCGCATCCGCTGTTTCGTCGTAGAAACCGGAATAATTGCCGTTCTGGCCGTTTTCGCCCCGGAAGGACGGCAAAAGCACGACGAAACCCGCCTCCCAATAGGGCTTCATCATCGCCCAATGGCCGTCACCGGTGGCGTTGCCGCCGTGCAGGAAAAGCACCGCGGGTTTGAGTACCGTCGAGGGCTGATAATGGGAAAGCCAGGCCACAAGCTCGATGGAACCATCCGGCCCGCCACGATAGGTGACCCGTTCCGCGCCCGGCGGTGTGCCGAGCGGCGATGATTTTTCCGGAGCGGACATTTTGCGCAGCAAATGGGTATGGAACCGTTTGCGCGCCTCGCCGTAATCCTGCTTTTCCAGCGGCAGCACTTCGGGCGTGGGAATGCCCGCTTTCGCACCTGCGGGCAGAAGTGCCGCTGCTGACAGGCCCATGGCACCCACAAGCAGATTGCGCCGCGTCAGGCTCCTTAAGGTCGCGCCGCTTTCTTCCTGTCCGAATGCTGAGGAGAGAAAGCGTTTATCTGGCATATGCGCACCTGAGTGATCAAAACATTAGAAGCAGTTCAGCACTGCGGCGAGAGGCTGTCCAATCACGGATTCGCGAATGACAACAATGTATTCGCAGCCATCATGGCATTTTCTGGACAAAACATTCCCTTACTCCTGGGCTTGTTACAGGAATCCAGTCGACGCGCATCGGCGCGGCGGGAAGAGTCCCATCAGCCCAACGACTTGGGCTGGCTGGATCCCTGTGACAAGCACAAGGATGAGGGAGACAGCGGAGACCCCTACCCATCAACGCCATCGATCATCGCCACAAGCGTCGCCAGGCGATCCGCCTCCGCCGGGAGTTTGTCGGCGCGAAGCCTCGCAATGCGTGGAAACCGCATGGCAACGCCGGATTTGTGGCGGTTGGAACGGTTGATGCCCTCGAAAGCCACCTCCAGCACGAAACCGAAATCCGGCGTGGCGCGCACCGCGCGCACGGGCCCGAAACGCTCGACGGTATTGTCGCGCACGAACTTGTCCAGCACTTCAAGCTCCGCATCGGTAAAACCGAAATAGGCCTTGCCAACCGGCACCAGTTGTTCGCCATCTTCACCTTCCGCCCATACGCCGAAGGTGAAATCGGAATAATAGCTCGAGCGTTTGCCGTGGCCGCGCTGCGCATACATCATGACAGCATCGATATTGTAGGGATCGCGTTTCCACTTGAACCACGGCCCCTTGGCCCGGCCGGCCTGATAGGCGCTGTCGCGGCGCTTGATCATCACGCCTTCGATCACCGGATCGGGCGGCGCGGCGCGAAGCGTATTCAGCTCGTCCCATGTTGAAAAACCGATGAGCGGAGACAGGTCGAAGCGGTCATGCGGGGCATGTTCGATGATATCCGACAGGCGGCCACGGCGTTCTAGATAGGTCTGCGCGCGAATGTCGCTCTCGCCGTCGAACAGTAGGTCATAGGCGCGGATAAAGGCCGGATAGTCATCCTGCATCTTGGCCGTCACCGTCTTGCGGTTCAGCCGTTGTTGAAGGTCGGAAAAGGTGCGCGTGAGATTGTTGGAGCGCGCCGTGCCGCCAATCAGCAATTCACCATCCATCACGCCTTCGAAATCGATGGCATGGAGCACGTCGGGAAATGCGCCGGAAATATCGTCGCCGGAGCGGGAGTAGAGTTTGCGCGTCTCACCTGCGCGGGAAAGCTGCACACGGATGCCGTCCCATTTCCACTCGGCCGCATAATCGGCAGGGTCCAGACCATCGAGATCGCCGTCTGCAACCGGGGTGGCCAGCATCACCGAGTGAAAGATGGCGGGCGTTGCCAGAACCGGTCGCTCGGACTTGCCCTCCAGCCAGGCGAAAAGCGTCGTGTAAGGCGGCGTCAGACCGTGCCAGAGGGTTTCGATTTCGATGATGTCCTTATCTGCGAAATCCGCCAGTGCCTGCCGCGCCAGCCGCGCCGAAACGCCGATGCGAAGGCTGCCGGTTGCGAGTTTCAGGAAGGCGAAACGCGAGGAGGTATCGAGCCGGTCGAGCAGATCGCGCACCGCTCCGCGCACTTCGGTGCGGCCGAGCGAATTCATCAGCGTCACGACTTCGCCAAGACGGGGATCCTGCGCCTCGGAATCATCCAGACCGCCGATATTGCCCCAGACCAGCGAGATGGTCTCGGCCAGGTCGCCGACATAATCGTATGAATAGCGGAACAGCACCTCGTCCATGCGCTCCAGCACCAGCTCGCGCAGCATTGCGGGCTTGACGCTTTTGAGGTCCAGCGTGCCGGCAATCGCCGCCAGCCCATACCCCCGGTCCGGGTCAGGCGTATCGCGGAAATAGTCGGTCAAAAGCTTCAGCTTGCCGTTGCGCGATGGGGTGAGGACAAGTCGGTCGAGAAGGGTGGCGAAGGCTTTCATCTCAATCCCCCTCGTCTTCGTAACCGACAAGATGCAGCGGTTTGGCAGCAATGCCCTGCAATTCGCACCAGCGCACCAGCGCCTCCTCGCGACCATGCGTGACCCAGACGGCCTGCGGGCCAATTTCCTTGATGGTTTCCAGCAGTTCCGGCCAGTCGCAGTGGTCGGAGATGACCAAAGGCAGCTCCACGCCGCCCTGTTTCGCCCGCTGTCGGACCATCATCCAGCCGGACGCGAATGCGATCAGCGGCTCGTTGAAACGACGCGCCCAGCGCTCCTGAAATGCAGAGGGCGGGCCGACGACGATCGCGCCCTTGAAGATGGCGGGATCGCTTTTTTCAAGCGTCGCGGGGCGCAGCTCACCGAGATCGATGCCTTGCGACACGTAATAATCGCAAAGCCGCGCCAGCGCGCCGTGGATATAGATGGGATCGGCATAACCATTGTCGCGCAGGAGCCTGATAACGCGCTGCGCTTTGCCGAGTGAATAAGCGCCGACCAGATGGGTGCGCTCGGGAAACTGCTTGATGGAGGTGAGCAGCTTGCCGATTTCCACCCGCGGCAGCGGGTGGTGAAACACCGGCAACCCGAAGGTGGCCTCGGTGATGAAGACATCACACGGCACCGTTTCGAAGGGTGTACAGGTGGGATCGATACCGCGCTTGTAATCGCCGGAGGCAACGATGCGCATGCCGTTCATTTCCACGGAGATCTGCGCCGAACCCAGCACATGGCCCGCCGGGTGGAAACCGACAGTCACGCCGTTTACCTCCACCGTCTCCCCGAATGCGACCGCCTGCTCGCTGCCGCAGAAGTCCTCGCCGTAACGGATGCGCATGATATCGAGCGTCTGGCGTGTGGCCAGCACCGCCCCGTGGCCGGCGCGGGCGTGATCGGAATGGCCGTGGGTTATCAACGCGCGCGCCACCGGCCGCACCGGGTCGATATAAAAATCGCCCGGCGGGCAATAGAGACCCTTGGGCGTGGAGTTCAGGAGCTGTTCCGGCTTCATATTCATTGAGATAGGGCCGCCCGCGCGAATTTAAAGTGCTGCGAGCATAACGCGGAACGGGCGTTAAATTTCCAGGGGTGCAGTTTTGTTTTCGCGCTCAGAGGTCGCGGGTATATTGGAAAGGCCCGGAACCATCCCTCATCCTTGTGCTTCTCACAGGGATGAGGGAAGAGCTAGTTGCCGGAGGAAGGCACAGCTCGAGTTCACCGCGCCTTATAAGGACAGCCGCCCCCTACTCCCCCGCACTTTCCGCCGGCTTGGCCGCCTGTGCTGCGGCTGGCAACCGGACCGGTTTCAGCATCAGTGCTGCGGCAAGGCCGATGGCGGCGGTTGCGGCGGCTGCGAAGAACAGCGGCGTGAAGGCATCCGAATAGAGCGAGGCAACGGCGGCCTGGGATGCCGCGGGCAGTTCGGAGAGCATCTTCGGCGTCAATTCCTCAATCCGTCCGACACCCGGAATGGTCACGGCAACGCCCTTGAGGCTGGAGGTGACGATCGCGCCATAGACCGAGATGGCGATTGCTGCGCCGCCCATGCGGGTGAGCGTCACCGCGCCGCTTGCGGCACCGATATCGGCCTTCGGCGCGGAATTCTGCACGCCGATAATGGGTGCCTGCTGGCCGAGGCCGACGGCGAAACCCTGCGCCAGCATGAGAATCGCAATCAGCCAAAGCGGCGTTCCCGCATGCATCTGCGTGAAGAGCAGCATGGCGATGACATTGATAGTAAGCCCGGCCACCGAAAACGGTTTGTAGACGCCGGTGATCGAGATCAACCGCCCGGCCGACAAGGAACCCATGACGATGCCGCCGGTGACAGCGATGAAGAACAGGCCGGCATGGGATGGGGAAAGCCCGGTCGTGGTCTGCAGGAACAGCGCGTAATAATTGACCATGCCGATGCCAATGCCGCCGCTGGTCAATGAAACGATCATCAACAGCGGAAAGGTGCTGTCCTTGAAGAGCCTGAGCGGCACCACGGGTTCCGGCGCGCGACGTTCCACCTGCACCCAGAGGAATGCGGCGATGACGGCGAAAGCGATAATACCGAGGCTGGGACCTGCAATAAGCGAACCGAACAATTCGCTGCTGTCGGCCCAGAAGACGACGCTTGCGATCGTCGCTGCCAGCAGGACGGCGCCGAGATAGTCGATCTTCGGCTGACGCGCGGGACGGCGGTAGGGCAGCAGGAAAATCAGGCCGGTGATGACGATAAGCCCGAGTGGCAGGTTGATGAGGAAAATCGACCGCCAGCCGAACAGATCGCTCATCGTGCCGCCGAGAATGGGCCCGACGCTGCCCGACGCCATGATGGTGAGGCTGGAATAGCTCTGGTAACGGGCTCTTTCACGCGGTTCGAACAGATCCGCATTGACGGAGAAGATCGAAACCATGATGCCGCCGCCGCCAAGGCCCTGAAGCACGCGGGCCGCGATCAGGCTATCCATTGACCAGGCCAGCCCGCAGGCGAGCGAGCCGAGCGTGAAGATGATAACCGCCGCGATCATCACGTATTTTCGCCCGAACAGGTCTCCGAGCTTGCCATAAACAGGCATGACCGCGCTGGTCGCCAGAAGATAGGCCGAACCGATCCAGCCGAAACGCTCCAGCGCGCCGAACTCGCCGACGATGGTGGGCAGCGCTGTCGAGACGATCTGGTTGTCGAGGGTAGCCATGAACATGGCCAGCATCAGAAACAGGAAAACGATGAGCCTACGCCGGTGATCCGACACAAGCGGCGCCACGGGGGCAACGGACATATCCATGAAAAATCTCGTTGAGTTTCGGCAATTTTGCTGCGACAATTTGTGTGCTATTAGCATATATATGTCAATGGCAAGTTTTTGACATCCATGATATTGGCGCTAAATGTGATCGCAAATCGGGATTGAAAGGAACGGCTGAGCGTGTCGACTGAGGAAGACTGGAACGAGGATCTGCCCGAAGACATCAAGCGCATCGGCAATACGATGACGCGTATGCGCATCATGATCGGACGGCGCATCATCGGGCGCATGGCGCTTGCCAAGGTGGCTCCGGGTCTGGAACTCTCCCATATCGACGTTCTCGATATATTGCGCCGCACGGACGGCGATGTCACTGTTGGTGCGATTGCCGAGGGCATGCGCATCGACCCCTCGCGCGGCAGCCGGGTGGTGGCGGATATGGTCGGGCGCGGCCTGTTGAAACGCGGCGTCTCGCAGGAGGATGCCCGCCGCAGCATCGTTGAGATCACACCACTTGGCACCAGTCTGCTGCAGGAAATGCGCCGGACCAAGATGAGCGTCATCCAGGACGTGATGGATGGATGGCCGGAGGAGGATGTCGAGACATTCGCCCGGCTTTTCGATCGGTTCATCGACCGTTTCGAGGCCCGGCTGTCACCGGATACGGACCTCCTGACGGATCAGAAAAAATCATAGTTGACCCTGACATCCACAACTTCACTTTAAAAGGACGAGACCTTAACGTGCCGCCATCGAAAAGGTAAAAGGGTGACTTCGATGTTGACGATCTATGGTGTCTACCGTTCCCGCGCCACGCGCACGCTCTGGCTTGCCGGGGAACTGGGCATGGAATTCAAGCACGTGCCTGTCGTGCAGGCCCGCCGCGTTGCCGATCCCCTGGCCGCAGACGCGCCGCTCAACACGCTATCCCCCGCGTTTCTGGCCATCAATCCGATGGGCACCATCCCCTGCATCGAAGATGACGGCATGGTGCTTTATGAATCCATGGCCATCAACCTTTATCTCGTCCGCAAATATGGCGGACCGCTCGCACCGGTCGACCTGAAGGAAGATGCGGCGATGCTGCAATGGTCGTTCTTTGCCGCGACCGAAATCGAGACCAATTCGCTGAAGATTTCCTCCGCCATTGCCGAAGGGCTTTCGGAAAGCGATGCCGGCAAAGCGGTGATCGATGTCGCCGCGCGCCTCTTGAGGCGGCCCTTCCGGGTGCTGGAGCAACATCTTGCCAGCCACGATTATCTGGTAGGCGACCGTTTCACCGTCGCCGATCTCAACGTGGCGGAAATCGTCCGTTACGCGCAGGGCCACCAGCCGCTGTTTGACGCCCATCCGGCGCTGAAAGCCTGGCTGGAGCGCTGCCAGGCCCGCACGGCATTCAAGTCCATGTGGGACAGCCGGGCCGCCGAGGCGGCGTGAACGAAGGCACTAGTGGGGATAGTTGGCAGACCTCTCTTCGCACTCGACGTCATCCTCGGGACAAGCCCGAGGATGACGAAGCAAGCTTTTTAGCACATCACCCCTTCTCACCCGCCAGCGCCCGCTGCACGGCCGGGCGCTCGTTCATGCGCCTGAAGTGATCATGCACCTTCGGGAAGCGGGCGATATCCACGCCGTCGCTTTCCAGCCAGCCGGACATGACGAATAGATAGGGATCGGCGACCGAATAGGCGGTGCCCAAGACCCACGGGCCGTGCAGCATGCCGTGCTCGATCAGTTCGAAACAATCGGTCATGGTCTGCGGCACCTTCGCTTTCATATCCGCCAGGGAACTATCCTCGCTCGCCCAGCGGCTGCCGCGCCGGCCATGCGCATGGGCGACATGCACCGTGGAGGAAATGAAGGCGTTGAAGGCTTGCATCAGGGCGAATTCGAAGGGATCGTCGAGTGGGGCGAGTTTCTTCTCCGGAGCCATCTGCGCAATGAAGGCGAGGATGGCAGGCGTTTCCGTCAGCACCCCGCTTGCCGTGGCCAGCGCTGGCACGCGGCCTTTCGGGTTGATCTTCAGGAATGCCTCGGAGCGCTGCTCGCCCTCGGCGAAGTTGACGCGATGGGCCGTGTAAGGCAGGCCGGATTCCTCAAGCACGATATGGCTGGCGCGGGAGCAGGAACCGGGGGAGAAAAACAGTGTGAACATGGATATGCAACCTCCAGGGCAATGAGGGGCGCCTACCTCCTCGCGTGCAGACGCCAGCCCCTGCGGCGGCGATCTGGCAGACCATCACATGCAAGGGCAATCCATCATCCTGCCGGCAGCGGGCCGCGTCAAAGGTTATTTCTGACGCGCGTCGCGTTTAACCGAAGGCATACCGCGCGCCTTATTTTTTATCTTTACGCATGTTCCGGACGTAAAGCCGCAGCGCAGTTTTACAGGAGATGCCTCTAGAGGCCGACAACCCGGATATCGCCGACGTGGATGCCGTTCCAGTTGCGCATCTGCCGGTTTGCCATGGCAAGCAGCGCCTCGTTCTCGGCGCCATCGAAATATTTCGCCAGCATTGCGGCAATCATCGCTTCGGCCGCACGCGTCGTGCCGTCTTCGCATTTCACGGCCATGGCGATGCCCTTTTCCGGCAGTGCGGCCACGAACACGCCTTCCGCACCGGTCTTGGCGAAAATCCTGCCCGGCGCGATCTGCATCAGCCTGGTGCAGGTGCGGCCGGTGCCCGCCACGTAAAAGGGTTCCGCCATGCAGGCGTCAAAGAGCCGGCGGGAGGCTTGCGCGCGCCCGGCCTCCAGCCCCCTGCCCGTCGCCATCTTGGCAAAACCATGCGCCAGACCCTTGAGCGGCACGGCATAAGTGGGGATCGAGCAACCGTCCACGCCGCAATTGTCATGGCCAAGCGTCGCACCCGTCAGGCTTTCCATCGTCGCGCGAATTTCCCGCTGCAGGGGGTGGTCGTAACCGACATAGCCCTCGGGGTCGGTGCCTGTGTGACAGCAGGCGCAGATGAAGCCGGAGTGCTTGCCGGAGCAGTTATTGTGAAGTGCCGTCGGCTTTTCCAGCGTGCGGGCCTGATGGATGATGGTCTTCTGGTCGGAAGACCAGTGCGCGCCGCATTCCAGCGTATCCACATCCCTGCCCGCCCTTGCGAGCATGGAGGCGGCGAGCGCCGCGTGTTCGTCCTCGCCGGAATGAGAAGAGCAGGCAAGCGCCAGTTCGCGATTGCCGAAGCCATAGGCATCCGCCGCGCCGCTTTCCACCAGCGGCAGCGCCTGCATGGCCTTGCAGGCAGAACGCGGGAAGACGCCACGCTCGACATCACCAGCTGAAAACACGACGCCACCATCGCCATCCACCACCACTGCAAGACCCTGGTGGCGGCTTTCGACCAGACTGCCCCTGAGGACTTCGACGGTAACGGAATTGTTCATTTTTGCGGCCTCAAAAAGTTCTGATTTTATGTCGTTGATAGCGCAATTGATTTTTCGATGCACGAGGCTATCAGTGAAATTTGCAAAACGTCTGCTGCTGGCGATTGCCATCATCTATCTGCTGCCAGCTCTGGCATCGGCGGGGTTGTGGGCCATGAGGGATCACCCGCAGGGCTGGCGTGACGCGCGCTGGTCGTCCTCCGGCACCCTGCCGCAAGCAGGTGCCGACCGGCAGGCGGCGGTTTACGTTTTTTCCGCCATGACCGGTGGCTTTAAAGGCTCCGTCGCCAGCCATGCCTGGATCGTGCTGAAAAAGCCGGGCGCGACGGCCTACGATCGCTACGACAAGGTGGGCTGGGGAATGCCGATACGCCACAATGGCTATCCGGCGGATGCCTATTGGTATTCCAACACGCCGCGTCAGGTGGTGGCCATTCATGGGGCGGCAGCGGAAAAACTGATCCCGAAGATCGAACAGGCGATTGCCGACTATCCCTATGGCAAACCGGGCGGCTATCGTATCTATCCCGGTCCCAACTCCAACACTTTCGTTGCCCATGTGCTGCGCAGCGTGCCGGAGCTCGGTGTGGTTCTGCCATCAGACGCTGTGGGCCGCGACTATCTGCCCAACGGCGCGTTTTACCACGTCGCCGACGACTGGAAGGATGCGAGCCTCTCGCTTGGCGGGTTGTTCGGTATTTCGGCGGGCGCACGCAGTGGCTTCGAGGTCAATTTCCTCGGCCTCGTCGCAGGTTTCGATTTCAGCCGGCCCGGCGTGAAGATACCGGGACTTGGCTATTTCGGAGTGGCGGGTATCCGCGCGTAAAGTCGGGTCAGGTCTCAGCGGCCTGTGCTGCGCGTTTGGCGCGGATGCTCTGGGCAATAAAAACACGCGACAGGCCGTGATAGAGCGGCTCCCGGGAGAAAAGCCGGGAGGTTAGATATCCCAGCATCGATGCCACCATGATGGGGATGACGCCGTCATGATTGCCGGTCATTTCGAGGATGATCACGAAAGCCGTCATGGGGGCCTGCACCACGCCCGCGAAATATCCCGCCATGCCGACAATGGCGCCAAGGCCGATGCTCGTACCCAGCAAAGTCGCCATCGTACTGCCAAAGCCCGCGCCAACGGACAGCGACGGCGCGAATATACCGCCCGGAATGCCCGACATCATCGCCAGAAACGTGGCCGCCAGCTTTTCGATGAAGAAGAAGGCCGGTGCGGCCTGGCCCTCGATTGCGGCGCGCGCCTGTTCGTAACCCGTTCCGAAGGTCGCGCCATCAGTCGCAATGCCGATCACGGCGGAGGCAAGGCCGCAGGCGGCGGCAACCGCCAGCATCCGCCTTGACGGCATGGCCTGGGCGAAGCGCCGGATGCGCGCGGACAGGCGCAGCGCCCCCGCGCTGAACAGCGCGCCGAACGCACCGCCGCCAATGCCGCAGACCAGCACGAGCAGCCAGTCCATCATGGTTTTCGCCATGACGGAACTGGTGCCAAAGTAAGTATAGCTGCCGACCAGCGCCAGCGAGGCAAGGCCGGACAGGATGACGGCGGTAAGGACGAGGCCGTTTGCCCGGGATTCGTAGGTCTTGCTCATTTCCTCGATGGCAAACACGATGCCGGCCAGCGGTGTGTTGAACGCTGCCGCAATACCCGCCGCTGATCCGGCAAGAATAAGACCTTTTGCCTGTGCCATGCCGCCCCAGCGCGCCGCCTGAAGCATGATCGAGGCCCCGACCTGCACGGTTGGTCCCTCTCTCCCGATCGACGCACCGGACAAAAGCCCGACGACCGTCAGCGCGACCTTGCCGAAAGCGAGTTTCAGCGACAGGAGCCGCGAACGATCCGCGTCGTCACGCAGGTGCCGCGCGGCGATG
Organism: Rhizobium sp. SJZ105; assembly: GCF_007828365.1. Lineage (NCBI taxonomy): Bacteria > Pseudomonadati > Pseudomonadota > Alphaproteobacteria > Hyphomicrobiales > Rhizobiaceae > Rhizobium > Rhizobium sp. SJZ105. The sequence goes on from NZ_VIUP01000001.1 coordinate 1,065,078, forward strand.
GCCTGGGGAATGCCGCTGCCGCCTGCATTGGGAAAAACCGTCAGCGCCAGCCAGGCGCACAGCGTGAAACCGAGCGGCGTCACGACAAGCGGCAGCAGAAACGCCCATTCGCCGGAAGATGTTGCCGAGAAGAAAAGATGCTGGGCGCGATCCGCCGCCCAGGCAAAACCGACGCTGATAAGGCCCACCGCAATCGCGCCGATCCAGAAAACCGCCCTCGGCTTCCACACCCGCCATGAACCCCACACAACACGGGAACGGCGGAGCATCTTCAGCTTTTTGTAGTCGACGGGCATGGGGATCCAGATCGGTGATTTCAGTTATTGTCGGGCGGGAGACCCTTTTATCGGCCTGCCAGCCGGCGATTGCAAGTTTTGCATTTGACTCGTTGCGACAGATGGCAGAAGCTGCGCATCGCAAATGCAACGCATGGAGAGAAAAGATGAAAACCGCAACTTTGCCTTCGCTGCGTGTAACGGCGGATTTCCGCGAGGCGGCAGAAAGCGTTCTGAAAGACGGCGAGACGCTATCGTCATTTGTCGAGGATTCGGTCCGCAGGCAGGTGGAAATCCGCAAATCGCAGGCGGAATTCATTGCGCGCGGGCTGGCGTCGCTCGAACAAGCGGAGCGCACCGGTGTCTATTATAGCACCGACGATGTTCTTTCGATGATGCAAAGAAAACTCGATGCTGCGAAAGCCGCGAAACGGAAATGACATATCAGCTTCGTTATACCGAAGAAGCACTGGCGGATTTCGATCGCATCTATGATTTTCTGATCGCATACGACATCGATGTGGCCGAGAAGGCCATTCACGCCATAAGAGCAGGATTAGACATTCTCAGCGATTTTCCCTTCAGTTGCCGTAAGGCATCTTCTGAAAACGGGCTGATACGTGAACTCCTCGTGCCGTTCGGGTCATCCGGCTATATCGTGCTGTTCCGCATCGACGGCCCGGAAACAGTCACCATTGCCGCCGTTCGCCACCAGCGCGAGGACGATTACCATTGATCCTCACCGGTCGCTGACAGCCGCGCGCGGGTTTACCCACGGCTCCTGATTGGAGCGCGGCAGCGGGGTTTTGCCAAGGATGTGGTCCGCCGCCTTTTCGCCCGTCATGATCGAGGGACCGTTCAGGTTGCCGTAGGTCACGTGCGGGAAGATCGAGCTGTCGGCGACCCGCAGCCCCTCCACGCCGATCACCCGGCATTCGGGATCAACGACGGCCATGGGGTCGTTCCTGTCGCCCATCCGGCAGGTGCCGCAGGGGTGATAGGCGCTTTCCAGATGTTCGCGCAGGAAGGCGTCGATCTGTTCGTCCGTCTCCACCTTTTCGCCCGGCTGGATTTCCGGCCCGCGAAAATCGTCGAAGGCTTTCTGGCCGAAAATCTCGCGCGTGAGGCGCACGCAATGGCGGAATTTTTCCCAGTCTTCCGGGTGGCTCATATAGTTGAAGCGGATGACCGGGTCGTCATGCGGATCGGCGGAACGCAGCGTGACATTGCCGCGCGACTTCGACAGGTTGTAGCCGACATGTGCCTGAAAACCATGGCTTTTCGCAGCCGCCTTGCCATCATAGGAGATGGCGACGGGCAGGAAATGGTACTGGATGTCAGGCTGTTTCAGGCCGGGCGCTGAACGCAGGAAGGCGCAGGCCTCGAACTGGTTGGAGGCCCCTAACCCGCCTTTCGACAGCAGCCATTGCGCACCCGCGACCCCCTGCCAGAACCAGGGTAGCCAGGAGTAAAGCGACACCGGCTTGGTGGAGACCTGCTGGAAATAAAACTCCATATGGTCCTGAAGGTTTGCGCCGACACCCGGCCGATCCGCCTTAACCTCTATGCCCATGTCCTTCAGATGAGCGGCAGGCCCGATGCCCGAAAGCATCAGCAATTTCGGTGAATTAAAAGACGATGCCGAGACGATGACCTCACGATCGGCCCTGATGGTTTCCACCCCGCCCCTGCGCTCGATTTCGACGCCGACGGCACGGCCGTTCTCGATGACGACCTTGCGGGCGAAGCCATTGACCAGCGTGACATTACCGCGCTTCAGCGCCGGCTTCAGGTAGGCATTGGCGGCGGACCAGCGGCGGCCATTATGGATGGTCTGCTCCATCAGGCCGAAACCTTCCTGTTTGGAGCCGTTATAGTCGTCTGTCAGCTCGAAGCCTGCCTGCGCACCAGCCTGAATGAAGGCGTGGAACAGCGGATTGCTGACCGGCCCGCGCTGAACATGCAGCGGCCCATCCGTGCCGCGCCACCCCTCTTCGCCGCCATGGCTGTGTTCCATGCGCTTGAAATAAGGCAGCACATCCGCATAGGCCCAGCCATGCGCGCCCAATTCCTCCCAGCGGTTGAAATCCTCGGCATGGCCGCGCACGTAAACAAGGCCGTTAATGGAGGACGAACCGCCGATGACCTTGCCGCGTGGGGCGGTGATGCGGCGATTGTCGAGGTTCGGTTCGGGTTCGGAGAGATAGCCCCAATTGTAGCGCTTCATACTCATCGGCCAGGCGAGTGCGGCCGGCATCTGGATGAAAGGCCCGAAATCCGAGCCGCCAGCCTCAATGACAATCACCGAATAACGGCCGTCTTCCGACAGGCGATAGGCGATGGCGGAGCCTGCGGAACCGGAACCGACGATGACGTAATCTGCGTGCATGATTTGCTCTCTCTTCAATGAGCGTTGGTTCCGATTGACGGGCTGAGGGTGGGGTCCCCCCACCAAATCTCAATAAGGCGCGTCCACCTTGCCCGTGCTCACATAAACCGTCTTCAGCTCGCTATAATGCTCCAGCGCCGCCGCCGAATTCTCGCGCCCGAAACCAGACTGCTTGGAGCCGCCGAATGGGATTTCCACCGGGCAGAGATTGTAGGTATTGATCCACAGCGTGCCCGCCTCCAGCTGGTCGACCACGCGATGAGCGCGGGCCAGATCGGCGGTGAAGACGCCGCCGGCAAGGCCGAATTCGGTGGCGTTGGCGCGGGCCAGAACCTCATCCTCATCATCGAAATCCAGCACGCACATGACCGGGCCGAAGATTTCCTCGCGCGCGATGGTCATGTCATCGGTCACATCGGCAAACACGGTCGGCTGCACATAGGCGCCCTCGCCTGCAACATTGTTGGGAATGCCGCCGCCGGTTACTAGCGTCGCACCCTCCGCCTTGCCCTTTTCGATATAGCCAAGCACCTTTTCCTGCTGGGCTTTGGAGACCAGCGGGCCGAGATGGGTGGCGTAATCCAGGGGGTCGCCGAGGATCATCGCCTCAGTGCGGCGCTTCAGGTTTTCGAGGAAGCGGTCCTTTGCCTTTTTCTGCACGAAAACGCGGGTACCGTTGGAGCAGACCTGACCGGAAGAATAGAAATTGCCGAGCATCGCCCCGCCCACAGCGCTTTCGATATCGGCATCGTCAAACACGATCAGCGGCGATTTTCCACCGAGTTCCATCGTCACATGCTTGAGATGCCCGGCGGCGGCGGCGGCCACCTTGCGACCGGTGGGCACCGAGCCGGTGAGCGAGACCTTGGCGACATCCGGGTGGTTGACCAGAAGCGGGCCGGTATCGCGATCACCCTGAATGACGTTGAACAGGCCCTTGGGCAGCCCTGCCTCGATCAGGATTTCGGCGATCTTCAAAGCGCCGAGCGGGGTGTTTTCCGATGGCTTGAAGACCATGGCGTTGCCGGCAACGAGCGCCGGGGCCGCCTTCCAGCAGGCGATCTGCTGTGGATAGTTCCATGCGCCGATGCCGACACAGACGCCGAGCGGCACGCGCTTGGTATAGGCGAAATCGCCGCCGAGCGGGATGTAGTTGCCGTTCAGCGCGGAAGGCGCGATACCGCCGAAAAATTCGAAGGCATCGGCACCTGAGGTCGGATCGGCGACAATGGTTTCCTGGATCGGCTTGCCGGTATCCAGCGTCTCGAGCAAGGAGAGCGCCTCGTTGCGTTCACGCATGATATCGGCGGCGCGTTTCAATATACGCCCGCGCGCCATGGGGCTCATTGCCGCCCATTCCTTCTGGGCGCGTTTGGCCGATGCAATGGCGCGCTCGACAATCGCGGGCGTTGCCGCATGCAGCCTTGCAATGACTTCGCCGGTGGCCGGAAAGACGCTTTCGAAAAGCGTGCCGGCATTGTCTTCGACATAGTCGCCGTCAATGAAATGCGAGGCTTTGGGCTGCGCCCTGAGAGACGTCGCGATAGTCATGTCGAATACTCCTAGAGAATGCGGACGGACGGCTTCGGGCGCTGTCCATCAGGATATGGTTTGAGCTGCAAGTCGAAATAGTCTTCGACAAGGGCCGGCGCGGAGGCGAGCCCAAGCGGGGCCGAACGCAGGCTGTGCCTGATATACAGCCCGTCGATAAGGGCTGCCGCACCTTCCGCAATCCGCGCGGCGTCATCGGGCGGGCATAGCCGGTTTAGGCTTGCCATGAGGTTCGAGCGCAGGCGACGGGAATAGAGCACCAGCAGGCGGCGGGTTTCTTCCGAGCGCTGCGCCTCCACATAAAAGGCAAGCCATGCCGCCACCGTCTCGGGCGTGAACTGGTCGCTCTGGAAAGAGACGTGAACGATGGCGCTCAGCCGTTCGCGCGGGCCATTGGCGCGGGTCAGCGCCGCCACCGCATCGCGCCTCAGATCCCGCAGCAGGCTGCGGATGGTTTCCAGAAGAAGCTGCTGCTTGCTGCCGAAATAATGATGCGCAAGCGCCGGCGATACGCCCGCTTCCCGGGCAATATCCGACATTGTCACATTCAGCGAACCATGGTGGCCTATGGTGCGTAACGCCGCATCCACAAGCGCCTTGCGGCGCAAAGGCTCCATTCCGATCTTGGGCATAAGGGTCTCCTTGATGGCGGGCAAAATATTCTTGATTGATCAATCAATCAATAAAAAACGCGCCATTTCATGTCGCTGATTTGCCATGGATCAAAGAAAACCGGGCAAGGCCGGATAAGACTAGCCGCTCCCATGCTGAGGAGCCGCTCACAGGGGAAAAACTAAACCGTGATATACTGCAAATTGGGAATGGAACACGTTTCGTGCTAATATGCAGAGTGATACAAATTTCGCTGGAAGCGGCGCCAGACGAAAACTGAAAAAACGCCCGCAAGACCGCGATCCCCATCAGGTCCCGACACGGACCGGAGATGCCTTCGCAACGGTTGAACAAGGGAGTGATATCATGCCAATGGTGACAGTATCGATTTCCCCGGAACAGGCAGCAAGAATGCGCGAGGCCGTGAATAGCGGCGCCTACGCATCCGGCAGCGAGGTCGTAAGGGCCGCGCTGAGACTATGGGCGGCCTCTGCTGCCGCAACCGGCGCAGATACAGAGGCTGCAGCACCTGTCGAGGCGGATCGCGAACGCCTGAATGTTGCGGAACTTTACGCCGCTCACACCGGCCATGTGCGCCGGGCCTGAGGGCCTGCCGGATACCCCTGGCTATTGAGGGGCCCGTGACAAAACCTTCATTAAAGCTTCACAGTCGTGAAAGCTTTTGTTGACCTGTAATCTGCGATTGTCTGCTGAAAAGAGACAAGTTCCCGTGTGTGCATTTGACTTGTCATGCCACCAACGGGAACTGGCAATAGCGGAGAACAGAAATGCCGGCCGTAACGCTGGAGAACGATGTCATAAGGCGGTTTGCCTCCGGGCACATGTTTCCCATGGCGAAGCTTGTGCTTGAAACCGCGTTTCAGCCGATCGTCGAGGCGACGACGGGCACGATTTTCGGATATGAATCACTGATGCGCGGCCATGACCGGCTTGGGTTTTCCAATCCGCTCGCGCTTCTCGACCAGGCTGCCGAGGATGGCGAGCTGAAGGCCTTCGAGCAGATGCTGGCAAGCCGGGCGCTCGCTAAATTCTCCACCCTGGCGGATTTTTCCACCACCACCCTGTTCCTCAATCTCGATGTAAGGCTTATCCCGCACGGGGACGCCATTCTTGACAAGCTCGTTGGCCATCTGGCGCGGGCGGGCATTCCGGCCTCCTCCATCTGCTTTGAACTTTCCGAACGTTTCGACAATACCAGCGTGCCGGAGTTCAAGGCGCTGATCGCCCGCATGCGCAAGGAAGGTTTCAAGCTGGCGATCGACGATTTCGGCGCCGGTCACGGCGAGATGAAGCTTTTATGCGACTATCCGCTTGATTACCTGAAGATCGACCGGCATTTCATCAGCGGTGTCGATCATCTTCCGCGCAAGCAGCATCTCGTGCGCAACATCGTCAACATCGCTCATGTTCTCGGCGTCCGGGTCATTGCGGAAGGCATCGAAACCGAAGCGGAATTTCTCACCTGCCGCGAATATGGCGTCGATCTGGTGCAGGGCTGGCTGATCGCCAGGCCGACGGTTTTCACCAGCGAGCTTCCCGAGAGCTTTCCGCACCTCAACCGCGTGGGCGTGGCGCGGCGCAACAGCCAGTCGCTGGACGAAATCCTCATCCGTCGCGAAATAGAGCGTCTTCCCACCGTCTATGAGCATGACAGCGTCGACAGCGTCTTCGAATTGTTCCGCAGAAACCCGCAGCAGGCTTTTTTCCCGGTGCTCAACGCCAATGGCGAACCGCGCGGCGTCATCAACGAATATCACCTCAAGGAATACATCTACCGGCCTTTCGGGCGCGATCTCCTCAAGAACAAGATCTACGAGCGCACCATTTCCCACTTTGTCGATCCTGCGCCGATCGTGGGTCTCGACGCCGATGCCGATCAACTGATGAACATGTTCGCCAGCATGGGCGGCAGCGCCTGCATCATCCTGACCGAAAACATGCGTTACGCCGGCATCGTCTCAGCCGCATCGCTCATCAAGGTCATCAATGAAAAACAGCTCAAGATGGCGCAGGACCAGAACCCGCTGACGGCGCTACCGGGCAACCGCGCCATCGGCGGCTTCATAGCCGACAGCTGCGGCGATGGCGATGAGACCCGTTTCTTCTGCTATTGCGATTTCGACAATTTCAAACCCTTCAACGATAAATACGGCTTCAATGCCGGCGACCACGCCATCACCCTGTTTTCCGCACTGATGCGTCGCTACTTTTTCGCCGGCGACTGCTTTCTCGGCCATATCGGCGGCGACGACTTCTTCGTCGGCGTGCGTGACTGGGCGGTGGAGGAACTGACGGAAATCCTCGAGCGGCTGCTCAGCGATTTTCACGGTGAAGTGGCCGAACTCTACTCGCCAGAGGACCGTCAGGCCGGTCGCATGGTCGGGCTGGACCGTCGCGGCAATGAGCGGGATTTTGCCCTGCTGCGTTGCTCCATCGGCGTTCTCACATTGCCAAAAGGTTTGATCATCGCCAATCCCGAGCGCATCGGAAGCGAGATCGCCGGCATCAAGACAGCCGCGAAAGAAAACGAAGGCGGCCTCGTCATCCGGGTGTTCGGGGAGACAAAATGACATCAGCGACAAAGGGCCTCCTTCCCTAAGCGGTACATCTGTCCTAAATCTTCAGGTAACGCCGACAAATGAGGAATTGCCCCTGGCCATGCCCGAAAATGTGACCCTGCCCGAAAAAATGCGCTTCATCGACCTTTCCTCCCATGGTTGCCCGGAGGTGATGCAGCTTTCGCAAGCACCTTTGCCAACCCCCGCCAGAGGCGAAATCCTGGTGAGGGTCGAGGCGGCCGGCGTCAACCGCCCCGATGTCGCGCAGAGGCAGGGCACCTATCCGCCACCGAAGGACGCAAGCCCGATCCTCGGCCTCGAAATTGCCGGAGAAGTGGTGGCGCTCGGCGAAGGCGTCAGCGAATTCAAACCTGGCGACAAGGTCTGCGCGCTCGCCAATGGCGGCGGTTATGCGCAATATTGCACCGTACCGGCCGGGCAGGCCCTGCCCTTCCCCAAGGGGTACGACGCCGTCAAGGCCGCCGCGCTGCCGGAAACCTTCTTCACCGTCTGGGCCAACCTCTTCCAGATGGCGGGCCTGACCGAAGGCGAAAGCGTGCTCATCCACGGCGGCACCAGCGGTATCGGCACAACCGCCATCCAGCTCGCCAAAGCCTTCGGCGCTGATGTCTATGCGACGGCGGGTTCTGCGGAAAAATGCGAGGCCTGCGTCAAGCTTGGTGCCAAACGGGCCATCAATTACCGCGACGAGGATTTCACCGCCGTCATCAAGGCCGAAACCGATGGCAAGGGTGTCGATGTGGTTCTCGACATGATCGGTGCGGCCTATTTCGAAAAGAACATTGCCGCACTCGCCAAGGATGGCTGTCTGTCCATCATCGCCTTTCTGGGCGGCGCCGTGGCTGAAAAGGTCGATCTGCGGCCAATCATGGTCAAACGCCTGACCGTCACCGGCTCCACCATGCGGCCACGTACCGCTGACGAGAAACGCGCCATCCGTGATGAGCTTATCGAACAGGTCTGGCCGCTCATCGAAAGCGGCAAGGTTGCGCCTGTCATCAACAAGGTCTTCACGCTGGACGAAGTTGTGGAGGCCCACCGGCTGATGGAAACCAGCAATCATATCGGCAAGATCGTGATGCGAGTGTCCTGATCAGACCTCTTGCATTAATGACGAATCGTACTACCTTCTAGTTATGTTCAACGTATCGGAAGGAGGTGATCCAATGTCTAATGAGATTTCGGTCTCTGGTGCAGGCAATGGAAAGGGTGGGTTTTCGACGGGGCAGCCCTCGGCGTAAAAACCTCTTGCCTTCGGAACGTTGAGAAACAGTCCCGGGTCTGTAAACAGGACCAAGCTCATGGAAGGGTCGCCTCTGGCGACCCTTTTCCGTTTGTGGGGTGATCGGCGCGTTTACCCGGTTCCCTCATCTCTGTGCTTGTCACAGAGATCCAGCCAGACCAAGTGTTTGGGCTGAATGGATACCGGCTCAAGGCCAGTATGACGGGGAACCGCCAGCTGCCAATCGCAGCCGCATCTCCCCTACCTCTTGCCAAACACCTTCCACCGGGTCGGGCGAAACCGCAGTTCGGCACCTACCGCCACGGCGGCGTTGAGGGGCACCTCGATTTCGAGGTGATAGGGGTCATGGCCGTTATTGGCGATGTCGATTTCGGCGATGCGGGTGCCGGCGAGGCGGCGACAGGTGGTAACCTTGCCGTAAAGCGCGTTTTTCTCGTCGGTCAGCACCACATCTTCCGGACGGAAGAACAGCTCGCCCTCACCTGCGCCACTTTCGGCGACGCCGATGCTCTCGCCCTGAAACACCACCTGGCCGTCGCGGATCGTCACCGGCAGGCTGGAGGATTCGCCGATGAAGGAGAAGACGAACGGGGAATTGGGCGTGTCGTAGACGTCATCCGCCGTGCCGACCTGTTCGATCTTGCCCTGGCTCATGACGACGACGCGGTCGGCCAGTTCCAGTGCTTCTTCCTGATCGTGGGTAACGAAGACGGTGGTGTGGCCCGTGCGGTCGTGGAATTCGCGCAGCCAGCGACGCAGTTCCTTGCGCACCTTGGCATCGAGTGCGCCGAAGGGTTCATCGAGCAGCAGCACCTTCGGCTCGATGGCAACTGCGCGGGCAAGTGCCACGCGCTGACGCTGGCCGCCGGAAAGCTGGGTGGGGTAACGCTTTTCGAGGCCGGTCAGATGCACCATGTCCAGAAGCTCCGAAACTCGCCTGCGGATTTCCGCTTTCGGCGGGCGGGAGGCGGAAGGGCGCACCTTCAGGCCGAAGGCTATGTTGTCGGCAACCGTCATATGGCGGAACAGGGCGTAGTGCTGAAACACAAAACCGACATTGCGCTCCTGCACCGAGCGGTGCGAGGCATCCTCATCGCCGAAGAAGATGCGGCCTTGGGTCGGCTGCTCCAGGCCGGCGATGAGGCGCAGCAGCGTCGTCTTGCCGGAACCGGAGGGACCGAGCAGCGCGATCAGCTCGCCGGAACGAATGTCGAGCGACACGTCGTTCAGCGCCGGAAAGCGATCAAACTGCTTGGTGATGCCGGAAACTTTCACTTCCATGAATATGCCTTTCAATGCTTGCCGGCTGCGTTGCCCGCGCCAAAGCGTATTTCGAGAATGGTTTTGAGAACGAGCGTCACGAGCGCCAGACCGGCCAGCAGCGTCGCCACCGCGAAGGCCGCACCGATATTGTACTCATTATAGAGTATCTCGACATGCAGCGGCATGGTGTTGGTCTCGCCGCGAATATGGCCTGATACGACAGAGACGGCGCCGAACTCGCCCATGGCGCGGGCGTTGCAGAGCAGCACCCCGTACAGCAGTCCCCATTTGATATTCGGCAGCGTGACATACCAGAAGGTCTGCCAGCCGGTTGCGCCAAGCGAGATCGCCGCCTCCTCATCGCCATTGCCCTGCTCCTGCATCAGCGGGATCAGTTCACGCGCGACGAAGGGAAAGGTGACGAAGATGGTGGCTAGCACGATGCCCGGAACAGCAAAGAGGATTTCGATGCCATAACTCTTCAGCCATGGCCCGAGCACGCTGTGCGAAGAGAACAGGATGACATAGACCAGACCCGATATGACCGGCGAGATCGAGAACGGCAGGTCGATCAGCGTTATCAGGAATGCCTTGCCCTTGAACTCGAATTTCGCGATCGCCCAGGCGGCGGCGACACCGAAGATAAGGTTGAGCGGCACCGAAATGGCGGCGACAAGCAGTGTCAGACGGATGGCGGAGAGTGCATCCGGCTCGACGATCGCTTCCCAGAAGGCATCGGCGCCTTTGCGAAATGCCTCGAAGAACACCGATACCAGCGGCAGCACGAGGAAAGCCGCAAGGAACAGGAAGGCAATAGCAATCAGCACCAGCCGGGCAGGCAGGCTCTCGCTGGCGGGATCGCGGAACGGTCGGGACGAGGTGCGGGAAGCATCAGACATAACCGTACCTCTTGCGGCTCCAGGCCTGGATGAGATTGATGAGGAACAGCATGGCGAAGGAAATGATCAGCATGATGGTGGCGATGGCCGTCGCGCCCGCATAATTGAACTCCTCCAGCCGGATGACGATGAGGAGCGGTGCGATTTCCGAGACGTAAGGAATATTGCCGGCGATGAAGATGACCGAGCCGTACTCTCCGATACCACGCGCGAAGGCGAGTGCGAAGCCCGTCAGGATGGCGGGCGTGAGGCTTGGCAGCAGCACCCGGCTGATGGTCTGGAAACGGTTGGCGCCGAGCGTTGCCGCCACCTCCTCCACCTGCCGGTCTATTTCTTCCATGACCGGCTGCACGGTGCGGACCACGAATGGCAGGCCGATGAAGATCAGCGCGATGACGATACCGGTCGGCGTAAACGCGATCTTGATGCCGAAGGGTTCGAACAGCGAGCCGACCCAGCCGCGATTGGCATAAAGCGTGGTGAGCGCGATGCCGGCAACCGCCGTCGGCAGGGCAAAGGGCAGATCCACGATGGCATCAACGAAACGCCGGCCGGGAAAACGATACCGCGTGAGAACCCATGCGACGATGACGCCAAAAACAGCGTTCACCAGTGCGGCGATGAAGGCGGTGCCGAAACTGACGCGCAGTGCATTCAGTGTACGGCTATCGACAGCGATCGCAATAAAATCTGCAAAACCAAGTTTCGCCGTGGACCAGACGAGGCCGCCGAGCGGAATAAGAATGATGAGAAACAGATAGACGACCGTGTAACCGAACGTCAGGCCGAAGCCGGGTATCACGCTCGATTGACGCCACTTCCACCTGTTTCCGGATGTATTATTGCTCATCAACGCTCCGGATAATCTTTAGTTTGGCACATTTCCGGACAGAAAACCGGGGTCCACTTTTCCTGGAAATGCTTTCTGGGAGCCGGTGTTCCCCGGCCTTGTTATAAAGGATCGACCGGCACGGTGTCCGGTCGATCGATTTGTCGTTTTTCAAGTTCCCTTAAGCGGGGTGGGCGGATTTGTCTTCAGCCCATCATCCGCTTACTTGGCGGGCTTGTAAATCTGGTCGAAGATGCCGCCGTCACCGAAATGTTCAGGCTGCGCCTTGGCCCAACCGCCAAACTGCGGATCGTCGATGGTGACGAGCTTGATGTCGGGCAGCTGCTTCAGCAGATCCTTGGAGACAACTGCGGGGTTCGAAGGACGATAGAAGTGCTTCGCCGCAATGTTCTGACCTTCGTCGGAATAGAGATATTGCAGATAGGCTTCCGCCGCCTTGCGGGTGCCCTTGGCGTCGACGTTCGCGTCAACCACGGCGACCGGCGGCTCGGCGAGGATCGAGATCGGCGGCACAATGATGTCGAAGGCATCCGCGCCGAATTCCTGACCGGCCAGATAGGCTTCGTTTTCCCAGGCCAGCAGCACGTCGCCGATCTGGCGCTGCGCAAATGTGACCGTGGAGCCGCGGGCACCGGTATCGAGCACCGGAGCGCGCTTGTAGAGTTCGCCGACATAGGCCTTGATCTTGTCCTGATCGCCCTTGAACTCTTCATTCGCCCATGCCCAGGCGGCAAGGTAATTCCAGCGTGCGCCACCTGATGTCTTGGGGTTCGGGGTAACGATCTGCACGTCGCCCTTTACCAGATCGCCCCAGTTATGGATCCCCTTCGGGTTGCCCTTGCGGACGAGGAACACGATGGTGGAGGTGTAGGGCGAGGAATTATGCGGCAGGCGGCCGCGCCAGTCCTTGTTGATCTTGCCGGAATTCTGGACGATGGCATCGATATCGCTCTGCAGCGCCAGCGTCACCACATCGGCTTCCAGACCGTCGATGACCGAGCGAGCCTGCTTGCCGGAGCCGCCATGCGACTGCTGGATCGTGACATCCTCACCGGTATCGGCCTTCCACTTCTTGGCGAAGGCTTCGTTGAAATCCTTGTAGAGTTCGCGGGTCGGATCATAGGACACGTTAAGCAGCTTGGTCTGCGCGGCAGCCGAGCCGACACCTCCCAGAGCCAGCGATAGACCGAGAGCGAAAACGCTCAAACCGGACAGAAGCTTGGACATCGGTATTCCCTCCTGATGAAGATGGCTTAACTCTACTGGACCGGTAGAGTTGGTCAATGAGGCCGAATACGATCGAAAAAGTGTTTCCCGAGAGCGTTTCCACGGGCAACAAATACAGCGCAGCATAGGCGAAAGGCGCAACAAGCGTCGTGTAAAACTTTGCTGAATGCAAAACCGTTTCACATTTTTGACGATTTTTTGGCGTTACGGCGAAAAATATTCAGGGGTTTTAGACGATTTTTTCGTCAGGCCGTCAAAAGTTCGGGCACTTCCACGCCTGCAACGGCATCCGCAACGGTGGTGTTGAAAAGGATATTGCGGGTGGCATCGGCCACGCGGGCGAAGACGTGGCGTATTTCGCACTGCTTTTCGCCATCGCAATCCTCGCACCGGCGATAGGCGGTCTGCGACAGGCAGGGCAAGGGAGCGAGCGGCCCGTCGATGAGGCGCAGCACCTCGCCGAAGGTGATATCGGCAGCCGGGCGCGCCAGCAAATAACCGCCCTGCTTGCCGCGCCTGCTTTCGACGATGCGTTCCTTCTTCATTTCGAGAAGGATCTGTTCAAGGAATTTTTTCGGAATGGCCTGTTCGCGGGCAATATCGGAAATTTGCACAGGACAGCCGCCGTCGGCCTTTGCCAGCGAAAGAAGCGCCCTCAGCGCATATTTTGCCTTCTGCGAAATCATCGTGAAACCAGTAGAACACAAGCCCGGATACCCGGCAATTCCGGCTTAGCGCAGAAGTTGTCACAATTCAAATCCAAGCTGCAAAGAAGGTGAACGGGCATCTTTTGCTCATAGATCGTGCGCGTGAGGCATTTTTGCTCTGAAGTGCAGCGCACAAAGACTGTCATTTCTGTTCCAGAGGCCCGATTTCAACAATAATCGGCCATGGAAATCCCGGACGTGACAATGACGATCAATTCAGCAAATGCCTCTGCCGATACCGCTTCCCTCGACGCCACGCTTGCCGGGCTCGATCTTGCGGGACGACTTTCCTTTATCGCCGGTCTTGGCGGCCGTGCGGTCTTCACCACCAGCCTCGGCATCGAGGATCAGGTGATCACGGCGGCCATCGGCACCCACCGGTTGCCGATCGACGTCGTGACGCTGGAAACCGGCCGGCTCTTCAAGGAAACCGTCGATCTTATCGAGGAAACCGAGGAACGCTTCGGCATCGACATCCGTCGCTTCCGGCCCGAACAGGACGATATCGACGCCTATGCCGAAAAATACGGCCTCAACGGTTTTTACGAAAGCATCGAGGCCCGTCACGCCTGTTGTCATGTCAGAAAGCTGATTCCGCTCGGCAAGGCGCTGGAAGGTGCCACCTTCTGGATCACCGGGCTCCGCCGCGGCCAGTCGGGCAATCGTGCGACCACACCTTTCGCCGAATTCGACGCTGAGCGTAATATGATCAAGGTCAATGCCTTGGCGGACTGGGACATCGACCAGATCAAGGCCTATGTCGCTTCTGAAAACATTCCCGTCAATCCGTTGCATGCGCGTGGTTACCCCTCCATCGGCTGCGAGCCGTGTACACGCGCTATCAAGCCCGGCGAGCCTGAGCGCGCCGGACGATGGTGGTGGGAAAACGACGAGAAGCGCGAATGCGGTCTTCACGTCGCCGGTGCGGACCAGACGTCCGCCATTTCCGCCATCCCACAACGATAATCATTCAGACCAGTTCCGGAGTTTAAAATGTCCAACGCAGTCCACGAGACGGACAGCAAGAATACTGTCGCATCCAAGCCGCCGCTCGATCCGCATCTGAAGGCGCTTGAAAACGAAGCCATTCATATCTTCCGCGAAGTCGCCGCCGAATTCGACAATCCCGTGATGCTCTATTCCATCGGCAAGGATTCATCCGTGCTGCTGCATTTGGCGCGCAAGGCATTCTTCCCAGGCCGCGTGCCCTTCCCGCTGCTGCACGTCAATACGGGCTGGAAATTCAAGGAAATGATCGAATTCCGCGACAAGATCGTCAAGGAATATGACCTCGATCTCATCTCCTACACAAACCCGCGCGGCGCGAGCGAAAACGTGACGCCCTTCACCCACGGTTCGGCGCTCTACACCGACATCATGAAGACGGAAGCGCTGCGCCAGGCGCTGGACGCCGGTCAGTTCGATGCCGCCTTCGGCGGTGCGCGCCGCGACGAGGAAGCAAGCCGCGCCAAGGAGCGCATCTATTCCTTCCGCACGCCGGACCATAAATGGGACCCACGCAACCAGCGCCCTGAGCTGTGGAACATCTATAACGGCATGGTCCGCAAGGGCGAAAGCGTGCGCGCCTTCCCGCTCTCCAACTGGACCGAAGTCGATATCTGGCGTTACATCGAGGCGGAAAACATTCCGCTGGTGCCGCTCTATTACGCTGCCGAGCGCCCCTATATCGAGCGTGACGGCATGATGATCCTTGCCGAAGACGAGCGGCTGGAGCTGCTGCCCGGCGAAGAGATCCAGCACGGCTCGATCCGCTTCCGCACGCTCGGCTGCTTCCCGCTGACCGGCGCGATCCACTCCGAGGCGGCGACGCTTCAGGAGGTCATCGCCGAGCTGGAAATCGCCACTGTTTCCGAGCGGCAGGGCCGCGCCATCGATCGAGACCAGTCCGGCTCGATGGAGAAGAAGAAGCGCGAGGGCTATTTCTGATGACCGCCGCTGCTACCAACACCGCCTCCACGGCCACCATTCTGCCCTTTGCCGAACATTCGAAGGCGACGCGTGATACGCGCCCGCTTCGTCTCATTACCTGCGGCAGCGTCGATGATGGCAAATCGACCCTGATCGGCCGTCTACTGTGGGACACCAAGGCCGTCAAGGAAGATCAGGCCGCCACCCTGCACCGCGATAGCGGCAAGCAGAACGATCTCGGCCTGCCCGATTTCGCGCTGCTGCTCGACGGGTTGCAGGCAGAGCGCGAACAGGGCATCACCATCGACGTCGCTTATCGCTATTTCTCGACCGACCGGCGCGCCTTCATCGTGGCCGACACGCCCGGCCATGAGCAATATACCCGTAACATGGCGACCGGCGCTTCCACGGCCGATCTCGCCGTGCTTTTGGTCGATGCGCGCACCGGCATTCTGGAACAGACACGCCGACACGCCACCATCGCGGCGCTGATGGGCATCCGGCAATTCGTGCTGGCCATCAACAAGATCGACCTGACGAATTACGACAAGGCAGGTTTTGAACTGATCGCCCACGAATTCCGCGATTTCGCCTCCGACCTCGGCATCAAGCAGATCACAGCCATTCCAATGTCGGCGCTGAAGGGCGAAAACGTCGTGCTATCAGGCAAGGCCTCCATGCCCTGGTATGAAGGCCCGACACTGGTCGAAACGCTGGAGCTTGCCACGGTGCGCTCGGCGCAATCGGGTGGTTTCCGCTTCCCCGTACAGCGCGTGTCGCGCCCCGGCGAAAGTTTCCGCGGTTATCAGGGCACGGTTGCCGGCGGCTCGGTCAAGCCGGGCGACAGCGTTGTCGTGCTGCCGTCGGGCATGGTCGCGAATGTCAAGCAGATCGTCACTTTCGATCTGGTGCGTAACGCCGCCGTTGCTGGTGACGCGGTCACGCTCGTTCTCGACCGTCAGGTGGACGTCTCGCGCGGCGACATGATCGTGTCCATCGAGGCACAACCGCAGACAGGGCTTGCCTTCGACGCGCAGATCGTGGCGTTGCAGCCAGGTGGCATCGAGGCCGGCAAACGTTACTGGCTGAAAAGCGGCAGCCGCCGCCAGCGCGTCAGCGTGCAGCCGGTCAGCCAGCTCAACCTGAAAGAAGGCGAATGGCAGGCGCACGAGACATCGCTGCCGATGAACGCCATCGGCAAGGTGCGGCTCTCCTTCGACGAGACGGCGATCTTCGATGCCTATGAGCAGAACCGGGCAACCGGCTCCTTCATCCTGATCGACCCCGACACCAACAACACGGTGGCGGGTGGCATGATTGCCGGCAAACGCAGCGTTGGCGCGACGGAAGAACAGGGTGACCGCGTCATTCTCTCCCTGCCCGCCCATCTGGCCGAGAAGCTTCTGGCAAGCGAACTGCTGGCCAAGCACCGCGACGAGATCGACATCCGCCGCACGGATGGCGCGACAGCCTCACGGCTGATCAGCGATCTGGACTGAAAGACACGCGCACACAACAAAAAGGCGACCGTCCAAGCGGTCGCCTTTTTTGTTTGAAAGCCTTTGGATCAGGCCTCGTTTAAAACACGAACATGTAAAGCAGGATGATCACAAAAATCGGAACACCCATCGCCCACAGTGCAATACCTTTTAGCATGTTATCCTCCATCGTTGTTGTGGTGGGATAACGGTTGAGGCGCGGTTGCGTTCCCTGCGACTGCGCTGACGACGGGTTCATCGCAGTCGATAACGTCAAACGCATCAAGTTTTCGACGCTTTGTCGAGCCCAGAAGATGGCCAGCGTCATGGCGCTGTGTTCAGGCACGGTTAATGACCGACACCTCACTCTCTCAGCAATGGAACTGCGTGGTTCAGCGCACGTTAGTGTCCGTCATTGGGAGATGAAGATTATGAAAATTCTGACTGCAGCGATCTGCCTGGTTTCGGTGGGCATCCTAAGCGGCTGTGTCGATGATCGGGGCTACCGTAGCGGCGGATATTATACGACGGGCGTGTACTACCGCACCTATGAACGCGATCGCCACTACCGTGACTATGACCGTCGCGACTGGCGCGACCGGAGGGATTGGCGTGATCGTCGCGACTGGCGCGGTGATTACCGCTACCGATGATCGACTGGACCTACATTCAAGACCATTGGGATTGGGCGGGGCACATTCTAGAGGCCGTCATCATGGCGGCGATTGTTGCCGTTCTGTTTCGCGTGCTCGTTAGCTGGCGAATGGCGTGGATAATCGGGCTGGCCTTCGCCGCCGGTCACTTTCATGGCCGGGAAAAGCGGGACTACGAGGTGTCCGTAGAAATGCCTCCTCCCCATCTGGAGGGTTATTACTTCTGGAATTGGTCCTGGGATGGTTTAACCGACTTCTGGCCGACGGCTCTTGTTTGCGTTTTGCTCATTCTCCCGTTGGTGAGGAAGAGAAATTGACCTTCAGTGCAATCACCAAAGTCGTGATTTGCAGCCGCGGACGCCGAATGCGTTTACCCGTCGGGTTTTAAACCGTCAGGTCTCGGTACGATGCCTTGATCCAAGGATCTTCAGAAGTGTTGGGATCATTTGAAAGCCCCGGGAAATATTGGGCTTAAGCTGGTCGGAGTGAGAGGATTCGAACCTCCGACCCCGTCGTCCCGAACGACGTGCGCTACCAGACTGCGCTACACTCCGTGACCAGCGGCGCTTCTATAGACCAGCCTCCAGCATTCGACAAGCGGCATATTGCATTTTTTGTGACAAGTTTTCAACGCGCTGCCAAGGGCGGTCGCCAAGTGCCTGCCGCACCGGGCGGCGTGTGGGAAAACGTTACAAAAAAGCAATTGTGGCAGGAAATTTTCGTCAAGCGGCACAGCTCCCCTGCCCGTCGCCGCCAAATCTGCTAGGGGAACGTAATGACCGGCGGGAAGCCGGACACGGCACAAAGGACATTTCACCATGCTATTTCGCAGCGTAACGCTCGCAGGGCTCGCCATTGCGCTCTCCGCCTGCACGACATCGACGGGCTCTGCCCCTTCCTTCACCCAGAAGAGCCCCGTTGAAACGCGGTGGGTCGGTCAGTCCGCAGGTATTTTCTTTGCAAAATTCGGCCCGCCGCTGAGCGACACGGAAACCGGCAGCTCGACCATCTATAACTGGCGCGGCGGTTACAAGAAGGCCACCATTCCGGCCAAGTTCGAAGAAGGCAAGGACGGCAAGAAGGGTCGCCAGATTTCGCCCGCCCGCACCGCCTCGCTCTCCTGCACGGTTCAGCTCACCGTCTCCAGCGACTACACGATCACTTCGGTACGCACGGTTTCCGACCGCCCCGGCGTCAACGGCCCGAGCTATTGCGCGGAATTCCTCGCCGCAAACTGAGTTTTCGTCCAGCAGACGAAACGAGCCAAGGCCTGCCCTAACCGGCGGGCCTTTTCACTTTTTTGCGATTATTCTCATTTTTTCTGAATTTTTTTCACACGGACCAGCGCGACCTGATCCGCCAAGCGCGGCAAACGCCGAATTGACGGCGTTTTCGCGATATTCGCGCTTGAGACACTTTCAACCGTTTGAAAGCACCATCTAATCCTCGCGACCACAAAAATGACAATCCGCAAAATGGCAAAAACTGCCAATGCGACCTTATGTCCCGGCAAAATCACCGCAAAAGCGCTTGAACTGGAGTGAATAAGTCAGGGTTGTGCCTGTTTCGGCTTTGCTGTAACGGGGCGGCTGGGAGGAGTGTTTTTAACACAAAACAAGAATCAGGTATGGCCGTGACTCCCATCGATCAAGACAAATCCCAGCTCACTGATCTTTCCTCAGACGCGCTTCCCTCCCATGCGCTTCCAATGAACCGCAGACAGGTTCTCGGCACTGCGCTCGCAGGGCTTGCAGCGACAGCGCTGCCGACATCCTCGCTTCTCGCCAATACGGCTACCAAGAAGGTCGACGTGCTTCTGATCGGTGGCGGCATCATGAGCGCGACGCTCGGCGTGTGGCTGCGTGAACTGGAGCCAACCTGGTCGATGCAGATGCTCGAGCGGCTGGACGGCGTGGCGCTTGAAAGCTCCAACGGCTGGAACAATGCCGGCACCGGCCATTCCGCGCTTGCCGAACTGAACTACACGCCGGAAGACGACAATGGCAACATCAAGATCAGCCAAGCCGTCAACATCAACGAATCCTTCCAGATTTCCCGGCAGTTCTGGGCATGGCAGGTGCGTAACGGCGTTTTGAAGAACCCGCGCTCCTTCATCAACCACACGCCGCATATGAGCTTCGTCTGGGGCGATGAGAACATCGCCTATCTCGAAAAGCGCTACGAGGCGCTGAAGGCAAGCCCGCTTTTTGCGGGCATGGAATATTCCAGCGACCCCGAGCAGCTTAAGAAATGGGTGCCGCTGATGATGGAAGGGCGCGATCCTTCCCAGAAGATCGGCGCGACCTGGTCGCCGCTCGGCACCGACATGGAATTCGGCGAGATCACCCGCCAGTTCGTTTCGCATCTGCAAAGCGACCGGAATTTCGACCTGCAGGTCAACAGCGAGGTTTCCGATATCCAGCGCAATGCCGATGGCAGCTGGCGCGTGACCTATAGCAACCTGAAGACCGATGCTGAGCAGACCGTGGATGCGAAATTCGTGTTCATCGGCGCCGGCGGCGGTGCGCTGCATCTGTTGCAAATGTCCGGTATTCCGGAAGGCGACAATTACGCCGGTTTCCCGGTCGGTGGCTCGTTCCTGATCAACGACAATCCTGACGTGACGATGCAGCATCTGGCCAAGGCCTACGGCAAGGCCTCGGTCGGCTCGCCGCCCATGTCGGTTCCACACCTCGATACCCGCGTGCTTGGTGGCAAGCGCGTCATCCTGTTTGGACCTTTCGCCACCTTCTCCACCAAGTTCCTGAAGGAAGGTTCCTATTTCGATCTCGTCTCCTCCGTCACGACAAGCAATGCCTGGCCGATGGTGCGCGTTGGCATCGATGAATATCCGCTGGTGGAATATCTCGCCGGCCAGTTGATGATGTCGGACGACGACCGCTTTGCCGCGTTGAAGGAGTATTTCCCGAACGCGAAACAGGGCGAATGGCGTCTGTGGCAGGCGGGCCAGCGCGTGCAGATCATCAAGCGCGACGAGGAAAAGGGCGGTGTACTCAGGCTCGGCACGGAAATCGTCGCCGCGCAGGATGGCAGCATCGCCGGTCTGCTCGGCGCCTCCCCTGGCGCCTCCACGGCCGCACCGATCATGCTGAGCGTTCTGGAAAAGGTCTTCAAGGACAAGGTGGCGACACCGGAATGGCAGGCCAAGATCCGCCAGATCGTTCCGAGCTACGGCACCAAGCTCAATGACGACCCGGAAAAAGTGCAGCAGGAATGGGCTTATACGGCCGAGCACCTGCAATTGCCGACCCCGCCGCAGATCGATCTTGGCGCGCTGAAGGGCGCGGGAGCGGCACCTGCTGGCGCGCCGGTGAAGAAGGTTCCCGATATCGCGCTTTAAGGCGAAACTTCCAGCCTTGAAAAATAAAAACGTCGCGCCTTGTTGAAGACGCGGCGTTTTTTGTTGGGAACAAACTTGGCCAGTCATTCCTCCTTCATCCTCCGGCTTGTCCCGAGGATCTACAACAGGTTGATTTTGTTGACGTGCTTAAACACAGCTTTACCTTTGAGTTGCGGGAATGGATCGATGTAACTATTCTTTATCATCTCTCCAATGGTCATATTCATGGGAGGTTTGTTCCCGTATGTAACGTTGGAGACCACCGCGTGCTTCACGTTTTCTATGTCAGTGACATAAGCTATGCTTCGCTCTGGTTCCATACTAGCGCAGTTTATGCCGATCACGAAGCCTGACCGGTCGAACACCGGGCCGCCGCTAGCGCCGGGGTGCATGTGGAAGTCTACGTGATACAACGGCCAAGAAAGCAGATATTTGTCGCGCCCTTCCGGATAATACTCAACGACCTCGCCGCGATAGAATGCAGGATTCGTCACAAGCACATGCTTCCCATCGCGATCAACGATTTCTGTGTTGGGAAACGCGAAAGTAAAAACCGTTTCTCCTACTTCGGCTTTCGATATTCTGAGGGGAGCG
Organism: Rhizobium sp. SJZ105; assembly: GCF_007828365.1. Lineage (NCBI taxonomy): Bacteria > Pseudomonadati > Pseudomonadota > Alphaproteobacteria > Hyphomicrobiales > Rhizobiaceae > Rhizobium > Rhizobium sp. SJZ105. The sequence goes on from NZ_VIUP01000001.1 coordinate 1,086,709, forward strand.
CATTTTTCACATCTTGAACCCGCGTCAACTTGGCGTACGGCTACGTCACACCCATCGACGGTGCTCACAATGTGAATTCGCCGCTCTTCAAACGCAGAGCTATTGGAACGTCGCACCATCGTCATCAACGCAGATTTTTGCCTTACAAGCCCGTCTGGTGCAGTTCGATCCAGAACCTCATCGACAACGTGCTTTGCTGTAGCAATCAACCGTGGGGCTATGAAAAAGCCGGTTCCAAGCATCCTCACTGGATCGCCGGGCTTTGTTGGATACGAAAACAGCGGCACGACCATTCGCGTCGCATCATCCAAGACGTTTCCGCTATCATCTGTAATTTGATAAAAGGCGTTGTCATCCGTCCCTTCGAGAGGCGGCAACACTACCGGCGGTGACTCCGCTCTTTTTCTTTTAAATATCTCTAACCACGGCAATTTCAAAACTCGACCTCAAAAAGCGGATTGAGATGCTCAGAACCCGCGCTATGGCGGCTAGCAATAGAGAAAAAGAGCAATCCCGAGCGCCTAATTAACGCTCAGGCGGGACGACTTTTCGGGTTTCACGATGACCGCAAGCCTCATTTTGGCACGTAAGGGTATGCTGCTTGTGTCCAAATATTCCAAAAGTTGGATCATTTACGACCGAAGTTACCTTTAGTTGTCCGCTTTGGCAAAGGGGACAGGTTTCACCAGATTTTAGAGACTTTATCTCTGCCTGAAGCTTTTTAATTTCCGCATCTTTTTCGTGGAGGTCTTCTTTTGCATCGCTCAAAGCCATTTTTATGTCTGCAAGATTTCCATAAAGCTCGGCCATCTGAGCTTTGAAACCCGCCGAGTCCAAGTCCCTTTCGATGTCTCGTAAGTCTCTTGCGATTTTAATTGTCTGGCTGGCTAAACCCAGTGCGCCCATGATGTCCACTTCAATTGCCCCCGACTCGCAAATTTCAGTCACAATCTAGCGTGTCTTTGGGCGACTCAAAAGGCCATATGGACTGGCCACGAGGCCATAACACTTAGCTTATCCTAATATTCACTAAGTAACTTATTTTATTGATAAATAAGATGATGGCTGGGGCGCCAGGATTCGAACCTGGGAATGCCGGTACCAAAAACCGGTGCCTTACCGCTTGGCGACGCCCCAACAGGGCAGCTTGGGCGAAACGCCGCTGCCTGAACCGGGCCTGATTAGCAAAGCCTGCCCGACGCGGCAATGACCTGACGGCTTATTTTTTCACAAAATCCAAGCTTTTTGGATGCCGTGCCTGACATGGCATGTTAGGGCTTGGCGATTGCGCGGCTGAGGCTGCGGCTCTGCGTGGCATGGCATATTTCAGGAGGTCTTGATGGCGGACCCGGCATTCGATCTCGATTTCAGGCCGGCCTATGGCGAGGCGGTTCCCGTTGCCCCGCTCATCCAGCGCATCACCGTCAACAATCCTTCCGCGTTTACCTTCCATGGCACCAACTCCTATATCGTCGGCGACCGGTCCGTTGCCGTCATCGATCCCGGCCCGGAGGATGAGGCGCATTTTCAGGCGCTGATGGCGGCGCTTGATGGACGCGAGGTCACCCATATCTTCGTCAGCCACACACATCGCGACCACTCGCCGCTTGCGCAGCGGCTGCGGCAGGCGACCGGCGCTATCACGGTTGCGGAAGGCCCGCACCGCGCCGCCCGGCCACTGCATGTGGGTGAGACCAATCCCTTTGCCGAAAGTTCCGATACGGCTTTCGTGCCGGATGTGGCACTTGGCGACGGGCAGAGCCTTTCCGGCGACGGCTGGGCGCTGACGGCGCTGCACACGCCGGGGCACACCGCCAACCACGCCGCTTTCGCAGTGGAAGGCAGCGGCATCGTCTTTTCCGCCGATCACGTCATGGCCTGGGCCACCACCATCGTCGCACCGCCTGATGGGTCGATGAGCGATTACATGGCCTCGCTGGAGCGCCTGCTCGCCCGCGACGACCGGCTGTTCCTGCCCGGCCATGGCGGCCCGGTCAACGATCCCGCAGCCTTCATGCGCGGGCTTCGCGCCCACCGCCGCATGCGGGAACGGGCGGTTCTGAAGCGCATCCGGGAAGGCGACCGGCGGATCGCCGATATGGTGAAGGTGATCTATGCCAGCACCGACAAACGCCTGCACGGGGCTGCGGCACTTTCCGTACTGGCCCATATCGAAGACCTGATCGAAAAGGGCGAGGTGCGGACCGAGGGTGCGCCTTCGTTGCTGGGGGAATATTTTCCGGCGTGAGGCTAGCGTGTGGGCGTAACGCTCAGATCGGCGTCATCATATCCGGTTCAAACATTTCAACCACCGTCGCATTTTCCCGTCGTTCCGGCATTGAGCCGGAATGACGAAGAAGGAAACTAAGCCTCAATTGTCGTTCAGGCCCTGCATTTCCGCATCCAGCGCATCGAGATAGGCTTCTGCGATTGCTGCTCCCATGCCAAGATCGTGCGGGCCGTACCGGGAGGCAACGCGCACATCGACGATCGTGGTTTCCGCCTCTTCTTTCAGGCGGATGAGGATGTCGAAACGCAGGCCCCATATGCGCGTGCGCTTTTCGCCCTGCATCAGCACCACGCCGCTGCCGTTAAAGAAGGTGGGCTGCGGTGCCTCGACCGGCCGTGCCATGGGAACCGGCACGATGGAGGGCAGGTCCTCTACCGGCGCTTCCTCGGTGGGCTGCGACTTGTCCTGTTCGGGAACGCCGACGGAGGGCGGCTCCACCGTGCCGATGACGCCCTTGGTATGGGTGATGCGGATGCTCTGGGCGGCGGCCATTTTTTTGGCGGCGGTGTAGATGCGGTCTATCGCACCTTCATAACGGCGTCCGGCAAGGCTCGCATAGGCCACCGCCTGCGCGTCCCGGTCGGCTTTTGCAACAGTGGCCGGTCTTGACAGCCATTGCTGATTGGCAACGGGCGGCACCAGCCATTCCGGCGCATCGGCAAGATCGGTGGAGATGTCGTAAATCTTTGGCTGCTGCCAGTACAGAAATGCGCCGTAACCGACGACGCCGAGCGGCAACGCCGACAACAGCAGCGCGGCAAGCGCAGAAAGGCCGCCGCGCGCACCCGTGGTCCATAGCCGTTCAAGACCAACCAACGCCAGAAGCATCGCCACCAGAGCGATTCCAGCGGCTATCATCAGCAGGCCGACGAGATCGGGCGTCGTCAACGGTCCGAAACGGTGGATGCCGGCGGCGACAAGAAAAAGCGCCAGCGCCGCCATACCGAGATAGCGGGAAAGATAGGCTGCAACTGAAAAAGGCCGGACAAAACGCACAGTCATGGAAGCGGATATCCGTTAGATCGCATTGGCGTAAAAGCGTTGCACCCGAAATCTGGCAAGGGAATCACCTGCATATGATGTCATAGACCGGATTTGCGGTTAGGAAAACAAGGACGGGTCTGATCTGCGGGTAAAGTGCGTAAACCCACCTTTGTCGCGCCGGACTTGATCCGGCATCCAGCCACGGCGCGTCTGCATGGTGAAAGAAGCCTGCCGAGATCAAGAACTTGATCGCAATGGACCCCGGATCTGGTCCGGGGTGACGGAGTGGGACGCAACGGCCTCAGCCTACATCGTTTTGAGCGCGTGAAAGGCCACGTCCACGATAGAACGGAATATTTTTCCGCATTATCTCCCTTTAAGAGAATAATGCATCGGCAGTGCAACAAATACGCAAGCTCATCCCTTATTTGCTGAAGAAATCGGCGTATTCTTCGTCCCTTCCTTCGAGAATGCGTGTAAAAAGTGCATTATCCTCGTTTTCTTGCATAAAAAAGAGACAAGCCATGTCACAGGCAACGACGCCAGCCCGCTCATCCGGGCCAAAACCCTTTTATCGCAACTTCGGCTTTCAGGTTCTGATCGCCATGGTCATCGGCCTGCTGCTCGGGCTCGTTGCGCGCAATATCGGTCCTGATGCCGCCGGCAGCCCGAACTGGCTTTCCGTGACGTTTCAGACCATCGGCAGCATTTTCGTGCAGCTGCTGCGCGCGCTGGTGCCGCCGCTGATTTTCACGGCCATCGTCGCCTCCATCGCCAATCTCAAGAACCTCTCCAATGCGGCAAAGCTCGTCTGGCAGACGCTTCTGTGGTTCGCCATCACGGCGCTGATCGCCGTGGTCATCGGCATCGTCCTTGGCCTCGTCATTCAGCCGGGCGTGAACACCGCGATTGCCAATACGGCAGCGGCAGCCCCCTCCTCCACCGGTTCCTGGCTCGACTTCCTGAAGGGTCTCGTGCCGGCCAACGTGTTCGGCCTCGAGGCCTCGACCAAGGTCAATAACGGTTCCGCCAGCACCTCGCTGAACTTCAACGTGTTGCAGCTGCTCGTGGTGTCGATTGCTTTTGGTGTCGCGGCGCTGAAAGCGGGCAAGGCGGCGGAGCCGTTCCTTGCCTTCAACCAGTCGCTGCTTGCCATCGTGCGCAAGATCCTGTGGTGGGTCATCCGCCTCACGCCCATTGGCACCATCGGCCTGCTCGGTCGCGCCGTTGACCAATATGGCTGGACGACGCTTTCGCAGCTTGGCTGGTACGCGGCGGCCGTTTATATCGGTCTGGCCCTGGTTCTCTTCGTGGTCTATCCGGCGCTGCTTCTCGCCCATGGCCTGAAGCCATCGCGCTTCTTTGCAGGCGCATGGCCGGCAATCCAGCTCGCCTTCGTGTCGCGCTCCTCTATCGGCACCCTGCCCGTCACCGAAACCGTGACGGAAAAGAGCCTCGGCGTTCCGCGCGAATATGCCGCCTTCGCCGTGCCGCTCGGCGCCACCACCAAGATGGACGGATGCGCCGCCATCTATCCGGCGATTTCAGCGATCTTCATCGCCCAGTTCTTCCAGGTGCCGCTCGGCATTCAGGACTATGTGCTGATCGTGTTCGTCTCGGTGCTTGGCTCGGCCGCAACGGCGGGCCTGACGGGTGCCGTGGTGATGCTGACGCTGACGCTCTCCACGCTCGGTCTCCCGCTCGAAGGTGTTGGCCTGCTGCTCGCCATCGACCCGATCCTCGACATGGGCCGCACGGCCGTTAACGTCGCCGGTCAGGCGCTGGTACCCACCATCGTCTCCAAACGTGAAGGCATTCTGGACGAGGCAGTCTATAACAACGCCAAGGACATCGAGGCGCTCGATGACCACGACGCGGTTCCTGCCTGAACAAAGAACGACTGAAAGTGGTGCCGCCGGGGTGGTACCTTCATATCTCCATGATGGGCGTCGCTATCACTTTAGCGACGCCCACATTGACAATAATCCCAAAAATATTGAAGTATAAATTTGCGAATCATCAATTTTAACTGCAATTATCATAATATAATTATGGGAAACAAAATTGCACCGAGAAAAAATATGAAAAAATCGTCTATAATTCTCCTGAGTATTTTCTCCTTCATTGCATTCCCTAATTTGACCGCAGCAGCGGGAACAACTGTTGATTCCGTGTCCTATTCGTGCGCCAACAACGAAGTCCTACGTGTAGTTTACGTCAACGGCGCCGATGGAAAAAGCTTCGCGATCCTGCAGCAGATGGAAGAAATGATACCTATGGCGGAAACAATATCGGCGTCCGGAGCGGTTTATAACGCAATAGACCCGAACTATAGCTACACTTTGCGCACGAAAGGCAGCAACGCCTCGCTTGAAGATAGCAGGGGCACGATACTGGACGGCTGCTCAGAGTAATAATGCAAAACAAGAACGGGTGGCGGCCGCGGACATCCCTGGCGTGAAAAGAAGATTGCGGCATCAGGCAATAGACGATGCAACTTTCCAGTCTTCACCCGCTTTTCCCGATCATGAATCAGGCGTATCAATCGCGGCAATAAAAGTGCCGCCCGGCTGTCATGTTCTAGGGAGAAACAAAATGCGCGTTTCCATCGTCTTAGGTTCGCTCGCCGCTCTACTGGCGCTCACCGCCTGCCAGACGCTGACGCCGGAAGAGCGCCGGGCGCGGGATGAGGCGACATGCCGGGGTTATGGTTTCCGCCCCGGCACCGACCCCATGGCGGGTTGCCTTCTCGATCTGGAAATGGATCGTCGCGCCGACAACCGCGCCTGGCAGGCGCAGATGAACCGCGACATGTTCTATCGTCCGGTGGTGGTGGAGCGGCGGATCATCGTCCAACCAAACCCCTGACCGGAATGAAGGCGACATTGCTGGCGGTTTCACCCTGCCTTGCCCTTGCGGCAAGTGTCGCCTGCGCGGCGGCAAGACGCGCGATGGGCACGCGGAAGGGCGAGCAGGACACGTAGTCGAGATCCGCATCCTCGCAGAAATGGATCGAGGCCGGATCGCCGCCATGTTCGCCGCAGATGCCGAGTTTCAGCTCCGGACGCGTCTGGCGGCCGCGCTCGGCGGCAATGCGGATCAGTTCTCCCACACCGTCGAAATCGAGCGAGATGAACGGGTCGCGTTCAATAATGCCCTTGCGCTGATAGGTATTGATGAAACGTGCCGCGTCGTCACGGGAAATGCCGAAGGTTGTCTGCGTCAGATCGTTGGTGCCGAAGGAGAAGAACTCAGCAGCTTCCGCAATCACATGCGCGCGCAGCGCCGCACGCGGCAACTCGATCATGGTGCCGGTCAGATATTCGAGCGTCATGCCGGTCTCTTCCGCCACCTCGGCGGCCACAGTGTCGATGACGGCCTTGACGTAATCGAGTTCGGACCGGAGGCCGACCAGCGGCACCATGATCTCAGGCACGACAGGCGCACCGGTGATGCGCGCCGCCGCAACCGCAGCCTCAAAAATGGCGCGCGCCTGCATTTCGGCAATTTCGGGATAGGAAATTGCAAGCCGGCAGCCGCGATGGCCGAGCATGGGGTTGAATTCGTGCAGCGCATCCAGCCGCTGGCGGAATACGGTCTGCGGCATGCCCATGGCGGCGGCGACCTCTACGATCTCGCCATCGCTCTTCGGCAGGAATTCGTGCAGCGGCGGATCAAGCAGGCGGATCGTTACCGGCAGGCCGTGCATGATCTGGAAAAGCTCGGTGAAATCCGAACGCTGCATCGGCAAAAGCCGGTCAAGCGCTGCCCGCCTGCCCTTTTCGCTTTCGGCGAGAATCATCTCGCGCATCACATGAATGCGGTCGCCTTCGAAGAACATATGTTCGGTGCGGCAAAGACCTATGCCTTCTGCACCGAAGGCACGCGCGGCGCGGGCATCGGCCGGTGTATCAGCATTGGTGCGCACTGTCATACGGCGCAGATTATCGGCCCATTGCATCAGCTTGCCGAAGTCACCTGACAGTTCAGGCTGCGTCATCGGCACTTCACCTTTCATCACCCGGCCGGAAGAGCCGTCGATGGTGATGACATCGCCGCGTTTCAGCATGCAGCCAACGCCGATCAGCACCTTGTTGCGCATATCGACGCGCATCGAACCCGCACCGGTAACACAGGGAATGCCCATGCCGCGCGCTACCACGGCGGCGTGGCTGGTCATGCCGCCGCGCGTGGTCAGAATGCCCTCGGCGGCATGCATGCCGTGAATATCTTCCGGACTGGTTTCGATGCGGACCAGAATGACGCTTCGGCCTTCAGCTTCCGCAGCGACCGCTTCTTCCGAGGTAAAGACGATCTCGCCGGTTGCCGCCCCCGGGGAGGCAGGCAGGCCGGAGCCGATGATGGGCCGGGAAATACCGGGATCGATGGTGGGGTGCAGCAATTGGTCGAGCGATGACGGCTCGATGCGGCAGACGGCTTCCTCCTGCGAAATCAGCCCATCCTCGACCATATCGACGGCGATCTTCATGGCGGCGCGTGTGGTGCGCTTGCCGGAACGGGTCTGGAGCATCCAGAGCTTGCCGCGCTCGATGGTAAATTCCAGATCCTGCATGTCGCGATAGTGGGTCTCCAGCCGTTTGCAGATCACCATGAACTCGGCGAAAGCCTCCGGCATCAGCTTTTCCATGGAGGGTTTGTCGGAACCCGACGCCAGCCTCGCGGCCTCGGTGATGGATTGCGGCGTGCGGATGCCCGCCACCACGTCTTCGCCTTGAGCATTGACGAGGAACTCGCCGTAAAGCTCCGCCTCTCCGGTGGAGGGATTGCGGGTGAAGGCAACGCCGGTTGCCGATGACGAGCCGAGATTGCCAAAGACCATGGCCTGGACGTTGACCGCCGTGCCCCAATCGCCGGGAATATTGTGCAGGTGCCGGTAGGTTACGGCGCGATGGTTCGTCCAGCTGGCAAAGACTGCACCGATCGCGCCCCAGAGCTGAACATGGCAATCCTGCGGGAAAGCCTCTCCCAACTCGTCCTCGATCAGTTGCTTGTAAAGCGCAACGACATGCTGCCACTCGACCGCCGACATATCGGTATCGTATTCATGGCCGAGCCGGCCTTTCTCGTCTTCGAGAATTTCTTCGAACAGCTCATGGTCGAGACCCATGACGACATCGGCATACATCTGGATGAAGCGGCGATAGCTGTCCCAGGCGAAACGGGCGTCGCCCGCATCGTGGCCCAGCGCCTGCACCGTGCGGTCGTTGAGGCCAAGATTGAGCACCGTGTCCATCATGCCCGGCATTGAGGCACGCGCGCCTGATCGGACCGACAACAGCAACGGCGTCTGGCTGCCGCCGAATGTCTTGCCGGTCACGGCTTCCATGCCGTGAAGGCCGGCCATGACCTGCAGCTTCAGCTCTTCGGGGAGATCGCGGCCGTTCTTGTGATAAAGGGCGCAGGCATCGGTTATGATGGTGAGGCCGGGGGGAACGGGAAGGCCGAGACTTGCCATTTCGGCAAGGTTTGCACCCTTGCCGCCCAATATAGCAACGTCACCTGCCCGGCCTTCGGCAGCACCGTTGCCGAAGGTATAAACCCACTTTTTCATTCCACGCTCTCCACCCAGAAGCGTTGTCATTTTTCTATCATCTACAGCATTGGCAGCATGTTGGAAACGCCACAACGTCCAGTTTACATCGCAGTGCAGCATAATTGCGGCGAATTGCGCGCCAGAATTGCCGCAAAAGCAAAATAACAGCGTTACTGACGCATTCGTGTAGTGCGCAGAAACGGAGTGTTCCCTAAGCCATCCACATCGCCCAAAAAGAGATTATTCATGCAATTTACTCGCCGCCACACGTTGAAATTTGCCGGAATTTCTTGCGCCGCCACCGCCCTTGCCGGTGCTCTTAGAGCAGAAGGCGACCCACCCGCAGCAAGTGCAGGCACCGCCCTTCCCTTTGCGCTGACCACGCCGATGCATGTCAGTCAGGCAGCGCTTCGGGTGCGCGATCTCGATCCGATGATCGATTATTACCGTTCCGTGCTCGGGTTGAATGAGGTTGCGCGCAACGCACGGGGCGTGACGCTCGGCGCCGGCACCGTTCCCCTGCTTGATCTCGTTCACAAGCCAACGGCGGATTATGAAAGCCCCACCTCAGCCGGTCTGTTCCACATCGCCTACCTGATGCCAACCCGCAAGGATCTGGCGCGGTGGCTGGTACATGCGGCGTTAAGGCAGGTGCCGCTCACGGGCTTTGCCGACCATAATGTCAGTGAAGCGGTCTATCTCAACGATCCCGAAGGCAACGGCATCGAGGTTTACAGCGACCGGCCGAAGGATACATGGGTCTGGAGCGGCAGCGTGGTTAAAATGGGGACCGAACCGCTCGACGTCGATGATCTCGTAACGCTGACCGACACCAAAAAGAGCGACTACGAGGCCGCACCTTCCGGCATGCGCATCGGGCATATTCACCTGCGGGTCGGCGAGATTGCCACCGCACGCGCCTTTTACGAGGAAGCCGTTGGTCTCAAACCGACGCAGGATGCCCGTTCGGATGCCTCCTTCCTGTCATCGGGCGGATATCACCACCATCTGGCCGTCAACACATGGAACAGCCGGGGGGCGAAAGAGCGCAACGCCACCGAAACCGGCCTCGACTGGTTCTCTCTTGCCATCAAAAATCCCACGGACCTTGAAGCGCAGAAAATGCGGCTGCGGGCGGCCGGTTATGTGCTGGTGGAGATGGAAAACAAGGTTGTGGAAGCGATTGATCCGTGGGGCACGCGGCTGCGGTTGGTGCCGGCGTAAGAGGGCGGCAAGTCGGCTGGTCTCCTGTGACTGGTTGAGGAACGACGGACGGCTAGGCACAAGACCAAAAAAAAAGCCTTGCGAGGCCACGGCAGCGACCTCGCAAGGCTTTCCATCCGGTACAGGAAACCGGATGGGGGGTCTGGAAAGAGCCCAAATTCCTTTCAAAAAGACATAGCAAAATGCCGCGCATTGTCGCCCACCCGAATGGGTGATGCGGCCAGATAAATTCGCGATGGACAAGGCTTAAGGGGTAGACCCGGAACGGGAAACTCAGACGGCTTCGCGCAGTTGCTCGGCAGTCTGCAAATCCACGGAAACCAGTTGCGACACGCCCTGTTCGGCCATGGTGACGCCGAAGAGACGGTTCATGCGCGCCATGGTGATGGGATTGTGGGTGATGATGACGAAACGCGTTTCGGTGGAGGCAACCATTTCGTCCATCAGGTTGCAGTAACGCTCGACATTATGGTCGTCGAGCGGCGCGTCCACCTCGTCCAGCACGCAGATCGGTGCGGGATTGGTGAGGAAGACCGCAAAGATCAGCGCCATGGCCGTCAGCGCCTGTTCACCGCCGGAAAGCAGCGTCATGGTCTGCGGCTTCTTGCCCGGAGGACGGGCGAGAATTTCCAGGCCGGCTTCCAGCGGATCGTCGGATTCGATCAGCTGCAATTCCGCCGTGCCGCCACCAAACAGATGGGTGAAAAGCCGCTGGAACTGCGAATTGACCACATCGAAGGCCGCAATCAACCGTTCACGGCCTTCGCGGTTGAGGTTCTGGATACCGGCGCGCAGCTTGCGCACCGCGTCGATGATATCGTCGCGTTCCTTGATGAGGGCCGCGAGCTTGGCGGAAAGCTCCGCCTGCTCTTCCTCGGCACGCAGGTTGACGGCGCCCAGCCTCTCACGCTCGATCTTCAGCCGGTCGAGATCGCGCTCGACATCGCGAATATCGGGCTTCGGCTGGTCGGGACCAAGGCCGGTCAGGCGCAACGCCATATGCGGCTCGGTATTCAGCGTTTCGCGGATGCGATGTTCGGTTTCCTGCCGCTTCTCGCGGGCGGAAACAAGCCGCTCTTCGGCGCGGCCGCGCTTTTCACGGGCTTCTGCCAGTTCGGAAAGGGCGGTGGTGGCAACGCGGTCGGCGGCGCGTTGCAGGTTTTCCGCCTCCGCCAGCCGGTCCGCGGCCAAGCGGCGGGCGTCTTCGGTTTTCTGAAGCTCGGTCAGGAGGTTGCGGCGTTTCTCGTCGAACTCTTCCGGCGCAATGTCCAGTTCGGCGATTTCCTCGCGCGCCTCTTCCTCACGCTCACGCAGGGTGGCGATGTGATCGGCGGCACTGGCGGCCCGCGATGCCCAGGTGGAGCGCTCCTGCGCGATTGCCTGAAGCCGGCGCTGGCGGCTTTCCGCCTCGCGGCTCACCCCCTCGTGGCGGGCGCGCGCTTCTGCCAGCAGGCCACGGTCTGTGGCGACTTCCAGCTGGCTTTCACGCAGGCGCAGATCAAGGGCGGAAAGATCCGGTGCATCTTCCATTTCGATGCGGGCGTTTTCTTCCTGAACGACGATCTCGTCGATCTGCGCGCCGATCTGGTTCAGCGCTTCCGAGACGATATCCCGGCGGCGCAGAAGATCGCCCGAGGCGCGTTCGGCTGATGTCAGCGCCTCTCGTGCCTCGGCAAGATGACGCGTCACCAGCCGGCTTCTGTCGCGCACTTCCGAAAGCCGCAACTCGGCGCTTCTGATGTCGTCGGTCCTGATGGAGAGCTGTTCTTCGGCCTCCTCCAGACTGAAACGGGCCTCTTCCAGTTCCGTCTCGATTTCGGCGAGCCGGTTCTTTTGTGCCAGACGAAGGGCGGCGGCTCCCGGCGCATCAGCGCTGGCGATGTGGCCATCCCAGCGAAACAGCGCGCCCTCGCGCGTCACCAGCCGCTGACCGGCCTTCAGCGACGGCATCAGGCGCAAGGCTTCCGCAGTGTCGGCTGCAACGCCGATCTGGGCGAGACCGCGCCTTAATGCGTCCGGCGCCTGCGCATAGTTCAGAAGCGGCTTGACGCTCTGCGGCAAAGCAGGATCGCCCGCACCATCGCCATTGCCGGCCCAATAGGCGGGAGCAGCGGGATCAAGGGCACTTTCGAGGTCGTCGCCAAGGGCTGCACCAAGCGCTGCCTCAAAACCACGTTCCACCGTCATTTCTTCCGCCACCGGCGTGAAGCTGCCATTGGCGGCAGCACTGGCCGCCAGGATTTTGGTGATGGTGCGCGCTTCCGTATCCAGAGCGTTCAGCCGGTTTCTCGCCGTTTCCAGCGGGCCGCGCGCCAGCGCTTCGGCGGAACGCGCCTCGGCAACGGCGGCTTCGGCTTCCTCCGCCACGATCAGAGCGTCTTCCACCGCGATCTCGGCTGCCTCGACCGCCTCGCGGCGCTCCGAAGGATCGGGAAGGCCGGAGAGTTTTTCATCGACGGCATCGATCTCGGAGGATGCCTCCTGCGACTGGCGTTCCAGCCGGAGTTTACGATCGGAAAGCTCGCGGATCGCCCGTTCCAGCTGCTGGCGCCCGGCGGCGGCCTCGGCGCGCTCTGCGGTGATGGCAGTGAAAACGGTTTCGCTTTCAGTCAGTTTAGCGGCAGCTGCCTCAAAGGCTTCGCGCATCTCTTCGGCATGACGACCGGAATCGGCGAGAATTTCGAAAAGGTCTGCCTCTTCCTCATCGAGCCGCGCAAGGATCTGGGCGTTATCAGAGACAAGCCGTTCTTCGCGAACGATGTCTTCGCCAAGCTGCGATAGACGGCGCGCCAGCTCATCACGGCGGCGCAGCAGGCGGTTAGCCTCGTCATCCAGCTGGGTGCGGGCAATCTGTAGACGTTGCAGGGCGGCAGCGACACGCGCTTCATCCTCGCGCAATTCCGGCAGCTTCAGGCTGGCGATGCCCTGCTGTTTGGCCGCCTCCATCTGCGCCTGCGCCTTTTCGGCAACGATGTTCGTGGCTTGATTAAGCGCGCTTTCCGCTTCGCCTTCGGCTTCCTTGGCTTCTACCCAGCGGATATGCAGCAGGGTCGCCTCGCGGGCGCGGATATCCGCCGACAGCATCTTGAAACGGTTGGCCTGCCGCGCCTGGCGTTTCAGGCTTTCGATCTGGCTTTCAAGCTGGGCGGTCACATCCTCCAGCCGCTCCAGATTGGTCTCCGCAGCACGCAGGCGAAGCTCCGCTTCATGGCGGCGGGAATGCAGGCCGGAAATGCCGGCCGCCTCTTCCAGAAGCTGGCGGCGGGCCTGCGGCTTGGCATTGATGAGTTCGCCGATACGCCCCTGCCCCACCATCGAGGGCGAACGCGCGCCGGTGGAGGCATCGGCAAACAGAAGCTGCACATCCTTGGCGCGCGCTTCCTTGCCGTTGATGCGATAGACCGAGCCGTTTTCGCGCTCGATGCGGCGCGTCACCTGAATTTCATCGGCATCGTTGAAGGCGGCGGGCGCGGTGCGATCGGAATTGTCGAGATAAAGGCCGACCTCCGCGGTGTTGCGGGCCGGGCGATTGCCGGAACCGGAGAAGATGACGTCATCCATGCCGGATGCGCGCATGTTCTTGTAGGAGTTTTCGCCCATCACCCAGCGAAGCGCTTCGACCAGATTGGACTTGCCGCAACCATTGGGACCGACGACACCGGTCAGACCCGGCTCAATGATGAATTCCGAGGGTTCAACGAAGGATTTGAAACCGACGACGCGGAGCTTGTTGAACTTCATGCCGCTCCGCTCCGCCTGAAATAACGGCAATAAAAAACGGGCGAACGGAAATATCCGCCGCCCGTTCCTTTAAGGGTTCGGCGATCAGAGCAGCTTGTCGATGACAGCCGACATGGTTTCAACCGACATGTCTCCCGCGTATTTCTTGCCGTTGATGATGAAAGTCGGCGTGGAGTTGACGCCGAATTCCGTCGCACCGCGTTGCATCGTTGCGTTCACATCATCCAGAAGCTTCTGGTTCGTCAAGCAGGCCTCGAAAGACTCCTGTGAGAAACCGGCCATTTTCGACAATTGCAGCAGGGCCGCACGGGCATCCTGGGCTGTTGCCCAGCTCTGCTGCTGCTTGAACAGCATGGAAACGAACGGGAAATACTGTCCTTCCGGTGCGCAGCGCGCCAGCATGAAGGCAGCGGCGGCACGCGGATCGAACGGGAATTCGCGGATGACGAAATAGGCCTTGCCGGTATCGATGTATTTCTTCTTGATCTCGTCAAAGGTCTTGTTGTGGAAATTGGCGCAATGCGGGCAGGTCATCGACATATATTCGACGATCTTGACGGGAGCGTTCGCATCGCCGAGCGCCGCTTCCGGCAGCGGACCGGGCTTCAACACCGCAGCCATATCCACGTCACCGGTGGATTCAGGCAATTCCTGCGCCTGGGCAACGCCCGGCGTGAAGGCAAACGGCAGGGCCGTGGCAAGGGCAGCAAGTGCAACGCCGCCGAGAAGGCTGCGACGGGAAATGGTCAGTTCGGAAAAATGCATGAAAGCACCTGTTGGTAATAGACTCTATTGTCTGTTGATTCCGATATAGCGACGGCCTGTTCATCACAAGCGGGGTTTTGAACTCTTCTTGTCAAAGAATTGTGACCAGTCAAGGACCGTGCGCGACATCAAATCGTCCCGCCCCGCGGCTTCTTCTTCTGCATCACCGCCGTGCCGAGCCTTTCCACTGCCTTGCGCAGCGCTTCGCTCTCGATGCCGTCCATCATATCGTCGAGACGTTTTGCCGCATCACCGCGCAGCGGCGGCGGCTTTCGCCGGCGGGGAACGGGCTGCGATACCGGCTTCTGCACGATCCTGATCTGGCGTACCGCCGGAAAGCCAAAAAAGCCGTTGATGCGGGCGATGAGCTCGCCCTGTGCATGGGTGAGGAACAGAGCCCGCGCGCCTTCGCAGGCAATCGTCAGCACGCCCGGCTGGTAGCCGCCGCGATCCGGCCCTTCGTCGCGACGCGGCCAGGTAATCTTTTCCGGCCGCGTGCAATCGGCGAAGTCATCGCCGGCGATCTCGTCCCACGAGCCGAGCAGCGCCGTGTTGATGCCCGCCCGTTTCGACAGGAGGGGATCCATGATGCCATTGGCTATTTCGGCAATCTGGATGACGCCTTTGCGTGGATATCGCATTTTTCACTCGGGTTTCAGGACCGCACAGTCCGGAGCTTCTTGATAGGTCGGCATGAATGGCCCAACTATAGGCCGAATCGAAGAGAAACGGCAAACCATGCTTCAAAAAACCGCCCCGTCATCGCACGCGCAGATGCTGCTCGCATGGTACGACCGCCACCATCGCGAGTTGCCTTGGCGCACCTCGCCGGCCATGGCGGCACAAGGAAAACGTGCCGATCCCTATCATGTCTGGCTTTCCGAAGTGATGTTGCAGCAGACGACGGTGCAGGCGGTGAAACCCTATTTTCTGAAGTTCCTCGCAACGTGGCCTCATGTCAGCGATCTGGCGGCGGCACCGGTTGAGGATGTGATGGCTGCGTGGGCGGGACTTGGTTATTACGCCCGCGCCCGCAACCTGAAAAAATGTGCGGAAGCCGTGGCGAAAGAGCATGGCGGCGTCTTTCCCGATACCGAAGAGGGCCTGAAGAAGCTGCCCGGCATCGGCGACTATACATCTGCTGCCGTGGCGGCCATTGCGTTCAACCGGCAGGCGGCGGTGATGGACGGTAATGTGGAGCGCGTCATCTCCCGCCTTTTCGCGATAGATGCACCCCTGCCCGGCTCGAAACCCGCCATGAAGGCGAAGGTGGCGGAGCTTACGCCTTCCGACCGGCCGGGCGATTTTGCGCAGGCGATGATGGATCTCGGTGCGACGATCTGCACGCCGAAGCGCCCTGCCTGCGCGCTCTGTCCGTTCAATGGCGGCTGTCTGGCGCTTGCCCATGACGAGCCGGAGCGGTTTCCGGTCAAGGCCGCGAAAAAAGCAAAACCGGTGCGGCTGGGAGCCGCCTTCGTGGCGGTGAATGCAAGCGGCGAAATTCTGCTGCGGCGGCGCATAGAAAGCGGCCTTCTCGGTGGCATGACGGAGGTGCCGACAACAGCATGGACCGCCCGCGTGGATGGCGGCACCGACACGAGCCACGCGCCTTTTGCCGCGTCTTGGCAAGCGGCGGGCGTCATCGTGCATGTCTTCACCCATTTCGAGCTGCGGCTCACCGTCTATCGGGCACAGGTACCGGATGGGCTTGAAACCGGCGCGGATGACGGATGGTGGGAGCCGGTTACAAATCTTGACGCGCAAGCCTTGCCGACGGTGATGAAAAAAGTCATCGCACAGGCTATTCCATCCGCATTCGATGAAAGCAGGAAGTTTCGATGACCAAGATTGAGCATATCGTATTCGACATCGGCAAGGTACTGATCCACTACGATCCGCATATTCCCTATAGCCGCCTCATTCCCGATGCCGACGAGCGCAAATGGTTCTTCGAGAATGTCTGCACCCATGACTGGAACCTCGAACAGGATCGCGGACGCTGCTGGGAAGACGCCGAGGCGCTGCTGATGGAGCAGTTTCCCGAGCGGGAAGAGCATATCCGCGCCTTCCGCAAGTTCTGGCATGAGATGGTCTCGCATTCCTATGACGACAGCGTCGCGATCATGACCGGCCTGATCGATAACGGTCACGACGTGACGATGCTGACCAACTTCGCCTCAGATACCTTCCGCGAAGCGCAGAAGATGTTCCCCTTCCTCACCCTGCCGCGCGGCGTGACGGTTTCTGGCGATGTGAAGCTGCTGAAACCGGATGTGGCGATCTACGAGCTGCACGCGAAGGAATTTGGCCTCGACCCTGCCGCAAGCATCTTCATTGACGATACGCTTGTTAATGTCGAAGGCGCCAAGGCCGCCGGCTGGCAGGCGGTGCATTTTACCGGAGCGGAAAAGCTGAAGCAGGATCTGCAATCCTACGGCGTGGATGTCTGACAGACCATCAGATCCAAAAAGAAAATTGGCGCAGGCGGAAATGGCGGTCTCCTGCCTGCGCCAGTCCTGCCGCAAGCGGCATGGGACAGCAATGTTTTCGTGAACTTTCCGAACCGGATTTTCACAACCATTGCTTTGCGTAGGACACTATGACCGTTCTCTTGCGCGAAACTTGTCTGGCTAAATTTAGATATTCAAAAATACCAACGCCCGACACCGAAGTGCCGGGCGTTGGTCGTTCTCCATCCGGGACTGAAGGTACTAAACCGGACGGAGACGTATGCTGACAATGGCGGGCGGTGGATCGTTGCCTTCAGCCTTTTGGGCTTTAGACTGTCAGGCCTTTGCCAGTTCACTGCGGATGATTGTTCTCAGATCATCGATAGGCTTCAGCTGGTCGCCATCCTCGAAGTGCCAGAACGTCCATCCGTTGCATGCGTCGAGACCCTGCACCTTTGCACCAAGACGGTGAATGGAGCCGGCAGTCCCGCCGGATGCAATCGTACCATCGGCACGAATAATGGCGCTATAACGGCGCTTTGCATCGGTCAGCACCTGGCCGGGACGGACGAGACCGCTTTCCACCAGGGTGTTGAAGGCAACACGCGGTTCGGCCCTCTTGCCGGTCATAACGGTCAGCTCCGCCTTGCCGAGCGGCTCGACGGCGGCGATGCGGGCAGACGCCGCGTCGATGTAATCCTGTTCGCGTTCGATACCAACGAAGTGGCGGCCGAGACGTTTTGCAACCGCACCCGTGGTGCCGGAGCCGAAGAACGGGTCGAGCACGATGTCGCCAGGCTTGGTGGAGGCCATGATGATGCGTGCCAGCAATGCTTCCGGCTTCTGGGTCGGATGCACCTTCTTGCCGTCGTCACCTTTCAGCCGCTCATGGCCGCTGCAAATCGGGAACAGCCAGTCGGAGCGCATCTGAACGTCGTCGTTGGAGGCCTTCAGCGCTTCGTAGTTGAAGGTATAGCCCTTGGCTTTCGGATCGCGGCTCGCCCAGATCATGGTCTCATGGGCGTTCTGGAAACGGCGGCCCTTGAAGTTGGGCATGGGATTGGTCTTGCGCCAGACGATATCGTTCAGGATCCAGAAATCGAGGTTCTGGAGCATGGAGCCGACACGGAAGATGTTGTGGTAGGAGCCGATGACCCAGATGGTACCATTCGGCTTCAGCACGCGGCGGCAGGCCAGCAGCCAGGCGCGGGTGAAGGCATCATAGGCCTCGAAGGAGGAGAACTGGTCCCACTCGTCATCGACTGCATCAACCAGCGACTGATCTGGCCGGTGAAGCGTACCGCCAAGCTGGAGGTTGTAGGGCGGATCGGCGAAAATCGCATCCACCGACTGGCTCGGGAGGGCATCCAAGGCAGCGACACAATCACCTTTGATTATGCTGTCTTTCCAGGCGTCACTCTCGCCCGCACGATCAAAACCGGCACGCCGAAAATCGGCCAGCGGAAAAACTGCTGCCATTGGTACTCGCTCCATACGCTTACTCTCTACTGATGCTTATGGTTACCGAAGATGGTTATCAAAGCCTGAACAAGTCACGGAAAATGCGAAATAAATGGCTGTTGCGGCCGACACGCGCAATTTGCTGGCGCGGGCGGGGAACCCGAAGTGGCGCAAAAACGTTGTGCACAACGGGTTGTCCTGTTCCGCATGTCGGTGCTGGCAATACCGGCAACTCAGGGGGTAATCCGCAATGACGTCCGTAACGCGAGTGGCTTCTTTTTCAGTGCATGCCTTTTCCGCGGCTCTTCTTCTGGCGGCGCTGCCGTCAAGCTTGGGGGCGCAGGAGCCGGCACCGCTATACAACGTCGTCACCGACGCTGTGCTGTTCGATGGCGGCCCCTCGCTCGGCAACAGCGACAGGGTGCGGTGGGATTTCTACAAGGCCGACCGGGCCGGCGTGCGCAGCGACGTCAATGCCGGCGGCTCCTACGACGCCACCTTCGAAGCGAAGCTGCCGGCGGGCAAATATGTCGGCGTGGCAGCGCTGGGCAACATCCGTCGCGAAATACCCTTCGAGGTGAAGGAGGGAAGCCTAACGAGGCCAAAGGCGAATTTCGACGCGGCGGAACTGACGGTGGTGCCAAAACGCAGCCCCGGCGGCGATGTGGAAAGCCAGGCGAAAACCGAAATCACCAAGGACGATTTCAAGGACAGCGTCTACGGGCAGAACACGACCTTCGTGCCGGCGGGCGAACTCCTCCTCACCGGCAGCATCGGCCCTGCGCGTGCGCAGGAAACGCTTGCCATCAAGGCGGGCGAGACGATCAGCCACGACCTTGTCATCCCGAGCGGCGTGGTCGTTGCCAAGGCGGCCTATACGGACGGTGGCAAGGCTGTGGAAACGGACGATATCCGTTTCGAAGCGCTTTCAGCCAAGGAGACGCTTGATGGCACGCGCCAGACCATCAACGGCGTTTACGGCACCGGCAAAACCATGGAAATGCCTGCCGGTGATTTCGTGATGCGCGCGCGTCTTGGCAAGGTCACGGTGGAACAGCCCTTCACCGTAACTGCAGGAAAACGCACCGAGATCAACCTCAACCTCGATGCTGGTGTTCTGGCAATCACGGCACCGGGTGCGGAGCGGATCGACATCGTCGAAACGACCAAGGACCTTCAGGGTACGCAAAAGGAAATTTCCGGCCGTTATGGCAACCGGCATCAGGAGACCCTGCATCCCGGCGATTATTCGGTGAAGGTGAGCTACGACAAGAAATCCGGGCGCGAGCCGAAGGAGATCAAGGCGACGGTCAAGGCCGCCGAGAGAACCGAGACGAATGTGCCGGAGTAGCAGTAAGCCGCTGCCCGGCCGGGTGCGGCGGCGGCTCGCCAATCTTCACGCCGGTAAATCCTGATGCCGCGATGCGATCGCACAGCCTAATCCACTGGCAGCCGCGACAGGCCTGCCGGATGTCTCCGGCGGCAAAGGCCAGACGCATTTTCTCAAGCAGCTCCGGCGTCGCCCGCAGCCGCTTTCCGGCGGTAATTGTCTCGTTCAAAAGCGTTGAAACCGAAAGCCGGGCCGCCTCGTCCCTCTGGACCACGCCCTCGTTGAAACAGTGGGCATGGCTTTCGCACAACAGGCCAACGCAGATATCGTCCGGCCCATCGACCAGCTCGATATCCTCTTCGCCGGCGTTCAGCCGAGCGCCGACACGGTCGTAGTTTTCGACAAAACCGGAGGTATATCCCTTCCCCACATAGGTCAGCATGCAGAGAAGGTGATGGGGACGAAGGCGGACCGTCACAGGGCACGTTTCCGATCAAGGAAACAGATCGGCGGACAAAGGAAAAATCCGCTCCGTGATTTCGCCGTATCAGCAGCCATACATGCTCCCTTCACGCACCGCGGATCGTCATCGCGGGCGGATATCGATAACCGACTTTTCCGGCGGAGTCCAAACGAGCCCAGCCAATCGTTCCCGGCCTATCCGACGATGGCGAAGGCATCGTGCACCGAGCCTGAAGGGGTGCGGATTGCCTTGCGGCCGATCCATTGCACATGCCCGTCGAGAATTCGCACCGCCTCCTCGGCACGGCCGCCGCGCAATGCGTCGAGGATCGCGCGGTGATCGGTATCGGTGCGGCGCTCCCATCCGGCCCGCCAGGCGGAAAACAGGAACCGGGCGCTCGCGGCATGCAGGCCGTCGATCGCCTCCATCAGGCGCGGCATGTTGCAAGGCGCCGTGATGAGGCGGTGGAAGCGGCGATTGGCCTCTTCCCAATGCTGCACGTCGACCGCGCTATCGCCTTCGAGCGTGGCGGCCTCCGCCTGGTCGAGAATGGCTGAAGTCATGTTTGGAATGGCGTGGCGCAGCGCCAGAACCTCAAGCGCGGCGCGCATTTCCGCGACTTCGCGCACATCGGCGAGGCCGAAATCCGCGACCCGCACGCCGCGGCGCGGAATGCTGGCGGCCAAGCCCTGCGCCTCCAGCCTGCGGAACGCTTCGCGCACCGGCACATGCGATGCGCCGAATTCGGCGGCGATGTGATCCTGCCTCAAACGTTCACCCGGCGACAGCTCACCGCGCACGATGCGGTCAGCCAGTGTGCGGCTGATGCGTGCGGCAATGGTATCTTCGGGTCTGGTTTTCGCTGTCTTGGGCATAACATCCCATAACGCATCCGGCGCTGATCTGTGTAGCGGTTTTTGCACGCAGGAAACGCGCAAAGCCAAATCCCAGCTATGAGCCGGGCGCGACCGACCCTTGCGGGCCAGCCGGTTGAGCTTGACGCGGACTTGGTCTAAAAGCCCGGGCATCACTTTTTTCCAAGGCAAATCCGATATAGGGAGCGCCCATGAGCGGCTTCGACCTCATTATTTTCGACTGTGACGGCGTTCTGGTCGATTCCGAAATCATCGCCGCACAGGTGGAGTCCCGCCTTCTGACCGAGGCCGGGTATCCGATCTCCATCGAGGAAATGGGCGAGCGTTTCGCCGGCATGACCTGGAAGAACATCCTCCTGCAGGTGGAAAGCGAAGCCAGCATCCCGTTTTCCGCATCGCTGCTCGACAAGTCGGAAAAGCTGCTCGACGCGCGGCTGGAACGCGACGTGAAGATCATCGAGGGCGTCAAGTTCGCTCTGTCGCGCCTGACGAAACCACGCTGCATCTGCTCGAATTCCTCCAGCCACCGCCTCGACATGATGCTGACGAAGGTGGGCCTGAAGCCCTATTTCGCGCCACATATCTACTCCGCCAAGGATCTCGGAGCCGACCGCGTCAAGCCGAAGCCGGATATCTTCCTGCATGGCGCAGCCCAGTTCGGCGTTTCACCGGATCGCGCCGTCGTAATCGAGGATTCCGTGCACGGCGTGCATGGTGCAAAGGCAGCCGGCATGCGCGTCATCGGCTTCACCGGCGCATCCCACACCTATCCCAGCCATGCCGACCGGTTGACGGACGCGGGCGCGGAAACGGTGATTTCACGCATGCAGGACCTGCCCGCCGTTATTGCAGCGATGGCGGAATGGGAAGGCGCTTTTTAATCTCTGGCTTTGTCACAAACGCCACTTCGTCATGCTCGGGCCTGTCCCGAGCATCTGCAACGACTTGATTCCACGATACGTGTTCGGATCCTCGGGACAGGCCCGAGGATGACGTTGCGTATGAGCCATGGTTTGTTTGCGATCTGCCCGAAAGCCCGCAAAAGCAGCCTCCGGTTTTTACATTTCGCCCGTCAAATCACCGGCGCTTGGTCTTGGCCTTTGCGCCCTGCTCGGCAAAACCGATATAGACACTGACCGACCTCGGTGCGCCGCCCGGTCCGTTGGGAATGGCGACATGATCGTTGTTGAAGATGAACTGCGTGCCGGCACCGCCTGCAGCAACGTCGATGGCGAAATTGGTCGTTTCGCCGTAAATCTCGCCGTCGCCGTCCTTAACGGTGACGCGGATCGGTACGGTCACGCGGCCGGGCTTCGACATCGGGCCGGGAACGAGACGGCCCTGGGCCAGCACGTTTACCGTCAGCGTGGTTTCGTTCGCGGTACAAGAGCGCGTCGTGTCTGACAGCGAAACCTGATAGGCGAGTTTCTGCGGATCGTCCTTTGCGCCACCGGCATAGACGCGGTGGACGGCATTGGCATCGAGAACCGTGACCGTCGGGCAGTTGGCCTGCACCACCGGAGCAACGGCATTTGCCTGCGCCGCCGGAGGGTTGACGGCAAGCGAATCTGACGGATTGGAGGAATTGCATCCTGCAACAACGGCCAGAAGCGACATCGCGGCGGACAAACGCAAGAAATTCCCTGACACTCTTCTAATTCCCTCTCCATTGTCCCGGAACCGAACCGGAGACGCTGTTTATTGACCTTTCACGCAGGTTGGCGATGGTCTATAGCAGCGACGCCGGAAAAAATCGATTGGCATGTTTGGTTTTGCTTGAATTTTCAAAAAAGCCCTTCATTACCTCGCCAATCGCCTCATTCCGGCGGGATGCTGCTGATAAAGAGCCGGTAACGGCAACGGACAGACCGGTAAACGACAAGGGACTATCTCGTGAAATATGTATCGACCAGGGGTGCGGCCCCTTCGCTTGGTTTCTGCGACGCGCTTCTGGCGGGCCTTGGCCGTGATGGCGGGCTTTACGTGCCGCGCGAATGGCCCTCCATGTCGAAAAAGGAAATCCGCAACCTGCGCGGCAAGTCCTATCAGGACATCGCGTTTGAGGTTCTCTACCGTTTCACCGGCGGTGAAATTCCGGCCGACAAGTTCCGGGCGATGATCGACGACGCCTATGCGACGTTCCGCCATCCGGCCGTAGCACCCCTGACGCAGACCGGGCCGAACACCTTCGTGCTGGAGCTTTTCCACGGCACCACGCTTGCCTTCAAGGACGTGGCGATGCAGCTTCTCGCCCGCCTGATGGATTATACGCTGGCTGAGCGCGGCGAGCGCGCCACCATCGTCGGCGCCACCTCCGGCGACACGGGCGGCGCAGCCATCGACGCCTTTGCCGGGCGCGAGCGCACCGACATCTTCATCCTTTTCCCCAACGGCAAGGTCTCTCCGGTGCAGCAGCGCCAGATGACGACCTCCACCGCCTCCAACGTGCATGCGCTGGCGATCAACGGCAATTTCGACGATTGCCAGAACCTCGTCAAAGAAATGTTCAACGACGCAAAGTTCCGCGACGGCGTCAAGCTTTCGGGCGTCAACTCCATCAACTGGGCGCGCATCATGGCGCAGGTGGTCTATTATTTCACGGCGTCCCTGTCGCTCGGCGGTCCCGACCGGAAGATTTCCTTCACAGTTCCAACGGGCAATTTCGGTGATATCTTCGCCGGTTACGTCGCCAAGAAGATGGGCCTGCCGATCGACAAGCTTGTCATCGCCACCAACGACAACGACATTCTGGCGCGCACGCTGAAGACCGGCCGTTACGAGATGCGCGGCGTCACCCCCACCACCTCGCCCTCGATGGACATCCAGATCTCGTCCAATTTCGAGCGGCTGCTGTTTGAAGCCTATGGCCGCGATTCCGCTGCGGTAAAGGCATCGATGGATGGCCTCAAGCAATCCGGCGCGTTTGAAATCCCGCCGCATGCGCTGAAATTCATCAAGAAGGATTTCCGCGCCGGCCGCGCCACCGAAAAGCAGGTGGCGGCGACGATCCGCGATACGCTTGAGAAAACCGGTTACCTGATCGATCCGCATACGGCGACCGGCGTTTTTGTGGCGGAAA
The DNA here is from genome assembly GCF_007828365.1 of Rhizobium sp. SJZ105. NCBI lineage: Bacteria > Pseudomonadati > Pseudomonadota > Alphaproteobacteria > Hyphomicrobiales > Rhizobiaceae > Rhizobium > Rhizobium sp. SJZ105. The sequence goes on from NZ_VIUP01000001.1 coordinate 1,110,925, forward strand.
AACACGAAAAGGCATCAAGCCCGATGGTTGTCCTGTCCACTGCCCATCCGGCTAAATTCCCGGCCGCCGTAAAATCCGCTTGCGCAATCGACCCGGCGCTTCCAGTATGGCTAGCTGACATTATGAACCGGGAGGAGCGTTTCGACATTCTGGACGCAGAGCTGAAGACGGTGGAAACCTTCATCGGCAGCCACGCACGCGCCGGCAAATAGAGACGCGGAAAGACTTGATATGAGAGTTAATGTGACCCGGCTTTCGTCCGGGTTGACCGTTGTCACGGAAAGAATGCCGCATCTCGAAAGCGTTGCTCTTGGGGTGTGGATCAAATCCGGGTCCCGCAACGAGACGACTGCCGAGCACGGCATCGCCCATCTTCTCGAGCATATGGCCTTCAAGGGTACGGCGCGCCGTACCGCCCGGCAGATCGCCGAAGAGATCGAAAATGTCGGCGGCGAAGTCAACGCCGCGACATCGACGGAAACAACTTCATACTACGCCCGCGTCCTGAAAGACCACGTTCCGCTCGCCGTCGATATTCTTGCAGACATCCTGACGGAGTCGCTGTTCGACGAAGACGAGCTGGAGCGGGAGAAAAACGTAATCCTCCAGGAAATCGGTGCCGCCACCGATACGCCTGACGATGTGATTTTTGACAATTTTTCCGGCGTCGCCTATCGCGACCAGACCATCGGCCGCCCGATCCTCGGCACTCCGGAAACCGTGCAATCCTTCACCAGCGCCCAGATCAGGCATTATCTCGCCCGCAACTATACGACGGATCGCATCTTCGTCGTTGCAGCAGGTGCTGTCGATCACCAGAGCTTCGTGAAGCAGGTGGAAGAACGTTTTGCCTCGCTGCCGCAGCTGCCGGTCACCACGCCGGTTCTCGAAAAGGCGATCTATACCGGCGGGGAAATCCGCGAGACCCGTGACCTCATGGACGCGCAGGTGCTTCTCGGCTTCGAGGGCAAGGCCTATCACGCCCGCGATTTCTACTGTTCGCAAATTCTCGCCAATATTCTTGGGGGCGGCATGTCATCGCGCCTGTTCCAGGAAGTGCGAGAGTCCCGCGGCCTTTGTTATTCCGTTTATGCCTTCCATTGGGGTTTTTCCGACACCGGCATTTTCGGCGTGCATGCGGCGACCGGCGGCAACGACCTGCCGGAACTGATGCCCGTCATCGTCGACGAGTTGCGCAAATCTTCCCAGACCATTCATCAGGAAGAAATCGACCGCGCCCGCGCACAAATCCGCGCGCAACTGCTGATGGGTCAGGAAAGCCCGGCAGCCCGTGCCGGCCAGATGGCACGGCAGATGATGCTTTACGGCCGACCCATCCCCAATGAGGAGATGATGGAGCGCCTGAACGACATCACGCGGGAACGCCTGACCGATCTTGCAGGACGGCTGTTTTTCGATACAGTTCCGACATTGTCTGCAATTGGCCCGCTCGAACAGCTGCCGCCTCTTTCAGACATTACTGCCGCGCTTTCCGCGCAGCAGCCCGCAAGGATAAAAGCGAACGGCTGAGGGTTGCGGTTTCTTTCCGTACAGGGATGGTGAATGCTGCGTTTTCTTTCCCGACATAACGACACCCCGGAACTGCGCAGCGCCAACCATCTTCTCAGACTGCCGCGCTATGGCGATTTCAAGCAGTGGCACGTTCTGCGCTCGGAAAGCCGTCAGTTTCTCCAGCCATGGGAACCCACCTGGCGCCCGGACGAACTGACAGAAGGCTCCTTCCGCACGCGTGTGGTGCGCAACGGCCAGGAGTTTTCCTCCGGCACCGCAGTGTCGTTTCTGCTGTTCGAGAAGGAGACGTTGCTCGTTGGCGGCATCACCATCGGTTATATCAGGAGGGGTGCTGCACAAAGCTGCATGATAGGATATTGGGTGGGCGAACGCTACGCCGCGCAAGGCCATATGTCTGCCGCATTAAAATTGGTAATACCCTATATCTTCAACGGACTTCAGTTGCACCGTATCGAGGCAGCCTGTATTCCGGAAAACTTCAAAAGCATCCGGCTTCTCGAAAATGCCGGGTTCCAGCGGGAAGGCCTCTTGCGGGAATATCTGAAAATCAACGGCCAATGGCGGGATCATACGATGTTTTCCCTTCTTGCCGACAAGCAAAGCTCCAGTGGAACGAAGTACGATACATGACTTACACTCACTCTGCGCCGTGCCTGTCGAAACGTCTGGCGGCAATTGCACTGGCTGCGCCGTTCTTCCTGTTTTTCCTGCTTTTTTCGTCTCTTTCCTACGCCTTCGAGCCGGTGAAGATTTCCCGTGACGATACGGCGCTCGATCTCACCGCGACAACCGATATCTATGCCAATCAGGGTGAAGCCTTTCAGGTCTCGACCGCGCCCGGTCCGGATGGCATCCGCCGCCGTATCGAGGTGCGTGCCAGCTCCACCGACCATCAGGGCGACTGGGCCGTCTTCGCGCTCGCCAACGTCTCGGAAGAGCAGCTGGAGCGCGTTATCGTCGCACCGCATTTCCGTCTGGTGAATTCCAAGCTCTTCTGGCCCGATCTCGGCTCGCAGCGCATCATCGCGATCACGCCGAGCGAAGGCTTTGCGCTTGACCGGCAGCCAAGCCCGGATGCCGACGTGTTCCGCATCACGCTCAATCCCGGCTCCGTCATCACCTTCGTCGCCGAGCTGTCGACCCCGCAATTGCCGCAGATCTATCTGTGGGAACCGGAAGCCTACAAGGATACGATCAACGCCTTCACGCTCTATCGCGGCATCGTTCTCGGCATTGCCGGCCTGCTGGCCGTGCTCCTGACCATCCTGTTCGTCGTCAAGGGAACCTCGGTTCTGCCGGCGTCGGCCGCGCTCGCCTGGGCGGTGCTCGCCTATATCTGCGTCGATTTCGGCTTCCTTGAAAAACTCATCACCGTCACATCCAGCGATCAGCGAATATGGAGGGCGGGCGCCGAAGTGGCTCTCGCCTCCAGCTTCGTGGTCTTCCTGTTCACCTATCTCAATCTCAACCGCTGGCACGCGCATCTGGGTTATGCGACCTTTGCCTGGGTGGTGGGGCTGGCGCTGCTGTTCGGCGTCGCGATTTACGATCCTTCGGTCGCCTCCGGTATCGCGCGCGTCTCGTTCGCGCTGACGGCGACGGCCGGCATCGCACTCATCATCTATCTTGGCTTCAACCGTTACGACCGGGCGATTTTGCTCGTTCCGTCCTGGGCGCTCATCCTCGTCTGGCTGTTCGGCAGCTGGCTGACGGTGACCGGACAATTGGACAACGACATCGTTCAGCCGGCGCTTGGCGGCGGGCTGGTGCTGATCGTGCTTCTGATCGGCTTCACAGTCATCCAGCATGCCTTTGCTGGCAGCGCCTATCAGCAGGGCCTGTTTTCCGATCTCGAACGGCAATCTCTCGCACTGACGGGCAGCGGCGATACCGTGTGGGACTGGGACGTGACGCGCGACCGCATCGTCACCACACCTGATATTTCCAACCGTCTGGGGCTGGAGCCCGGCACGATGCATGGTGCTGCGCGCAACTGGCTGCCGCGCCTGCATCCTGACGATCGCGACCGGTTCAAGGCAACGCTCGACGTGCTGCTCGACCATCGCAAGGGCCGCCTCAATCACGAATTCCGCATTCGCGCTGAAGACGGACATTTCCATTGGCTGCAAATCCGCGCCCGCCCGGTTCTCGGCTCCAACGGCGAAATCATCCGCTGCGTCGGCACCATCACCGACATCACCGAGCAGAAGAACTCGGTGGAGCGGCTGTTGCAGGATGCGATGAATGACAATCTGACCGGGCTACCAAACCGGCAGGTCTTCCTCGACCGCCTGCAATCGATCCTCAACCTCTCTCCTGAAAGCGACGGCGTGCGCCCGACGGTGATGGCGATCGATATCGACCGTTACAAGCTGGTCAACGATACGCTTGGCATTGCTGCAGGCGACAATATCCTCATCGCGCTGACACGGCGTCTGCGCCGCCTGTTGAAACCGCAGGATACGCTGGCGCGTCTCGGCGGCGATGAATTCGGCCTGATCCTGACCTCGGAGCGCGATCCGCAGCGGGTGGCCGATTTCGCCGATGCGGTGAACAAGGCAATCATGGTGCCGATCAATTTCGCCAATCGCGAAATCATCCTCACCGCCTCCATCGGCCTCGTTTCATGGATCGACCAGCAGGAAAGTGCCGCAGGTCTCTTGAGCGATGCGGAACTGGCGATGTACCGCGCCAAGCGCGCTGGCGGAAACCGCGTCGAGCCGTTCCGTCCCGCTTTCCGCACGTCCGGCACCGACCGCCTGCAAATGGAAAGCGATCTTCGCCGCGCCATCGAGCGCAAGGAGCTGTCGCTCGCCTATCAGCCCATCGTCAAGCTTGACGATGGCGCGCTGGCCGGTTTCGAGGCGCTGATGCGGTGGGAACACCCCAAACGCGGCAACATTCCGCCGAGCGAATTCATCCCCATCGCGGAAGCCTCCGGCCTGATCGAACCGCTCGGCATGTTCGCGCTGGAAAGGGCAGCGACCGACCTGATGGACTGGCAGCATTCCATCGAGAAGATGCCGATCTTCATCTCCGTCAATATTTCCAGCGCGCAGTTGCTGAATAACGAATTGTATAACGACGTGCGCGGCATGCTGACGCGAACGCGCTGTAATCCGCAGCAGCTGAAGCTGGAGCTGACGGAATCCGTGGTGATGGAGAACCCGGAACAGGCGCGGCTGGTGCTTTCCAAGCTGAAGGAAACGGGCATCAGCCTCGCCATGGACGATTTCGGCACCGGCTATTCGTCACTTGCCTATCTCACCCGCTTCCCCTTCGACACGATCAAGCTCGACAAGGCACTGGTGGCCAATACCAGCGACAAGCGCAACGTGCTACTGCGCTCCGTTATCGCCATGGCGCGCGCTCTCGATATGCAGGTGGTGGCGGAAGGCATTGAAACGCCTGAGGATGCGGCGGAACTCTCACGCATGAACTGCCATTTCGGCCAGAGCTTCCTGTTCGGCACACCGGTTTCCGGCGATGCGGCGCTGAAGCTTTTGCGGGAGCGGTTCCAGCCGACGAAGCGAGCTTCGTAAGAGGTATTGGAATATGGGGTGGTAAAGGGCTACTCCATCCACCGCCGTCATTCCGGCATTGAGCCGGAATGACGGGAGAAGGAAACGACGCGTTTCCTGACTATGACTTCTCGTGTCTCGTATTCACTGCGCCATCGAGGACTGCTGCATCTGCCGTTGAGGCATCGCGTCGATCCTGCCGTGTAGCAGGTCGTGGATGAATTCCATCTTGCTCACAACAGGCGGGGCCAGCACGAAGGGATAAAGGTCCGCCTCCCCCATGCTGCGCTGGATCGAGTTGATGGCGACGCTGAGCGGAATCCAGGCCTTGACCAGTTGTGCGGCGCTACGGGCATTATAGGGATCGAAAGTGACCTCCGCCGCCATTTCCTCATGTCCGTCGGGGTCTATCGCCACACCAAAGGCGCGCGCGGTTTCCAGCGTATCGACGATGTGAAGATAATGCGCGAAACACTCGGCAAAATCCTCCCAGGGATGCACGGAGGCATAGGCGCTTATGAAGGTTTCCTGCCAGTTGGGGCGCGGCCCCTGCTCGTAATTGCGCTGTAGGGCCGCGGCATAGTCTTCGCGCTCATCGCCAAATACCGCGCGGCAGGCCTCCAGCCGGTTCTCATCACGAACCAGCTTGTTCCAGATGAAATGCCCAACCTCATGGCGGAAATGGCCAAGCATGGTGCGATACGGCTCGTTCATGTTGGTGCGCACCTGCTCGCGCGTCGCATCATCCACCTCTGCCGCGCGAATGGCGATCAGGCCCTCGTCGTGGCCGGTCATGGCGGGAATGACGGAACCGTCAGGTGCGACCTCGTCGACCAGAAAGTCGAAGACTAGCCCGCCGACAGGATCGGCATCGCGGTTGGGATGCGGCAGGCCGAGACGCAATATCGAATAGAACAAATGCCGCTGCGCCTGGCTGATGCCGCGCCATTGTTCGATACCCTCATCCGTCGCGATATTTGGCACGAGACGGTTATGGCTGCAGGCCGGGCAAAAGGCGTTCTGGCTTTCCGCCGGCACAGACCAGTTGCAGATGTCGTTCACCTCATTGGCGCAGAACCGCACCTGTCTTTCCGGCTGGGCAACAAGTTGCCAGTTCGGCTCTCCCGCAGGCGCCAGCGCTTCCATGGAAAGGCGCTCCGGCACGAAGGCCAGACGATGGCCGCAAGAGACGCAGAAACGATTGTCGAAGTGGACAGGCTGGCCACAGGAAGCGCAGGAGAAAAGCTTCATTCATGAAACCCTTGCGATGGATGAATTGGGTGAAGGGGAATATAAGAGACCAAGGTGAAAGGCGTAACAAACCCGCCCTTCAGGCCTCCAGACGACAAGAGCGCATGTGCGATAACACATGCGCTCCAAAGCACCGCATCAAAGACACGGGAGCCCGTCAGGCGACATTACATACGATCAACGACACCCTTGACCGCATCTTTGGCCTTGCCGACGTTCTTCTGTACCTTGCCTTCGGTTTCCTGAGCGGCACCCTTGGCGCGCAGCTCGTTGTTGCCGGTTGCTTCGCCGACGTTTTTCTTGACCTTGCCAGCAACTTCCTTGGCTGTACCGGCGATCTTGTCTGATGTGCTACCCATGTTACTGCTCCCTAGTTGAGCCGTACTGTCTGTGCGGCTTTCGGGATTGTTAACGTCAGGGATTGGGATTGGTTCCAGCAGTCGACAAAAGGAGCATCAGGAAAAAATCAGGCGTGGCCGGCTTCCGCAGAAAGCATGCGAGCATCCACACCCATAAGCGCAAGCGCCCGCTCGTATTTGTTGTCCAGTCCACGGTCGAAAATCAGCTCTTCCGCCGCCGGGCAATTCAGCCATCCATTATTGGCGATCTCGTTTTCCAGCTGACCCGGACCCCAGCCGGCATAACCGAGCATCATGGTAGCCTTTTGCGGGCCGCGACCATTGGAAATGGCGCGCACGATATCCAGCGTCGCCGTCAAGGAAATGTCGTCACTGACCGGAATGCTCGATTCACTTAAATAATCATCGGAATGCAGCACGAAACCCCGGCCGGATTCGACCGGGCCGCCGCACTGGATCGGAAATTCCCGGGTGCGGTTGGGCAGCATGATGGCGTCGTTGCTGTCCACCAGCTTCAGATGCAGCAGAATATCCGTGAAGGTGATCTGCTGCGGCCGGTTGATGATGAAACCCATGGCTCCAGCATCCGAATGGGCGCAGATATAGACCACCGAACGGGCAAAATTGCCATTGTCCAGCCCCGGCATCGCAATGAGGAACTGGCTGTCAAAAAAGCCACGTTCGCGTTTGTCCATCAGGGTTGAAAAGCTCACCGGCGCCTCCAGCTTGCCGAATTCCATCATTGAACGGGAAAGCGGCGTTCGCACTTCGACAGAGCACAGGATGCGGCATCGCGCCCGATCAATCAACCGAAAATGATGAACCGCACGAATTCGTAACTGGTCCATCGGGCGATGTTGGGTTAGACGGAAAGAATGAGCGTCAGGACATTCTTTCGATTTTCACATCTTCGCCTCGCCGTTGCCTTCGCCGCCCTTCTCGGGGGCGGGCAAGTAGCGCAGGCCGAAATTACCGACTGGGCGAGAAGTGAAGGCGGCCAGATGCGTGTGGCAAGCCTTGCCATGGATGCGGACGGCGTGGTGCGCGGCGTGTTGCAGATCGAGCCTAAAGACGGCTGGATAACCTATTGGCGCGAACCGGGCGAAGCTGGAATACCGCCCAAGATCACGCTTGATCCGGCAAGCGGTGTAAGCCTGACATCGATGGCCTATCCCGTTCCCAAACTCATCGAGAACGGCGATATCACCGATATCGGCTACGATCACGCCGTCAGCATTCCCTTTCAGTTGAAAGCCGTGGACGCCAAAGCGGGAGGCAATATCGACCTCAGCGCCTTCATCGGCGTCTGCCAGAATATCTGCATTCCCTTTGAGGCGACGTTTTCGATCAGCCGCGGCAATGCGGGCGATGACGACCACGAAGAGCGGCGATTGCTGGAAGAGGCGCGCGAGACGCTGCCAGAGGCTGCGTCCGACGATTTTAAGGTTGTCGATTTCCACATCACGCCCGATAAGACCATGCTTGGCGTGCAATTGCAGCTGCCGGAAAACGCGCCGAAGGAGACCGAGATATTCATCGCCGGCCCCTCCGGTTTTGCCTATTATGAGCCGCAGAACCTGGTGCGAGACAAGCGCAAGCTCTCCTTCTACATGAACATCAAGGGCTTGCCAAAAACCTATCAGGTGCAGGGCAACAGCTGGCCCATTCTTGTCAAATCCGGCGATCGGACCATGGAGACCATGCTCAATTTTCCAAAGCCCTGACCGTTCAGGCGACATATCCCGAACGGCTTTCTCAGCCATGGAATTTCCCGCGAAAACCGTATGACAGTTTTCTTTTCCTTGCTCTATAGTCGCGCGAACCAAACGGCCATAGGAGCATGGACATGACTATCAAGATCGGCGAAAAACTGCCTTCCGCAACCTTCAAGGAAAAGACCGCCGATGGCCCGGTGGAAACCACCACCGATGCGCTTTTTGGCGGCAAGACGGTGGTTCTTTTCGCCGTACCCGGCGCTTTCACTCCCACCTGCTCGCTGAACCACCTGCCGGGCTACCTCGAAAACCGCGACGCCATTCTCGCAAAGGGCGTGGATGACATCGCCGTCGTTTCCGTCAACGACTGGCACGTCATGGGCGCATGGGCACAATCGTCCGGCGGCCAGGGCAAAATTCACTTCCTCGCCGACTGGGACGCCGCCTTCACCAAGGCACTCGGCCTCGATGCCGACCTCTCCGGCGGTGGCCTCGGCGTGCGCTCCAAGCGCTATTCGATGCTGGTGAAAGACGGCGTGGTTACATCGCTCAACGTGGAAGAAAATCCCGGCCAGGCGACGGTCTCGGCCGCTGCAGCGATGATCGAGCAGCTTTAAGCCACCTCTCTGTCGTCGCGAATGAAGCACAGTATCCATTAAAGGGCGGTCAAACCGCCCTTTTTCACACGTTCATATCAAACACCAGAAGCCCGGCCAGACCGCCATCGGTCAGCGAGACCAGACGTTGACCGACTTCCATGTGTTGCGGGTGCGCCAGATATTCGTCGCGGGCTTCCGGGCTGTCCAACGTCACGATGAAGCCATCGACGAAACCGCCATTCAGGCCTTCCGGCGAAACGTTCTGGCCGTATTTCACGTCGATTATGCCGGGTATCACGTCCTTGAGGGCCGCAATTGCCTCAAACACCGCGTGTTTTTCAGAGGATGCCGTTGCAGCCTTGAACCGTAGAAATACACAATGCAGGATCATCTGAATGTCTCTCCTCCGCTGGAACATCGTCCAACTGTTTGACGACAAGATAGATCGGGTTTCAGTTTTCACAATCCCTTATCCTGGTTGGCCCGGATAAGGGCCGCATGGAAGAAATCAGACTTCCGTTACCGGCGTTTGAAAGGCTCCATGCCCTTGCGTGCCAATTCGTCGGCGCGCTCGTTTTCCGGGTGGCCGGCATGGCCCTTGACCCAGTGCAGCGTCACTTTATGGCGCTCCTGCGCAGCCTCCAGCGCCTGCCACAGCTCCACATTCTTGACCGGCTTGTTATCGGCGGTTTTCCAGCCCTTCTTTTTCCAGCCGAAAATCCACTTGGTGATGCCATCCTTGACATAGGCGCTGTCGGTATAGAGATCGACTTCGCAGGGACTTTTCAGCGCGTTGAGCGCCGAGATGGCCGCCAGCAGTTCCATGCGGTTGTTGGTGGTATCGGCCTCGCCGCCGGACAATTCCTTTTCGGTCTCGCCATATCGCAGCACGGCACCCCAGCCGCCCGGACCGGGATTGCCGGAGCAGGCGCCGTCGGTAAAGATATCGACATGTTTCATTCGCCAACCAGCCCGTATTCGGCGACATGGCTGATGGAGCGGTGGAACCGCAGCTTGCGCAGATATTCCAGCGGGTCTTTCTTCACCACCAGCGCGCCCGCCGGCGTCGTCAGCCAGTCATAGAGGCGGGTCAGGAAGAAGCGCAGCGCCGAGCCGCGTGCCAGAAGCGGCAAGGCATCCAGTTCCGCCTCGCTCAACGGACGCACCGACTGGTAACCTTCCAGCAGCGCCTTGCCCTTGGTGACGTTGTACGCACCATCCTTCTCGAAGCACCAGGCATTGAGGCAGATCGACACGTCATAGGCGAGCAGGTCATTGCAGGCGAAGTAAAAATCGATGAGGCCGGAAAGCTCGTCACCGAGGAAAAAAACGTTGTCCTGAAACAGGTCCGCATGGATGACGCCCGCGGGCAAATCCTTCGGCCAATTGGCGGCGAGATAATCGATTTCCGGGCGGATCTCTTGCTTCAGGCCCTTCTCCACCTCGTCGGCGCGGTCTTCAGACTTGTCCCACAGCACCTTCCAGCCATCGACGGAGAGTGCATTGAGGCGCTTGATCTCGAACCCCTCACCGGCAAGATGCATGGCGGCCAGCGCCTTGCCGACTTCCCGGCAATGTTTCGCTTCCGGTTTTCGCAGCCACATGCCTTCAAGGAAGGAGATCAGCGCCGCCGGGCGGCCGGACAATTCGCCCAGCAGTTCCCCGTCCTTGCGCGGCAGCGGCAAGGGGCAGGACAGACCCTTGGCGGCCAGATGCTGCATGAGACCGAGGAAGAACGGCAGATCGGATTTTTCCACGCGCTTTTCGTAAAGTGTCAGGATCAGCGGATCCTTCGTCGTATGCAGCAGGAAATTGGAGTTTTCGACGCCTTCGGCAATGCCCTTGTAGGATGTGAGGCTGCCAACGTCGTATTGTATGAGGAAATTCCTCAGATCATCTTCGGTGATGTCCGTATAAACTGCCAATTTCAAATCTCTTGATGAAGGATGGAGTGAAAATCTGAAGAGGGGATGACATATGCGCGGTAGGAACCACTCACATATCTCGCCATCCCGGTCTAGGCGCCAGTGGCGGCTTTCGGTGGCAGGGCATTGCTGGCATTGCCGTTCACGAAAGCCATGTCGTCCGTCGTCAGCTCGATGCTGCGCAGTTCGCGGTTGACGAGGAAATGTTCCGTTTCCTCCACCGTGACGGCCAGATCTAGCGTCGTATCGAAACGCGCCTTGAAGGCTTCGATGATCTCATCAACGATGACCTCCGGCGCGGAAGCGCCCGCCGAAAGACCGACGGTGCGGATATCGCCGATCGCATCCCAGTCGATTTCCGCCGCACGCTGCACCAGAACCGAATGTTTGGCGCCAGCGCGCAGCGCCACTTCCACCAGCCGCTTCGAGTTTGACGAATTGGGCGCGCCGACCACGATGAAGAGATCGCAGCCGGGGGCCGCCTGCTTCACCGCATCCTGACGGTTGGTGGTGGCGTAACAAATGCTGTCGGCGGCGGGCGCCTGAATGGCCGGGAAACGCTCCTGCAACCGGGCAATAACGCCTGCGGTATCATCGACGGACAGCGTTGTCTGGGTAACGAAACCGAGGTTTTCTCGGTCCACCGGTTCATAGGTGCCGGCATCCTCCACCGTCTCGACCAGCGAAACGGTACCTTCGGGCAGCTGGCCCATGGTGCCGATGACCTCAGGGTGACCGGCATGGCCGATCAACACGACATGACGGCCGAGGCGCTGGTGGCGCATGGCCTGCTTATGGACCTTGGAGACGAGCGGGCATGTGGCATCGAGATAAAACAGGTTGCGCGCCTGCGCATCCTCCGGCACGGATTTCGGCACGCCATGGGCGGAAAAGACCACCGGCTGCTCGCGATGCTCGGTGGGGATTTCGTGCAGTTCCTCGACGAAAATCGCGCCCTTGGCTTCCAGCCCCTCGACCACATATCGGTTATGGACGATTTCGTGGCGGACATAGACCGGCGCGCCATAGGCTTTCAGCGCCAGCACGACGATCTGGATCGCCCGGTCCACGCCCGCGCAAAAGCCGCGCGGTCCGCACAGCCTTATCGTCAAAGGGGGTTTGGAAACGGCGATGTTCATTCGTGCTCCTTGGCGTGCTCCTTGCCCTTGCCCGGTAGCCAGCCTTACCGGACAGGGCGCGCGTTATTCACCTTGCGCCTTACCGTTCCGGAAATAGGCAAAACCGGCGACGATGACAAGGGCCGCCGCCAGACCATACCACGTTATCGCATATTGCAGGTGATTGTTGGGCAAATCTATCAGCGTCACGCCGCCCTGTGGCCAGCCGCCGGGGTTCGGCGCATCGTCGGCATCCACGAACAGGTTGACCAGCCTGTTGGGCGGGATATCGGTGCTCGACGCCATGGCCGCCAGATCCTTCCAGTAGAAGATGTTCTTGGCGATATCGTTATCCGGCAGCAGGGAAGACGGTTTTGCAACGAGCGGCGCGCGCGCCAGCCCCTTGATCTCCACCTCGCCAGCGATCTGCCCTTCAGGCCGCTTCGTTGCCTCCTTCATCTCAAACGGCACGAAGCCGCGATTGACGAAGAGGATGCGGCCATCGGCAAGCGACAGCGGAGTATAGATGTAATAGCCGGTTCTGCCCTGGTGGGTGGCGAAGAAATGCCGCTCGCGGGCATGATCGAAAACGCCGGAAACGCTGACCCTGCGATATTCAATTTCGCCGCCGCTTTTGGCGATGACCTCGATCTGCGAGAGCGTGGCCGGACTTGCGTTGCGCCGCGCCTCGATATCGGCAATCAGCGCTTCTTTCCAGTAAAGCCGCTTCACCTGCCATGTGCCTAGCCCGAGAAGGATGGCAAGTGCCAAAAGGACGAGCGGCGCGGCAAACCAGATGCGTCTTTCCGCCGCCTTCATGTGGGAAACCTCATTCACGATCAAGCCTGCCTTCGCTTGCATTGTTGCGGTATTGCAGCGCAATCATGATGCCCTTCATCTTGCGCAGCAGCACGAGGGAGACGATCACCGCAAAAGGCAACCAGAGCATGACGTGCACCCAGACGGGCGGCGCAAAACGCTGATCGAACCAAAGCGCCAGCCCGACGACAAGGAAACCGACGATCAGCATGACAAAGACGGCCGGGCCTTCACCCGCATCGGCAAAGCCGTAATCCAGCCCGCAGGCACTGCATGCGGGTTTCGGGGTCAGGAAGCCGTCGAACAGCCTGCCATTGCCGCAACGCGGGCAGCAGCCCTTCAGCCCGACTTTTATTGGGTCCACCGGCGCAAAGCCGCCGTTTCCGGGTTCAGACATGATGGCCTCCCGCCTTGGGCCGGTTAAACCTCCGTCCGGCCCGCCTGTTTAAACACAAAGGGCGGCAGATGCCGCCCTCCGAGTCAGAAAACAAACCGCATCACTCCGCCAGCGGCGCGCCCCAGCCGCCCCAGATGTAGATCGCGAAGAACAGGAACAGCCAGACGACGTCAACGAAGTGCCAGTACCAGGCAGCTGCTTCGAAGCCGAAATGCTGTTTCGGCGTGAAGCCGCCGGCAATGGCGCGCAGCAGGCAGACCAGCAGGAAAACCGTGCCGACGAAAACGTGGAAACCGTGGAAGCCGGTCGCCATGAAGAAGGTCGCGCCATAGATCGAGTTCTTGAAGTCGAACGGGGCGTGCATGTATTCGTAAACCTGCACGGTCGAGAACAGGACGCCGAGCGCAACGGTGAGGACGAGACCGGTGATCAGCCCCTTGCGGTCATTGTGCAGCAGTGCATGGTGCGCCCAGGTGACGCAGGTGCCCGACAAAAGCAGGATGACGGTGTTGTAGAGCGGCAGGTGCCAGGGATCGATGACCTCGATGCCCTTTGGCGGCCACTGACCGCCGGTATATTCGAGGCGGGACGCCTGAATGGCCTCGTGCGGATAAAGGCTGGCATCGAAATAGGCCCAGAACCACGCGACGAAGAACATCACCTCAGAGGCGATGAACATGATCATGCCGTAACGCAGGTGAAGCGAAACGACGCGGGTGTGGCTACCCTCATTGGCTTCCTTGATCGTGTCTGCCCACCATGCGTACATGGTGTAAAGCACGATGACGAGACCGATATAAAACAGCCAGGGATTGGCCAGTTCCATGCCGAACAGCTTGAAGGAGCCAGCCGACAGGTAACGCATGTAACAGACGCCGCCGAAGGTCAGAATGAAGGCGCCGATCGAGGCCAGAAGCGGCCAGGGGCTTGGATCTATGATGTGGTAGTCGTGGTTCTTCTGATGCGTATCTGCCATGTGTGACAATCCCCTGGTATCTCTTCCCAGACCCGGCCCTGCTCAAAAGGCCCGAGTCTCCTCTCACAATTTGCTTTCGCCAGATTCAGTCTTTACCGGCAAGGACGCAACCGGTTTTTCGGTTTTGGCCGGATAAAACGTATAGGACAGCGTCAAAGTATGAATGTTCTTCGTTTCGCGCGCCGTGGCGATATCCGGATCGATGAAAAATACCACCGGCATTTCGAGCGTTTCGCCCGGCTGAAGCGTCGTTTCGGTGAAGCAGAAACACTCCACCTTGTTGAAATAAGCGCCTGCTTCCATGGGCGTGACGTTAAAGACCGCCGTGCCCGTGGTTGCCACCGCTGAGCGGTTCGTCGCCTTGAAATTGATCTGCACCGTCTCGCCGATTTTCGGCGTGACCAGCTTGTCGACCGGGCGGAAATCCCAGTTGAGGCCATTCGACGTATTGGCGTCGAAGGTGACGTTGATAGTCTTGTCGAGAATGACGTCGGAATATTGCTCGACGCGCTGGGTCGTGCCGTTATAGCCAGTGACGCGGCAGAACAGGCTGTAGAGCGGAACGGCGGCATAGGCCATACCGATCATAGCGCAGAAAAACACGAGACAGAGCACGAGGATGGAGCGATTGCTCACCCGCTGCGTGCCGGCCGTTGCCTTGTCTGCCCCGATATTTGCCCCAGTATTCGCCATGTCCCCCTCCTCTCCTCCGATCATGCCCTCACTGTCAGGCCGTCAATGCGAGCCGATCTTGATGATGGTGATGACGTAAAACAGCACCACCAGACCGGCGAGCAAGACGCCGAGCGCGACGTTGCGCCCGCGCCTCGATTTTTTCTGCGCCGCGCTCAGTTCCACGGTTTCCATCAAAAAACTCCCGAAATCACGGCTTTCAGTGCCGGAGCGAAATGATCGGCCAAAAGGCCGGAGAAGATGGCGAAGAGGTAAAGCACCGAATAGGCGAACATCTTCTTGGCGGGCAGCATTTTTTCGTCACCGTCAGGCATGCGCCGGACATCGAGCGAACAGTAAACGAAGATCACACTCAGCACGGCGGCGAAAATGCCATAACCGAGGCTCGCCAGACCGGTGAAATACGGCGCGACCGCAACTGCAGCCGTCAGCACCGCGTAGACGATCATCTGGTTCTTGGTGGAGCGCTCGCCCGCCACGTTCGGCATCATCGGAATGCCGACGGAGCCGTAGTCGCGCATCTTGAACAGCGCCAGCGCCCAGAAATGGGCCGGTGTCCACAAGAAGATGATGAGGAAGAGGATGACGCTATCAAGCGAGACGCCGCCGGTGACGCAGGCCCAGCCAAGCATGGGCGGGAAAGCGCCGGCAGCACCACCAATGACGATGTTCTGCGGTGTCGAGCGTTTCAGCCACATCGTATAAACGACGGCGTAGAAGAAAATGGTGAAGGCGAGCAGTCCGGCGGAGAACCAGTTGACCGCAAGCCCGAGGATGACCACCGAAAAGGCCGAGAGCGTCAGCCCGAAGGCCAGGGCCTCGCCAGGTGCTACGCGGCCGGACGGGATCGGCCGCTTGGCGGTGCGGCTCATCACGGCGTCGATATCTGCATCGTACCACATGTTGAGCGCGCCGGATGCGCCGGCACCGACGGCAATACAGAGAATGGCGATGAGGCCGAGGACCGGGTTGATGTGGCCCGGCGCCAGCACGAGGCCCGCAAACGCCGTGAAGACGACGAGCGACATGACGCGCGGTTTCAGCAACTCGAAATAATCGCGCGCGCCGGCTTCCGAAAGTTCGGAGCTTTCCAGGCCAAGCATTTCGCGATTGTCGATGACGGTCATTTCGTATCCTGTTTTTCTTCAGATGCCGCTTGCCGCGGCATCCCTTGCACCAGCCCGAAAACAGAGTGTCGTTTTCGGCGTGCACGGTGCGTCAATTCATTGGTCCGAACGTTCCGGCACGAGCAGCACCGGGGTCAAAGACCCGATGCCATGCGCCTGGCATATCGCCACGCCCGTTCCGTCGCCCTGCTGCGTCTGCCCATTCATAGTGGCAGTACTTGGCTTTTATCATGTCGCACGAAAAGCTTCGCTTGGACAAAATGCCTCACGCAGCAACAGACTCCGTCCGCCTCAAGGGAAACGGCGCGGATAAGCCCACACCATCCCCTCTTTTCAGCTTCCGGAGTTCGCAAGCCCTGCCTGCGCACTCCGGTCCGGCATTCAGCGAATGCGCGGAAGCTGTTCCCACTGGTGGTATGGCGGCGGAGAGGACAGCTGCCATTCGAGCGTCGTCGCACCTTCACCCCAGGGATTGTTGCCAGCGATCCGCTTCTTGGCGAAGGCTTCCCAAACACCGAAGAGGAAGATCAACACGGCAACGGCCGAGATATAGGAACCATAGGAAGACACCAGGTTCCAGCCGGCATAGGCATCGGGATAATCGATGTAACGACGCGGCATGCCGGCAAGGCCGAGGAAGTGCTGCGGGAAGAAGATCAGGTTCACGCCAACGAACATCACCCAGAAGTGCAGCTTGCCGATGAACTCGTTGTACATGTAGCCGGTGATCTTCGGGAACCAGTAATACCAGCCGGCGAAGATCGCGAAGACCGCGCCGAGCGACAGAACGTAATGGAAGTGCGCCACGACGTAGTAGGTGTCGTGCAGCGAACGGTCGAGACCGGCATTGGCGAGCTGGACGCCGGTGACACCGCCGACCGTGAACAGGAAGATGAAGCCGATTGCCCAGACCATCGGGGTCGAGAAGGTCAGCGAACCACCCCACATCGTCGCGATCCACGAGAAGATCTTGATACCCGTCGGCACCGCGATGACCATGGTTGCGAAGACGAAATAACGCTGCGCTTCCAGCGAAAGGCCGACCGTGTACATGTGGTGCGCCCACACGATGAAGCCGACAGCGCCGATGGCGACCATGGCGTATGCCATGCCGAGATAGCCGAAGACCGGCTTCTTGGAGAAGGTGGACACGATGTGGCTGATGATGCCGAAGCCGGGCAGGATCAGGATGTACACTTCCGGGTGGCCGAAGAACCAGAACAGGTGCTGGTAGAGGATCGGATCACCGCCGCCTTCCGGCGAGAAGAATGCCGTGCCGAAGTTACGGTCGGTCAGAAGCATGGTGATGCCGCCAGCCAGAACCGGCAGGGAAAGCAGCAGCAGGAATGCGGTGACCAGAACCGACCAGGCAAAAAGCGGCATCTTGTGCAGCGTCATGCCCGGAGCGCGCATGTTGAGGATGGTGGTGATGAAGTTGATGGCGCCAAGGATCGAGGACGCGCCGGCAACGTGCAGCGAGAAGATCGCAAGATCCACCGCCGGTCCCGGCATGCCGTTGGTCGAAAGCGGCGGATACATGGTCCAGCCGCCACCCACGCCGTAACCGCCCGCCGGACCTTCGACGAAAAGCGACAGGAGCAGCAGAATGAACGCCGGAACGATCAGCCAGAAGGAAATATTGTTGAGGCGCGGGAAAGCCATGTCAGGAGCGCCGATCATGATCGGGATCATCCAGTTGGCAAAGCCGCCGATCATCGCCGGCATGACCATGAAGAAGATCATGATGAGCGCGTGCGCTGTCGTGAACACGTTGAACATGTGCTTGCCGCCGTCGATGGCAGCGTCACCCTCGAAGCCGTAGACCATGGAGGCCAGACCGTGGAAGATCTGGATGCCCGGCTCCTGCAACTCCATACGCATGACAACCGAAAGCCCGCCACCGATGATACCCGCCATGATGGCGAAGATCAGGTAGAGCGTGCCGATGTCCTTATGGTTGGTCGACAGAAACCAGCGGGCGAAAAAGCCCGGCTTGTGGGAATGATCATGCGCGTGCCCATCATGAGCGGATTGACCATGCGAGTGATGATCGTCGTGTGCGGAAGGTCCAGCCATTGTCGTCACTCCAGGTCTCAGTTGGTTTCGTTGGCGGCAACGTCGACCGTGCGCGGAGCGCCATCGACGGAGGCCATCAGTGCCCGGTTCGCGCCGTTCAGATCTGAAGCGGCGGCGGCGTGCCAGGCATTGTACTGCTGTTCGGAAACCACCCGAATGGCGATCGGCATGAAGGCGTGGTCCTTGCCGCAAAGCTCGGAACACTGGCCGTAATAAAGGCCTTCCTTCTCCGGCTTGAACCAAGTTTCGTTGAGGCGGCCCGGAACGGCGTCGATCTTAACACCGAAAGCGGGCATGGCGAAGGCGTGGATGACATCCGTAGGCGCCGCCGTCACCAGAAGGCGAACGGTCTTGCCGACCGGAACGACCATTTCATTGTCTACCGCGAGAAGACGCGGGTAGCGGGCCTTGTCCTCCTTGCCTGCAGCTGCACGATCCTGCTCTTTCAGCAGATAGCTGTCGAAGGCGAGCGGCTCGGCGCCCTCGGCAGCCTTGTATTCGTAGTTCCAGAGCCATTGCGTCGCAGTCGCCTTCAGCGTCAGATCAGGGTTTTCCGGCTGCGTCAGCTGCGCGTTCAAAAGATTGAACGACGGGAAAGCGAGGAACAGGAGAATGAGAACCGGCGCAAGTGTCCACACCACTTCGATCGCGGTGTTGTGGCTGGTCTTGGACGGAACCGGATTTTTCGCTGCACGGAATTTCAAGGCGACGATAATGAGCAGCGCAAGAACGAAAAGCGTAACCGGAACAATGAACCAGAGCGTATATTGTTCAAACCAGCGTATTTCGTGCATGATCGGCGTGGCGGCCTCCTGCATGCCCATTTGCCAATGCACCGGCTGATCGGCGTGGGCGCCGACAGCCGTGAGCAGACAGGTCATCCCCGCCAATGCTGCGTAAATCCTATTCGTCACGGTACCCTCTCCCTCACGCGTCTGATCTTGATCAATTACAGACGCAGAATCCATGCTTATGGTACTAACTTCAAACCACAGTTTGTCCTCTGCCGCAATATGCGTAAGGACACGGATGTCAGCCAATTTCACCATTGTTCGTCGCAGCCGAGTTTCCCATGTCCCGTATCCCGCAAGATATTTCAGGTGCGCTTGGCAATGGTCAAAATCCGGCGCAGCCCATGCTGGCAGCGCTTTTGCAGCAGGCTTGAGCCACCAGGTACCGGCTGCCGCACGGTCAAATCAGGCGCCTGCACGTGGCAACAGGTCCTATTTCCGCCCAACTCGGCTGGAATTGAGGTACCAAGGCTTTTTTTTCCGGATTATGGCGTCAAAATAGCCGCACTGATTCGAATCCCAGAGGTATCCATGCGTCTTTCCCCGCTCGCGCGCACTTTTCTTGCCGCCGCCGGTCTTGCCATCATCGCTCCCGCCGCAGTGGCGCTGGCGCAACAGCAGCCGCCCGGAACGCCGAAGTCGACGCATGGAGCATGGTCGGTGATCTGCGACAAGCCGGCAGGCGCATCCGAAGATCAATGCGCCCTGATGCAGAACGTGATTGCCGACGACCGCCCGGAAGTGGGGCTTTCGGTGGTGGTCCTGAAAACCGCGGACCGCAAGTCGCGCATCCTGCGTATCCTCGCACCGCTTGGCGTGCTTCTGAAGGACGGCATGGAGCTTTATATCGACAACAACAACATTGGCCGCGCCTATTTCACCCGCTGCTTCTCCGAAGGCTGCTATGTCGAGGTCGATATTGACGACGAGCTGCTGAAGGTTCTGCGCGCCGGCAAGAACGCGGTTTTCGCGCTGCGTGAATCCGTCGATCAGGATCGGGTCGGTATTCCGATCGAGCTCACCGGCTTTGCCGAAGGCTACGACGCGCTTCCCTGAAGCCTCGTGTAAAGAGACAGCCTTGCGTCTGTCGGCTCCAGTGCCTAAATCGAAGGAACGATAAAGACTGGAGCCTTCAATGACCAACGACCTTGTAAATCTCTTCGATTGCGACGAGACGCAGTTGCGCAAGCTGGTCGCGGAAGCGCTCACCGGCGCAGACGATGGCGAGTTGTTCATCGAACATGCGCAGGCCGAATCGCTGACCTTCGATAACGGCCGCCTCAAGGGCGGCTCCTTCAATACCGACCAGGGTTTTGGCCTGCGCGCCGTTGCCGGCGAGACCGTTGGCTACGCCCATGCGGGTGAGCTGTCGCAGGCTGCGCTGAAGCGGGCGTCGGATGCGGTTGGCGCCGTGACCAGAGGTTATTCCGGTTCCTATGCCGCAGCCCCACAACGCACTAACAAAAAGCTCTACGGCGACGAAAACCCGATCGGCAGCCCGAGCTTCGAGGAGAAGGTGAAACTTCTCACCGATATCGATGCCTATTTGCGCGACAAAGACGCGAATGTCCGACAGGTGACGGCGACGATTTCCGCAAGCTGGCAGGTAGTGGATATTCTGCGCGCCGATGGCCATCGCGTCAGCGATGTCAGGCCCATGACCCGTATCAATATTTCCGTGGTCGCAGGTGAAGGCGACCGGCAGGAAAGCGGCTCCTACGGCATTGGCGGCCGCGTCGGCTTTGGCGATTTCATTACCACGGAGAACTGGCAGCGCGGTGCGGACGAGGCGCTGCGCCAGGCGCTCGTCAACCTGACCGCCGTCGATGCGCCCGCTGGCACCATGGATGTGGTTCTCGGCTCCGGCTGGCCCGGCGTCATGCTGCATGAGGCTGTGGGCCATGGCCTCGAAGGCGATTTCAACCGCAAGAAAACCTCGGCCTTTGCCGGCCTGATGGGCGAGATGGTGGCAGCCCCGGGTGTGACTGTGGTGGATGACGGCACCATCGACAGCCGCCGTGGTTCGCTCACCGTCGACGACGAGGGAACACCGTCGGCCTATAATGTGCTGATCGAGAACGGCAGGCTGGTGGGATACATGCAGGACCGCCAGAACGCCCGGCTGATGGGTGCAAAGGCGACAGGTAATGGCCGCCGGCAGGGTTATGCCTATGTGCCGATGCCGCGCATGACCAACACCTACATGCTGTCAGGCGACAAGACGCCCGAAGAGATCATCTCCTCCGTCAAGAAGGGCATCTATGCCGTTTCCTTCGGTGGCGGTCAGGTGGATATCACATCAGGCAAGTTCGTGTTCGGCTGCACCGAGGCTTATCTCATCGAGAACGGCAAGATCGGCGCGCCGGTGAAGGGTGCAATGCTGATCGGCAACGGGCCGGACGCAATGAAGCGCGTCTCGATGATCGGCAACGATTCGAAACTGGACACCGGCATCGGCAATTGCGGCAAGGCCGGGCAATGGGTGCCGGTTGGCGTCGGTCAGCCGCACCTGCGCATGGACCAGATCACCGTCGGCGGCACGAAGGCGTAGTTCCGGCCTCGAGCCGGAATCCAGCCTACCCGCGTCCGCTTGGCGAGATGAGCCGTTTCAGCCCAAGGACTTGGGCTGACTGTGTGCCGGATCATGTCCGGCATGAGGTGAGAAAAGCTGTGGCAGGCCGAAAAGTTGAACCTGCTTCAGCCCACAACTCCGCACATGGCTGCCATGATGAGGATTCCTCTGGCAAGTCACCCGGAAGACGATAATATCGCCCCATTACCGCAGGCCACGCCTCCCATAGCCGGGCCTGCGCGGCAAAGGAGACCATGACCATCATACGAAATGCCCTCGTCCCGGAACTAGCCGTCAGCGACTGGCAGAAAAGCCGCGCTTTTTATTGCGACCTGATCGGTTTTCATGTGGTTTATGAGCGCGCCGAAGAGGGCTTTGCCTATCTGGCGCTGGGTGATGCGCAGCTGATGATCGACCAGATCGGTGCGACCCGGACCTTCGTGGCGGAAAATGCAGCGCTTGAATTTCCGCTGGGCCGCGGCATGAATCTGCAACTTGCCGTTCCTTCCCTGCTGCCCATCCTCGCGCGGCTTGAGCGGGCGTCGATCGATCTTGTCCTGCCGTCAGAGGAAAAATGGTACAGGCGCGGCACAGTCGAGGTCGGCAACCGGCAATTCATCGTCGCCGATCCGGACGGTTACCTGCTCCGCCCGTTCGAAAGCCTCGGTGAACGCCCCTTCCGGTTCGGTTGAGCCGCCATGCTGCCTTTTCTCCCGCATGCTGTCGTTTTCGACATGGACGGATTGCTGATCGAAAGCGAGACGCTTTATCGCGATTCCTTTCTGGCCGCATCAGATGAGGGCGGCCACGGAATGCGGGTCGAGACCTATCAGAAGGTCTGCGGCAGCCCGTGGGATGTCATTACCGGCACCATTTTCGCCGATTATGGCGCCGATTTTCCGATCGACAGCTTCCGTGACGCCTGGCTCCGGCATCTTGCCGTGATGATGGCGGAAGGCGTGGCGCTGAAACCCGGCGTCGTCGAAATCCTCGATCTTCTCGACAGGCTCGATATACGCCGCGCCATCGCCACCTCCTCGCGGCACGATTCCGTCACGCGTCATCTCGGCCCCTATGACCTGCTCAAACGTTTCGATACCATCGTCGCCCGCGGCGACTATTCGGAGCCGAAGCCGTCGCCCATGCCATATCTTACTGCCGCAAAACGTCTCGGCATCGATCCGGGCCGTTGCCTGGTGCTGGAGGATTCCTGGCACGGCGTGCGCTCCGCCTCATCGGCGGGCATGATGACGATCATGGTGCCGGATGTCGCGCCGCCGACCGAGGAAATGCGGGAAAAATGCATCGCCGTTTCAACCGACCTTCATGCGGTTGCCGGTCTCCTGCAACAGGCGCCGTTATCAGAGGCATGAAGGCGCGGGCAAGGACGGCCTGCCCCCTGCAGCTTTCAAGGATACATGCGGACCTTGGACCACGGTTCATCCGGCGTCTCGCGGCGGAATTCGACACGGTCGTGCAGGCGGAACTTGCGGTCGTGCCAGAACTCGATGCTGACCGGGCGAATGCGGAAACCGGACCAGTAGGAGGGGCGCGGAATATCGCCGATCGCATATTTCGCGGTGTATTCGGCAACCGCCTTTTCCAGCGCAAACCGGCCTTCCAGCGGCCGCGACTGCTTCGACGCCCAGGCGCCGATGCGGCTTCCGCGCGGACGCGAGGCGTAATAGCTATCCGCTTCCGCGTCGGTAACGATCTCCACCTCGCCGCGCAGACGCACCTGCCGGCGCAGGCTTTTCCAGTGGAAACACATGGCCGCTTTTTTCTGGCCCAGGATCTCGCGCCCCTTCTGGCTTTCGAAATTCGTATAGAAAACGAAGCCACGATCGTCGACGTCCTTCAGCAGCACCATGCGCACATTCGGCAGGCCGTTTTCATCGACGGTTGCGAGTGCTACCGCGTTCGGATCGTTGATTTCGGAGGCCGTCGCGTCCTTCAGCCATTCGGCAAAAAGCGTGAACGGTTCATTTTCTTCAGTGAAGTCACTGGATGTTAACCCCGTTTCCGACATATTGACTAAAATGCTCCCGAGCTGATTTGGACCCCAGAGATGATCTCTGGCGAAAGATGGTGACCGTCATAGCAAAGTCGAACAGTCGAACAAAGGGCCTCCTTTCATCGATAGCGGAAGTTTCCGCCATCGTGTCAATGCTTGTGGTGCTGAGCGGATGCGTCAGCCTTGACCTGTTCGGCGGCGACAAGGTCGATCGCTCGCTTTCCACCGCCTCTGTTCCCAACCAGCCCAATAATAACCCGCAGACCGACGACGCGACCATCCGCAATGCGGTCACATCGGCGGATCTCACCAAACTCGCGGAACAGCCCCTGCCCTGGGCCAATGCCGCAACCGGCAGCGCCGGTGTCGTCACAACCATTCACGAAGACAAGTCCAGCGGTTTCGTCTGCCGCGATTTCAAGACGACACGCCACTCTTTCGAAGGTGTGGCGAGTTATGCCGGACAGGCCTGCCTGTCGGAAACCGGCGAATGGTTACTGACCCGCTTCGAACAGAAATAAACTGTTTACCCTGGCGCGCGGAATTAATCCGGCCGCATGGCGGCGCGCATTCCCCGTAAACAACTGCTTAGCAACTTATTGCCACAGTCGACGTTGTTTGAACCGAGGGCATGCATGCGAATGATCGCACGCATCCCTTTTCGGAGGGGTTTGTTTCAGGATTGCGCCATGAGCGGCTGCACGTGCCTGAGCCAACGTAACTGGTGTTTCGCATGCGCGATCCGTATTCTATCCTCGGCTTAAAACGTGACGCCCGTCACGAAGACATCAAGGCTGCCTGGCGCACGAAGGCAAAAACCGTCCATCCGGACGCCAATCGCGATGACCCTGACGCGTCGGCGCGATTCGCAGAGGTCGGGCAGGCCTACGATCTTCTGAAAGACCCCAAAAAGCGCGATCTTTACGACCAGGCCCGCAAGGCGGCCGAGAAAAAGCAGCGCGGCGAAACAATCATGCAGCAGCGGGAGGCGGCGCGCGAGGCCGCCGAGCGCGCCAGGGCCGCTGAGAAGCTGATGGAGGAACTGGCCCGTGCGGATGCCCGCAACAGGGCGCAAACCGGCCAGAAAGCCGATGCAAAACCCGAAACGGCCGAAGATATCGTCGAGCGGATTTTCGGCGCCGACGCGCAGAACGACCCCAAGGTGCAGCAGGCAGCCGAAGCGGCGAAAGCCGCAGCCACGGGCGTTAAAGGCGATGCGCCCAGTGCTGGCGAAACCACGCAGACGTCTGCAAGCGAAACCGCAGCTGCCTCTCTCGCCGCCAATCTCTTCAGCGCTCTCGTGCGCCGCTTCCGCCCCCCGCAGACGCCGCCGGAAAAGGCACCTGACATCACGGCGGAAGCCACCGTTACGGTCACCGAACTTCTGGAGCGCAAATGGATCACCGTATCCCTTGCCGACGAACGCGAGGTTCGCTTCCAGCTTGAACCCGGCATGACGGACGGTCATGTGGTGCGGCTAAAGGGCCAAGGGCTGAAGCTGCCGAACATTGCGCGCGGCGATCTGGCCGTCACGTTGCTGGCGGCACGCGACGACGCCTTTTCCCTTCGCGGCTTCGATATTCATACGACGCTGCCAATCTCTCTCAGTGACGCGGTTCTGGGTTGCGAGACGAGTATCCGGACGCCGCTTGGCGAGGAAACCGTGACCATTCCTGCCTGGTCCGGCTCCGATCGCGAGCTGCGGCTTGCCGAAATGGGGCTTGCGGACGGCAAGGGTGGATATGGCGATCTCGTCATCGAATTGCGCATCATCCTGCTCGAAAAGCCGGACGAGAAGGTGACTGACCTCATGCGCCACATGCGCGAAGGCCTTTATTTGTAAAAGTTTTGCGAATAGGCGGGACAACGCACCCTTTGTTACGTTCCCTAACAGTAGATGATCCTCGGCAATCTTGAACAGGATTGCAGCCTATGCCATAGGCAGGATCAATCGAAAGTATCAGGGAGCATACAATGGCTCAGGCATCCGGCCTTATGGCTGGCAAACGCGGCATCATCTTGGGTGTCGCCAATAATCGTTCAATCGCTTGGGGCATTGCCAAGGCTTGCGCGGACGCGGGCGCGGAAATCGCGCTCACCTGGCAGGGCGACGCGCTGAAGAAGCGTGTTGAACCGCTGGCGCAAGAACTGGGCGCCTTCATGGCCGGCCACTGTGACGTGACCGACCTCGAGACGATCGATGCGGTTTTTGCCGGGCTGGAAAAGCATTGGGGCAAGATCGATTTCGTCGTGCACGCCATCGCCTTTTCGGACAAGGACGAGCTGACCGGCCGTTATCTCGACACCAGCCGCGATAACTTCAACCGCACCATGGACATTTCCGTCTTCTCGCTGGCCGCCGTTGCCAAGCGGGCAGAGCCGATCATGAATGATGGCGGTTCGATCATCACGCTCACCTATTACGGTGCCGAGAAGGTCATGCCGAACTACAACGTCATGGGCGTGGCCAAGGCTGCACTCGAGGCCAGCGTGCGTTATCTCGCGGTAGACCTCGGCAGTCGCGGCATCCGCGTCAACGCGGTTTCCGCTGGCCCGATCAAGACGCTTGCGGCTTCCGGTATCGGCGATTTCCGTTACATTCTGAAATGGAACGAATACAACGCGCCGCTGAAGCGCACCGTTTCCATCGAAGAAGTCGGCAAGTCGGCGCTTTACCTGCTGTCCGACCTTTCGACGGCTGTCACCGGCGAAATCCACCACGTGGATTCCGGTTATCACACCATCGGCATGAAGGCCGTTGACGCGCCGGATATCTCGGTGGTCAAGGACTGAGCCGACCGAACTTTGAAACAGGGGTATCGCCTTGCTCGTCTATGTGATCCGGCACGGACAAACGGACTGGAATGCGATACGCCGGCTTCAGGGCCAGAAAGACATTCCGCTCAATGATTTCGGCCGCGCGCAAGCGGTCGGCAACGGCAAGGTTCTGGCGCAAATTCTCGGCGACTCCGCGCGTGATTTCGATTACGTGGCAAGCCCACTCGGGCGCACGCGCGAGACCATGGAGCTGATGCGCGGAGCGATGGGGCTCGATCCCCACGCATACCGCACCGATGACCGCCTCGTCGAAGTTTCCTTCGGCGACTGGGAAGGCCAGACCCTGCCGGAACTGAAAAAAGAATTTCCTGACCGGGTGAAAGCGCGCAAGGCCAACAAGTGGGACTTCATTCCCCCAGGTCAGCATGCCGAAAGCTATGAAATCCTGTCCTGGCGTATTGGCGCATGGCTTTCCTCAGTCGAGGTGCCGACGGTATGTGTCTGCCACGGCGGCGTAATCCGCTCGATCTTCCGCCTGGTTTCCGGCATGGACAAGGATGAAGCCTCTACGACGCAGATCCCGCAGGACCGGATTTTGAAGGTCGAGATCGACAGGAACAGTGCTGAGTGGATTTCGTGAGGGTATCGATCCTCCTCCGTCATTCCGGCCTCGAGCCGGAACCCGGCCAACCCAAATCTTTAGGCTAAAAAAACCAATCCCGCCACGCAGACGCTCGTCGGCTGGATGTCGGATCAAGTCCGGCATAATGGAAATTCTGGAGCTTCCCGACCGGGATTAGAGAGGTCCGCCTCGACAACAGGAGAGCCGAAACCGCAGTTTACTGCACGACCTCGAGATCATCGACCACGCGTTTTCCGTCCACTTCCGTGTAGAAAACAACGACCTTCACACCTGCCTTCAGGCCTTCGAAATTGAACTCTTCCGGCACACGGTAATTCTTGCCGTCGTTCAAGGTAATGGTCAGCGCATTCACGTCTATCTTGCTGATCGTTCCCTCGACATCGACGCTCTGGGCGTAGCTGTTGATAGGCATAAGCAAGTTGGCGGTGGCCAGAAGGGCGGCAATCATCATACGCATCGATCTAGCTTTCGTGAATTTGCGTGAAAACCTTACATGCATGAAGAATTGCCTTTCGAATGTGGCGGAAATTGCCCGCAACCATGACATTTTCGGCCCAATTGATGAACGGATTTTGGATCGCGTTCAAGTCGTTAGTGATTTTTACACCGCATTTCCCGGCAATATTGGAAAACCGCGAAACAGCGTGGAAAACACCAGCACCTTTACACTTTTGTCATCTGGAAAACCCTGCACCGTTTCCGCCGAATCATTCATCCGGCCAGTCGTCAGCCATCGTCACGCCTGTCGTTTTCCGGGCTGCTCGGCGTCGTGAACGCTGCGTCACCTTCTTATCGGACTTGCGATGAAAGAAAGGCTTTTGCCTTGGTCCGATTTTCTACTATGACAAATCCGCTTGTTTTAAACGGCCCCTGTCCGCAGGCGCGCCCTCGTTTTCCGGTCTAGAGAAATATGTCGCATAACAGCTTCGGTCATCTTTTTCGCGTTACCACCTGGGGCGAAAGCCATGGGCCCGCTTTGGGCTGCGTGGTGGACGGCTGCACGCCCGGTATCCGCTTCACGCTTGCCGAGGTGCAGCACTGGATGGACAAGCGCAAGCCCGGCCAAAGCCGCTTCGTCACCCAGCGCCGTGAAGATGACATCGTCAAAGTCCTGTCCGGCGTGATGCTGGATGAGGACGGCGAGACGATGATAACCACCGGCACGCCGATCTCCATGCTGATCGAAAATACCGACCAGCGTTCCAAGGATTACGGCGAGATTGCCCGCAGCTTCCGCCCCGGCCATGCCGACTTCACCTATGACCTGAAATACGGCATTCGCGATTATCGCGGCGGCGGACGCTCTTCCGCCCGCGAGACGGCGGCGCGTGTTGCCGCAGGCGCAATCGCCCGCAAGGTGGTACCGAGCCTCAACGTGCGCGGTGCGCTGGTGCAGATCGGCAAACACAAGATCAACCGTGACAATTGGGATTGGGACCAGGTCGATCAGAACCCATTCTTCTGCCCCGATCCGGCCATGGTGCCGGTGTGGGAAGAATATCTTGACGGCATCCGCAAGGCGGGATCGTCGATCGGCGCGGTCGTCGAAGTCGTGGCGGAAGGTGTTCCGGCCGGCATCGGCGCGCCGATCTACGCCAAGCTCGATCAGGATATTGCCTCCAGCCTGATGTCGATCAACGCCGTCAAGGGCGTGGAGATTGGCGAGGGATTTGCCTCGGCCGAGCTTTCCGGCGAGGAGAATGCCGACGAGATGCGCATGGGCAATGACGGCAAACCGATTTTCCTGTCGAACCATGCCGGCGGCATTCTGGGCGGCATCGCGACTGGCGAGCCCGTCATCGCCCGCTTCGCCATCAAGCCCACCTCCTCCATTCTGACGGAGCGCCAGTCCATCGACACCGACGGTCGCAATGTGGATGTGCGCACCAAGGGCCGCCACGACCCCTGCGTCGGCATCCGCGCCGTGCCGATCGGCGAGGCGATGGTGGCCTGCACCGTTGCCGACCATTATTTGAGAGATCGTGGCCAGACCGGCCGGTTGAAGTGAGGTAATCCGAAATGGCCTATGATCAGAAACGTGTCGTCGACGCTATCCGCGCTTTCGAAGCTGGCGAGATCGTTGTCGTGACCGACGACGACGACCGTGAAAACGAAGGCGATCTGATTATTTCGGCGGTTCATTGCACGCCGGAAAAAATGGCGCTGATCGTGCGCCACACATCCGGCATCGTTTGCGCGCCCATGCCGCGTGACGAGGCAAAGAGGCTGAACCTCAACGCCATGGTGGCGGAGAACGACAGCGCCCACACCACCGCCTTCACCGTCAGCGTCGATTTCAAGCATGGCACGACGACCGGTATTTCGGCGGATGACCGCACCTTGACGGTGCGCAATCTCGCCAACCCGAATGTCGGCGCGTCGGATTTCACACGGCCAGGCCACATTTTCCCGCTGATTTCCCGCGAAGGCGGCGTGCTGATGCGTTCCGGCCATACCGAAGCGGCCGTCGATCTCTGCCGGCTCGCTGGCCTGCCGCCCATCGGCGTCATCAGCGAGCTGGTCAATGACGATGGCACCGTGATGCGCGGTCCGCAGGTTCTGGATTTCGCCGAAAAACACGGCATGAAGCATGTTTCGGTCGCCGATCTGATCGCCTATCGCCAGCGCAAGGAAACGCTGGTGGAGATGGAATCCTCCTTCACCATCCAAACCCCGTTCGGACCGGCCAAGGCGCATACCTACTCCCTGCCATGGGACCGGATGCAGCATATGGCGGTGATTTTCGGCGATATCCGCGATGGCGTCGATATTCCCGTCCGCCTGCACCCTGAAAACGTTGCTGACGACGTGTTCGGCGACCGCCAGCCGGTGCAGCACTATATGCAGAAGATCGCCGAAGAAGGCCGCGGCGTCATCGTCTATCTACGCGAAGGTTCTGTCGGCGTCGGCCAGGTGGACGGACGGCGCAAGGCGCGTGATCCCGACGAAGCGCACGCACAGGCCCGCTCCCGCGAAAATGAGTGGCTGGAAATCGGCCTCGGCGCGCAGATTCTCAAAGATCTCGGCATCAGCTCGATCAAGCTGATGACGACCCGCGAGCGCCACTATGTCGGGCTGGAAGGCTTCGGGATCAAGATTTCGGCAACGGATATCGGGTGATTTAGGGACGTCGCGAGGGCGCTTCGATTTGGCGTCCTCTCCGCCCGTCCGGCGTCATCCTCGGTCTTGTGCCGAGGATCTGCAGACGCATCCTATACATTTTTCGTTGCAGATGCTCGGGACGGGCCCGAGCATGACGGAAGAGGCAGGCTCAAGGCGCAATTACACATCCCGCCACCCCTCCAGATAATTCACACTCTCCACTCCCGTAAACTTCGCAAGCCGCGACAATTCCGCGTCTAGTTTCTCGAGCCTTCCCGCTGAGGCGCGCACGCCCGGTTCCAGCCACAGGCGGCGCACATCCAGCGTGCTGCGCTTGCGGTCTGCCTTCATGTCGATACGGCCGATCAGCCGGTCGCCTTCCAGAAGCGGGAAGACGTAGTAGCCATATTGCCGTTTCGGCTCGGGTACGAAGACCTCGATACGGTAATAGAAGCCAAACAGCCGCTCCGTGCGGTTGCGGTCGCGCAACAGCGGATCGAAGGGGCTCAGCACACGGACGCGGGACGACGGCTCCGGCAGGTTGGCGACATCGGCGCTGAAATCCGCAAAAGCATAGGACGGACGGGCAGCACCGCCATCGCTTGCGAGAAGCGAGACCTCACACAGTTCGTCACGGTGGCTCTTGACCCAGTCCCTCGCCTCCTGCGGGGTAACGAGATCAAAAAAGGCGGCGATTTCGCCATGGGTGGCAAAACCCAGCCGGGTGAGCGCCTGCCGGCAGGCCCAGTCGACGAATTGCGTATGCTCCACTTCGCTTTCGTGGTGCTCGCCGGGAATGACCCGCTCCGCCAGATCATAGACCTTCTGGAAATTCACGCGGCCGGATATGGCAAGCTTGCCGGTGTGCCACAGATACTCGAGTGCGGTCTTGGAAGGATGCCAGTTCCACCAGCCGCCGGACTGATGCCCCTCCTCCTTCAACTCACGCGCCAGAACCGGACCCGTGGCGGCGATGCGCTCCAGCGTCTCGGCGAAAGCCGCATCAAACCCCTCACCATGCCATTTGCGCCAGCGCTCCTGAATGATCGGCTCGCGGCGGCGGAAGCGGTGCTTCCAATAGGGGTAAAATTCGGTCGGCACGATGGAGGCATCATGCGTCCAGTGCTCGAACAGCGCGCGGTCCTTTTCCAGCAGTGCTGTCAGATGTTCGCGCCTGTAGGTCTGGTTTCGGGAGAATATTATCTGGTGATGGGCGCGCTCCACCGTGCCGATACTGTCCACCTGCACGAAACCGATATCGGTAATGAGCTGCAGCAGGCCATCCTTGGAAAGCGCCTTTCCGGGCGGAGAGCAAAGCCCCTGCCGCGCCAGAAAAATCCGCTTTGCCGCTTCGTTTGAAACCTTGATCGTCATGAAGCAGAAGGTATGACGGCTTTTTCAGGATTGCAATGTTCTTTTTTTGTTCTTTGTTTCACTTCTGTTGATGACACGATATAGAACCGGAAAGCGATAGAGGGATGCATCAATCTTGGAAATCCGTTTCGACACCGCAGGCGTCGCCTTCGAGGGCAGGCAGGCTTTACAGCCCGTGTCCCTGACATTGACTGAACGGCGTATCGGCGTGATCGGCCTCAACGGCTCGGGCAAGACCACCTTTGCGCGGCTTATCAATGGTCTGACAAAGCCGACGCGCGGCAAGGTGTCGGTGAACGGTCTCGACACCGTCAAAGATGCGAGAGCGGTATTGCAGGCAGTCGGTTTCATCTTCCAGAATCCGCAGAACCAGATCATCCTGCCGATCATACGCGACGATGTCGCCTTCGGCCTCAAGCGACTCGGTATCGGCAAGACGGAGACAGAAACGCGGGTCAAGGCCGTGCTTGCCCGGCTCGGTATCGCTCATCTGGAAGAACGGCGCGCGCACGAGCTTTCCGGCGGCGAATTGCAGCTGGCGGCGCTGGCCGCCCTGCTCGTCACTGAACCGCAAATCCTCATTCTCGATGAACCGACCAATCAGCTCGACCTCAAAAACCGCGCGATCGTTGAGAAGACAATGGCTGCGTTGTCGCAGGCGCTTGTCGTCATCACCCACGATCTGCCGCTGCTTTCCGGCTTCGATCGCGTACTGGTTTTTCACGAAGGCGAGCTTGTTGCAGACGCCAACCCCGAAGAGGCGGTGGCACGTTATCTGGAGGTTGCGTCGCGATGAAGTCCCTTCATGTCGAAGGCACGGGCTGGCTCTACCGCGTCTCTCCACGCCTCAAGCTCGTGACGCTGATGGTTTTCAGCATTGCGCTATTTCTCACCCGCGATCTGCTTTTGCTGGGATGCGCCGTCGTCGTGGCCGCCGCCATTGTGCGCGAGACGCGGCTGCAATTCCGCGAGATCGGCCTGCGGCTACGCCCGGTGATGCTGACCATTCTCCTCGTTGCCGCCTTCAGCTATCTGCTGCTTCCGGTAAACGATGCGAGTGTCAATCTTTTGCGGCTGACTGCACTGGCGCTCCTCGCCACCGCCGTCACCATCACCGTCAGCATTTCGCAATTCATGGACGAAATCGCGCTTGCCGCCGCCCCGCTGGAAAGGCTGGGGCTGGTCAAGGCGGCCGATATCGGGCTCGCGGTCGGGCTCGTCGTGCGGTTCGTGCCTGAGATCGTCAATCGTTACCATGCCGTGCGCGATGCGCACCGGGCGCGCGGCCTCCCCGTTCGGCTGGCCACGATCATCGTGCCGCTCGTCATTATGACGTTGAAGGATGCGGATGCCATTGCCGACGCCATTGACGCGCGCGGTTTCAGAGGCCAAAGCTGACGGCAAAACAACCATCCGGAGTTCCCGAGCCATGACGACCCGCGACCTTGTGCTGATCTCGCTGTTTTCCGCCATCATCATCGCACTCGGACTTTTGCCGCCGATCACGCTTGGTTTCATTCCGGTGCCCATCACCGCGCAGTCACTTG
The DNA here is from genome assembly GCF_007828365.1 of Rhizobium sp. SJZ105. NCBI lineage: Bacteria > Pseudomonadati > Pseudomonadota > Alphaproteobacteria > Hyphomicrobiales > Rhizobiaceae > Rhizobium > Rhizobium sp. SJZ105. Next base: position 1,143,855 of record NZ_VIUP01000001.1, read on the forward strand.
GCGTCATGCTGGCCGGTGTCGTGCTGGGGGCGAAACGCGGCACGCTCGCGGTTCTTCTGACCATCCTCATCGCCGCCATCGGCCTGCCAGTCCTCTCAGGCGGACGCGGCGGCCTTTCCATCTTCACCACGCCGACCACGGGCTTCCTGATCGGCTGGATTGCTGCCGCTTTCGTCACCGGCACGCTCTCGGAAAAACTCGTCAATCGCGGCCAGTCGGCTCTGACGCAGGGTATCGGTTTCTTCATCGCCAGCCTCGCCGGCGGCGTGGTCGTGCTTTATGCCTTCGGCATCTCCTATCTGGCGCTGGTGGTCGGGCTCGGGTTTGAAAAGGCGTTCATGGGTTCGCTCGCCTTCATTCCCGGCGATGCGTTGAAGGCCGTGCTTGCCGCCCTTGCCGGCCGCGCTGTGATGGTCGGTTATCCGCTTTTGCCGCAGCGCACTTGATCAGCTTATTTCGGGAGGATTAGAGAATGGCGACCCGTCTTTACGAACATCCGATCTTCCTTGAACACATCACGCCGGAAGGCCATCCCGAGCGGCCGGATCGGCTGCGATCTCTGAACATTGCGCTCGAACATCCGAATTTCGAGCGGCTGGTCCGCAAGCAAGCGCCGCAGGCCAACGAGGATGCCGTGCTTCTGGCGCATCCGGAGGAGCATCTGCTGTCCGTCATGCGCCAGATTCCCGAGGAAGATGGCGAGATCAACCGCGTCGAGGCCGACACCTATGTCTCGCCGAAAAGCCTGCAAGCGGCGCTGACCGGTATTGGCGCTGCGATGGTGGCGGTAGATGACGTGTTTACGGGTGCCGCCGACAACGTCTTCGTTGCGTCCCGCCCGCCCGGCCACCATGCGGAAACCGCAAAGGCCATGGGGTTCTGTCTCTTCAACAATGCAGCAATCGCCGCCCGTCACGCCCAGAAGGTGCACGGCGCAGAGCGCGTCGCCATCATCGACTGGGACGTGCATCACGGCAACGGTACGCAGGATATCTTCTGGAACGACACGTCAGTGCTGTTCTGTTCCACCCACCAGATGCCGCTTTACCCGTGGAGCGGCGATAAAAACGAAACTGGCGTGAAGAACAATGTCGTCAACGCGCCACTTTCCCCCAATACCGGCAGCGAGTATTTTCGCGAGGCGTTCAAATCCCGCGTCCTGCCGGCGATTGCCGATTTTTCGCCCGATCTCATCATCATCTCCGCCGGTTTCGACGCGCATCACCGCGATCCGCTGGCGCAGATCAATCTGGTGGGCGAGGATTTCGACTGGGCGACGGGGCGGTTGCTGGAAATGGCGGACAAATACGCCTCGAACCGGGTCGTCAGCCTGCTTGAAGGCGGTTATGATCTGGAAGGGCTGGCGGAATCGGCGGCCATGCATATTTTGAGAATGATGAAGGGTTGAAAATGACGGAAAATGCCAACACAGCCGATGTCAGCGGTTATTCCTTCGAAAAGGCCGTCGCCGAGCTGGAAAGCATTGTTGCACGCCTGGAGCGCGGAGACGTGGCGCTGGACGAGTCGATCGCCATCTACGAGCGCGGCGAAGCCCTGAAAAAACATTGCGAGACGCTGTTGAACGCCGCCGAAAAGCGTATCGAGAAAATCCGTCTCGACCGCGCCGGAAAACCACAGGGCGTGGAGCCGCTGGACGGGGAATAAACACGTCCTGTTGAACGGGGGCGACACAGCGTTCAACATTACGGCGCTCCCACGTCGTATCGTTCGTGGTAAGCTTGCGTGTAACGATACGAGGAGCTTCGGATGTCCTTCTTTCCCGGCAACGATCCTGTCGCGGGTGATGCTTTCGCCTGCGACGCCATCGAAAACCTCATCATTCCGCGCACCAGCGATATTGGCGGCTTCGCCGTGCGGCGTGCGCTGCCGACGCGGCAGCGGCGGCTGGTCGGCCCATTCATCTTTTTCGACCGCATGGGTCCGGCCATCCTGAAGGCGGGCGAGGCGCTGGATGTCAAGCCGCATCCGCATATCGGGCTTTCCACCGTTACCTATCTGTTTGACGGCGAAATCAAGCATCGCGACAGCCTCGGCACCGAACTGGTCATCCGGCCCGGCGACATCAACCTGATGACGGCGGGGCGCGGAATCGTGCATTCGGAGCGCACGCCGGAAAACCTGCGCGGCCATCCGCTTTCCATGTCCGGCCTGCAGACCTGGCTTGCCCTCCCCGATCATATGGAGGAAATCGCTCCGGCTTTTTCCCATACCGCCCGGGAAGACATGCCTCTGATCGATATCAAGGGCGCATCCGGCCGGGTCGTTATCGGTGACTTCGAAGGCCTCACTTCCCCCGTTTCGGCTTTTACCGACACGCTTTACGTTGACCTGACGCTGGAACCGGGTGTGAAATTCCCGTTCTCCGCCGACCATGAGGAACGGGCGATCTACATTCTTTCCGGCTCTCTGGATGTCGCGGGTGACGTTTTTGCCGCCGACCAGTTGCTCGTCTTCCGGCCCGGCGACGACATTACATTGCAGAGCGGCAGCGGCGGCTGTCACATCATGATCTTCGGCGGTGCGGCACTCAACCAGCGCCGTTACATCTGGTGGAACTTCGTTTCGTCATCAAAAGAACGCATAGAGCAGGCCAAACAGGAGTGGAGAACCGGACGCTTCGATATCGTTCCCGGCGACGAAGAAGAGTTTGTCCCTTTGCCGGAGGGTTGAAATTCTATAGAAGTGAACGACATGCAGGGCTCAACTGCTGGCTTTCTATATGAAAGACGCACTGGTGCCCACCGCTGACACGAGAAAAGGCCGAACGATTGACCGGAATGCCACAGACCCCATTGCTTGACCGGGTGAATTTTCCATCCGATCTCAAGGAGATCGACGATCGCGACCTGCCGGAACTGGCAAGGGAGTTGCGCGACGAGATGATCGACGCGGTGTCGAGCACCGGCGGGCATCTGGGTGCCGGTCTGGGCGTGGTGGAGCTGACGATTGCCATCCACAAGGTGTTCAACACGCCTGAAGACCGGTTGATCTTCGATGTCGGCCACCAATGCTATCCGCACAAGATCCTGACCGGCCGTCGCGAGCGCATCCGCACGCTGCGCCAGGAAGGCGGGCTTTCCGGTTTCACGCGTCGGGCCGAGAGCGAATATGACGATTTCGGCGCCGGCCATTCCTCCACCTCCATTTCCGCCGGTCTCGGCATGGCGGTGGCTGCGGGGCTGGATCAGAGCGACCGCAAGGTTATCGCCGTCATCGGTGATGGCTCCATGTCTGCGGGCATGGCGTTTGAGGCGCTCAACAATGCCGGTGCGCTCGACGCGCGGCTGATCGTCATCCTCAACGACAACGACATGTCGATTGCGCCGCCGACGGGCGCGATGAGCGCTTATCTCGCGCGGCTGGCCTCCGGCCGCACCTATATGGGCTTTCGCGATTTCGGCAAGAAACTCACCGCCTATCTCGGCAAGACTATCGACCGCGCCATTACCCGCGCCGTGACCCATGCGCGCGGTTACGTAACCGGCGGCACGCTGTTCGAGGAGCTTGGCTTCTATCACATCGGCCCGATCGACGGTCATTCCTTCGATCACCTACTGCCTGTACTGCGCAATGTGCGCGACAACCAGAAAGGCCCTGTTCTCATCCATGTGGTGACGCAGAAGGGCAAGGGTTATGCACCGGCGGAAGCGGCAGCGGACAAATATCACGGCGTCAACAAGTTCGATGTCATTACAGGCGCGCAGGCGAAAGCCAAGCCGAATGCGCCGAGCTATACCAGCGTGTTTGCCGAAGCGCTTATCCAGGAAGCGACCCTCGACGACAAGATCATTGGCGTCACCGCCGCCATGCCTAATGGTACCGGGCTGGACAAGATGGCCGAGCTTTTCCCGGCCCGCACCTTCGATGTCGGCATTGCCGAGCAGCACGCCGTCACCTTCGCGGCGGGGCTTGCGGCTGACGGTTACAAGCCGTTCTGCGCGCTTTATTCCACCTTCCTGCAACGCGGTTACGACCAGCTGGTGCATGATGTGGCGATCCAGAGCTTGCCCGTGCGCTTCCCCATCGACCGCGCCGGTTTCGTCGGCGCAGACGGACCGACCCACGCCGGCTCTTTTGACACCACATTCCTTGCCACCCTGCCCGGCATGGTTGTTATGGCGGCGTCCGACGAGGCCGAGCTGAAACATATGGTTCGCACAGCCGCAGCCTATGATGAAGGCCCGATTTCCTTCCGTTATCCGCGCGGCGAAGGCGTGGGCGTTGAGATGCCCGCACGCGGTGAGATTTTGCAGATCGGCAAGGGCCGCATCATCAAGGAAGGCACCAAGGTCGCACTCCTTTCCTTCGGCACACGCCTTGCCGAATGCCTGGCGGCTGCCGAAGACCTCGATGCCGCCGGACTTTCGACCACGGTTGCCGATGCGCGCTTCGCCAAGCCGCTCGACCTCGACCTCATCCGCCAGCTTGCCGCTCATCATGAGGTTCTGGTGACAATCGAGGAAGGCTCTGTCGGCGGTTTCGGTGCACATGTGCTGCATTTCATGGCAAGCGCAGGCTTGCTCGACCACGGCCCGAAGGTTCGGACCCTGACGCTGCCCGACCATTGGGTGGAGCAGGCCAAGCCCGAGACCATGTATGCCAATGCCGGCCTCGACCGCGCCGGCATCGTTTCCACCGTGTTCAATGCGCTCGGCCAGCGTCAGGCCGGCGTCGGTTTCGCCGGCTGACAGCATTACCGGGACAGAAGGCGGGACGACCCGCCTCTGCCTCAGGATGCGGCGCCATCGAGAAAACCGACGACATTTTCAATCTGCCCCTCGGCATTTAGGCTGACGACATCGGTTCCGCCGGCAACATTTTCTCCGTCAGGCGAAATGAGACGCCATGAAAAACGGGTGAAGTTGCCGTGGCCATCCGGGGTGCCTGTGAGCACAAAGCGATATCCCGGAAATTTCTGCCGCGCCGCCTCGATCATCGCGGCAATCCCCTGCTGCCCCTCACCCTGCATCAAAGGATCTGTATAGCATGCCATTTCAGCCCAGCCTTGGCTGACGAGGCGCTGGCGGCGTTCATCGTTCTCCTCGTTCCAGACAGCGAGGTAGGTTTCGGCGATTTTGAGATGTTGCGTCATGATTGCGCTCCTTTTGGTTGACGGCCTGAGCATGCCGGGGGCTGTGACGCAGAACAATTACCTGCGAGGTAATCGCATTGCCGATATCTTCTGCTAGGCTGCGGGGCATGACACATCATCAAGAACATGTCGGCCAGGTGCTTAAGGAATGGCGGGCGCGCCGCAGATTGAGCCAGCTCGATCTGGCGTCCGATGCCGAGATATCGGCGCGCCATCTAAGTTTTGTGGAAAGCGGGCGATCTTCGCCCAGCCGTGAAATGCTGGCGAGGCTGGCAGAGCAGCTTTCCATGCCAGCCCGCGCCGCCAACCGGCTGATGCTGGCGGCAGGCTATGCGCCGATCCATTCCGAACGATCACTGGATGCGCCTGATATGACGGCCGTTCGTAAGGCCGTCGAAACCGTGGTGCAGGGCCACATGCCCTTCCCGGCACTTGCCGTCGACCGCCATTGGAATCTGGTTCTTGCCAATGATGCGATCAAATCGCTTCTCGCCGGCATATCCGAAGACCTGCTTCATCCGCCCCTCAATGTATTGCGGCTGAGCCTGCATCCTGATGGCTTGAGTTCACGCATCGTCAATCTTGCCGAATGGCGGCATCACCTGCTGGATCGCCTACGCCGCCAAGTCGAAGAGACCGGAGACGAGACGCTTTCCCGGCTGCACGCGGAACTTTCCGCCTATCCCGCGCCTGCAGCTCCACGGCATTCCGCCGGGGCCAATCCGTTGGCGATACCGCTCGAACTACGCGATCCGTTGTCCGGGGGCGTGCTGCGCTTCATTTCGACCACCACGGTTTTCGGAACCGCCACTGATGTGACGTTGTCCGAGCTGGTGCTGGAATGTTTCTACCCGGCCGACGCCGAGACCCGCGCCGCCCTAATGAACGGTACAAAGGAGTAACTATCCATGCACACCACCTATCTCATCGGCTTCAAGGTCCGTGCCGATCAGCGCGAACGTTTTCTAGGATTGCTGAATGATCTGCTCGACGCCATGCGACACGAGAACACCTTTGTGAACGCAACCCTGCATCGGGACGGCGAAAACGAAAACCACTTCCTGCTGCATGAGACCTGGAGCGACCATCAGGATGTCCTAGACGTTCAGGTTCATCGTCCCTATCGGCAGGCTTGGCACGATGCCTTGCCCGAGCTTCTAGATGCCCCGCGCGACATTTCCGTCTGGCACCCCGTGCGGGCCGATCACGCCGCGTGAGACTATCATCGTCCCACCAACGCATGGTGCATCAGTGTCGCTGCGAAATGGATATTAGATGAGCGAATGTCCCGCATTTTTCAGCAGAACGAAAGCTTTTTCCAGATCGTTCGATTTCACAAGCAGGTGGTCGCCATCGAAAGTCGAAACCACGAATATACCGATCTCATTGGTCGAGAGCGGCTCGATAACGGACAAGACGATGCCCGTTTCATCGAAGGCAAATGGCCCCTGTAGCTTTAGACAGGACCAACCCGTATCAAATCTGACATGCCCAGGTATACGATCTTCCCGGCAGACGATGGAAAGCTCATCATCGGTCCGGGTGATACTGACGAAGCCACCGCCATCGGCCCAGACCGGAATGGCTTCAGATGCCTCAAGTCGGGCCACCCCATATGCACCATCCAGAACTTTCAACTTGATCCTAGGTGCCATCTCGAAATCACCTTTGTTGGGAAACCGCGACAGAACGCGTGGTTGAGTGCTCGCGCCGTAAATCTAGCAACAAAAAGGGGGCTTCACAGCCCCCTGATTCACGCTTGATGATCGTGACCGTCAGGATCAGAACTCCGTCCAGTCCTGATCCTTTGCAGCCGGCGCTTCCGCTTTGCCGCCAAAGGCGCGGGCGAGGCTTTGGCCAAGGGCGCGGGCGGGTGAAGCGACCGGCCTTGCGGTTGTGGAGGCAGGCTTCACTGCGGCTTTTCTGACTGGTGCGGCGGGTGCGGGCTGGTAGACAGGCTTCACCGAGGACTGGCGAGGAGCAGAATATCCGCCGGCGCCGGCAACGGCACCGCGAACGCCGCCCACCTTGAACTGGCCGAGCAGGCTATTGAGCGCTTCCGCTTCACGGGCGAGCGAATGGCTGGCAGCGGTCTGCTGCTCAACCATTGCGGCATTCTGCTGCGTGCCCTGATCCATGGTGTTCACGGCCGTGTTGATTTCCTGCAGACCAGTCGCCTGTTCGCGGGCAGCGACGACGATGGCGCTGACATGGGCGTTGATCTCCTCGACTTCTGCCACGATGAGTTCGAGCGCCTTGCCGGTCTCGTCGACGAGGTTGACGCCGTTTTCCACCTGCTGGCTGGAAGCGCCGATCAGCGTCTTGATTTCCTTTGCGGCATTGGCGGAACGCTGGGCGAGTTCACGCACTTCCTGCGCGACGACGGCAAAGCCCTTGCCCGCATCACCCGCACGGGCGGCTTCGACGCCTGCGTTCAGCGCAAGCAGGTTGGTCTGGAAAGCGATATCGTCGATGACGCCGATGATGTTCCCGATTTCGCCCGATGATTTTTCGATCTCGCGCATGGCGGCAACCGCCTTGCGGACCACGATGCCGGATTTTTCCGCTCCGCTGCGGGCGCGCTGAACCAGATTGCCAGCGTCCTCAGCACCCCTTGCGCTATCACGCACCGTGGTGGTGACTTCTTCCAGTGCTGCGGCGGTTTCCTCGATGGAAGCGGCCTGCTGTTCGGTGCGGCGCGACAGGTCGTCGGCAGCAGAGAGCATTTCCGAAGCCCCGGCATTGATTGCAGCGGCATTCTCGCCAACTGCGCGCATGGCCTGCTGCAGCTTTTCGACAGCGCTGTTGAAGTCGATACGGATGGGGTCGATGTAGGAGGCGAACGGCGTTTCGATACGGTAGGCGAGATCGCCTTCCGCCAGAGCCGCAAGACCCTTGCCAAGCTCATCACGCGCAAGGGCGTTAGCGGCTTCGTCCTGGGCCTTCTCTTCCTCGTTGCGGCGGCGCTCGGTCTCGGTTGCGGAGCGCATGCGCTCGGTTTCGCCGGCAAGGCGGGATTTTTCCAGCCCGGCTTCCTTGAAGACGAGAACGGCCTTCGCCATTTTGCCGACTTCATCCTTGCGGTCGAGAGCCGGAACTTCCGTGGTCATATCGCCGTCGGCAAGCCTGCTCATAGCCGCCGTCATACCGACGATCGGCGTGACGATGGAGCGCGACAGGGCCCAGATGAGGGCCACGGCCAAAAGACCGGCAACCGCGCCGCCACCCAGAAGTGCGAGCTTGAGGTTGAGTGCGGCAGCATCCTGCTGTGCGGCGTAGCTTGCCGACAAGCCGTTCAGCTGGTCCTTGATCTTGGCGGCGGAGGCACGGAAACCGTCGAGCTGACCCTTGGCCTGATTGCGACCGATCTCGATGATTTCGGAAATCGGTGCTTCGGTCGTCTTGCGGGCGGCAAGCTGCGGTTCCGCCAGTTCCTTGAAGAACACGGTGGCGGATGCCTGCATGTCATCGATGGATTTCAGAATGTCCGGCTGGCCGGCGGCAAGCGCACGGGCTTCACCAAGCTTCTTCAGCATCAGATCGCGCTGGGCGAAAACATCGTTGTAGGTGCTGTCGCTGCGAAACAGCAGAAAGCCGCGCTGGTTGACGGCCTGTTCCAGCATTGCGGCCGTCGCACCGTCAACCGCATGCAGGATGTTGTTGGCCTTGTTGTTCTGGACCGTGACGTGCTCGCTCCCCAGCGTCTGCCAGAAGACCACCGCCGAGGCGAGCAGGCAAACGCCCATCAAGACGCAGAAGGTGACAATGAGCTTAATGTTGATGGGGAAATTTTTTAGCGACATCGCAAACTCTCTCGGCGACCTGATGCCACGGAGCAAGCGTCTGCGCTGCAACGGTCGCAATTTTGGAAATGGGAGGAGATGCCGTCATGGCAGGTTCCGACTGGCCGCACGGGCCTTGCAGACAAAGTGCAATACAAGCCTTTATATTGGATTAATCGCATATGCTGTTTAACGACCACGAAACGACCCTGCGCTGCGGCAAATGGTGCCGTTGCGAAGCCTTGCGCGCGATAAATCGCTTGCATCTGCGGGGTTTGGCGGTCATTGACACGGGACCATGTCCAAAACACCTGAAAATGAACGGCTTGACCAGCTTCTTGTTTCGCTCGGCCACTTTGCCAGCCGCTCGCGTGCGCGCGATGCGATTGCGCGCGGCACCGTGAGCGTCAACGGGAAAACGGCCACAAAGCCCAGCCAAACCGTTGCCGGAAACGTCAAGATCGCCATTACCGATCCGGCGCAGGCCTATGTTTCCCGCGCCGCCCTCAAGCTTACCGCCGCGCTCGATCACTTCGGGCTCGATCCGAAGGGCCATGAATGCCTCGACGTCGGCGCCTCCACCGGCGGCTTCACCGAGGTATTGCTTCATCGCGGCGCAAAACACGTCACCTCCATCGATGTCGGCCACGGGCAGATGCATCCACGGATCGAGAACGATCCGCGCGTGACCAATCTGGAAGGGCTGAATGCGCGCTTCCTGACAACCGACGACATTGATGACCGGTCCGTGGACTTCATCGTCTCCGACGTGTCCTTCATCTCCATAAAGCTCGCCCTTGCCCCGGCACTCGCACTTGCCGCCTCCGGCGCGCAAGCGGTTCTGCTGGTCAAGCCGCAATTCGAGGCAGGCCGTGATGCCATCAGCAAGGCCGGGCTGTTGAAAGAGCCGGAAACGGCGCCTGCCGTTGCTGCCGAACTGGAACGCTGGCTCGTTGAAGACATGGGCTGGAAGAGCCTCGGTCTCATCCCCTCGCCGATTTCCGGCGGCGATGGCAATATCGAATTTCTTCTCGGAGGCGAAAAGCCATGAGCACGCAGACCGTCAGTATCAAGAGCCTTGGCGCCCAGGGCGACGGCATTGCGCACTGTCCCGACGGCCCGGTCTATGTGCCCTTCGCCCTGCCCGGCGAAACGGTGGCGATCGCCAAGGTCAAGGATACCGGCACCATCATCTCGATTGCGGAAGCCTCCACGGATCGCCGCGAACCCGTGTGCCGCCACTTCGGCCCCGAGGGCGTTAACGGCACCTGCGGCGGCTGTTCGCTGCAGCATTTTGCCGACCAGCCCTACCACGCCTTCAAGCGGGAGCTGGTGGTTTCGGCGCTGAGATCGAAAGGCCTGACGCCGCCAGTAGACGATCTCGTCATCTGTCGCCCCGGCGAGCGCCGCCGCGCGGTGTTTGCCGCCCGCAAGACGGAAAAGGGCCTGCTGCTCGGCTTCAACCAGGCAAACAGCCATCACATCGTCGCCATCGAGGAATGTCCCGTCACCTCGCCCGGTATCGTCGCGCGGCTGGACGCCGTGCGCGCAATCGGCCTTTCCCTTGCGTCGAATGCAGAACCGTTCCGCATGACCGTTCTTGAAACGCTTTCGGGCCTCGACATTTCCGTCGACGGCATCAAATCCGTCGGCGACAAACAGCGGCGCACATTGACGGAAACGGTGCTGGCTATGCGTGGCATCGCCCGTGTCGCGCTATCAGGCGAAATCCTGATCGAACCGCAAAAGCCGATCATCGAATTCGGCGGCATTCCGGTTTCCCCACCGGCCGGCGGTTTCACGCAGGCAACCAAACAGGCCGAAGACGCCATGGCGGAACTGGTGCTTGCCCATGTTGGCAAATCCAAACGCATCGCCGATCTCTTCTGCGGTTCCGGCACGTTTGCGCTGCGGCTTGCGCGCGTCGGCCGCGTGCATGCGGTTGAGGCAGAGGACAAGCCGCTGAAAGCGCTCGATTTCGCCGCGCGCAACACGCAGGGCCTGAAACCCGTCAGCATCGAAAAGCGTGATCTTTTCCGCCGGCCGTTGATGACGAGCGAAATGAAGAATTACGATGCCGTTGTGTTCGATCCGCCGCGCGCCGGTGCGGAAGTCCAATGCAAGGAACTTGCGCGCAGCGCGGTGAAGAAAATCGTCGCCGTCAGCTGCAATCCGCTGACGCTTGCGCGCGACCTCGCCATTCTGGTGGAGGGCGGCTATCGCGTCACGCGCGTCACGCCGGTCGACCAGTTCTTGTGGTCGCCGCATGTGGAAGCGGTGGCGACGCTGGAGAAATAATCACCAGGCGGTGTCAACAGTGCCGTTGCCGACCACGCCCGAGCAACGGCAGGCGCCGCCAACGCGGCCCTGCTCGATGGGGCAGACATAGGGCCGACGACGATTGGCGCTGTCCGGCGGGGTGATGACGCAAACGAAACGCGCGCGGCGCTGGCGATCGCGGGAATTGCCGGAGTAATAATTCGGGCTGTCCTCTTGCGTGGACTGCGCCAGAATGACGTTGTTACTCGAACCCGGCAAAGGCACGGTCGCCGCCGCCTCTGCGACAGTCGCAGCGGAGAGGAGGACGGTCAGGGCGAAAACAAAGTTACGCATGGCGGGTGGCCTTCGAAGGATGACGTTGCGTTATCTAACCCAAGCCATATTACCCGGTTCCTTAACCGCAAGGAATTCCTGCCGGAACGCTTAACGCCGCATGAATGCCTCGAAAGCGGCCCGCGCCTCGGCACTCTGCAATTGCGCGGTGAAATGGCGGGCTTCCTCATCGATGCGGGCCAGCACATCTGCCGGATTGCCGCGCACGAGATCGCGGGCAATCTTCAGCGCCTGCTGCGGCTTGGCGGCAAGCCGCGTGGCAAGCGCCAGCGTTTCGCTTTCGACATGTTCCGGCGCCACGACTTTCCAAATCATTCCGGCCTGCAAGGCCTGTTCGGCGGTAAAACCTTCGCCCATGGCCAGCAGGGCAAAGGCGCGCTGATGGCCGATGAGCTTTGGCGCAAGCAGGCTGGACGCAGCTTCCGGCACCAGCGCCAGATCCACAAACGGCGTCTTGAACAGGCTGCGGTTGGAGGCAACGGTCAGATCGCAATGCAGGTTCAGCGTCGTGCCGATGCCGATGGCCAACCCATCGACGCCCGAAACCAGCGGCTTTTCGAAGGTTGCCAGCGCCTTCAGAAGATCGAGCACCGCGAGCTTGCCCTTTGCGCCAGACATGGCGAAGGCAAGAAAATCGGCCATGTCATTGCCGGCGGAAAAGCAGCCTTCCGTACCCAGAAACGCGACGACACGGATATCCGGGTCTGCATTGGCGGCCTTCAGAGCCTCTGCCATGCGCAGATACATTGCATCGGTGATGGCATTTTTCTTTTCCGGCCGGTTGAAGCGGATGGTCAGAACGTCAGGTGCATGACTGACCCGCTCGACGAGAATATGATCGTCCGACATGGTTTTCTCCTTAACCCAGTACGGCGCGGGCGGCGGCAAGGCTTGCTGCACCGGCAATGACGCGATCCCTCAGCGCTGCTGTTTCCGCCAGCAGGTTTTCCGCCGCAAACCGGCAGAGCGATGCGCGATGCGCTCCCCTGCCGTCATCCACCTGGGCCAGGGCGCCCTTGGCAAGATAGGCTCCGGTGAGCGCCAGCCCGAAGAGGCGCTGATAGGGCGTGGCACCGGCGAGCGCGGTTTCGGTTTCCCCCGCTTTCAGGCGTTGCAGCAACCAGTCGGTCGCCGTTTCGAGATCGGTGAGACTCGTTTCGAGATAACGGGCAGTCTCGCCGAGATCACTGCGGTTCGAGGCAGCAGTTCGGGCGACGATTTCACGCAATTCTGCGATGAAACCGCGCACCTGTGCGCCATCGGAAAGCGGCAGCTTGCGCACCACCAGGTCGATCGCCTGAATGCCGTTGGTGCCTTCGTAGATCGGCGCGATGCGGGCATCGCGCAGGTAACGCGCCGCACCGGTTTCCTCGATGAAACCCATGCCGCCATGCACCTGAATGCCCATGGAAGCGACATCGACACCGGCATCGGTGGAGAAGGACTTTGCGATTGGCGTTAAAAGAGCTGCGCGCTCCTGCCAGTGGGCGCGTTCAGCCACGTCCTCGGCGGCATGCGCCATATCGATGGCGTGGGCGCAGTTGAAGGAGATGGCGCGCGCACCTTGTGTCAGCGCTTTCATCGTCAACAGCGTACGGGCGATATCGGGATGCTCGATGATAGGGCTCATGCCCGAACCCTGCCAGCCGGGCGCCTTGCCCTGCGTGCGTTCCCTGGCGTATTCGATTGCCTTCTGTGTCGCCGCCTCGCAGATCGCCACGCCCTGCATGCCAACGGCAAGGCGGGCGTTGTTCATCATGGTGAACATGCAGGCGAGACCCTTGTTCTCCTCGCCGATCAGCCAGCCCAAGGCACCCTTCTCTTCGCCAAACTTTCCGTCCCCGAAGATCATCGTGCAGGTGGGCGAGCCGTGAATGCCGAGCTTGTGCTCCAGCGAATGGCAGAAGACGTCGTTGCGACTGCCCGGCGTGCCATCGTCTTCGGGCAGGAATTTCGGCACGAGGAACAGCGAAATTCCGCGCGTGCCGGCCGGCGCATCCGGCAGGCGGGCAAGAACGAGGTGGATGATATTGTCCGCAGCGTCATGTTCGCCCCAGGTGATGAAAATCTTCTGCCCGAAAATGCGGTAACTGCCGTCACCATTACGCTCGGCACGGGTTTTCAGCACGCCAAGGTCCGATCCCGCATGCGGTTCGGTGAGGTTCATCGTGCCGGTCCATTCGCCGGAGACGAGTTTGGGAAGATAGATGCGCTTCAGGTCGTTGCTACCGTGGGCAACGAGAGCTTCCACCGCGCCCATGGTGAGCGTCGGCGCAAGCGCGAAAGCCATGGAACCGGAATTCCACATTTCGAGTGCGGCGACATTCAGCATATGCGGCAGGTTCTGGCCGCCGAATTCTTCCGGTGCGGTGAGGCTGTTCCAGCCGGCCTCAGCCCAGCGCCGATAAAGATCGGCCCAGCCGTCCGGCGTTGAGACCTTGCCGTCGCTCAGCCGCGCGCCCTGTCGGTCGCCTATATCGGCAAGCGGGGCGACCTGCTCGGTGGCGAAACGGCCGGCCTCCTGTAATATGGCATCGACCACATCTTCACCGAGGTCTCCCAGAGCACCCCTGGACAACGCGTCTTGCAGACCCGCCACGTGTTTGAGTGTAAAGGCGATATCATCCACCGGCGCGGTATACATGCTGCCTCCTCCCGAAGCTCTTGCCTATCGTGCTGTTGCTTTCGGGCTAAATGATTTTTACGTAAACGTCAATTTGAAAATTCCCGCCTTTTAAGCGGGATTGTTATAAAACTGTCATATGAATTTGCTCAGCATGCGCTGACAGGTGCCGTGCCACCGCTGCCGTTTCCGTCTTGGGGCGACGGACGCCTCCCCTCCCATTCCGCCGGTCAGGACTACCACGATGGATCTCATAACGCCCGCTATCCCCGGCCTTGTCTGGGCCTATCAATTCCACCCCGGAACGGCGCCATGCCGGCGGCTTGCGCCCGATGCGGGCTTTGGCGAGATGGCGCAATGCGAGGGCTTCTTCTGGCTGCACCTCAATCTTGCGGATCAGCGGGTGGCGGGCTTTCTCGAAACGATCGATGGTCTCGATCCGGCAGCGCTGGCAAGCCTCACCACCCATGAAACCCATCCGTCCATCACGGTGGATGAAAAGTCACTTTATGGGACGTTGGTCGATTTCCAGCGCGAGTTCGATCAGGAAACGCGTGATTTCGGTTGGCTGCATTTCGCGGTCAGCGACCGTTTCATCATTACCACCCGTCTGCAACCGTTGCGCTCAGTAGACCGGCTGAAAGCGGCAGTCGACAAGAATTCCAACCGCTACCTCACGCCGGCCCATGTCTTCGAAGGCCTCGTCGCGGAATTCCAGCGTTCGCTGATCAGCCTGGTGATGGAAACGACCGAAGAGCTGAATGCCATCGAGGATCTGGTCTATGACAGCGAAAACCGCGACGAGCGGCGGCGGCTTGCGCCGCTCAGGCGCACGGTCGTTCGCCTCCACCGGCATCTGCGCACGGTGCTCACCCTGATGCGGCGGGCGTCTGCCGCCGATGAGGACGAGATGCCTGACGGTTTCGAGGATGTCGCCTCGCGGCTGATGGGCCGCCTCGAGGCCGTCGATCACGATGTCTACGCCCTTCAGGAACGCGCAAGGCTGCTGCATGAGGAAATCGATTCCAAGCTCTCGTCCGAAACCAACCGGCATCTTTATATCCTGTCGCTGATGACGGCATTCCTGCTGCCGCCATCGCTGGTCACCGGCTTCTTCGGCATGAACACGGATGAGTTGCCATTTACGGTCGGCACAGGCGGCACGATGGCGGCCAGCATCTTCATCGTGATTTCGGTTATGCTTGCCTGGTTCGTGCTGAAGCGGGCGCGCATTCTGTGAAAACAAAAAGCCGCCCGTATCCGGGCGGCTCGTAATAACTATCAGGCTGGTCAATCGCTACTCCGTCTTGCCGGATGAAGGCCGGAGTGACGGAGTAGTGCTATCAGCTGTAAGGCGAATAGCAGGGCTGGCGTGGGCCATTGTAGGGCTGGAACGTGTTGCTATAGGCATCGTAGGACCGATACCGGCCATAGCACCAGTTCACATGCGCCTGGCTCATGCCGGCACGACGGACCGGACGATATTCGCGGTAGACCGGACGCGGGCGATATTCCGGAACCGGACGGTAGACTTCGCGCGGCTGCGACAGTGCGCCGCCGATGATCGCGCCCGTCGCAAAGGCTGCGAGCGGGAACCAATAACCGTCGTGGTGACGATAACCCGGACGGTAGTCGCGATAACCGCGATGACCGCCGTACCAGCCGCGGCGTTCGCCGCCCCAGCCGCCACGATTGTCACGATCGCGCCAGTATTGCACATTGACGACATTCTTGCCGGCATCGTTACCCAGGGTCTCGACACTCTTCGGCGCCATCAGCAATGGCATTGCCTCAGCGGGAACAATCGCTCCTGCAACCACGATTGCAGAAAGACCGACAGCCAGGATATTCTTCACATAGCTTCTCATCTGACTTCCTCCATTCACGACGGTCGACAGGCCGTTGCACGTGAATAATAACACCTTTTTCTTTTTATCCAGCCAGTTTGTCGGTGCTGGCTGGAACATCACAGGTTGCAGGCTAGGCGCTTTCGCCTGAACCCAGCATTAACGGCGTTGTCACGCTTCGGTTACCGAAACTCGCCACCCGAAAGCAAAAGCCCGGATCAGATCCGGGCTTTCGAAAGGCGTGCTTAACGGCTGTATGGAGATACACATACACGACGCGGACCGCTATTCGGCTGGTAGCTGTTATCGTAGGCGCGGTAAGAGCGCCAACGGTTCTGGCACCAGGCAACATGGCTGCCGCCATAGGCCGGTCTCGGCTGCGCCATGGCACCGCCAATGATTGCGCCAGTGGCGAAGGCCGCCAGCGGGAACCACATTCCGTTGTGATAGCGGTAGCCCGGACGGCGGTCGCGATAGCCGCGATGGCCGTTATAATATCCGTCCCGCGACGGGCGCGGACGATACATGCGGTCGCCGTATCTACGGTCACCTCGGCGGTCCCATTCACGATACTGCACCGGCACCACATTCTCGGTTGAGATTGCCGGTTTCGCCATCGGAACAGGTGCCTGGAACGCCTGCGACGGCGTGAAGCTTGTCAGGAACAGGACAACCGCCGTAGCGACGCTCGTCGTGCGGAAATTCATCATGATCTTTCCTCCGTTTGCTGTAGCGCGTTGAACCGCGCTTTCTAACTACTCGGTCTTGTCGGAGGTAGGGGCAGCCCCATTGAAACACCCGAAAAGAATTCGATGACGTGCAAACGAGTTTTAAGACCTTTGGTTCCGGTTCAAAAATAGATTCCCGCATAAGACGCAGGATTTCGTGCGCTCAGGCTTCCACCTTCACGTCGGTCAACGGCCGCGAGCAGCAGGCGAGAATATAGCCTTCATCGATTTCGTCATCGAGAATGCCGCCATTGTGGTTCATCTCCACCTCGCCGGAGAGCTTCAGCACCCGGCAGGTGCCGCAAATCCCCGATTCGCAGGCGGCACCGATGCGCACACCGGCGGCGCGCGCCGTCATCAGAACGGTCTGGCCGGGCTGGCACGGCACTTCCTTGCCGGAAAGCGTAAACCCCACCATCGAGAGTGCTTCGCCATCCGCAACGGTGTGAATACTCTCGCCCACAGCAACCGGGGCGGCTGGCGAAAAGCTTTCCTGGTGGTAACGGCTCATGTCGAAGCCGGAAGCATCCAGCATGGAGCGGATGGCGGCCATGAAAGGCTCCGGTCCACAACAGAACACTGTGCGATCCATGAAATCAGGCGACAGAAGCGCAATCTTGGCCTTGTCGACCATGCCCTTCAAGCCAGACCAGAGATCCGTGCGGCCGCAATTTTCCACGATGAAACCGAGCGACAGTTTCGGCATGAAGCGGGCAAGATATTCCAGCTCGTGACGGAACACGATATCGGATGGCGAGCGCGAGCAATTGATGAAGGCGATGTCACTCTGCGGCGCGCGGTCGCTCATGTCGCGCACCATCGACATCATCGGCGTCACGCCGGAGCCGGCCGAGATGAACAGGTATTTGTCGCCGGGATGCCGGACATAAGAGAAATCGCCGAGCGGGCCGAGCGCCCGGATTTTCATGCCGGGCTTCAGATTGTCGAACATCCAGCGCGTGCCGATGCTGGTGGCCTGCGCCTTGACCGTGACCGACAGCGCATAGGGCCGCGACGGGCTGGAGGACAATGTGTAGGTGCGGTAGAGCGGCTCCTTGCCTACCGGCAACTCCAGTGTCACGAACTGGCCCGGCAGGTAACGGAACCAGTTCTGATCCTCCGACCGGAACAGGAATGTCATCACGTCAGGCGTCTCGGGCGTCACCGAAATGCATTCCAGCAGGTGGAGCTTGTCGCTCCACGGCTTCATCTCGTCTATGTGCTTGTAGGTCACAGCCATATTCATCTTCGCGTTACGCTACTGCCGAAAGGCGGGCCTTGTCGCCCGACAGCCGGTCAACCATGAAATCGGCATACCAGTTGACGAACTGCATCACGCCGCCCTCGTCTTCCATGGAATAGGGGCCGGGCTGGTAAGCGGGCGAGCGGATGCCGAAGGCGTTTTCCTCAACGATGCGGCGGTCCTGATCGTTGGTTTCGTTCCAGACGTGCGTGAGATCCTCGAGATCGTAATCCACGCCTTCAACCGCATCCTTGTTCACCAGCCATTTGGTAGTGACCATGGTCTCATTGGCGTTGAGCGGCAGCACGCGGAACGAAATGGTGTGGTCGCCGAGGAAGTGGTTCCAGGTCGTCGGATAATGGAACAGAAGCAGGGCGCCGATATGGCTGATGCTGACATCATCGGAAAGCGGCCGGCGCACGGCGCGTTTTCCCGACATGGTGTAGCTTTCCGCCTCGCCGATCAGCGGCATGCGGGCAACACGGAACTGGCCTTTCGGATCGATCTTGAAGCGGCTCGGCAGGCCGGCAGCCTCGCAGCGTGCCCAGTGGCCACCGATCTCAGGATCGCTTGCACCACCGTCCGTACCCGTAACGCTCGGGTTTTCAGGATAGGTGCGGCAGAGTTCCGGATGGTTGGCGGCGCAATGGTAGCACTCGCGGTTGTTTTCCCAGACGAGCTTCCAGTTACCCTTTTCGATGATCGTGCTTTCATGCGCGACCTTGGCTTCCCAGATGCGATGCGGCGCCATGTAGCTTTCGACCTCGGCGCGCATCGGCGCGAAATCGGCGGGCTGGTCTGCCAGGCAGATGAAGACGTAACCGGCAACGGTTTCGCAATGGACCGGCTTCAGGCCGAATTCAGCCTTGTCGAAATCATCGCCCATATGGCGGGCAAACAGCAGCTTGCCGTCCAGATCGTAAGTCCACTGGTGATAGGGACAGACGAGGCGTGCGGACTGGCCCTTATGAGAAGAGCAGACGCGGGAACCGCGATGGCGACAGGAATTATGGAGGGCGCGAATCTGTCCATCGCGACCGCGAATGATGACGACGGAATAGGCGCCGACCTGAACGGTGATGTAGTTGCCGGCCTTCGGCACTTCGCAATCATGGCCGACAAACAGCCAGTCGCGGTACCAGATGGTTTCCATGTCCAGATTGAAATAATCCGGGTCCGTGTAGAAAGACTGTTCCAGGCTGAAGCCTTCGCGGCGGTTCTTCAGCTGACGCAGTACGGTATCACGCAATTCCATGGCCAAATCCTCGATCAAACCGCCCTGCCCCACACCATTTATCGGACTGCGGAAGTGTGATCCCATCTAAACATCAGCGTTCATTTGCGGTAGCGCAGACAGCGACATCGGCTTCCGCATTGGCGACAAATTGCGACATGCGCCAATGGCCGTTGCACGCCATTCCGCTGCGAAATCCGGCAGCTATTCCCCGCCGGAAACAACGTCGCAATATGACGCATGATGTCGCGCAGCTCCCTCTCTACCCGTTAAAAAACGGGGGGTGTGGCGCAACGGAGTTTTAACATGCCCTAAACTATATTGCCTGATCGACAACAACGAGGGCGTTCCGGGTGGAGAAGGCGACACGCATACGTTATTTCGATGCCGGCAAACATTCGGTCACGCCGATACGTTCAAAGACCGCGCATTCGGATTTCCTGCGAACCGGGCGCATCAGCCGCTACGAAGAACGCTGGCTGCCGAGGGAACGCGTCTATTACAGCCATGAAGAAGTGGCGGCGATGACCGGGCGCAAGCTCGAGGCTGCTGCCGACGCCACCCATAGCCGTCTCAATGGCTTTCACCAGTCCATCCGTTTTCCCAAGATGGTTTTCCACCATCTGCTGGATGAGCGGCCGCATCTCGGCTATTGCCATGTCACGGCAGCGAAAACCAGTTTCGACGCCGAGCGTCATGTGCTCTGGTCATTCTATTTCGCGAATTTCTTCGCCGAGTTGAGCGGGGCCGAGAACTTCTTCGAAAACATCGATGCGCGCTATTCGCGGATGTATTTCGCAGTCGCCATCAACGCGCTTCCAAACAAGACCGTCGCCATCGATACCTCCTTCCATCGCGGCGGCCTGCTGTTCCAGACCCACGACCCGCGCGTAGCGCTCAAAAACGTGCTTATGCTCGGCGCCCGCTCGGACGAGATGCGCAAGATCATCAAGGCAATATAAAAGCCACGATAGCGCTTTCCATAAGGCCCTGAAATACGCTATTGACGCCCTGAAAGGCAGCATCATGGCGCGTCATATCGATATCGAAAACGAGCGGGAAACCGCCTTGCAGGCGGCCGTCGAGGAGCTTTCCCGCGGCCAGCCAATCGCCCTGCCCACGGAAACCGTCTACGGCCTTGCTGCGGACGCAACAGATCCGGCGGCCATTGCCCGCATTTACGAAACGAAAGGCAGGCCGCAGTTCAATCCGCTGATCTGCCATATGGCCGATATCGCCATGGCCGAACGTTATGCGGTTTTCGATCCCGTGTCGCGACGCCTCGCCGAAGCCTTCTGGCCCGGCCCGTTGACGCTGGTTCTGCCGCTGAAACCGGCAAGCGGCATTCACTCACTCGCAACGGCGGGGCTCGATACCGTCGGCATTCGCGTTCCGCAGGGTTTCGCCGGTGATCTGATCCGCCGGTTCGACAAACCTCTTGCTGCGCCCAGTGCCAATAGTTCAGGCAAGATCAGCCCCACCAGTGCCGCCCATGTCGAGGCCGATCTCGGTAACAGGATCAACCTCATTCTTGATGGCGGTGCTGCCTCCGTCGGTGTCGAATCCACCATCGTCAAAGTGGAAGACGACGGGCGGGTGCGGCTGCTTCGTCCCGGCGGCATCGTCACCGAGGAGATCGAGCGCATCACCGGCACCCAGCTCGAACGACCGGAAAAGGCATCAGCCGCCATCGAGGCACCCGGAATGTTAGCCTCGCATTATGCGCCTGGTGCAGCCGTTCGCCTCGACGCGACATCCGTTTCTGCCAACGAGGCACTGATCCGGTTCGGCGGCATCGCGGTTGAGGGACAAGAGACGGCCCGTACCGTTCTCGACCTCAGCCCTTCCGGCGACCTTGCCGAGGCGGCCGCCAATCTGTTCGATTATCTCAAAGCAGCCGATGCGAGCGGTGCCGCGACAATCGCGGTCACAACCATTCCCGCACACGGTCTTGGAGAGGCGATCAATGACCGCCTTTCCCGCGCCGCCGCGCCGCGAGGCTGACGGTACTTCACCATTTCGCCCACCGTTTCAAATGACAGCGAGACGCCAATGACAATCGCAGCCCCCTCCCCCGACATCCTCGACCGCTTCACTGCCATTGTCGGCGAAAAAAATGCGGTGCGCGACGCTGTGGAAATGGCGCCGCGTCTTGTGGAGAATCGCGGGCTTTACCATGGTGCGTCACCGCTGCTGCTCAAGCCCGGCACTGTCGAGGAGGTTGCAGCCATCCTGAAGCTCGCCAGCGAGACCGGCACGCCCATCGTGCCGCAGACCGGCAATACTGGCCTTGTGGGTGGCCAGACGCCGCGTGCTGACGGAACCGACATCCTCCTCTCGCTCGAGCGCATGAA
Organism: Rhizobium sp. SJZ105; assembly: GCF_007828365.1. Lineage (NCBI taxonomy): Bacteria > Pseudomonadati > Pseudomonadota > Alphaproteobacteria > Hyphomicrobiales > Rhizobiaceae > Rhizobium > Rhizobium sp. SJZ105. Next base: position 1,165,392 of record NZ_VIUP01000001.1, read on the forward strand.
CCGTATCCGCGACATCGATCCGGTCGCCAATACCATCGTTGCGGATGCCGGCTGCATTCTCGACGACATCCACAAGGCCGCATCGACCGTGGAGCGGATGTTCCCGCTGTCGCTCGGTTCGCAGGGCTCGTGCCGCATCGGCGGTAATCTGGCCACAAATGCCGGCGGCACGGCAGTTCTCGCTTATGGCAATATGCGCCAGCTTTGCCTGGGGCTTGAAGTGGTGCTGCCGACAGGTGAAATCTGGGACGGGCTTCGCCGGCTGAAAAAGGACAATACGGGTTACGATCTGCGCGATCTCTTCATCGGTTCGGAAGGCACGCTCGGCGTTATCACCGGTGCGGTGCTGAAGCTTTTCCCCGTGCCGCTCGGCCATCAGGTGGGTTTTGCCGGTCTTCGATCCACTGAGGACGCGTTGAAGCTGTTCGAAATGGCCTCAAACCTCTGCGGCACGGCGCTGACCGGTTTTGAGCTGATGCCGCGCATCGGCGTGGAATTCACCGCCAAACATATTCCCGGCGTGCGCGATCCGCTACAAACGCCTCATGACTGGTACGCGCTCATCGATATCTCCACCTCCGATTCGGCTGAGACGGCTGAAACAATGATGCAATCGCTGCTGGAGCGCGGTTTTTCGGCCGGGCTGGTCGAGGATGCGGTGATCGCTTCATCGGAAGCGCAGCGTCAGGCGCTCTGGCATATGCGCGAGAGCATGTCGGATGCGCAAAAGCCGGAAGGCGGCTCTATCAAACACGACGTTTCCGTTCCGGTGTCGAAGATACCGGAATTCATGGCAACGGCGGAAAAGGCCGTTCTTGCCGCCATTCCCGGCGCCCGCGTCTGCGCCTTCGGCCATCTGGGCGATGGCAACATCCACTACAATATTTCCCAGCCGGTTGGTGCGGACAAAGCTGAATTCATCGGTCGCTGGCGGGATATGAACGAGATCGTGCACGGCATCGTGCTGTCGCTCGGCGGCTCGATTTCGGCCGAACATGGCATCGGCCAGTTGAAGCGCGACGAACTGGCCGCGATCAGGCCTGGCATTGAAATGGACCTGATGCGACGCATCAAACACGCCTTTGACCCCGCCGGCATCATGAACCCCGGCAAGGTGATCACCGCCCGCTAGGGACAGCAGCTTCATCATCGTTGCATGTTAGTTGGAAGTTCTCGCCGTCCAGGCGGGAACCAGTTCCGCATTCAGGCGGCGCGGCTTTTGCGCGTGCACGAGCTGTGTTAGGCCCATGCCGGATTTTGCGATCGCCACCGCATGTTTCTTCGGCATCAGGTAGCCGCATTCCAGGGGAGGACGTCGGCGCACTATCCGGCTGAAAAAGGGCCGCTTGTGATACCGGGACGGCGAGAAACGCGCGGGCTCGGCACAGACAGCCACATATTCGAGAATCTCTTCGATCCAACCGCTCTGCGGACGCGCACCCGGTTCGACCAGCAGGATCCAATGCCCGCGCGCCGAGCGCATGACATCCTCAATATCCCACTGCGCATAAAAACGGCAGCCAGCGGCATCGGCGACGCGCGACGATCCATCGCGCGAACCGTGATCGAGGATCACAACGTCGCTTACCAGCCCTTCCACGGCCCCGGTTACAAGCGCAGACAGCGTATGCGCCAGTTCCGGTTCCTGATCCCGGCATTCCATTATGACTGTCAACATATGCATAGCTCTAACGCATCGCACAATAAATTGCCACTGCACTGGATGTCAGAAAATCCGCGACCGTTCAGGCTTAACTCTAGCCTACCTTCAGGTGGGATTGATACAAACAAGACCCCGGCTGCGGGTCGGCCAGCTATCGATTTTGCATTTTTTGTTCTTGTAATGTTCTCGTTTCTGCGGTAGGAATTTAATCATTCGAAGAGGCAATGAAACGCCGGTTCGAGTGGAAACGGTTTAGGGCGTTGGCTTGCCTTGAGAGGCGTGCTGCACCCTGGGAGCATCCAGATGAGAGACCATACGCTTTCGGGGCAGGCTGCTTTCCAGCCGAGCCATACGCCTGACATTGCCAATGCGCTGGCCGATGCATCGGGCCTGCGCATCGAGATCGACCGTCGTCGCGGGCGTGGTGCCGGACTTAACCCGGGCGGGCGCTTCGAGGCCCTGCAGCGGGAGGTTTTCGACGATGGCTGGCAGACCCTCGAGGAGCTGCCGGAGTTCCGCACCGAAGTGCAGGTGGAAAAGCCGCGCAGCATCATCAGCCGCAACGAATCGCCTGACATCCCTTTCGACCGTTCCATCAATCCCTATCGCGGCTGCGAACATGGCTGCATCTACTGTTTCGCCCGTCCGACGCACAGCTATATGGGGCTTTCCGCCGGGCTGGATTTCGAGGCGAAGCTTTTCGCCAAGCCGGATGCGGCAAAGCTGCTCGAAAGGGAGCTGGCGAAGCCCGGCTACAAGCCGCGCGTCATTGCCATCGGCACCAATACCGACCCCTATCAGCCGATCGAGCGCGAATGGCGCATCATGCGGCAGATACTGGAAGTGCTGGCAAAGGCCGACCATCCCGTCGCCATCGTCACCAAATCGGCCCTGATCAAGCGGGATATCGATATTCTCGCGCCCATGGCCAAGAAAGGTCTCGTCAAGGTTGGTATTTCCGTGACGACGCTGGACCGCAAGCTGGCACGCAGCATGGAACCGCGCGCCGCCACGCCCGAAAAGCGGCTGGAAGCGGTCAAGGCGCTGACGGATGCCGGCATTCCCGTGGCGGTGATGATGGCACCCGTCATTCCCGCACTCAACGATCATGAGATCGAACGCATTCTCGAAGCCGGCAAGGCCGCTGGCGCAACGGAGGCCTCCTACGTGCTGCTGCGCCTGCCGCTGGAGGTCAGCCCCCTCTTCCGCGACTGGCTGCTGCGCAACTATCAGGACCGCTACCGGCATGTCATGTCGCTGGTGCGCTCCATGCGCGACGGCAAGGATTACGATGCGGAATTCGGAAAACGCATGAAGGGTGCTGGTCCCTATGCATGGCAGATAGGCAGGCGTTTCGAAATGGCGACGAAACGGCTTGGCCTCATCCGCCGCGGCATTCACCTGCGCGACGATATCTTCGTGCCGCCGGGAGGTGCCGGCGTGCAATTGTCGCTGCTTTGAAAATATGAGGCCCGCTTGGCCGATCGAGGGCGCAGTACGATGCGTGCAACGATACCCAGCGGTGCAGACACATAAGGAGTGGTGGCCCTTTCCTGTTGACGGGGCCATGCTCTTGACGAAATGCCCGGCGGGTTTTCCCTGGCCCGTCGGACATCACCCCCGGAACCCGCCGCCTCGCGTGCGATCGTTTTTCCTCCGCCGCCCCGTTGGAGGATCAAAGGTCATGACGACCTAAGGGGCACGGTTGGCCACGCCCCTTGACCCGGCTGGCCGCGCCCGTCATCGCCCGCTTCCGGGGGCTTGCAGGAGATCGGGTGTGTGTGCAAGTTTCTGCCGCATGAAACGCCGCACCACACCCGATTCTCCTGCCCTCTTTGATCTCGCCGATACGGGCCCCGATTTCTCCTTCGAACTTGAAGCGAGGAAGAAGGGGCTTTGGCCCGTGGCCGGCACGGATGAGGCAGGCCGGGGGCCTCTCGCGGGACCAGTGGTTGCGGCAGCTGTCATTCTCGATCCCGACAATATTCCTGGTGGTCTTGACGATTCCAAGAAACTGACCAAGCTGAAACGGGAAAGCCTGTTTCTGCAAATCATGGAAACATCGATCGTTTCCGTCGCCTCCTCTGGCCCCGGCCTTATCGACACCATGAATATCCTGCGCGCCAGCCTCGACGCGATGCGTCGCGCCGTACTCGGCCTCGAAATCGCCCCGGCCCTCGTGCTGGCAGATGGCCGCGACAAGCCGCCGGGCATCACCTGCGAGTCGAAGGCCGTCATCAAGGGCGATTCCCGCTCCCTCTCAATCGCCGCCGCTTCGATCATCGCCAAGGTGACCCGTGACCGGATGATGGAACGGGCCGGTGTAGTGCACAGCTCCTATGGTTTCGAAGGCCATGCGGGTTACGGCACACCAGCCCACCTGCGCGCCATAGAAAGCCATGGGCCCTGTCCGCTGCACCGGATGAGTTTCAGGCCGCTGAAGCAGGACTGATCGAAAACCACGATCCTGAAGCGGAGAATGCGGTCTCGCCCGGGATTTCAGCGCCCTGCCATGAGGTGACGATCTCCGTCTCCACTGGTAGAATTCTATCTCAATGCGTGGACTTGACGGGCTTTGGGAGAAGAGATTTGGATTTCATGAAACTGTTGAAGTCGCTCGAAGAACTTCTCTACGAGCTGGTTTCATGGCTCCTCTTCTATCCGCTGACAATGTGGCGATCGGTCGTCGCACCGCTCAGCATGATGCGCTACGCCGATAGCGAACTCGCGGATCGGCTCGAGGACCAGTATGACGACACACTGAGTCCGCCCCTCTTCCTCCTGATCACTCTGCTATTTTCGCAGGGGCTCTCCGCTTCCCTTCCGACCATTTACGATCCCACATTGGCCGCCCGGGAGCTTGGTTCGGGTTCGAACCTGCTCATAGCGCGTGGCGTTATATTCGGGATTTATCCGCTGTGTATGGCCGTCACGCTTCTGCGGTGGAAACGGGTGAGGATCACCCGAAACTCCCTGCGTCCGCCGTTCTTCAGCCAATGTTACGTGGCTGCGCCGTTTACATTTGTCCTGGTTCTGGGTTTCGATTTTGCATCCATGCCTCTGGAACATGGCCTTACGTTCGGGCTCGCCATTATCGCGCTCGCCACGATCTGGTATGCGCAGGCTCAGATACGATGGCTGATGCAGGATCTCGGCTTGGGCATCGCGAAAGCAGGCCTGGCTTTCAGTGGCGCATTTCTGGTTGCCACCGCAGCAGCTTTTGTACTGGCGGTGCTGATAGCGCTCGAGGCCAAGACAATCTATCCCGCGATCACTTAACAAGCCTCGACAAATTGGCAGCCACGAATTGCCGGCCAGCATCCAATCCACAAAGCCGATGCTTTTTCTCCAAAGGTCGACAGACATCGATAGACACGCTGCAAGCCGGCACCACAGTGTGCAACCGCGAGCTTGCCAACACCGCCCCTTGGTTGAGGCATAAAACAAAAAACCCCTCGCGGCGGGTGCCGGAGGGGTTTTGAATAGTACGAGATGAACTTAGTTCAGCTTCGACTTCACTTCGCCAATGGTGTTGGCGAAAAGTTTGGCCTTTGCGGCAGCGGTGGTCTTTTCGGCAATGAGCTTCTCGGAAGCTGCAATGGCGATGTCCACGGCGGCGGCACGAACGGCGCCGATGGCGTCTTCTTCGGCCTGCTTGATCTTCTGTTCCGACAGGGCCGTGCGGCGGACGACGAATTCTTCCGTCTTCTGCTTTGCTTCGGCGGTCAGGGCGGCCGCTTCGCGTTCGGCAGCGGCAACGATGCCGGCTGCTTCAGCTTCGGCTTCCTTGCGCTTGCGCTGGTATTCGGCCAGCAGGTGCTGTGCCTCTTCGCGCAGACGCTTGGCTTCGGCCAGTTCGTCCTGAATGTTCTGTGCGCGCTCGTCCAGGGACTTGGAGAGCATGCCCGGAACCTTGAGATAGGCGATCAGGACGAAGAAAAGGACAAGACCGACAAGAGCGAAAAATGATGCATCAAACGCCATATCAGGCTCCCTTCACAGTCGAAGCGGCTGCAATGGCGGCCTTGACGTCGGAATCCTTGACCTTGGCGCCAACCAGCTGGTCGACGATTGCGGTCGCGGTTTCCTCGGCAATGGCGCCGACATCCGCGAATGCCTGATCCCTGATACCCGCAATGCGCTTTTCGGCGGCGGCAAGCTTCTCGGCAAGTCCGGCTTCGATAGCGACGCGGTCGGCATCGGCTTTCGCCTTGGCGGCGTCACGTGCCGCGGAGCCTATCGAGCTTGCCTTGGCGCGGGCTGCCGCGAGTTCTTTTTCATAGGTTTCGACGGCTGCGTCGGCTTCGCTTTTCAGCCGTGCCGCTTCATCGAGATCCTGTGCAATGCGCCCATGACGGTTTTCAAGAATGCCGCCGACGCGAGGAACGATGACCTTCTGCATGAGCAGGTAGAAAAGGCCGAACGTGATCGCCAGCCACAGGACCTGCGATGCATAAGTAGACTGGTCGAACGGCGGGAAAACGCCGGAAGCACCGTGTTCGGCGCCGTGCGCTACACCGGTTTCCGTGTGCGTGGCTTCCGGTTGCGGCTGGCCGACAGCCGGAGTTTCCGTATGCGTTTCACCTACGGTCGGTGCTGACTGGGCATAAGCCTCGGTCACGAACATGCTCACCTCCAGGGGGACTGCAAATGCGAAGGATCACGGCACGCAATTTGCGCGAGCCGTGATCCAGACCTGATGCCGTTATTAGACAGCGAACAGGAGAAGGAGAGCTACGAGCAGCGAGAAGATGCCCAGAGCTTCCGTAACGGCGAAGCCGAATACCAGACGGCCGAACTGGCTGTCGGCAGCAGAGGGGTTGCGCAGTGCGCCGGAGAGGTAATCACCGAAGATACGGCCGAGTGCGAGGGACGTACCAGCCATGCCGAGGCATGCGAGACCTGCGCCGATGTACTTTGCTGCTTCCGCTTCCATGTGAGACTCCTTGAGATATTGGTTGTTGCGGCTATCTTTTGGCGCCCGTTGCCGGGGCCAGCGACTTTACTTCTCAGTGACCACCATGCACGGCGTCGTTCAGGTACATGCAAGTCAGTACCGCGAACACATAAGCCTGCAGGAAGGCAACGAGAAATTCGAGAGCGGTCATTGCGACCGTCATGATGAGAGGCAGGACTGCACCGCCTATTCCGAGCGCGCCGAGCGCACCCATGGAGGCGACGAAGCCTGCGAAAACCTTGAGCGTGATGTGGCCAGCCAGCATGTTCGCGAAGAGACGAACGGAAAGGCTGATCGGGCGCGACAGGAACGAAATCATTTCAATTGACGCGACAAGCGGCAAAAGCGCCTTCGGCACGCCAGAAGGTGCGAAGATGCCGAAGAAATGCAGACCGTGCTTGTAGAAACCGTAAACGACGACCGTGCCGATGACGAGGCAGGCAAGCGCGAAGGTGACGATGATCTGGCTGGTGACCGTGAAGAAATACGGGAACATGCCGAGAAGGTTCGCAGTCAGCACGAACATGAACAGCGAGAATACGAATGGGAAGAACACCATGCCCTTTTTGCCGGCGCCTTCGCGCAGCATGGAGGCGATGAATTCGTAGGACATTTCAGCAACCGACTGCATGCGGGTCGGGATCAGACCGCGGCTCGACGTTGCGAAATAAAGGAAACCGGAAGCGGCGGCCACGGTCGCGACCATGAAAAGCGACGCATTGGTGAAGGAAAAATCGACGCCGCCAATTTCGATCGGAATGATCGGCTGCACCAAGAACTGATGGGTCGGATCGTTTGCCACCGGCTGCCCTCTTTACCTGTCGCCGCTCATGGCGGCATCTCAACTGCAAGAAAAAACAGCTTAAACGCCGTCTTTTCCACCCTCGTCTCGCTTGTCGGCTCTCTCAAGCAGCGGCGGCTTTGCCACCGCGCCCGTGGAGCGCAACACATTCAATACGCCTGCGCAGAAACCGAGAAGAAGAAGAACGATCATCCCCCACGGCGTCGTGCCGACAAAATAGTCCAGAAGATAACCCAGCATAGCGCCGACCACGATGGCCGAAATGAACTCCGATGAGAGCTTCACCGCCATCGCAAAGCCTTTCCGGCTTTCCGCGGCATTGGTCTCCGCCCTCACTTCCGCCTCATCCTCCGCCTTCACCTTTGCCAACTCTTCGGCAAGGCGCTTGCGACGCTCGTCCAGACTATCGTCACGGTTGCCAGTCATCTTAAAATCCCACCCATTTTCTCCGTTCCAGCCATGCCAGAACCCTTTGGAGTTGTAAACGGTGACGGATTAAGCCTGTTCCAGCCCGCTCTGAAGTCGCGCGCAACATAGTTTTAGGGGCTTCGCTAGTCAAGGCACTGGCGAAGCTTGTTTTTTCACAAATTAAATATTTAAAAACAAAGACTTAACGCCAAATCGCCGTTTGTCGACGATGTTTCCCGCGGGAATCGGCATTTTTGACACGCAAATTGCGACAAATTGGCGGTGGTATCAGCTCCAGCCGCCACCATAGGTTCGATAAAAGAGGTGCAAGCCAATCCTGCCGACCTTCTTCATGGATTTTCCCCAGGCGGGACGAACATAGACGGCATGATAGTGAGTCGCCGAGCCCACTTCCGTCAGCCAGATTTTGCCGGCGGTGGTTGCCATGGCCACTTCGCGCGCCATTTTCCAGTGACGTTCGGAATTCACCCGGTCCTTTATATTGTCGCAGGCGAAGGAGAACTGGCAGCGGTTGCGCCAGTCCTTGTTCTGATAAACCACACCGCAGATGGTTTTCGGATAAGCGGGGTTGCGCACGCGGTTAAGGATCACCTGTGCCACCGCCGCCTGTCCCTTGACCGATTCACCGCGCGCCTCGAAATAGATGCCGGATGCGAGGCATTGCTGTTCGGCTGCGGAAAACACGGCAGCGGGCAGCGGCGTTGCCGCCCATGCGTGATCGTCCGCGCCGATCAACGGCACGAAGCGGCCGGCCTCCGGCTTTTTCAGAATGGCGTCGAACGGCGATTCACGGGCGAAATCCGGTTCGGCCGGCGCGTAAGCCGTGGCGAGAATATCGGGAGTCCTGTTGGTGACGAGTTCCGCCAGCATCGGAGAGACGCTTTTGTCGGCCTTCTTTTCTTCACGGCGGAAATAGAAGGAGGCAAGTTTGACGTCGCTGCCGCGTTTCGGTTTCACAAAAGCCGTGCGGTCCTTGCGCTTCAGCGGCTCTATATCCAGCATGCTGGTGCGTTCCAGCACGGAACCGGCGGTGAAGGCCTTTGGCGGCTGCATGATTTCGGTTGCGACGATGCGACCCTTTTTGGCGGCACGGTTGACGCGCTCGCTGTCGGGTGTCGTCTCGTCACCCTTCTTGTTGGTGACGAAAGCCACCTTGCGGCCATCGGGCAGGGTCATGCCGCTGCCATGCAACGCCGCCTCCCCTTCCGCATCGTTAAAGGTGAGCGAGGCATTATGGACAGAGCCTGCCGGAGACGCGGTCAGCACCATGCGCCATTGCTCGCCGCCATTGTCCAGCCCTGCCAGCAGGGAGGCCAAATCCGCGCGTGCGGCAATGGAAGGAAAGACGAGCCAGGCAGCAAGGCCGAAGACAACGGGTGAGGTCCATGCCTGAAGGGACGCAAAGGACCGACGACGCATTACTCTTTTCGAACGCAAAACCAGCACTCCGAACACCAGGAACCATATTTGTTACAGGTGTTCGAGAATCTCTTATTAACCTTGATGCTTGGTTAACGCCGCGCGCGGGCGCGGCTTCACGTTAATGTGTAACCACCTTCTAATAATCAGACGACGACGTGAGAACCGAGTTCCACCACGCGGTTGGCCGGAAGGCGGAAGTAGTCCGAGGGATCGGCGGCCGTTTCGGCAAGCGCGATGAACAGGCGGTTCTGCCAGCCGGGCATGCCCGATTTCGGATCCGGCACCAGCTTGCGGCGACCGAGATAAAACGAGGTGGACATGATGTCGAACTTGTAACCCGTGCGCCTGAGGTAACCGAGCGCCTGGGTGACGTTCTGCGTTTCCATGAAGCCGAAATGCAGTTCGACCACGGCAAAACGATCGCTCAACTTCGTCAGTGTGTAACGATTTTCGGGCCGGACGCGCGGCTGGTCTTCCGTGCGGATCGTCAAAATCACGTTCTTGTCGTGCAGGACGTGGTTGTGCTTGAGATTGTGCAGCAATGCAGCGGGTGCGGCATCCGGATCGCCAGTCAGGAAAATCGCTGTGCCGGGCACGCGCACCGGCGCATGGGCGCTTTCCTTTTCCACCGAAGCCACGAAAGCCTTCAGCGGCACATCGCTGCGGCGGGTTTTGGCGAAAAGGATTTTCGAGCCGCGCTGCCAGGTGGTCATGATGATGGTGAAAGCGATTGCCAGCAACACCGGCACGTAGCCGCCATCATGTATCTTGAGCAGGTTTGCACCGAGGAAAATCAGTTCCAGCAGCAGAAGCGGCGCCAGCACGCCAATCGCCAGCCAGATGGACCATTGCCAGCGCTTGCGAACGAATTCGAAGAACATCATGCTGGTGACGACCATCGCGCCGGTAACGGAAATGCCGTAGGCGGTGGCCAGTGCATCCGAACTTTTGAAGGTGAGCACCAGTGCGACGACGCCGAACAGCAGGATGGTGTTGACGGCGGGAAGATAGATCTGCCCGGTATTGGTTTCCGAAGTGAAGAGGATTTCCATGCGCGGCAGATAGCCGAGATGGATCGCCTGACGCACGAGCGAGAACGCGCCTGTTATAACCGCCTGGCTGGCGATGATGGTGGCGGCGGTCGCAAGAATGACGGCCGGCAGGATCGCCCATTGCGGGAACATCAGGTAAAACGGATTGGACATCGCCGCCGGGTCCTTGAGAACCAGCGCGCCCTGACCGAGATAATTCAGCGTCAGTGCCGGGAAAACCAGACAGAACCATGCCCACTGGATGGGACGGCGGCCGAAATGGCCAAGATCGGCATAAAGCGCTTCAGCACCGGTGATCGTCAGGAAAACCGCGCCCAGCACGACGATGCCATAAAAGCCTTCATTGGCGAGAAACTCGACCGCATGCCAGGGGTTGAAGGCATAGAGAATGCCGAAATCATCGGCGATGTGAATGAGGCCGGCCACACCCATGACCAGGAACCAGACAGCGGTGATCGGTCCGAAGAATTTCGCCACCGTTCCCGTACCGTGCGATTGGATCGCGAAGAGGCCGATGAGAATGCAGACGGAGATCGGAATAATAAAGTCGTCCATGGCCGGAGTGACGAGCTTCAGCCCCTCCACCGCCGAAAGCACTGATAGCGCCGGCGTGATCATGGCATCGCCCAGGAACAGGGCTGCGCCGATGAGGCCGAGCACGATGAGAACGCTGCGGTGAGTGCCCGCCGTCTTCATCAACAGCGCCAGAAGCGAGAGTGTGCCGCCCTCGCCGTCATTGTCGGCGCGCAGCAGGAGCGTGATGTATTTGAACGTCACGATGATCGTCAGAGACCAGATCATCAGGGATGTCAGGCCGATGACTTCTTCTCTCGTCACGCCATCATAGGCGATCGGCTTTAGCGCTTCGCGGAAGGCATAGAGCGGGCTGGTGCCGATATCGCCGTAGACGACGCCAATAGAACCAAGGATCGCGGCATAAAGCCCCTTGTTCTGATGCTTGTCATCCGAATCCGGCTTCTCGGTAAAGTCCTTGTCTGCGATTTGAGACATGATGATCCTGGCTCCTTAGAGCCAGCCCTTCCAACGGAAAAAGAGAAACGGGATGATTGCCGACATCAGCATGACGACGAGCGCGAGTGGATAGCCAAACGTCCAGTTCAACTCCGGCATGAGCTGAAAGTTCATTCCGTAAACCGACGCCACCAGAGTGGGCGGCAGGAACACGACCGACGCGATCGAGAAGATCTTGATGATGCCGTTCTGCTCGATGTTGATGATGCCGAGAGAAGCGTCCAGCAGGAATGTCAGATTGCCGGAAACGAAGGAGGCATGTTCGCTCAACGACTGGATATCCCGACCGATCGATTTGCTCTGTTCCCTCGCGTCCTTGTCCTGCTGGACCTGCGCACTTGTGGACAGGAAAGTCTGCAGGCGTGCAAGGGAAGCAAGGCTGTCGCGAACCTTGGAGATCAGCCGGTGATAGGCGGCAATGTTCGTCAGTCGGTCTTCCAGATAACGCGGTGCCTTGCGCTTGCTGCGCGCCTGGCTGCCGAGAAGATCGGCGGCGAGATTGTCGATGCCTGCCACCGAGTTTTCGAGAATTTCCGCCGTGCGATCGACGATGGTTTCCAGCAGTTTCAGCAACAGCGCGGTGCCGCTGCGCATCTCGTGCGGCACGCGGGTGATGGCGGCGGTGAAGAGGTGGAATGATTTCGGCTCGGCATAACGGATCGTCACAAGGCGCTTGCCGGCAAGAATAAAGGCGACATCTGTTAGGCGCGGACCGTCGGAATCTGCCTTCCAAACCAGAGAGGCGGTCATGAAGACGTTGCCATCTTCCATGTAAAGGCGGCTGGAAGGTTCGATATCCTTCAAATCCTCGCGGGTGGGCAGCTCTAGCCCCAGCAGTTTTTCAACATACTGCTCTTCCGTCCTCGTCGGATTGATAAGGTCGATCCAGACGATATCGTCGGGAATCTGTTCACGGCCGTCGTCTGGCGACAGGCTGATCGCCTCGCAGTTGGCGCGATAGGCTTTTATCAATCCGTTTCTCCGGTCCGCATCGCTGGCTTCAGCCGCAATGCTGCTTAACATATCCTGTTCAAGGTCGGCAAACCTTTGGACGACACTTCAGGGAACACCGGAACGAGCGGGATTTTCACATCCCGCCGGACTGACGGACCAAGAACCAAACGGCGCAGGGCTATGCTCCCAAAGCGAGACCCAATCAAGCAATATTTTCTCGCGACAGCATTGCAGGCGATGCATCTCTAGCGTTCAAATGCATCGGCCTTTCCCGAAGCCACCAGTTAACATATTGTTTCTAAAATATATCCAGGCAGGACAACCGTCCGGCCTTTTTTCTTCCTTAACCGGTACGTTATTCGAAAACGATTTTCGGGGCGGCTTTTCTTTCGCCCGCACCGATGCGGGCCCAGACTTTTTCCGCAATATCGCGGTAGATGGCGGCCTGCGGACCATCCGGCTCGGCGGCAACCACCGGCGTTCCGGCATCAGACATTTCACGGATGGAAATGGTGAGCGGCACTTCGCCGAGGAACGGCACGCCAATCCGCTCAGCCTCTGCCTTGGCACCGCCATGGCCGAAAATATCATAACGCGCGCCGGTATCCGGTGCGATGAAGTAGCTCATATTCTCGACGACGCCGAGCAGCGGCACTTCCACCTTGCGGAACATGGTGATGCCCTTGCGCGCGTCGATCAGCGCCAGATCCTGCGGCGTGGAGACGATGACGGCGCCGGCGAGCGGCACCTGCTGGGCGATGGTGAGTTGCGCGTCGCCGGTGCCAGGCGGCATGTCGAGCACCAGCACATCGAGTTCACCCCAGGCGACTTCACGCAACATCTGCATCAATGCGGACTGAACCATCGGCCCGCGCCAGATCATCGCCGCTTCCTCATCCACCAGAAATCCCATGGACATGACCTTCAGTCCGTAATTTTCCATGGGGATGATGATGCGGTCTTCCTGCTGCTGCGGGCGTCCTGAAATCTTCAGCAGTCGTGGCAGCGAGGGGCCGTAAATGTCGGCGTCGAGCATGCCAACCTTGAGGCCCAGCGCCTGTAGGCCCAGCGCCAGGTTGACGGCGGTCGTGGACTTGCCGACCCCGCCCTTGCCCGAGGCAACCGCGATGATCGCGCCGACGCCGGGAACGCCGACCTTCGACGAGCCGGGCTGCGCGGGCGGGCGGCCGGTTGCAGCCGCAGGGCGCGCAGGTGCCGGTGCCGGGCGCGCTGGTGCGGGTTGTTGTGTGCCGGGTTTGCGATCCGCCGTCAGCGCGACGACAGCACCGGCGATACCCGGAACGCCCTTGGCGGCCTGTTCAGCCGAAAGCCTCAACGGCTCCATGTCGGCTGCCCTGTCGGCCGGGACGGTAATAGAGAAATAGGCTTTCGCGTCGGCGATGAAGATTTCCGAGACCATGCCAAGCGCCACAATGCTTTTGCCGCTGCCCGGATAGATGACTGCCTCCAAAGCCGTTTCGACCTGGTGCTTGCTGACCTCTGCCATATGTTTACTCCGCTACATCATCCCGCCGGATATGGGCTGCATTCCGCGCCATCCATAGACAAACGCGGCCCGTTCGCCAATGCCAAACCGCAAACAGCGGATCATCGCGACGGTTTATTCGCAGACTTCAGATTTCGTCGTCCATATCAAGCGTTTCCGGATCGAAAACCCGACCATCGAAAAAACAGTCGGGGCCGAGGACAAGACCCGAGCGTGACGCCCCGACATGGACCGGCTCCCGCAACGTGCCTTCCAGCTTCAGGTTCGCGCCCGGCACCGGCACGAAAAGCGGCTTCATCGCCTTGCGGAAGATATCCGGCCGATAGGCATTGCGCGCGGCCTCCACCACGGCTGCATCGAACCGGCGATCGGGGGGCACCTCGCCCCAGCGCAACATCTGGCTGAAGAACCACAGCGCCTGGCTTTGCCAGGGGAAATTGGCGGCCTTGGCGCTTGTTACGAAAAACTCCTGAAAACGCTGCATGTCCCTTTGCGAAGTGGAAATATAGCCCGTCAGCGCCGGAAGCAGGAATTCGCCGTTCTCGTCAATATAATGGGGGGCGGCAAGAATGCCGGTAAGTTCCTCGATATTGGCGGAGTTGGCGCACCATTCGCCGGCGCGATAGAGCGAACGCAGCAAGCCTTCCAGCACAGTGGCGTTCTCTTCCGCCCAGGGCCGCTTCACGGCCAGTATCTTTTCAGGCGCATTGTGCCAGATCAGCGCTCCCGTGGTGACGATCCGCCCGCCGCCACCCAGCACCACAGCGCTGCCCGCCGGTTCGGCGGTACAGAGCGCATCGACCTTGCCGCTTTCCAAAAGTGCCGGCATAGCCTTCGGCAGGGCTTCGACGATTTCCATGTCGCGGCCGAGCAGCACACCGCAGCTTCCGAGCAGATAACGCAACGCATAAAACGGCGTGGACACGATATCCTCGATCGCAAAGACCGGCGGTTTTTCACCCGCCGCCCGGCGCGCGGAACAGACACGGGCCATCGCCCGCCCGAACGCGGCCGGGTCCGGCAGCTTCATGCCCTCCCGGTAAAGCTCGTCGAAAAATCCGTGCGAAACGGTCGTTGCCGATCCGCCAAGGGAAAGAGTGAAGACGCCGACAATATCGGCCGGCAGGTCATCGAGGCCAACCGCGGAACCGACGGGAACCGCGGCAGGCAAATGGGCGATCTGAACCTCGTCCTCGCCAAGTGCTGCAAGCACAGCGCGCGCGGATTGTTTTCGGATGAGTTCCAGTTCTACGCCTTCGTCGGCAGCAAAGCCTTTTTCGGCAGCGGCTATCAGTACGGCGCAATCGACAGTCGGAGAAAACCCCGCTTTTATCCTATGCCGTTCCGGCAAACGATTTCTCCTTCCCGGTGATTCGAAAGAAGGATCGCCCAGGAACCCATTTATCACAATGATAAATTTGCGGTTTCGCTATTTAATCAGACCGACACGGAGCGCCTTTGCGACGGCTTGGGTGCGGTTGACAGTATCGAGTTTTTTCGTCGCACGGTTCAGGTAGTGATTGATGGTATGTTCCGAGAGCATCATGATTTCAGCGATCTCGGCGCTGGTCTTGCCGGCGGCCGTCCAGTTCAGACAATCTATCTCGCGCTCGTTCAATGTCTCGGGAACCCGCAGATCAAGGCGGCGGATTTCAGATAGCCGGGCAAAGATGTGGCTGGAAATGTAAAAAAGTTCCGCTAGCTGGCTGGTGGGCAAAGTCGTTTTGTTACCGGAAAAGGACACCGCTCCCCGCATCGTGGTGATGTCGTGAACGGGAAACCACACCGAATTGATCATATCGAACCGCTCAAAAAGTCCGATGACCGGTTTCTTCGGCGCGTTTTCGTCGCCGCTAACCAGAAAATCCAGGGAGACGGAAAAGGGTGTGGTCGATTTCTTCAACTGCGCCATAACCCGGCTTCTCTGCAGCATGCCCTCTTCATCATAACGCTGCAAAAGCTCGGCCGGCCAGCTGGTGATGATGGTGCATTGCGACAATTCGCTCGCCATTTCGGCCGACAGGTCAAGCACCATGAAGGCCTTGAATCCCCAGGCTTCCGTCAGCCGTTTCAAAAACCGGAATATATCAAATTGCGTGTTGAGACCGGCGATCTCGCGAACGCAATCAACACCAATCGACTGAACGGCGGCCGTCTCTGTTTTCTGCATGAAGCGGTTCTTCAAAAAAGAGAAAATACCGCCGCAAAGGCCTGCCTTCGTGCGGAAATTGCGCGGATGTTACTCGCCAAAATGATTCATGCAAACAAAAGTTGAAACTTAATTCCGAATAATCGAAAATAAGATTTCACTTACACGCATCGCCGCGCGATCTGCCGTTTTTCAAGCGGAAACCAAAAGCTTCACGCATCCATTTTTCTCAACCATTCGCAACCGGAGATAATCTGCAGGCAAGTTCCGCCGAAATTTGATCGGCCGTTTCGCGCACCAAAGGACCCCATTTCCGCAGTTGCTCCACATCCACGCGATAGGCTGGGCCGGTGACGGAAATCGCCGCGAGAAAATTGCGCCCCGGCGCCCTTACCGGCGCGGCAACGCAGTGAATGCCGATCTCATGCTCCTGAAGGTCGAAACCGTAGCCATTGCTGCGAATGGCGGCCACATCCTGCGCCAGCATTTGCGGGGTTACGATCGTATTTTGCGTGAAGCGGTGGAAGTCCAGCTCTGCGGCAAGTGCAGCGAGATCATCAGGGGAGAGCATTGACAGCGCGGCCTTGCCCACCCCTGTGCAATAGGCGGGTGATGTCTTGCCCACCTGCGAATGCATGCGCAAAGTATGCTTGCCCTCCATCTTGTCCAGATAGGTGACTTGCCCGCCGTTCAGAACGGCAAGATGCACGGATTCCTGCGTCGCCTCCTGCAATGCCGCCAGATGCGGCGCGGCAACGCTGCGCAGATCATTGCTGCTCCAGGCCTTGGCGGCCAGTTGCAGCAGCCTCAGACCCACGACATAGGTTTGGTCGGCGACATGATCGACCAGACCTTCGGCCACGAGATGGGCGAGCTGGCGGTGCACCGTGCCGCGCGGCTGGCCGCAAGCCTCGACAACGTCGGTGAAGCGCATCGGTTTTTCGGCAAGGGCGATAAGCTCCAGAAGCGAGACAGCCTTACCAAGCGTGCCGGTTACGCTTTCCTTTTTTCGCTCCAAGGCAGGAACCACCTCATGCTCGCTGTCATTTGGGTTTTTGTGATCGGGCATGGCAACATCCACCGTCATCTGTCTTGACATAAGTCTGCGGCCAAGAGAATAATTCCATTTAGTAAAATCTAGTTCCAAATAATGGAACAATCAAGCCCCTCACTGGACGAGACGATGCCGATGATGCAAGCCCATTTCCCTGACCTCAAGGACGCGGGCGTGCTCGTCACCGGCGGCGGCTCCGGCATCGGGGCATCGCTGGTAGAGGCCTTTGCGGCGCAGGACGCAAGGGTCGCGTTCATCGACATCGCCGAAGAGCCGAGTGTGGCGCTCGTTGCGCGGCTTGCTCATGCCGCACGCCATCCGGTCCATTTCTTCAAGACCGACCTGCGCGATATTGCGGCGACCCGGCAGAGCGTGGAGGCGGCAGCAGCTGCAACCGGCGGCATCAAGGTGCTCGTCAACAATGCCGCATGGGACGACCGCCACGACATCGATACCGTCACAGAAGCCTATTGGGATGCCAATCAGGCCGTCAATCTCAAGCAGATGTTCTTCACGGTTCAGGCCGCCTTGCCACATCTGCGGCAGGCGCAGGACGCAGCCATCATCAATTTCTCCTCGATTTCATTTCTGCTGAACATGGGCGAGCTTCCTTCTTATGCGGCAGCCAAGGCCGGCATCATCGGCCTGACGAAAAGCCTGGCCGGACGGTTGGGGCCGGAAAATATCCGCGTCAACACGCTGCTGCCGGGCATGATCGTGACGGAACGGCAGAAAGAATTGTGGCTGACGGACGACGACGTCACCTCGACCACGGCACGGCAATGTCTCAAGCGCACGCTTGTCGCCGCCGATCTGGTGGGTCCGTGCCTGTTTCTCGCATCATCGGCATCGAGCGCGATCACCGCGCAATCCATAATCGTAGACGGAGGCCTGTTATAATGTCTGAACCCGCTTTTATCGCCGTCGACTGGGGCACGACCAGTTTCCGGCTCTGGCTGCTCAGCCGGTCCGGCGCGGTGCTGGCTGAGCGCAGAAGTGCTGAAGGCATGACGACGGCCATGCGGACCGGCTTTACAGAGGTGCTGCAATCGCATCTCGGTGCCATCGGCGCACCGGAAAAACTGCCGGTTCTTATCTGCGGCATGGCGGGTGCGCGGCAGGGCTGGGTGGAGGCCGGTTATATCGACGTGCCTGCATCGCTTTCAGCGGTTCTCGATGGTGCGGTGCGCGTGCCGGGTCAGGAGCGGGATGTCCGCATTCTGCCGGGGTTGGCGCAGCGGGACAAAAACGCACCTGATGTGATGCGTGGCGAAGAAACGCAATTGCTCGGTGCACTCAGCTCCGCCGGTGGCGGCAGGAAGCTGGTCTGCATGCCCGGCACCCATTCCAAATGGGTAACGGTGGATGGCAGCGACGTGACGGGCTTTGCCACCTTCATGACCGGTGAGCTGTTCGAGGTCATCTCGAAACAGACCATCCTTTCCCATGCGGTGTCGGAAGCCGAAGCCTTTACCGGCGAGCACGAGGTATTCAGGGCGGCGGTGCGTGACGTCTATGCCAATCCGCAGCTCGCCACCAACCGTCTGTTCACCCTGCGCTCCGGACAATTGCTGCACGGCCTCACCGCGACAGACGCCAAGGCCAAGCTTTCCGGCATCATGATCGGACTGGAAATCGCCGGTGCGCATTCCTCCGTACGGCGGGACACGCCGGTGGTGCTGATCGGCTCTGGCGCGCTCGGTGCGCTTTACGAGGGTGCATTCGCAGCCCTTGAGATTCAATATACTGTCATCGACGCAGACGAGGCCGTTCGGCGCGGGTTGTTAGCCGCCGCAAATGCCATCTGGTCATAGATTATTCAGTGGAGCGGAATTCCAGGCGAAAACCGCTCACGCTTTTCGCCATCCCGCTCAAGGACGAAAGACCCACCATGCGTATCCCCTTCCCCGCCATGAAATATCCGCTGATCGCCATCCTGCGCGGCCTTAAACCCGAGGAAACCGAAGGCGTCGTCGGCGCGCTGATCGAGACGGGCTTCCGCGCCATCGAAATCCCGCTCAATTCGCCCGATCCGTTCCGCTCGATCGAGATCGCCGCGAAGATGGCGCCCGCCGATTGCCTGATCGGCGCCGGCACCGTGCTCAGCACGGAAGACGTGGATGCGCTGGACGCCGCCGGTGGCAAGCTGATGGTCAGCCCCAACGCCGATGCCGACGTCATCACCGCCGCGCGCGTCAAGGGCATGGTGACGATGCCGGGCGTTCTGACTCCGACCGAGGCTTTGGTTGCCGCAAAAGCCGGAGCAACCGGGCTGAAGTTCTTTCCCGCCAGCATCATCGGCCCGTCCGGCATCAATGCGATCCGGACGATCCTGCCGAAGGATCTGGTCATTGCCGCCGTTGGTGGCGTCTCGGACAAGAATTTCGCCGACTATACCAACGCCGGCATCCTCGCTTTCGGGCTTGGCACCAGTCTCTACAAGCCCGGCATGAAGGCTGCGGAAGTGCGCGAGCGCGCCATCGTCACGCTTTCGGCCTATGATGCAGCAATTGGAGGATAAAAGCATGGCGACCGTTTTTCCCTTTGCCGGACGTGTTCTTGACGAAACGCCGATGACGCTTGGCGAAGGCCCGACTTTCGACCCGGCGACCGGCACGGCCTGGTGGTTCAATATCATCGGGCGCGAACTGCATGAATTGCATCTCGCTTCCGGCCGCAAAACGGTGCACGCCCTGCCCTTCATGGGCAGCGCACTGGCGAAAATCAGCGACCACAAGCAATTGATCGCCTCCGATGACGGCCTTTTCCTTCGCGATACGGCAACCGGCGTGTTGACGCTGCATGCGGAGCTTGAAAATGACATGCCCGACAACCGCTCCAATGACGGGCGTATGCATCCCTCGGGCGCGCTGTGGATCGGCACCATGGGCCGCAAGGCGCAAATCGGCGCGGGCAGCATCTACCATGTTGCCAGGGGAACCGTGACCAAGCTGTTTGCCGATGTCAGCATTCCAAATTCGATCTGCTTTTCGCCCGATGGCGCGACCGGATATTACGTCGACACCAAGGTCAACCAGCTGATGAAGGTGCCTCTCGATGCCGAGACGGGACTTCCCACCGGCAAGGCAGAGGTGTTCATTGACACCGCCGGCATCGACGGTGGCGTAGACGGATCGGTCTGCGATGCGGAAGGACATATCTGGAACGCCCGCTGGGGCATGGGTGCGGTCGATCGTTACGATGCCGACGGCAACCACATCGAACGCTATCTGGTGCCAGCGGGACAGACCACCTGCCCGGCCTTCATCGGCCCCGATGCGTCGCGCCTTCTCGTCACATCCGCCCGCGAAAATCTTGACGACGACGCCATTGCCGCCAATCCGCAGCACGGAAAGACATTCGAGCTCGGGATTGAGGTGAAGGGCAGGTTCGAGCCGCTCTACCGGTTGTGAAGCGCGGCGCGTGCCGCCTTCTCATTCCTGTGCTCGTCACAGGGATGAGGTTGGGGAGGTCCCTACAGCCTTATGTGCAAGGCCACTCCATTTCTCAAGGGATATCCGACAGGATCTCGCGATAGTTTTCGTGAAGGTAACGCTGCGTGGCGGCGGCATCGGCGGGGCGGCCGTAAAAATAGCCCTGCCCCATAGCGCAGCCGAGCGCGCGCAGTTTTTCCTCTTCCGCCTGTTCCTCGATACCCTCCGCGACGACCTCGAGATCAAGCCCTTCGCACATGGCGACGATGGCCTTGATGATATGTTCCGAAGGACGGTCGCTGCTGATGCGGGAGACAAAGGCGCGGTCGATCTTGACCTTGTCGAAGGTGAAGTCGCGCAGGCGGCCAAGGCTCGACTGGCCGGTGCCGAAATCGTCAAGAGAGATACGAACACCCGCACCCTGCAATTCGCTGATGATGCGCTGCGCGGTATCGGCGGATGTCATGACAGCGGTTTCGGTGATTTCAAGCTCCAGCCGGTGCGGATCAAGGCCGACACGCGACAGGATGGACAGAATATTATCCGCTGTGCCGGGATCCATCAATTGCGCGGACGACAGGTTGAAGGACAGGAAAAGCTCTCGCGGCCAGAACAGCGCCGCTTCCGCCGCCTTCCTCAGCAGCGCTTCCGACAGCGCGTCGATGAAACCGCGTTCTTCGGCCAGCGGCACGAAAACGGCGGGCGACACGAAACCGAGATCGGGGTCATTCCAGCGGGCGAGTGCCTCGAAACCGATGACCTTCGCTTCTTCCAGCCTGACGATGGGCTGGAAATGCACGTCGATCGCATCGGTGATGATGGCGTTACGCAACGCCTGTTCCAGCTGGGTGGCGCGCTTCATTTCCTGCGCAATCTCGCGCGAATAGACCGTTATCTGGCCACGGCCACGGCGCTTGGAGCGGTAAAGCGCAGTCTCGGCGCTTTTCAGCAAATCCTCGAAATCATCGCCGGCGAAGGGATAGATGGCAAAACCGAAGGAGGAGGAAAGCCGGACGTTGCGGTCGCCGAGATCGTAAGGCGCAGAAAGCACGTCCTTGATCATGTTGCCTATGCGCTCTGCGCCGGTGCGTTCGAATACCAGCGGCAGCACGAAGGCGAACTCGTCGCCATCATGGCGCGTCACGGCGGCGCCATCGGGAATGCAAGCCTTCAGCCGATGCGCGACCTGGCACAAAATCTCGTCGCCCGCCTGCACGCCGAAAAGATCGTTGATGGGTTTGAAGCCGTCAATATTCGCAATGCCGACGGTGAAGGGCGCGGGATCGCTGGAACGCTCGCTGGCGAGCATGCGGATCTTGTCCCGCAAACGGTAACGATTGCCAAGCCCCGTCAGCGGATCGCTGTAAGCCATCGCCTGCAGCTCGTTCTGGCTGACGTGCAACGCCTGCGGCTCTGCCCGTTTCATTTCTGCATCTCGTGAATCCCGTGTCGACCGCGATCACAATGCAGGGCAAGTATTAAAAAAGCCATAGAACCGCGCACCGAAAATGCGGCGGCGTCTCCGCAATGCCAGCGGCTCGAACACAAAAAGCCGAAATGGAGGAGCTTCAGGCTTGCAGCCGCAGGGCATCCTTGCCGAAAAGGCGCAGAAAAACGGCATCGACCATATCGGGACTGACGGGTTTCAGCAGCATGTCTTCCATGCCCGCCGCCAGGCATTTGTCGAGATCGCCCTCGAAAGCGTGGGTGATGACGCCGACGATGGGAATGCGCTCGTCGCCGGCCAGTGCACGCATACGGCGGGCGACCTCAAAACCGTCGATATCGCCAAGCGTGGTGTCGAGCAGGACGACGGACGGTGCCTGTTTCTCAAAAAGACGCAACGCCTCCTCACCCGACGTGGCAAGCCGCCACGACAGCCCCAATCCCTCAAGGATTTGTGAGAAGACGATCTGGTTGACCCTGTTGTCCTCAACGAGAAGTATCTCGCAGACGCCGCCGGTCTTGAGGAT
Organism: Rhizobium sp. SJZ105; assembly: GCF_007828365.1. Taxonomy (NCBI): domain Bacteria; kingdom Pseudomonadati; phylum Pseudomonadota; class Alphaproteobacteria; order Hyphomicrobiales; family Rhizobiaceae; genus Rhizobium; species Rhizobium sp. SJZ105. The sequence continues at coordinate 1,187,820 of NZ_VIUP01000001.1, forward strand.
TTTGGGCAGGTCTTCGGTCATGATCTCCCAGTCCTCGTCGGAGGACTTTTCCTTCGGAGAAGATTTGAGGCCGACGGCGAGATAATGCAGCAGCGAAGCATCGATCTCCTCTTCCTCGATGGTGACGACCGGCAGGTCATGCGCGGCCGCGATATCGAGGCATGTGACGCTCATCTGGGCGTCGACGACGACGACATCGATGCCGACGCCTGCGGAAGCGGCGATATCGATGAAACTACGCTGTTCTTCCTCGCTCCTCACCACGGCATGATCCATGCCGCTCGCGGCCAGCCGGTGGCAGGCGGCTTCGGCAAAGCGCCCGTTTCCGGAAACCACCAGCACTGCCTTGCTTTTCAGCAGACCGCCTGCGGAATCGCGATCTTCATCCTTGCCATAGGTGGAGGCGACGAAATCGACATGTTCGAGCGAGGGGATGACGGGCATGCCGTTCGCGTCGATGGTGGCGAGCGCGGTCACGTCCTCCATCGTCGTGACCAGAAAATGCCGGCCAGGCCGACCCACCCGCTGCTTGCGGGTAATCGTCAGCACCTCTTCACCATTCGCGCGCCTCACCCTTTCGGGAAGGATGCTCGGCGTTCCGCTGTCCAGCACCATGCGATCGGCAGCGTCGATCCGGCCTGCGACCTGGCGCGAATGCAGGTCGAAAACCGTGCGGCCGAGAATGCTCTCTGCACTGGTCTCGACCATGGTGCAGGCGGCTTTATTTACGGCGACATAGGCGAGGTTCCGGTCCTTGACGAGGACCGGAAACGGCAGATTGTCGAGAATGTCTTCGATCAGTTGCACGCGTTCGAGGTCGATGCGCCACTGTTCTTCTCTTTTCTTCTGTTCGGAAATATCGGCAACGACGCTGATGCCCAGCCCGGAAGGCAGGCGGTTCATGACGAAGCGCAGGAAGCGCTCCCCCTTCAGCCGCTCGGTTTTTTCAGACCTTTCCTTCCAGTGCAGCGCCAGCCGCTCGCCAATCCATTCCTCACGTCCCAGCTGCCGGGCATTGGCGGACAGGCTTTCCGCTTCCAGAAGATAACAATCGTAAAGCGCGCTCAGATAGTCGCGCAGCCGCGCGCCCGGCCCGATAACGGCCTCTTGCAGTGGAAAAAAACTCAAAAGCTTCCGGCTTGCGAAAACGATGTGATCGTTCCGGTCGTAAACGACGATCGCCGCGCCAAGCGCGTCGCAAAGGGCATCAAGCATCACCGTATGAACGCCCGCGCCGGAGGACGCCAAATCACTCAACTGCAAACTCCCACCTGTTTTCAGGGTCAGGCTTATGTTTCTATTGGAATCGTCCGAGGCAAATGCCGGGATGAAACGGTAAATTCCGCAAAAGAGACATCAGGGTTCGCTACTTGAAGCAGTCTTGAGGGGAAGATGACGTTCACCCATATACGACGTCACACCACCCGGCGAAGGGGGGCCTCGTTCCTGCAGTCATTTCAAGCCGCCTCACCATATGCAAGGCCGATTAAAGGCGGATTAACGCTTAACCTGACGTTGAACGGAAATGATCAAACGCCGGGCAGGCCGCAAAACATGTGCAAACTTTCACGACTTGAGTTTTTTGCTTTCGAAGCCGTGACGAATCCGCGAAAATGATGATCATGGCCATCAAGCAGCTTTCAGAAACCCTCATCAACCAGATCGCCGCCGGCGAGGTCATCGAAAGACCCTCCAGCGCCACGAAGGAGCTGGTGGAAAACGCCATCGACGCGGGCGCAACGCGCATCGAAATCGCCACGGCAGGCGGCGGCAAGGGACTGGTGCGCATCACCGATAACGGCTCCGGCATGTCGCCTGCCGATCTGGAGCTTGCGGTCCGACGCCATTGCACCTCGAAAATATCCACCACGCTTGACGATATCCGCACGCTTGGCTTTCGCGGCGAGGCCCTGCCCTCCATCGGCTCGGTTGCCAAGCTTTCCATCACCAGCCGGCAACACGGCGCAGAACAGGGTTCGGTGATCTCCGTCAACGGCGGCAAAGTCTCCGAGGTCCGGCCCGCCGCTGCCAATGCCGGCACCATCGTCGAGGTGCGCGACCTGTTTTTCGCGACTCCCGCACGGCTGAAATTCCTGAAGACGGAGCGAGCGGAGGCAGCCGCCATTACCGAAGTCGTCAAGCGGATGGCAATTGCCTTTCCGCACATCCGCTTCGTGCTGTCAGGCACCGACCGCTCCACGCTTGAAATCCCCTCCACCGGCGACGATCATCTTGCCCGCATGGCGCAGATTCTCGGTGCCGAGTTCAAGGACAACGCCATCGAAATCGATGCCGGGCGCGAGGATGTAACGCTCTCCGGTTTTGCCGGCGTGCCGACCTTCAACCGCGGCAACTCGGCGCATCAATATGTCTTCGTCAACGGTCGCCCGGTGCAGGACAAATTGCTGTTGTCCGCCATTCGCGGTGCCTATGCGGAAACCGTGCCGCACGGGCGATATCCGGTCGCGGTGCTGTCCCTGACCCTCGATCCCGCCTTCGTCGACGTGAACGTGCATCCGGCGAAATCAGATGTGCGCTTCCGCGATCCCGGCCTGGTTCGCGGGCTGATCGTCGGTGCGATCCGCCAGGCGCTGACCCGCGACGGCGACAGGGCGGCGACGACTGGTGCCAGCCAGATGATGAACGCCTTTCGCCCCGGCTACAGCCCGTCCAATCTCCGACCGTCTGCCGCTGCGACATGGTCCGCCGCGGCCTCGCCTTCCCGACCGCTTGCCGTTTCCGGGAACATGCAATTTGCCGAGGCCGTGCAATCGCGCTTTTCCGACATCACCATGCCGACCGCGCGGGCAGAACCCCGCGAGGTTTACGAGGCCTCGGCAAGCCCGTCGCTCGAACCGTCACAATATCCGCTCGGCGCCGCGCGGGCGCAGTTGCACCAGAATTACATCGTCGCGCAGACGGAAGACGGCCTCGTCATCGTCGACCAGCATGCGGCGCATGAACGGCTGGTGTTTGAGGAAATGCGCAATGCGCTGCATTCCAGACGCCCGCCTTCACAGGTGCTGCTCATTCCTGAGATCATCGACCTTCCCGAAGAGGATTGCGACCGGCTGATGGACCATGCGGCTGGTTTCGATGCGCTGGGACTGGTCATCGAGCGTTTCGGGCCGGGGGCGGTCGCGGTTCGCGAAACGCCGGCGATGCTTGGCGAGGTCAACGTGCAGGGGCTGGTGCGGCAGCTTGCCGACGAGATCGCTGAATGGGACGCTGCCTCCACGCTTGCCAACAAGCTGGAATATGTCGCCGCCACCATGGCTTGCCACGGCTCGGTGCGTTCAGGGCGGCGCATGCGGCCGGAGGAGATGAACGCGCTTTTAAGGCAGATGGAAAACACGCCGGGTTCAGGACAGTGCAATCACGGTCGTCCGACCTATATTGAGCTAAAACTTTCCGATATAGAACGTCTCTTCGGCCGAAGCTGAGCCTTAACCCCGGGGGCAGCAGGCAGGGCTGGCCTTGGGCGTAGCTCAACGATATAAATTCAAGGTACTGGAGCATCCGGATTGTTCAGGAGAACGCTACGCCGTTTCGGGCTGGATGCACTGACAGGACATAGCAGGAGACGAAAACGGATGAACAGATTTGAGGGAGGCGGAAACCGCATCGCCGTCATCGAATATCTCGACGGTGACTTCCGGATCGTGCAGACCGGCTCGCATGTCATATGCGCCATCACCGGCAAGACCATTCCGGTCGACGAGCTGCGCTACTGGAGCGTCGCCCGGCAGGAAGCCTATGTGGATGCCAGCGCCTCACTGGAGGCAGAGCGCAAGGCTGGTAATTTGCCCGCCTGATCAGCCGCGGAAGCACGCCCGAAATGGCCGCGTGTGAGAACTCTTCTTTTCGCGCTGAGGGCTGCTTACCTCTCCAACCTCATCCCTGTGCCTGTCACAGGGATCCAGCCAGCCAAAGTCCTTGGGCTGAAAGGTGTCTTTTGGCCGCGCAGACACACGTCGGCTGGATTCCTGTGACAAGCACAGGAATGAGGGGGTGAGTGCCCGGCGGCTTGCGTTACGAGATGCTCTAAATTGACGTCCGCGCATTTTCCCGCAGCAAACGGGCGCGGCAATTCCGCGCCGCCGTCTCGATGATCGTTGTGGCCGCATTGGGATCGTCGAACACCATGTCGACCTCGATCACCAGGCTGTTCCACAGCAATTCTTCCGCACGGCCATGGTGCCCGTTAAGACGCACGGCGTCCTTGGCCGTTGTCACCAGCTGCAAGTTTTCCTTATCCGCGTCCTGCAGAAGATCGGCGATCTCGTCATCGCTGAAATGGTGATGGTCAGGAAAGGAGCGCTGCAGCACGATTTCGCCACCAAGCTCCTCGACAGTTCGGAAAAACTTGGCGGGATCGGCGATGCCAGCATAGGCCAGCACGCGCCTTCCCCTGAAATCCTGCGGTTCCTGCGGCTTTATCGCCGCGACGAAAACCGGTTTGGCGGCCTTTGCCGCGGTTCTGACCAGCGGATCGGCCGCATGGCCGTTACCGACCTTCAAGAGTCCGGTCATATGCCGCATCTGTTCGGCAAGCGGCGCCCGGACCGGGCCGCCCGGCACAAGATGGCCGTTGCCGATGCCGCGCATCGTATCGATAACGACCAACGCATAATCCAGCGTCAGGCGTGCGCTCTGGAAGCCATCATCCATGATGATGAGATCCACGCCCTCCTTCACCAACCGATGTGCACCTTCCACCCGCTTGCGGGAGATGACCGTCACCGCCTCGCGGGCAAGCAGCAGGGGTTCATCGCCGACATCAGCGGAGCGGTGCTGCGCGGGATCGACGAGGGTGGTGACATCAAGTGTGCCGCCATAACCACGGCTCAGGAAGCCGGGTTTCAGGCCCTTTGCGGTGGCGGCTCGGGCGATTGCCATTGCGGTCGGCGTCTTTCCTGCACCACCTACGGTGAAGTTGCCGATGCAGATGACCGGAACGGGAACGCTCGCCCGTTTTGCCGTGCGCATCCGCCGGCCGGCAATATTGCCGTAGAGAAGGGAAAACGGTGATAACAGCCAGGCTTGCCAGCCTGCTTTCTGCCACCAGAAAGGCGGCGCTTCAGAAACCATATATGCCTGCTCCCGGCCGCATCACCCACGGCATTGCGCTTAAATTCGATAAGTCACATGGGTATTTGCCAGAAAAAACCCTGAATTGCAAAACCCGGCTATACATGCGCAGCTTGTCTCTTCCCATCTTGTGCGACAAGTGGCGCGCACTGCGGGGACATGACCTAAACAACGCGTTCCGGAAGCAGGGTTTCCAGCGCGGTAATATCATCGAAACAATAATGGGCGTCGGCGCCAAGGCTTTCGCGCGAGCCGGTTCCGGTGAGAACGGCAATGCGCAATCCTGCGCCGGCATTTCTCGCCATGTGCAGATCGTGATTATTGTCGCCGACCACTGCCACGCGTGCAGGCGCAAGACCAATCGCGTCGCAGAAACCGAGAACCATGCCGGGTTGCGGCTTCGTGCCGTAACCGCTGTCATAACCCGCGACGAAATCGACATCGCTTTCGAAACCGAAACGGATCGCCGTCTGGCGGATGGATTTTTCGTTGTCGCTGGAGGCGATGCCAAGCTTGTAGCCGCGTGCCTTGAGCCTTGCGAAAAATGCCTTGAGATCGGTGACCGGCACGGATTTATCCGCTGCTTCAGTGAATAGCCGGTCGAGCCGCGCAGTCAACTCCACGACATCGCAAGGCGAACCGGCGGCGACGAGACCGGCAGCTATCTCCGCCGTATTGCCGGCAGCCAAAAGACTGTCGGGCACCACATGCCCGGTAACCGGATCCATGCCGCAGGCGGCGAGAAGCTGGTCCGCAAGAACGGGATCGCCCTTGGCGGCAATCGCCGCAAGTTCACGGTTCACCGGCCCCCAGCTTGCGTCATAACCCAACAGCGTACCGTCCTTGTCGAAAAGGACTGCCGCAATCGATTGGGTCGCATCAATTTCCATATCCGCTACCATGAGCCGATGGCACTCCGCGGTTGCAGCTTGGCGGTGACTGTGAGCGGGTTGATGTAGGGCTCCAGCGCCTTGACGGTGGCGGAAAGCGCGCCGCGCATGTCCTGAATGACCCGGTTGCCGGCATCGATCATCTTGTAGCGTTCATTGTCGTTGACCAAGAGGTAATGCACCGCCTTGGCCAGCATCTCGACATCGCGGACGATGCGCCCGCCGCCTGCGCGGATCAGCTTCTGATAGGCCTCGCGGAAATTCTGTACATGCGCGCCTGACAGTACGGCGCAGCCCAGCATTGCCGGCTCCAGCGGGTTCTGCCCACCCTCGGCCGTCAGCGAACGGCCGACGAAGGCAAGTTCGGTGAGCCTGAGGTAAAGCCCCATTTCGCCAATGGAATCCCCGAGGAAGATATCGGTTTCCGGCGTGATCACGTCGTTGCGACTTCTGCGCGCCACGGTCAACCCCATGCCCTTCAGCATGGCTTCCACGTCGTCGCCGCGCTCGGGGTGGCGCGGCACGATGATGGTCAATTGACCGTTGCGCGACTTGATCGCCGCATGCACGGTGGCTGCTGCCTTCTCTTCACCGTCGAAGGTGGAGATCGCCGCCCATGTCTTGCGGGTGCCGATCTGCCTGCGATAGTGCTCGAGCAGAGCTTCGTCGCAAGGCGGCGGATCCGTATCGCCCTTGAGGTTGCCGGATATAACCACCGGCCAGGAGCCGAGATCACGGAAGCGTTCAGCATCGACATCGGATTGCGCAACCACCAGCGCCAGCTTGGAGAACAGCGATTCCGCAATGTCGTGCCGGTTGTTCCAGCGGTCGAAGGAACGGTCTGAGAGCCGCGCATTGACCCGGATCTGCGGAATGTGCCGGCGCTCCAGCTCCATCATCGTCACCGGCCAGATTTCCGATTCAGCGGTGATGGCGGCATCCGGTGCCCAGTAGGCGAGGAAACGGTTGACCGCGATCTTGATGTCGAGCGGCACATATTGGTGGATCACATCATCGCCAAGCCGGGTACGGGTCAGCTCGGCCGAGGTGACGGTGCCGGTGGTCAGAAGCACGAAGATATCGCGCTTGCGTATTTCGCGGATCAGCGGAATGAGGGCGAGCGTTTCGCCGACACTTGCGGCATGGAACCAGACGAGCGGGCCACGGGGGCGCTCCGCGCTGGCGTAACCGAAACGTTCTAGACGGCGGCGCTTGTCTTCCTTGCCCTTTGCGGCCCGATAGGAAAGATAAGGCCGTGCAAACGGATAAGCGGCGATACCGGCAATCCTGTAACCGGAAAGAGCGAAACGTGCGATACGGCTGCTCATGACATTCTGCCCTTGATCATTCCGCGCAATGCCCTGCCCCTGTTCTTTGTTGTTATCGCCGCCTACTTCTTCTCAAATTGCGTCATTTTTTATCATCGGAAACAAAAGCGCGATCACGTTTTCTCGCAACCGAATTTCCTGCCTGCCATTCCGGGCAGGAATCACGGGAAAACTCGCCTTCACCCAATAGTATTACAACGCAAGGGCAAAAGGACTCAATTTTTATCGTCGGGATTGAGAAGACGGTGCATATGCACGATAAAATAACGCATATGGGCGTTATCAACAGTCATCTGCGCCTTGGATCTCCACGCGGTCAGCGCGGAAGCGTAGTCAGGATAGATGCCGACGATATCGAGCGCATTCAAATCCCGGAACTGAACATCCTGAAGATTTTCCAGTTCGCCGCCGAACACAAGGTGCAGCAGCTGTTTCTGTTTGCCAGATTCCGTCATGTCTTGTCTCTTTCTTAAGCTCTGAGAGCCCCTCATCTGCGGGATTTCCCGGCAAACGTCAACCATCGGACAGATGTGAAAACGCTTTCAAAAGCGCGGGAAGCGCATATTCTGCTGCAGCGCACAATGCGGGGTGGTTTACCTCGCGGCGATTATACATCAGGGGTTTTCCATCAAGTCCGACCAGACTGCCGCCTGCCCTTTCGAGGATCAGGTCTGCGGCGGCCAGATCCCACTCGTGCGAGTTCGCCTTGACCAGCGTTCCATCGATGCGGCCATCCGCCACCATCGCCAGCCGGTAGGCGAGCGAGGGCACATGCGGAATGCGCTTGACGGTGCTGCGCACCTCTTCCGGCAGATGCGTAATCACGTCTTCAGGTGCGGCCAGATGGAAAACGCCGGTGTTTTCACGGGCGGCTGAAATCGGCTTGCCATTCTTCAGCGCTTCGCCGCCTTCAAGTGCGGTGAATTCCTCTGCGAGTGCAGGCGCAACAAGGGCGGCAACGACGGGTCGGCCCTCATGCACCACGGCGACGCTGACGCACCAGGTATCCCGCCCACCGATGAAGGCGCGCGTTCCGTCGATGGGATCGATGACGAAGACGGTGGAGCGGGCCAGCCTTGTCGTATCGTCATCCGTCTCTTCCGAAAGCCAGCCATATTCCGGCCGGGCGGTACGCAGGATGGTTTCGAGAATTTCGTTTGCCGCGTAATCGGCCGCGCTGACCGGTGAAAGCCCGCCATTCTTCCACCAGACCTCGGGGTCCTTGCGGAAGAAACCGAGGGCCGTCTCGCCCGCCTTGCGTGCGGCTTCGAGGACCAGCCTCAGATCGGAAGCCCAGCGGGCCTCAGCCATATCGTTCATTTTGCCGTCTTTTCCGCGCGCCTCATACGGCGCGCCTGTTTTTCCCTTCGCACTTGCACACAAAGTGCTGGCGAAAACAACCCGCAGGTCGCCTCACTTGCCCGCGATCGTCATGCCTTCGATAGCAAGTGTCGGTGCTGCGACACCATATTTGCGGTCGATATCGTTAGCCGGCGTGACACGCATGAACATGTCCTTCAGGTTAGAAGCGATGGTTACCTCGGAAACCGCGAAGGATTTTTCACCATTCTCGATCCAGAAGCCGCTCGCACCGCAGCTATATTCACCTGTGAGCATGTTGGCGCCGTGGCCAATCAGTTCGGTGACGTAAAAGCCGGTTCCGACGTCCCTCAGCAGATCTTCCGGCGAAATATCGCCTGGCTCCAGCGCAAGATTGGTTGAGGACGGCGATACCGAAGTGCCACCGCGCACGCCGCGACCGTTGGTTTCAAGGCCGAGTTCACGCGCTGCCGAGGTGGAGAGGAACCAATGCTTCAGCACCCCGTCCTCGATCATCGTCATCTTCTCGCCCCGGACACCCTCGCCATCGAAAGGACGCGACGAGGGGCCACGAACGATCTGCGGATCGTCCGTCAGATAAAGGCCCTTTTTCAGAACCTGCTGCCCCATCCTGTCGCGCAGGAAGCTGGTCTTGCGGGCAACGGAAGCGCCATTGATCGCGCCGGCAATGGCGCCGACGAAACCGCGCGCGATGCGGGGATCAAAAACCACGGTAATATTGCTGCCGGTATCGACCTGACGCGGGCCGACCCGCCGCACGACTTTTTCGCCGGCGCGGCGGCCGATCTCTTCGGCTGCATCCAGATCGGCGTAATAAAGGCGGCTGTCGAAATCGTAGTCGCGCTCCATCTTCGTGCCCTCGCCGGCGATGACACTGACGGAACGGCTGAAACGGCTGCCCATGTAGCTGCCGGAAAAACCGTGCGAGGTGGCAAGGACGAGGCCGCCCATGCCGCTCGATGCGCCAGCACCGGAGGAATTGCTGACGCCCTTGACGGCAAGCGCCGCCTCTTCCGAGGCGAGCGCTGCCTCACGCAATTGATCTGTAGAGACCTCGGTCGCATCGAAAAGCTCGAGATCGTCGTAGGAGGTTGCGAGCCGTTCCCTGTCTGCCAGGCAGGCGAAGGGGTCTTCCGGCGAAACCTTCGCCATGGCCACCGCCCGTTCCGCCAGGGTCTTCAGGTCGAAGCCGGGATTGGCCGAAACGCTCGCCACCCGCCGCCCGACGAAAACGCGAAGCGAAAAATCATCGCTTTCGGAGGATTCGGTACTTTCCACCTTGCCAAGCCGCACGCCGACCGATTGCGAGCGAGAGCGGACGACGACGGCATCCGCCTCATCCGCGCCTGCAGCACGGGCAAGATCGACAAGCTCGCTGGCGCGATCGAGAAGTTTGGAAGAATCTATTTCTGAGGACATGAGTTGGCCTTTCATTCCTGTTCCATTTATTGTGCCATCAACCCCGCATCAAGGGCGAAACGCCGCTTTCTCCATCGACAAGGCTTTGTCGCCACCATATTCGAAAGTCAGCCAGCATGACCGAGCACGACGCTCTCTTTTCCGAACCCTTGCTGCTTCTGGCCGGCGCTGTCATCGCGGCGTCGATTTTTCGCAAACTCGGCCTTGGCACCGTGCTCGGTTATCTGGTAGCGGGCATCGTCATCGGGCCGTTCCTGCATCTGGTGACAGACGCGAAAGATATCTTCAACGTCTCGGAACTGGGCGTGGTTTTCCTGCTCTTCATTATCGGCCTCGAACTCAAGCCGTCGCGCATATGGCAGATGCGGCGCGATATTTTAGGGCTAGGGCTGGCGCAGGTGCTGGTGACGGGCAGCGTGCTGGCGTTGATTGCCTGGTGGGCCGGGCTGATCGACGCGCGCGGCAGCCTCGTTGCGGGTTTCGGCCTTGCACTCTCCTCCACCGCCTTTGCGTTACAGATTCTTGAAGACGATGGCGACATGAATACGCGGCATGGCAACCGCTCCTTCTCGATCCTGCTGTTTCAGGACCTCGCCATCGTACCGCTTCTTGCCCTTGTCACCATTCTTTCCAACCGCCCGGACGTGCCGACGGATTCGATGGCCTACGATCTCGTCGCCTCCGTTGTCGCGGTGGCTGGCATGGTGTTGGCCGGGCGTTATCTGCTGACGCCGATGTTCCAGATCATCGCCCGCACGGGTGCGCGGGAGGTGATGATCGCCGCCGCCCTCTTCGTCGTCATCGGTGCGGCCGCCATCATGGAGGCGGTTGGGCTTTCGATGGGCATGGGTGCGCTGCTGGCCGGGCTGATGCTGTCGGAATCTTCTTATCGGCACGAGCTGGAAGCCGATATCGAGCCGTTTCGCGGGCTGTTTCTGGCGCTGTTCTTCATGGCTGTCGGCATGTCGCTGCACATCAACATCGTCTACGAGCACATTCTTCTCATCCTGATCGCCGTGCCGGCGATGATGGCTGTGAAGGCGGCCGTAATCTATGGGCTGTGCCGCATCGCCGGTTCGTCCCGTTATGCATCGAGCCGTATCGCGCTGCTGCTGGCGCAGGGCGGCGAATTCGGTTTCGTGCTGTTTTCCACTGCTGCCGCCTCCCGCCTGTTTCCGCAGGCGACGGCTTCCATCCTTGTCGCCATCGTGACGCTTTCCATGGCGCTGACGCCGCTGCTGGCAGTGGTTTCTCGCCGGCTGACGGCGGAGGATGCCGATGAGGACACGCTGGACGAGGATTTTGACGGGGCTGGCGCCGATGTGCTGATGATCGGCTTTTCGCGCTTCGGCCAGATCGCCTCGCAAATCCTGCTTGCCGGTGGGCGCGACGTGACTGTCATCGACAGTTCGGCCGATCGTGTACGTCAGGCTTCCCGCTTCGGTTTCCGCATCTTTTTTGGCGATGGTACACGCAAGGACGTGTTGATCGCGGCTGGCATAGAGCGCGCCGATCTCGTGGCGGTCTGCACCCATAAAAAGGAAGTCACCGACCGCATCATCGACATGATCCAGTCGGAATTTCCAAGCGTGCGCATCTATGCCCGCTCCTATGACCGCATTCATTCCCTCGATCTCAGGAAAAAGGGCGTGGAATACGAAATCCGCGAGACTCTGGAATCCGGCCTGCTATTTGGCCGCCGCATTCTGGAAGGGCTGGACATGGACGGCGAAAGGGCGCTTGCCATTTCCGACGACATACGCGAGCGCGACGAGGAGAGATTGCAGCTACAGGCCGTGGAAGGGCTCGCCGCCGGCAGGCAGATGCTGCACAACAAGCCGGTGCGCGAAGTGAAGCCTGAGCCACTGATGAAGCCGAAGAACAAGGTGGAAAAGCGCGAGGAAGAAGAGGACGAAGACGAGGGTGAAATAGCAGTCACCCACTAAGCGGCACGCGCTCGCCCATAGCGAATACTCAAGGAGTACCGCTCAAGCCTCCACGCCCTGCCCGCGATGGAACAGTTCCACCTGCATTTCGATCTGCCGTTTCAGATCATCCTTGATCCCGGCGGAAGCGTTCAGAACTTCTTCCGATTTGAGGAAATCCAGCACGCCAAAACGGTGCACCGGTGGGCGCAGGAAAATATGCGGCGGGCGCAATCTGAGTTTCAGGGCAATGGCCGCCTGCATCATCAGCTGACTGGCGCCGAACAGGCTGTCCAGCCGGTTCGGCATGGTGGTGCCGTCACCTTCAGGGCCGCCAACCACATCGATGCCGACGATGATATCGGCCTGATCCATCAGATGCTCATAGGGCACGGGATTGAAGATGCCGCCATCGATCATGATGCGGCCGTTGACGCGCACCGGCATGAATAGAGCCGGAATAGCCGCAGAAGCCGCCAGCGCCTGGATGATCTCGCCGGTTTCCACCACCACTTCGGTCTGCGCATAATAATCCGTGGTCACCACTTTCAGGGGAATGGCAAGTTCGGAAAAATCTTTCGGCAGGGCCTGCGGCATCAAGGCGTGCAGAATGAGTTCGAGATTGAACTGGCCAAGACGAAAACCATCTACCGCATGGCGCATGGATGCGGGGCCTAGGCTCCAGAGACGGTTGGCGACCGAACCCTTCCGCCCCATGAGTTCGAGAGTATATTCGCGGATTTCCTTGCCGCTCATGCCGGCCGCCATGCCTGCTGCGATGATGGAGCCGATGGAGGAGCCGGAAAGCGCGACCGGGCGAATGCCTAGTTCGTCGAATGCCTCGATAACGTTGATGTGGCAGATGCCGCGTGCGCCACCGCCGCCGAGCGCCAGGCCGAATGTCGGCTCATGACCGCTCTCGCGGCTGGCATCGATTGCCTCTTGCCCGGCGTGAACCATTGTGACGCTGTCGTTTACACCCTGCTCCATGCCAAATACCCAAGACCCTTTCCACGGCAAAGCCTCTGCCTATTCGGCAAACAAGACAAGACAGTGACGTGACGGGAAAGTGCTGCCGTCAGAGCGTTTTCGCTTTTCTTCAAATCGCGAAAACACTCTAACTCTTTGTTTTGCGGCATTTCCGCACGGAAACCGGGGGCCGTTTTTGCTGGAAATGCTCTAGGGCTCGTAGCGGTAGAAGTGCATTTTCGAGTCACCGAAGATGCGGCTTTCGAGCGGTTTGAACACCGGCTCGACATTGACCACAACATCGCCGCGCTCTTCCAGAATGGCGAGCGCACCGGGTGCCAGCCAGCCGCCAGCATGGGCAGCGGCAAATGCCTTCTCCCCGTGGCCCTGGCCATAGGGCGGATCGGCGAACAGGAGATCGAAGGGCTCGATATTGTTGACGCCGCCAAGCTTGGTCGCGTCACGCCGCAGGATGCGGGCACGCCCATGCAGCCCCAGCGCATCGATATTTTCCCACAACAGCCCCCTGCCCTCAACGCCGTTTTCGACGAAGAGCGCCACACGACAGCCACGCGAAAGCGCCTCCAGCCCGACCGCGCCCGTTCCGGCAAAAACGTCCAGAACGCGCGTACCGTCAAGACTTTCCGGATAGGCATGGCTTAGAATATTGAAGAGGCTTTCCCGTGTCCTGTCGATTGTCGGACGAATGGAATTTGTTTTCGGCGCGGCCAGATTTCGGCCGCGGAACTCACCGCCTACGATCCGCATTACGTGTCATTCCCCTGCCACCAGAAGGTTTGCCACCCGGGCCTTTGCCGCCCGGTTTGCCGCCGCCGGGGCCGCTACCGCCACCGGGGCCTTTGCCCTTGCCTGAAAAACCCGAACGTTCGCCACGTTCACCCGGTTTTCCAAAAGAAGGCTTGCCCGATGCGGGCCTGCCGCCGGGTTTGCCACCCGGTTTTGCGCCTCTTGGCTTGTCACCGAAAGGCCGGTCGCCGCGTGGGCGATCACCGTCTTCGCGGGGCTTGTCGCGGAACGGACGCTCACCGAAAGGTTTCTCACCACGTGCTGTGCGATCTCCGAAGCTCTTCTCGCCGCGTGGGCGGTCGCTGCGCGGGCGATCACCCTCCTCACGTGGCTTGTCACGGAACGGACGGTCGCCAAACGGTTTTCCACCGCGTGCGGTGCGATCTCCGAAGCTCTTCTCGCCGCGAGGACCGTCGCCACGCGGGCGATCTCCCGCTTCACGTGGTTTGTCACGGAACGGGCGGTCACCGAAGGATTTCCCGCCGCGATCTCCAAAGCTCTTTCCACCGCGCGGGCCGTCGCCACGTCCACGACCGCCTTCCTCTTCGCGCGGGGAATCCGAACGGATCCACTCGCCCTCGGAATCGGCATGCCTGACGACGTTGCGGCGCGCTTCCGCCTGGGCGGATGGCTTCTTGAACAGGCTTTCCGCTTCCGCGCGGGCAGAAAACTTCCGCTCCTTGCCATCACGGGTGGGCTTTGCGCCGGGCGCCATCCAGACATTGGCCGTGCGGCTGGTGCCCGCGGGCGGGCGGGCGGGGCGGCGTTCTTCGCCATCCTCTTCGCCACGGGTTTTCGCGCCGAATTTCCCGGCAGGTTTGCCACCGAACTTGCCGGCTGGCTTGTCACCGCGCTTGGTGTCGAGACGGCCGAGCGCCTTTTCGCGGCGATCTTCCGGTTTGCCGGCAGCCCTGTCGAACCGCGGCTTCCCTTCCGGCGCATCGCTCTTTGCCCATTCGGACCGGGGCGCGCGCTTGGGCGTATTTTCTTCTTCATCGTCGGCGACAGGCGCATCGTAGATCGGCGCGTCGAAATTGGCGCCGGATTGTTCGATGAGGCGCGGACCAAGCTGGTCACGCAGCATGCGGCCACGCACTTCAAGCACCTTGCCTTCAGGCAGATCGCCAAGCTGGAACGGGCCGTAGGAGATACGGATCAGGCGGTTGACCTCAAGGCCGAGCGCGCCGAGCACGTTCTTGATCTCGCGGTTCTTGCCTTCGCGCAGACCCATGGTGATCCAGACGTTGTGACCCTGGGTGCGGTCGAGCGTCGCGTCGATAGCGCCATAAAGCACGCCGTCGACGGCAATGCCTTCCTTCAGCTTGTCGAGCGCTGCCTGATCGACTTCGCCATGGGCGCGCACGCGGTAGCGGCGCAGCCAGCCGGTCGTCGGCAGTTCCAGCACGCGCGAGAGACCGCCATCATTGGTCAACAGAAGCAGGCCTTCGGTATTGATGTCGAGGCGGCCGATGGAGAGCACACGCGGCAATTCACCCGGCAGATTGTCGAAAACGGTCCGGCGGCCTTCCGGGTCGGAATTGGTCGTCACCAGGCCAGCGGGCTTGTGGTAAAGCCACAGGCGCGTGCGCTCAGCCCCGCGGATGGGCATGCCATCCACTTCGATCTTGTCGGAAAGAGTTGCGTTCATCACCGGAGTGTCCAGCTTGACGCCGTTCAGCGACACGCGGCCTTCCATGATCATGCGCTCGATATCGCGGCGCGAGGCAACGCCGGCGCGCGCCATGATCTTGGAAATGCGCTCTGGCTTGGTGCCCATAACGGCTTCCTGCACCGGAGCCGCCTTGGCTTCTACCGGTTTCTTTTCACGCTCTGCGGCGGGCTTGCCGGGGCCTTTCGGCTTCTTGTCGCGGCTAAAAGTCTTGCCACCGTCACGCTTCGGCTTGTCTTTAAAAGTCATTTGCTGTTTGCCTGTTGTTTGGGCTGTCCTATCAGGTCCAAGCACAAGGGTTAAGAGGAAATTGAAACGCAATGGCCGAAAGGACGCATTTCATGGAACTGGCGCTGGCGGAAGCCCGTGCCGCCGGTGAGCGGCAGGAGGTTCCGATCGGCGCAGTCCTGGTTCTGGACGGTCGCGTCATCGCCCGTTCCGGCAATCGCACCCGTGAATTGAACGATGTGACGGCGCATGCCGAAATCGCCGTGATCCGCATGGCCTGCGAGGCGCTGGAACAGGAACGCCTGCCCGGTGCCGATCTCTATGTAACGCTGGAACCCTGCACCATGTGTGCGGCGGCGATCTCGTTTGCCCGCATCCGTCGTCTCTATTACGGTGCGGAAGACCCGAAGGGCGGCGCGGTGCATAGTGGCGTGCGATTCTTCAGCCAGCCGACATGCCACCACGCGCCTGATGTGTATTCGGGGCTGGCGGAAAGCGAAAGTGCTGAAATTCTGCGGAAATTCTTTCGCGAGAAACGTCTCGACGAATAAGCAGCCGGCGGGAGATGCAATCTTTCCCGCAGGCCATAAGCCCTTCATTTTATCAGAAGGGGTTCCACCAGGGTTTGCCGGTGTTTGCCATCGCCGCTTCTTTCTTGCGGCGCTTTTCCTTCTTCTGCTCCGGCTCACCGAGGTCAGTCAGCTGATCCTGCGGAACGCTACGATATTCCTGCGGCGGATCGGTCAGGAACTTGCGCTGGGCGTTGACGACAGAGCCACCCTGGGCATCTGCCTTGGCCTTGCGGAAGGCTTCCCATTTCTGGCTTTCGGTCATCTGGCCGGCCGTGCCGTTGCCGGCAAGCAGCGGTGAGCGGTAATGCGGATTGTTCTTATTGGCATCCGCCTCGTCGCGCAGGCGTTCACGGGTCTCTTCCGGCGATTCGACCCATTGCGGGTTGTTTTCGCGGCTTGCCATGTTCTGCTGCGGCGTCGTCAATTGCTCGGCGCGGGACTGGGCGGGGACAACGAGACCGGGACGCGGGCTGTATTTCAGGTTACGTTTTTCCTGATCGTTGCCGGTGATCGAAGTCGCGTTGCCGAGGTCGTCTACAAGCTGTTCTGCCGCAGTCTTGCCCGTACCATAGGTCGGGCTCGTGCAGGCGCTGAGCAGCACGCCTATCGCCGTGATACCTGCAACCGTGCGGAACATGCTCAAACCCTGCGCGTTATCCTGCCCAAAAGCCTTCATCGTCTTCATAAAAACCCTTCCAGCCGTCCGTCCCATTGCGCCAGACATCGTCTTTCGGCAGGCGGTAGCCCGCATTGCCGTGCAAATCCGGCCATTTTCAGGCAGGTGTACCGGATGAAGAGCTAAAGCGCAATTCATCCGGCCATTTTCCTCGCGCATCGGCCCGAAACTCGAAATCGATTTTTCGACAGGAACGATGCGCAGCAGCTTTAAATCATCCCAGCGCGGCAAGCTCGCGCAGTGCCGCCGCATCACGGGCCGAAACCTCCGGATAGTCCGGATCGGAACCGACATCGGTGGTGATGCGCCAGGAGCGTGCGCATTTTACGCCTTCCGCCAGCTTCTGCTCGACCACGACCTTTGCGACCTCCGGCAAGCGGAAGCCATCGGCAGGGCCTTCATCGCCGACCACCGAAATGGCCGAGGTGATGCAGATTTCGGCAAAATCCTGCCCGGAGAGAGCCGCCAGAAGATCGGCGTCGGCAATGTGCACGATGGGCGCTGCCTCAAGCGAGGAGCCGATACGCTTTTCACGGCGTTCCACTTCGAGCGCACCGGTGACGACCGTGCGGACCTTGCGGATTTTCTCCCACTTCGCTTCCAGCGCGTCGTTGTTCCACTCCGCCGGAATTTCCGGGAACTGGGCGAGATGCACCGATTCCGCATCCGGATAGCGCGAAAGCCATGCTTCTTCAGTGGTGAAGGGCAGCATGGGCGCAAGCCATGTGACGAGGCAATCGAACAGCTTGGCGATGACCGACAGCGATGCACGGCGCTTCAGCGACGACGGCGCGTCACAATAAAGCGTGTCCTTGCGGATATCGAAGTAAAAAGCCGACAGCTCCACATTTGCGAAATCGATCAGGGCGCGGGCGATCTTCTTGAAGTCGAAGGCGTCGTACCCGTCGCGCACGACCTTATCCAGCTCGGACAGGCGGTGCAGTACCAGCTTTTCCAGTTCTGGCAGATCGGCATAGGCGATCTCCTCGCCCTTATCGTGGGCAAGCGTGCCGAGCATCCAGCGCACGGTGTTGCGCAGCTTGCGATACGCGTCGATATTGGTCTGGATGATGGCCTTGCCCAGACGCTGGTCTTCCCAGTAATCGGTCGTCATGACCCACAGGCGCAGGATATCCGCGCCGGACTCTTTCATCACGTCCTGTGGTGCAACAACGTTGCCGAGAGACTTGGACTGCTTGCGGCCCTGCTCGTCCATGGTGAAGCCATGGGTGACGACGGCATTATAGGGCGCGCGGCCACGCGTCGCGCAGCTTTCCAGCAGCGACGAATGGAACCAGCCGCGATGCTGGTCCGAGCCTTCGAGATAGACATCCGCCGGCCACTTCATGTCCGGGCGGTCTTCCAGCGTGAAGGTATGGGTGCAGCCGCTATCGAACCACACATCGAGGATGTCCATGACCTGCTGCCATTTGGCGTGGTCATGGTCATTGCCGAGGAAACGTTCCTTGGCGCCTTCGGCGAACCAGGCATCCGCACCTTCAGCCTCGAAGGCCTCGAGGATGCGGGCGTTGACAGCCTCGTCGACCAGAACCTCACCCTGCTCGTCGGCGAAGACCGCGATCGGCACGCCCCAGCTGCGCTGGCGTGACAGAACCCAGTCGGGCCGACCTTCGATCATGGCGCGCAGGCGGTTCTGGCCGGATGCCGGAACGAAACGGGTCTGGTCGATGGCATCAAGCGAACGCGAGCGCAGCGTCGTGCCGTCGCCCAGTTCCTTGTCCATATAGACAAACCACTGCGGCGTGTTGCGGAAGATCACCGGCTTCTTGGAGCGCCAGCTATGCGGATAGCTGTGCTTCAGACGGCCGCGCGCGAACAGGTTATTGGCCGCGATCAGCGCCTTGATGACGCGCTCGTTGGCATCGCCCTTCTTGCCGTTATCATCCATGACGCGGGCCGCACCGCCTTCGGCAGACGGGCCGAAACCGGGTGCGTCCTCGGTGTAGAAACCGTCATCGCCAACGGGGAACGGGATGGCCGGCGAAACGCCGCGCGCTTCCAGCTCACGCTGATGCGCGGTCCAAACGTCAAAGTCCTCGCGGCCATGGCTCGGCGCGGTGTGCACGAAGCCCGTGCCTGCATCGTCGGTGACGTGGTCGCCATCGAGAAGCGGAACCGGGAAATCGTAGCCAAGCGACGCCAAAGGATGGGCGCAGGTGATGGCGGCCAGTTCTTCAGCTTTCACATCGCGCACGAACTTGAAGGTCACCTTCGCCTTGGCAGCAGCCTCATCGGCAAGCTTTCTGGCGAAGATCAGCTTTTCACCCGGCTGCGGCCCGAAATCGTTCTGCGCGCTTTCGACTTCGAACAGGCCATATTCGACCCGCGAGGAGAAGGCGATGGCGCGGTTGCCGGGGATGGTCCACGGCGTGGTTGTCCAGATGACGACAGAGACGCCGGAAAGAGCTGGCGCAGCGTCCTTCACCGGGAACTTCACCCAGATCATGTCGCTTTCAACGTCGTGATACTCGACCTCGGCTTCCGCCAGCGCCGTGCGCTCGACAACCGACCACATGATCGGCTTGGAACCGCGATAGAGCTGGCCGCTCTTGGCGATCTTCAGCAGTTCGCCGGCGATGCGGGCTTCCGCGTGGAAGTTCATGGTTGTGTAGGGGTTTTCGAAGTCACCCTCGATGCCGAGGCGCTTGAACTCTTCCGACTGAACCTTGATCCAGCCAGCCGCGAAGTCACGGCATTCCCTGCGGAACTCGTTGACCGGAACCTCGTCCTTGTTCTTGCCCTTGGCGCGGTAGGCTTCCTCGATCTTCCATTCGATCGGCAGGCCGTGGCAATCCCAGCCGGGCACGTAATTGGCATCGAAACCGCGCATCTGGAACGAGCGGGTGATGACGTCTTTCAGGATCTTGTTCAGCGCATGGCCGATGTGGATGTTGCCGTTGGCATAGGGCGGGCCATCATGCAGCACGAATTTCTCGCGACCGGCGGCGGAGGCGCGGAGCTTTTTATAAAGGCCCATTTCCTGCCAGCGCTTCACCGTTTCCGGTTCTTTCTGCGGCAGGCCGGCACGCATCGGGAAATCCGTCTGCGGCAAATAGAGGGTCGAGGAATAGTCGAATTTTTCTGCGGTGTCGCTCATAATTGTACCGTTGTTGCGCGCCGTGTCGGTCGCGCCGTCTCAATTTCAAAGAGGGCAAATACGGAAAGCGCCATGTCAAATGCCATGACGAGCGCCAAAATCCCGGACCTTCCGGCTCTTCAGAGCGGGCGGAAGGCCGGGCCAATAATTCGGCCTATCTGAACTTTAAACAGCAACCGGTATTGGGACATGGCCGGTTGTTTATGCGGTTTTCCGGCAAAAAGGAAGTGAAAAGCGACGACAATCCGGGACAGGATTATCTGCCCGCTCAAAATGCTATCTTCGCATCCAATTCACTGAGCGGCCGCACGCCTGACAGCATCGCCCGCGCCTCTTCCTCATCCCGCCTGATCTGCGCGACCAGAGGGTCCAAGCCGTCAAATTTCAGCTCGTCACGCAGGTGCCCGAAGAAGGATACCGAACACACCTCACCATAGAGATCACCGGAAAAATCGAAGACGTAGGTTTCCAGAAGTGCCGCACCGTTATCGGTGACCGTCGGGCGGTAACCGAAGCTTGCAACGCCATCGTAAATCGCTCCGTCGGGGCGGCGGAACCGCACGGCATAGATGCCGGCTTTCAGCTCCGTTTCGGGTAAAAGCGCCATGTTGGCCGTTGGGTAACCCAGAGTTCGCCCCAGCTTCTGGCCGCCGATGACTTCACTTTCCACCGTGAAACGATACCCGAGTTGTCCGGCGGCACCTGCCACATCTCCTTCGCACAGAAGCGAGCGGATACGGCTAGAGGAGACGACATCCGCGCCCTCGTCGCGAAAGGCATCCACGAGCGTCACGTCGAAGCCGTTGCGCTTGCCGGCCGCCATCAGAAATGCCGGGCCACCTTCGCGGCCCTTGCCGAAATGGAAATCAAAGCCGGTGACGACTGCGCTGGCGCCCAGCCAGTCGACCAGAATGGAATTGACGAACTCTTCCGCCGAGCGCTGCGAAAACTCGCGGTCGAAGGGGTATTCGATGACCGAGCGGAAACCGATGGCCTCGAGAATACGTGCCTTCAACGGCGCAGGCGTCAGGCGGAAGACCGGCGTTTCAGGGCGGAAGACGGAACGGGGATGCGGTTCGAAGGTCAGCACCAGTGCCGGAACGCCACGCGCCTCGGCCAGTTCCAGCGCCCGGTCCAGAACGGCGCGGTGGCCGCGATGCACACCATCGAAATTGCCGATCGCGATGACGCCGCCGCGCAAGCCTTCAGGCAGCGGCTCCTTTTTTTCATTGCGATGAAAGACGGTCATTGCAGTCGATCCATTTTTTACGCCGGCTTACGCCAGACGTTTCCTAGGCAAGGCGGGGCATCCACCAGCCGGGAGCCGCGCCCTGCCCCTTCAGATAGGCGTTCAGAAGCGCCTCGTCCGTCTGGCCATTCAGCGTATATTCGGCGGCGTGAATGCCGCCGCTGATATAAAGAAGGTTGAGGCCACTCGCAATTGCGCCCTTCACATCCGTCGGCATGCCATCGCCAATGGCGAGCACGCGATCCTTCGGGAAATCGCCGCGCACTTCTTTCGCCGCCGCAAGGCAGGCTTCATAGATCGGCGCGTGCGGTTTGCCGGCAATACGGACTTCGCCGCCAAGCTGTTCGTAATATGCCGCCATGGCGCCGGCGCAGGGAATGATGCGCTCGCCGCGCTCTACCACCAGATCGGGGTTGGCACAGATCATCGGCGCCTTGCGGGCGATGAAGCCTTTCAGCATTTCCGTATAATCTTCCGGCGTTTCCGTCTCGTCATCGAAGAAACCGGTGCAGACGACGGATTCCGCTTCCGCCTCGCCGACCCGTTCGACATCGAGACCTTCCAGCAGCGGCATGTCCCGCTCGGGGCCGAGCAGAAAGACTTTTCTCGGGCCTTCCGCGATCAGGCCGCGGGTTACGTCGCCCGATGTGATGATGCGGTCATAGGCCTCATCCGGCACGCCGAGAACGCGAAGCTGGGCGATGACACCGGGGGCCGGACGCGGCGAATTGGTGATGAGCACCACGGTCTTGCCGGCCTTGCGCGCGTCGTGCAGCGCAACCGCCGCATCCGGGAAAGCGCTAACGCCATTATGCAGCACGCCCCAGACATCCGAAAGAACAACGTCGAACCCATCAGTGATTTCGCCGAGGGTGAGAATGCGATGGGCCATGATATGCTTTCCGGGTGCGAAAAAAGGGTGTGCGTCACATGGCAAAGCAGGACGCCGATGGCAAGGAAAAAAGCGGCGCCAGGCCTGCCTCCGGACCACCGGCCACCATCCGAACATAAAACCCCTCTACGCCGAAAACGAAGGCTGCCTGAAAAAGAGCGATTTGTCCTCGCCCGTCATAGCGTGGAAATTTTCTGTCATGGAACGCTGGTAACCATAGGCCGTGAAATTTTTCCGGCAGTGCGTTCTTGACTCCGGGGGGACGCCTCCTTATCTCGGCTTTGCTGGCACTCCAACAAGAGGAGTGCTAACACCCATCACGTGAACCTTCAAAAGGTTCCTGAAGTCATTTGATCGAGGGATTAGGCAATGACAAGCACCAATTTCCGCCCGCTTCATGATCGCGTCGTCGTTCGTCGCGTTGAGTCCGAAGCAAAGACCAAGGGCGGCATCATCATTCCCGATACCGCCAAGGAAAAGCCGCAGGAAGGCGAAATCGTCGCCGTCGGTTCCGGCGCTCGCGATGAGGCCGGCAAGGTCGTCGCTCTCGACGTCAAGGTTGGCGATCGCGTCCTGTTCGGCAAGTGGTCGGGCACCGAAGTCAAGCTCGACGGCGAAGACCTTCTGATCATGAAGGAAGCCGACATCATGGGTATCATCGGCTGATTTCGCCGCACCCATCGTTTCCTTAAATTTCAAGCCGGACCCCGTCCGGCCATTCGAAACCAGGAGTTTTGAAAATGGCAGCCAAAGAAGTCAAATTCGGCCGCACAGCGCGCGAAAAGATGCTCAAGGGCGTCGACATTCTCGCTGATGCAGTGAAGGTCACCCTCGGCCCGAAGGGTCGTAACGTCGTTATCGACAAGTCCTTCGGCGCACCGCGCATCACCAAGGACGGCGTTTCTGTCGCCAAGGAAATCGAACTCGAAGACAAGTTCGAGAACATGGGCGCACAGCTCGTTCGCGAAGTTGCCTCCAAGACCAACGACATCGCCGGTGACGGCACCACCACCGCAACGGTTCTGGCCCAGGCCATCGTTCGCGAAGGTGCAAAGGCAGTTGCTGCCGGCATGAACCCGATGGACCTCAAGCGCGGTATCGATCTGGCCGTTGCAGAAGTCGTCAAGGACCTTCAGGCTAAGGCCAAGAAGATCAACACTTCGGAAGAAGTTGCACAGGTCGGCACGATCTCTGCAAACGGCGAGCGTCAGATCGGTCTCGACATTGCTGAAGCAATGCAGCGCGTCGGCAACGAAGGCGTCATCACCGTTGAAGAAGCCAAGACCGCTGAAACCGAACTCGAAGTCGTCGAAGGCATGCAGTTCGACCGCGGCTACCTGTCGCCTTACTTCGTGACCAACCCGGAAAAGATGGTTGCGGACCTCGAAGACGCATACATCCTTCTGCACGAAAAGAAGCTCTCGAACCTCCAGGCCATGCTGCCTGTTCTCGAAGCTGTCGTTCAGACCGGCAAGCCGCTCGTCATCATCGCTGAAGACGTAGAAGGCGAAGCCCTTGCAACGCTCGTCGTCAACAAGCTGCGTGGCGGCCTCAAGATCGCTGCCGTCAAGGCTCCTGGCTTCGGCGACCGCCGCAAGGCCATGCTGGAAGACATCGCCATCCTGACCGGTGGTACCGTCATTTCCGAAGATCTCGGCATCAAGCTCGAAAGCGTTACCCTCGACATGCTCGGCAAGTCGAAGAAGGTTTCGATCTCCAAGGAAAACACCACGATCGTTGACGGTGCTGGCCAGAAGTCCGACATCGAAGGCCGTGTTGCCCAGATCAAGGCGCAGATCGAAGAAACCACTTCCGACTACGACCGCGAAAAGCTGCAGGAACGTCTTGCCAAGCTCGCTGGCGGCGTTGCCGTGATCCGCGTTGGCGGTTCGACGGAAGTTGAAGTGAAGGAAAAGAAGGACCGCATCGACGACGCTCTCAACGCGACGCGCGCTGCTGTTCAGGAAGGCATCGTACCGGGCGGCGGCGTTGCCCTGCTGCGTTCTTCCACGAAGATCACCGTCAAGGGTGAGAACGACGACCAGGAAGCCGGCATCAACATCGTCCGCAAGGCTCTGCAGTCTCTGGTTCGCCAGATTGCAGAAAACGCAGGTGACGAAGCTTCCATCGTTGTTGGCAAGATCCTCGACCGGAACGAAGACAACTACGGCTACAACGCCCAGACCGGCGAATATGGCGACCTGATCCAGCTCGGCATCGTCGACCCGGTCAAGGTTGTTCGCACGGCCCTGCAGAACGCAGCTTCGGTTGCTTCGCTGCTGATCACCACCGAAGCCATGATCGCCGAACTTCCTAAGAAGGAATCGGCAATGCCCCAGATGCCTGGCGGCGGCATGGGCGGCATGGACTTCTAATCAGTCCTGTCACTGGAATACGAAAGGGCGGTCTTCGGATCGCCCTTTTTCGTTGCCGCCCATGCCCCTTGGGACAGCTGGCGCGATATCTTCACTTGCCGGGATCGGGCTTAAAAAATATTGTCTCTTTTTGAAACAGCGATAACTTTAGTCGGCTTGTTTTTGGCAGCGCGTGCAATAATCGGGTGCCGATAGAGGCGAATCACAATTGCCGATGGGGCGGATTTTCGCCCTCTCCAGTTTATAAGCACGACATTTAGTTGTCTTTTTTTCATATATTTCGCGATTACGATGAAGGAATACATATTATTTTTGATTTTCTCTCTGACAGGTTGTTGTGGGTAGAAGAAAATAAACTATAAGTCAGCGCCCGTGAGGGTGCCGCGGCGGGATGCAAGCATTGAAGGGGTTCGATGCTTGGCAGGCACGCTCGAATGCGGATGGCGATGAAAAATCAACTTGGCAGCGACGCTTGAGATTGCAGCGCTGGTACGATGTTCATGCGGGGGCGCGATTTGTTCGAAATATCAAGACGCAACGATGCTCTGCCTGCGGCCGCGACAACCATGCCGGATACTCAGACCCTCTCGCATTTCTTTATTTCGGAGGAATGGAGCGGCGATCTTTCGAGCGGCGTCATCAAGCTTGGCGAACATGCATCTTTCATGCATGGGCTGCCGCAGGGTGAGTGCGGCCTGCTCAGCCTGATCCGCTGTTATGATCGGGGTCACCACGACCGCGTGCTCGAAATTTTCGAACAGGCTTCCGCCGCACCCTCACGCTTCTGCTTTTCCACCGGCCTGTTCACCCTGCCGGCAATGCGGCAGCCGCTTATTTGCATGGGCGAATCCTCGGGTTTCGAGATCGGCCAGCAAGGGCGCATTTCGGGGCTCTTCCTGTTTCCGCGTTTCGAGGATATGCGCTTCGCCGCCTAGCGCGTTTCCAGTAAAACTGCGCAGCGGCTTTATGTCAGGAAAATTTGTTAAAACAAATAGATAGATCGAGTCGAATGGTCCCGTTCAAACGGGGATGCGCGCTCAATGTCATTGAACGACATTGTTGGTCGTTCACAAAATGAAGACAATTTGTCTTCTATTGTTCATCTTTATAGATGCATGATTTTCGGTCATTGATATCTCCAGACATCACCTTGCAGTTTAACCGGCGACACGCCGATCACTTACCGGAGATACTCCATGTCCAGCAGCCAGAACGCTCTCGTTCTCATCGCCCGCATTCTGCTTTCCTTCATCTTCATCTATTCCGGCTTCGGCAAACTCACCGATCCGGCTGGCACTGCCGGCATGATCTCGGGCGCCGGCATGCCTGCCGCAACCGCGCTTGCCTATCTTGCCGGCCTGTTCGAACTCGTTGCCGGTCTTGCCATTCTCGCCGGTTTCCAGACGAAGATCGCCGCATGGGCGCTTGCAGCATTCTGCGTGTTCACCGGCCTCGTATTCCACAGCGGCACCGTTGCCGTTCCCGGCTGGCCTGAGCCTGCTCTCGGCTGGATCAACACACTGAACGGCATCATGCTGATGAAGAACATCACCCTTGCCGGCGCCTATATCCTGCTCGCAACCTTCGGTGCAGGCGCCTACTCCGTCGACGCAAAGCGCGGCTTCGTTACCGCCCGCGCCTGAACCCATAGGCTGACCAAGAAAAAAGCCGCCGGATCGCTCCGGCGGCTTTTTTCTTTTATGCTATCAGACAGCCGCTTTTATTCGCGCCGCGATCTCCTGAACCGCCGGATCACCTTCGTGGTCCGGCTTGCGGGCGCGCACGAAACAGGCTTCCGAGCGGACGATGATGCCGTCGGAGAGGATTTTCAGGTGGTTAGCTTTCAGCGTCGAGCCGGTGGAGGTGATATCGACGATGATATCCGCCTGCCCTGCCGCCGGAGCACCTTCGGTGGCGCCAAGGCTTTCGACAATACGGTAAAGCTGAATGCCGTGCTGGCGCGAAAAGAACTGCTGCGTCAGCCGCCAGTATTTGGTTGCGATTGCCAAACGGCGACCATGACGGGCACGGAATTCCGAGGCCACATCGCCGAGATCGGCCATGCTGTCCACATCCAGCCAGATTTCCGGCACGGCGACAACGACATCGGCATGGCCGAAACCGAGGCGGGCGCAGAATTCCACCTGCGCATCGGCGTTGGTCAGCCCCTCTCGTACCAGGTCTTCACCCGTCACGCCGAAATCCACGCTGCCAGCACCAATTTCGCGGGCGATCTCGGAGGCTGAGAGATAGGCAATCTCGATATCGTCGCGCCCTACGATGCGGCCGCGATAGGACCGGTCGTTACCGACAGCTGCGACCTTCAGCCCGGCGCGTTCCAGAACGGCGGAGGCGTCTTCCTTCATCCGGCCCTTGGAGGGCAAGGCAATGGTGATCATGGCTTATCGCTCCCGCGCACCGTTTCGATGCGATCCAGCCAGAGGGAAAAGCCCACGGCCGGTATTTTTTCCTGCGCGCCTAGCAGCGTCAGCAGCCGGTCAAAACGGCCACCACCGGCCAAAACGCTATCGCTACCTTCTTCCATCACCTCGAAAACGAGGCCAGTATAATAATCGAGCGGACGGCCGAAGGCCGCGCCGTAGCTGACTGTTTCGAGATCGACCCCGGCATTCGCAAGGGCCGCGACACGCTTATCGAAAGCGGAAAGCGCACCGTCCAGTTTCAGCTTCGCCTTCGCGGCGAAATCGGCCAGAACTTGCGAGGCCTGCGGCAAGGGCGCCTGCAGGGCCAGAAACTGCTTGAGCAGTTCGAAACTCTCATCCGGCAGACGCGTGGCGGCAAGCGCCAGCTTTTCCCGCAGACGGCGAGCGATTTCCTGCGGCGAGCGGCTGGCATTGGTGGAATAGCCGGTTTCCTGCATTACCGTGTCGAGATAATCGACCAGCACCGCCTCTTCGCCCGTTGCCAGAAGTCCAGCGACCCGCGCGTCAAGGCCGGTCATGGGCTTGGGGTGCACGAGGCTTTCCAGCAGCGCGTCGAGCTGCGCCATATCGCCGAAAGCCTGCACCAGCCGTTTCTGCCAACCGAGCGGCAGGCCGAGCGCTGCAACGACCGCCTCGAACACCTGCTGGTCGCCCAGCGTGACGGCGAGCGAACGGCCAGGCAAAAGGCGTTTCAGAATGGCGGTTGCATCAATCACGGCGCGGGCATCGGCGGCGGCGATATCGGTATCGCCAAGATCCTCGATGCCGGCCTGATAAAACTCGTTCCCACCCTCCCGGCGCTGGCGGAAGACCTCACCCAGATAGGAGTAACGCTTCGGCGTACCCGTCGCTGTCTCGATATGGCGCAGGCAGACGGGAATAGTGAATTCGGGGCGCAGGCACAGGCTTTCGCCTGTCTCGCTCTCCGTCATGAAAATACGCCGACGCAAATCCTCGCCCGCCATATCCAGAAACGGTTCGGCAGGCTGGATCACAGGCGTGTTCACACGACTTGTGCGGCGCGCGGCGAATTCTTCCAGTAGCTCTCCGGAAAATTCCGGCATGTCGATCAGGGGCATGGAACGGTACTTTTCGTCACGGTTCGAGCGGCTGCATCATTTCGATGCGGTTTCCGAAGGGATCAAGGACATAAAACCGGTGATATCCTTCGAGCGGCTCATCCTCAACCACATGGTAGCCTGCAGTTTCAAGTGTTTTTCGCAAGATACTGAGATCGTCTACCAGAAAGGCAGGATGGGCTTTCCTGGCAGGTCTGAAATCCTGATCGACGCCGAGGTGGAGTTTTATCGGTCCAGATGAGAACCAACATGCGCCCCGCGCCGCCAGATTGGCGGGTTTTGCCTGCTCCGCAAAGCCGAGCAGGTCGCCATAAAAGGCGCGCGCCTCGTCTTCCCGGCCGACGGGCATCGCCAGTTGAAGGTGATCGAGCGCGAGGATCGCCATCGCCTCAGCGCCCTTCAGCGGCGCGGCGAACGTCCTCTGCATGATGCTCCAGAATCTCGCGAACCTTCGCCACCAGTTCGGCTTCTGGCGCGGTGATCTGTGCCACCCGCGCTTCGCGCCAGCTGGCATTGTCCTCGATCTCGCCGGAGAGGCGCTTGCCTTCGATCAGGTCCTTGATCTGCACGACGCCTTCGGCGCGCTCGTCACCGCCCTGGATGATGGCGATGGGGGAGCCGAGACGGTCGGCATATTTCAGCTGATTGCCGAATTTCTTCCAGTTGCCCTGGTACATTTCGGCGCGGATGCCCTCGGCACGCAGCGCCTGCGTGAAGCGCTGGTAACGGCCCATGCTGTCCACATCGCCATCCATGACGGTGATGAGAACCGGGGCGAGCGGCTTGACCTGACCGAGTTTGCCGAGGTTCTTCAAGGCCGTCATCAGACGGGAAACACCGATGGAGAAGCCTGTTGCCGGAACCGGCTGACCCATGAAGCGAGAGACGAGACCATCATAACGGCCGCCACCGCCGACCGAGCCGAATACGACCTTTTCGCCCTTTTCGTTGGTGACGTCGAAGGTCAGTTCGGCCTCATAGACAGGGCCGGTGTAATATTCGAGACCGCGCACGACGGAGGGATCGATCTTGATACGCGTCGCATCGTAACCGGCACCGGAAACCAGAGAGCCGATGATGTTCAGTTCATCGACGCCTTCCGCGCCTTTGGATGTGCCCGCAACCAGTTGTGCGAGATCATCGGCGCTTTCCGCATAATCCTTGATGCCGACGAAAAACAGAACCTTTTCGATCTGCTCTTCGCCGAGACCCGCACCCTTGGTGAAATCGCCGGACTCATCCTTGCGGCCGGGACCGAGCAGCAGCTTCACGCCATCAGGGCCGAACTTGTCGAGCTTGTCGATGGCGCGCAGCACGTTCAGGCGACGACCGGCATTTTCCTCGCCACCAAGGCCGATGGCCTCCATGACGCCGTCCAGCACCTTGCGGTTGTTGACGCGGATGACATAATCACCGCGCGCAATACCAAGCGCTTCCAGCGTATCGGCCATCATCATGCACATTTCGGCATCGGCCTGCACACCGGCAGCACCGACCGTATCGGCATCGAACTGCATGAACTGGCGGAAGCGGCCGGGGCCGGGCTTTTCATTGCGAAACACATAACCGGCGCGATAGGTACGGTAGGGCAGCTGGATTTCGTTGAAATTTTCCGCGACATGGCGGGCAAGCGGTGCAGTGAGATCGTAACGCAGGCTCATCCACTGGTCGTCGTCATCCTGCAGCGAAAATACGCCCTCGTTCGGACGGTCGCTATCAGGCAGGAATTTGCCGAGCGCATCGGTATATTCAAACAGCGGTGTTTCCACCGGATCGAAGCCGTAAAGCTCGTAGACCTTGCGGATCTTGTCGATCATTTCATTGGTGGCATGGATATCGGCAGCAGAACGGTCCACGAAGCCGCGCGGCAGGCGGGCTTTCAGTTTCTGAGGCTTTTTTGCTTTTTCGCTCATGATGCCGATCCGATATTTTCCTGAAATTATGCCGGTGTATTAGATGATGAAGCCCGGTGCGGCAAGCCGCAAAGCCTCTGGTTCTACTGGCCGCACGGGGCAAACAATGCTATATGGGATGCATGTATCCCATTTTATTCGAAAAGGGCGCAAGCAATGAGCAAACAGACTGCCATCCGCCTGCCGGACGAGACCTATGAACGGCTGAAAGCGCTTTCCGAGCGCACGGGCCGTACGTCCGCTTACTATATCCGCGAGGCGATTGAGAAACATATTGAGGATATGGAAGATCTCTATCTAGCCGAAGAGGCGACGCGACGCATCCAGCGCGGTGAATCAAAGGTGGTAAGCGCCGAGGAGTTCTGGCGTGATCTGGACAATTGAATACGATGTTCTTGTCCAGAAAGAGATGCGGAAAATCGATCCGCAGACGCGTCAGCGTATCCGCGCTTTCCTTCAAGAGAGAGTAGCGGCGCTCGACAATCCCCGCCAGACAGGTGCCGCCCTGCAAGGCTCAGAATTCGGCAGCTTCTGGCGTTACCGGGTAGGCGATTACCGTATCATCTGCGATATACAGGACCACAAGCTTGTCGTGCTGGTGGTGGAAATTGGCCATCGCCGCGAAATTTACCGTTAGGCATCAATGATCCTCGAAGCCCTGCAATATGCCGCCACGCGTGCGGCCACGCCGAACCCATTCCGGCCGCATATCCGCTATTCCGTCAATCTATGGGCGCGCGCCAATCGCTGCGCAACAGCATGGGCGGAGCATGAAAACAACAGCCAGCAATTTGTGCTGCAATCGGTGAGAAAACTCAAACCGAGACGGACGGCGGTGGTGCTCGGGTCGGGTCTGCTGCGCGACGTGCCATACGATGCGCTGGTGGCGATGTTCGATACCGTGGTTCTGGTCGATCTGGTGCATCTTGCCAGCGTGCAGGCGAAACTGCGCTTCAATTCCAAAAAGAATGTGCGCATCGTCAACCGCGATCTTTCCGGTTTTGACGATATCGTTGCCGGTAAAGAACCGGAACCGCTCGAGTTCCTGCGGCGGGTGCCCTATCTGGATTTCGTCGTCTCGGCCAACCTCCTGTCACAGATCGGCACCGGCGCGCGGCATCGGCTGGAGCGGGAGAAGATTGCCGGCGCGCCTGATGACCTTTTGCCGAGACTCATGCAGACGCATCTGGATGCGCTGGCCGCCCTTCCCTGCAAGGCGTGCCTGGTAACGGACACATCCTTTGACGTTATCGGCAAAGACGGCAGCCTGCACCAGCACGAGGACTTGCTGCATGGCGTTGATCTGTCCGCGCCGGCCGCCGCATGGGAATGGCCACTCGCTCCATTGGGAGAGGAAAGCAGGGACTATCGAATCGTTCATCACGTCGTTGCGCATGAGCTGACGTGATAGGCTCTGCCCGCGCACCGCGATCCCGATAATGCCGCGCGGCCTTTCGACCTACAAACCGGCAAGACCGGCCTTGTAGTCCTCCGAGGCGGCACGGCTGAGGCGTTCCAGTTCCATGGCGGCACGGCTGGTG
Source organism: Rhizobium sp. SJZ105 (assembly GCF_007828365.1). NCBI lineage: Bacteria > Pseudomonadati > Pseudomonadota > Alphaproteobacteria > Hyphomicrobiales > Rhizobiaceae > Rhizobium > Rhizobium sp. SJZ105. The sequence continues at coordinate 1,219,346 of NZ_VIUP01000001.1, forward strand.
TGACGTTCCTTGTGGCGCAACAGAGCAAAATTGCGGGCGGGCAGATCGATGCCGGCGCGGACCAACAATCCCTGGCGTAAGAAGAGGGAGGCGACGGAAGCGGAAACCGCCGTCGCCGCGCCGCCGGAGCGTGCCGCCATCACCACGGCCTCGTTGGAGGGCAGTTCCAGCATCACGGAAAGATCTGCCGGGTCGACACCCATCTGCCGCACCGCCGCCTCGAAGGCGGAGCGGGTGCCGGAACCCTGTTCGCGCAACACCCAGGACGTTCCGTATAGAATATCGAGGGCGGTGAGATAACGGCCGTCGGCGAAGGGGTGGGCGGAGCCGGTGACGACCAGAAGCTTGTCGGATACCACGGGCTGCACCATCAGCGCCGGCTCGTCGATCTTGCCCTCGATGAAGCCGACCTCAGCCAGCCCATCGAGCACGGCCTGCGTTACCGTTTTCGTATTGCCGATATCGAGTTTCAGCGTAACACCCGGATAAAGCTTCTTGAATTGCATGAGGATCGGCGGCAGCCAGTAGCTGGCAATGGTCTGGCTGGCGCAGACAGTGATTTCGCCGCGCGTCAGACCGCCCATTTCGGAGAGAATCAGCTCGGCGCTGCGCACACGCGCCAGCGTCGCCCTGGCCTCACCCAGAAACACCCGGCCGCTTTCGGTCAATTCGATATTGCGGCCGACGCGATGGAACAGCTCGACATTGTAAAATGCCTCGAGGTTCTTGATAGCGGAACTGACAGCCGAGGCGGTCAACCCGATTGCCTGCGCGGCCCTTGTCAGGTGCTCGCGTTCGGCGACGGCGATGAAAATGCGGAGTTGTTCAAAGGTCATGGCTTTTTCATTCGATTTTACCGAATAATATATGCCATATTATTTGATAGAATAAAACAGGCCATTCCGGCATTGTCTGGCCATGGCACAGCATCGCACCCTCACTCATCCCTTCCAGTCTTCTTTTCGTTCGCTGACCCCGCTTCTGCCGGGCATTTTGCTTTGCGCGGCGGTCAGTTGCGCTGCCATTCTGGCGGAACGCTTTCAGGTGCGGCTTGCCGGACATGCATGGCTCGGCGATCTGGTGCTGGCTATTCTGATCGGTACGCTTTTGCGTTCGCTCGTGTCGCTGCCAGCGGTTGCTTCGGCCGGCATCAAGTTCAGTGCCAAGACCCTGCTCGAGATTGCGGTGGCGCTTCTTGGCGCATCCTTGAGCCTTGCCATTCTAAAAGGCGCCGGCGGTTTGCTGATCGGCGGCATCGCTGTCATCGTCGCCCTTTCGCTGATCTTCAGCTATGCCGCCGGGCGGATGCTAGGGCTGCCACCCAAACTCGCAACCCTTATCGCCTGCGGCAATTCCATCTGCGGCAATTCGGCCATTGCGGCGGCAGCGCCGGCCATTGGCGCTAAGCCAGAAGATGTCGCCGCATCGATTGCTTTTACAGCCGTTCTCGGTGTCGCCGCCGTTCTGCTGATGCCGTTTCTGCCGCAGCTTCTCGGTCTTGATGCCACCCAATATGGCATCTTCGCGGGCCTGACGGTCTATGCCGTACCGCAGGTGCTAGCAGCCACCGCCCCGCTCGGCGCCGTTGCGGTGCAGACCGGGACAATCGTCAAGCTCATACGCGTCCTGATGCTGGGGCCGGTCATTGCTGCCCTCTCCGTCATCCACGGCCAGTCCGGCAAGGGCCGGCTGAAGTTGCAGCAGATGGTTCCGTGGTTCATCATCTGCTTCGTGCTGATGATCATGGCCCGTTCCTTCGGCCTTATTCCCGATGTTCTGCTAGGCCCCCTCGCCTCGCTCTCCAACATCCTCACCATCATGTCGATGGCGGCACTTGGACTGTCGGTCGACATTCGCAGCCTTCGCCATGCCGGGGGCAAGGTCATCGTCGCCGCCAGCCTCTCGCTCGTGCTGCTTGGAATCTTGAGCTTCGGCCTGATCGCGCTGACGCAAACGGCCTGAAGGTGCGGCGGGCCGTTATTTCTGAGTGCTGACCGTCAGGATATAATGCGCGCCGAGCCCGCGACGCGGTGATCCCAGGATAAGCGTCGGGCGGATCAGCCATTCGGTATCCGCCTTCGGCGTCAAAGTGGCGATTTTACCTTCGGAGTCGCTGAAAAAGATCGCGTCCTGATCCGGCGTCGAAAAATCAAAGATCGCCATCAGGACGAATTCGCTGGAAGAGGTAAGCTCGACCTTCATCGTCTGCCCGGCCTTGACCTTCAGGCGGTAGACATCGCCACGGCCGCGCCGTGTCCAGCCATCTAGTTTCAACGGCCCTGTGGGCGGCAGGGCAACTTCCTTGAGCCTTTCGCCGTCGTCCAGCCAGATGCCGTCGACGTTGCGGCTTTCCGCAAGGGATGGATGCGGTACGGCCGCCACGGCCATGGCAAAAGCCAGAAGAAGGGACTTTGCTTTCATGGACGTACAAACTCCCGCCGCATGGCCTCGATCGGCTCACGGCAATGACAGCCTTCGATATGATCGTTGACCATACCCATGGCCTGCATGAATGCATAGACGGTCGTCGGGCCGACGAAGGTCCAGCCGCGCTTTTTCAAATCCCTGGAAAGACGAATGGACGCGTCGCTGGTGGGGTTGGCCCTTAACGTCGCATAGTCCAGCCTTTGCGGCCTTTCTGCGGCGGAAGGCTCGAACCCCCAGAAATAATGGGCAAGCGAACCGAATTCGTCCCGGAGCGCTATGGCGCGACGGGCATTGTTGATGGTCGACACGATCTTGCCTCGATGGCGGATGATGCCCTTGTCCGCAACACAGCGCTCAATGTCGGCTTCACCGAACTGCGCCACTTTTTCGAATTCGAAATTGGCAAAGGCAAGACGGAAAGCCTCGCGCTTGCGCAACACCGTCAGCCAAGAGAGCCCGGACTGGAAGCCCTCGAGACATATCTTCTCGAACAGGCGGCGATCGTCGGTGACGGGATAACCCCATTCTCCGTCATGGTAGCGGCTGTAATCCTCAAGTCCCTGCTGCCAGAAACACCGCACGCGGCCATCCGCGCCCGTTTCAAGTCCCGCCTCGTTCATCCCGCAACCACCCTTTTTCGCTCCCGCCCGTGACCGGCGTGATGCGCGCACTTACCACTCATTCACCACGTTTCAAAACGGGTCGCTAACCTTAAATCCAGCTTTTTCTAATCAAGCGCTTTTTAATGAACAGCCATTTACGATTCGCTGGCGTCAAGGTGCGAACGTAGCCGGCAAGGCGGGCGAATGATCCCGCAATTGCTATTGTTGCGACATACCGCAGAGAGAGTCCACCCGATGACGATGAAGTCCGTTTTTCTGGCGCTGAGCCTCGTTTCCACCTTCGCCGCCCCGGCCGCCGCAGCCGGTGAGCGTTACCGGGAGCGCCCGCCTGTCGTCGTCAGTCCAGACCTTTCCGCCCCCTGGGTAACGCAGCTTGGTGGCGGCAATGTGCGGCCCGTGGTTTACCCGCGCGCGCCAGCAGCCCGCCAGCCTTTCTTCCAACAGCGCCAGGCCACCATGCCACAGCGCCCAAGCTCCGGCGTCACCTCGCAGCGCCCGGCCCGGGTACAGAACGCCGCCGTTCGCCCGAATGCGCCGGTGCGCACGCAGATCGCCCCGCAATTCCTGCCCCAGATCGTGAGCTACCAGACCACCCAGAAGCCCGGCACCATCGTCATCGATACGCCGAACCGCTTCCTCTATCTCGTCATGGCGGATGGCAAGGCCCGCCGTTATGGCGTCGGCGTCGGCAAGCCCGGTTTCGAATGGGCCGGAACGCACAAGGTGACGCGCAAGGCGGAATGGCCGAGCTGGACGCCACCGAAAGAAATGATCAGCCGCGAAGCGACGAAGGGACACTACCTTCCGGCTTTCATGGAAGGCGGCCCTGCCAATCCGATGGGCGCGCGCGCCATGTATCTCGGCTCCACGCTTTACCGCATCCACGGTACCAACCAGCCCTGGACGATCGGCAGCAACAATTCCTCAGGCTGCATCCGCATGCGCAACGAGGATGTCACCGATCTTTACGAGCGTGTGAACGTCGGAACAACAGTCATTGTGATATGACGGCAACGGTGCCGCTAATACGCGGACTTGCAGCCGACACCACGGCAGATCGCGCTTGAATTGATGCCCCGCAGCGGTACAATCGCTACTAGATTGATTGAAGGAGACTTGGCGGGGGACGCCAGGCGCCGGACCTCTCTCAGGGGGATGATGGAACGGCCTTGAAACGGGTGGTCAACTGACCGCCCGTTTTTCGTTTCTGTCATTTAAATGTTACTAAAAAGCGGTTTGGTGTGTCCTCAACACCAAACTGGATTCTCCCCATGCTGCGCCACGTTTCCATTCTTTGCGCCCTGCTGCTCAGCGGCGTTTCCTTCTCTTCCGCAATCGCGGGGGAATTTGAATTTTCCGGTTACGGCGGCTGGCAAAGCGCCCCGCACAGCGATGTCACGGTTTCGGACGGAACGGACTTCCGGGCGGGGTGGGAAGGCAAGTCATTTTCGAGCCCTGCCTATTGGGGGGTGCGCGGCACCTACTGGTTCGAGGAAGGCCAGCTCAACAATCTCGGCATCTCGCTCGATTACACCCATGACAAGGTCTATGCCGACGACCAGACGCTGGCGCGTTCCGGCTGGTCGCATTTCGAGTTCACCGACGGCCTGAACCTTTTGACGCTGAACGCGCTCTATCGTTTCCCGCTGGAGACCTGGCGCCTGACGCCTTACGTGGGCGCGGGCGTTGGCATCAACGTGCCGCATGTGGAGGTTACCCGGGCTTCCGGCAAAACCTTCGAATACCAGTTCGGTGGCGCAACCCTGCAGGCGCAGGCCGGCCTTAGCTACCGCATAACCGACAACTGGTCGACCTTCGTGGAATATAAAGGCACCTACTCCTTTATCGACGTGGATATCGACAATGGCGGCAAGCTGAAAACCGATATCATGACCAATGCGGTGAACTTCGGCGTGGCCTACAAGTTCTAAAGCTGGGATGGAAATAGAGGGCGCTTTCCGACAGGGTGCCAAGCTACCCTCAAACCCCACTCCTGTGCTTGTCACAGGATGAGCAGAGCGAACGACGCACCGGCCCGAACCTTGTGTCGGGTCCCATGGCCCTTACAAGCGAACGGCGCTCTAAGCCAAAAGCCTCGCGGGTTTCGGTCCGCCATAAGCCCAGTCCAGCAGCTCGACCGTGTGCAGGATCGGCATTTCCGTGCCAGTCGCGATCTGCGTGATGCAGCCGATATTGCCGGTGGCAATGACATCCGCGCGTGTGGCCTCGATGTTCCTCACCTTGCGCGCCTTCAGCTTTCCTGAGATCTCCGGCTGCATGATGTTGTAGGTTCCGGCCGACCCGCAGCAGAGGTGCCCTTCCGCTGGATCGCGGACGGTAAAACCAGCCGCTTTCAGCAATTGCTTCGGTGCCATGGTGATCTTCTGGCCATGCTGCATGGAGCAGGCCGAATGATAGGCAACCGTCAGGCCCTGGCGTTCCTTTTGCGGCAGGTCGAGCGTGGCAAGATATTCGGTGATGTCCTTCGCGAGTGCCGATACCCGTGCGGCTTTGTCCGCATAGGCCGGATCAAGCCGCAGCATATGGCCGTAGTCCTTGATGGTCGTGCCGCAGCCGGATGCGGTGATGATGACGGCATCGAGGCCGCCATTTTCCATTTCACGCATCCATACATCGACATTGCGGCGGGCGGCGGCGAGCGCCTCAGCCTCGCGCCCCATATGATGCACCAGCGATCCGCAGCAGCCTTCTCCCTTCGGCACGACAACCTCCACGCCAAGCCGCGCCAGAAGACGCAGCGTCGCCTCGTTGATACCAGGGTCAAGCACCGGCTGGGCGCAGCCGGTAAGAATGGCGACACGTCCACGCTTTTCGCCTTCGGCTGACCGTTCACCCGGACGGGCAGAAGCTGAAACGGCGGGCACGGAAGCCGGGGCGAGAGCGAGCATGGATTGCAGCGGTTTCAGCGCGGGAAACTTCGCGAGCACACCGGCGAAGGGTCGCGTGATCCGTGCCAGATGCAAGGCCAGCCGGAAGGGACCGGGATAAGGCAGAACTGCAGCCAGAAGATTGCGGGTCAGGCGGTCCATGAAGGGACGTTTATAGGTTTTTTCGATATGGGCGCGGGCGTGATCGACCAGATGCATGTAATCGACGCCGGACGGACAGGTGGTGGTGCAGGCAAGGCAGGACAGGCAGCGGTCGATATGGGTGACGACTTCGCGGTCCGCCGGGCGGCTATTTTCCAGCATGTCCTTGATGAGGTAAATGCGGCCGCGCGGACTGTCCAGCTCATTGCCAAGCGTGACATAGGTGGGACAGGTGGCGGTGCAGAAGCCGCAATGCACACATTTGCGCAGGATTTTTTCGGATTCCGCCACTTGCGGATCAGCCAGTTGCTCGGGCGTGAAGGATGTTTGCATGGTTCAGACGGCCCTTCCCATCTTGCCAGGATTGAAGATGCCCGCCGGATCGAGCTTTTCCCTGATGCGCGCAGACAATATGGCCTCCGCCGCCGGGCGCGGTTCGAATGCCGGCACGGTGGCGCGCACCGCGTCGCTCGCCCGCATCAAGGTGGCGTGCCCGCCGCCGAGCGCGCGGATGGCACCGCGCAGCAATTCCGCTTCGGGGTCCGCCTCCATCTGCATCCAGATGAGACCACCCTGCCAGTCATAAAAGGCATCGATGCCCGCTTCCATGCGCAAGGCAGCAACCAGCCTGTGGCCTTCGCTCGGCGCGACCGAGACTTTCCAGAGCGGTTTGGCATCTTGCCCGGCATAGGGCGCGACATTCCGCACCTGCCGCCATAAAACAGCACTCTCCTCGCCTTCCAGCAGCGCCCATGGGCCAACCCGATCCATGACGGAAAGGAGTTTCGCCGCGCGCGCCTCGACGGAAGCCCCGAGCCCTTCCAACCGCAGGATTGTCGCCGGACCTTCCGGCAGCGCGCCTGCGATGAAATGGGAGCGAACGCTTTCCGGCAGATGGGCCGCACCGGAAACCTCGACGCTCATCGCCATCGCCGCCGCCATGATCCGCGTCGCGGCCTCGTCGTCCAGACCGCAGACAACCACGGTTTTTTCCGCTGGCGGTTTCGGCAACACGCGGAAAGTTACTTCCGTGAGAAAACCGAGCGTGCCGTGTGAACCCGCCAGAAGCTTCGAGAGATCTAGCCCGGTGACATTCTTCATCACCCGGCCACCCGCCTTGATGACTTCCGCCTTTCCATTGACGAAACGGATGCCGAGCAGGCTGTCACGCGCCGCACCAGCCACATAACGGCGCGGGCCGGAAACATTGGCAGCAAAGACGCCGCCGATGGTCGGCTCGCCTGTGGTTCCCATGATCGGGCGGTGGTCCATCGGCTCGAAGGCCATCATCTGCCGGTTTTCGGCAAGGGCGGCCTCGACGGTGGCGAGCGGCGTGCCTGCTTTGACCGTCATGACCATTTCGGCAGGGTTGTAGGCGATGATGCCAGACATTGCGCGGGAGGAAAGCGTTTCATCTGCCTCGACAGCATTGCCGAAACCAGAGCGGGTGTTGCCGCCGATGATTTTCAGCGGGGTTTTTCGGGTCGTGTGGTCGCGGATGATGTCGGCGACCTGGGTTTCTGCATAAGGGGTCAGCATGGGGTGCGCTCCGAGCAAGAGATACCCTCCTCTGCCCTGCCGGGCACGGAGGGGTGAGCCGCACCCACCAAGGCTACAAAGCTAAAGTACATCATCCCCTCCCCTCCAGCGGGAACACCTTGGAAGGGTTCATCAACCAACCCTCGTCAAAAGCAGCGCGAACCGCCATCTGCTGGGCAAGATCAGCCTCGGCATATTGGTGCCGCATCAGGTCGCGTTTTTCGATGCCGACACCGTGTTCGCCGGTGAGGCAACCGCCCGCATCGACGCAGAGCTTCAGGATTTCATTGCCCGCCTCTTCGGCCCGGGCGGCGTCTTGCGGATCGTTGGCGTTGAACAGGATCAGCGGATGCATGTTGCCATCGCCCGCATGAAAGACATTAGCGACGCGAAGGCCGAGGCGGTCGGTGATTTCGCTTGTTTTTTTCAGCACATAGGAAAGCTGGGAAAGCGGCACCGTGCCATCCATGCAGATATAGTCCGCGATGCGGCCCGTTGCGCCGAAAGCGGATTTCCGGCCCTTCCAGATCGCCGCGGCCTCCATGGCCGACTGGCATTCCCTGACCGTCTTCACGCCGTGTTTTTTCGCAATGGCGACAATATCGGCCAGCATGGCGTCCATTTCCGCCTCCGAGCCTTCGACCTCGACGATCAGCAGCGCGCCGACATCCAGCGGATATCCGGCCTTGGCGAAGGCTTCGCAAATCTCGATTGCCGGCTTGTCCATGAATTCGATGGCGACAGGAATGATGCCCGCGCCGATGATGTCGGCCACGCAGGAGCCAGCTTCTTCGGAGGTTTCGAAACCAAACAGCACCGGGCGCGCGCCCTCCGGCTTGGCAATCAGCCGCACCGTCGCCTCGGTGACGATGCCGAGCTGGCCTTCCGAACCACAAACGAGGGCGAGAAGATCGTAACCGGCGGCGTCAAGATGCTTGCCGCCCAGCTCCAGCACCGTGCCATCGACAAGCACCATTTTTACGCCGAGCAGATTATTGGTGGTGACACCGTATTTCAGGCAGTGCGCACCGCCGGAATTCATGCCGACATTGCCGCCGATGGTGCAGGCAAGCTGGGAGCTTGGGTCCGGCGCATAAAAGAAGCCTTCCGCACCGGCCGCACCGGAAATGGAGAGATTGGTGACGCCCGCCTGTACCATTGCCGTGCGATTGTAAAAATCGAGTTCGAGGATCGCGGACATCTTCGAAAGGCCGATCACCACCGCATCTTCCTGCGGAATGGCGCCGCCGGAAAGCGAGGTGCCCGCGCCGCGCGGAACGACAGGAATGCCGTAACGGTGACAATATTTCAGCACCGCTGCGACCTCTTCGGTGGTTTTCGGCAAGGCGACGGCCAGCGGCAGGCGGCGGTAGGAGACGAAAGCGTCGGTCTCGAAAGGCACGAGCTCACGCGGCTCGTGCACGAGACAGTCCTCGGCCAGGATATCCTTCAGATCGGATATGATGCGGTCACGGCTCGATAAAACCGCCGCACGCGGCTCCAGAAACTTGATCGGCTGCGTCACCGCCCCCTCCTCCATGCACGTCTTGCCAAGTGGTATTGTTTCTTTACCACTTTGAAGGAGCGCAATCAAATGCTAAGGATTTTTTCCGTTCTGGAAATAGTCGGGAGGCAACTGTGACAAATCTGGGCGATCTGGAGGTCTTCGCAACCGTTGCCGCCTCCGGCAGCATGTCGCTTGCCGCCAAGGAGCTTGGTTATTCGCCCGCTGTTATTTCCAAGCGCATCAAGCGGCTGGAAGAAAAGCTCGGCGCACGGCTGTTCCAGCGCACGACAAGGCAAATCTCACTGACCGAAGCGGGCCAGGGCTTTTACGAACGGGTACTTGCCGTGTTGGAAGGGCTGGAGGATGCCGAGGATTTCGTGTCTGGGCGCGCCAACACCGTCAACGGCACGCTGAAAATCTCAGCTCCCACCTCCTTCGGTCGCATGCATATTGCGCCGCATCTGAAGACGTTCATGGAGCGCCACCCGGACCTGTCGGTCAATCTGGTGCTCAGCGACGAATTCATCGATATCATCGAAGGCGGTTACGATCTGGCGATCCGCATCGCCGATCTCAATTCCTCAAGCCTCGTCGCCCGCCGGCTGGCGCCGGTGCGCCGCGTGCTATGCGCCTCGGCGGAATATGTCACTGCCCACGGCATGCCGGCTGCGATCGAGGACCTTAAGAAGCACCGCTGCCTGCCGGCCCACAACAACGATATCTGGCGACTGGAAGGACCTGGCGGGGCGCTCAGCATCCGCCCGGAAGGCATGCTGGTCACCAATTCCAGCGAAGTGATCCGCGAGGCGGTGATATCGGGACTGGGAATTGCGTTGCGCTCCACCTGGGATATCGGCCACGAATTGCGCGCCGGCCGGCTGGTGCAGGTTCTACCCAGCTATGAGGGATCGCGAAACGTCACGCTGTCGGCGGTCTATCCAAGCCGGCAGTTCCTGCCCGCGAAGGTGCGGCTGTTCATCGACTATCTCGCCGGACTTTACGGCCCCTCACCCTATTGGGAGCATGATTGACGCCGGTATTCAGTGCCCGCCCTCGACATGGGAGCGGCGAATGCGGCGCACCACCCACCAGACGCCGAGCACGGCAAAGGGAACGGAAAGACCGGTGACCACGGCGGGATCAACCGGCAGCACGTCGTGGCTGATCGCCTTGGTGAGATAACCGATCAATCCGACGACGTAATAGGAGATGGCGGCGACCGACAGGCCTTCCACCGTCTGCTGCAGGCGAAGCTGCATGGCGGCGCGCTTGTTCATGGTGTTCAGAAGCACCGTGTTCTGCCGTTCCAGTTCCACGTCGATCCAGCTTCTGACGAGTGCCGTGGCGCGATAGAGCTTGCGCGACAGGTTGGCCTGCCGCTCCTCGACCGACTGGCAGGTGCGCATGGCGGGCGCCAGACGCCTTTCCAGAAAGCTGCCCATGGTCTCGTGCCCCTGAACCGGGGTTTCCGCAAGCGCGCGAATACGTTCACGCACGATGCCGTCATAGGCGCGGCTGGCGCCAAAACGATAGAGGCTGAGCGCGGCATTGGCTTCCAGTTCCGCCGCAAGCCGGGTCATCTCCGCCAGCAGCGCATCGGCCTCGTCGCGCGCGCCGTTTTTCATGCGCTGGGTGATTCCCGTCAGGCCATCTTCGATGCGACGGATTTCCGGCGACAGCGTCTGCGCCATCGGCAGTCCGAGCATGGCGAGCGTGCGATAGGTCTCGATATCCAGCAGCCGCTGCACCAGCCCACCGCGGCTGTAATCGCTCAAGCCACGGTCGATCACCAATATCTGCGTCAACCCGTCGCGATCCTGACGGAAATCGGTGAGGATCGCCGCCTGCCCGTCGCGCACGTCGCTGTAACAGAGGCTCGTCGGCTCGAACATGGTCTCCGCGTTGGGGGCCGTTGCGCCTTCTGGACGGATTTCCAGCCGTATGCCTGATATCAGGGAGCCGGGTGGTGAAAAACCGTCGCCGAACGGGTCGCCGACAATATCGCCGCCGAATTTTTCCGGCGCGGGGCCATCCCAGAACCATGTCGAGAATTCGGTATGCCGCTCCCAGCGCAGCGTGCCCTGCCCCCAGGGCATGGCATGGTGGCGGGCATCGCGTTCCGGCGGCGCGACACCCCGGCTGCGCGACATCTCCGCAATGACCGAGTGATGCACGGCAGAACCGCCATCCATCATGAAGGCAAGCTGGACGATGATGCGCGACGGCGCAAGAAGCACGGTCGGCCGCGCATGAACCTCGCCGAGAGCCAGCGATCTTTCCGGCGCGCTTGCGAAAGCAAATCTACCCTTGGCCATTGCGATATCGTCCCCGCCTGTTTCGCCGGTTTTCTAGAACATCCATCGCGATGACGACACCGCAATCGAAGCAGATGTAATTGTTTTGATGCACCTGACGGAGAAAACCCGCCATCACCACCCTGTGCGGGTGCTTTAACAAAAGCCAGTTTAAAAAGGCAGGTGCCGTGTTGCCGCAGGCATGGCGCAGAGCTTAGGGCAGAACTGGACAGAATATTTGACCAGTGCGATGCTTCGCTGATAATTTGCCCCATCGAATACGGGGCGGGACTTCGCCGGAGAATGTTGCGATGGACGAAACACTGTTCGCCCGAATAGAGCATAGCCGCACATCGCAGGAGGTGATCTTACGTTTCGAGGAGCTGATCCTCGACGGCATATTGCGGGATGGCGACCGGCTGCCCGGCGAGCGTGAACTGGCGCAGAAGCTCGATGTCTCGCGGCCAATCCTGCGGGAAGCGCTGAAAGAACTCGAAACGCGCGGCCTTCTCACCAGCCGGCACGGCGGTGGGACTTACGTGGCCGATATTGTCGGTCCGGTCTTTTCCGATCCCTTGAGCGCGCTGATCACACGCCACAGCCGCGCAACGCGGGATTTTCTGGAGTATCGCCGATATATCGAAGGCATGACCGCCGAACTTGCGGCACAGCGGGCGACGGAGCCGGACAGGCGCAACCTTGCGGCTATCGTCGAAAAAATGCGGGAGGCCCATGAGGCTGGCCGCTTCGAAGAAGAACTTGCAAGCGATGTGGAATTTCACAACGCCATCGGCGAGGCGGCACATAATATCGTGCTGATGCACACATTGCGGTCCTGCTACAGGCTCCTGAGCGACGACATCTTCTATAACCGCCATCTCATATTCAGTGTCGCAGGTGCGCATGACGAGGTGCTGAGACAGCATATCGCCATCCACGAGGCGATTGCGGGCGGTAATGCGGCAGGGGCAAGGGCTGCGGCGGAAACCCATATCGATTTCATCGTGGACACCACATCAAAGGCGCATCAGGCAAGGGAATGGGACCGGATTTCACGCCTGCGACAACAGCAGCGCAACGCCTGAAAACAGCTTCAGACGAAATGCGGCATCGCTTTTCTTCAGATTTTATGGAACCTTTTGTCCTCTTTGGTCTTTTTCTGGGGTTAATTGGAAAAATTTACCAAGATGGGACCCATGACGACCACGAGCGAAACTGAACGCTATCCAAGGATAGCTCTCATATCGACGCATGGCTATGTCGCCGCGCACCCGCCACTCGGCGCAGCGGACACCGGGGGACAAGTGGTTTATGTGCTTGAGCTTGCACGCAAACTCGGCCAGCTCGGTTACACCGTTGATCTCTATACCCGCCGCTTCGAAGACCAGCCGGAATTCGACGAGGTTGACGAGCGCGTGCGTGTGGTGCGCATTCCCTGCGGCGGGCGCGATTTCATTCCCAAGGAATATCTGCACCGGCACCTGATGGAATGGTGCGAAAACGCGTTGCGCTTCATCAAGAAAAACAACCTCAACTACTCTTTCATCAACAGCCACTACTGGGATGCGGGCGTTGCCGGGCAGCGGCTTTCCGAGGCGCTGAAAGTCCCGCATCTGCACACGCCGCATTCGCTCGGCCTCTGGAAAAAACGCCAGATGGAAACCGATTACCCGGAAAAGGCCGATACCTTCGAACTTGAGTTCAATTTCAAGGAACGTATCCAGCACGAACTCATCATCTATCGCAGTTGCGACATGGTGATTGCGACGACGCCGGTGCAACTCGACGTCCTGATCGAAGATTACGGTCTGAAGCGCAAGCACATCCACATGATCCCGCCGGGTTATGACGACAACCGATTCTTCCCCGTCTCGGATGCAACGCGGCAAATGATCCGGCAGCGTTTCGGTTTCGAGGGCAAGGTGGTGCTGGCGCTTGGACGCCTTGCCACCAACAAGGGTTACGACCTTTTGATCGACGGCTTCTCGGTTCTTGCGGCGCGCGAACCGGAAGCCCGCCTTCATCTGGCCGTCGGCGGCGAGAATATGGACGAGCAGGAAACCACCATTCTCAATCAGCTGAAAGAGCGGGTCAAATCGCTCGGGCTGGAGGACAAGGTGGCGTTTTCCGGCTATGTCGAGGACGAGGATTTGCCTGATATCTACCGGGCAGCCGATCTTTTCGTTCTGTCGAGCCGTTACGAGCCATTCGGCATGACCGCAATCGAGGCGATGGCGAGCGGAACTCCGACCGTGGTAACCATCCACGGCGGGCTGTTCCGCGCCGTCAGCTACGGCCGCCACGCGCTGTTTGCCGATCCTTTCGATAAGGAAGACCTTGGCATTACCATGATGAAGCCGTTCAAGCACGAGCGGCTGTATGGGCGGCTTTCCCGCATGGGGGCGCACAAGGCGCGTAGCCTGTTCACCTGGACGGGAATCGCGCAGCAATTGCTGGCGCTGGTGGAAGGCAGGCCGCTGATGCCGGTTCTGGAAGAATCTGATTGGGCAGAGCCATGGAACGACGGCGATTGAAACCGCTTCGCCTGTTTTCCACCGATCTCGACGGAACCGTCGTCGGCGATAACGCCGCTACGCGCCGGTTCCGCGATTTCTGGCATTCGCTGCCGGACGATCTTCGCCCGGTTCTGGTCTTCAACAGCGGCAGGCTGGTCGATGACCAGCTCGCCCTTTTGGAAGACGTCCCTTTGCCGAGGCCTGACTACATTATCGGCGGGGTCGGCACCATGCTGCACGCAAGAGAGCGGGGCGAGCTTGAAAGCGCTTATACGCATTCGCTCGGTACGGGTTTCGACCGGCAAAAGATCGCCGATGTTATGGCCGGTCTGCCGGGTGTGACCATGCAGGCGGAACGGTATCAGCATGGCCTCAAATCCAGCTGGTTCCTGCATGGTGCGGATGAGAAGACGCTCAGTGATATCGAAGACACGCTCGTTGCGGCGGATATCGATGCGCGGATCGTCTATTCCAGCAACCGCGACCTCGACATATTGCCCAAGGCCGCAGACAAGGGTGCGGCATTGGCGTGGTTATGTGGACAACTGCACATTGGTCTCGACGAATCAGTGGTTGCGGGCGATACTGGCAATGATCAGGCGATGTTCGAGTTGAATGGTATTCGCGGTGTGATCGTTGGCAATGCCTTACCGGAGCTTCTTTCGCTGGCGAACAATGACAGCCGTTTTTTCCTCTCGCGCGCGACCGAAGCTGACGGTGTGATCGAAGGTCTCCAGAATTGGGGATTGCACACTGGCCAACGCAGTTCCGGCAATAATTCATAGCGGTTTTGCGTTCTGAATAGCGTAAAACAGAAAAAATGCAGTATTCCCGCGATCGGTCGCTGACGGTTACGTACCGGGCAAAGCCTTCGTTCGCACCCCTGCCACATCCCCTGCTGCCTACGATCTTCAACGGCATGAAGACAATCGTGGGTTATGCGTGAGAGGGGATTGGCGGGACATAAAGGATATCTATATTAGCAGTTACGACTAACAGGCGAAGAAGGATCCACACGGATTGAAGATTTTGAATCGATTGGCGACAGATGTAGGCTTGATGTTGCGCAGACCGCCGCGACAGCAATATGCAGCGCTGTGCTATCGATCGTCCAAAAAACATCATGAGCCGGAAGTCCTGTTGCTGACAAGCAGGGATACGGGGCGCTGGGTCATTCCCAAAGGCTGGCCCATGGCCAACAAGAAGGCGCATGCCGTTGCCGAACAGGAAGCCTACGAGGAAGCCGGTGTCAAAGGCAGGGTGGATAAGGCCCCCTTCGGCTTTTATGAGTATGAGAAAAAGCTGAACAGCGGCATCAATGTGCTGTGCAAGGTTCAGGTACATCTGCTCGAAGTGGCGGAGCTGCAGGACAGCTTTCCCGAGAAGGATTCCAGACGGCTTGAATGGGTCACTCCCGAAGAGGCCGCCAAACGGGTTAACGAGCCGGAACTGAAAGCGCTCATGCTCACTTTCGACAAGCGGATGGCGCTTTCGAAATAGCGTCCACACCCGAATAGTGGCAATCTGCAGTTTGTTTTTCCAACATGGCTTTTACTGTCTTTCATTTTGGAAAGATGTGCGAGATGTAACAGTCTTTCTGTAAATTGCCTTCAGCCCGCGACATTGCCGGACGAATGGGAATGCTGGCGAACGAGGTCTGAATGGCAATAAAGCCGCCACCGAACATGAAGCCGACGCTCGACAAGGATCTCGAGAAGATCACCCGTGTCGAAGAGGCGACGCTGCATGTCACGCAGCAGCTTGCCGGCCTTGGTGCGGGGGTGATGTTTGTTGTTCTGGCGGCGATATTTGCGGGCGCCTTCGTCACGGGCACGGCGGGCGCCGTCATCATCATCGCAGCCGTTGCCATCGGCGCCTATATGGCAATCAACATCGGCGCGAACGATGTGACAAACAATGTCGGCCCGGCGGTCGGCGCCAAGGCGATGCCGCTTGCAGCGGCACTCATCATCGCCGCCATCTGCGAGATCGCGGGTGCCTTGATCACCGGCGGCAACGTCGTCGAGACCATTTCCAGCGGCATCATCAACATCCAGACCATTCCCGACCGCACCGTGTTTTCCTGGGCTATGTTGTCGGCCCTTCTCGCCGCCGGTCTTCTCGTCAATATCTCGACCTGGACGAAAGCGCCGATTTCCACCACCCACACGGTGGTTGGCGGCGTTGCGGGGGCTGGAATGGCGGCCTATGGCATCCGGGCAGTCGACTGGCTGTCGCTTGGCAGCATCGCCTTTGCCTGGGTTCTAGCGCCCTTTATAAGCGCGGCCATCGCCATCGCCCTCCTTGCCTTCATCAAGGAATTCATCATCTACCGGGAGGACAAGATCGACGCCGCGAAGCGTTGGGTTCCTGTTCTGATCGGCATCATGACCGGGGTCTTCACCGCTTATCTCATCTGGGTGGGGCTGAGGCAGATCGTGCATGTCTCGCTTGGCCATGCAAGCGGCATCGGGCTTTTGACCGGCCTCGTCGCCTGGCGGCTGTGCGTGCCGATCATCCGCAAACAATCGGTGGGATTGGAAAACCGCAACCAGTCGCTTCGAACCCTGTTCCAGTGGCCGCTCGTTCTTGCGGCTGGCCTCATGTCCTTCGCGCATGGGGCAAATGACGTTTCGAACGCCATCGGCCCGGTGGTGGCAATCGTGCGGGCACTGCACGACGAGGCAGTGGAGACGTCCGCCCGCGCGCCGCTCTGGGTGATGCTGGTCGGCGCATTCGGGCTTTCCTGCGGTATTCTTCTCTATGGCCCGCGCCTCATCCGCCTTGTCGGTGAACAGATCACCAAGCTCAACCCGATGCGCGCTTTCTGCGTTTCCGTGGCTACGGCGCTGACGGTTCTCGTCGCCTCACGCTTCGGCCTGCCGGTCAGCACCACCCATACGGCGATCGGCGCCGTGTTCGGCGTCGGCTTCTTCCGCGAATGGTACACGCAGGCGTCTCGACGGCGGCAGGAACTCGTCCAGGCCGGCACCAGTCAAATCCGCCGGGCCGATCGATATCTGGACAATCCTTCCGAGATACGCCGCCGTTATCTCGTCCGGCGATCCCACTTCATGACCATCATCGCCGCCTGGCTGGTGACCGTTCCCGCAAGTGCTACGCTTGCAGCACTGTTATATTGGCTTATGTCCTTCCTCTTTCTCTGACGCTGAAACCCAAAAGTCCCATGCGCGCAAATTTCCGGATGCAACGCCTGTTCGTCGAAACCCCGCTTGTTGCGGGCGCGGCGCAGGAAGCAACGACCGAACAGTTCAATTATCTCGCCAATGTGCTGCGCATGACCGATGGCGCGGAAATCCTGCTGTTCAACGGTCGCGACGGGGAATGGAAGGCGAGGCTCTCCTTTCCGAGCCGCAAGAAGATCACCCTCGTCCCTCTGGAACAGACACGGCCCCAGCCGCAGGCATCGGATCTGCACTACCTGTTTGCGCCGCTGAAAGTCGGACGCATGGATTATCTGGTGCAGAAGGCGGTCGAGATGGGGGCCGGTCTTTTGCAGCCGGTGATGACCCAGCATGTGCAGGGCAAGATCCACAATACCGAAAAGCTGCGCGCCAATGCCATCGAGGCCGCCGAGCAATGCGGCATCCTGTCGTTGCCTGACGTGGCCGAGCCGGTGAAACTGAAAGACATGCTCGAGACCTGGCCCCAGGATCGACGGATCATCTATTGCGACGAGGGCGATGCGGGCCAAAATCCGCTGCCTGTCCTGCAATCCATCAAGGAACGCAAAATCGCTCTTCTGGTCGGCCCGGAAGGCGGGTTTTCCGAAGAGGAAAGAGAGCTGCTGCGCAGCCTTACCTTCGTCACCCCCATCCCGCTCGGGCCGCGTATCCTCAGGGCCGATACGGCTGCGGTCGCAGCCCTTGCGGTCATTCAGGCATCGATTGGCGACTGGAATTGACCTATCTGGGACATGTCTTTATCGCAAAACCGCTGCACAGTTTTACGCGACATGCGCTGAACCATTGCGCTTCATGCATCTTTAAAAGAAATTCATTTGCCTCCGGATACGATCCGGCTCTATCTGCCACACATATGCCTCGCCGCAACAGAGACGTCATAACAAGGTAAGCCATGGCACGCGATACGACCGACCAGACACCCCTCTCCTCCGTCACGGAGCTTACAGATTATCTGGCCGGCGGTTGCAGAGCTGAAGCCGACTTCCGCATTGGCACCGAGCACGAGAAATTCGCCTTTTTCCGCGAGGGCAACCGGCCGGTTCCCTATTTCGGCGAGGCCAGCATTTCCGCTCTGCTGAAGGGCATGCAGGAAAAGCTCGGCTGGGAGCCGATCATGGATGGTGAAAACATCATCGGACTTGGCGAACAGCACGGCATGGGCGCCATTTCCATCGAGCCGGGCGGCCAGTTCGAACTGTCAGGTGCGCCGCTCGAGAACCTGCATCAGACCTGCAAGGAATCCAACCAGCATCTGGCGACCCTGCGCGAAGTGGCGGAGCCGATGGGCATCCGTTTTCTCGGCATTGGCGGCAGCCCGCTGTGGAGCTATGACGAAACACCGCGCATGCCGAAATCGCGCTACGCGATCATGACGCGCTACATGCCGAAGGTCGGGACCAAGGGTCTCGACATGATGTACCGTACCTGCACCATTCAGGTTAACCTCGACTTCTCTTCCGAAGCGGATATGCGCCAGAAGATGCGCGTTTCCATGAAGCTCCAGTCGCTGGCAACCGCATTGTTTGCTTCCTCGCCCTTTACCGAAGGCAAGCCGAACGGCCTGCTTTCCTGGCGCGGCGATATCTGGCGCGATACCGACAATCGCCGCTCCGGCGTACTGCCCTTCACCCTCAATGACGATTTCGGCTTCAAGGATTATGTCGAATGGGCGCTGGATGTGCCGATGTATTTCATCGTGCGCGACGGCAAGTATCACGATTGCACCCATGTCACCTTCCGCCAGTTCATGAATGGGGCTCTGAAGGGTGAAATCGCCGAATGGGAACCGACCATGGGTGACTGGACGAACCATCTCTCCACGCTGTTCCCCGATGTGCGCCTGAAGCGCTTTCTGGAAATGCGTGGTGCCGATGGCGGCCCATGGAGACGCATCTGTGCCCTGCCCGCTTTCTGGGTCGGCCTTCTCTATAATCAGGAAGCGCTTGACGCAGCCGATGCGCTGACAGCCGGCTGGAGTTTCGATGAGGTCATCGCCCTTCGCAATACCGTGCCGGCCAAGGGGCTGGCGGCGGAGATCGCTGGCAAGCCGCTTCTCGGTTTCGCCCGCGAGGTGCTCGACATTTCCCGCACCGGCCTCAAGAACCGCAACCGGCTGAACGGCGAAGGCCAGGACGAAACCGTGTTCCTGTCCTCGCTGGACGAGGTTCTCGCCAAGAAGACCACGCTCGCCGAAGACCTGCTTGCGCTCTATAACGGCCGCTGGGGTGGATCGGTGCTGCCAGTATTCGATGAATATCAGTATTAAAACATTTCGCTGAAACTGCGCAGCGGCTTTACGTCCGGACAATGCGCAAGACAGGCAAGGCGTTGCCATAAAAAAACCCGGTGCGGCCGAGGGGCCTGACACCGGGCAAAGGCAGGGTTATTGGCAAATCACCCTGCGGGGAAAACCTTATCGGTTCGCAAGCAATCCCGGCGTCTGGAGGTACGCCGGAATTGCACGAACACAAGCCTAGAGCGTCTTGAACCGCGTGACTGAGCGCGTGCGTGCGGCGCGGGTCAGATGGGCGGTCGGATCTTCGAGCAAGCCGGTATTGAGCGCGTTGGTCACATCCGAGCGCGCCAGCCCGATATCGGCGAGCAGGCGATCGTCAAGCTCCGTGAGACCATTTGCGACGATACGATTGTAGATGCGCTGCACAAACGTTTTCACGGTGGAAGCAACACCGAAAGCGATGCGACGCAGGGTGTCGCTCTGCTGGCCGGTTGCGAATTCCAGTTCCATTTTCCGTTCTGCCGTGCGCATAACAATGATCCTTCCGTAACGGCACGATGCGGCACCGCTCCCGACGCACCGTGCGCGGGAAGCTGCCTTGGGTTGGGGGCCTGACGATGTGCCCGCCCCGGGGTTGAGATTGATTTGCTGGGTGTCAAAATGTCGCAAGACTATTGATCAGTCCAACGAATGTTTCTAATGTGAGACATCAATCATTCTGATGGATGAGTATCAATGTCCGCACCTCTCGACATAGACCAGCTGCACACCTTCATCGCCATTGTCGATACCGGCAGCTTTACCAAGGCCGCTGAGCGCGTTTTCAAGACGCAATCCGCCGTATCCATGCAGATGCGGCGACTTGAGGAGCGGATCGGCAAACAGCTCTTTGCAAAGGACGGGCGCGGCAACCGCCTGACGGCCGAGGGCGAGAAACTGATGAATTATGCCCGCCGCATCATTCGCCTTAACAACGAGGCGATTGCGGCCTTCGATGACAACAGGCTAGAGGGCACGTTGCGCATCGGCACCCCGGACGACTATGCCGACCGCTACATGCCAGAGATCATCGGGCGTTTCGCCAAGACGCATCCGAATGTCGAGCTTTACATCGTCTGCGAACCTTCGGTGAGCCTTGCCGAAAAAATGGCGCGCGGCGAGCTGGATATAGCACTCGTCACCCACAATCCCCGCGCCCGCTCCTCCGATGTCGTGCGCACCGAGCCGCTCTGCTGGGTCACCTCCGCGAACCATCCGCTGAAGGATGATGCGCCAGTGCCGCTGGCTGTCGGCCGGCGGGACTGTCACTGGCGCCAACTTGCCTGCTCGGCGCTCGATGCCGACGGGCGGGATTATCAGGTGCTGTTCACCAGCTGGTCTTCCACCGTGGTTGCCGCCGCCGTGCTGGCAGGCATGGCGGTTTCCGTGCTGCCGGAATCGGCGCTGCGTACCGGCATGAAGGTTTTGACCGCCTCGGACGGTTTCCCGCCGCTGCCGCCGGTCCAGATCGGCCTGATGAAACGGCCCGGCCTGTCGCCCTCGCTGGTGAACGCCATTACAGACCACATCACCGCCTGCCTCGACAACATCTCTCCGATGAACGTCGCCGATGAGCTGGATAACGATGTGAAGACCTACCCGAAGATGCCGCGCCTGCGCGCCGGGCACATGCTGCCGGGCTGGTGAATGGGTCCGCAAATGCGGGCGTGTGAGACGCCTTAACCGGGTAAGCTCGGCCTTTCCATCGTCCGTCTTCGCTTTCCAGCCTACCGCGCACGCAGCGATGCGACAGCCAGCAGCGTGTCGCCGCTGATGCCCACCGAGCCGCTGCCGTTGAACAGCATCATGATCGGGTTGGTGGTGTTCTGCTTGTCGTCGTACATGATGGTAAAACGGGCGATCAGCTTCTTGACCTTATCGGGGTCCTGGAAGTCCTCGATGTCGAAATATTTCTTCATCATCGCCACCTGTGTATCGACCCCGGCATTGCCGAGTTCATCGGGAATGCCAAAGGTGGTCGTGATGAAGTTCTGGATCGCGGTGTCGGCAAGAATGGAGTAATAGGACGTTGTTCCCGCCGCCATTCGCTTGAAATAGAGCGCCAGACGCACGCCCGCATTTTCTTCACCTGCCTGCGTCTCCAGCGTCTGCGTCAGATAATTGTCCAGCGTCTCGTAGAGGCCGCGACGCGTCTGGATAGAGCTTCGATCCTCGCGCAGGATATTACCGTCCGTATCGAAATTGAACGCGGTGACGAGACGGCGAAAAGCCGGGTCCATCTCCTTGTTGAGATAGCTGTCCTTGTCATCCAGATTGGACGTGAACATTTTTTGCAGCTGGTCCTTGGTGACCTTCGTCGGGTCGATGCCAAGCGATTCCATCGCGAATTTCGTCAGGCGATCATTCCCCAGAAAATCGCTGAGCGTCTTGACCTTCTGTAGCTCCGAACGGAAAAATTCCGCCTCCTTCTTGGCGGCTTCCTTTTCCTGGTCTGTTCCGAAGGCTGATTTCTTCTTGATGTAGTCGACCGACATGCTCTGAATTTCAAGTTCGGACTGCGCAAGAACCGGAGAGCCTGGCGATCCGTCAGACTTGAAGTTGAAGAGTTCCGCGAGTTTGACGTAACGGTCGTCTTTCAGCGCATAAACGTAGCTCTTCTTGTCCAGCAGGTCGCTGGTCAAGGCTCTACGAACGTCCGCAATATTCACCTTCGTCGGATCGAGGCCGACCGCCTTGAGCGCATAGGTGTAAACCGCGCTGCTTTCCAGGAAGTCCGCAACGGATTTGACGTTGGCAATATCGCTCTTGAACAGCTTCAAAGCGTTTTCGTCAGCGGCTTCGTCCTTGTCGTTATAATGGTTCATGTACCCGTTGGTCGTGGTAACGGTCTGGGTCGTCGTCTGTGGTGCCGTACCGTCCGGCAGCGTTCCATCCCCCTTGAAATTGAACGCTTCGCGCAATGCGATGTAACGTTTGTCGCCATTGCCGAACTTGGCGATATAGTTGTTCGGATCGCTGAGATCGCTGGTCAAAATGTTCTCGATCGTCGCATTGACTATGGTCAAGTCATTCAGGTCGAATGCGACCTTGATGTAATTCACCAGACGCGGGTCTGCCATTAACTCATCGACGGTCTTGATCGAACCGATCTTCGATTCGAAATAATCCCTGTTCAGGGTGGCAACGGTCGGGGTCACACGCGGGGCACTGCCGACATAGGCCTGGGTCAGGATCTTGACGTTGTCGGCCGTCTGCGCCTGGCCGGCCGCAACGGTACCGTCATTGGCAAATTCGAAAGCCTGGGCCATCTGCGCCATCGTATTATATTGCGAGACGGTATTGGAGAGCTGGGTCTGCTCCGCCGTGATGGAGGCAAGGGTCGCCGCCCACTGGTCCTTCGGCGGCAGCACGGCTTCAAGCTGGGTGAGCTGATCCTGCCGGGTGGTTTTCTCTGTTTCAAGGGCGGTTCGCTGTTCGGCGGTCAGCGTGGTATCAGCCAGCGCGGTATCGATGGCCTTTATCCGATCCGTCACATCCCCATGCAACTCGATATTGCCCTTGGTCGTAAGCTTTTCCACGGCAGCGGAATAGGCCGCGCCGAACTTCTGGTTCAGATAGCTGTTCGGGTCATCGATATCGCTCGTCATCAATCCCTTGATGTGGGAATAGCTGTAGGTCTTCTCATCAACGCTGAAGACCTCGAAGATGTAGGCGCGGGTTCTATCGTTCTGAAGCAGCTGGTCCACGTTCGTGACCGTTCCGATGATCGCCTTATAATAACGGGTTTCTTCGGACAGGCTATCATCGAGGTTGGTGATCGAGGTGTCGTAAAGCCCGATCATCTTGTCGAGCTGCGCCTCCGTCTGCACCGTGGTGGTGGACTGCGTGAAGTTGAAGGATGCGGCAAATTCGCGATAACGTTCATCGGTCAGCTTGTTGGCAAAGCTGTTCTGGTCGTTCAGGTCGCTTTCCAGCACCTTCTTCATGAAGGCCTTGGCGTAGGTCATCTCGCCGAGACCGAAGGCATCCATGGCATAGGAATAGAGCTGGTAGTTATTGAGGAACTCGTCGACGCTTTTTACATTGCCGATGTTTTCCTTGTAATATTTCGTCTGCCGCTCGACGATCCCCTGCTGCGACACGCGTGAAATGCTTGCCTTCATATCGCGGTTGATGAGGTCGTAGCTCAGAAAAGTCGATACCATGCGAATGCCCCCTGGAGCACCGCGCATCACGCTGGATACGGCCGGCTCCGGTTTTGAATTCGCCCACCACACCTCCATCCGGACGCACGGCAGGCCTTGGCGCGACTGTGCATGACGCGCCTTGCCCGGAGCTTGAAAGAGCACAGTTTCGGGACTGAGAAAAATCGCATTGTCTCAATCGGCTTTACCTCAGCGAAACCATGCCACGGTGGGTTTTGCTAACCATTTGGGAATGCAAAGTTTTCTTAACCGCGATTTTTAAGCAGTCTCGAACATGCGGCGGATATTCTCCTGACATCAGAGGACGAAAAGTCCCGATGAGAAGACCGGAAACCGGCTCTCAGGTAAAACAAGGGTAGAATAAACATGACCAAGACCGTTCTGAAGCCCGACTGGGCCGTCGCCACACTCAGACTCGACCCGGCACGTTTTCCGCAACAGGTCACCTATGGCAGGGGCAATGGCGCAACCGATGTTGCCGTCACGCTCGATGAACGGGGCGCCGTTCTGCGAAAGGTCCTGTCCTCTTCCGGCCTGCCTTTGTCCTTCGCCCTGCCAGCCCGCGCTTTCAAGGGCGTTGCCGCCCGCGCCATCGACCATGGTGATGGACAGGTGACGGTGACGCTGGAGCTTCACCACGACGATCCGGAACTTTGCGTTCCGCTTCTCGTCGCCCATGATCTTTGCGACATCGCCGCCGACTGGCGCAGCTGGTCCGAGGCCTACCGCATTCCGATGCTGATGGTGGAGGCCGATGGCGTCGCCCGTCCGCTGGAAGAACATCTCGGCAAGGTGCGCACCAAGAACAGCCGCCCCCGTCGCCGGCACTCCTATTTCGCGGATCGTCGCCCGCGCTTCCTCGTGCGCCGCTCCACCGGTTCTCTCGGCATGAGCATGAAGATCGAGGGCAAGGAAATCATCGCTCGCAGCTGATAATCTTCAGACAAAACAATAAAAAGCCCGGCGCGGATATCGCGGCCGGGCTTTTTTGCATCTACCTTTCAACAACCTCACGCCAACAGAAGCGGCAGAATGAGACCGGCGAAAATCAGCACGCCGACGCGGTTGTTGGATTTAAACAGCACAAGGCATTGCGCCACGTCGTCGATATCGAGCACCCAGACCTGCCGGAAAAGCATGATGGCGGCGGCGGCAAGGCCGCTATAGGCGATCAGGTTAACGCCCGCTCCCCAGAAGGACAGGGCGATCATGACAAGGGCTGTGCCATAAAGAAAAACCAGCCAGCGATGTGTGTTGTCTCCAAACAGCAGCGCAGTTGAACCGATGCCCACTGCCGTGTCGTCTTCCTTGTCCTGATGGGCGTAGATTGTATCATAACCGATCGTCCAGGCGATGGAGCCGACATAAAGCAGGACAGCAGGCCAGGCGATGGACCCGAACTGCCCGGCCCAGCCCATCAGCGCACCCCAGGAAAAGGCAAGGCCGAGAAAAAATTGCGGCCAGTTGGTGAAGCGCTTGGCGAAGGGATAGATTGCCACGAAGACCAGCGAGAATATGCCGGTGGCAATCGCAAATCCGTTGAACTGCAACAGCACCACGAGTCCGGCGAGCGCCTGCAACACGATGAAGACCTTCGCCTGCGCCCTGCTCACGCGACCAGATGGCAGCGGCCGCGAGCGAGTGCGCGCAACGGCCATGTCGATCTTGTGGTCCGCAAGATCGTTATAGGTGCAGCCCGCGCCGCGCATCGCCACCGATCCGATGAAAAACAGCGCCAGATGCCAGATCAGCGTGCCCCAGGAAAAACCGCCGCTTGCTACCGCGGCATTGGCCGCGAGTGCTGCGGACCAGAAACATGGCCACATCAGCAATTGCCAGCCGATGGGACGGTCCCATCTTGCCAGCTGCGCATAGGGCCAGAGGGGTCTCGGCAAAATCCGATAGACCCAGTTGTTGGATGGTGCGTCGGAGACGCGGTCTGACAAATCGCTGTGGTGAACCATGGGAATGGTTCTACAGCATCGGCAGGCGAATCGGAATCGATTTCAGCACTTGGCCGTAGACACAAAAAAGCCCCGCAACGCTTTCGCGGCGGGGCTTGTGGTGGGCATATTCGCCTCGCCTCAGGGCAGCGTGAAGCCGAATTTGTAGCTTGCCTGGACGCCGACGACGAACTGGTTCTTGGAGCCGCGCTCACGCACCAGCGAGCTGTCGGCGGCATCGCCCGTCAGGCGGCGATATTCGGCGAAGGAACCAACTTCAGCGGCTTCCGTGACCTTCCAGGTGATGGCGGCGCCGACGCCGGCGGAATGCAGGCCGCCGCCGGGGCTGTAGGGCGATGGCGCGCCGGCCGCTGTCTGCGCGGCGCTTACGCCGTAATAGCGTTCATTGTATTTGCTGCTGACCCATGTGGCGCGCGGGCCGGCGGAAATCTGGATACCGGGGGCGATATCGGTGAAGACGTCGGCAGAGAGGTCGGCGACCACGCCGCTATGGCTGCGGATGCCCTGACGGGCTTCGCCGCGAATACGCAGCCAGTCGGTGGGATAAGCCTCGGCGAAACCGCCAAGCTCGCCGCCGCGCTTGATGCGGGTCATGCCTTTCAGATCGGCCGAATCCTTCTGGTCACGCGGAGACACCAGCTTTCCCGCAAGACCCATGCTGATCGGGCCATTGTCCAGCAGCGAGATCGAGGCGCTGTCGTTGCGCGAGGTGAAACGCGCGCCCTGACCCTGACGGCCGAGAGAAATGATGGGCGAAAAGCCGAATTCGTTCTTGTTGTCGCCCTGATATTTCGGCGCAGAAAAACCCGAACCGCCGAGCTTCAAATACCAGTCGCCGGAAAACCAGCCATCGGCATGGGCGTTACCGACGGCAAAAAGCGATAAAACACAAGCGGCGACGGCCGCTGATGACTTGAACATGAAAATAACCCCAGGAAACGCAATACAAACAGGTAATCGTAGAATTAGAGGGATTCCGTTTCCATTCCATTAACCAGCGCGAGAGGGCGGCGATTAGCTCTTCCGTCATTCCGGCCCTGAGCCGGAATTCAGCCGTCGCGCGTCTGCGCGGCAGGAAGCCTTCTTTCAGCCCGAGGACTTGGGCTGGCTGGATGCCAGATCAGGTCCGGCATGACGGCGGCGAATGGACAAGCCTTAGAACATAACCTTCTCAAGCGGCGGCCGCGTCTTTTCGAACTCCAGCAGCTTTTCCTCGTTGCGGGCAATGTAGTCGCGATTATGCGGAACGGCGTCGCGATCCTTGGCGAGCTGGATCTGGAAAATATGGAAATTTTCGTGGGTAAAGGCCATTTCGGACCCCGCCAGATAAAATTCCCACATGCGGAAGAAACGTTCGTCATAAAGTGCTACCGCCTCTGCCTTGCGCGCCACGAAACGTTCGCGCCAGTGCCGCAGCGTATGCGCATAATGCATGGGCAGGATTTCGATATCCTTCACCAGCAGCCCCGACTTCTGGATGGCCGGCAGCACCTCGGCAAGCGAGGGGATGTAACCACCGGGGAAAATATATTTTTCGATGAAGGGATTGGTTGCAAGTGCCGGACTGGGCTGGCCGATGGAATGCAGCAACATTACGCCCTTGTCGTCCAGAACCTCCGCCACCTTGTCGAAATAATCGCGGTAATGGGTCGGCCCGACATGTTCGAACATGCCGACCGAGACGATACGGTCGAATTTCTTCGAGGCAGGCAGGTAACGGTAGTCCTGCAATTCGAAACGAACATTGCCGGCAAGCCCACGTTTTGCTGCACGGTCACGGGAAACGCGCAGTTGCTCCTCGCTGAGCGTGATGCCGGTCACATCGGCACCTGCACTTTCGGCAATATACATCGCCATGCCGCCCCAGCCGGATCCGATCTCCAGTACGCTCTGGCCCGGCTCCGTCATCAGCTTGGCGGCGATGTGCCGCTTCTTGGCGACCTGCGCCTCATAAAGGCTGATGCCCGGCGGATTGAAATAGGCGCAGGAATATTGCCAGTCCTCATCAAGGAAGATGTCGAACAGCTTGGCGCTCAGATCATAGTGATGGGCGACGTTGCTCTTGTTGTGGTTTACCGGCAGATGCATCCTGATGCGGGCGGCGATGATGCGGGCCATACCACGCCACACCATGCCGAAGGACAGCGCCTCGCTTAGCGTGTTGCTTTTAACCAGCGCCAGAAAGTCGTAGATGTCGCCCTCGACGACCTGCATACGGCCTTCCATATAAATTTCGGCGAGTTTCAGCGCAGGATCGGCAGCGATCTCCTGCATGGCAGCTTCGTCGGTGAAATTCAGAACCACCCTTGTTCCGGTACCGTTACCAAATGTACGGCTACCACCCGGGCTATTGACGACAAGATTACCGTTCTTGATTATCTTTTCGAGAAGAACATGCAGAGACGACGCCATGGCACCCCCAATTGCTAAGTCTCACTTATCAATTTTTCTGACCGTATTCCTTTCGGCACAAGTTTCAAGATAGTCTTATTTCAAAAAAATTGAACGATTTCATCAAGCAAAAAGCCCCACCGGGGTTTCCGGCAGGGCTTTTCCATTGAAATTATTTCAACCGGAGGTCAGCGTCGCTTCATCGCTTCGGCCAGAGCCGCAGCAAGAGCACCACCGGATTGCGACCCTTCGTTGTGTCCCTGCGGTTTGGAATTCGCGTGGCGCATGGCGCCCGCATTGCCCTTTTCGCGCATTGGCTGGGGTGCCGCCTCGCCGCCGTCCTTGCGCATGGTGAGGGCAATACGCTTGCGCTTCACATCCACTTCCACGACACGGACCTTGACAACATCACCCGCTTTCACGACCTCATGCGGGTCTTTCACGAAACGGTCGGCCAGCTGCGAGACATGCACGAGCCCGTCCTGGTGCACACCGATATCCACGAAAGCGCCGAAGGCGGCGACATTGGTGACGGTACCTTCCAGCAACATGCCCGGTTTCAGATCGGTGATCTCGTCCACGCCGTCAGCAAAGGTCGCCGTCTTGAAGCTTGGGCGCGGGTCTCGGCCGGGCTTTTCCAGTTCGGCGATGATGTCCTTGACGGTGGGCAGGCCGAATTGCTCGTCGATGAAGCGCTTCGGATCAAGCCCCTTCAGCGTGGCGCTGTCACCCATCAGCGTGCGCAGGTCGCGACCGCAGGCGGCGACGATCTTTTTCGCAACGCCATAGGCTTCGGGGTGCACGGAGGACGAATCCAGCGGTTCCTTGCCGTTGGGAATACGCAGAAAGCCGGCGCATTGCTCGAAGGTGCGCTGGCCAAGGCGCGGCACCTTCAACAGCTCCTTGCGGCTGGCAAAGGGGCCGGTCTGGTCGCGGTGTGCAACGATGGCATCGGCAATCGAAGCACCGAGGCCGGAAACCCGCGCCAGAAGCGGCGAGGAGGCGGTATTGAGATCGACACCGACGGCATTCACCGCATCTTCCACGACCGCGTCGAGTGAACGGCTGAGACGGCCCTGATCGACATCGTGCTGATACTGCCCGACGCCGATGGATTTCGGCTCGATCTTCACCAGTTCGGCCAGCGGGTCCTGAAGGCGGCGGGCGATGGATACCGCGCCACGCAGGGACACGTCGAGATTGGGGAATTCCGCCGCCGCCCGTTCCGACGCGGAATAGACCGATGCGCCCGCCTCCGAAACGATGACCTTGGTGGGCTTTGCGCCGGAAGCCGAAGCCGGCATCTGTGTCAGCAGATCGGCGACCAGCTTTTCCGTCTCACGGCTGCCCGTGCCGTTGCCGATGGCGATCAGCTCGACATTGTGCTTGCGGATGAGCATGGCCAGTTCCGCCTGCGCGCCGCGCACGTCGTTCCTCGGCTGGAAGGGATAGACCGTCGTGGTGTCGAGCAGCTTGCCGGTGCCATCCACCACGGCCACCTTGACGCCGGTGCGGATGCCCGGATCGAGCCCCATGGTGGCGCGTGAGCCCGCCGGTGCGGCCAGCAGCAAATCCTTGAGATTGCGGGCGAAAACATTGATCGCCTCTTCTTCCGCACGTTCGCGCAATTCGCGCATGAGATCGAGCGAAAGCGACATGGAGAGCTTCACCCGCCAGGTCCAGCCTGCCACTTCCATCAACCATTGATCGGCGGGGCCGGCATTGCGGATATCGAAGGCGGCCGCGACGGTACGCTGCGCGGGTTTGACCGGAGAGGGATCATCCGCATCGACATCGATGGTCAGCGTCAGAATCTCCTCGTTCCAGCCGCGCAGCATGGCCAGCGCGCGGTGTCCCGGCACTGTCGCCCAGCGCTCGAAATGATCGAAATAATCGGAGAATTTTTCGCCTGCCGCCTGCTTGCCGTCGACCACCTTGGCGCGGAAAATGGCGTTCTGGCGCATATAGTCGCGCAGGCGTCCAAGAAGATCGGCGTTTTCCGTCATGGTTTCCGCCACGATGTCACGCGCGCCTTCAAGCGCTGCCTTCACATCCGCCACCTCGCCCTGCACATAGGCCTCGCCAAGCTTTGCCGGATCGGCTGCGCGGTTTGCCCAGATCGCTTCGGCCAGCGGACCGAGACCGCGCTCGCGGGCGATTTCGGCGCGGGTGCGGCGCTTCGGCTTGTAGGGCAGATAAAGGTCTTCCAGCTCCGCCTTGGTGCCCGCCTGCATGATCTTGACCATCAGGGCGTCCGTCATCTTGCCTTGACCGTTGATGGTATCAACAATGGAGGCGCGGCGCGCATTGAGTTCACGCAGATAGACGAGGCGTTCGGCAAGCGTTCGAAGCTGGGTATCATCCAGCCCTCCTGTCGCTTCCTTGCGGTAACGGGCGATGAAGGGCACGGTCGCTCCCTCGTCCAGCAACGCCACTGCCGCCTTCACCTGATCGGCGCGGGCGTTGATTTCGGAGGCGATGAGCGTGGCGAGGCGGGCATTATCTGCGGTCATGGGGTTCTCTGATGTCACATCTGGAGCGGCGAACATAATGTCTGATTGTGGCGTGACAACAAGAGGCGGCAACGATTCCACAGGAAAGGCTGAGTTCGAGGGAAAGACGGGCATTTGCGGCGCTTTCTCCTTGACCTTTCGCCCCCCTGCCCTTAACGCCCCTCAAACAAGGTTAAAGGCGAATTTGCAGGGGTGTTGACCATGAAAGTTCTGTTGATCGGTTCCGGCGGACGCGAACATGCGCTGGCGTGGAAAATCGCCCAGTCTCCCCTGCTCGATGAACTTTATGCCGCTCCCGGCAATCCCGGCATAGCCGACCATGCGACACTCGTTTCGCTTGACGTGGAAGACCACGCCGCCGTTATCGCCTTTGCCAGGGAAAAGGCGATCGACTTCGTCGTCGTCGGACCGGAAGCGCCGCTGGTTGCCGGTCTGGCAGATGATCTGCGTGCGGCTGGTATTGCCACCTTCGGGCCTTCGAAAGCAGCCGCTCAGCTTGAGGGTTCCAAGGGGTTCACTAAGGATCTATGCGCCCGTTACGATATTCCAACCGGGGCTTACCAGCGTTTCAAGACCGCCGAACCGGCAAAGCAATATGTCCGTGAACAGGGCGCACCCATCGTCATCAAGGCCGACGGGCTTGCCGCCGGCAAGGGCGTAACGGTTGCCATGAGCGAGGCGGAAGCGCTTGCCGCCATCGACGACTGTTTCGACGGCGCTTTTGGCGCTGCCGGCGCCGAGGTTGTGGTGGAAGCTTTCCTCGACGGTGAGGAAGCCAGTTTCTTCTGCCTTTCCGATGGCAAAACCGCGCTGGCGTTGGCAACAGCCCAGGACCACAAGCGCGTGGGTGATGGCGACACCGGCCCCAACACCGGCGGCATGGGCGCCTATTCCCCCGCCCCGGTGATGACACCAGCCATGGTGGAGCGCACCATGAAAGAAATCATCGAACCGACGATTTCTGGCATGGCGAAAGACGGCAATCCCTTCTCCGGCGTATTTTTCGCCGGTCTGATGATCACCGCCAAAGGCCCCGAGCTGATCGAATACAATGTGCGTTTCGGCGATCCGGAATGTCAGGTGCTGATGATGCGCCTCAAGAGCGACCTGCTGCCGATCCTCTACGCCACTGCTACCGGCACGCTGGACAAGGTAAAAGCGGAATGGCGCGACGATGCGGCGCTGACGGTTGTTCTAGCTTCCAAGGGTTACCCCGGTGCCTACGACAAGAACACGCCCATCGCCCATATTCCCGATGCCAGCGAAGAGGCAAAGGTGTTCCATGCCGGGACGGCGCTGAAGGACGGCAGACTGGTGGCGACGGGCGGACGCGTGCTGAACGTCACCGCCTTTGGCAAGAACGTGACGGAAGCGCAGGCGCGCGCCTATGCGCTGGCGGCCAAGGTGGAATGGGAAAACGGCTTCTGCCGTCGCGATATCGGCTGGCAGGCCGTGGCGCGCGAAAAAGTCTGACCATTCAAGGCATACAGCGGCCCGAGCGCAGATTTCGCTCAATTTTTACCAAGTTTGCTGACCTGATGGAAACGAAAGACCGATAATATCTGCCGAACATTGAAGGGCGCATTCTGTCTCGATCGTGAGGCTGCGCCGTCATTTCGGGGGTTTTTCGATGCGTCGTCTTCTTTTGACAGCGGTTGTCGCGCTGACCGGCGGGTCTGCGATGGCGTCTTCCATCGAATATGTAAACGGCACCCACACCAGCAATGGCAGCTTCGTTCGTCTCGACTGCGCCCGCTGCCAGCCCGTGAAGGACAACCCTGCCCCCGAGGGCTTTGCCATCCCCTCCATCGAGCCGGGCACGCAGCACACGGAAATGCGTGAAATCGAGGGTAAGCGCACGCTGGTGCGCACCGAGGCCTGGCTTGGCGGCGCGCCCGTCACCTTCGTCAGCACCAATCCCGCTTGGATGCCGCAGGAAACCCCCGGCACCGCAATTGCCACCTATGATGAGGGTGAAGCTGGCACTCCCCCCCAGGAAACGGCAGCCACGCCAGCAGGCATAGACATGACCGCGACCACGGCAGCGACGAAGACAATTTCGGCGGCCAATGCCACGGCACCGTCAAGCGCATCAGCAATGGCGGCACCCGATTTCCAGGATTTCAAATTGCGCGGCAATTGACCGACAGTGTCGGCGGCGTCTTTGATGACAAAAGTCAAATAATCGCGTCATCGCTGCATTTTTCGAAGTGCACGGCAACCATCCGGTGAATAATAAATTATGCATCCATTATTCTGCCAAGCACGCTCATAAAGCTTTTGCTAATTAAATATTTATTCAAATTTTTTGCCGCTAAGTGACCTCATAGTGCGATGCAGCACGACATGAGGGCTTGGAGCGGACTTTCGCTTTCAGGCTGATCACAGCGCATCAGGCGCCTTCCCATTTTCGAAACTTCGGCAGCGCGCGGCTTTTTCCGGCTCGCGACGCAAAAGCTTGTGAGCGCCCATGAAGAATCTTTCCATTTCCCGTCAGCTGATCGTGCTCGTGGTGGCCCTTATGGCCGCCTTCGCAGCAGCAACATTTTACCAGCTGAAATCCGCCACCGACGCGATCTATGAAGAACGCTACGGCATGCTGCGGACACAGGTGCAATCCGCCATTTCCATCCTGCAATCCTTCCACGACAAGGAAAAGGCCGGGACGCTTTCACACGAAGACGCCATGAAGCAGGCCTTCGCCACCGTCAGCGCCATGCGGTTCACCCCGGATGGCTATCTGTTCGGTTACGACTACGACGTGACGATGAAATTCCATCCCGACGCGAAGCGTGTCGGCGAGAACTACAAGGGCAAGCCGGACAGCAAGGGCTTCCAGTATCGTGACGAGCTCGTACGGCTTGGCCGCAACGGCGGCGGCCAGACGGATTTCTACGGTCCGAAGCCCGGCATGGAAGGCAATGACTACGCCAAAAGCTCCTACGCCCTTGCTTTTGAGCCCTGGCAGGTGGTGGTCGTGACCGGCGTTTACATCGATGATCTGAATGCCCAGGTTCGTGGCGAGGTGATGAGGGCGCTGTCCATCGGTGCCGCCATCTTCGTGCTGGCACTTGCCGCCGCCTTCTACGTTATCCGGGGGATCTCGAAGCCGCTCGGCGACATTCACAGGGCGCTGGGTGAAGTCGCCAATGAGAACGTCTCGCTCACCATACCCCATACCGGGCTGACCAACGAGGTGGGCATGATGGCGAAGGCCACGGCCTCGCTTCAGGACAAGGTGCGGGAGCGCCACGCCATGCAGCGCCGGGAGGAAGAACAGCAGCAGCAGCTCAACGCCGAGCGCCAGAACAACCTCGACATGCAGCGCGACGAGGCCGCATTGCAGGCACGTGTCGTCACCACCATTGGCGAGGCGCTGGAAAAACTCGCCGGCGGTGATCTGACCGTGCGTTGCGCCGATCTCGGCAACCGTTACGCCGCGCTGCGCGACAACTTCAACGAGGCATTGACCCATCTCGACGCCGCCATGGCCAAGGTGAATTCCAAGAGCATCGATATCGGCGGCTCGAAGGAAGAAATCCGCAAGGCCTCCAACGAGCTTTCGCAGCGCACCGAACGGCAGGCGGCAAATCTCGAGGAAACCTCTGCCGCGCTCGACGAGTTGACGGTTGCGGTACGCCAGACGGCTGAAGGTGCAGCCGACGCCGCCAAACGCGTCACGACAGTCAGTTCCGAAGCGATGCGCAGCGACCGGGTGGTGGAAGAAGCGATTGCGGCGATGAGCGGCATCGAACAATCTTCCGATCAGATTTCGAACATCATCGGCGTGATCGACGACATCGCTTTCCAGACCAATCTTCTGGCACTGAATGCGGGCGTGGAAGCGGCGCGTGCCGGGGAAGCGGGCAAGGGCTTTGCCGTGGTGGCACAGGAAGTGCGCGAACTGGCGCAGAAATCCGCCGCCGCCGCCAAGGAGATCAAGGACCAGATCGCCCGCTCTTCCAACCAGGTGGAAAACGGCGTGCGTCTTGTCGGCGAAGCCGGTGACGCGCTGAAACGCATCTCGGACCAGATCAAATCCGCCAACGAGATCGTCGGCAAGATCGCCCATTCGGCGGCCGAACAGGACACGACGCTGCGCTCTATCTCCACATCGCTCAACCAGCTCGACGTCGCCACCCAGCACAATGCGGCGATGGCGGAAGAGACCACGGCTTCGGCGGAAGCGCTGGCCGTCGATACCGAAGAGCTACTGAACCTCATCCGCGGCTTCCGCGTCTCCTCCGGCAACCAACTCCACGGCATGGCAGAGCAGATGCGCATGGCGGGGTGACAGACGCTGAGGTGATGGATAAACGAAAACGCCGGAGGAAACTCCGGCGTTTTTTTGTTTCAACGTGTCAGAGTATCCAGCCGGTCGATATCGGCAGGCGAAAAGACCGCAATTCCCGCTCTTTCAAGCAGTGCCGCCGTCACGCCATTGCCCGCATGTTTGATGCCGGAGAACGAGCCGTCATAGATCGCGACCGATCCGCAGGACGGGCTGCCGTCGATCAACAGCGCGTGCGTGCAGCCATTGGCTTTAGCAAGGGCCAACGCCTTTTCCGCACCGGCAATAAATTCCGCCGTGACATCGCCACCGGTTACTTCCAGCACCCGGGCGCGGCCTTCCAGCACATCGAGACCGGAAGCTCCCTTCTCGATCTCTGCCGGCGGGCGCGGCACGGACATGCCGCCCGCCATTTCCGGACAGATCGCCACCAGCCTGCCTTCATCCCGCCAGCGGTCTATCGCCGGGTGGACGAGAGTTTTGCCCTTGCCGTCATATCTGACCGGCTGGCCGAGAAGGCAGGCGCTGATTAGGATTTTGGTGATCATCAGGCCGCTGCGACAGCGAGATGTATACCCGAGTTCTTCTGAAGCGCTTGAATGACACTAAACAGATTATCGGCCCGGGGATTTCCCTTCGGGCCGAACATGCGCATCAGGCTTTTCGCAGGCACATCCACGTGTTTGGATAAAGTCTCGAAACCGATCGTGGCGTTGATGAAATCTCGCAATACCGACTTGCCGGTTTCGACATCTCCCTCCAGCAACAGTTCCACAGCATCCGACAAGAGAGCCGCCCGGAAGGCTGGGTCTTTTTCCGCCCTCGCCTTGACTGTCTGTTTGAATTCCCGCGTTAGCGCCATGTCAATCACCCATCCCGGCACCCTTGTGGGCGCCCTTTCTGGATTTATAATCCTGCCAAAAGGCCTTGGCCGCTTCGATATCGTTCTGCTGCCGTGCCTTGGTTCCACCAATCAGCAATATCACCAGCTCATCACCGTCACGCCCGAAATAGACACGATATCCGGGGCCATAATCGATCCGGTATTCGAGAACACCGGAGCCAACGGATTTTACGTTGGAGAGATTGCCCTGCCCCATCCGGGTCACGGCCATCGTTACCTTCGACGCTGCACGCGCGTCGATCTTCACGAACCATCGCTCAAATGGGCTCGATCCGTTAGGGTCCAGATATTCAACGACCTTCATGGAGAAATAGTAACATAAACATTACCATTGGCAACCCTGCCTCACCCCGTAATCTTCGAGAAATCCGCAACCGTTCCGGTGGCTTCACGAATGGCCTTCAACAGCGCCAGACGGTTTGCGCGGATGGCCGCGTCCTCGTCGTTGACGAGCACATCCTCGAAAAACTTGTCGACGGGCGCGCGAAGCGTCGAAAGCGCCTGCATGGCGGAGCGGAAATCTTCCGTCTCGACGGCCTTTGCGGCATCGGCGGAAGCGGTCTTGATCGCCGCGTAAAGCGCCTTTTCGGCGTCGAGCTTCAACAATTCTTCTGAAACGCTGTTCGCAACCACGGTGCCCTTCTTTTCCTCTGCGGCCAGAAGCTGGGTGGCGCGCTTTGCACCGGCCAGCAGGTTCCGGCCATCTTCGCCGGTGATGAAGGCGGTCAGCGCCTCGACACGGCGGGCGATCATCAGCAGGTCGTCGGATTCCGGTGTCACAACGGCGTCGATCAGATCGTAACGGGCACCGAGGTCGCGGAGGTAGACCTTGAGGCGGTCGTGGAAGAAGGAGAGGAGGTCATTAAGTGTTTTCAACGCCAAAGGTCCAATCTTATTGATTACCTCCGACTTGTTAGCCTCACTTCCAAGTTTAGATATCAAAGATGAAGTAGCACCATCAGAAACCAATCCCTTTGCTTCCAATTCAAAAACTTGATCAAGATTCTGCGGATATTGGCGTAAGGAGTTATTGACGAAAATTTCAGCAAGCTGAATCAACAAGGGCATCCGAAGCGGCAGACGCACATTCCGTTCCAGCAGAATGCGAACCACGCCCAGCGCCGCACGGCGCAGTGCGAAGGGATCCTTCGAACCGGTAGGCTTTTCATCGATGGCCCAGAAGCCGACGAGCGTGTCGAGTTTGTCGGCGAGAGCAACCGTGATCGCCACCTTGTCGGCTGGCAGGCGGTCGGAGGGACCCTGCGGCTTGTAGTGATCCTCGATCGCCGCGGCGACACTTTCGTTTTCGCCCTGCAAGGTTGCGTATTTTCGGCCCATCAGGCCCTGAAGCTCGGGGAATTCGCCGACGGCTTCGGTGCGCAGGTCGGCTTTCGCCAGCACCACGGCGCGGTCCACCAGAGCAGCATCGGCACCGACGACGGGGGCCAGAGCCTTGGCCAGTTCGCGAATGCGGGCCACACGCTGCCCTTGAGTGCCGAGCTTGGCATGGAAGGTAACGTTCAGCGCATCGAGCTTGGCCATGCGCTGGTCGAGCGGCTTCTTGAGATCGAGGCCAAATTTCGCAGCCGAATCCTTCAACGTCTCCAGATCGGGCAGATCGCCCTGGTCACGGTTCCAGAAATGGCGGGCATCCGACAGGCGGGCGCGGACGACCTTGCCGTTGCCATGGATGATTTCCTTGCCGCCGTCGCTTGCCTCGATGTTCGAGATGAGGATGAAGCGGTTGGAGAGACCCTCTTCCGCACCCTGATTGCGGGTGACAAAACACTTCTGGTTGGTCTTGATGGTCAGCCGGATGATTTCCGCCGGGATTTGCAGGTAATCCTCCTCGAAAGTGCCCATCAGCACCTGCGGCCATTCAACGAGGCCGGAGACTTCTTCCAGCAGGCCTTCGTCTTCCACCAGCTCAAGGCCGTTGGCAAATGCCAGATCCTTGGCATCGTGCAGGATGATATCCTTGCGGCGGTCGGCATCGAGAATGACCTTCGCCTTTTCAAGGCTGGAGACATAATCCTCGAAACGGCGCACGGTGATCGGACCCGGCGCATGGAAACGGTGGCCATAGGTGACGTTGCCAGCGACGATGCCGTCGATGACAAAGGGAATGACCTGGGTTTCGTCATGTTCGGGGCCGAACAGGCAGACGATGGATTGCAGCGGGCGCACCCAGCGCAGGCTCTCCGAGCCCTTGCCTTCAATGCCGGCATAGCTAGAGCCCTTCGGCATGGAGG
Organism: Rhizobium sp. SJZ105; assembly: GCF_007828365.1. Taxonomy (NCBI): domain Bacteria; kingdom Pseudomonadati; phylum Pseudomonadota; class Alphaproteobacteria; order Hyphomicrobiales; family Rhizobiaceae; genus Rhizobium; species Rhizobium sp. SJZ105. Next base: position 1,257,264 of record NZ_VIUP01000001.1, read on the forward strand.
CCGGGCCGGAGCGCATGGATTTCGGCCAGGGGAAGGAGCGGATGATGCCGGGCATCACCTCGGCGATGATCTCTTCCGCCGCGCGGCCGGGCTTGTTGATGATGGCGATGTAGAAATCGCCTTTCTTCGGATCGGAAACGACCTGAGCCTCGGAGACATCATTAAGGCCAGCGCCGCGCAGAAAGCCCTCAATCGCCTTTTCGTTGGCATCGGTGCGCGGACCCTTCTTTTCCTCACGCACATCGGCGGAGCGGGCATTGAGGCCGCGAATATCCAGCGTCAGGCGGCGCGGCGTCCAATATTCGCGCGCACCCTCATAGGTCAGCCCTCTCTCCACCAAGGCGTCAGTGACGAGTTTCTTCAGATCGCCCGCCGCCTTGCGCTGCATGCGTGCGGGGATTTCCTCGGAGCGAAGTTCAAGCAGAAGATCGGGCATGGGATAAGGACTTTAATCTGTTGCAAAAGAGTGTCGCGGACTTAGCAAGACCAGCGGCAAAAGTCATCAGCTATCGGTTAAATTACCGCCGGTGGACGTTACCAGCCGCCACCACCACCACCGCCGCCGCCCGAACCGGAAGAACCACCGCCACCGCCACCTGAAAAGCTGGAGGAAGATGAGCTGACAGGTTGGGGAATGGTGGAAGCGATTGTATTCGCCATGGAAGTGGAGAACCCACCAATCCGGTCTCCGAAGCTGCCGTAATTGCTGCCCAAATACCAGCCGGGCGCATAACTTGCCGCGGCGGCACCGGCAGCAGCCGTGGCAAGCCAGGTCTCGAAGGTGCGGCTCCAGGGTTTTTCCACGCCGAGCGCGACCGCATAGGGCAGCAATGTCTCAAAATGCTGCGGCGACATGGCGGGGGCATCCGCCATATTCATCCGGTCCTTTTCCGCCAGCGTCAGATAGGTTCTGAGGCCCTCGATGCCGTCCATCAGCTTGCGGCCGAGCGGCGTCGGCGCACCCATCAGGAACAGGAACAGCGCGTTGGTAAGCACGATGCCGCCGATGGCGGCCAGCGCCAGCGACTTGGTGTCATGCGTCACATCCAGCAGGATCTGCGTGGCAATGCCGCCAATGACCGAGAAAGCCACAAAACCGGCAAAGGCCAGCATGACGATGCCGCCGATGCGCTTGCTCAACGACGCGCCACGCGAGAACTGTCGGCCGATGCCGATCGACAGGATGCTGAAGAAGAAGGCGAAAAAGCCGAAGACCAGCACGGCGGCAATGGCGCTTTCATCGAGATCACCGAACACCAGCGTCGCGACGATGACGGCGACACTGAAGAAGATGCCGAAAACGATGTAACCGGCATTGCTGCGGTAATATTTGCCGCGGTGCTCTTTCTCTATCGCCGCGCGAAACTGCTTGCCGACCTTTTCGACTTCCGTTCCATGCGCCTTGTCGATGGTGAGCGTCTCGCCCGGACCACCGATGGAGGACAACAGCGTCTTCTGCCCGCTCGGCAACTCCGCCCCAGCCTGCTTTTGCGTGCGGCGGATGACGATGGAGTTCTTCAGATCCTCCAGAACGACATAACCCTTGACCGCCAGATCAAGTGCCGAGGCGGACAGCGCTGTCCAGCCTGCGCCGGAAAAACCCCTGTTATCAACGTAATTGACCAGAGCCGGCGAAAGCCCCTCCGGTGCATCCCAGCGCGGCACGACTACACCCTTGGCCGGATCACGGCCGACCGAGAACCATGCTCGCAGATAATAGAGCAGCACTGCGAAAAGCCCGCCGCCCGAAAGCAGGATGGCAAGATTGTCACGTAGCCACCAACCTGCCTCCTGGGAGGAGTCGGGGGCCGCAATGGCGCCCTTCGGTAACTTCACGGCAACTGTCATGCCCTCGCCCACTGAAAACGGGCGGGTAGAGGCAAAAAACACCTCGTTGCCTTCGCTCAAAATGCGCGCATCCTTGCCTTTGGCACCGAGTGGACCGGTGAAAACGGCAGTATCGGTGGCCTTCACGCCCTGTGGCAAAGTGATGGTGGCGGAAATCTCACCCATCGGAAACTGCCAGCCATTGCCGGTGACATTCCAGGTGAGTTCGTCATAGTCGCTGAAATAACGGATCTGCCGGGCGGTGGTGTAGGTGATCTGGAAGATATGCTCGCCGGTCGGAAGAAAACGATCGGCGCTGCCGGTATAAATGCGGATGCCGCCATCGATATTCTCGGTGCGCCAGTTCTCCGGCGCGCCATCGCGCTCCACGGAAACGACGTTAAAATCCACCTTGGTGCGTCGGTTATTCGCATCCAGCGCATAAAGCGGGAAATCGCGGAAGATGCCGCGCTTGATGTTCTGACCTTCAGCACGGGCGGTGATGGTTTCCGTCACCGTCAGTTCGCCACTCTTCGCAACCTCGACGACGGAATGATAGGAGCGGATGAATTCTTCCGCAAAGGCCGGGCATGCCGCGCCCAGGAAGACAAGCAGCGCGAGAAGTCTTGCGGCGATGGTCTTCACGGGGCGGTCTCCTCCAGCCGGTTTCAGTGCTGCGGCTAGGCAGCACTTTCCTTTTCGGTATAGTCTACGCCGAGCGAGGCGAGCGCCTTCCAGTAGCCCGGATAGGTCTTGCCAACGCAGGCAGGGTTCTGGATGGCGATGCCGCCGATCTTCAGCGCCGCCAGCGCAAAGCTCATGGCGATGCGGTGATCGGCAAAAGTATCGATGGAGGCATCGACCGTCTGACCCGCGAGCGCCGGATCGGCATGCACGATCAGGTCGTCGCCTTCCTCATGCGCCAGACCGTTACGGATTTCGTTGAGGCCGAGCGAGACGGCGCGGATACGGTCACATTCCTTGACGCGCAGATTGGCGATGCCGACGAAACGTACCGGCGTTTCGTTGAACGCGGCGAGAACGGCGATGGTCGGAATGGCGTCCTGCATCTGCGAACCGTCGATTTCAGCGGGCAGATGCGGAAACTGCGCCATGACCTCATAGGCCTTGGCATCCGGCTGGGTGAACTTGTCGGCGGGCGTGCCGATGTCGATCGCACCGGCGGTAAGAAGCTCCGCGCCCCAGAGATAGGTGGCGGCGGATGCATCCGGTTCGATGTGGAAATCGGTCGCGGTGTAGCCGGTCGGATGCACGCGCCAGATGGCGTTGCTGACCCGCTCCACCTTTGCGCCGAAGGCTTCCATGGCTGATGTTGTGAGATCGATATAACCCTTCGCGCCGATTTCCTCGCCCTTGAGGATGATATCGACAGGCTTGTCGCCGCAGGCGGCCGCCATCAGAAGTGCCGACACATACTGGCTGGAGAGGTTGGCATCGATGGTGACGCTGCCCTTCGGGAAACCCATGCCCTTGCCCCGCACGGTAACTGGCGGGCAGCCGGTCGGCGCATCCGCTTCGACGCCGAGGGCGCGCAGCGCTTCCACCAGCGGCATGATCGGGCGTTTGCGCATGTGCTCGTCGCCATCGATGATGACGGCGCCATCCACCAGTGCTGCAGCCGAAGTCAGGAACCGCGTGGCTGTGCCGGCATTGCCGAGAAAAAGCGGCTTTTCCGGCTGTTGAAGCACGCCTGTACCCTCCACCACGAAGGTCGTGGCGTCAGGTTCTGTCACCTTAACGCCCATGGCGCGCAGGGCTTCGGCCATATAGAGCGTATCATCGCTCTTCAACGCGCCGGTTAGGCGGCTTTTTCCCTTGGCGAGGCCAGCCAGCAGAAGCGCGCGGTTGGTGATGGATTTGGAGCCGGGCGGCTCTACCTTGCCGGAAAGCGGGTGGCCGGGCGGGGTGATGGTCAGTTCGATCATGATCTTCGTCTTGTCAAAGAATGCGGCAGAGAGCCGGGATATAGGAATGTCGGCGGGAGGATTTGGACCCGGGGAACGGTGGCCTTAGAATTTCACGGTCGGCACGGCGCGGTCTGCCGGGTTGTCGATCTCGAAATAAGGTGCCTTGGCAAAACCGAACTGGCCGGCGATCAGATTGGATGGGAAGCTTTCCACCCTGACGTTCAGATCGCGCGCGGCGCCATTGTAATAACGGCGCGACATCTGCAGTTCGCCCTCGATTGTTTCCAGCGAGCGCTGCAATTCCAGAAAGTTCGTGTTGGCTTTCAGATCAGGATAGGCTTCAGCGAGCGCAAAGAGCTTACCGAGCGCCTGCGACAGCATGCCTTCCGCCTGGGCGCGGCCTTCGACATCGCCAGCGGGCACGGCCTGGGCCCGGTTGCGCATGGCAATCACCTCCTCGAAGGTGCTTTTTTCATGCGCCGCGTAGCCCTTCACGGTCTCGATGAGATTGGGAATGAGATCGGCGCGGCGTTTCAACTGCACGTCGATGCCCGACCACGCCTCTTCCTTCATCTGCCTCGCCTTGACGAGCCCGTTATAGATGAAGACGACATAGAGCGCGATTGCCGCGATGATTGCCAGCGTGATGAACATTCCCGACCCCTCCTCAAGAGGCGCGAGCGCCGCAACGGCACCCGCACGTTAGACTGTTGCCCCGCCTTACATAAAGGTTCAGGCGGCCCTGTTCCAGTTCAACCCGCCCGCATCCGTGAGCAGGAAGGCTTCGCCGCAGGCTTTTGCCAGCGTGCGCACGCGCAGGATATAACTCTGGCGTTCCGTCACCGAGATCACGCCGCGCGCATCCAGCAGGTTAAAGACATGGCTTGCCTTGATGCACTGGTCATAGGCCGGGAACACGCATTTATGCAGGCGCTGATTATCATCATCACCCGGCGCGCCCGCGGCGAGAAGCGCCAGGCATTCCTTTTCCGCGTCGATGAAATGGCGATGCAGCATGCCGGTGTCGGCAAATTCGAAATTATGGCGGGAGTATTCCTGCTCGGCCTGCAGGAAGACGTCACCATAGGAGATTTTCTCTTCACCCTCGCGGCCGTTGAAGTTGAGGTCGTAGACATTGTCGACGCCCTGAACATACATGGCCAGACGCTCCAGACCGTAGGTCAGTTCGCCAGCGACCGGCGAGCATTCGATGCCGCATACCTGCTGGAAGTAGGTGAATTGCGACACTTCCATACCGTCGCACCAGCACTCCCAGCCGAGACCCCAGGCGCCGAGCGTCGGGCTTTCCCAGTCGTCTTCGACGAAGCGCACATCATGCAGCAGCGGATCGAGACCGATCGCCTTCAGAGAACCGAGATACAGTTCCTGAAGGTTGGAAGGGTTGGGCTTCAGAATGACCTGATACTGGTAATAATGCTGCAAACGGTTGGGGTTTTCACCGTAGCGACCATCAGAAGGCCGGCGCGAGGGCTGCACATAGGCAGCCTTCCACGGCTTCGGGCCCAGCGCACGCAGCGTCGTTGCCGGATGAAACGTACCCGCGCCCACTTCCATATCATAGGGCTGCAATACCGCGCAGCCCTTGTCGGCCCAGTAATTGTGCAGCGTCAGGATCAGCGCCTGAAAGGAACGCTTGGGGTTCATATGGTCTGGAATATCGGTCATTGCAGTCATCGCGGCGTTGTGAGGATAAGTAAGCACTGACTTACTTCGGATGCGGACTGGTGCCACGGCATGGCGAAGGGGTCAAGGATTTATGCGTGGAGACACCGGCTTACGTCTCATCCTCACGCTTCACGCGGTATTCGCCGGTTTCGGGATCCTTGATCAGCGTGCCGATGGCGCCGGTTTCGCGTTCCTTTTCGCGCTGCTTCGATTTTGCCGAAAGCTTTTCCGCATCGCGAACGAAGCGGCGGTAGAGGATGACGGATCCCACCACCAGAAGAACAATTGTAATAAGCTGCGCCATAAGGCCCTATTCCTGCGACATCATAGACCGAAACGCGACCACAATGCCTTTTCTTCGGCAACTTCCGCAAGTCCCGAGACGGCGCCTGCCGCAAGCCTTTCGGCATTGAGGCCGAGTGCCGCATTCACGCCCGGCACTTTTTTGCCGAACAGCGAGCGCCCACCGGTGACGAGCTGAAGCTTCACCTTCGTCCCGTAGCGGCGACGAAGAACCTCCCTCATGTCGCCCAAGCCGTCGATCAGGCCGAGATCAAGGCCACGCATACCGGTCCAGAACAGGCCGGAGAAGATCGTCTCATCGCCCTTCAATTTTGCACCGCGGCGCATCTTGACCATATCGATGAAAACATTGTGGATTTCGACCTGAAGCGACTTCAGATATTCGATGTCGCCCTCTTTTTCCGGCTGGAAGGGATCGAGGATGACCTTGTTCTCGCCGGCCGTATAGACGCGGCGCTCCACCCCGATCTTCTTCAACATTTCCGGGAAACCGAAACCACCGGAAACGACGCCGATCGATCCGACGATGGAGGTGGGGTCGGCGATGATCTCGTCGCCGGCAAGCGCGATCATGTAGCCACCGGAGGCCGCCACATCCTCAACGAAGATCAGGACCTTCTTGTCCTTTTCCTCGGCAAGCTGGCGGATGCGATTATAGATCATTCGCGCCTGCACCGGCGAGCCACCGGGAGAATTCACGGAAATGGCGACAGCTGGCGCGTCCTTGATGGCAAAGGCCTTTTCCAGCAGCGGTGCATAGGAGGCAAGATTGAGAGCGGGGCGGAACTGGTTGCCGCCAGCCATGATGGCGCCATGCATGCGCACAACCGGGATGACGAGTTCTTTTTTGCGAAAGCGTTTCGGCACCAGATACTTCAGAAAACCCACAATTCACTCCTCGCAGCATTTGCCTGTTCGTCACGGATGTATGTATTGCCCTGCAAAACACAATGGTTTGCGGCCGGAGGAACGGCGAATTTATAGGCCAGGCCCGATTGCCTTTACATTACGGCGATAGGCGGTGCGGCCATTATTCAGATCATCCACGATGGGCGTGAAAGCATGGCTACCGGTCTCGTGCATGACGAGCGGCGCCCGGAACGACAGCCGCGCCCGTGACCCCTTGATCGCTGTTACGAGCATGCGCACCGCGTCCTCACCGGGGCGTGGGTGGATGAGTGTGATCTCGATGCCGCCGAAACGGCTGCCACAGGCGGCAATGATCTCCGCCACCGATTGCGGCCGTGCAATAAGGGAAAGCTGCCCGCCTGGAACCGTGATCGCACCTGCGGTCCTGATCCAGTCCTCGAACAGGCCCTCCGTCATGGCGTGGGCCTCAGCCTTCAGCGCATCGGGCGTGCGGCGGTCGCCTGCATCATTATAGGGCGGGTTCATGATGACGTGGTGAAAATGCCCGTCCGGCAGTCCGGCCTCGACGCGCGCCTTGCCACGCAGTGTCACGTCGGCCTCACGCACGCTGACACGGGCGGAAAAAGCGGCATTTTCTGGCAATGCCAGGCTGCGGCGGGCAAATTCCACCATTTCCGGCGAACGTTCGAACAGGGTCACTTCGGCCTTTTCAAGCCGCGTGGCGACAGCGAAACCTGCCGCGCCCGCGCCCGCGCCGAGATCGGCTATGCGGCAGGCGCGCTCGTCCGCCACCATCGAGGCAAGAAGCATGGCGTCCATGCCGGCGCGGTGTCCCCTGCCCTTGGGCTGGAGAATGTGAAAACGGCCCCGGTGAAACGCATCCAAAGTTTCCGAAATCTCGCCGCCCACGTTCGTTTACGCCTCTTCGTTGCGCAATTCGTCGCCCAGACCGGCATCCACGAGAATGCGGCGGGCCTCACCGGCGCGGTCTTCCTCCACCAGGAACCGGCGGGGCAAAAGACCGAGCGAACCTTCCAGAATGCTCATTGCCTGATCGGCGACAAGGCAATGGATGCCGGCGTCCTTCATCAGGCTTTCGGCGAAGGATAACAGCACGGCATCGTTGGTACGGATCAGTTCACGCATGGATAAGCCCCAAATTCCCATTTTTTTGAATGGCTAGCGGCAATTCGCCCCTTGCCGCGACAGGCGCCAGTTTTTATTGTCGAACTCAAATTCGAACAGGAGTCCTGTCCCTTGGGCGTCGTCATACCGCTTGAAGAAAGCAAAAACAAACTCGCATCCGTCAAGCCGCTTGTCGACCTGACCCGTGCCGACATGGAACGGGTGAATCAGCTTATCCTTTCCAGAGCCGGTTCCGATGTCCAGATGATACCTGAGGTGGCCAACCATCTGATCTCGTCCGGAGGCAAACGCCTGCGGCCGATGCTGACGCTGGCCTCTGCCTCGATGTTCGGTTACGAGGGCGACCACCATATCAAGCTCGCCACCAGCGTGGAATTCATGCACACGGCGACGCTGCTGCATGACGACGTGGTGGATGAAAGCGATCTGCGCCGTGGCAAGTCCACCGCCCGCACCATCTGGGGCAACCAGGCAAGCGTTCTCGTCGGCGACTTCCTGCTCGGCCAGGCCTTCCGCATGATGGTGGACGTCGGCTCGCTGGATGCGCTCGACGTGCTGTCCACCGCCGCTTCCGTCATCGCCGAGGGCGAAGTGCTGCAGCTTTCGGTCGCCAAGAACATGGAAACGACCGAGGACGATTATCTGCAGGTGATTCGCGCCAAGACGGCTGCCCTTTTTGCAGCGGCCGCGGAAGTTGGCCCCATCGTCGCCAAAACCGACAAGGCAAGCCGCAGTGCACTGAAATCCTACGGCATGAATCTCGGCCTTGCCTTCCAGCTCGTTGACGACGTGCTGGATTACGGCGGCAAATCCGCCGATCTCGGCAAGAATACGGGTGACGATTTCCGTGAGGGCAAGATAACCCTGCCGGTCATCCTGTCCTATCGCCGCGGCACGCAGGATGAGCGCGCCTTCTGGCGCAACGCCATCGAAAACGGTGAAAGCAGCGACGAGAACCTCGAAAAGGCGCTCGGTCTCATCACCAAATACAACGGTCTTGGCGATACGATCGGCCGCGCCACGCATTACGGCACCATTGCCCGCGATGCGCTTGCACCGCTGCCGGAAAGCCCGTGGAAAAACGCGCTTCTGGAAGTCATCGACTTCTGCATCGAGCGTCTCAACTGACGCTGGAGGCCTCAGGCAAACGGCGGATGGACAAGACCGTCCGCCGCTGTTTCGGACTGGGTGTCCCGCAAGGGGAGATTGTGGCGCGGGCCATAATTTCTTGCGGGGTTGCTTCAAAAAAGCCATTCTATCGTGACCAAACAATGGAAACTGATTTTTCCGTGCTTCTGCACAAAGGCAAAGGTTCCCTCATGCGGCGTAAACCAGCACTTCGTCTTCTCTGCAGCGCGGCTCTTGCCGCCGCTCTCGCACTTGGCGCGGGTGCAAGCCCCGGCTTTGCGGAGACGAAAACGGAAGCCAAGGCCGTTACTTTCGATCCTGCCAAGGTAAATACCTTCTCCGGCGCATTCCTTGCCGCGCGCAATGCCGATGTCGATCAGGATTACCCCACCGCGATTTCGCTCTACAAGAAGGCGCTGGAATTCGATCCGGCCAATTCGGAAATCCGCCAGCGCCTGATGATCGCCGAACTGTTGAGCGGCAATTTCGAGGCTGGCGCCAAGATTGCCGATTCGATGAAGGACGATACCTCCGTCGAACGCGTGACGACCATCGTGCGCGGCCTCGACGCCATCAAGGACAAGGAATTCGTCAAAGCCGAGAAAATCCTGAAATATACCGGCCCGAACGATCTCGACCGCATGGTCAACACGCTTCTGACGGCATGGGCGCGCGCCGGTTCAGGCAAGCCCAAGGAAGCGCTGGCCCTCGTCAACAACATGAAGGGTCCGGGCTGGATTTCGATTTTCCAGAAATACAATGCCGCGGCGATCGCCCTTGTCTCCGGCAACACAGATGCTGCCCGCAAGAGCCTCAATGAGGCCGTGACGGATCGTGAAGGCGGGGCAACCGCTTCCGACACCTATATGCGCGCGGTGATGGCGCTTGCACGGCTGGAGGCTTCAGCCGGCAACAAGCAGAAGGCGCTGGACGCAATTGCGGTCGGCGACACTTTTGCGCCGAACTATGCGCCGCTCAAAGCGCTTCGCCAATCCATCGAGAAGGGCGAGAAGCCGCCGCAGCAGATCACCAATGCCGTTGAAGGCGCGGCTTCCGTGATGTTTTCCATCGCGGGTGCGCTGAACCGCGAAGGTGCCGAAGAGATCGTCACGCTTTACCTTCAGACGTCGCGGGCGCTCGATCCGCAAAGCGCCGATACGCTGATCCTTCTCGGCGGACTTGCCGAGGCGATGAAACAGCCCGACCGCGCCATCGCCTTCTACCGCGACGTGCCGAAGGATTCGCCGATGCACCGCATCTCCGAGCTGCAGCTCGGGCTGACGCTGGCGCAGACGGGCAAGGTGGAGGAAGCGCGCAACCACCTGCAATCCCTGCTGCAATCCGATCCGAAGGATATCCGTTCTTACCTCGCCTATGGCAGCGTGCTTTCCGACGCCAAGGACTACAAGGCCATGGCCGAAAACTACGACAAGGCTGTCGAGGTGATCGGTGCCGTGCCGCAGAAGTCGGACTGGACCGTGTTCTTCCAGCGCGCCATCGCCCATGAGCGCCTGAAGGAATGGGACAAGGCCGAGCCGGACTTCAAGCGTGCGCTCGAACTCAACCCGGAACAGCCGCAGGTGCTGAACTATCTCGGCTATTCCTGGGTGGACAAGGGTATCAACCTCGACGAAGCGATGAAGATGATCAGCCGCGCGGTCGAGCTTCGGCCGAATGACGGCTATATCGTCGATTCGCTTGGCTGGGCGCATTTCCGGCTGGGCGCGTTTGACCAGGCTGTCACCGAACTGGAGCGGGCAATCGAGCTCAAGGCCGGCGATCAGACCATCAACGATCATCTGGGCGATGCCTACTGGCGTGTCGGTCGCAAGATCGAGGCCGTGTATCAGTGGAACCGCGCGCTGATTGGCGACAATGACGATCTGGACAAGGCCAAGGTGAAGGAAAAGATTGCCAACGGCCTGCCGCCGCTGGAAAAGGACGCCGAAAACACCGCCAAGAAGGAGGCCGCGCCGCAGCCGCCGGCTCCGCCAGCACCGGCCCCTGTTGCCCCTGCCCCGGACAAGAAATCCTGACGCGACATGCGCGCGGATGACATTACCGGGGCTGTCGAAACAACCGAGGCGGCCCCGGCCAAGATCAATCTGGCACTGCATGTAACCGGTCAGCGGGCAGATGGTTATCATCTGCTCGAGACGCTGGTGACCTTCACCGAAGCAGGCGACGCGATCCATGTTCGCGATGCCGATGCCGACACTTTCTCCATCTCCGGCCCGTTTGGCGATCTGCTGCGCGCAGGCGATGGCGGCAACAATCTCGTCGTCCGTGCCAGAGACCTTTTGCGTGATGCGCTTGTGGCGGCAGGTCAATCGGCACGCCCGGTTGCCATCCATCTCGAAAAGAACCTGCCGGTCGCCTCCGGCATTGGCGGCGGCTCAGCGGATGCGGCAGCGACACTGCGGGCGCTGTTGCGGCACTGGAATGCCGGGATTGTTTCTGAAAATCTCGCACCCATCGCGCTTGCGCTTGGCGCTGACGTGCCGATGTGCCTTGAAAGCCGCCCACTCATCGCACGAGGTATCGGCGAGGATATCGAGCCGGTCTCCGATCTGCCGGAATTCTTTCTGGTGCTGGCCAACCCTCTGAAAGCGGTCTCGACGCCGGAGATTTTTCGGCGACTGCTCGACAAGGCCAACCCGCCCCTGCCGGAGCGCAAAGAAGGCGGCTGGATGGATTTTCTGGCGCAAAGCCGCAACGATCTGGAAGTCCCCGCCAAGGCGCTCCTGCCGGATATCGGCGCAATCGCCGGTATGCTGTTGCAGGAAGGTGCTTCCCTTGTGCGCATGTCCGGTTCGGGTGCCACCTGTTTTGGACTATTTCATTCCTTCGAGGCCGCCCGAAAAGCAGAAACATCGCTTCGAAACAAGCGCCCCGGCTGGTATTTTCAGGCGACGCGGACCCTCTGAAGACAACACAATTCGAGGATAAGGCCATGGCAGGCGAAAGACCCTTCATTCCCCTCGGCATCGCGGTTCTGACCGTTTCGGACAGCCGCACGCTTGAGAATGACAAGTCCGGCGACACGCTAGTCGCACGCATAGAGGAAGCCGGACACAAGGTCGCCGCCCGCACCATCGTGGCAGACGACAAGGCTGCTATTTTCAACACCGTGCGCGACTGGACGCTCAACGGGAGCGTAGATGTGGTCATCACCACCGGCGGCACCGGCTTTACAGGCCGCGACGTGACACCCGAGGCGCTGGAACCCCTGTTCGAAAAGCGCATGGACGGCTTTTCCGCCATCTTCCATCGCATTTCCTATGAAAAGATCGGCACCGCCACCATCCAGTCACGGGCGACCGGCGGCGTGGCAAACGCCACCTTCATCTTCGTGCTGCCCGGCTCTCCCGGCGCCTGCAAGGATGCCTGGGACGGTATTCTCAAAGCCCAGCTCGATTACCGCCACCTGCCCTGCAATTTCGTTGAGATCATGCCCCGGCTTGATGAGCATTTGAAACGCGGGGCTGGCGGCGTCTAGAGCGGGATTTCAGGGGTTGTCCGTCACAGCGGACCAAAACCCCATCACGCCAGATATTTTTTGAAGAACTCCGTCGTCCGGCCCCAGGCGAGATCGGCCGCGGCCTTGTCGTATCGCGCCGAGGATGTATCGTTGTTGAAGGCGTGGTTGACGCCGTCGTAAACGAAGATTTCGAAGGTCTTGCCGTTTTCCTCCAGCGCCTTTTTATACGCGTCGATACCGGCATTGATGCGCTCATCCAGACCGGCATACTGTAACAGCAGGGGCGCCTTGATAGCAGGCACATCGGCCGCCGGCGGTTGCTGGCCGTAATAGGCGACACCGGCATTCAGGCCTGCCGATTTGGTGGCGAACCGGTTGACCAGCCCGCCGCCCCAGCAGAAACCGACCGCACCAACCTTGCCGTTCGCACCCTGCCTTGCAGCGAGCCACACCCGACCGGCTTCGGCATTGGCGACTGTTGCCTCCATATCGAGGCCACTGAACATCTCCCGTGCCTTATCTTCATCCGAAGGCGTGCCGCCCTGCGGCGACAGGAAATCAACCGCAAGCGCCCTGAACCCCGCAAGCGCCACGCGTCTTGCCACATCGCGGATATGGTCGTTCAGGCCCCGGTTTTCATGGATGACGATAACCGAGCCAATGGGGCCGGAAACCGATTTCGGCGTGACGAGATAGCCCTTCATCTCGCCACCGGGGGCGGGATAGGTCACCTCTTCCGCAACGATACCCGCATCATCAGGCGCGACGATTGCCGCACGGGCGCTGTTGGCCGAAAGAAGCGGCGCGATTGCGGCAGCAGCTGCGCCGGACCCGGCAAGCAGGCTGAGCTTTTCCATGAATTTGCGGCGATCGAGACTGAGATGGGTATATTCATCGTAAGCGTCGATCATGGCCTGCGTAATCTTCGGCTTGTCGTCCATCGCTCTCTTCTCCCTGAACGCGCAGATGCACAGGGAGGATAGCGCAGATTGCTACTCGGTGAACAAGCGGCGGCACACTTTTGCGTGAGCGCCGCCGCTGGTCATCTGTCTCAGGCGGCAAGGTCCACGACGATACGGCCGTCGATCTTGCCCTCTTCCATGCGACGGAAGATGTCGTTGATGTTTTCGAGTTTGTCCCAGGAGAAGTGAGCGGCTACCTTGCCTTCACCAGCGAAGGAAAGCGCCTCCTCCAGATCCTGCCGCGTGCCGACGATGGAGCCACGCACCGTGATGCGCTTCAGCACCGTTTCGAAAACCGGAATGGAGATGAAGCCCGGCGGCAGGCCAACAAGTGCCATCGTGCCCTTGGAGCGCAGGAAACCGTAGGCCTGCTCCATGGCTTTGGGCGAAACCGCCGTCACGAGCGCGCCGTGGACGCCGCCGGTCGCCTTCTGCACCTGTTCCACCGCATCCGGCGCCCGACCGTTGACGGTGAAATCCGCGCCCAGCTTTTTCGCAAGCTCCAGCTTGTCGTCATAAATATCGGCGGCAACGACATGCATGCCCATGGCCTTGGCATATTGCACGGCCATATGACCAAGCCCGCCAATGCCCGAAATGACCACCCATTCGCCGGGCCTCACTTCGGTTTCCTTGAGACCCTTGTAGACGGTGACACCGGCGCAGAGCACGGGTGCAGCGGGGCCGAATTCCAGATTGTCGGGAAGTCGGCCAACGAATTTCGGATCGGCAAGCCCGTATTCCGCAAAGCTGCCATTGACGGAATAACCCGAATTCTTCTGACTTGGGCAAAGAGTTTCCCAGCCGGTACGGCACGGAATGCAGCATCCGCAGGCGGTGTAAAGCCACGGCGTGCCGGCGCGGTCGCCTTCCTTGATGCCGGTCACGCCAGCGCCGATCTTGGCGACGTAGCCGACGCCTTCATGGCCGGGGATGAATGGTGGATTGGGTTTGACCGGCCAGTCGCCCGTTGCGGCGTGCAGGTCCGTGTGGCAAATGCCGGTCGCCTTGTAATTGATGAGAATTTCACCCGGGCCGGGATCCGGTATCGCCACTTCCTCGATGGTCAGCGGTTTGCCAAATGCGCGGACAACCGCGGCCTTCATTGTTTTAGCCATGACATACTCCCTAATCTCTGCTCGCCTGAAATTCTCGACGGCGAGGCAGAGACTACCGGGGATGGGGCGTCACGGAATTGACCCATCGCAAATCGCAGCATTTTAGAGGCGCGATTGTCTCACTTATGAAGCAACCTTACGGTGCCATCTCACTCCAGCGCCAACCAGATGGCGAGCCAGCCCCAGAGGCAGACGAGAAGCGCGAAACCAATCGCGAACAACGGCGCACGATAACGCAGACGGTTGCTGGTGACGTGAACGAAGGAGTGCGCATAACGGGAAATCACGAACAGCCAGGCCAGAACGACGGTAACGATATTGTCCGCGTCGGTAATATAAAGCAGCAGGCAGACGGGGTGGAAGAGAACCGGAAGCTCGAACTGGTTGGCAATGTTTCGGTTGACCAGATAGCTTTCGCGCCCTTCCTGTCCCGTATCGCGATATCTGAGCGCGGTGTCGCGGTCCGTCAGCGTGTATTTTCTGCGGCGGTAAAGCAGTAGAGCGTAAAGAACGAACACGAGAAATGCATGGGCTATCATCGGCCAGAACATTGCGGTCGTTGGTGACATGCTTTCTCCTCCAATCACAATAACGCTCCCCGATCCGGCATGAATCGGGGAGCGCCAAATACTGAGACTATGTTGTTGCGGATTCGGTTCGAAAGATCAAACCGCGCCGGGGTAGTTCGGGCTTTCGCGGGTGATCGTCACGTCATGGGCGTGGCTTTCGCGCAAGCCCGCGCTGGAAATGCGCACGAAGGTGGCGCGCTCCTGGAATTCCTTGATCGTGCCGCCGCCGACATAACCCATGGCAGCCTTCAGGCCACCGGCCAGCTGGTGCAGGACGCCGGAGACCGGACCCTTATAGGGAACCTGACCTTCGATACCTTCCGGAACGAGCTTCAGCGTGTCGCGCACTTCCGCCTGGAAATAACGGTCGGCGGAGCCGCGCGCCATGGCGCCAACGGAACCCATGCCGCGATAGGCCTTGAAGGAACGGCCCTGATAGAGGAACACTTCGCCCGGGCTTTCATCCGTGCCGGCCAAAAGCGAGCCGATCATGACGGCGGAGGCGCCGGCGGCAATAGCCTTCGCCAGATCGCCCGAGAACTTGATGCCGCCATCGGCGATGACAGGAATATCTGCGGCATTGGCCACTTCGACCGAGGCCATGATCGCAGCAAGCTGCGGAACGCCAACGCCGGCGACGATACGGGTGGTGCAGATGGAACCGGGGCCGATACCGACCTTGACGCCATCGGCGCCGGCATCGATCAGTGCCTTGGTGCCGTCAGCGGTCGCAACATTGCCGGCGATGATGCGAACGGAGTTCGACATCTTCTTGACCACCGAAACGGCATCGAGCACGCGCTGCGAATGGCCATGCGCGGTATCGACGACCAGAAGGTCAACACCGGCATCGATGAGGCGTTCTGCGCGCTCGATGGCATCCGCACCGACGCTGATTGCGGCAGCGGCGCGAAGACGGCCCTGCGCATCCTTGGTGGCGTTGGGGTTGAGCTGCGACTTCTCCATATCCTTGACGGTGATGAGGCCGACGCAATTGCCCTTTCCATCCACCACCAGCAGCTTTTCAATGCGGTGCTTGTGCAACAGACGGCGCGCTTCCTGCTGATCGACGCTGCTTTCCTTGACCGTAACAAGGTTTTCGCGGGTCATCAGTTCATAGATCTTCTGCTGCGGATCGGATGCGAAACGCACGTCGCGGTTTGTCAGAATGCCAACGAGACGGCCATTCTTGTGGCCGCCGGCACCGCCGTTTTCAACCACCGGAATGCCGGAAATGCCGTGCGCCTTCATCAAAGCCTGTGCTTCTGCCAGCGTGGCATCCGGGCCGATGGTGACCGGGTTGACGACCATGCCGCTCTCGAACTTCTTCACCTGCCGGACTTCTTCGGCCTGTTCGATGGGGGTAAGGTTGCGGTGGATGACGCCGATGCCGCCGGCCTGCGCCATGGCGATGGCAAGACGGCCTTCCGTGACCGTGTCCATGGCGGAAGAGAGGATCGGCAGGTTGAGATCGATATCACGGGCAATGCGGGTGGCGATATTCGTCTGTCCCGGCATAACCTCGGAATGTCCGGGTTGCAGCAACACATCGTCAAATGTGAGAGCGTCCAAACCAGTGGGTGTTTGAATGATGCGTGCCATGACCAAATTCCTTCATAATGAAAATGCGTGGCCGTCCCGGAACGAAAAGTTCACCCCGGCGCCCTGCAAGGATTGCTTGGAAGTTGGCGAGGGCTGGTAACACGTTCATGACAGGAAGGAAATAGAAAAAACCCGGAATGACCTTCCGGGCTTATTCTGTTGCTGCATTGCAGCAGGCGTTAAAGAGCGTCCTGTGGATCCCTGTACCGCACGGCGCGCTTTAACTGCTTGTTTTTATGCATGTCGTTATCGCAAAACCGCTTAACACTTTTGCGCGATATGCATCAGATGTCGAACTGGTAGGACTTCGGCACGAAACGGTACCCCGTATCCAGCTTTTCCGCGTAACCGACAGCCGGGAAAGGCATGTGATAGCCGAGGAACGGCAGCCGGTCCGTGGCGATCATGTCGTAGACCTTCTTGCGGGTTGCAGCGGCCGCCGCCTTGTCCATGTCGAACTTCACTTCCCAATCCGGCTTTTGCAGCGACAGGACGAAATGGTTGGCCGTATCAGCCGTCAGGATCAGCTGCTTGCCTTCGGATTCGACACGGAAGATCATGTGGCCCGGCGAATGGCCAAACGCCGCAATGCCGGTGATGCCGGCAACCACGTCAGCGCCGTCGCCGATGAAGGTCGCCTTTTCCGCCAGCGGTTTGACGTTGGCGATGACGCCCTTCTGGCCGCCTTCGGCAGGCGTGCCAACCCGCTTCTCGTCCGTCCAGAAATCATATTCCGCCTGGCCGAAAACATAACGCGCCTTGGAGAAGGCCGGCGCGCCCTTTTCCATCAATCCGCCAATGTGGTCTCCGTGCATATGGGTCAGCACCACCACGGTCACGTCGTCAGGAGAGTAACCGGCAGCCGCCATGCCTTCGATAAGACGGCCATTACCAGCGCCACGGCCGGACTCGCCGAAACCCGTGTCGAACAGCACGAGGTCCGTGCCGGTATTTACGAGAACCGGCGAGAAGGAATTGACGAATTGCTCCTTCGGCAGAAAATTGTCTTCCAGCAGCTTGCCGACGGTTTCCGCCGACTGATCGGTGCCGAAGGTCTCGCCCGGATTGGGCGCGGCGCGCGCGCCGTCTTTCACGACAAGCACTTCGAAATTACCAAGCTTGAAGCGATTGGTTTCAGGCGGCATGGCGTGTTTAATCTCCATGGAAGTTTGCGGCTGGTTCGTCTGCGCCGTTGCGGTGCGCGCCATCAAAAGCGGCGCGCCGAGAACGCTTGCTCCCGCCACACCGATAAGGCCGCGTCTGCTCATGCTCAAGGATTGAGTCATCATTTTTCTCCCGATTCTCGCCAATGTCACTTTGCCCAACGGACAATAGAGCGAGAAAGTTGCAAGAAAACCGGCCTCACGCAGGTTTGATCGGAACTTCAGAAATTGATAATTAACGTGTTGGCAAGTCGGCCCATCAGGCGTAGGAGGAACTGCGATACCATTGTCGCAGCGGAGAGCCGCAGGCAGCCTCATGAACCGCATCATTCCCCTGATCCTGGCAGTCGCTCTCTTCATGGAGCAGATGGACTCCACCGTCATCGCAACGTCGCTTCCGGCCATTGCGGCCGATCTTCATGTGGGTCCGATCACGCTCAAGCTCGCACTGACGGCCTATATGGTGTCGCTGGCGATTTTCATTCCGATCAGCGGCTGGATGGCCGACAAATACGGCGCCAAGAAAATCTTCCGTTTCGCCATCGGCGTCTTCGTCGTCGGTTCGATCTGCTGCGCGGTCTCGTCATCGGTATTCGAATTCGTCGTTTCGCGCTTCCTGCAAGGCATGGGCGGGGCGATGATGACGCCCGTCGGCCGCCTCGTCCTCCTGCGGACGACGCAACGCAGCGAACTGGTTTCCGCCATGGCGCTTTTGACGATACCGGCGCTTGTCGGGCCTCTGACCGGCCCGCCGATCGGCGGCTTCATCACCACCTATTTTTCATGGCACTGGATTTTCCTCATCAACGTGCCCATCGGCGTTATCGGCATCTGGCTGTCGACGATCTTCCTGCCGGAAATCGAGACCACCAATCCGCCACCGATGGACGGCAAGGGTTTCGTGTTATCCGGTCTTGCAGCATCGGGCGTGGTTTTCGGCGTGTCGGTCGTCAGCCTTCCTGCACTGCCGCCCGCCATCGGCATCGCCTCGACGGTCATCGGTTTCATCTGCGGCTTTCTTTATGTGCGCCACGCGGCAAACCACCCTGCCCCCATTCTGGATTTCCGCATTTTCCGCAACCCGACATTCCGGGCGGCCACCGTTGGCGGCACCGCCTTCCGCATTTCCACGGGCGCCATTCCCTTCCTGATGCCGTTGATGTTGCAGATCGGTTTCGGGCTCAACCCGTTTCAGTCAGGCATGATCACCTTTGCCGGGGCAATCGGCGCGATCACCACGAAATTCATGGCCAAGCGGGTCTTTGCCGCAACGGGGTTCAGATCAACGCTGATCGGAGCCGGCATCGTCGGCGCCTTCACGACGCTCGCCAACAGCTTCTTCACGCCGGAAACGCCTTACCCACTTATCATGATCTGCCTGGTCACGGCGGGCTTTGCCCGTTCCTTCTTCTTTACCGGATCCAACGCGCTCAGCTATTCCGATATAGACGACAGCCAGGCAAGTCAGGCAACTTCGATGGCATCCGTGCTGCAACAGATCAGCCTTGCGCTCGGCGTGGCTTTCGCAGCCGCCATCCTGGAAGTCAGCAGCATGTTATCTGGCTCGCATCTGCAGCTCGCCGATTTCCACGTTGCCTTCACCATCGTGGCGCTGGTTTCGCTGTTTGCAATTGTGCCGATCATCCGCATGGACGCGCAAGCGGGCGCGGCCGTTTCCGGCCACCGCGGCAAGGTCTCGCAACCGGCAGAGTGATTAGTCTTCGTCCGCCTCATCCACGTGCATAACGGACTGCGTTGCGGCTGTCCGGCCCTTGAAATGCTTGGCGAGCAGGAACATTTCGACCGATTCCGAGCGCGAGGACGCCGGCTTGATATGCAGGACCTGCTTGAAGTTCTTCTTCAGCATGTCGAGCAAGGCCTTTTCCGTGCCGCCCTGGAAGGTCTTGGCGAGGAAATGGCCGCCTTCCGCCAGCACCTGAACCGCGAAATCGGCCGCGACTTCGCACAGATGCATGGTGCGGATGTGGTCCGTCTTCTGGTGGCCCGTGGTTGGTGCGGCCATGTCGGACAGTACCAGATCCGGCGTGCCGCCAACGGCCTGCATCAACTGGTCCGGTGCGGTCGGATCGAGGAAGTCGAGCTGCAGGATCTTCACGCCGGGGATGGGATCGATTTCGAGAAAATCGATAGCGGCGACGCGGATATCATCCTCCGTGGAATCGGTAACCTTAGAAGCGATCTGCGACCAGCTTCCGGGTGCCGCACCAAGGTCGATGATGCGGGTGGCGCCCTTCAGGATTTGGTGCTTGTCGTTGATTTCCAGAAGCTTGAAGGCGGCGCGGGCGCGATAGCCTTCAAGCTTTGCGCGCTGCACATAGGGGTCGTTGATATGACGTTCCAGCCAGCGGCGCGATGAGGCCTTGAGCTTGGTCTTCTTGACCTTCTGACCGATCTTTCGGCCGGTGCGATTGGTGCTTGTGGGCGCCTTGCTCATGTCAAACCTTCCGTTCTGTCCTGCCGTGCCATCTGCATGCGCCTTATCCGGTTACGCCGCCATGCGCCGTCATCCGCCATCATATCCGTCAACAGGCCTTCGCGCAGCCCGCGATCGGCCACACGCATGCGCCGCGCCGGCCAGCGACGGCGAATGGCCTCGAGGATGGCGCAGCCGGCCAGAACCAGATCGGCCCTGTCAGGACCGATGCAGGCATTGGCGGCGCGGCCGGCAAAATCCCATGCCAGAAGCTTGTCCTGCATCGCCGTCACCTCGGTATCTGAAAGCCAGAGGCCATCCACCTTGCGGCGATCGTAGCGCGGCAGGTCGAGGTGAACGCCCGCAAGCGTCGTCACCGTACCCGAGGTTCCGATCAGGTGAAAATCCTCGTGATGCGCAAGCGGCGCCAGAGGCGGGCACTGGAAGGCATCCAGCAGCCCTTCGACTTCCCGCACCATGGCGGCAAACACATCCGGCGTCACATCGCGGCCGCCATGGCGTTCCGAGAGGGTAACAACGCCGACCGGCAACGATGTCCAGTGGGTGATGTGGTTGGCGAGCCGGTTGGAACGGTTTTCGCCGACCTTGATGACCGCGATTTCCGACGATCCGCCGCCTATATCGAACAGCACCACCGAACGGGCTTCACGCCCGACCAGGGAGGCGCAACCCGAAACGGCGAGACGCGCTTCCGTCTCGCGGCTGATGATCTCAAGCTTGAGTCCGGTTTCCCGGGTAACCCGCTCCAGAAACTCCTCGCCATTGGTTGCTGCCCGGCAAGCTTCGGTGGCGATGAGGCGCATACGCCTGATCGGGCGTCCAGCAAGTTTCGAGGAGCAGACCTTGAGAGCCTCCACCGCGCGATCCATGGCATCGTCTGAAAGACGGCCGGTCGATACCAGCCCCTCGCCCAGCCGGACGATGCGCGAAAAGGCATCGACGACCCGGAACTGGCCGGGCCGTGTCGGCTGCGCGATCAGCAGTCGGCAATTATTGGTTCCGAGATCGAGCGCCGCATACATGTCCGTTGCGAATTCGGAGCCATGCTCTTGATGGCGGGCGCCGTGACGGGCGGACATTTCGGATTGTTGCCGGTGCGGTTCCTGAGCCGTCCCATTGGCGCGACCGTTCTGCTTGCCGACATGTCGGGGCGCATGGGAGGGAACCAGCGGGCGACCCTGCGGATCGCGGCTGCGCGGATCACGGTGAGCCCGCTTGCGGTTACGCGACTTGCGACCACCGGCAGGCGGCACGGAGGATGGAATGGTGGCATCCGTTGCGATGACAGCCTCTGGCTGTTCACTGGCAGCAGGCGGCGTCTGATGGGAGGTGCCTTTGCCACGGGAACGCCGACGCCGCTTTCTTTTGCGCGGTTCGGCATCCGGCTCGAGAGCCGATACATAGGGGGAACCGGCCGGAACATCCGCGGCAACATCATGCGACAGCACAGCAACGTCACGGGGTTTACCGTCACGCCTGTTTTTCTTGCCACGACGGGATCGCTTCGCTTTCCCTTTGTTTGCCACCGACGCCCCTTGTTCCGACGGCTTTGGGCCGTTTCCGGGGTCGATCACTGTCTTGTCCATTTCGCCGCGCACAAGCGTAGACGCTATGCTGCTGGCTTTCATAAGGTTTCGTTGGGCGGACAATACCAGCGCAAGAGATTTTAGCCAAATGGTTTTTGGAAGGGAGGAAACCGCACAGTCGACGCGCAGCAAAGACATGCGTTTGCGATAACCCAAATCGGGTTTGAAATCGCTGCAATGATTTTCAGGAATTTTAGGAAATTGGAGATGGTACGGTTGGGGGGTCTCGAACCTCCGACCTCAGGTGCCACAAACCTGCGCTCTAACCAACTGAGCTACAACCGCACATCAAACGCCGAACCGGCGCCACGGGGGGTGACATAAAAGGTGTTTTCGCTATTTGCAAGTCCCTCAGCGAATTTTGCGAAAAAAGGCTTGGAAAGGCAAGCGGTTTTCATGGCGCGAGAGCTGGCAACAGTCGATAGGCGGGTATACCGCTTGCAATCTGGAACGGGGCCAGAACGGGTCTCGCCGGGCCTGTTCATGTTAACTCTATTTGGCGATTCATTCAGGCGGCGGTGGACCGCGCCGCCCTGTGAAGTTATTTAAAATTCTGTTAACGTGGTGCCTCAGCGGGTTTACGTTTCAGCTTCATGAGGAAGCCGAAAGCCTCGCAAGGTCCGGTAGTGCCAGAATAGGTTTCGACATGCCCGCCGTCCAGTATCCCTTTATCGATATCGCAGTGCATGAACGGGTGCGCGAAGGTTTCGGGCGCGGCGAGGCGATGGCTTTGTTCTCGCTCGATCTTCAGAGTGCGCTCTGGGCCAATGGGCGCGGTGCAGCGCTGTTCGGCACGCCGATGGTCTATGATTTTCTGGAACAGGGACCCAAACGGCAGGACGTGACCTTCCGGCAGCTGGCCGCGACGGCGGCGCGTCTTTCGAAGACGGGCGACAGCCTGCCGTTTACCATTCGTATCAATGCGGGCTTCCGCAGCCTTGCCGTTACCGCCAAGGTGGAAATCATCGAGGCCGAACCGGGCCAGCCTGCTATTCTGTTTTCCGCCCTCACCGATCAGGCCGCACCCGACACGGCGGAATGCGCAAGGCGCATGATTGAAGGCTTTGACGATCCCGATATCCATATCGCTGTCATCAATGGCGATAACGAGGTCGTTGCCGCTTCGGCCAAGTTTGCGTCGCTCGGCATCACGCCGCATACGGCAAGGACGCTGGTTAGGATGGCCGCAGGTCAGGCTGGCCACCTCGTCAAACGGCCCGTGCCGACCGGCAAGGGTTACATGCCCGCCGCCGCCGGCCAGATCACGACATCGCCAGAACTCAATCTGTTGTTCGTGGTCGAAACCGCGCTCGGGACACTCGATCCCGTTAACGGATTTGCCGAAGACAAGCCGCAGGAAACCCCGGCCGCCGCCCAACCGGCTTTGCCGGTTGCCGAGACCGCGCCTGTTGCCGCAACGGCTGCCTCGTTCGATTCCGTGCTCGACGCCGTCGCCGGGATAGAAGATGTGGAGGACGTGCAGGAACTGCCTTCCGACGTCGAAGACGAAGTGACTGTGGAACAGGATGAGGAAACCGTCCTGCCATTGCTTGCAGCAAAAGAAGAAACGGATGCTCCGGCGGATGTCCCGCTGGAGGATGCCGATACGGCTGCGAATGCGATGACGGACGATATTGCCGATCTCTTCGAACTGGATGCGGATGAGGCAGAGGTTCCGGCAGCTGGTCAGGCTTCCAGCGAAGACCATACCGAACAGGCCCCGGACGTGGAGCGCGCAGAGGCGGAAGATGAGGTCGCTGAAACAATAGCGGCGCAGGACGCTGCACCCGTTGAAGAGGATCTCCCGGCGGCCGTGGAACCGACCGACGAACCCCAGCCTTTTGTCTTCAACGCCGGTGCGCGTGCATCCCGTTTCGTCTGGAAAATCGATGCCGAGGGCCGCTTCAGCTCGATCTCGCACGAATTTGCGGAGGCTGTGGGCGCGAAGGCGGCAGCTGTCGAAGGCATGAGTTTTGCCGATGTGGCGGCACTGTTCAATCTCGATCCGGAAGGCAAGATTCGCGAGCTTCTCGGCCGCCGTGATACCTGGTCTGGCAAGACGATCTATTGGCCGGTTGAAGGCACTTCTCTGATGGTGCCGATCGATCTCGCCGCCCTTCCCACCTATACGCGCTCGCGCGAATTTGACGGTTTCCGTGGTTTCGGCATCGTGCGGCTGGCCGATGCCGCAGAGGATCCGCACGCCACCGGCCTCACCTTCCTGCACGGCGAAGACATCCTTCAAACCGAGGTTTTGCCGCAGCCGGCTGCCGAGGATGAAGACGAGGGATTGCTGGCTTTTCTCGATGAGCTCGATGAGGAAACCCCGGCCGCTGAAGATGCGCCAGCCGAGATTTCGGACGAAGAGCGGCCCCACGATTACAGCCCGCCGGAATTCGAAGTGCCGGCCTTGGAAATCGTACCGACCCCGGAACCAGAGCCGGCGCCAACCTACTCCGACAAAGTCGTCCATCTGGAAGAGCGCCGCTGGCGCTCCCGCGAGGGCCTGACCGCAGGCGAGCAGGCCGCCTTCCGCGAAATCGGCCGGACGCTGGCACCCGTAGATGCCGTTTCAGACGAAGGCCCGAAGGCGGAAGAAGACGCTCCTTCTACCGATCCGGCTGCACAGCATATCCAAGACGATATCGACGCGGTAACGCAGGTGGACCTGCCGCCCGTGCTGGAAGAAGACGTTAATGTCGCAGAACCGGCTGAGGAAGACGATCTCTTCGCGGACTATGTTCGCGGCGAACGCCCTGCGGCCACGAACAAGCCTGCCGATGAAATCCAGATCGAAGAAAAGACAGTCGCCTTCACCGAGGTGGTACCGGCGGCCGATATCGCCGCTGCGATGGTTAGCCCACCGCTGCGACCCGCCGATGCGCTGAGCGCCGAAACGCTGGACCAGATGCCCGTGGCACTGCTGGTGCATGCCGGTGACAGGCTGATCCATGCCAATCCGGATTTCCTGCGGCTGACGGGCTACGGCTCTCTTGATGAATTGGACGAGGTCGGCGGACTGGAAGCCCTGCTGCAACGGCAGGAGCTTGAGGATATGCCTGATAACGAAGGCGGCATGGTCGTCGTCAGCGCCGAAAATGACATCATTCCGGTCAAGGCAAGGCTGCAATCCATCCGCTGGGAAGACACCAAGGCGCTGATGCTGTCGCTGGTTCCGCTGGAAGAAAAGCAGGCACCGGTTACGGCAGCCAACGAGAATACGTCAGCGGACGAAACGGCGAATGCCGACGCAGGCAGCGTTTCCGTATTGCAGGGCGAAGTCGAAGAACTGCATTCCATTCTTGAAACGGCAACGGATGGCGTGGTGCTTTTGGGAGACGACGGCGAAATCCGTTCGCTCAATCGCTCCGCCAGTGCGCTATTCAACTACGACAATGGCGAAATCGCAGGAAAGCCCTTCGTTACCCTGTTTGCGCATGAGAGCCAGCGCGCGGTGCTGGACTATCTCTCCGGCCTTGCCAATAACGGTGTCGCCAGCGTGCTGAACGATGGCCGCGAGGTGATCGGCCGCGAGGCATCCGGCGGTTTTCTGCCGCTGTTCATGACGATCGGGCGGCTCAAATCCTCGCACGGCTATTGCGTGGTCATCCGTGACATCACCCAGTGGAAGCGCACGGAAGAAGAGTTACGCAACGCCAAGCGCGTGGCGGAAACCGCCAATGCACACAAGACCGATTTTCTTGCGCGTGTCAGCCACGAAATCCGCACGCCTCTCAACGCCATCATCGGCTTCGCGGACATGATGGCGACCGAGCGTTTCGGGCCGATCGGTCATCCGCGTTATGTGGAATATTCCAATGATATCGGACGTTCGGGCCGGCATGTGCTCGATATCGTCAACGACCTCCTCGACATCTCCAAGATCGAAGCCGGGCAGATGGATGTCGATTTCATCGCGGTTCCGCTGAACGAGACGGTGGCCGAGGCGGTCTCGCTGGTGCAACCGCAGGCCAACAATCAGCGTGTCATCATCCGCACGGCGCTTTCGCAATCCGTTCCACAGATCGTTGCCGACCTGCGCTCGATCAAGCAGATCGTGCTCAACATCCTGTCGAACGCCATCCGCTTCACGCCATCAGGCGGCCAGATCGTGGTTTCCACCGCCTATGAAGCCAATGGCAGCGTCGCGCTGCGTATCCGCGATACGGGCATTGGCATGACCCGGGCTGAGCTGGAACAGGCCATGAAGCCGTTCCGGCAGGTGGCGTCATCGGGCAAGCGCGTGCGCGGCGATGGCACCGGGCTCGGCCTTCCCTTGACCAAGGCGATGGTGGACGCCAACCGTGCGAACTTCTCCATCACCTCGACACCGAACGAGGGAACGCTGGTGGAAATTACCTTTCCGTCGCAGCGGGTTCTTGCCAACTGAGGCCATGCGGGCGTAGCAATGCGGGAACCGCCGGCTAAACGGACAGCCGGTTGAGGCTTTCGCAGGACAGCAGGCTGGCATTTCCATGACGGTTTCCATTCCGGCAACAAGACGCGTTTCATTGTTGCCCATCACGGCGGTCATCGTCGCAGCCATCGCCGCCATGCCTGTTCTGGCGGTCTTCTGGCTGGCGCTGACCGGCAGCACGGAAGGATGGCAACACCTTCTAGCCAATGTTCTGCCGCGCGCCGGGTTTCGAACCTTCCTGCTGCTGGCGATGACGGCCGCAACGACGGCATTGTTCGGCATTGTCTGCGCCTGGCTCGTCACCACATTCGAATTCCCTTTGCGGCGGGTATTGTCGGCGGCACTTGTCCTGCCGCTCGCCATTCCCTCGTATCTGGCAGCCTATGCTTTCGGCGAGTTCCTGGATTTCACCGGCCCGGTACAAAGCGCCCTTCGCGCCGTCTTCGGCTATCACAGCATCCGCGACTACTGGTTTCCGGACGTACGCTCGCTTGGCGGCGCCGTGGTGGTTCTGAGTTCGGTGCTTTACCCTTATGTCTATCTCTCGGCCCGCGCCGCCTTTTCCATGCAGGGACGGTTTGCGGCCGAAGCTGCGCGCACGCTTGGTGCGAAACCGCTTGGCGTATTCTTTTCCGTTCAATTGCCGATGGCGCGGCCGGCGATCGCCATCGGTCTTTCGCTGGTCCTGATGGAAACGCTGAACGATATTGGCGCTGTCGAATATCTCGGTGTCCAGACGCTGACTTTCACGATTTACGAGACCTGGCTCAATCGCGGCAATCTTGCCAATGCCACACAGATCGCCGCCGTCATTCTGCTCATCGTTGGTGCGTTGATCTTCATCGAACGCAATGCCCGCGAAAAACAGCGCTTTGCCGCTCCAAAAGCCACGACCATAGCGCAACGCCACCGGTTGAAAAGCCTTCGCGGCTGGCGGCGCTGGTCTGCAAGCCTCTTCTGCATCGTTCCCGTGGCGAGTGGTTTCCTCATTCCCGTCATCGTTCTTGGCGGTTACGCCGCAAAAAGGCTGGATGCGCTGTTTGCGCCGAAGCTGCTGAAAGCACTCGGCCACAGTCTCGAGGTCTCGCTTTCCGCCGCCTTCGTCACCCTGATTGCGGCTTTCGTATTTTCCTATGCCATCCGCACCGAGCGCTCGCGCACGTCAAAGGTGGCCGCGCGACTTGGCTCCATGGGATATGGCGTGCCGGGAACGGTGCTCGCCATCGGCGTGCTCATTCCCCTGGCCGGTCTCGACAATCACGTCGACGGGTTTGTCCGCTCCCATTTCGGATTTTCGAGCGGCCTGCTGCTGTCAGGCACTGCCTTTGCCATCATCTACGCCCATTCGGTACGCTTCATGACCATGGCGGAGGGAACGCTTGATGCCGGGTTCCAGAAGCTCTCGCCGCATATCGACATGGCCTCGCGAACGCTTGGGCGCAACCGGTTGCAGACACTGTTCAAGGTGCTGCTGCCGAATATGCGGCCTGCGGCGCTGACAGCCTTTCTTCTGGTACTGATCGAATCCATGAAGGAGCTGCCGGCGACGATCCTGCTGCGGCCCTTCGGCTTCAACACACTCGCCACGCTGGTCTATGAAGACGCGTCCCGCTCAAGGGTGCAGGATGCCGCCGTGCCGGCGATCATCATCATTATTGCCGGGCTTATCCCCGTGCTTCTCGTGTCGAAATCGATGGATCATCCGGAAAACCGCTGAAGGCAACGCGCATGGCGGCAAAAAGAAAGGCGGCCTCTCGGCCGCCTGTACTAGTTGTGCTTTTTTAACGAGAGAAAGGGGGACAACCTCGCCATATGGAAATTATCAATCCCGGCTATCTAAAGTTTGACAGCCCTGCGTTGGGATTTACTTTCCGCCAACTCCTATTAACAAGCGGTTAAAACCAAAATCGATCAATTACCGACGATAATTCCTATTTTGAGACCGTAAAAGTCAAAAACTAAATTACAGGTTTCTAATTTTATCGACGCCTCAACAGTAACGCGTAGAAATCGGAGAGGAATATTCGATCAGTTGCGCGCGGCTGCGTGTTCGTCCTTCATCCGCTGGAGTTCCGTGCGTTTGGAGGCGATGGAAGCGACAATCACGCCGATTGTGACAAGCCCGATAAGGATCGTGCAGATGGCGTTGATCTCAGGTGTGACGCCAAGACGAACCTGCGAATAAATCTTGATCGGCAGCGTCGTCGCACCTGGACCAGTGGCGAAACTTGCGATCACGAGATCATCGAGCGACAGCGTAAACGCCAACATCCAGCCGGCGATGACGGCCGGGAAGATCAGCGGCAGGGTAATTTTGAAGAAGGTCTTGACCGGCGGGCAACCGAGATCGAGCGCTGCTTCCTCGAGGCTGCGATCAAAGGTCAACAGACGCGACTGCACGACGATTGCCACATAACACATGGTGAAGGTGGTGTGGGCGATGACCACCGTCCAGAAGCCGCGATCCACCCCAACGGCCACGAACAGCAAAAGCAGCGACAGACCGGTAATAACCTCCGGCATGACGAGCGGCGCATAGATCATGCCCGAAAACAGCACGCGTCCCGGAAAGCGCGCAAAGCGCGTCAGAGACAGCGCCGCCAGCGTTCCGAGGATGGTGCCGATGGTGGCGCTCAAAATACCGACACGAAGCGTCACCCAGGCTGCATCCATCAGCCCCTGGTTCGACCACATGGACTTGTACCATTGCAGCGAAAATCCGCCCCAGACGGTGACCAGCTTCGAGGCATTGAAGGAATAAACGATCAGGATGATGATCGGGATATAGAGAAAGGCAAAACCGAGGGTCAGGACGGTGATGTCGAATTTTCCGCGTTTCATGGCCTCACCCGACTTTCTTCTGCTGGTTCTGGAAGATGGCGATGGGCACCACCAGCAACAGTAGAAGCAGCACCGCAACGGCGGATGCCAGGGGCCAGTCGCGGTTGCCGAAGAATTCCGTCCAGAGCGTCTTGCCGATCATCAGCGTCTGCGCACCGCCAAGCAGATCGGGAATGACGAATTCGCCGGTTATCGGGATGAAACAGATCATCGACCCGGCCACCACGCCCGGAAGCGACAGCGGGAAGGTAATCTTCCAGAAGGCTTTCCAGGGCGGGCAACCCAGATCGGCCGCCGCTTCCAGAAGCGTATTGTCGAATTTTTCCAGCGCCGAATAAAGCGGCAGCACCATGAACGGCAGATAGGAATAGACGATTCCGATGAAGATCGCCGTCTCGGTGCGGAAGATATTGACCTGCTGGTCCGGCCCCAGAAAACCGAGCCATTGGAACAGCACCGTCAGCAGACCTTCGGGCTTCAGAATACCGATCCAGGCGTAAACGCGGATCAGGAACGAGGTCCAGAACGGCAGGATGACCAGCATCACCAGCGTTGGGCGGATGGATGACGGCGAACGCGCCATGGCAAGAGCCATGGGATAACCGATCAGCAACAGCAGGAAGGTGGAGATGAATGCGATGCGCAGCGACGAGAGATAGGCGTCGATGTAAAGCGGGTCTTCCGTCAGAAACAGGTAGTTTTCGAAATCCAGCTGCGAGAAGAACGCGCCAAGCTTCGAAAACCCTTCGAAGACTGGCGTATAGGGCGGCATGGATATCGCCGTATCCGAAAGCGATATTTTGAAAATGATAAAAAAGGGCGCTGCGAAAAACAGCATCAGCCAGAAATAGGGAACCGCGACGACCAGCCATCGCCAGGGACTTTGCCGGTTTTCAGGAGTGGTGATCGCCATAAAAGCCTCCCTCAGTGCGTTAGCACAAGACCGGAATCCTGTTTCCAGTTCAACCACACCATATCGCCAAAGGTGATCGGGCGATCCACGAGACGCGAGACATTCGCCTGCGCTGCACGGATGACACGACCATCGGCAAGCTTGACGATGAACACCGAGAAGTCACCGAGATAGCCGATATCCCAGACTTCGCCATAAGCGGAATTGACGGCACTGTCGGTGGGTTGATCGAGCGAGATGCGGACCTTTTCCGGGCGGATGGCGAAAGAAACCCGGCTTCCGGTGACAGCGGCGCATTCCTGCTCCACCGCAACTGTCAGCCCGTCGCAATCGAGTGTCACCAGTCCCGGCTTGCCGATATCGGACGCGTTAGTGACGACATTGGCGTCGAAAATATTGATGTCGCCGATGAAATCCGCCACGTAACGGCTGTTCGGCGCCTCGTAGATCTCGGCAGGTGTTGCCACCTGCACCACAATGCCCTTGTCCATGACCGCGATCCGGTCCGACACCGTCATTGCCTCTTCCTGGTCATGGGTGACGATCAGGAAGGTGAGGCCGAGATTGGTCTGGATGTCCATCAGCTCGAATTGGGTTTCCTCGCGCAGCTTCTTGTCGAGCGCACCGAGCGGTTCATCCAGCAAAAGCACCTTCGGCCGCTTGGCAAGCGAGCGGGCAAGCGCCACGCGCTGCCGCTGGCCGCCCGAAAGCTGGCTCGGCTTGCGCTTGGCAAACTCGCTGAGCTTGACGAGCCGCAGCATTTCCTCGACCCGCGAGGATATTTCTGCCTTGGGCAGACCGTCCTGCTCCAGACCGAAGGCAATGTTCTTCTCCACCGACATATGCGGGAAAAGGGCGTAGGACTGAAACATCATATTGGTCGGGCGCTTGTAGGGCGGCACGCCGGAAATATCCTTGCCCTGGAGGAGAATACGCCCATTGGTCGGTTCCTCGAAACCGGCCAGCATGCGCATCAGCGTGGTCTTGCCGCAGCCGGAAGGACCGAGCAGCGAAAAGAACTCCCGTTCGTAAATATCGAGCGTCAGATTATCGACGGCGACGAAATCGCCAAACCGCTTGGTGACGTTTTCAAAACGGATGAAGGGAACCGCATCGGGATTGTCCCAAGGGCTAAATTTGCGTTTGACCGGCCCCAGAGTTTTCGCCATTCACCCTACCCTCAAATCCCGTTGATTTTGTAGATTTGAGCATCGGATTTCCCGAAAACCGCGTCACACTTTTCGGTCCGATGCCATGAGGCGGGCAGCGCCGGCAGGTTGCGTGACCTGCCGGCAAGGTATCAGAGAAACAGGCCCGCCGGCCGTTTCTCAACCAGCGCGCGGAGCTATCAGCTACCGGTCTTTATCTGCGTCCAGACACGGTTCAAGACACGCTGTTCCTTCGGTCCGTAGGGTGAGATGGTGAAGAGCTTCTTCATCGTCTCGGCATTGGGGTAGACCGCCGGGTTCTTGGCAACCGACGGATCCATCAGCGCCTGCGAGGCAAGGTTGCCGTTCGCATACTGAACATAGTTGGACGCCTTGGCGATGACTTCCGGGCGCATCAGGTAATTTATGAAGGTGTGAGCTTCCTCGACATTCTTGGCATCCGCCGGGATGGCAAGGTTGTCGAACCACATATAGGTGCCTTCCTTCGGGATGACGTAGTTCACCTCGACGCCGTTCTTGGCTTCTTCGGCACGCTTTTTCGCCTGAAGAATGTCACCCGACCAGCCGATCGTGATGCAGCTGTCGCCATTTGCCAGCTCGTCGATATAGGCGGAGGAGTTGAAGGTCTTCACAAAGGGACGGATCTTCGAATAGACGGCACCGCCCGCTTCCAGATCGGCCGTTTCCTTGCTGTCCGGGTTCTTGCCGAGGTAATTCATCGCGATGGCGAAGGTCTCGTCCGATGCATCGAGAATATTGATGCCACAGGATTTAAGCTTTTCGGCATTTTCCGGCTTGAAGAGAATATCCCAGCTGTCGACCGGAACATCACCGAGAGCCG
Source organism: Rhizobium sp. SJZ105 (assembly GCF_007828365.1). Classification (NCBI taxonomy): domain Bacteria; kingdom Pseudomonadati; phylum Pseudomonadota; class Alphaproteobacteria; order Hyphomicrobiales; family Rhizobiaceae; genus Rhizobium; species Rhizobium sp. SJZ105. Next base: position 1,289,269 of record NZ_VIUP01000001.1, read on the forward strand.
CCTTCACCTTGGCGACGTTATAGCCGATGCCTGTTGTGCCCCACATGTAGTTCACGGCATACTCGTTGCCGGGGTCGTATTTCGCCAGACGCTCGGAGACATCCGGCCACATGTTCTTCAGATTCGGCAACTTGGACTTGTCGAGTTTCTGGAAAACACCGGCATTGATCTGGCGGGCGAGGAAGGGGCCAGTCGGCACCACCACGTCGTAGCCGGAGCTGCCGGCCAGAAGCTTCGTTTCCACGAGTTCGTTGCTGTCGAATACATCGTAAACGACCTTTATGCCGGTTTCCTTGGTGAAATCGGTGAGGATCGATTCGTCGATATAATCCGACCAGTTAAAGACGTGAACGACCTTCTCCTGGGCCATTGCCGAGCCTGCAGCAACGAGCGCCGTCGTGAGAGCCAAAGTGAAACGGAGCGAACGGTTTTTCATGATTTCTCCTGTTAACGCATCCTCGTGACGGAAGCGTGATCCCCTTTTTTAGTGAGACTAGAAAGGAAAACAAAAGGGAGCAAGCGGGAAATGTGCAGCACAGCATTTTCAACCGAATGTGTTCCACCGGAAAAAAAGTGATGCGAAACCTCTACTGGAAGTCGAAAACACTAAGACCGGTCACCATTTCGTCCAGGCCGAGCGGCCTCGTCAGCGGGGCCTCCGCCCGCGACAGACAGCCCTGCCTTTCACACAGCCGGCACGAGGGACCAATGGCAATGGTCGGCCCACCTGCGCCGGCAGCCCCGTAGACCGTCTCCCCGGCCTGGGCGAGATCGCAGCCCAGAAGCACTGCCGTTCGCCGCACCCTTTCGCCGAAACCGGCCTGCGGGCCTTCAAGTGTGCGCGACACAGTCAGGAAGGCGTCACCGTCAGGCATCTCCACCGGCTCCACCAACACCTGCCCCGGCTGGGCAAAAGCTGCGTGGATATTAAGACGCGGACAGAGGCCACCAAACCGTGCCCTCGGGAAACCACCGGCGCCCGCAAGACGGAAACGGTTACCGGCATTGTCAGTCTCCATCAAAAAGAACGGGATTGCCGCAGCCGTCGGCCGTTGCAGGCTGACGAGCCTGTTGGCGGCCTGCTCGAACGACACATTGAAGCGCGACCGCAGGACATCGAGATCGTATTTCGCGCGCTGGGAGGCACTCAAAAACGCACCATAGGGCATCATCAGGGCGTGGGCGGCATAACGCGCCAGCTCGAAGCGGGCGATGCGCCGCGCCTCCTCCCCCTTCAGGCCAAGCGTCTCCAGCTCCGCGCCAATCTCGTCGCGAAGCGCCAGAAGACAGGTTTCCATCGCCATTTCCCTGAGCTGATCCGGCTGCGACAGGCGCTCGGACAAAAACAGCCGCATGGAATGGCGGTCATAACGCCGCCGCAGATTGGGCATGGCATGGACCGGCAGAGTTCTGACCACGATACCGTGGTTTTTCTGAAGCCATGCGCGAAGGCCCGCGGCGAGATCTTCGCCCGCCGACAATTGCCTGTGCAGTTCTTCTGCCGCCACATCGATGAAATGGACATAGGCCGGCCGGTTTTCAAAGACGTGCCGCACCTCGTCGATCGGCAGTCGGGTGGAGGAAAGCGCCGTCTCATGCCCTTCGCGCGCCAGAAGATCCGAGAGGTCGGAAAGGCGCTGCGCCTGTTCCCGATACGCCCTGTACAGCTTGACGACGCCACTTGCCGCATTGGGCGCGGCATCTGCCACCTCGATCAGCTCCTGCGGCGACGGCACCTCGCCCACCAAGAGCGGATCGGCGAAGACCTCGCGCAATTGCCCGGCGGAACCGGCACTCTCGCCTTGCAGGTCGTCCAGATCCACCTTGTAGACTGAAGCGAGCTTCAAGAGCAGCTGCACGGTCAGCGGCCGCTGATTGCGCTCGATGAGATTGAGGTAGGAAGGCGAGATTGCCAGCGCCTCGGCCATGGCCGTTTGCGTCAGGGCCAGACCATTGCGAATACGACGTACGCGCGGGCCAGCAAAAATCTTGTTTTCCGACACAGCCTCAACCTCACATCGAAAGACTCATACAAGTCTGTTACAAAATCGCCGGGCATGAGACTTTTACAAAATTTACAATTTTACAGCTCCACCCTGTCATGCACACTACAGCATAACCTCTTTCAAGTCACTGTTTTTATGTTTGTTCTGGCGCTCAAACTCATGAAAATGTAAATGTAGTCACATCGAACGGCGCTTCACACAGTTGAAGACAGCACGTTTCTGAAACTGCATTTGTCATGGGAGAGAGAAGTATGACGGATTTTTACAAACTTGTTCCGGGCGCACCGCAGGGACGCTTCGACGGCATTGAGCGCACTTATACCGCCGCCAACGTGGAGCGGCTGCGCGGCTCCGTTGAAATCCGCCATTCGCTGGCCGAGATGGGTGCCAACCGGCTATGGAAGCTGATCAACGAAGAGAATTTCATCAATGCGCTCGGCGCGCTTTCCGGCAACCAGGCCATGCAGATGGTTCGCGCCGGGCTGAAGGCGATCTATCTTTCCGGCTGGCAGGTTGCGGCAGATGCCAACACGGCCTCCGCCATGTATCCGGACCAATCGCTCTACCCCGCCAATGCGGCGCCAGAGCTTGCAAAGCGCATCAACCGCACCTTGCAACGGGCAGACCAGATCGAGACGGCAGAGGGCAAGGGCCTTTCGGTCGACACGTGGTTCGCGCCGATCGTTGCCGATGCGGAAGCAGGTTTCGGGGGACCGCTCAACGCCTTCGAGATCATGAAAGCATTCATCGAGGCCGGTGCAGCCGGTGTTCACTATGAAGACCAGCTGGCATCTGAAAAGAAGTGCGGCCATCTCGGCGGGAAGGTTCTGATCCCCACGGCGGCGCATATTCGCAACCTGACGGCGGCACGACTTGCAGCCGACGTCATGGGCGTGCCGACGCTGGTCATCGCCCGCACCGATGCGGAGGCAGCCAAGCTTTTGACCTCTGACATTGACGAGCGCGACCAGCCCTTCGTTGATTACGATGCCGGACGCACCGTCGAGGGCTTCTATCAGGTGAAGAACGGTCTTGAACCCTGCATCGCCCGTGCGGTGGCCTATGCGCCCTATTGCGATCTGATCTGGTGCGAGACCTCCAAGCCAGATCTCGAGCAGGCGCGCAGGTTTGCCGAGGGCGTGCACAAGGTGCATCCCGGCAAGAAGCTCGCTTACAATTGCTCGCCGTCGTTCAACTGGAAAAAGCACCTCGACGACGCGACCATTGCCAAGTTCCAGCGCGAACTCGGGGCGATGGGCTACAAGTTCCAGTTCATCACGCTGGCCGGCTTCCACCAGCTGAATTACGGCATGTTCGAACTGGCGCGCGGCTACAAGGAGCGGCAGATGGCGGCCTATTCCGAGCTTCAGGAAGCGGAATTCGCGGCCGAGGTTAACGGCTACACCGCCACCAAACACCAGCGCGAAGTCGGCACCGGCTACTTCGACGCCGTGTCGCTGGCAATCTCGGGCGGCACGTCTTCGACCACCGCGATGCAGGAATCCACCGAGCACGACCAGTTCCGCCCGGCGGCGGAATAAACTGGAAAACTGCCCTTCCCTTGAACGGGAAGGGCTTGCAAATCGCATCAAGAACCCCAACCAATAAAGAGAGGAGAAATGCCATGAATGCCCATAACCCCATCAAGACCCACGTCAAGGAACGCGCCGAGGAGCAGTCCTCCGCCATGACGCAGGATCAACAGGTCGCCATCCGCATGCTGGCCAACGATCTGCACCGCCTCAATCAGGCCGTCATGAAGGCAGTTGAGGCCGGTGTTTCCGTTGAACTCGTCCGCTCAGCCCGCCATCACGGCGGGGGCGGCAACTGGGGCGATCTTCTGATCCCGGTCATCGTCGCGCAGGGAAGTGCTGCTGCGTGAAACGAAAGACCGGAACATCGAGATCGATGCTCCGGTCTTCAATCCAAACAATACGACGTGGCGTCCTTAGAAACTTGCCGATACGGAAACGCCGATGCTTACATTGACGCCCATCGCCTCGGCACCCCCCTGGAGCTGAGCTGCATAGGGAGCGAAGCAGGCGAGTTGCGTCAGGGGAATTGGGTTGAGAATGGCCGGAGATTCCCAAGCGAGATGCATCGCTACGCCTCCCACAAGCTTTTCCCAGCCTGCGATCTTGGTTCCCGCTGCTGCCGGCGCAATCGACGTAACAGATTGCGAAAGAGCATCGGCGACGACTGCGGCGAGACCTTTGCTGACTGCTGCATAAAAGAGCTTTGCTGCTTCTTCCGGTGTACCTGCTGCGGACATCGCATTTACATAGGATGATGAAATTATCATGGCGGCCTCAACCTAAAAGGGTTATATTTACAAAAAACAACCTAAAGGCATTCAGGCCGGAGTGCAACTAAAAATAAATAAATATTAGTAGCACAATCTAAGGTGAATCCCCTCGTATGGGGCGGCTCTTGCGCCCGGCATAAAGATCGGAATGCCCCTTGATTAGACGGGTCATCCGATCCGCCACCGTCCTGATATCACGGCGGTGGCGATCGTCATTGTTCATGACGATCCACTGATTGTGACGAAGCGCTTCGATTTCGTCACCCTCACGCATCAGCCGCGCATCGGCATCGCCCACGAAACACGGCAGCACGGCAACCCCTGCTCCGGCCAGTGCCAGATCGAGCAGTGCCGTCGGCCTGCTAACCGTCACCACGATCTCATTACCACGGTTTTCATGCGGCCAGCGCAGGTAGGCGGAAATGGCGTTTTCTTCCGCCACCGCCAACCACCGGTCTGAAACGGAGCTGGCGGCGTTGCGCAACCTGTAGGGCGCATAGGCCACCTCCCCCGTCTTGATGGCAGCGAGGTTGCGTTCCTCGGGCTCGAAAGCGCGAATGCCGATGTCGTTTTCACGGTGCGCCAAAGACGCCCTTTGTTCGGCGATGAAAAGGTCGATGCGGAAATCGTCGCGATCCGTGCAGATGGCGGAGAAATTTACTGCAAGCAGCCAGGCATTCCAGGTGCCGACGGCAATGCGCACGACGGAAGAGGTCGACGACGCCTTTTGCCATCCCTCGATATCCTTTGCGGCGTTTTCCATCGCCTGAAGGCGGTCAAACAGCGCGCGGCCTCCCGGTGTCAACGCGTATCCCGTCTGGCTGCGCTGGAACAGCGCCTTGCCGATACGCTCTTCCAGTTCGATCATGCGTCGCCCGATAGTCGCAGGGCTCAAACCCGTCAGCGCCGCAGCACCCGTAAGGCCGCCGCTGCGTGACACATCGAGGAAAAGTTGGTATGAGTCCCAAGTGACGTTTTTCATTTATGAAAAACGTAGCGCATTTTCTTGCGCAGATAAAACAAAAAACGGCGTGCATCATGGCCCTCCGCAACATGGAGAGTGACATGCACGTATTTTATTCAGCATTGGCCATCATCGAAAACCAGACGCCGCGCACGCGGCGGGAAGCCATCCGGCAGGAAGAGAAATTCTATGCCGATATGGCCGAGGCATCCTGGCCGTGGCGGCTGTTTACCGCGGTTGCTGCAAGGGCGAAAGCGAAGAGCCTGACCTTAATAAAAAAGGGCGATCAGGGCAGCCACGGCACCGGCTGCGATTGCAGTCAGGCGAAAGGCCAACTGCCTGCTCTCGCTTTCGGCGCGGGCGATGGCAATGGCGCGAGGGCGGCGATGTGCGGATCTGTTCATGCGCGGGCTCCTGACGAAAAACTCAACCGACCCATGCCCTGTTAAGAGCCTCCAGCATGACATCATGTACAGCGGAACCACAACGAGATTCGGCTTTGCTGGCATTCTGTCAGGATGACTCCGTGCCTGTTAACAAGGTGTTAATACGAGCGGTTTCAGGCGAATTCACCTGCTGCCTGACCGGAGGCCCAGGCCCACTGGAAATTATAACCGCCCAGCCAGCCGGTCACGTCAACACATTCGCCGATGAAATAGAGCCCGGCCAAGGTTTTCGCTGCCATGCTGCGGGAATCGAGGCCGGTCGTATCCACGCCGCCAAGTGTGACTTCCGCTGTGCGATACCCCTCGGAACCGGCTGGCTTGATCTGCCAGTCCTGCACCTCATTTGCCAGGGTCGCCAGAGCCTTGTCTGACATATCGGCAAGGTTGCCGGTCAGCCCCGATTTTTCGACGACATGTTGCGCCAGCCGTTTCGGCAGGATTTCCGCAAGAGCGGTCTGGGCCGACTGGCGGCCGTTCTTCTGTTTCGCTTCCTTTAGCAAGGCGACGATATCGCGCGCAGGCTCCAGTTTCAGGCGGATCGTATCGCCCTCCCGCCAATAGGAGGAGATTTGCAGGATTGAGGGGCCGCTTAGGCCCCGATGGGTAAACAGCAGTGCTTCGTTGAAAGCCGTTTTGCCATGGGAAATTTCGGCTGGCACGGCAACACCGGCAAGGGGGCTCAGCCTTTCCAGTGCCGCAGGATCAAGCGTCAGCGGCACGAGGCCGGGGCGCGTCTCGATGAGCGACAGGCCGAATTGCTCGGCGATCTGGTAGGCAAAACCCGTCGCACCCATTTTCGGGATCGACTTGCCGCCCGTTGCGACCACAAGGCTTTCCGCCTCGATGACGCCGCCGGAGGTCGTCACGCGAAACCGGCCGCCATCATATGCGACATCAGAAACAGCGGTTTCGAGCCTCAATTTCACCTTTGCAGCCTGCATTTCGCCAAGCAGCATGCGGATGATGTCCTTGGCGCTATCGTCGCAAAACAGCTGCCCAAGCGTCTTTTCATGCCAGGCGATACGATGTTTTTCGACCAGAGCGATGAAATCGCGCGGCGTGTAACGGGCAAGTGCGGATTTGGCGAAATGCGGGTTGGCGGAGAGATAATTCTTCGGCCCGGCGTGGATGTTGGTGAAATTGCAGCGGCCGCCGCCGGAGATGCGGATTTTCTCGCCCGGCGCCTTGGCATGGTCGAGGATGATGACGGAGCGGCCGCGCTGGCCGGCGCGGATGGCGCACATCATGCCGGCAGCCCCCGCCCCCAAAATCAGCACGTCACATTTGTCTGCCATAGTTGTTTTCCGTTTGCTTCTCCCTTTCCTCTTTTCGAAGTGTCGCCCGTTGTCAATGGCGCTTTCCCCCTCGCCAATTGCCAAACTCCGGTTATGATGGCGCCAGTCGAAACACAGACCCGGTGATACATGCCCCCGAAGAAAACCATGCTCCGCCCGAAGAAACAGGCAACCATGGCAAAGAAACCTCCCCTCGACCTTTCCTCTACCCGTGGCGTTTCCTCCTGGCGCGAAGCTTCGCAATGGTTGAGGGCGCGCGGTATCGAGGATATTGAATGCATAACACCCGATCTTGCCGGGGTTGCGCGTGGCAAGATGATGCCGACGGCGAAATTTACGGGCGACACCTCGCTTGCCCTGCCCTCCGCCCTCTATCGCCACACGATCTCGGGCGAATATCCGGATGAGACGGCAAACTTCCGCTATGAGCCGCGCGACAGCGACCTGAAGCTTGTGCCTGATCTTTCCACGCTGTCCGTGGTGCCATGGGAAAGCGACCCGACCGCGCAGGTGATCTGCGATGTCGTGGATGCCGAGGGTAATTTCGTTCCCTATACGCCGCGCAACGTGCTGAAAAACGTGCTTTCGCTTTACACAGAGAAAGGCTGGAAGCCGGTCGTCGCGCCGGAAATCGAATTCTACCTGGTCGCCATGAATGACGACCCTGACTATCCGCTGCATCCGCCGAAGGGCCGCTCCGGACGCTCCATTGTCGGTGGGCAGAGCTATTCCATCGCCGGCATCAACGAGTTCGACGAACTGATCGACGATATCTATCACTTCTCCGAAAAACAGGGCCTCGAGATCGATACCCTGATCCACGAGGAAGGCCCGGCCCAGCTTGAAATCAACCTGCGCCATGGCGATCCGATCGAACTTGCCGACCAGGTGTTCCTGTTTAAGCGCACTATCCGTGAAGCAGCATTGAAGCATGGCATCTACGCCACCTTCATGGCCAAGCCCATGCAGGGCCAGCCGGGTTCGGCCATGCATATCCACCAGTCGGTGGTGGAGATCGACAGCGGCCGCAATATCTTCTCCAACAAGGACGGCGGCCCGTCCAAGGAGTTCTTCGCCTTCGTCGGCGGCATGCAGCGTTATGTTCCGAACGCGCTGGTGATGCTTGCTCCTTACGTGAATTCCTATCGCCGCCTGACACCTGACATGGCTTGCCCGGTCAACAATGCCTGGGGTTACGACAATCGGACGACGGCTTTCCGCGTGCCGATTTCCAGCCCGCAGGCAAGGCGTGTCGAAAACCGCCTGCCGAGTTCGGATGCCAATCCCTATCTCGCGCTTGCCGCCTCGCTTGCCTGCGGCTGGCTCGGCATCGTCAACAATATCGAGCCGACCGAACCGACCGCCGATACGGCCAATGAAGGCTCCATCGACCTGCCGCGCGGGCTGCTGGAAGCCGTGGCGCTGCTGGAAGGCGAAGAACAGTTCGAGCGGGTGTTCGGCCATGAATTCGTCGGCCTTTATGCGGGCCTGAAGCGCGGGGAATTCGAGACATTCATGCAGGTCATCAGCCCATGGGAGCGGGAATTCCTGCTTCTCAACGTGTGAGGTCTGAAGCATGACGTGGCAAAGCCCGATAGCGCCGGGGATTTCCTGGTATCAGGCAAGCGCCCAGGAGCGGCCGCAATATCCGGCGCTCGACGGGTCGAAAGCAGTGGACGTCGCGGTCGTCGGCGGTGGCTATACCGGGCTTCAGGCCGCCTTTAATCTTGCCGCCAACGGTGTCTCCGTCGCCTTGATCGAGGCGCATCGTTTCGGCGACGGCGCATCCGGCCGCAACGGCGGGCAATTTGGCACCGGGCAGCGCTCGTTTCCCGACGAGATGGAAGACGAGATCGGCTTCGAGCAGTCCAAGGTACTGTTCGATATCGCCGAGGATGCCAAGCACTACGTCCTCAACTTCGCCCGCGATCACGGCATCGACATGGAGTATCTGCCGGGGCAGCTCTATGTGGCGCACAAGGCTGCTTACGAAGACGATTACCGCAAAAGCGTCGATGCGATGAACAATCGCTACGGCTATCCGCATATTTCCTACATGGAGCGGGCGGACGCACGCAGACGTGTCGGCTCCAGCCATTATTTCGGCGGCACACGCGATACCGGCACCGGCCATATCCATCCGCTGAAGCTGCTGGTCGGGCTTGCGAAAGCCGCAAAAGAGGCGGGCGCCGGCATCCATGAAATGACGCCCGCCAAATCCATACGCCAGGCGGGCGGCAAGACCATCATCGAAACGCCCTCCGGCACGCTGACCGCAACGCGGGTGCTGATTGCGACCAATGCCTATATCGGCAATCTGGAACCGGTGACGGCGGCCCATATCATGCCCATCCGCTCCTTCATCGGCGCGACCGCGCCGCTTGACGCTTATCCCGACATTATTCCCGGCAAGGAAGCCGTGGCCGATTCCCGTTTCGTGGTGCGCTATTTCCGCAAGACGGTCGACAACCGGCTGCTGTTCGGCGGGCGCGAGGCCTATACGGCCGATACGCCGCGCGACATTTCCAGCCATATTCGCCGGCAGATCGCGGAAATCTATCCCGAACTCGGAAATGTCGAGATCACCCATTCCTGGGGCGGCTCCGTCGGCATCACCCTGCCAAGGCGGGTGTTCGTGCGGGAAGTCATGCCAGGGGTCACCTCCATCGGCGGTTATTCCGGACACGGGGTGATGCTGTCGAACTATTGCGGCAAGCTCTATGCCGATCTCGTTCTCGGCAGACAGGATATGCTGGCGGCTTTCGCGCGGTTGAAGGTTCCTTCGTTCCCCGGCGGCGCATCGCTGCGGGCACCGCTGCTTTTCCTGGCGCTCTCATGGTACGCGTTGCGAGACAGGTTTTAGGAAATCCGCCCACCTCTGGAGATCTTATGGAAAGACCTAGCGACAGGCTTGTAGCGATTGCGACCGGTTACGGGATGGCGGAAACCGCCGTGACGTGTTCGTTTCTGCGCGCCTATGGCATCCACACCACCGTGCCCTCGGCCCATATCGTTTCCGTGAACTGGCATTTGACGGTCGCTTTCGGAGGCATGGAAATCCAGGTGCCGGAGTGGCAGCGGCATGAGGCAAGACTGCTGCTGGACAGTATAGATGCCTCGCACAAGGTCGATGAGCCATCACCGCGATCATGGATGGGGAAAATCGCAGCAATCGTCGTTTTTTTCTTTTTTTCCGTTCCGCCGCCGGCCAAAGGCTTGTTCAAGAACCCTGCTTTCTAGCCGGCATCACTCAATGACAATCGCTACGGGTTTTCGACCCGTGAAACCAAAATTCATAATTTCACATAACTGAGACTGGCATTTTTAAATCGATTAGATTATGGATGCCCCAACCCTTGAAGATCGAGAGTATCGATATGAGCAGTCAGATCATTCCTGTTGAAGCTTTTGATTGTGTCGTTTTCGGCGGCACAGGCGATTTGGCAGAGCGCAAGCTTTTGCCGGCCCTTTATCACCGTCAGGTCGAAGGCCAGTTCACGGAGCCGACCCGCATCATCGGCGCGTCGCGTTCGGTCATGAGCCATGAGGAATATCGCAAATTCGCGCAGGACGCGCTGAAGGAGCATCTGAAGGCGGGCGAATATGATGATGCGCAGGTTGCGCTGTTCCTCAACCGGCTTTTCTACGTTCCCGTCGACGCAAAATCCGGCAACGGATGGGACGTGTTGAAGAAGCTGCTCGATGAGGGCAAGGAGCGCATACGCGCCTTCTATCTCGCTGTTGCGCCCGGCATTTTCGGCGATATCGCCGACAAGATCCGCGAACACAAGCTTATCACGCGCTCGACCCGCATCGTCGTCGAAAAGCCGATCGGCCGCGACCTTGCCTCGGCGCAGGAACTCAACGACACCATCGGCCACGTCTTCAAAGAAGAACAGATCTTCCGCATCGACCACTATCTCGGCAAGGAGACGGTGCAGAACCTGATGGCACTGCGTTTTGCCAACGCGCTTTACGAGCCGCTTTGGAATTCCGCCCATATAGACCACGTGCAGATCACGGTCGCAGAAGCTGTCGGCCTTGAGGGTCGCGCCGGATATTACGATACGGCCGGTGCGTTGCGCGACATGGTGCAGAACCACATTTTGCAATTGCTTTGCCTCGTTGCCATGGAGCCGCCCGCTTCCATGAACGCGGAAGCCGTGCGTGACGAAAAGCTCAAGGTTCTGCGCTCGCTGAAGCCGATCAACACCACCAATGTCGAAAAGCTGACGGTTCGCGGCCAGTACCGCGCCGGCGCTTCCGCAGGCGGCCCGGTGAAAGGTTATCTGGAGGAGCTGGAGGGCGGCGTTTCCAACACGGAAACCTTCGTCGCCATCAAGGCCGAAATCGCCAACTGGCGCTGGGCCGGCGTTCCTTTCTACATTCGCACGGGAAAACGCCTTGCGACCCGCGTTTCGGAAATCGTCGTCACGTTCAAGCAGATCCCGCATTCGATCTTCGACGATGCGGCCGGCAAGATCGAAGCCAACAAGCTGGTCATTCGCCTCCAACCGGACGAAGGCGTCAAGCAGTCGCTGCTCATCAAGGATCCCGGCCCGGGCGGCATGCGTCTGCGTCAGGTCTCGCTGGACATGAGCTTTGCCGAAGCCTTCAATGTGCGCAGCCCCGATGCCTATGAGCGGCTTTTGATGGATACCATCCGCTCCAACCAGACACTGTTCATGCGCCGCGACGAAGTGGAAGCGGCATGGGACTGGGTCGATCCGATCCTCAAGAGCTGGGAAGAACTGGGACAGGGCGTACAGGGTTATACTGCCGGAACCTGGGGTCCGAGCGGCTCGATCGCACTGATCGAGCGCGACGGCCGCACCTGGCACGACGCTGACTGAGGGCGCGGGTATGAGCGAAACAATCCATGTCTTCGACACAGCCGCTGAACTGGCGAAAACCTTGGCGGCGGATGTTGCCGCGCGTCTCGACGCGGCAACGAAAGAATACGGAACGGCAAGCATTGCCGTTTCGGGCGGTTCAACGCCCAAGCTGTTCTTCCAGGCGCTTTCCCATCATGATCTCGACTGGAGCAACATCAGCGTGACGCTGGTTGACGAACGGTTCGTGCCGCCAGAAAGCGAGCGCTCGAACCACCGGCTGGTCAGCGAGAACCTGTTGCAGGACAAGGCGAAGGCGGCCTATTTCGTGCCGCTGTTCCAGCCCGCGGCCTCGCCTGAGGATGCAGCGACGCTTGCGACCGTCAAGACCGAGGCGATCTGCGATCCTTTCGATGTCGTCGTGCTGGGCATGGGAACGGATGGGCATACGGCATCGTTCTTTCCCGGTGGCGACAATCTCTACGAAGCGCTCGACCTTGACGAACCGCGCGGCGTTTTGACCATGGCGGCGGAAACCGCGGGGGAAGAACGGTTGACGTTCAACTTCTCCAGCCTTCACGATGCAGGTTTTCTGGTGCTCCACATCGAAGGTGCAGCAAAAAAGGCGACGCTTGAAAAAGCACAGTCGGGCGAGGATGAGGACGAAATGCCGATCCGCGCCGTGCTGAACCGGGCAGAAACCGCCCTGGATATTTACTGGGCGCCATAACTGGATGCGATTGCCGCGCAAGCGGCCCCGCGACAGCGCCCGACGACACAAGACGAAAACACGATAACCGGTCCTTCATCTCCCGGAACGCCGGTTCTCGACCAACGAACAGGATGAACGCTCATGTCCGCCGATTCCCGCATTCAGGCCATTACCGCCCGCATCGTCGAACGCTCCAAGCCTTACCGCGAGACCTATCTAGAGCGGCTGCGGCTGCAGGTTTCGAAGGGCGTTCATCGCTCCACTCTCTCCTGCGGTAACCTCGCGCATGGATTTGCTGTCTGTTCCCCCGCCGACAAGGACCTCCTTGCCGGCGACCGGGTTGGTAATCTCGGCATCATCACCGCCTATAACGACATGCTGTCGGCGCACCAACCCTACGAGACCTTTCCGGCAATCATCCGCGAGGCCGCAGCGCAAGCCGGCGGCGTGGCGCAGGTCGCGGGTGCCGTGCCTGCCATGTGCGACGGCGTAACCCAGGGCCAGCCGGGCATGGAGCTCTCGCTATTCTCCCGTGATGCCATCGCCATGGCTGCCGGCATCGGCCTGTCGCATAACATGTTCGACGCCGCCGTCTATCTCGGTGTCTGCGACAAGATCGTTCCCGGCCTCGTCATCGCAGCGCTTTCCTTCGGTCACCTGCCCTCCATCTTCATCCCCGCCGGGCCTATGACCACCGGCCTGCCGAACGACGAGAAATCCCGCATTCGCCAGCTTTATGCAGAGGGCAAGGTTGGGCGCGCCGAGCTGCTGGAGGCGGAGTCCAAATCCTATCATGGTCCCGGCACCTGCACTTTCTACGGCACGGCAAATTCCAACCAGATGCTGATGGAGATCATGGGTTTCCACATGCCCGGCTCTTCCTTCATCAATCCCGGCACGCCGCTGCGCGACGCGCTGACACGCGAGGCCGCCAAGCGGGCGCTCGCCATCACCGCGCAGGGCAACGAATTCACGCCTGCGGGCGAAATGATCGATGAGCGCTCGATCGTCAACGGCGTCGTTGGCCTGCACGCGACGGGCGGCTCGACCAACCACACCATGCATCTGATCGCCATGGCGCGCGCAGCCGGCATCATCCTCACCTGGCAGGATATTTCCGACCTGTCGGATACCGTGCCGCTGCTTGCCCGCGTTTATCCCAACGGTCTTGCGGATGTGAACCATTTCCACGCCGCAGGCGGCATGGGCTTCCTCATCAAGCAGCTTTTGAAACAGGGCTTCGTGCATGACGATGTCCGCACCGTCTTCGGACAGGGGCTCGAAGCCTACACCGTGGATGCAAAGCTTGACGAAAACGGCGCGGTGACCCGCGAGCCTTCTCCCGAGCAGAGCCACGACCCGAAGGTTCTCGCCAGCATTGAAACGCCGTTCCAGCCGACCGGCGGTCTGAAAATGCTGACCGGCAATCTCGGCAAATCGGTCATCAAGATCTCCGCCGTCAAGCCCGAACGCCATATCATCGAGGCGCCCGCGATCGTCTTTAACGACCAACAGGAGCTTCAGGATGCCTTCAAGGACGGCAAGCTCAACCGCGATTTCATCGCTGTCGTCCGCTTCCAGGGTCCGAAGGCCAACGGCATGCCGGAACTGCACCGCCTGACACCGCCACTTGGCGTGCTGCAGGATCGCGGCTTCAAGGTGGCGCTGGTGACGGACGGACGCATGTCCGGCGCTTCCGGCAAGGTGCCGGCCGCCATCCATGTCACGCCGGAAGCTTCCGAATGCGGCCCGATCTCGCTCATCCGCGATGGCGACATCATCCGTCTCGACGCCATTTCCGGAACGCTTGAAGTGCTTGTTCCAGCCGCAGAGCTGGCAAAGCGCGAACCGGCGCGCGCCGACCTTTCCGCCAACGAATGGGGCATGGGCCGCGAACTTTTCGCCCCGTTCCGCCGTAATGTCGGCCCTGCCGACCAGGGCGCCAGCGTTCTGTTCCATTGATCGCCCGGAGGCGAAGGCCGGATTCGGCCTCGCCTCCGCACCCTCTTGGCATGACCTGCACAACCCGCGCTGAAACCGCTTTATTTCCCGTCTCTTAAACGCCAAACTTGTCATGCGGCTGTGATGATCGCCCTATAGGGGCTTCTCAGCCAGCCGCGGGACGATCACGCATTTCAAGATGATGGGGCCAGACATGACGATTTTCTCAAGCAAACGCCGTGACGTGCTGAAGCTTATGGCTGGCACCGCCATACTGCCGTTGATGGTGGTGGCAACGCCGGCGGAGGCGCAGGATGTGGCCCTGCGTGCAATCGTGATTTCCGACCTGCATTCGGCCTATGAGCGCATCGGGCAGCTCCTAGCAGCCATAGAAATGCGCATCGCAGCTGACAAGGCACCCCACATTATTCTTCTGAACGGCGACCTGTTCGAAACCGGCAATGCGGTGGCGACACGGTCGTCCGGCGAAATCGAGTGGACGTTCCTCTCGGCGCTCGCCAGGCTCGCGCCCACCGTCATCAATATCGGCAACCATGAACCGGATATCGATAACGACCTCGCCAATTTCGTCCGTCGTGCCCGCGCGCTCGGCATCACCGTGCTGTCCAACATCATCGACAAGCGCAGCGGCGCACCCTATGCACCGGCCAGTGCGGAGGTAAGTATGGGCGGACGGCCGGTCGTCGTTGCGGGCCTTGCCACCAACGCGATCAATACCTATCCGAAGGCGACGCGTGAGATGCTGGATATTCCACAGCCTGTGGAATGGGCCAAGGCGAATCTGCCGGCAATCGTCAAGCCGGAGGCCATCAACATCGTTCTCAGCCACGCCGGTGTTGTTGCCGACCGCGATATCCTGCAATTGCTGCCTGATGGCACCCTGCTGGTCGGCGGCCACGATCACCTGAACTTCGTGCATGAACAGGGTGCGACGCGCTATGTACACACGGGTTCATGGTGCACCTCCATGGCCATTGCGACGATCGAAGCTGCTGGCAAGGCGCCGACGATCGAGACCGTCGCCATCGACAGCGACGCCCCCTCCTCCCCGGCGCTCAAAGGCCTGATCGAACAGACGCTCGACAAACATCTGACGGCAGAAGAGAAGGCGGTTGTCGGCAAAACGGAAAAGGCGATGACAGTTGACGAGGCCGGACGCCGTGTGGCGCAACTGATCGCCGCAAAAACCGGCGCGGATGTCGGCTTCATCGGCCACACCTCCTTCGGCGCTGGTTTGCCAAGGGGTGATATCCGCCGCTACGATTTCAACGCCTCGCTGCGTTTCGACGGCAAGCTGATGGTGACGGAAGTGGATGGCGAAACGCTTGCGCAAATCCTCAAGCGCTGCAATCAGGACGGCGACATTCCGCTTGCTGACCGCACCGGCGATTATCTTTACGCCATGCCGGAAAAACCGGTCGCAAGAGAGCGCTACAAACTGGTCTGCAACGACTGGTCCGCCACCAACCAGAAATCCTATTTCGGCCGCAGCGATCTTGCCTTTGCGGAAGTGCCGGATGTGAAGCTGAAGCAGACGGTTCTGGGTGGGCTTTCCTGAAGCCGGAGATTCTCCAGCTCCTTAGAAAGACCGGATATCGAGCTTCCGGTCCTTGTGCGCCGGATGTGTGCTGAACACGAAAATGCGGTCGAGTTCCTTTTGCGTCAACATGCGCAGAAAACGGACGTGGATGGTGTTGTTGGCGTTGACGCGCAACATAACGCAGCCGATCTTGGTGATGCGGGCGTCGGGAATATCCAGATAGAACTGGTTCGGAAGATTGTATTTCGTCAGCAGTGCCAGCACGGCCTCGGTCTGGGAAATGCGAATGACGTCGCAACGGCGAGCGGCCATATGCATGACGGCCTTCTCGGTATATTCGATGCGCGCCGCATTCATGGTGTCTTCCATGCGAAACCGGCCTTCGCGGTCGTACATGAAGGATTCTTCCTTGGTCAGGTAACTGTTCTTGATAACACCCGCACTGCTCTGCACGCCCTGACCTCCATGCTCTTTCAACGTCTCCAAGATTAAAACGTAGTCTTTAACAATTCATATCAGCGTCACCTTAAACAGACCGAAGACGGAACATTTTTGGCATTTTTCCACAGCGGTAAAATATCATGAAAAAACCCCGGAACGGGACGTTCCGGGGCATGTTTCCTGAAGCTCACCGGCCATTGTCTCCGCAACTATCTGCGGTAGTTCTTGCCCTCGGCATCAAAGAGATGGAGCTTTGCCTGCGGTGCCGCAAAACGCAGGGTCTGACCCTTGGCGACGGATACGATGCCCGGTACCTTGACGATGATCGGCTCCTGCCCCTTGGGCGCTTCGAGATAAAGCAGGGTCACTTCACCGAGAGCCTCGACAATCGCGACTTTTCCCTCGAAAAGATAATCGTCGCCGGTGACGATGCTCAAATCCTCCGGCCGGACACCGAAGCTCGCGGCCTTGCCCTGCTCGGTTGCAGGCGTGGGAACGACGATGTTCAGCGTCTTGCCTCCGGCAAGTTCGATCGAAGTCCGCTCTCCGGTTACGGCAATTTTTGCCGCAATGATGTTCATGGCGGGCGAGCCGATGAACCGCGCCACGAAGAGGTTGGCGGGGTTTTCATAAAGTTCCAGCGGCGGGCCGACCTGTTCCACACGACCCGCATTCAAAACGACGATACGGTCGGCCAGCGTCATCGCCTCCACCTGATCGTGGGTGACGTAGATCATCGTCGTGTCTGCCATCTGCTCATTGAGCTTGGCGATCTCGATGCGGGTTGCCACGCGCAGCGCGGCATCGAGGTTCGACAGGGGTTCGTCGAACAGGAACACCTTGGGATTGCGGCAAATGGCACGGCCGATGGCGACGCGCTGGCGCTGGCCGCCCGAAAGAGCCTTGGGCAAGCGCTCCAGATATTGCGTCAGCTGCAGGATTTCGGCAGCGGCGCGGACGCGGCGGTCGATCTCCTGCTTGTTTTCCTTGGCGATCTTCATGCCGAAGGCCATGTTGTCGTAAACAGTCATATGCGGATAAAGCGCATAGGACTGGAACACCATGGCAATGCCCCGACGCGAGGGCGGGATTTCATTGACCAGCTGGCCGTCGATAAACATCTCACCGCCGGTGATTTCCTCCAGACCCGCAATCATGCGCAGCAACGTCGATTTCCCGCAGCCGGACGGCCCGACGAAAACGATGAATTCGCCCTGTTCGATCTCCAGATCGATGCCGTGCAGGACTTTTACCTGCCCGTATGATTTGCGGATATCCTTGAGAACGAGACTTGTCATGGGTTGTTCCTCCCTGCTCTATCAGGCGTAACGGGCGAAGAAAGCGCCCCATGCCGGAAGTTCTACGCTTCTGCCGTCCACACCGTTTGCAAAGCCGTGGCCTTCGAGAACCTCCCAGTTCCCTTCCGGCAGCGTCGCCTTTGCCGGTGTCGCGGACAGATTGAAGAGGCACAGAACGGTTTCGTTGCCGAGCGTGCGGGTGTAGCTCAGCACGTCGCCCTCCACTGGCTGGAATTCGATGCCGCCCTTGGCAAAAGCGGGATGCTTTTTGCGGAAGGAAAGGAAGCGGCGGTAGTGCTCCAGCACGGATGCCTCATTGCCCTGCTGGGCGCTGACGGCACGCTGCTTGTGTTCGGCCGGAATGGGCAGCCAGGTCTTGTCCGAGGTCGAGAAGCCGGCCTGCGCATGGCCCGCATCCCACACCATCGGTGTGCGGCAACCGTCGCGGCCCTTAAATTCCGGCCAGAACTGAATGCCGTAGGGGTCCTGCAAATCCTCAAAAGCAATATCGGCTTCAGTAAGGCCCAGCTCTTCACCCTCATAGATGCAGACGGAGCCGCGCTGCGTCATCAACAACGCCGAGAGCACCTTGGCGAAAGCATCCTTATCCTCGACATGCTCGCCCCAGCGGCTGACATGGCGAACGACATCGTGGTTGGAGAAAGCCCAGCAGGCCCAGCCTTCCGGTGCGGCCCTGGCAAAATCCGCCTGCACATCGGCAACACGCTGCGGCGTGAGCGCATCCGGCGCCAGGAATTCGAAGGCGTAACACATCTGCATCTTGTCGTCGCCGGAGGTGTATTCACCGACGATTTCGAGTCCGCGCTGGCTGTCGCCCACTTCGCCAACGGCGGCGATATCCGGAAACTCGTCCAGCACGGCGCGGAAGCGTTTCAGGAAGGCGATGTTTTCGGGGCGGTTCTTGTCGTAGAGATGTTCCTGGAAATTGTAGGGATTGACCGCAGGTGCCGTGGAGGCGTTGCGGCGCTCCGGCGCCAGCGCCGGGTTGTCGCGCAATTCCAGATCATGGAAATAGAAGTTGATGGTATCGAGGCGGAAACCATCGACGCCGCGCTTCAGCCAGAAGCGGGTGATATTGAGCAGTTCTTCCTGCACTTCCGGATTATGCAGGTTGAGATCCGGCTGCGAGGTCAGGAAGTTGTGCATATAATATTGCATGCGGGTGGGGTCCCACTGCCAGCCGGAGCCGCCGAAGATCGACAGCCAGTTGTTGGGCGGCGTGCCATCCGGCTTGCTGTCCGACCAGACATACCACTCCGATTTCGGATTGTTGCGGCTGGCGCGGCTTTCCACGAACCACGGATGCTGGTCAGACGTGTGCGACATGACGAGGTCGATCATGACGCGGATACCCAGACGGTGCGCTTCCGCGATCAACCCGTCGAAATCGGCAAGCGTGCCGAACATCGGATCGACATCGACATAATTCGAGACGTCGTAACCGAAATCCTTCATTGGCGAGGTGAAGAAGGGCGAAATCCAGATGGCGTCGGCACCGAGACCGGCAATATGCGCCAACCGGTCGGTGATGCCCTTGAGATCGCCGATGCCGTCGCCATTGGAGTCCTGATAGGAGCGCGGGTAGATCTGATAGATCACGGCGCCGCGCCACCAATCCTTGTTGGGCGTCAAAGCGGAAGTCACCGGAGCGGTCATAGTCTCATCCTGTCTGGTATGGGCGTTCATGGATAATCAGCCTCCCTTGACGGAGCCTGAGAGCAGGCCACGCACGAGATAACGTTGAAGGGCAAAGAAGACGCCGAGCGGCACGACAATGGTAACGAAGGCCGAGGCGGTGAGGATTTCCCAGTTGCCGCCGCGCGAACCGAGCAGCGCGTTCAAAGCACCGGTCAGCACCAGCTCATCCTTCTGCGTGCCGAGGAAGACCATGGCGACGAGCAGGTCGTTCCAGGTCCACAGGAACTGGAAGATGGCGAAGGAGGCGAGCGCCGGGAAGGACAGCGGCAGGATGATCTTGACGAAGATTTCGAAATCGCTCGCGCCGTCGACACGCGCACTTTCGATGATCTCTTTCGGCAGGCCGGAAATGTAGTTGCGCAACAGGTAGATGGCGAGCGGCAGACCGAAGGCGGTGTGCGCCAGCCAGATACCGGCATAGGTCTTGGACGGAACGCCGAAGATATTGCCGATTTCGTTGTAGAGTTTCAGGAGCGGTATCAGCGACATCTGCAACGGTACGACGATCAGGCCCACCACCATCGCAATCAGAAAATTGCGGCCGGAAAAGCTCATCCATGACAGCGCATAGGCGGCAAAGGCGGCGATGAGGATCGGAATGACGGTTGCCGGCACGGCGACTGTCAGCGAGTTGACGAAGGACTGGCCGATGCCTTCGGAGGTCAGGACGGTTCGATAATTGTCGAGTGTGAAGACCGGCGGTGTCGCGACGGAAATATAGACGCGCTTGCCGCGAGAGCCCTCGAAGCTTGAGGCCTTGCTGTATTCATAGGTGCCATCGGTGTTGACGAGCAGCGTTTCCCCGTCGCCGATATCTGCCGCTTCACCGGCTTTGAAGGCCGTCGGCTCCTGCACGCGAACGCCGAAGGCTGCAACCTTGCCCCCCTGTCCGCTTTCAAAAACATTACCTGATATGACGTAGCGGTTCCCGTCCTGCTTCTGCACGGCAGCGTCGGCAAGGCGAACCGCCGCGGTCTGCTCGGAACTGGAAAAGGCCGTCCACCAGCCCGACACGGTGATCTGGTCCTTGTCGCGCAGGGAACTTACGAGAATACCGAGTGTGGGCAGAAGCCAGAGAAGCACGACGACCAGCACGCTGGCATGGACGATGAGGCGCGGCAGGCCGACGCGGCGCAGACGTTTTACGATATCCATCTCAGCGGCCCTCCATCTCGCGGTTCGCCTGGCGAATGTTCCAGACCATGATCGGGGTGACGGCCGCCATGATGACGAGCGCTATGACCGCACTTCGGCCACTGTCACCGCCGCCGCGGAACATCCAGTCGAACATGAGATTGGCGAGAACCATGGTGTTCCACTGACCGTTGGTCATGGTCAGCACGATGTCGAAAACCTTGAGAACGAGAATGGTGATGGTTGTCCAGACGACGGCGATGGTGCCCCAGATTTGCGGGACCATGATCTTCCAGAAGATCTGCCAGCCATTGGCGCCATCGATGACGGCCGCTTCGATTGTCTCTTCCGGAATGCCGCGCAGCGCTGCCGACAGGATGACCATGGCAAAGCCGGTCTGAATCCAGATGAGGATGACCATCAGGAAAAAGTTGTTCCAGAAGGGCATGGAAATCCATACCTCCGGGCTGCCGCCGAAAAACTCGACGACGGCGTTGAGGAGGCCGATCTGCACCTGACCTTCGGCGCGATACTCGTAAATGAATTTCCAGATGACGGAGGCACCGACGAAGGAGATCGCCATCGGCATGAAGACGATGGATTTGGCGATGTTGCCCCACCAGATGCGGTCGGTCATGACGGCAATAACGAGGCCGAAGAAGGTGCAGGCGGCCGGCACCACGGCCAGCCAGAGGATGTTGTTGAAGATCGATTGCCTGAAGCCGGCATCGAAAAATGCCCAGCGATAATTGGCAAGACCTACGAATTCGGCGCCGGTCCGGTCATAGAACGAGAGGATGAGCGTCGCGATGACGGGATAGACCAGATAGACGAGAAGAAGGAGAAGAGCGGGGCCGATGAACAGCCAGGGCCTGACCGACGCGCGGCGGTTGAGGTTGCGGGATGCCTGCAACACGTCTCCCGAGCGGACGGGAAAGATTACCTGCAACAGTTTGTCGGATAGCCAATAATAGGCAGCGCAGGCAAAAACGCCGGCCACCATGACGCCGATGGCAGAAACGAGTTGTTGAGCCATGTTCCCTCCCTTGATCCTCTCCGCGCCGCGCTGATTTTATGCGGTCGACGGCCGTTCCGTTGGCAAAGGCCCGGCGGCATCACCGCCGGGCCAAGCTCTTTTGAGGTTACTTCAGGCCGTCCCAGGCCTTCTGGATATCGGCAGCGACCTGATCGGCCGACTTGCCGCCGACGAAATCGATCATGCCGGTCCAGAATGCACCCGCGCCGATCTTGCCCGGCATCAGGTCGGAACCGTCAAAGCCGAAGGTGGTCGCGGAGGTGAGGATTTCACCCTGGCGCTTCATCTGCTCATTGGCATAGGTATCGACATTCACACCCTTATACGGCGTCAGGAAGCTGGACTGTGCCATCCAGACTTCATGGGCGATCGGGGTTTTCAGGAAGTCGACGAAAGCCTTGGCGGCGGGCGCTTCCTTGGTGATGGTGACGAGCGTGCCGGCGCCCAGAACCGGCTTGCCGAGTTCAGGCTTTGCGGCATAGGTCGGCATATAGAAGAAATCCACATCCGTTCCGACCTTGGTACCATCAGGGAAGAAGGACGGCACGAAGGACGCTTGATGGTGGAGGTAGCACTTCGGCGGAATGTCGAAGAGACCCTTCGGGCTGTCGCGGAAGTCGGTGGAGGCCACAGCCGCAACGCCGCCGCTGACATATTTTTCGTTCTTGGCGAATTTGCCGAATTCATTGATTGCCGCAACGACGGCCGGATCGGTGAACTTCACCTCGTTCGTCGTCCATTTCTGATAGACGTCGAGTGGCTGCGTGCGCAGCATCAGGTCTTCCACCCAGTCCGTTGCCGGCCAGCCGGTCGCACCGCCGGAACCGAGGCCGATGCACCAGGGTGTGCCGCCATCGGCAACGATCTGGTCCGTCAGCTTGAACAGGTCTTCCATGCTCTCGGGCACTTTATAGCCCGCTTCCTCGAAGTTCTCAGGCACGTACCAGACGAGCGACTTCACGTCGGCCTTGAAGGGAAATGCAAAGTAAGCCTTGTTGCCGTCCTTGCCCTTGTAGCTGCCGAGATCAACCCAGGACTGGCCAGCGCCGTAATTGTCCTTAACCCAGCTTGCGGTCTCATCGCCGAGCGGAACCAGAAAACCCTTGGCGGCGAGATCGGCCAGAAGACCGGGCTGCGGCAGGATGGCGATGTTGGGCGGAGAACCCGCCTGCGTGTCGATGACGATCTGCTGTTCGTAGTTTTCCGAGGAGGAATAGCGGACGTTCACGCCGGTCGCGTCGGAGAAATAGGCCAGCACCGTCTGGAACAGCGCCTCGTCCTCACCGCGCCAGGGCCCGAAAATCGTCAGCGTCTGACCTTTCAGATCGGCATGGGCCGCCTTGAAGTCTTCGTAGCTTTTCCAGTTGAACTTGGCATCCTGACCGGGCGCGAATTTCAGATCGGCGGCAAAGGCCGAACCCGACAGCAGCACTATAGAAGCCGCCGTCGCCAAAAAGGTCTTCTGCATGTGATTTACCTCCCATCACATAAAAGGCTCAAAGCATCTCCCATAAATCAAAGCGCTTTGGCTGCCTATTCATCTCATTGTCATTGAGAAGGAGTCAAGAGGCTGTTTCGCTGGACATGCCGCATTGTCGTATGAATAGTCATACTTACTTGGAAAGGCGGCTATCGTTTTCGATTGAGAAAACCGGCAGGGACTGGTAAAAAACTAAAGCGCTTTGGGAGTTAGAGGAGAGGCTTTTGCCATTTCCGATGCGCGCGCATGGAGGAAAAACAGACATGAACCTGAAACAGTTGTCGCAACTGCTGGGGATTTCTCAGACAACCGTCAGCAGAGCGCTCAACGGATATCCCGAGGTGAGCGCAGAGACGCGCCGCCGCGTCATGGAAGCCGCCGAAAAGACCGGATATCGCCCGAATGCCGCGGCGCAACGGTTGGCGACCGGCAAGGTCGGCTCCATTGGACTGGTCATGCCGGTTGGCGAGCACCACCGCTCGGATGTGCATTTCGGCGAATTCCTGAGCGGTCTAGGCGAAGAAGCGGCTCGCAGCGGATTTCACCTCGTCATCACGCCCACGGAGCCGGAAAAGGAACGGGAAGCCCTGCGGGGGCTGGCGGCGAGCGGCAGCGTCGATGGCATCTACCTCGCCTATATGAAGAAGAACGACGCCCGCATCGCCATGATGCAATCGCTTTCCCTGCCCTTCCTCGTCCATGGCCGCTCCATCGGCGTGGAAGAGGATTATCCCTTTCTCGACGTGGACAATGAGGCCGCATTTCGCGATGCGACCCAGCTGCTGCTTCAGCTTGGCCACAAGCGGATCGGGCTTCTTAACGGGCCGGAGGGTTACGACTTCACCTTCCGCCGCTGTCTCGGGGTGGAAAAGGCGCTGACGGCAAATGGGCTGACATTGCGCCCGGAACACACAAGACACAGCAGCATGACCGATGAGGAGGGTTATCTCGGCATGGAAGCGCTGTTGTCACAGCCGGAACGACCAACCGCCATTGTATGCGCGAGTACCGCATTGGCACTCGGCGTGATCCGCTCGCTCAACCAGCGCGGCTTGAAACCGGGCAAGGATATTTCGCTGATTGCCCATGACGATGTGTTGCCGCTGTTGAAGCCCGACAATTTCTCGGTGCCGCTCACCACCACCCGCTCATCCTTGCGGGCGGCGGGGGTGCGTGTCGGGCAGCGCCTGATCAACCGGATCAAGCTTAACCAGACCGAACCTCATCAGGAACTCTGGAAGGCGGAACTTGTCGTCCGCGCCTCCACAGGACCGGCTCCGAAAGAGTAACTACCGATTTCAGAACTTCGGTGCGGTCTTTCCAAGCGCGCGATAGGCGGCGATGACGGTGTTGGCCATCAGCATGGCAATCGTCATCGGGCCTACGCCGCCCGGAACGGGGGTGATGGCAGCAGCGACTGCGCTTGCCTCATCATAGGCGACGTCACCGACCAGCTTCGATTTGCCTTCACCCTTTTCCGGAGCGGGAATGCGGTTGATGCCGACATCGATGACGGTCGCGCCGGGCTTTACCCAATCGCCCTTCACCATTGCCGCGCGACCCACCGCCGCCACGAGAATATCGGCCGTCTTGCAGACGGTGGCGAGATCCTTGGTGCGCGAATGCGCCATCGTCACCGTGGCGTTGGCATTCAGGAGAAGCTGGCCCATCGGCTTGCCGAAGAGGTTGGAGCGGCCGATGACCACGGCGTTCAGGCCGGAAAGATCTTCGCCGTGAATGCTGCGCACCAGAAGCATGGCGCCGGCTGGCGTGCAGGAGATGAGGCCGGTTGCGAGATCGCCGGTCGCCAGCTTGCCGGCGTTCAGCACGCTCAGGCCATCCACATCCTTCTCGGGCAGGATCGACTGGATGATCTCATCGGCATTGAAGTGTTTCGGCAAAGGAAGCTGTACCAGAATGCCGTGGATGGAGGGATCGGCGTTCAGTTCGCCGACCAACTTCAGAAGCTGATCTTGAGTTGTTTCTTCCGGCAGCGTGTGCTGAACGGAATTGAAGCCGCATTGCTTGGCTGTCTTGCTTTTGGAATTCACGTAAGCGTGGCTGGCCGGATCGTTGCCGACGATGACAACCGCGAGACCGGGCTTCACACCCTGTTCCGCCTCAAGCGTTTCTGCCGATTTGCGGACCGCCTCCGTTACCGAAGCCGCCTTTGCCTTTCCGTCAATCACAACTGCCATGCGTCCTGCTCCTGCTGGATTACGTTGGCCCCGTATGGTGCCGACTTTGCAGGAATGCAAGCAAAAATGCAGCTTCGTCAGGCAGTTTTGCGGTAGTCGTCGCGATGCTCGGCGTAATCGGCGAGGCGCTCCCTCAAGAGCGCCAACTCGCGTCTCAATTCCGCCAATTCCTCGGCCTCGGCCTGCTCGTGATCGAAATGCCCGGCAAGGGCTTCACTGAGCAAGGTCGGCAGCTCCGGTGTCGTCTGGGGGGTATTCCTGACGGTGCGGTTGCCCATCAGAACCTGCCGCACACGCTCGTCCAGCGGAATGTCATCGGTATCGAATCCGCTATCGTTCGCCGCCCCGGCGTAATAGTCCGCGAACTCAGCCTCCGGCTCGAATTCGCTATCCGCGGCCAGTTCTTCCAGATCATGGAACACATCCGGCTCGATCGGCTCGAACTCGGGAAACTGCCCCGATTGCTCAGGCGCTTTTTCGGAGGGCAGAACATGCGCATCATCAAGGACGAGTGCCTCCTCCTCGTCATGGCGACTGTAGCTCAGAAGATACAGGCTGCCCAACAGGCCAAGCAACGCGCCACCGCCTGCCAGCATAGCGGCTTGTGTGAGGTCGCGCGACAATTCGCCCGGTCCGGCCTTCCTGGTGAGGCGGGTCTCAACGGCGGTTGTGGTGGATGAGGACATGTCGCGACGCTCGCTCGCCTCAAGATAGGCGTTTCGCGCCGTTTCCAGTTCACCCTGCAATCTGGAGAATTCACCGGGCGTGACACCAAGGCTGCTCAGGCGGTCGAGATGTTTCGTTCGTTCGGCGTTCGCGGTTGCAACTTCCTGTGCGACGCGCTTGTCATCGGCGCGCAAGCCATCGACCAGCTGACGCAATGCGGGAGCGACAAGCGCCTGCACGGCGTCTACGGCATTCTGGGCGGCGATGCGGCGGGGATGTTTCGGGCCGTAATCGACCGAGACGCCTGAAAGCGCCATGCTGGCACTTGCATGTCTTTGCCTGATGTCCTCAAGCACAGAGAAAGCAGCGCCTGACGGCAGGGGCTTTGACAATACGTCATTCGGCTTGAGGCCGGTGGCCACCGCCAGATCCGTCTGAAGCGACTGCTGCTGCTGGGTCGTCCCCGCAAGGCTGTCATTGAGGTCGCGCAATTGCTGCTCGAGTTGCTGCACTTCCGCCAGGACGGTCTCGCCGTGGCGCATCTGGAAACCGTTCAAGGCGGCTTCCGCCTCGTCCAACCGGGTGCGCGCCCGCTCCGTCTCGCGCATGGCGGGCGTCATGGTGCCGGCCTTGCCATCCGCCATGACACGCATCGAAAGATAATCCGTAAGCCGCATCGCGGTTTCCGGCGTCGCTGCCTTCGAGGTTACGATCAGCGTGTTTTCATCCGGCGTCAGTTCCAGACGTATCGCCTCGCCCACAGCACCGTTCAATGCTTCACGCGGGGAAAGCGAACGGGTATCCGCCCCGGTCAAAAGGTCGAAAAGCAGGCCAAGTTCGCCCTGATTGCGAACGCCGACCATGTCGGCGGGCTTCAATTTGAGGTCGCCCGTTATACGGTCCAGACCGGAAGGAGAAAGCAGGGTGCGGCGGGCCATGGCAAGAAAGCGTGCCGCATCGGGTGCGTCGTAGCCGGTCTGGGTAACCTCGACATGCGCCTGCGAAACATATCCGCGAAAACCGGAATCGATGAGCAGCAGCGGAAGTGCAGCCCCCACAACGGTGGCGGCGGCTACGCAACCGGCTGTCAGAAGCCGCAGACAATGTTTGCGAAATTGCGACGCAGGCACGGCAACACCATCCTCATCAGGGCGCGTCGCCATCATATCGGGACTGTGATCAACCATCTGAAGCCGTCTGCCACGCTCGGCGCCGCCCGCAACAGGCGGCTTTCAAAACCTTACGGGAGGTTAAAGGATCGTGGCAAACAAATGGTTAACGCGGGCCTTGCCGACCCGCCTCAGCCCTTGCCGAGCGCGATGTGCCAGGGCTCGGCGCAAAGGCTGTAAAGCCAGCTCATATGCAGCTTGCGAAAGATTTCGGGCATGCCAGCCACTTCGGACGCCAGCACCTTGAACAGGGGACCGACCGCGATGACGAGACGCGCATCATCGCGATTGATGCTGCGATGCAGCCATTTCTCCTGGTTTTCCGCAAGCATGCCCGCCAGCACGACATCCACCTTCACGCCCGAAGTATCCCGGTTCAGCATCACGAAATCATGCCAGGGCGCATGTGCGCGCAGCTTGGCGAGGACCTCTCCGACCTGTGCTGCATCATCCCCCGCAACGCCGATACGTTTCGGCACCGCCATATAGGTCAGAAGTGCCATGACGAAGGCAACGCCATCGATGGTCTCGGGCAGAGGCTTGCCGTGTTCGGCGCGTGCGGCGGCATTCATCCCCCTGCCCTGCGGCAGAAGCAGACAGCTTTCCAGAATCTGCCTGTAAGCAATGTCCTTGAGGGACAGCCTGGCATTCTGGATGGTAAGAAACGAGAGCATCGTGTGGCCATCACAAGCCGAAGCCTGGCCGCTGACCATTTCCAGCGCCGCGTTCCAGTCCAGATCACAGACGCGCAGTCCGTGAATATTCCGTTGCGATCCCGTCCGCGCAAAATCTGCCGCGAAATTCATGCCAGCCCCCGAATGCCAAATCCACCGCCGCCAATCCGGCGCATGGTTTGCGGGACGGCAGCTCATGGGTCTGTTTATACAGGTACTGGTTGAATTTACCCTGAAGGCAACCGATCGAATATTTCGGAAAATAGAAAGGGGCGATTAACCAGACCGGTGGCCTGCACCGCGCCGCCGTTAGTGGCTTGGGGCCGCTTCTTTTCCGGTGTCGACTTTCTCGCCTTCGACAAGCTTGACCGAACGGGGCGAGCCGTTGCCCTTTTGCTCGCGAATATCGGCCTTAGACAGATAATCGAGCTGCTCGATCAGTACGTCCCCGACCACCTCGTCTCCAAGTTTCTTGTTCAGCCCCTCTCGGATGCGCTGCTTGAAGACATCAGGGTCGAAGGTGGAGATATTGGCGATGTTGACCATGGAAGAACCCGCAAGAAGCGTGAAGAGTTCGTCGGTCATCAATTGCGTTGCGGGCAGTTCGATCTTCGCCATCTTGTCCTTGTCGACACGCAAGGAAATGCGGCTGAGGAAATAACCGTTCACACCACCGTCATTGATGACGGGGATGGTGATGCTTTCGCCTTTGACCAGTTGCAGACTTGCCTTTTTCGCCCCCGCCTCATCTCCCGACGAGGGGGCCGTCGCCATCTGGACGGAGAAATACACCGCGCCGAGCGTGACGGCGCAAACCCAGACGCCGGTGAGAAGAAGCTTCAACATCAGGAGGCTGCGCCGTACATGAACTGTTCCTGGGAATAGGTGCCGTCCGTATCGGCTTCCTGGATCGCGGTCTTGAGAAGATCCGCAACAGCGCGAACCGCATTCAGATGCGCCTCCACGCGGCTGGCATTGGTCGCGAGCTTGGACTTGATGCCCTGCACCTGATCGAGATGTCCGGCGGCGATTTCCTCATGGGGGGTATCGCGGAACAACATCGTCAACTCATAGAGGCAACGGCTTTTATGGGCATTGGAGACTTTGAAATCGAACTGGGGGTCCTTACCGATATTGTCATTCTCATTGTCGATGATCATTTCAAGACGGCCGAGAACGGATTTGATGCGGTGGTCGTTCGACATAAGGTCCATGCTTGTCTCCTCGTTATGATTTATCATGCTCAAGCCTCGTCCGTTTTATCATTGGAAACGCCGAGGACCTGCCTTTCGAACTCCGCCACCATCCGAATTGCAGCATTATGGTCTTTGTCATTCATGGATACGTCGGTAATGCCTTTGCTCTCGGCTTTCCGCAACGCATCCTTGTAGGCCTGTTCTGCAATGCCAACGCCGCCATTTCTGGAAATCGTGTCGGCAAACTGTTCCGCCATCATGCTTTTCCAGATCTCGCCGGCGTTGCCCTTGCCGTAGACCTCCTCGCTGTCTTTCGGCAGCATGTTGGCAACGAAGGTCTGAAGCACGGAAGCCTCATACTTGCGATATGTTTCCGGAACTTCGGTACGGGCAGAGCGGATGTTGGTATTGCCGAGACCTGCCTTCGAGGTGGCGCTGTCAAGCATATCAATGGCAGCGCCAAAGCCCTTGCCCGAATCGGCAAGGCTCGTCGCAGCGAAAGCCGCCTTGTTCGCCTTCAATTTTTCCTGGGCGACCTGCACTTCCTGAGGGTCCGCAGCGCGAACCACATCCATCACCAGATCGCTTATAACCGATATCGCCACGTCCAGAACTCCCGAGCTGACGAACGGGCGGCATTAAAACCGGGGCGTTCGCTCAATCAAGAAACACCGCTGAACACGTCTCTCTGGACGCCCAACGATGCAACAACGGGACAGACTATGGATCGCCAACCTTGCTGGAGGCTGGTGTCCGGGATGCGTTCGTGATTTCTAACAGATCATAGATTGCATTGTCGTCGGCCTCACGATCCTCGAGATCGCGGGCGAGATGCATCCTGTCCTCCAGCCGGTCGGCCTTGGTCTTTTCCTTAAGCACCTTGTTTTCCTGCAATTGCTGCACGCCGGAGAGCTGGCGATCTTTGACGACAAGGCGGCCGTAACGATCCGAATAGTGCCTGGAGAACGTCTGGTGGACCGGCTCCATGGAACTCATCGCGTCAAGCACGTTCTCCATGGATTGCGCCACTTCGGCACGCACGCGGGTGGTGTCGGCCAGTTCAACCTCGGCCATTTTCTCCATGTGGCGCTGGACCGTTACCAGGCGCTTGAGTTTGGCCGAACGCTTGTCCGAAGCCATGGCGTTTTCTCCAGATCAGAAGCCGATGAAGACCGGGCCGAAACCATCCACGAATTGCCGGATGAGGGCCGCGATCGACAGGTAAAGCATGAAAATACCGCCCGCGAGAACGAAAGGCGTCGATATGAAGTAGACTGGGATTTGCGGCGCCAGCTTGTTGATGAGGCCGACCGCAACGTTGAACATCAGACCGTAAATTACAAAGGGGCTGGCAAGCCGCAGCATGATGGAAAAGGAGGCGCGCAGCGTGTCTGTCAGGGTTATCAGCATCTTCTGGCCGCTGATGAGCGCGCCGACCGGTGTCGTGGCGTAGGAATCGACCAGCGCCCGCAGGACGATATGGTGGAAATCCAGGATGAACAGCACCATGAGCCCACCGAAGGTGATGAAGTTCGATATCTGGTTTTCCTGCACGTCTTCAACGGCATCCGCTCCGCCGGGAGCGCTAAGCCCGATGGATGCGCCGATGAGCGCGCCCGTGAACTGGAAGCCGAGCGTATAAAACCGCGCGATCAGCCCGTACATTGCGCCAATGACGATCTCGGTGAAGATGAGGCCGACAACGGCGCCCTGGCTTGCGCCGGAGACTTTCGGATAGATCGTATCCCACAGTACCGGCAGAAGCGCCATGGACACCGCAACGCACAGGAGAATGCGTATCTGCGGCGAGATGCGCGAACTGGAAAAGCCCGGCATGGTCATGAAGCAGGCGCCGATACGGCAAATTGCAAGGAACAATGCGATAATTGTCCCTTGCGGGTCGGTTATCATGAAATGGCGCCCAGAATCTTGATCTCCAGCCCCTTGGCCAGTTCCACATGCGAGAGAACCGGCAGGGTCGCAAAGAGTCGTTCGATGATCATGCGCACATAGGACCGTGTTTCCGGCGACGTGACAAGGACAAAGGGTAGTCCGCGATCCATGAATTCACGGATAACTTTCGATGCCTGCTCGGAAAATTCCTCGAGATGGCGGGGATCGATATCGAATTCGACGATTTCGCCCTTTTGATCGCGCTTGAGCGCCTGATGAAAGACCATGTCCCATTTGTTGCCGAGGCGAAGCACACGCAATACGCCATTGTCTGCAAGATCGCCGCAGAGCTGCTGCGACATGCGCACCCGTACATGTTCGACGATCTGCTCGGTCTTGCGCACATGCGGGGCAAGTTCGGCGACCGCTTCCAGAATGAGATGCAGGTTGCGGATCGACACACGTTCGGCGAGCAGCAGTTTCAGCACGGCCTGCAGGCCGGAATAGGACATGTGCGACGAGCAGATTTCGTCGGCAAGCTTCTTGTATTCCGGGTCCAGCCGGTCGATGAGGATCTTGACGTCCTTGTAGGACAGCAATTGCGGCAGATTGTTACGAATGACTTCGCTCAGATGCGTCAGCACCACAGAGACATTGTCGATCGGGTGGAAACCTTCGCGCTTCAAATCCTCGGTGAATGTCTCGAGAATGGAAACGGCCGGCATGCCGAAGGCGGGTTCGCGGATTTCGTCGCCCGGAATGCTCGGCTTGCGCCCTGCCCCCGTCACGACAAGAACATCGCCAACGCGCAGATTGCTCGACGCGATCGTCGTGCCATGGACACGGATCTGGTAGGCCTTTTCCGGGATCATGATGTCGTCGGAGACCTTGATCTCCGGCACGACGAAGCCGTATTGGGTCGCGAATTTCTTGCGCATCTTGCCGACACGGAAAGCCAGTTCCTGATGCGCGCCGAGGAGGCGGGTCGAAACCTGCTTGCCGAGGGCAAGTTCGATTTCGGACGTCTTGAGGACCTGCTTGACGGAGTCCTTTTCCGCTTCGTTGGTCTGGAGAACCTTGTCCTCCTCTTCCTGGCGGCGCTGCGCGCTTTCCGCTTCGACCTGGCGCGGAATATACCAGCTGCCGAAGGCCATGATGCCGCCCAAAAGCGTGAAGGGCAGGAAGGGTAATCCCGGCATGACGGCAAGAAGCCCCATCAGCATGGCTGCGACCATCAAGGCACGCGGATATCCGCTCAGCTGATTGATGACGGCCTGATCCGTCGATCCCGAGGTGCCGCCGCGCGACACCAGAAGGCCGGCCGCCAGCGACACGATAAGGGCCGGGATCTGCGAAACGATACCGTCGCCGACCGAAAGCTTCACGAAAACATCGGCAGCCTCGCCGATCGGCATGCCGTGGCGGAAGTAACCGATGATGATGCCGCCGAAAATATTGATCGCGGTGATGATCAGGCCGGCGATCGCATCGCCGCGTACGAACTTCGAGGCACCGTCCATCGAACCGAAGAACGAGCTTTCCTCTTCCAGCTCGCGGCGACGGCGTTGAGCTTCCTTTTCATCGATGATGCCAGCGGACAAATCCGCATCGATCGACATCTGCTTGCCGGGAATGGCATCCAGCGTGAAGCGCGCGCCGACTTCGGCGATACGGGTGGCACCCTTGGTGATAACGATGAAGTTGACGGTGATCAGGATCAGAAAGACGATCAGACCGATCACGAAGTCGCCGGACATGACGAGGCTGGAGAAGCCCGCAATCACGCCGCCCGCCGCCGTCGGCCCCTCGTTGCCGTGCGAAAGGATGACACGCGTCGTCGCAATGTTCAGCGACAGGCGAATCATGGTCGCGATCAGCAGCACGGTTGGAAAAGACGAGAAATCCAGCGGACGCTGTATCCAGAGCGCCACCATGAGGATGAGGACCGAAAGTGCTATGGAAAAGGCCAGACCGACATCCACCAGAACGACCGGAATGGGCAGGAACAGCACGCAGAGGATCGACACGATGCCCAATGCGAAACCGACATCCCGCATGCTCGGGCTTACCTTGGGCAAGGAAATGACTGGTGGTTGCGCCATAAAATCGTCCTGTCTCTTCATGAGAAGGGCGACGGAAAAGCCGCCGCACGGTTCCGCGGCACCGGTTTTCTAAAATCGCTGACGCAATTCAGCCCGATGCTTCAGCCTATCCCTAGTCGCTGAAGCTTGCGCGAGGATGGCATCCAGACGGTACGGGCGTCAGAAGCCCGACTGAACCCGCGAAAAGACGAGATTGGAAAAAAGGGCGATCTGCGCGCCCACAAACGGGGCGGCAACGCCGAGAACGATCATGATCGTTACGATTTTAGGGACAAAGGTCAGCGTCATTTCCTGAACCTGGGTCAGGGCCTGGATGAAGGCGATGGCGACACCAACGATCATGGCCGCGAGAACGGCGGGACCGGCCGCGACGAGAACCGTCCAGACTGCCGCCTGCATGATATCAAGCGCATCGGCCTCGTTCATCGTCGCATCCTTTATTCCGGAAAGGCGGCGTCATGCCGCCTCTTCAATGTCAGGAACCTGCAGGCACGTCCGAATCGGTGCCGCTATCAGGTGTAGTCGCGATCGGACCGTTCGAGAAGGTCACACCGGCCTGCAGCAGCACTTTGTCACCAGCTTCTGTGATGGCGACGACGCCGTCCGAATAGACTTCGACTTCCTTTACCACGCCGGTGACCTTGTCGTCGGCGCTCTTGACCGTTTTGCCAACCAGGTCGGAAGCGCGCGTCAGGGCTTCGGCCTGCAGCATGCTCTTCAGATGGGTGTTGGTCTTGATCGTCTGCTCAACCTGCGAGAAGCTCGCAAGCTGCGACATCTGCTGGCCGGCATCCATCGGGCTGGTCGGATCCTGGTTTTTCATCTGGGCGATGAGAAGCTTCAGGAAGCTGTCGTAGTTAAGCGAGGCCGCGCTTTTGTCGTTGCTGCTCGCCCCGGCATTTGCCCAGGGGTTAGAGGCTGCCGACGTGACTGCATCTACCGCCATGGTGCGATCTCCTTGCGAATCTGCTCGATCGTTGCGGGGGTCATTTCCTGATTGTTGAGGATCTTTTCCTCGGTCGGGTACAGGCCACGAATGGCCTTCAGCGCTTCGAAAGCCTTACCCGAGGCAACCAGACCGTCGATACGCTTGAGTTCGGCAAGAATCTCCTCATGCTGGAAGCAATTCAGCAGCATGCTCACGGATTTGCGGAACAGGTTCGTCGACTGTTCGCGTCCTTCCGGGTTGATGAGGATCATCTGGGCGATGAAATAAAGCTGTCTGAGCGGCGTCGTCGCCTGCTCCGGCTGCAGGACGTGGTTTTCAAGCAGGAACGTGACATCGTTCAGGAATTCGAGGGCCACCTTGCGATCCACCCGCAAAACCGCGCCGTTGATGAAAATCTTTTCGCCCGATTTCAGCGAGATTCGAAGTGTACTTTTCATTTCAGTCCATCCCTGATGATGGTTGTCACGTCAATTATACCCTGGAAATTCGTCGACTGACGTTTCCGGATCAGTTCGCACTCTTTCAAAATCCAGATCGCGATCGAAATCAGATTTGCCCTGAGTTCCATGGCCAGCTGGTTTTCGGGCTGCTTGAGGTCCTCAATGAAGCGGATCCAGACCCGTCGAGTGTAAAAAAGCGCTTCGATCGTGTGGCGCTGGGAAGAGGAATCCTTTGCCTCCACCAGTAGATCGATCGATTTTGTCAACGCCTGCCGCTCGCGATCCTTCGCGTCTGCGACACCATCCTCCATGATTTCGGCGTAGGAAAACTGGTACATTCATGTATCCTTTATCTGCCGCCACCCCTGTTCATCAGAGGTAGTTTACCAGACTCATTTTTTGCAGACGCGACGTAAGGCTGTAGGCAATTTCAATCTGCTGCTGGAGCAGATCCAGGCGTGTCTTCACCTCGTAGGTATCGATCCCCTCGATATCCAGCAGATGAGTCTCGATGATCTTTTTCTGGGCGGCGAGCGAGTCGTTCGCTTTCGAAACACGGCTTTCGGAAAGGCCGAGCTGGCTCTGCTGCTGGTTCAAACCACTAATGACCGTGCCTATATTGGTCACCGACCTGGTTGCCACCAATTCACGAACGTCGCTTGGGACCTTGTCATCAAGGAACGTCATCGCCGTCATTGCTGTCATCGCGAAATAACGCATGCCCTGCGAGTTGCTGTTGGTCGATGTCTCGACCACCTCGTTCTGGCTGATGCGGCTCGTCATGTTCGTGTCGCTCGCCTTCGACCCATAGGTCGTCCAGAAATCGTAATTCTGGCCGGCCGTCAGATCGCTGTGCGGTGGGTTCGTAACCGGCGTAGTACCGTTGAACACGCCTTCGATACGGGTCATGAACGCCGCGGCCTGATCCTTGGACAGGTCGGCAATGTTACCGACCGCAGGTGTCTGTGCCGCCATGAACGCGTTCAGCTCAACCTCATAGGCTGCTTTCAGCGTCGATCCTTCGGCAAAGTAGTCATCGATAGGCTTCACATCCGTATTGATGCCGGAAAACAGAAATTCGCCACTGACTGCCGTATTGGCAAAACCGGTGAAGGTGTTGAACGCATTCGAAATGGTTTTGGCGACCGTTGCCAGCGTTGGTGCTGCGCTGCTGGTATTCGGAACAAGAACCTTCTGAATTTCCTGGGCGGCCTTTGCCATGCCATCAAGTGCCGCCTGAGAGGACTTGAGGCGCTGCGTGGCGATGGAATTGACGCTGACGAGCGAAGAGAGACGATCGACATCGCGATTAAGGTCAAGACTGCGGGCCGTGTTGGCACCCAGCGTCACGCCCAGGTCCGCATGTTTGCCCGTGGTCAGCTCGGTATTGAGGTTCGTCATCTCAAGCTGGGCCTTGAGGATGGTGCTGCGCATGCTGTTCTGCATCGCCAGCGATGAAATGAAGGACGTTTTCATCTATTACCTCACCATATCCATCAGCGACTTGAGCATGTCGTCGATGGTGGTCACCAGCTTCGTGGCGGCCTTGTAGGATTGCTCGATATCCATGAGCAGCGAAAGCTCCTCATCCAGGCTGACGGCAGTATTGTTCGAAT
The DNA here is from genome assembly GCF_007828365.1 of Rhizobium sp. SJZ105. NCBI lineage: Bacteria > Pseudomonadati > Pseudomonadota > Alphaproteobacteria > Hyphomicrobiales > Rhizobiaceae > Rhizobium > Rhizobium sp. SJZ105. The sequence goes on from NZ_VIUP01000001.1 coordinate 1,325,342, forward strand.
AGGAGGTGGCGGAGCGCTCATAGAGCGCGCTTTTCGCTTCGTTTGCCGAAGTTGCGCCGGATCGTTCCTGTTCGAGCCACCCCACCGAGTTGGTGCCGTATTTCAGGATGCTTGTATTCGTATCGATACGTGTCGACGCGGCAAAATTCATGGGCGCGTCAAAAGCAGTGACATAGCTGTCGATCAGTGCGGAAAACCCGGTTCCGCCTGAAGTTGTGCTGTTGATTACATAAGCGGTACCGTTGATACCGCCGTCGCGCAACAATTCCGGGTTTCCACCTTTGGAAATAATTAACGCAGGGTTGACGGTAATGCTCGCAGCGAGCCCGGGAGAGACAACACCGCTTGCCGGAATGGTTGTGGCCGCAGGCGAGCCGTAGGTGAAGAGGCCTGGCATCTTCGGCAGCGTGCTGGTCGGGCTGGCCGGCTTTTCCGCAAACATGGTGATGAGGCCGCGCGCAATTTCGTCGAGCTGGCTCTGCATGGTTGGCGCCAGGTCGTCACGAACCTGCATCAGACCCTGAAGCGAACCTTCCGCTGTCGTGTTGCTGCCGCTGCTCGCCTTGATCGCGACGCCATCAACGTAGATCGCGTTCCCCGTGACCGTCGCGTCGTAGCCCGGCTGCGCCTTGAAAGTAACCTTGCGCGGCACGACTTCGAACAGGGTCGCGCCATCCGCCGTGTAGAGCGCCACGTCGTTGTTTTCACGATTGACGACGTTGATCCCGATGATGGACGAAATGTCCTTCAGCAGCGTCTCGCGCTGGTCGAGAGCATCACTTGGATTGCCGCCGATCGCGGTCTGCGCCTTGACCTCGTTGTTGGCTTCCTCGAATTTCGCGAGCAGGCCGTTCAGCTTGTCGACCTGAAGGGACATTTCCTTGTCGGCACGCAGGCGCATCGCCTGCAGTTCGGACGAAGCCTTGTTCAGGGAATTGGCGACGTCCACGGCGGATGTCACCGCCGTCGCAGCAAGCGCGGAATCGCTCGGCTTTGAGGCGTAACCGTCAAGGCTCTTCAGCAGTTCCTTCATATAGGTGGCAGGCGAACTCTCGTAATCGTTGCCGCCGAAAAGGCTTTTCATCTCCTCGAGCCCGGTCAGAACGGTTTTCTGGCCGGAAGCGAGGGATGCACTGGAGATCGTCTGCCTCAGGAGGCTCTCATTCTGGGCACGGCCGTTGGCGACAATACTTGCACCTGACATGGTCGTGCCGAGAATGGCGGTTCGCTTGACGTAGTTCGCATTACCGACATTGGCAATGTTTTTCGAAGTAACGTCCGTCTGCTTACCTGTATTGTTGAAGATCGACTGCGCAGTATTCATTGCTGACGTGAGCGACATTCATTTGTCCTCGTGAGAATTACTATCTCTTCAGATTGATCAGGACATCCATCAAATCCGACCCGGTCTGGAAGACTTTCGAATTCGCTGTATAGATACGCTGGGATTCAATCATATCGGTGAGTTCGCTGGCGATATCGACGTTCGAGCCCTCAAGCGCACCCTTCTGGATGTAACCGAAGCTGCCCGTCTGCGGGAAACCGATGGTGACGACGCCCGACTCGTTGCTCGGCAGATAAACGTTGCCGTTCTGAGGGGAGAGGTTGTCGACGCTCGGCACCGTGGCAACCGCCAGCTGGTAGATGTTGCGGCGGCCACCATCCTGATAGACTGCAGTCACTACGCCGTCCTTGCCGATTTCCACGTCCTTGATCTGGCTCGGGCCGTTGCCGTTCAGGATCGCGGTGCCGGGCGTGAACTTCGTCGAGAACTGCGACATGTCGGACAGGTCGATACTTATTGCCTGCGGGACGCCGCTGACCGTGTCGTTGATGGTGATCGACTTTTGAGAGGTAGGTGTGAGCTTATTGGTCGCCGGGTCGAATGCCAGCGTGACTGATTCCTTGACAAGGTTCGCTGCTGGGGTCGCCGTGTAAGGGAAGCCGCCATTGGTCGACTGGTCCTGACGATAGACTGCCACTTCCCAGGTATTGGCGCCGGTCTTGGTGTAATAGAAATCGTAGAGAACCTTCGCGCCACCGCTGTCGTACGCCGTCAACGATGTCTTATTACCGATCGTCGATGTTGCAAGGTTGTCGCTCGGACGCGAGCCCGCCGCAACAGCGGCTTCATCGCGATTGAGGTTGGCCGGGAAGCTGCCCTGCGTGGAGGGCGATGCTGTCAGGCCGAAATTATTGACGTTGACGGCCTCAAGGCCGGTAAAGCCGTTGACGACGGCAGCTGGCGCATTTGCCCCGTAGGGGTAACCCATCAGCTGGAAGCCCGCTGCGTTTTCCAGGTAGCCTTCCGCATTCTTCACGAACGAGCCGGCACGTGTGAGATAAGGCGTGCCGCCACCATCCTGAACCACGAAGAAACCGTTGCCCTGAATGGCAAGATCGGTGCTCGACGTGGTGTAGGACAGGTTGCCCTGCTCTGAAATGCTGTAGCGAACGTTGGACTGCACGCCGCCGGAGGCATAGCTGCCCGACGAGGAGGGCAGAACGAGCGAGGAGAACGACGTCGATGCGCGCTTGTAGCCGGTGGTGCTTGCGTTAGCGATGTTGTCGCCAACGGTTCCCAGCTTGTTAGCCTGTGCATTCATGCCGGACACACCGGTTCGCATAGTGCCGAAAATACTCATTCAAAAACCCTCGTGGTCATCTTCAGGGAGAAGGTAAAGCGTTTGGCTTGCGTGAAGCTGTCTGAAATACCGCGTTTGAAAAAGACTACGCGGATGAATGAATATTATTGCCAATCAATGCTGTAACCGAGGAAACGCTTGGAATCGACCGGATCGTAGCCGAGCTTCTTGCGAAGCTTCTTGCGAAGCTTGCTGATGTGGCTTTCCACGACGTTCTCTTCGACGTCATCATCGAAGATGCCGTAGATGGCATTGAAAATCTGCGCCTTGGAAACGCGGCGTCCGCGATTGGCAATCAAATATTCGAGGATGCGGCGCTCGCGCCGCGGCAAGGCAAAGACCTCGCCACCGACTTCGGGATCACGACCGTCGGAGAAAACCCGGATCGGTCCCGCATCGGTGAAATTCGAGATAACCTGCAGGCGGCGACGGATCGCCGCCGCACGCGCAAGGATTTCACGGGGGTGAACCGGCTTGCGCACGACATCGTCGACGCCGCTGTCGAACAGCGCCAGCGTCGATTCCAGCGATGGCTGGTCGCTGACCGCGATCACCGGTGCCGTCGTGCGATCCCTGATCGCCTTCGGCAAGGAGAAGCTCCGGTCGCCCTGACCGATCAGGAATGCCTCTACGGCCGCCAGATCGCTGTCCGCTGCCGTCGAGACCCATTCCCCGAATTCGACCGGATCGAAACCGGTCGAGGGGATGCCCTCACGCCCAAATAGAGAAGTATAGCCGTCTTTAACGAGCTCGCGCTCATCAACCACTACGATCATTCGTCCGCCTCCGAATCAGTGTGGTGTTTTCCAATGCGGCATTGGTACGAATCGGGGGATTCAGCGACAACTGTAGGAAATCATCGATAGTTATTAATAATTGATTAACCATTTTGTGCCGATTTGATCTATATATAGTGGTTGTTAACCATATACGGTACAAAATTTTTGTGTAAAAATTTCAAAAATCCGAAAAAATCGCTTGCGACGCCTTTTTTAGGGCTTTCTCTCGCCACATTTCAAATTGCGAGTCCTTGACCGCACCAAAACAATCGATGGTTGTTATCCGTCGCAGAAATTTTTCGCGTTGGCGGTCCATTTTCCGTAGCCCGTCGCCACCAGATTGGCGATCACCCGGCAGACATATTTCTTTTGAGCCGGGTCGTTGTTGGGCCCGGCATGATAGCGGGCAACCGCCATGGTCCAGGTTTCGTGCCTGTTGTGGAGATTGCGCAGGAACATGGCGGCATATTCGACATTGCGGCGCGGATCGAACATTTCACGCGCGGATGTGAAGTTTTCGCCATGGAAATAGTGGTTTATCTGCATGCATCCGAGGTCGATCAGCTTGGCGCCGTTGCGCTTTGCCGTCTCGAAAGTGGTCAATGCCTCCTCGGTGGAGGAGGCAAATACCGGTTTTCCCTCAATATTCATGGCGTTGGGGTCAAGCCGACCCTTGCGACCGGTCTCGGTCAGGCCGACAGAATAGAGAATTCCCTCCGGCACGCCGTATTTGCGGGCGGCGGACTGAATTTCCCTTTCACAGACACCTGACGTTGCCGAAGCGGAGGCGTTTTCAGAGGTAAACGCCGTTGTCAGCAGAAGTGCGGGCAGAGCCAAGAGCGCCATCCATGCCTTCATTATGCACCCCCAAATTATCACCATTGCCCTGCCGTCCGCCGCGTGTGCCGGACTCGTCACGGTTGCGCCCTGCGGCGGCCTGTTGGCCCTGCTGCTGCGCCTGCTGATTTTGCTGATTGTTGGCTTGTGTGCCCGTTTGGTCACTCTTGTCAGAAGAAGCAATGCTGATGGTGATGTTATCGACCGTCAGACCCTGCGCCTTGAGGCCCTCGAGGATGCTCTTGCTGTCCTGCTGAAGCTTTTTGTAGGCGGCCACGTTCTCCACCGTCATGTGAACGGCAAGCTCATCGCCGGCAAGACGCAACGACATCGTCACCGATCCCAGCTCGATCGGCGTCATGTGCAGCTTCAGCGTATGGACGACTTTGCCGGTACTGCTCTGGGCCGCCTCATTGGACAGCGACGAGCCGGGCTGCATGGCGCTAACCCATTCAGAATCATTGGCGATGAGGCCAGTCAGAGCCGAGGCGTTGGATGAAGGTGCCAGACCAATGAACCGCCGCGAATCGAGAACCGTAATCGTCTCGGTCGCCTTGCCGCTGCTTTCCCGGGCATCGAACTCGACGCGGCCATCCCGCTGAACCGTACTCATATCGAGAGCGCGGGCCGTGCCGGAACGAGGAGATGCGAAGCGGAATGCCGAGGCGTCGCCTTCAGTGCCCGATCCGGATCCGGCTTCGTTTCCGGCAAGCTCGGTCCGTGCGTGCATGTCCTTCGCCAGAGGCTCAGCCTTACCCCTGACAGTTTCGACCTTTTCGGATTTGACATCGGCCTTGCCGGCAATCGCCTGCGCAATTTCCTCAAGGGGCGTCTTGGCTGTCACGATATCGCCGACATTGGCCGTGAGCGTCTGCAGCTCTGCCAGCTTCGGATCGATTGCATCCGCCGCCGTCTGGCTCTCCTTGTCGGCGTCCTTGACCTTCTTGCCAGGTTTGCCGTTTTCAGGCGATGTGTGCGCCGTCTTAATCGCATTCTGAAGCTCCGCCAGCGCCTCGTGACCATGGCCTTCTCCGGAATGGTCCTTGACGAGCACGTTCAGGAAGCTCGGGGGCCGCTTGACCGGCACATCAGTCTTTTCCGCATCGTCATCCGGTTGCGCATGCTGCTCCTCAGCCGATCCCGCTTCCTGCTGATGACGCGAATGCGGTGCCTGCGGCGGGCGCTCTTCCCTGACCGTCGCGAGGGTGTCGCCGAAACTTCCGCCTTTGGCGTCGTCCCTCACACTGGCGCTGCCAGCGCGCGGATCGTTATATGGCGCATTCACTATCGCGTTGATGGTTGCGTCGATCATGGTGCCCCCTCGCCTTTCTTCAAAAGGCTGTCGATTTCATCGAGCTTACTGCGGCCGCTCGTCACGAGTTGCCGGACGTTCTCGCCCTCATCCTCAGCCTTGTGGTTTTCAACTCTCCATATGCCCTTGGTCTCGGCACTGGCCGCCTCATTCGCGGGCGCGCCCGACCCGGCCCCCTGCCCTGCCGTGACACCGGGATCGGCGCCAGGCTGCGGGGAAGGCGGACGAACCACCTGGTCGGCGATTGCCCTTGCCGCGTCCCGCAGGGCCCTGTCGCGATCCGAAAGCTGGGCCTCGGGAATTTGCCCGATTGTTTCAATCGCGCTCACCACATCGGGCGTGCCGATATTGGAAAGGCTTTCATATAGATTTGCCTGAACTTGCGGCTGGTCCGGCATATCCGGCGACAGCGCTTTCGCCTTCAACGCCGCCATGCGCGCCAGCGAATCCTTGCCGCTGATCGCCGCGAGACGGGACAGGCGCAGATAAGCTTCCTTCTGCCTCTCCGCGTCCATCATGGCGAATGTTTCCTCTATCGTGTCGTGCCCGATGGAATCGACACGTTTGACCACCAGTGAGACCAGAAGGTCCGCGAACTGGCTGGCATAGGGCGAATGCAGGAACCGCCGCGCGTAACGCTGTGCATATTCGACGCCACGCCCGGCATCGCCGTCTTCAACGGCGATAGCAAGCGAGCGGCGGAGTGCAGCCTCCTCCACGATGGTACCGGGCGCTTCGAGCCGGGCTATGTCATAGAAACCGAGGGCAGCCACCGGATCGCGGGGGATCGTCACATTGCCGCCGATCAGTGCAAGATAGGCGCCAATTCTCGTGCCGCGATACTCGGGCACCATGGCCGCGATGCTCTGGGCGACCAGCGTTCCCTTGCCGGACAGATATTTGCGCAGAATATCGGCGACGCGGCTGTCGAAATTGCCGTCCACATCCCGCGCGACGAGCAATTCGAGCGTGGCCGGATTGCCGCCGCTCATCGCGTAGACAAGCGCCGCATCGACATTGCGCGGATCCTTGAAGATCGCCGAAGGTGCGCTCTTAAGCCGCTCGTCGATCGTCTGGAGCAGAAACCGCTGCATTTCGGTTGCCGAATGGTCTCCCATGGTGACGGAATCCTGCACGAACTGCAGGGAGCGCAACATGGCATAGGGCATGAGGTTGTCTTGCGATTGCGCAAAAACCTTCGCCGGTTCGGCACCGAGACCACACAGTGTCGCCGCAAGAAAAACCCAACGTTTCGAGGATTTCGTCACACTCACCCCCGATCGGCCTCAAGCAGGATTTCGATACGGCGGTTCGCATTCGCCAGCGGGTCTGCCGGCACCTGCAATCTGCGATCCGCAAAACCCGAAACCTGTTTCACCCGCTCTTCCGATAGGCCGCCGCGAACCAGCATGTAATAGGCGCTATGCGCGCGGTCCATGGAAAGCCGCCAATTGTCATTGGCCTCACCCTTGAACTGGCGTCCATCGGTATGGCCGCGGATCACCACGCTGCCGCCACGCTCCTGAAGCAACTTGCCGATCTTCTCCATGGCCAGGACCATTTCGCCGCGGGGCACAGCCGATCCGACATTGAACATCGGCGTTTCCGTCTGGTCGGAAATGGTCAACAGCAATCCGCCTTCGGCGGGCGTCACCACCAGACCTTCGGCGAGCTTGCCGCTAATGCCGGATATCTGCTTCTCGATCTCTTGGCGCAGCTCTTTGGCCTCTTCCTTCTGCGCAGCAGTACCTTGCTGCTGCTCCGGCTGAGGCTGCGTAAGTGCTGCCTGCTCTGCGGCACCCGGCCGCTGCTGCGGCACCACGGCGGCGACTTCCATGGCCTTGCCGTGATCTGCACCATCGGCTGGCTGCTGAGACGATTTAGCCGCAACCGCTTCATTATCCTTGGCAGCGTCCTGCTGCTTGTTCTCGGCAGATTGCTGCTGTTCGACCGGATTTTGCTGCTGGTCCGCACGTGTGATCTTCACCTGCTGGGTCCAGAAATCGGGATCGAAGGGATCGCGGTAAGCCTCACCGCCGCTCGCACCCGTCGCCGGGCCGGAATCGGCAGCACCACCTTCGCCCTTGGCGCTGACATTGGCCTGCTGCCCGACCTGCTGGGCAATTTCCGCCAGAACGGAATAGGGATTCTCGAAAAAGTCCGCTTCTGAGAAGTTCGACTGCTCCCCGGTCTGCGAGGTCAGGTCTTCACCTGTCGCGGCGGCTGAACCCTGGGTGACCTTTTCCGCCTTTATGTTGGACTGGTCTTTCTTCTCGACGCCCTCTTCCTTGTCCACGGGTTTTTCCAGCCCCTTGGACGAGGGTTTCTCATCGGACAGCTTTATCGGATTGAAATAGCTGGCGACCGAGGCCTTGGTTTCCTCGTTTGCGGCGTTGACCAGCCACATGACGAGGAAGAACGCCATCATGGCCGTCATGAAGTCGGCATAAGCGATCTTCCACGCGCCGCCATGGGCGCCATCATGCCCGCCCTTGTGGCGTTTGACGATGATGATCTCGTTCTTGCCGTGGTGGTGATTTTCGCCTTCACTCATTTCATCACCTTGCGAAGACTGGACGCCCAGGCGGACATGCGCGTGACGAACACGCTTTCACCCAACTCAACGGAGAGGTCGATATCTGCCGTCTCGATAAATTTCATCGTCTCTTCTTCAAAGCCCGGCTGCGTCTTCAGCTGCTCAAACAAATCTTTCGGGCCTTTCACGACAAGGGTCACGGCCTCGCCATCCGGCATGGAAGCGCGAACGACATCCGCAAGCGCCGAAACCGCCTTCAGCGACAGCTCTTCGGTCAGAACCGGGGCAAGGATATTGGCGGTCTGTTCGCTGAGATTGGTGGCGATCGCATCGATGCCTTCACGCAGTCTTAGCGACAGGAAAACGGCAATTTCTTCCAGATAGACGGAACGTAAGCCTTCGAGTTCTGCGGCATGAGCAGCAAGAAGCTCCTCGCGCTCGGCCTGCATTTTCTCCGTGATCTCGCGGGTCGCATCCTCGTGACCACGGGCATAGGCGGCCTGTTTTTCGCTTTCGACGTCGAGCGGCTCGAATTCATCGAAACCGGACGCAATATCGCCAAAACCGGAAATGCCGTCGACATCCGCCAACGGTTCGCCGAACGTCAGTCCCGCGGGCTGCACGTCACCGAAATCCTTGAGATATCTTGCAATGGACGCGCTCATGCCCGCCCCCGGCAAAACAGGCCAAAGGGGCGAGACATGTTTCGTTGCCTGCGATCAAAGCCGTTTGGCGGCACCACCGTCATCCTTGCTACCCTGCCCGTCTCTTCAATTGTTTCCGGCCGGATCACGCCATGCGATCCACCCGATATTGCCCCGACGTTAGGTGTTCAAACTTGTGCGAGGATGAAGGCGGGCCCCGTTTTCAGAAACCTTGCAACCAACTCCCCCGAACCCGCCGGACCGACGCCGGTTTACTTGAAGAGCTGAAGGATGTTTTGCGCGTTGGCATTGGCGATCGAGAGCGCCTGGATGCCGAGCTGCTGCTGTGTCTGCAGAGCCTTCAGCCTGGTCGATTCCTCGTTCATATCCGCATCCACGAGACGGCCGATACCCTTGTCGATCACGTCCATCAGGCTCGAGACGAAGTTTTCCTGCATGTTGATGCGGCTCTGCAAGGAGCCGAGGCTGGAGGCCGTACTGGTCATGGCTTCGAGCTGCTTGTCGACAAAACTCATCATCACATCGATGGCGTCGGAAGCGGTGTAGTTCGTGGTGCCACCGGAAAAACCGCTCATGGCTGCCGCCACGACATCGAGATTGTCGAGATCGAGCGTGGAGACGGAAAGACCGAGGGATCTGGCAACGGAGGTCGGCGCACCGGTCGTGTCATAAAACCAATCGTTGCTGCCTGTGTCCCGATAGGCCGCCGCGACGGTGGTGGTGCCGCTCGAAGGGTTGGTCGCCGTCACCTTGACCCAGGTATTCTCGGACAAACGAAGATAATTCACCGTTCCGTTGCTGTAGACGCTCGGGTCGGTATTCGTATCCGGCGTCGCCGCATTCAGCGTGCCGATTTCCGCGTCCGTCAATTTCTTGACGACGTAACCCGCATTGGTGGTCACGCCGGCTGTCGTCGATGTTTGGGTGATCTGTTGTTCCGTCTTCGCGACAAAAACGGCGCTCTTGTCGAGAATACCGAGTTTTCCGCCGCTGAGGTCGAAAAGCACGGCACTGCCGTCCAGCACATAGTCAACCGTGGTGACGCCGACATTGCCCGAACCGGTGCGTGTGAAGGACGCGACGACCTTTTTGGTGATGGGTTCTACAACCGGCGGCGTGCCACCATTGCTGATGCTGGCCTGCAGCCAGTTCTCGCCGGAGAAGGAGGCAGATTCCGACGTGCTCTTCAGCTGTTCCTGAAGCTGCTTGATTTCGTCCTGGATCTTGCCGCGGTCAGCCCCGACGCCATAGGCGGCGACAAGCTTTTCCTTGATTTTCTTGACGACCTCGATCGAGTTCGCAAGGGCGTCATAGGCCGTATCGACCTTGGCGGCGCCCAGTCCCAATGCATCCTGCACGGCCGAGAGCGCTGCATTGTCGGAGCGCATGGTTGTGGAGATAGACCAGTAGGCGGCATTGTCCGCCGCCGTTTCGACACGGTAGCCGGACGACACACGCGCCTGCGTCGTCTCGAGATTCTTGTCGATCATGCGCAAGGTTTGCAGCGCGGCCATCGCCGCCGCATTGGTCAAAATGCTGGTCATTGGGTCCACCCAATTGGTACTGTCAGGAAAAATCCGGCGCTGCGCCGAAAACGAGCAGAGGCATCATGCGCATCAGCGATGGTAAAAAGAGCCACCGCGACCTGCCGTTCGTTAACAAATCGTTAATTCGATAGGTACCAAACAACAACGCTGATTTGCAAGGCGTTCCTTGCCTTCACAGGCCGGTTTTGCATAAACCGACACGCTTCAGGCAAGGTCGGGTGAAAAAGTGCCCGAATGAAGCCATCGCGCCCGCGAATTCGGAAGGCGCAATGGATAATATATGAAAATGTCCGCTGGACTGGTTCAGGCAGCTTCGCCCTGGCGGGCCGACACGAATCGGGCAGCCGTCAGGCTCTGACGGAGAAATTCGGTGTTCTCGTCCGGATTTTCCGAAGGGTTCTGAAACGAAACATGATTGATCTCGACCGCAGCATGCTCGTTGGCCAGAATCAATTGCGCATAAACCGTCGCGCCGTGCGGTTTCAGTTCGAGATCGAGGACGATCTCCGGCGCCCCTTCCCATTCGAGCCTGTATTCGCCACCGGCACCGAAATTGATCGTGCCCGGATGATAATAAAGCTCCGCGGCCGACGAGACGAGGTCGGCAATGCTGCCGTAGCACTCGAATCTGAGCAATGAAATCAGGTCGGCCGGATCGAGCAGGCGCAGTTCGGTGGCGATCGGGTTGATCGCCTCTGCGACGATCATTTCCCGCTTTTCAGAATAGGCGGATTTTTTCATTGGTTTTATTGAACCCGTATTTTCGATGACTTCATGGCGTAAACCCGATGAACGAGCTCAGCTACAGCCTTGTAAAAAGCTGGTGGAATCACACTATCGATCGAGACTTGCGCAAACATGGAGCGTGCGAGCGGCGGATCTTCAAAAACGGGGATATTATTTTTTTCCGCAATCTCGCGGATTTTCAATGCGATAAGGTCCTGACCCTTGGCAACGACGACAGGCGCGTCGCCTTCTTCGCGAACGTAACGCAACGCCACTGCAAAGTGTGTCGGGTTGGCAATCACCAGTGTCGCGCGCGGCACATTGTCGATCATGCGGCGGCGGGCGCGGTCACGGGCGACCGAACGCTGACGGGCTTTGACCACCGGGTCGCCCTGCGATTGCTTGTATTCTTCCTTCACCTCATGCTTCGTCATTTTCAGCTGGCTGAACCAGTGGTGGCGCGTCCACAAAAGGTCTACGGCGGCAAGCAGCGCGGTCGAAAAGAGAATCACGACCATCATCTTTTTGGTGAGCTCGACAACCCTGACGAAAATGACCTGCGGCTCGGAGAACATCAGGTCGATGAGACTGTAGAAATCGCCGCGCAGAGACAGGAACATGATGATCGAAACGATCAAGATCTTGAACAGCGATTTGCCGAATTCCACAAATCCCTGCTTGCTGTAGATGCGGCCGAACCCCTTTGCGGGCGAGATGCGCGACCATTGCGGACGCACCCTCTCAAGCACGGGCGACGGCAGGTTCTGGAAAAACGAGGAGGCAAGGCCGAAGACGATGAACATGATCATGGCCGGCATGAGCAGATAGGCCATGGACGTGCCGAGGAAATAAAGCAGCGACAGGGCATCCGGCCTGGTGCTGAGGTTCCATTGTTCGGGCTGGCCGAACAGGTCCTTCAGCGTTACGCCGAGGCGACCGGCGCCGTCGGGCAAAAAGAAAACCAGATAGCAGTAAAAGGCGAGTGACGAAGCAAAGATCGGCACCTCGCGGGAAAAGGGAAGATTGCCCTTTTCCGCCGCATCACGGAGTTTTTTCTCCGTTGGGTCTTCTGTTTTACTGTCCTTGTCCTGATCGTCTGCCAAGGCACGTTCCCGGGATAAAAAAAGGCCCGCCGATCGCGGCAGGCCGTCATTCCGAAACTAGCGCCCGAGACCGGCCATCGCAATGGCCGGCATTGCCTGTAAGGCGGGTTATCAACCGGCTTCCGCTCAGGCTGCTGCGGATTGTTCCTCTGTGGAGGCTTCCTTCAGCTGAATCTGACCGGAATTGGCCAGCCGAATCGCTTCCTGCGCCACGGCGCGGCGTGCAATCGCCACTTCGCGGGTGTTGATGGAAGCCTGCGGCACGGCGAGGTCCGATTCGATCATGCGGCGCTGGCGCGGGCTGATGCTGGACAGCACACATTCCTTGATTTCCATGGTTGCGCCACGCAGCGCCATGGTGAGAACGTCCGCCGAGACATCGTTGAGCAGCAGGACGCGGCTGCGCTGCGGCATGAACATGAGATCGTCGAAGAGGAAGATCTTCGGCTTGACCTTGTTGGCAGCTTCCTTGCTGAGCGTTTCGAGCGAGCTGAGCAGCGTATCGACCTGCGGCTTTTCCATTTCGTTCATCAGGTCGGCAACCTTCGTGGAGCCGCCCGCATTGCGCTCTGCTTCGATCTCGTTGATGAGGTTGACCACACGCTTCTCGATGATCTGGGCAGCCGTGGGGCTGACTTCCTTCATGTTCACCGTGCGGTTCATGATATCGGCGCGCTGCTCTTCGGGAATGGTCAGAAGGACCTTGGCACCGAAGGACGAGGGCAGCATGGAGAGGATATAGGCGATGGTCTGGGGATGCTCGCGCAGCAGGAACTTGCCGACGAATTCCGGCTCTGCTTCCTGCAGGCGATCCCAGATCGACGCTTCATAGGCCTGGAAGGCTGCACGACGGCCGAGAAGGCTGTCCACCTCCTCCGGTGTCAGGCCCTCTTCGAGAATGCTTTCGATCGCCTTGGCATTGTCCATCAGACCCGTTCCTTCCGTGAACAGGTCTTCGAACTCCGCCACGATCTGGGCGAGTTCGTCAGGGGGAATGACACGCAGCGTCTGGGCCGAGGAAATGATCATCTGCAATTCGTGCTGCGTGAAAAATTTCAGCAGCTTGCCGGCGACGCCCTTGCCCATGGCAAGAAGCACCGCGGCCGCCTTGTCGGCCTGAGACAACGGCTTCCCTGCCAGCGGGTTACCGAAATCCTCGAAGTCCATCATGGTCTTTCCTCTCCGTCCCCACAGGGATCAGGCTTTTCTCGTACTCATTACTTCAATCAATTTTACGCCGAAGCGCGTATCGTCGTCTTCAAGTACCGTTATTTCACCGCGCGCAATACGGCGGCCATTCACCATGATCTCGACCGGTTCACCGATCTTGCGGTCAAGCGCGATCGTTGCACCCTCTTCAAGGCTCATCAGACCCGAGACGAGCATGCGGCTGGTGCCGAGAACGATCTGGACATCGATCGGGATATCCATGATCAGGTCCATATTGTCGGACAGGCCACTGCCGAGCGGCGCCTTGATGCCCGCGACCTGTGGGGTGGCCGCGAAATCGTTCATAGCAAAATCGCCCGCTCCGCCACCGAAGGCGGAAAGGTCGCTGTCGGCGGAAGCGTCGTCAACGCTCCCGAAATCCCCGAAGTCGCCAAAGTCGGACAGCGAACCTTCCGCATCCGTCTTGAGGACGCCACGCAGATCGCCGATAGCCTGGTCGAGCTCACCGCCATCTTCAAGCGACGGCAGCGCCATATCATCGGTCACAGGTGTTTTCTTCGTAGCCATGCGCTGATTATTCCCTTTGAAACTTGCGTCAGCCTGCCCAGAACCCAAAAAAGGTGGACAGGTTTTAACCCATCAGATGTCGCAAGATCTCGTCGTCCGTGCTGACATTGTTCTTTACCCGAACCATGTAGCGGTCGCCGGACTTGCCGAATTCACAATTATAGAGCTTGGAGCCGTTGGCGCTGACCTCGACGCCGATGTCGTCCTGCTTCAGATCCTGAAACGGAATGACGTCGCCGGCCACCAGCCTGGAGATCGTCCGCAGGGTCAAGGTTTCGAGCTTGATGCGCGCCTCAAGCGTTACCTGCGATCTCTTCACCTGCTCAGAGATCAAATCCACCCATTCCGCCTGCTTCTTCAGCGCCTGGGCTGAAGCCTTGGGAGCGGCGATGGAGGTCTTGAGCAGGGGCCGCTGCGGCACGATCAGCGCGAATTCCGAAGAAACCTTGCCGATGGCGATCTTCATGCGGACTGTCACGCCGTAGAGGCCGGCGATCATCTCCTCGAAGGCGCTTTTTCCATTGGCCGTAAAGGGCGGGTCGATCGTCGCCTCGAAACCGCCCGGCGCGTTGACGCCCGACCGCAGGACACCCCCGATGCGCCCGAGAACCATGGCCGCCAGGTCGAGTTCGATGTGGGACAGGCTGCGCTCGTCCGGCTCGCCGATGGTGTCGGCGGCGGCGCCCAGCATGCGCTCCATGAGCGCGATGACGAAGCCGTTGCCGACCGCCATCATGAAATTGGGGCACCAGTTGCGCAGAGAACAATCCGCAACCGAGAAATTGCCGCCGATATTGGCGATGAGATCGGTCATCAGCCCCGATTCGGAGCCGATATATTCGACGTCTATCGCAATGCCGGTCTCGCTGTGAAAGATATCAGGCAGGAATTCGCTGTAGAGATGGCCGATATCGGAGCCGACCTTCGCGATTGTCTTGCGGTCGGAAAGCCCGCCGGTGAGTTTCGCGAGCAGCGACGTGTCGATGACGGGTGCTCTTTGCTGTGCAGCTTTAGCCATGGTCATGCCGCCTTGTTTTCGCCGCCGGGGTTCATCATCTCCTGTTCGACGGCGTCGATGGACGGACGCTCGTAGTTGGAGATGGTCTTGCGCCCGTATTCAAGCGCGACCTGCGGCACCGAGCCGTTCATGTAGGCGATCAGCGTCTGCTTGACGATGATGTAGAGGCGGTGCTGCTTGGTGCGGACGATCTTGACCTGCGAAGCGAGTGGGTTGCAGATCGAATAGGACAGGATGATGCCGAGCATGGTGCCCACCAGTGCGGCGCCGATGAGGCCACCCAGCACTTCGGGTGATTCGTTGATCTTGCCCATGGCCTTGATGACGCCGAGAACCGCCGCGACGATACCGATGGCGGGGAAGGAATCGCCCATGGTGGTGATCGCGTGGTAAGGTTTCAGCTTGTCGTGCAGGATGGTCTCGATTTCCTCGTCCATCAGCGCTTCGATTTCGTGGCTGCGCGCGTTGCCGATGATGATGAGGCGGACGTAGTCACAGATGAACGACGTCAGCTCCTTGTTTTTCAGCACCGAGGGTGCGCTCTGGAAGATCGAGGATTCTTCCGGATTGTCGATATGCGCCTCGATCTCGTTGCGCGATTTCGTGCGCAGGTCGCGCATCAGCGAATAAAGTACGCCGAGTACGTCGAGATAGTTGCGCTCCTTCGGGACCGAGTGCTTGAAGGCCTCGCCGAGCGCCTTGCCCGAATCCTTCACGACCTTCATCGGGTTCGCCATGATGAAGCCGCCTAGGCCGGCACCGCCGATAATCAACAATTCGAACGGCTGAACCAGCACGTTCAGATGGCCGCCCATCGCCATGTAGCCGCCGATGATGCAGCCGAAGGTGATTATAAGTCCAATTACAATATTCATTGATCGACCACGCCCGAACAGTGTTCCATGCCGCCATCTCTAGAAAATGTGGCTTGCGTGAACCTGTCCGCGGAGCCTCTGTCCCTCGTCGCCGCAGCCAGTTTCGCACAAGCAACATCCGGCATTATCCCGACAAAGGCGGACGTGCGCCTTGGTATCGGGATCAAACGAGAGCGGCGGTTCAGTGACTTCCACCTACACCAGCTACAGACTGATCAGTCAGGACATCGGCAAATCGCTTGAGCGTGTGTCGAAGCAACCCGACGTGGCGCGCGAAACCGAATATTACCGGTCGAAGATCGGCAGCGTGAAATCCGTCGACGACTTCATGGCCGATACCCGTCTTTACAATTATGCGCTGAAAGCCAACGGCCTCGAGGACATGGCCTATGCGAAAGCCTTCATCCGCAAGGTGCTGACCGAAGGCACGGCCGACAAGAACGCCTTCGCCAACAAGCTTTCCGACAGCCGCTATTCGGACCTTGCGAAATCGCTCGACTTTGCAAGTCTCGGTGCAGCTGCAACTGCGACCGAAGCGGCCCAGTCCGGCATCATCAGCAAATACACCCGCCAGACGCTGGAGCAGGAGGCGGGCGGCGACAATAACGGTGTCCGGCTTGCTCTTTACTTCGAGCGCAAGGCACCAACGATCAAATCGGGTCTCGATTTTCTAGCCGACGACGCGCTCGCGCAGGTGTTCCGCACCGCCTACAACCTGCCTGACGAAATTGCGGCAGGAAGCGTCGAAAAACAGGCCGCGCTTATCGAAAAATCCATCAATATCAAGGATCTGCAAAATCCAGAAAAGGTCGGCAAGCTGCTCGAGCGTTTCACCATCATGTGGGAAATGCAAAATCCCTCCACGACCTATGATCCTCTGGCCGTTTTCGGCTCCTCCAGCGGCTACGGCATTTCCCCGGACCTGCTGATCTCCATCAACTCCCTGAAACTCGGAGGCAAATGATATGCAATCCGGACTATACGTCGCCCTTTCCTCGCAGATTGCGCTGGAGCGTCGTCTCACCACCATTTCCGACAATATGGCGAATGCGAACACGGTGGGTTTCCGCGGTTCCGAAGTGAAATTCGACGAAATGGTCGCCAAGAACCACAATGACATGAATGCCAAGGTGGCGTTCGTATCGCAGGGTAACGACTATCTCTCCACCCGTCAGGGTGCCTTCGAACAGACTGGCAATAGTTTCGATTTCGCCATCAAGGGCGATGCCTGGTTCGCGATGGACACACCCGACGGCCAGATCCTGAGCCGCGACGGGCGTTTCACCATGCGTCCGGACGGCGCACTCATCTCCTCAAGCGGTTATCCGGTTCTCGACGCCGGCGGCGGTCCGATCCAGCTCAATGCGAATGGTGGCCCGATCACCGTCAGTCTCGATGGTGCGATCAGGCAGAACGACAACATCGTTGCCACGCTCGGTATCTTCCAGGCGGATTTCTCGAAAGGCTTCCTGCGCCATCCCAATAGCGGCGTGAAGCCCGTGGCCCCGCCGACGCCGGTCGTCAACAATCACGAGGTCGGCGTCGTTCAGGGTTATCTCGAGCAGTCGAACGTCAACGGCATTTCCCAGATGACGCAGCTCATCCAGGTCAACCGGGCCTTCGAGAGCATTTCGTCGCTGATGCGCGATACCGAATCCACTTTCGGCGATGCCATCAAGACGCTTGGCGGCGCACGTTAAGGAACTGAGCGATGACAATGCCGGAATCCACGCTCACGGTCGAGGCGATTTCACCGAAGCTCGCCCAGCTCGCCAGCCTTGCCGGGCACTATGCCGATCCGGAGTTTTCGGTGGCGCCGGGCGGCCATGTCCGCACCATCGCCGCCGGACACTACACGGTTTCCGGCCTGTCGCGGCATGTGAGGCTGGGCGAGTTCGTCGCCCATCGCAGCGCGACCGGTATCCATCTCGGCGAAGTCGTGCGCGTGGAACCCGATATCTGCTACGTCTGCCCCATCGAACCGGGCGAGCCGATTGGCATTCACGACACAGTCATCCGCAAAGGTGCCTTCCGCGTTGCGCCTGACGACAGCTGGTGCGGCCGCACCATCAATGCGCTTGGCGAACCCATCGATGGCAAGGGTCCGCTTGCATCAGGTACGGAGCGCCGTCCGATTTCCAGCAATGCACCGCCGTCGATGACGCGCAAGCGGGTGGAGACGCCCTTCAAGACGGGTGTCCGGGCAATCGATATTTTCTCGCCTCTCTGCCTTGGCCAGCGTCTCGGCATCTTTGCGGGCTCAGGCGTGGGAAAATCCACGCTCCTATCGATGCTTGCCAAGGCCGATGCCTTCGACAAGGTCGTCATCGGACTTGTCGGCGAGCGCGGTCGCGAAGTGCGCGAGTTCATCGAGGATACGATGGGCGAGAATATGGGCAAGTCCGTCGCCGTTGTCGCGACCAGCGACGAAAGCCCGATGCTGCGCAAGATGGCGCCGCTTTCGGCCGTCACCATCGCCGAATATTTCCGTGACAGGGGCGACAACGTCCTTCTTATCATCGACAGCGTGACCCGTTTTGCCCATGCGATCCGCGAAGTGGCGGTCGCTTCGGGTGAACCGCCGGTGGCACGCGGCTATCCGGCCTCGGTCTTCACCGAATTGCCGCGCCTTCTGGAGCGGGCGGGACCCGGCGCCGAAGGCAGCGGTACCATCACCGCCATCGTCTCCATTCTGGTGGACGGCGACAACCACAACGATCCGATTGCCGATTCGACCCGCGGTATTCTCGACGGCCACATCGTGCTGGATCGCAGCCTTGCAGAAGAAGGCCGCTATCCTCCGATCAATCCTCTGGCCTCGATCTCGCGTCTCGCCAAGAAGGCATGGACACCGGATCAGGAAAAGCTGGTGTCGCGTCTGAAAGCGCTGGTGCACCGCTTTGAGGAAACGCGGGATCTGCGCCTCATCGGCGGTTATCGACCCGGCACCGATCCCGATCTCGACATGGCGGTGAAACAGGTTCCGATCATCTATGAAACGCTGAAACAGCTTCCGAATGAACCGGCGGCGCAGGACGCTTACGCCGATCTGGCGACCGCGTTGCGCGGTGGAGTGCAAAATAATCAGCCACAGGTAAACCCGAGAATGAGAGGCTGACCCGTGAAAAAGAAACAGATCGACAAGATCGACGATAGCGACCTCGAGAACGTACAGCCGCAGCCTCCCTTCTTCACGCCCGACCGTATTCTGGCGTGGACGGGAATAGGACTTGCCGCCGCCGCCGCATTTTTCCCCTGGTACGTGTTCTTCAACGAGGACAAGTTTGGAATGAGAGTGGCAGACGGCGACCGCACGCGCGACCTGCCCCATACCGGTCCGCGTGAAGTCTTCAGCGTTTCGCCCCTAGCCATGACCAATCGCAACAAGGAAGACGCGCCAGCGCCCGGCGAATTGCCGGACATGCTGACGACGGCGACGGTCAGCGAAAAGGGTAAGGAAAAGCAGAACAATCTCGCCGCAGGGCTTGAAGACCAGCCCTTCCCCGGCCAGACCTCTTTCCGCCTGCTGCATGTCTCCAACGGCCGCGCCCTCATCGAGGACGGATCGGGCATGTATATGGTGCGGGTGGGCTCCACATTACCCGACAATGCGCGCCTGACCAAAATCGAGCAGCGCGACGGCGAGTGGATGATAGAGACCTCTTCCGGTAAAACCTATCATCCCGAGAAGTAGTCAGACCGGCACTCTGCTGAAGTCTGCTGCCGTCGCCGGATCCAGTCCGGCAGGACGGAGACGTCTTCGCAATTCACTATTCGATCCTAGGGCGTGCCGCATTTGCCGGCGCGCCATTTTTGTTTTCGCAATCGCCTCCGGGATCAGATTCTCCAGTGCTTCCGCACCTGCGCCCCTCACCGCAAGTCTGACGCAAGATTAGCACCGTAGGTTCGGGCCATACGAGATGGAGAAGTCTATGCAACCGATTCAACTGTTCGATCTGGCCTCCCGCCAAGCGGAATGGCTGAGCGTGCGGCAGGAAGTCGTGGCGACCAACATCGCCAACGCCAACACACCCAAGTTTCACGCCAAGGATGTCAGTCCTTTCGAAGCGGTCATGCAGGCCACCAGCCAGCAGGTCGGCATGGCGAAGACCCATCCCGCCCATTTCGGTGCTAGCGAGCTCAGCGAAAATATCGCGGTGCGCGACAACCCGATCAATAACGAGATCGGCATGCAGGAGTCCGGCAATTCGGTCGCGCTTGCTGAGGAAATGACCAAGACCGGCGAGATCAAGCGGCAATACGACCTGAACGCCAGTCTCGTCAAATCCTTCCATCGCATGATGCTGATGACGGTAAAGAGGTAAACCATGGATCCCTTGAGTGCGGCGAGCAAGATCGCGGGCAGCGGCCTGGAAGTGCAGTCCACCCGACTGCGTATCGTTTCGGAAAACATTGCCAACGCAAGATCGACCGGCGACACGCCCGGCGCCGACCCCTATCGCCGCAAGACCGTGACATTCGGCTCCGAGCTTGACCGCGTAAGCGGCGTGCAGCGCGTGACGGTAAAGAAGCTTGGCGTCGACCGCGGCGATTTCGTCCACGAATACGACCCCGGCAATCCGGCCGCCGACACCAGCGGCATGGTCAAGATGCCAAACGTCAACGTCCTGATCGAAATGGCGGATATGCGCGAAGCCAACCGCAGCTACGACGCCAACCTTCAGGTCATCCGCCAGACACGCGACCTCGTCGCCTCCACCATCGACCTTCTGAAAGCATCGCAATGATCGACGGCATCAAACAACTCGGTTCCCTCTCGCTCACGCGTGGCACGAGCAACGTCTCTTCGCTGACCGACAGCATTTTCGGCAGCCAGCAGACGACGCCCGCCCAGCAGACGGGCGCAAGCTTCGCAAGCGTTCTCGGCAATATGTCAACGGATGCGATGAACAACCTGAAGAAGGCGGAAGTGGCCTCCTTCGAAGGCATTCAGGGCAAGGCAAACACACGCGAAGTGGTCGATGCCGTGCTTTCGGCCGAGCAGTCGCTGCAAACGGCCATCGCGTTCCGCGACAAGATCGTGTCGGCCTATCTCGACATTACCAAGATGCAGATCTAGAGCGCGTCCGGTTTGACGCCAATCGTTGGCCGCGCTCTAGGCCTTTGTTTTTAAGCACTTTCCGGACGCAGAACCGCTCCGCGCCTTTACTGGAAATGCTCTAGCCCCGCAGGAAAAATGACATGAGAGCTCTTGCCATCGCTGCCACCGGTATGGACGCCCAGCAGACCAATCTGGAAGTCATTGCCAACAACATCGCCAACATCAACACCACCGGCTATAAGCGCGCGCGTGCAGAGTTTACCGATCTTCTGTACCAGACCGAACGCATGCAGGGTGTGCCGAACCGTGCCAACCAGGCGATCGTGCCTGAGGGAGCCAATATCGGCCTCGGCGTGCAGACTTCCGCGGTGCGCAACATCCACACCCAGGGCAACCTGATCGAAACCGGCAACAAGCTCGACGTGGCAATCATCGGCCAGGGCTGGTTTCAGATCGAGGCGGCCGACGGTTCGACGCTCTACAGCCGCGCCGGCGCCTTCAACAAGAATGCTGACGGCAACCTCGTGACGGTTGATGGCTACAATGTCATCCCGAACATCAATATCCCGACCGACGCACAGGACATCACAATCACCCGCACGGGTCAGGTGACCGCCCGCATCGGCAACGCTGCGGATTTCACTGAACTCGGCCAGTTGACCATCGCCAACTTTGCCAACGAGGCGGGCCTGAAGCCGCTCGGCGACAACCTGTTTTCCCAGACGCCGGCCTCCGGCGCCGCCGTTATCGGCGTGCCTGACGATCCGAGCTACGGCTACATCAAGCAATCCTACCTCGAAGGCTCGAACGTCGATGCCGTCAAGGAAATCACCGACCTCATCACGGCGCAGCGCGCCTACGAGATGAATTCCAAGGTCATCACCACCGCTGACGAAATGGCTTCGATTGTCAGCAAGAACCTGAAGTAAGAACGGAAAGGCAGGCGGACATGAGGTTTGGCCGGAAACATAGCAGCTGCAGAACGGCACTCGTCCGTATGTGCCTTGCGTCTGCCTTTTCACTGGGTGCCATGGCTCCCGCTTTTGCACAGGCACCGACGGCGCTGGTTCCTACTCGCACGATCTATCCGGGCGAGACGATCACGCCCGAACAGGTGAAGCCGGTGGAAGTGACCAACCCCAACATTTCCGCTGGTTACGCGAGCGATATCAGCGAAGTGGAAGGCATGATCTCCAAGCAGACATTGCTTCCCGGCCGCACAATCCCCATTGCAGCGCTTCGTGAACCGTCACTTGTGGTGCGCGGCACGAGCGTCAAACTCGTTTTCCACATCGGCAACATGACGCTGATGGCGTCCGGAACGCCCATGAGCGACGGCTCGCTCGGCGAGGTCGTAAGGGTACGCAACATCGATTCCGGCGTGATGGTCAGCGGTACCGTCATGAAGGACGGAACCATTCAGGTTATGGCGAAATGAAAGTGCTTCGTATCCTCTGTGCGGCTCTGGTCATTTCGGCCCTGCCCTTCCTCTCGACGCCGCCAGCCCAGGCAGACACGTCCCGTATCAAGGATATCGCATCCCTGCAGGCCGGACGCGACAACCAGCTGATCGGATATGGTCTCGTCGTGGGCCTACAGGGCACCGGCGACAGCCTGCGCTCTTCACCCTTCACCGAACAGTCCATGCGCGCCATGCTGCAGAACCTCGGCATCACCACGCAGGGCGGCCAGTCCAATGCCAAGAACATCGCCGCCGTGATGGTTACGGCCAACCTGCCGCCATTCGCCAGCCCCGGCAGCCGTGTAGACGTGACGGTCAGCTCACTCGGCGACGCCTCCTCGCTTCGCGGCGGCAACCTCATCATGACATCGCTTTCCGGTGCAGACGGGCAGATCTATGCGGTCGCGCAGGGAGCACTGATCGTCAACGGCTTTTCGGCACAGGGCGATGCAGCGACATTGACGCAGGGCGTCACGACCTCGGCACGCGTGCCGAACGGCGCGATCATCGAGCGGGAACTGCCGTCGAAATTCAAGGATTCGGTCAATCTGGTCCTTCAGCTGCGCAATCCCGATTTTTCGACCGCGGTGCGCGTCGCCGATGTCGTTAACGCCTTTGCCCGCGCCCGTTACGGCGATGGCATCGCCGAACCGCGCGATTCGCAGGAAATCTCGGTGCAGAAGCCCCGCACCGCCGACCTGACCCGGTTGATGGCGGAAATCGAAAACCTGACGGTCCAGACGGATACGCCGGCGAAGGTCGTGATCAACGAGCGCACGGGCACGATCGTCATCGGCGCGGATGTGCGTATTTCCCGCGTGGCGGTGAGCTATGGAACGCTGACCGTGCAGGTGACGGAATCGCCGCAGGTCATCCAGCCGGCGCCCTTCTCGCGCGGCGAGACGGCGGTGCAACCGCAGACGGATATCATGGCGCTGCAGGAAGGCAGCAAGGTCGCCATCGTCGAAGGCCCTGACCTTCGCACGCTGGTTGCCGGTCTCAACAGCATCGGGCTCAAGGCGGACGGCATCATCGCCATTCTGCAAGGCATCAAATCTGCCGGCGCCCTTCAGGCGGAGCTCGTGCTGCAATGATGGAACTTCAGAAGAAAACTGCTTTCAGGAACGGCTTTACCCGGTTCGCGGCCATTGCCTCGCTGCTTTTCCTGTTGCCCGCCGCTGGCGCCGAAAGCCAGCAGAACGTGGTGTCCGAACTCAGCACGCAGGATGAAATCCAGAAATTCTGCACCAATATTGCCGATGCGGCCCGCGACCAGCGCTATCTCATGCAGAAGCAGGAGCTGGGAAAGCTTCAGGCTGACGTCAACGAGCGCATTTCCGCGTTGCAGGACCGCAAGGCGGAATATGAGGACTGGCTGGCACGCCGCAATCATTTCCTCGAGCAGGCGAAAAGCAATCTGGTCGATATCTACAAGACGATGAAGGCGGATGCCGCAGCACCGCAGCTCGAGAAGATGCATGTGGAAATCGCGGCTGCCATCATCATGCAGCTTCCGCCGCGCCAATCGGGCCTCATCCTCAGTGAAATGGATGCTCAGAAAGCCGCAATCGTCGCCGGCATCATGTCGCAGGCAATCGACAAAAACACTTCGAAGGATCCTTCATGACCCCGCGTCTTCCGGCCCTCCTCCTGCCGCTTGCCCTGCTTGCCGGCTGCCAGAACAACCAGACCCTGAAGGAAATCGGCAACGCTCCCGCGATGAGCCCGATCGGCAGCGGCCTGCAATTCAGCCAGACGCCGCAGATGGGCATGTATCCGAAGCAGCCAAAGCACATGGCGAGCGGCTATTCGTTGTGGAGCGACAGCCAGGGTGCGCTGTTCAAGGATCTACGTGCGCTTAACATCGGCGACATCCTGACCGTCAACATCCAGATCAACGACAAGGCCGATTTCGACAACGAAACCGAGCGCAACCGTACTAATTCCAGCGGCCTGAACTGGAAGGCAAAGGCGGAAATCTTAGGTTGGACGCCGGAGGCAGATTCCAACATCAAATACGGCTCCGACACCGACACCCAGGCCAAGGGCAAGACCAAGCGTTCCGAAAAGCTGACGCTGATGGTGGCGGCCGTGGTGACCGGCATTCTCGAAAACGGCAACCTCATCATCAGCGGTTCGCAGGAAGTGCGCGTGAATCACGAAATCCGCATCCTCAACGTCGGCGGTATCGTCAGGCCGCAGGATGTCGATGCGCAGAACATGATCTCCTACGAGCGCATCGCCGAGGCGCGCATCTCCTACGGTGGCCGCGGCCGCCTGACGGAAGTGCAGCAGCCCCCGGTCGGTCAGCAGGTCGTCGACCTGTTCTCGCCGCTCTGACGCCGACATGCGAAAGCGGGACTGACCCATGGAAAACGAACAGACTGAGGGCAAGAAAAAATCCTCGCCGATGGTCATGACCATCGCTGGCGTTGCAATCCTCACCCTGCTGGGTGCGGGCGGCGGCTGGTTCGTGGGCGGCATGGTCGCCCCGAAGATCGCCGGCGCCGAGGCGCATGCCCCGGCTGCCGCCGGCGAGCATGGCGAGAAGAAGGGCGAGGGCATCGATAAAATCCCGGCAGAGGCTAACGGTATCGTCCAGCTCGATCCCATCACCACCAACCTTGCATACCCCTCCACGAACTGGGTGCGGCTTGAAGTGGCGCTGATGTTCAAGGGTCCGGTAGAGGTCAATCTCGCGGAGGATATCCATCAGGATATCATGGCCTACGTCCGCACCGTTTCCCTTCAGCAGCTGGAAGGGCCGCGCGGCTTTCAATATCTTAAGGATGACATTCAGGAACGAGTTGACCTGCGCTCTCAAGGGCGCGTATCCAAGGTCATGTTCCGGACCTTTGTCATCGAATGATTCGATTTCTTGTTACCATCGCTGTTCTTCTGGCTTTGCCGGGCCTTGCCAACGCCCAGCAATTTCCGACCGATCTGTTCAATACACAGATAGACGGATCCGTCGCCGCATGGATCATCCGCACCTTCGGCCTTTTGACGGTCTTGTCAGTCGCGCCGGGCATCCTGATCATGGTCACGAGCTTTCCGCGCTTCGTGATCGCCTTTTCGATCCTGCGCTCCGGCATGGGGCTTGCCTCGACCCCGTCGAACATGATCCTCTTGTCGATGGCGATGTTCATGACTTTCTACGTCATGTCGCCGACCTTCGATAAAGCCTGGACAGACGGCGTGCAGCCGTTGTTGCAGAACCAGATCAACGAACAGCAGGCGATTGGGCGCATCGCCGAACCCTTCCGTACGTTCATGAACGCCAATACGCGCGACAAGGATCTGAAGCTGTTCGTCGATATCGCCCGCGAGCGCGGACAGGTCGTGATGACCGACAATGTGGTCGACTACCGCGTGCTCGTTCCGGCCTTCATGCTTTCGGAAATCCGGCGCGGTTTCGAGATCGGTTTCCTGATCATCCTGCCGTTTCTGGTCATCGATCTCATCGTCGCCACCATCACCATGGCCATGGGCATGATGATGCTGCCACCCACCTCGATTTCCCTGCCGTTCAAGATCCTTTTTTTCGTGCTGATCGACGGCTGGAACCTGCTGGTCGGCAGCCTTGTGAGATCGTTCAACTGACGGCAACTGTGCCGAAATAATCTTCGTTAATCCTGTTTGTTAACCCTGCAGCCCCACGGCTGCGGGGTTTTCGCGTTTTAACCCTTTGGTTACCGTTTTTGCTAGGGGTCGGATAACTATAATTTTAAATTAAAAACTTACCAATTAAATACACTTCGCAGTAACCATAAGTATTTTCTAGTATTTCTTAATGCTCAAATTAACAATTGGGCAATTCTTTGCTGCCAAATTCTCCCTACACACAGCGGGTTTGGTTTCCAAAGGCAAGTAATTCGGAACCGAGTGGCATGAAGCCGAAACGTTGTGACCGGTAATACAAAGTCCGGAATGTCCCCAACTCCAGTATCTCGTAAAAACAAGGGACAAAATACTATGGCAAGCATTCTCACCAACGCCTCCTCTATGGCTGCTCTCCAGACGCTGCGTTCGATCGGCAACAACATGGAGACCACGCAGGGTCGTATCTCGACCGGCCTGAAGGTAGGCTCCGCCTCCGACAACGCCGCTTACTGGTCCATCGCGACCACGATGCGTTCGGACGCTTCGGCGCTCTCCACCGTTTCTGACGCACTCGGCATCGGCGCAGCCAAGGTCGACACCGCGTACTCCGGCATGGAAGCGACGATCAAGGTCGTTCAGGAAATCAAGGACAAGCTGATCCTTGCCCAGGACCCGACTGCCGACAAGAAGAAGATCCAGAAGGAAATCGGCCAGCTCCAGAAGCAGCTGACGTCGATCGCCGACTCCGCGACCTTCAACGGTGAAAACTGGCTGAAGACGAAAGCATCCAACGACGGCGCAGCATTCGCTGCCGGTACTGACGATGCGGCTATTGCCAACCTGAAGAAGCAGGTTGTTGCTTCCTTCACCCGTGACTCCGCTGGCGCCGTCAAGGTTCAGCGCGTCGATCTGCAGCTCAGCGGCTCGAACGTTCTGTTCGATACCGGCGCTGTAACAGACGGCAAGGGTACGGGCATCCTCGACAAGGCAGCTGTCGCAGACGGCGTTAAGCAGTCGGTTTCGAACCTCGATATTTCCGACCTGAGCATCTACAAGGGCGCTGGTGCCACCATGCTCGGCACTGCCGCTGCAACGGACAACGACATCCTCGACAAGCTCATCACCCACGTTGACAAGCAGCTTGAAACCCTCAACAGCGCTGCTGCCGATCTGGGCGCGGTCTCCAACCGCATCTCGATGCAGGGTGACTTCGTTTCCAAGCTGACGGCAACGATGGAAAAGGGTATCGGCCGTCTGGTTGACGCTGACATGAACGAAGAGTCGACCCGCCTCAAGGCTCTGCAGACGCAGCAGCAGCTGGCAATCCAGGCTCTGTCGATCGCCAACAGCGACTCGCAGAACATCCTGTCGCTCTTCCGTTAATCGGACCGAAAATTACAAAAGTCGAGCCGCGCCCGAAAGGGCGCGGTTTTGCATTTGTGGAGTGCTCCGCAAACGGAAAGATTTCGTTTACCATCCTTGCTTTGAAAGCATTTACCACGATTTGAGCGAAGCGCCGGGAGCGCCCTGAAATTAGGGAATTGGAAAGCACCGGCTGTCAGATTTTGGGTATGGACAAGCGGATAGCCGCTGGCCTGAATGACACTACACGCAGGATCGCAAGCGGAGGCTGACCGTCTTGCAATTGCGTGAAACAGGCAAACGTGACGGAGGCTGACCCAAGCGTATTGCCCTTTTACCAAAGCCGCATCCGGAAACGGGTGCGGCTTTATTATTTTTTTAAACATTTCAGGCTACGCGCGCATGCGCGCGAAGATTGCATAATAAAATCTCAGCGTGTGCATTTTTTTGCGACCCTTAGCTCTTCATTAACCATATGGAGGTTAGCTAGAGCCATCGAAACGGCGAGCTAACCATTAAAAATCAGCAGGTTAGCAGGCATGATGCTGTGCGCTGTTCCCGGTGAGACCGGAATGTCCCTTCTTTAATCAGCCATTCAAGGGGCAAATTTACTATGACGAGCATTCTCACTAACGTAGCAGCTATGTCTGCACTCCAGACCCTGCGCTCCATCGGCCAGAACATGGAAACGACGCAGGACCGCGTGTCTTCCGGCCAGCGCGTCGGCGAAGCTTCCGATAACGCCGCTTACTGGTCGATCGCGACCACCATGCGTTCCGACAACGGCGCTCTTTCCGCTGTACAGGACGCCCTCGGCCTCGGCGCCGCAAAGGTCGACACTGCCTATTCGGGTATGGAATCGTCCATCGACGTCGTCAAGGAAATCAAGAACAAGCTGGTTGCCGCCCGCGAACCCGGTGTCGACAAGTCCAAGATCCAGGAAGAAATCACCCAGCTGCAGGATCAGCTGAAGTCGATCTCCAGCTCCTCGTCTTTCTCCGGTGAAAACTGGCTGCAGGCAACCGTCAGCAACGGTGCTGGCGAACTGAAGAACGTCACCAAGCAGATCGTTGGCTCCTTCATCCGCGACGCTGCCGGCAACGTGTCCGTAAAGACCGTTAATGTTGACCTGAGCCGTAACACGGTGCTTTTCGACACGTCTTCGGGCGCTGCAAAGGACAAGCAGGGCGTCCTCGACTCCTACGCCTATTTTTCTTCCACGGGCAGCTACAAGCTGTTCGAAATCACCAATGACTCGGACGGCGTAGGCGCCGCCCAGCCGGTGACCAAGGTTGCAGCAGCCAAGGTTTACACTGAAGCCCAGCTGAAGGGCCTGAAGGAAGCAACTGCCGGCACCCCCGTCACCTTCACAACCGCTGCTGCAACGGGTATCGTCACGATCGCTAACGCCGATGCGACAGCCCCCGACGTCAACGGCACCTACTTCAATCTTGGCAACGACCAGTATGTGAAAATCAACACGACTGCGCCGACCTCGCCGGCAACCAAGACCAACATTGCCGTTGGCCTCGACGGCACCACCAAGATCTATCTGGAAGAAGGCGCAACCGCCCAGCTCGCAACGCAGCTCACCTACTCCCTGACGTCTCTGGACATCACCAAGGACCTGACCGGCACGTTCAAGAACAGCGACGGCTCGGCAGTCTCGGAAAACCAGTACCTCGACGCCATGGTTTCCTTCGTTGACAAGCAGCTCCAGAGCATGACGTCCGCCGCTGCCGACCTCGGCTCGGTCAAGATGCGCATCGAACTGCAGGAAAACTTCGTCAACAAGCTGACCGACTCGCTCGACAAGGGCATCGGCCGTCTCGTCGACGCTGAAATGAACGAAGAATCCACGAAGCTGAAGGCTCTTCAGACCCAGCAGCAGCTTGCTGTTCAGGCCCTGTCTATCGCCAACAACGACTCGCAGAGCATCCTGTCGCTCTTCCGTTAATCGGAAAAGACATCGCCAAAAAATCGAGCCGCATCCGAAAGGGTGCGGCTTTTTCCGTCATGGTTAAGAGAAATTATTATTTCCTAATTTTTATTAACGACAGTTTAGGCTTTGTTAACCATTCGGGCCCTAAAACCTAGCCATCGAAACGATTGGTTAACCAAGACGAAAAAGAGGTTAACAGGCATCAAGCCGCGCGATCGTTACCGGCGGCAATCCGGAATGTCCCTTTTCATTTAAGCCAATCAAGGGGCAAATAATTATGACCAGCATTTTGACGAACGTCGCGGCAATGGCCGCCCTTCAGACCCTCCGCGCAATCGGCAGCGACATGGAAGAAACGCAGTCGCGTGTGTCCTCCGGCCTGCGCGTCAAAACCGCCTCCGACAACGCCGCCTACTGGTCTATCGCGACCACCATGCGTTCGGATAACGGTGCTCTTTCCGCTGTTCAGGACGCCCTCGGCCTCGGCGCTGCAAAGGTCGATACAGCCTATTCCGCCATGGAAACCACTGTCGATGTCGTCAAGGAAATCAGCAAGAAGCTGGTTGCCGCCCGCGAGGCCGGCGTCGACAAGGCAAAGATCCAGGAAGAAATCCGTCAGCTACAGGACCAGCTGAAAAGCATCGGCGAATCCGCCTCCTTCTCCGGCGAAAACTGGCTTAAGGGCAAGATCAGCGATGCATCCGGCAACCTCACCCCGATAACGAAGCAGATCGTCGGCTCCTTCATCCGTGACGGCGCGGGCAATGTTGCAGTCAAGACGATCAACGTTCAGGTCGACAACAAGACTGCCCTTTTCGATACCTCGACCGGTGCGGCGAAAAACGGTATCCTCGATAGCGCCGCCCATTATTCCGATACAGGCTCCCTGCGCAATTTCGAGATTACCACGACCACACCCGCAGGTGTTGCCACAAACACGCCCTCTACCGCAAAGGTGTTCACGCAATCCCAGCTTCTGGGTTTCCCCTCGGGGACGACGACCACAGTTTCTGCTCCAGACGCAGTAACCGGCCTCGTAACCGTTGCTGCGGCGACAACCGCACGAAACAACGGCACCTACTTCAAGATCGGCGAAAACGCAGCGGGTGAAGCCCTCTACGTAAAAGCCAACAATACCGCGCCGACGCCTGCAGGCACCACTGTAACGGCAATCGGAACCGGCGGTTCGTCCAATAACAATATTTACCTCGAAACCGCCGCCGCAGATTCCCAGATGGCACAGAAGCTCGGCTACTCGCTGATCGATCTCGACATCACCAAGGATCTCAGCGGTTTGCTGGACGCCAAGGGCCAGCCGCTGACGGACAATGACGGCCTCGACAACATGATCCAGTTCGTCAACACCAAGCTGGAATCGCTGATCAGCGCGAGCGCCGATCTCGGCTCCATCAAGATGCGCCTCGATCTGCAGGAAGATTTCGTCAACAAGCTCACAGACTCCATCGACAAGGGCGTCGGACGTCTCGTTGATGCCGACATGAACGAAGAGTCTACCAAGCTGAAGGCTCTGCAGACACAGCAGCAGCTGGCAATCCAGTCGCTCTCCATCGCCAATACCAGCTCCGAGAATATCCTGTCGCTATTCCGCCAGTAAGCGGCGCCCGTTGGCTACGGGCGGTTTCGTCCCGCTCTGGCAGCAACAGAATATTCGGAAATGGAAACCGCGCTTCGCAAGAGGCGCGGTTTTCACATTTACCGAGACCAGTGCAGAATGCGCGAAAAAGCAAGCCGACATCGTGGACAAGACCCACCGGCACGTTGCGTAAATTTCTGATTTTATTGGGGAAAATGGTGCTGCTAGAGAGATTTGAACTCTCGGCCTCTCCCTTACCAAGGGAGTGCTCTACCCCTGAGCTATAGCAGCATCCGGTGCCGAAGCGTTTGCTTCAGCATCAAGCGTGGCGGCCTATTGCCATAGGTTTTTGACGAGCGCAAGTCGCAAAACGATATTCTTCAACAAGCGGGGCAAAAAAGCGTTCCCCCTGTTGAAAAACGTATTTTTCGGATATTGCTGAATTTATGAACGAACATCATGACAAACAGGCAAAGGCGGCGGTTTCCGTGAACGCTTCAGAAGACCACGTTGCCCTTGCGGCAAGCGGCAACGCGCAGGCAGGACCCGGCGAGAAGGCGCGGCAACGCGAGGCGGAGCGCAAGGCGCGGGCAGCGAAGAAGCTGCGTGAAAACCTTCAGAAGCGCAAACAGCAGGTTCGCGCGCGCCGGGCCGGCGATGCGGATGAGACGATTGGCCTGCCTGCCGCAAAAACGGACGAATCATCCTCATAGAGAATTCACCAGCATCATTTGAAACGCCGCGGAAACTCGTCTAAGGACGCGCATTTCCGCAAGGCATGATTAAGAAAGGCGGGCACAGGCCCGTAGGGACGCATGGATCGCATCAGAATTACGGGTGGTAACAAGCTCAACGGCATCATCCCCATCTCCGGCGCGAAAAACGCCGCCTTGCCGTTGATGATCGCTTCGCTTCTGACCAGCGACACGCTAACGCTCGAAAACGTGCCGCATCTGGCAGACGTCGAGCAGCTCATCCGTATTCTCGGCAATCATGGCGTCGATATTTCGGTCAATGGCCGTCGTGAAAGCCAGGGCGAAGCCTATTCCCGCACGGTCCACTTCACCTGCCGCACCATTGTCGATACCACCGCACCTTACGAGCTGGTTTCCAAGATGCGCGCCAGCTTCTGGGTCATCGGCCCGCTTCTGGCCCGTGAAGGCCGTGCGCGCGTTTCACTGCCCGGCGGCTGTGCCATCGGCACACGTCCGGTGGACCTGTTCATCGAGGGCCTGCAGGCGCTTGGCGCAACGATGGAGATCGATGGCGGCTATATCAACGCAAGCGCTCCAAAGGGCGGCCTTATCGGCGCTGTTTATACCTTCCCGAAAGTCTCCGTCGGCGCGACGCATGTGATGCTGATGGCCGCGAGCCTTGCAAGAGGCACCACCGTCATTCACAACGCCGCCCGCGAACCGGAAGTCGTCGATCTAGCGCACTGCCTGATTGCGATGGGCGCGAAGATCGAGGGCGCTGGCACCTCCACCATCACCATCGAGGGCGTTACCTCGCTTTCCGGCGCACGCCACCGGGTGCTGCCTGACCGTATCGAGACCGGCACCTATGCCATGGCCGTGGCCATGGCTGGCGGTGATGTGGTGCTGGAAGGCACGCGTGCATCGCTGCTCGACAATGCGCTGGACACGCTGCGGCTTGCCGGAGTGTCGATCAGCGACACGGAGACCGGTCTGCGCGTCGTGCGCAACGGCAACGGCATTCAGCCGGTCGATATCGTCACCGAACCATTCCCCGGCTTCCCAACCGACCTCCAGGCGCAGTTCATGGCGCTGATGACCCGGTCGCAGGGTGTATCCCACATTACCGAAACCATCTTCGAAAACCGCTTCATGCATGTGCAGGAACTGGCCCGTCTCGGCGCGAAGATTTCGCTCTCCGGGCAGATGGCCCGTATCGAAGGCGTTACCCGCCTGAAGGGTGCGCCTGTCATGGCAACCGATCTGCGCGCCTCGGTGTCGTTGGTCATTGCGGGCCTGGTGGCGGAAGGCGAGACCATGGTTTCGCGCGTCTACCACCTCGATCGCGGTTTCGAACGGCTTGAAGAAAAGCTCACCCGCTGCGGTGCGCTGGTCGAACGCGTCAGCGATTGATCCTTTCATCGCCGCTCATTCGTTTTCTCCCCGTTGCAGAGCGGGCCGCGACTGCCTATTTCCTGTACAAGGAATAGACATTGCGGGCGCGGCCCCGCGGAAAAGGAAGAAAACGATGAGCGGCCTGAAATTGCTCGCGCTGGATACTGAAGATCTCTCCGTCATTTCGACGCACATGCAGGACAGCGTCTTCAAACTGAAGGACGTTGCATTCGAGGCAAAGCAGGGCCAATTTACACTTTCCGCCAATCGTTTCGTCTGGGAAAACGCGAATAAGAAGAACCTGCCGCCGGAGCGATGCCGCAGCGTGGTTTTCCTGAAGCGGGTCTCCGCTGTCCGCTCGCACGGCATCAATCGCACTGATAAGGAACAGGTGCTTTCGCTCCTCGCAATCCGCTTCGTGCAGAACGGCGAAGGTCCTGATGGCGCCGTCGAACTGACGCTTTCGGGCGGCGGGGCTATCGCACTCGATGTCGAATGCATCGAGGCGCAGCTGACGGATGTGAGCGGCGCCTGGGAAACTGCCGCCAAACCGCATCATCCCGATAGCGAATAAGCTCTCCACGCCATTGCAACGGTTGCCTTTCGTCACTGTTTCGATTTATGCCACATACCAGAGCCGCATTTTTCTGCGGTGAGTTCGTGCACCTCGCGGGATCGCCGCGAGGAAAATGAGAGGGTAATGGCGTGGCAATCTGGCTGGAGCGGGCATCGGCTGATTTCGAACAGAAATTCGCTGCCTTCCTGACAACCAAGAGGGAAGTTTCGGAAGACGTCAACGCGACCGTTCGCGACATCATCGATGACGTCCGCAATCGCGGCGATGCGGCCCTTGCCCACTACTCCATTAAATTCGACGGCATCGATTTCTCGAAGGTCTCGATGCGGGTGACAGCGGAAGAGATCGATGCGGCCGTCGCAGCCGTTGACAGAAGTGTCATCGAAGCTCTCGAACTCGCAGCCCGGCGCATTGAAAAACACCATGCGCGGCAGATGCCGAAGGACGATATCTACGAAGACGAGATCGGTGTGGGCCTCGGTTCACGCTGGACGGCGATCGAAGCTGTCGGCCTTTATGTGCCCGGCGGCACCGCGAGCTATCCAAGCTCCGTCCTTATGAATGCTGTCCCGGCCAAGGTTGCCGGTGTCGAGCGTATCGTCATGGTCGTGCCGGCGAATGGCGGCGTGATAAACCCCGCCGTTCTTGCCGCCGCGCGCATCGCAGGTGTTGAGGAAATCTACCGCATTGGCGGCGCACAGGCCGTGGCTGCACTCGCCTACGGCACGGAAACAATCACGCCTGTCGCCAAGATTGTCGGCCCCGGCAATGCCTATGTGGCGGCCGCGAAACGGCATGTCTTCGGAACTGTCGGCATCGACATGATCGCCGGGCCCTCCGAAGTGCTTGTCATTGCCGACAGGGACAACGATCCGGATTGGCTGGCCGCCGATCTTCTGGCGCAAGCGGAGCATGACCGTGGCGCGCAGTCCATCCTCATCACCGACAATGCCGAACTCGGCAAGGCGGTGGAGGCGGCGGTGGAACGGCAGCTGAAACGGCTGTCGCGCGCCGAGACGGCAGCGGCGAGCTGGGCGGATTTCGGTGCGATCATTCTCGTCGAAAAGCTCACCGATGCCATTTCCTTGGCCAACCGCATTGCGGCCGAGCATCTGGAGCTTGCCGTTGACGATCCGGACGCGCTGATGGCGCATATCCGCAATGCCGGCGCGATCTTCGTCGGGCGCCATACGCCTGAGGTGATCGGCGATTATGTCGGCGGCTCCAACCACGTTCTGCCGACGGCGCGCTCAGCGCGCTTCTCTTCCGGCCTTTCGGTGCTGGATTTCGTCAAGCGTACCTCGATCCTGCGTCTCGGGCCTGAGCAGCTGCGGCAGCTTGCGCCGGCGGCGATCACCCTTGCCCGTTCGGAGGGGCTGGACGCGCATGCGCGCTCCGTCTCCATTCGCCTCAACCCGGAAAGTTAAGAGATGGCTTCAGGCGATTTCCGGCTCTGCGATGTGGTTCTGGACGATAGCATCGGCCGGTCCACGCCGGACGTGGAGCATGAACGCGCCGTCGCCATTTTCGATCTGATAGAGGAAAACACGTTCGAACCATTCGGCCATGAGGGCGGTCCATACCGTCTGCACATATCGCTGGTCGATGCCAAGCTGGTTTTCTCGATCAAGACCGAAGACGAGAAGGATGTCTCGACCCATATCCTGTCGCTGACGCCGTTTCGCCGCATCATCAAGGATTATTTCCTGATCTGCGAAAGCTATTACGAGGCGATACGCTCCTCCACTCCAAGCCAGATCGAGGCGATCGACATGGGCAGGCGGGGCATTCACAATGACGGCTCGCAGACTTTGATGGACCGGCTTTCCGGCAAGATCAAAATCGATTTCGATACTGCGCGCCGTCTCTTCACCCTTGTCTGTGTGCTTTATTGGCGGGGTTAGAGATGAGAGATCCCGCCACGGCTCCAAATGGGGGACAGGCTCCCAAATCGGTCCTCTTCATGTGCGGTATGAACTCCATCCGTTCTCCCATGGCCGAGGTCATCGCCAAACGACTGGTGGCACCCGGCATCTACATCCAGTCGGCCGGCGTGCGTGCGGGCGAGCGTGACCCCTTTGTGGATGCGGTGCTGGAAGAACAGGGATTTTCGCTCGGCAAACACAAACCGCGCACATTGGACGAGATCGAGGATGATTTTTTCGATCTGATCATTACATTGACACCCGAAGCTCATCACGCAGCACTTGAACTGACACGCTCGAACTCGCTCGACGTTGTCTATTGGCCAACCATGGACCCAACCGTCATCACCGGTACGCGGGACCAGATTCTGGATGCCTATCGCGAGGTGCGGGACCATCTTGCCAGGCTGATTACCGAACGCCTGCCAGGAAGGCCGCAGCCGGCGGCGGATACGCTTTCAAAAGACTGAGGTTGAGTGTCCGTTTCGATCGGACCAGACACTTCAAACGCCGCACAGGACAGGCATTTATTCGATCCGCACCTCCCACCTGGCGAAAATCGGTTCCGATTTTCGCCGTGATGCTTTAGAGGTTCACAAATGTGCCGGGATTGTGTAGTTTCCGCGCAATTTTCCCGGACACGACAGGTCCGGCACTATCAACAGGAAGAAAACCCTTACATGACAAAAGAAGAAGTCCTCGAATTCCCGGGCATCGTAACCGAATTGCTGCCGAACGCAACATTCCGCGTGAAGCTTGAGAACGAACACGAAATCATCGCCCACACGGCGGGCCGCATGCGCAAGAACCGTATCCGCGTTCTGGCGGGCGACAAGGTGCTGGTCGAAATGACGCCTTACGACCTGAGCAAGGGCCGCATCACCTATCGCTTCAAGTAATCCGTTTTCGGCATTCGGAAGCCCGGGCAGCGCAATGACCAACTCAAAACAAAAGCTCGTTCTGGCATCCGGTTCGCCGCGGCGTCTGGAACTATTGCACCAGATCGGCATCGAGCCGGCACGTCTGATGCCGATGGATATCGACGAAACGCCCGTAAAGCTTGAGCATCCGCGCACGCTGTGCCGTCGCCTGTCGCTACAGAAGGCCGAGGCTGCGCATGCGGCGCTGAAGAGCGAGCAGACGTGGAAAGACGCCTATGTTCTCGGCTCCGACACCGTGGTGGCCGTGGGTCGCCGCATTGTCGGCAAGGCGGAATATACCGAGGAGGCTTCCGCAGCGCTGCATCTTCTCTCGGGGCGCAGCCATTGGGTCTATACCGGCATCTGCCTTGTGACGCCCGGCGGCAAAATCCGTCAGAAGGTTGTGGAAACCAAGGTGCGTTTCAAACGCCTTACCACGCGCGAGATCGACGCCTATATCGCCTCCGGGCAATGGCGCGGCAAAGCCGGGGCCTATGGTATCCAGGGCATTGCCGGCTCATTCGTGCAGAAACTGACCGGCTCCTACACCAATGTCGTCGGCCTGCCGCTGTATGAGACCATGTCGCTTCTTTCCGGTGAAGGATTCGAGGTGACGTCGGGCTGGCTCGAAGGATAGACCATGACAAAATCATCTCCTGAAGGTTCGGGAAATGTCACGCCGCTTCGGAAAACGAAGCCATGTCCGGAGTGCGGGCGGCCCTCGACACGGGAAGACTATCCGTTCTGTTCGGATCGCTGCCGCTCGCTCGATCTCGCCCGCTGGCTGAACGGCTCCTACGCCATTCCTGTCGCCGACGACGAAAGCAGCGCGGACGAGCAGGACTCGTTCAAAAATTCCTCCGAATAACGTTGCGCCGCCGGAAAATCCGGCGGTGAAATACAGAATATTTTTAATGACCTTCAGCTCGCAGTATATTCACCGGGTTGCCGACAGCCCGAAAGCCATATCAAAAACCGGTTGACGCCCCTCCCCCGGCAGCCATTAGGGTTCCCCGATGGACGCAAGCCTGCAAAAAAGAGTAAGGCCTGGCGCGCTGCTGTTTGCGGTGCTGGCAGTTTGTCTTGCCATATTGGCAACGGTGCTGCTTGCCAATGACAAGAAACATCTCAAAAGCCTGCTGAGCTATCTCAACCTTGCGCCTGCCACACGCTCCGCCGAGCAGCCAGCCCGGATGAAGCCCGTCAAGCGGCAAAAGGTTACCGCCCAAAAGCTCAATCTGCCGCCGCATCTGCTGAAATTCGAGCAAGGCGGCGACAGGGCATCCTTTGCCCGCGACTTCGTTCTGTCCGGCAAGGACCTCTGCGACCGCTTTACCGCGGCGGGCTTTTCCAACCCGCAAGGCTGGCACGCAAGCCCGGTGAAGATCCGCAATTTCGAATGCATGGCCGACCTTGTGGTCGGGGACACGGCGAACGCCTCGGAACGGGCATCGCTTTTTCTCGACATCAGAGGCGAGGCGTCCGACGAGGTTCGCTCTATCAGGATGAAAGTGGTTGCGCCGCAGACACCTGATGGTGCCGTTATTCTGACGAAGCTTGAGGACGCGTTGGCGATGATCATCGAGCAGACCCGCTGGGCGGACCTCGCCAGCATGCTTGAGCCGGCACGCAGGCTGCAACCCTATCAGGCAGAGCATTTCGGTATTTCGGTCTCCCTAAAGCCGGAGCCGTCTGCGCCGCATCGGCTGAACCTGATTTTGCTGGCAACGGAACAATTGCCGGGACTGAAGCTCACGCGCAGCTTTTTCGACAGCGAGAAATGGCTTCCCGCTGCCACTCTTTCGGATCGACCGGTCCTCTATTTTTCCGTCAGGTAGAACCGCATCCCGAAAACCAACGGCCGCTCAGCCTATCGCTGCCAGTTTATGCCGCCCAGGCAGAATCCTGTCGCTTCGCTGGGCTTGACGTTTAGCCTCCCACTGAAGGGCCGTGCGAACGATGGTTGTGAGATCATTGAAACGCGGCGACCATCCGAGTTCCGACTGGATACGGCTCGAATCCGCAACCATCGTGGCAATGTCGCCGGCGCGGCGGGGACAGTGGATAACCGGGAAATCGTTTCCAGATTCCCGCTGCACGGCATGCAGCACGTCCAGTACCGAATAGCCGACGCCATAACCGCAATTGAGCGTTCGTGTGCCGCCACCAGCACGCAGATGCGCCATGGCGAGCATATGCGCGTCGATCAGATCGCTGACATGGATATAGTCGCGAACGCCGGTGCCGTCAGCGGTCGGATAATCTGTTCCGTAAACCTCCACCTTGTCGCGCCGGCCGGTTGCCGCTTCGCACGCTACCTTGATGAGGTTCGCCACACCCGTGGGGGACGGACCGGCACGGCCCTTCGGGTCGGCGCCAGCAACATTGAAGTAACGCAGCGCCACATAGTTGAAATCATGTGCCTGCACGACATCGCGCAACATGATTTCTGAGGCGAGTTTCGACAGGCCGTAGGGATTTTCCGGGCTGAGAACTGCCGTTTCCGGCACCGGGCCATCAAAGGGTTGGTTCCCATAGACCGCGGCAGTTGAAGAGAAGATGAAATTGCGGATACCATGACCGACTGCCGCCGCAACAAGGGCGCGGGTCGTGCCGGTATTGTTTTCGTAATATTCCAGTGGCTGGCTAATCGATTCAGGGACGCTGACGGAGCCAGCGAAGTGGAAAATGGTCTCGATCTGGTTGTGTTCGAAAATCTGGCCGAGCAAGTCGCGATCGGCGACGTCGCCGAGATAGAAACGCGCCGCTGGCGCGACCGCCCAACGTGATCCCGTCGAAAGACGGTCGACAACAACGACGTCTTCACCGGCGTCGAGCAAAGCCCACACCATGTGGCTTCCTATATAACCGGCCCCACCGGTGACCAGAACAGCCATGACATTACTTCCCTGTTTGCTTTTGTTGCGTCCATCAAAGCCAATAATTCTTCATCATTGATTACTTGCACAGCAAATACCCCACCTATCCCTCGCCCCTATGAAAAGGTGGCTTACGATTGGTTAGCGCAATGAAGTGTGTTTTATTTATTAGATGAAAATGTTCTCATAAATGGAACACAAGGCGCATAGCACAGAAAAGCCCGCACGTCGATTGGTACGCCGTGAGGTTGTAGTTTTAGCGGCTCGCCATGATTCTTTTGGTAGAAAATCTGCCTGCCGCGGCCAAATTCGGCGCGGCAGGGCGGGCTATCGCAGGATTGCGGTTATCTGCCGAGAATATAGGACGCAAGCCGATCGGCTGCGTCTTCGATCTGCTTTGGGTTGCGCAGGAAGCAGGCACGGAGAAACAGCTCTCCGCCTTGGCCGAATGCGGTGCCCGGCGCGAGGCCGACGCCGGTCTTGTCAACGATATCCAGAGCCGTGGCGCGGCTGTCGGTCACGCCGTCCACCTTGAGGAAGGCATAAAGAGCGCCATCCGGCTTCAATGTTTCCACGCGGTTCGTCGCGATCAGCGCATCGCAGAGAATGTCGCGGGATGTCAGAGCGCGTTCGTAGTTCTCGCGGACGAAACCGTCGCCATGGTCGAGAGCCGCGACTGCGCCGCGCTGCATGAACTGCGCCACGCCGGAGGTGGAATATTGAATAAGGTTCTCGATCACCTGCCCGATGACGGGTGGCGCCACAAGCCAGCCAACACGCCAGCCCGTCATGGACCAGTTCTTCGAAAAAGAATTGGCGAAGACGATTTTGTCATCCGGTTCCATCACGTCGAGGAACGACGGCGCACGGGTGCCGGTATAGTGATAAAGTGCGTAAATCTCATCCGCCACGATCCAGAGGTCGTGTTTGCGGGCGAGTGCCAGAACATCGCGAAGATTGTCTCGCGTTGCGGTCCAGCCGGTCGGGTTGGACGGCGTGTTGATAAAGAGCGCCTTCGTCTTACCGGTGATCGCACTTTCCAGCTTGCCGATATCGAGATCCCAGCGACCATCGTGGAAATCGATGCCGGCTGCGACCGCCTTTGCGCCCGCCACGCCGATGGCGGCAACAATATTGGGCCAGGTGGGCGTGAGATAGATCATCTCGTCGCCCGGCGAGGTCAGCGCCTGCACCGCAAGCGCAATCGCCTGCATGCCGGAACCTGTTACGTAAAAATGATCTGCGGATAGAGAGGCTGAAAAGTGACGCTCGTAGTAGCTGCTGAGCGCCTGGCGCAATTCGGGAATGCCGCGTTGCCAGGTATAGAAGGTCTCGCCATTGTTGAGCCCGTCGATGGCCGCCTTGTTGATGAAGTCCGGGCTCGGCAGATCGCCTTCGCCGACCCAAAGCGGCAGAAGATTGTCCCGTCCCCGGGCATAATTCACGACCTCGACAATGCCGCTCTCGGGAGCCGCCAGAGAGCGCGCACTCAGACTGTTCAAAATGGACATTAAAGACACTCCGTTTGGTGTCTTCTTATCGCATCGAACGGGCGATATGCATGATATTCCGTGCAACAGTCATGGATTTTCTTTATGGATGGATGCCCGGCGAGAGGAAGCTGACCCATGGTCAGCAATATCGCGCCGGGACAATCTAAGCTTCAGCGCGTCTTAAGCAGATCGCGGATTTCGGTAAGAAGCTTGACGTCTTCCGGCGGCGGAGCCGGTTCCGACTTTTCCTCGATCTTTTTCCGGTCGACAGAAGCGCGAAGCTTGTTGACCCCTTTGACCATCAGGAAAATGATCCAGGCGAGAATGAGGAAGTTGATGAGGACCGTGAGAAAGTTACCATAAGCGAAGACAGCGCCCTGATCGCGCGCGGCGGCAAGCGAGCTGGCGGTGACGCTGGAACTGAGCGGCAGGAAGTAGTTCGAAAAATCGAACCCGCCGAAAATCGCACCGACGATCGGCATGATAAGGTCGTTGACGACGGAATCGACGATCTTGCTGAACGCCGCCCCGATAATAACACCCACGGCCAGATCCATGACATTGCCACGGGCAATGAAGGTTTTAAATTCGTTAAGCATCAGATGGTCCCTCTCCTGCTTCGCGAGCTGAAGCTATGTGACTGTCCCTACGGGTTCAACCATATAGATTCCCTGTCCCATTTGGAATTCGTCAAGATTGCATTTATTAGGCTTTTTGCACGGTAGTCTTGAACTTTATGATCAGACCGCGCTCATTCTCAACGGCCCGGAATTCGCCTATGCTCGTTTTCAGGGATTGTTGCATGGGGAGGATGCGTGCTTCCTGGGTGGATCATATTCGGTTCGGCCTTCGCTTATGTCCTGCTGCTGTTTGCGGTTGCAAGTTATGGGGACAGGAACAGCCGGAAAAGAAACGCTCCCAAAAAGGGGCGGCCGTTCGTCTATGCGCTTAGCCTGGCGATCTATTGCACCTCCTGGACCTATTTCGGCGGCGTCGGGCTTGCGGCAGACAAGGGGCTGGAATTCCTTGGCATCTATACCGGGCCGATCCTTGCCTTCACCATCGGCATGCCGATCATTCGCCGCATCGTGGAGCTTGCCAAAACCGAAAAGCTGACGTCGGTTGCCGATTTCATTGCCGCCCGCTACGGCAAGAACTCCACCGTGGCGATGATTGTCGCCATCATCGCGCTTGTCGGCGCCATTCCCTATATCGCGCTGCAATTGAAGGCCGTTTCCAGTTCGGTGGCGACGATGGTCGATCCCGGCGATTACGGCATTGGCAGCGGCAACCTCTATTTCCTCGATCTGCCGCTGCTCGTCACCATCGTCATGGCGGGCTTCGCCGTCATGTTCGGCACCCGGCATACCGACGCCACCGAACACCAGGACGGGCTTATTCTGGCGATTTCAATGGAATCGCTCGTCAAGCTCGTCGCCATGTGCACCGTCGGCTTTTACGTTCTGTTCGTCCTATTCGACGGCCCCTCGCATTTGTGGGAACTTGCGTCGGGCAATGAACGGGCCATGCGGGCCATATCCTATCACACGCCCATCAGCCGCTGGATCGTGATGACCCTGCTTTCCGGTTTCGCGATCATCCTGTTGCCGCGCCAGTTCCATGTCACCGTGGTTGAAAATCGCACGCCGGAAGAGCTGCGCATGGCGGGGTTCCTGCTGCCGCTTTATCTGATTGCGATCAACATCTTCGTGCTGCCGATAGCGCTTGC
The DNA here is from genome assembly GCF_007828365.1 of Rhizobium sp. SJZ105. Lineage (NCBI taxonomy): Bacteria > Pseudomonadati > Pseudomonadota > Alphaproteobacteria > Hyphomicrobiales > Rhizobiaceae > Rhizobium > Rhizobium sp. SJZ105. The sequence goes on from NZ_VIUP01000001.1 coordinate 1,367,760, forward strand.
CGGAATTTTGACGCTCGGCGCCAATGGCAACGCCGATCTTTACGTCCTGCAATTGCCGCTCGCGCATCAAATGCCGGTCGTTTCGCTGATTACCTTCATTGGCGGATTTTCAGCGGCGACCGCGATGGTGATCGTTGCCTCGGTCGCGCTGTCGATCATGATTTCCAACGACATCGTCATGCCGATCTTTTTGCGGCAGAAGCTGTTGAACCGCTCGCCGCACCGGGACAACTTTGCCAAAACGCTTCTCAACATCCGCAGAACAGCGATCTTTGCGGTGATGCTTCTGGGCTACGGCTACTACCGTGCGGCCGATAGTGCCACCGGGCTTGCCTCCATCGGCCTCCTGGCATTTGCCGCCATCGCCCAGATGGCCCCTGCCCTTTTCGGTGGGTTGTTCTGGCGGCGCGCCAATGCGCGCGGTGCGATTGCCGGTTTGAGTTCAGGCTTTTTTGTCTGGGCCTACCTGCTGTTTCTGCCAAGCTTCGGCGGGCCTGATAATTCGGAGGTCGCGGCCACCGTTCTCGGCTTCCTCTTTTCTGGCAGTACGGTCTTCAACGGTCCCGAGGCCGACCCTTTTGTGAACGCGGTCATCCTCAGCCTGCTCGTCAACAGCATGGCTTTCGTACTTGGCTCGCTTTCACGCAACCCGCGACCGGTGGAGCGCATCCAGTCCGGCATCTTCGTGAAGCGCCATTCGAAATCACAATTCGCCACGCGTGGCTGGAAAACCCGCGTCAGCGTCGGCGATCTCAAAAGCGCGATTGCCCGTTATCTCGGTGAAGAGCGCATGCTGCGCTCACTGGCGACCTATGAAAAGACGGCGGGCAGGAAGCTCAACGACGACCAGCCCGCCGACATGGCGCTGATCCATTTCTCCGAACAATTGCTGGGCAGCGCCATCGGCTCCTCCTCAGCCCGTCTCGTGCTTTCGATCATTCTCCAGAAGGCGGAGGACACCAGCGCCGACACGGCCTGGCTGCTGGATCAGGCAAGCGAGGCGCTGCAATATAATCAGGACATGCTGCAAACGGCGCTGGCGCAGATGGACCAGGGCATCGCCGTTTTCGACAGCTCGCAGCAGCTGACGATCTGGAACCGGCGCTTCCGCACCCTTCTCGATCTACCTGAGCAATTCGGGCAGGTGGGGCTGCCGCTGACGGACATCGTTTCCATGCTGCAGGAGCGCGGCGACATGCCGCCGGGCGACACGGAACAGCTGATCACCAGTTTCCTGACCATGGACCTGCCTTTCTCGCTGGTGCTTGGCGGCGGTGAGCGCATCATCGAAGTGCGCTCCAACACTATGCCGGACAAGGGTATCGTCGCCACCTTCACCGATATCACGCAGAGAGTGGCGAGCGATCAGGCACTGAAACAGGCCAATGAAACGCTGGAACAGCGGGTGGCGGAACGAACCGTCGAGCTTACCCGCGTCAACCGCGAACTTGCGGAGGCAAGGGCATCGGCCGACGAGGCGAACATCGGCAAGACACGGTTTTTTGCTGCCGCCGGCCACGATATCCTCCAGCCGCTGAATGCCGCGCGGCTTTATTCCTCCTCGCTGGTCGAGCGGCTTGGCGCCTCGGGGGAAAGCGATCTCGTCCAGAACATCGATTCGGCGCTCGAGTCGGTAGAGACCATTCTCGGCGCGGTGCTCGATATTTCCCGCCTCGACACCGGTTCGATGAAAGCGCGCATGACATCGGTGCCGCTGAACGAGCTGCTGAAACGCATCGAAACCGATTTCGCGCCTATGGCGCAGGAAAAGAACCTCGATCTCGTGGTCATGCCCACCTCGCTCACCGTCCGCTCCGACCCCAACCTGTTGCGGCGGCTGATACAAAACCTCGTCTCCAACGCCATCAAATACACGCTGAGTGGCAAGGTTATCGTTGGCGCGCGCCGCCGGGGAGGCGATGTCGTCATTCAGGTGACGGATTCCGGCATCGGCATTCCCGCATCCAAATTCCGCACGGTTTTCAAGGAATTCGCCCGGCTGGATGAGGGTGCAAAAACGGCCTCCGGCCTCGGACTTGGTCTTTCAATTGTCGACCGGCTGTCGCGCATGCTGCACCATCCGGTACAGCTGATTTCCACACCCGGAAAAGGTACGACATTCCGTATCCACCTGCTGCGCGAGGCAGACCGCCTGACGCCAGCCAAGGCCGCTGGCGGGATCGCCAATCCGGTGGCGAGCGACCGGCTTGCCGGCGTCAGGGTACTCTGCATCGACAACGAGCCGAAAATCCTCGAGGGCATGACGTTATTGCTGACGGGATGGGGCTGTGAGGTCTTACCCGCAGGTTCAGTGGCCACACTCGAAGAACCGTTCCTGACAATGTCAGCGGTGCCGGATGTCATCATTGCCGATTATCATCTCGACGACGGCGACGGTATCAGCGCCATCCGCCTGATCAGGACATTCTACGGCAAAACGATCCCTGCCCTGCTTGTGACGGCGGACCGCAGCCCGGAAGTGCGCAGCGATGCGGAAAAATATGGGATTACCGTCCAGCATAAGCCGGTCAAACCGGCGGCGCTGCGGGCCTATATCAACCAGATATCCAGCACGGCCCGCGCGGCGGCAGAATAAAAAAACTCCCGGACCTTGCGATCCGGGAGCTCTTCGACTTTCAAAAATTCCAATGTCAGGCTGCGCGGCTCAGTCGATCCTGGCCGGTCGCCGAGCCCTGCTCCATCTGAAAACGCTGAACCAGATCGAGCAACGCTTCCACTTCGCCCGACAGCACCCGGCTGGCTGCGCTCGACTGTTGGGCAAGCGCCGCGTTCTGCTGGGTCATCTGATCCATCTGGTTGACGGACCCGTTGACATTGTGGAGCGCGGAGGACTGATCCTGCGTCGCCGTCGCGATGGTTTCGACATGCTGGCTGACGGCGACGATCTGATGGCTGATGGCTGAAAGAACCGTGCCCGCTTCCTGCACCAGCTTCGATCCGGAGCTCACCTCATGCGTTGACTGGTTGATGAGCTGCTTGATTTCACGTGCCGCGTCCGCGGAGCGTTGTGCAAGTTCACGCACTTCTTGCGCCACGACCGCAAAACCTTTGCCCGCCTCGCCCGCACGCGCAGCCTCGATGCCGGCATTGAGGGCGAGAAGGTTGGTCTGGAACGCGATGTCATCGATGACCTCGATGATCTGCTCGATCTTGCGCGAGGCGTCTTCGATACGGCCCATGGCGTCCACGGCATTGCTGACGACCGAACCGGAACTGTCGGCGCTCTGTTTGGTGATGCGGACGGCTTCGTTGGCTTCACGCGCCCGCTCGGCCGACGATCTGACCGTTGCGGTGATTTCCTCGACAGCCGCTGCCGTCTCTTCCAGCGAGGCTGCCTGATTCTCCGTGCGCTTCGACAGATCGACCGACGATTGCTCGATTTCAAAACCGCTATGCTGGATGACCAGGGTGCGCTCGCGGATTTGCCCCAGCGCATCGCGCAGGTTGAGAAGGGATTCGTTGAAGTCCGTGCGCAGACGATCCAGACGGCCGTTAAAGGGTGTCTCGATCGTGCGGCTCAGATCACCGCGCGAAAGCCTGCCGAGGCCGGACGCGATCTCGCTGACTGCGAATTCGATCTGGCCGTCCAGCTCCTGCTTCTCGGCATCGTTGCGGTGACGCTCCGATTCCGCCACGGACCGTTCCTCGGCGCTTTTGCCCTCGATCGCGAGTTTCTCAAGCGCATTCTCGCGAAATATCACGAGAGCGCGGGCGATGTTGCCGAATTCATTGGTATTGGTGGCATAGGGGATCGGCGTATCGAGATTGCCGTGCGAAAGGGACTTAACCGCATCGGTAAGCTTGCCTAGAGGCTGCAGGGTGCGCCGGATGACGAAATAGGCGAGCAATCCCACGCCGACCATGGCGAGCGCGCCACAGATCAGCATCAGGTCGCGCAGGCCGAAAATCTGGGCTTCGTAGACGGCCATGGGAACGCCCACGAAAAGAATACCGACGGTCGCTCCGGACTTGTTGAGAACCGGCATGTATCCGGTCATGTAATTGGTGCCGAAAAGCGTGGCGGCGCCGAAATAACCCTCACCCTTGGAGACCTTTTCGAAAGCGGGATGGTCGGTAGCGAGCTTCGTGCCCGCTGCTCTCTCGCCCTTTTCGTTCTTCAGATTGGTGGTCATGCGAATATAATCGCCTGCCTTGGCTTCAAAAACCGTCGCGATGCCGCCATTACCGGCAGCCGTGCGGTCGACGAGATCATTGTCGCGCAGTGTCCCGATGCTGGCGCGGCCGATACTCTTGAGCTCTCCATCCACCATTTCGAGGGCTACACCGCCGACCTTCATCTCGTAAAGGATCGCCATGCCGCGCATCGCGCTGTGCGTGTCACGCAGCGCAGTGGTGATGATATTGTCCTTCAGGCGAATGTATGTCGAAAAACCAACTGCCGCGACGCTGAGCGCAATCAGGCCGATCGTCAGCACGACGACCTTACCCGCAACGGACTTAAAGAGCCGGTTGTGCATGAAACAGTTCCCCAAAACCAAACTTATAAAAGTTCTAGTTGGCAACTGTTAAAAAAACGCGAAGTACCGATAGCAGCTTTTAGAGTGGATTACACAAGCCGCGCCGGCGCCTGCCGGCTTACAGGGACGGGAAAGCCCGCCCCCTCCCCAATCAATGGATATAGCCGAGCCGGATGGCCTTTGCGATCGCCTGGATACGGTTGACGGAATCGAGCTTGATCGTCGCTGAACCCAGATAGGCGTTGACGGTGTGTACCGAAAGCCCGAGCTTCACCGCGATTTCTTCGCTGATACGACCATCACCCGCCAGTTGCAGACAGGCGATTTCCCTTTCGCTCAACGCTTCAGACGGTGCCACCTTGCGCTCATCCAGCGCCAGCATATCGACCATGATCTCGCAGCATTTAATGTGCTGTTCGATGACGACCTCGTTGTCGAGAACGAGGTTGCTGCCACAGAAAACGATGTAGCCGTTGCCGATCGTGCCGAGCCGCACCGGCAAAGCCAGTCCCGCATAGGGCAATGTATCGTTCTCGATCCGGCGCATCAAAGCCGGCACGTCAGGAAGATCGGCAAAACCGCCGGCATTCTTGTTACGCCAGATGACCGGCAGCAGCGATGTCTCGATATGATCCAAAAGAATATCGCCGACCGCGCGGATGAACTGCGCGCTCTGTTCGGCGGCATTCATGCCCCAGTTCTCCAGCTCGCAGGTCAGCTTTTTCTTGTTGGGGAAGCCGGAGGCGGCAGCCTTCGTCACCACGAAATTACGTGCGCCGACCAGTTTCTGCATGGCGACCAGCTTCGGAAACAGATCCGACCGGCTTGTCACAACAGGGCTGCGGTAAAACATACCGCTGCTTTGACTCGTACCCTCATTATCTTTCGTCTGTACCATGGGTCCCGACCATCTACACGAGGTTGTTGCGCACGGCGTAGGCGATTGCCTCCGAGCGGGTTTTCGTCGCGGTTTTCCGCATCACGCTTGTAATGTAATTATTGATCGTATTGCGCGAAATGCCAAGTATCATCGCAATTTCGTCGCTTGTCTTGCCTTCCGCGATCCAGAACAGGCACTCAAGCTCACGTTCTGTGAGGTCGATGTCACGCACGGCCTTTGCTTCGCTGGCAATGCCGAAGCTGACGCAATAGCCGGTCAGAAGCGCGATTTCGCGCAGACGGTCCGGCGAAGGAACCGAGTGTTCAGGAAACAGCAGCAGAAGCGAAAGACGAATGCGACCCACACAGAAGGAAAGCGCCGAATATTGCCGGTCGATGCCGAAAGGGACAGAAACGTCGTCCGGAAGAACAAGCAATCGCGGCTGCAGAAGCGAAAGGCACTTTTCCATTTCGCTCGATCTGTTCTGGCTGTTGGCGAGTTCGGCACCAAGCCTGCGCACCAGATCGAAAGGCCAGTCGGATGTGATGATGAATTTCAGTCCGGTTTCTTCGAGAAGATCCTCCCGCGCCAGCAGATAATGCGAGGCGCCGGCGTAGGTTACGAGCAGATCCAGCGCGCCTGAAACGTTGCCGGCAGCGGCCGAGGCTGCGACGTTCTTGGCAAGCTGGTCGCGTGGCAAGGGCTTACCCATGCCCTCCATAGGCTTGGCAGACAGCCTGCGGATATCAACATCGACTTTCAATCGCCTACGCCCTCTTGCTCCCAATGGGGAGATTATACCTCGGGATGGAATCATTCCATTCGAGAAGCTTACCAAAATGGGATGGTGAGCCCCCGGAGACCGAATCACTTCATTTTATGGAACGGACCGGGATTTGCCATTACCTGACACCAGCCTTTCCACGTATTTCCTTGTTCGTCTATTCCTAAAAAACATACTGAAAAGCTGACCAATCCATAAACGGCATTCTCAGCCTATTCCCAGCAAACTGTATCGTTGCTGAATTTTTTGTAAACAGTGTCCCAAAGCGGGAATGCGACGGCGCGCGGCGCCAAGATACCAAAGAACCCGGAAATGCGCAAAAGGCCGGGATAACCCCGGCCTTTTTCAAATCATGCAGCTTTTTCCACTGCCCATTTGCGAAGTATCTTGGCTGCGCGTTCTTCGCTGATTTCCACCATGCGGGAGAGCCTGCGCTCGGGTCCTTCGCGAACCCGGCGGTTGAAGGTGCCTTCGCTGTCGCCGCCCGCCAGAAGATCGTCGGTGCTGTCGAAGCCGAAATCCGCCCCAAACCCTTCCATGAGACCACCAGCACCCGCATCCATGCCGGGAGAGAAATCCGGCAATTCGAGGCCTGCGGTCTCCTGGCTGATCTGGCCTGCTGCCGCGCCGTTGCCAGTGACCGTACGAACCAGAGGACGTACACCGAGCCAGACGACGAGGAAAGCAACAGCGACGAAGGCGAGCGAGTTGATGATGCCTGCCGAATTGCGGCTGAGCACTTCCATGATGCCCGGCCCGCTTGCGGCTTCGTCGAGCAGCTGCGTTTCGAGGAAGTCCATCGCCGTCAGCGTGACGATATCGCCGCGATCGGAGGAAACCCCCGCAGCCGAGGTGACGATCTTCTGCATTTCGGCAAGATAGGCGTCGATCTTGGCCTGGTCGACGGGTTCGCCGACCATCTTGGCGATGCGACCCTTGTTGACGACCACGGCGACCGAAATCTTTTCGACGGTATAGCCATTCTTGACGGTGGCGACCGTTTTGGAATTGATTTCGTAGTTGGTCTGCTCTTCCTTCTTGGCAGACTGGTCGGAAGACTGCGGGCCACCTGCGCCGCCCTGGGGCGCTGCCTGCGGTACGTTCTGTTCCACGGTCGCGGCCGTATCGGGCTGCGTTTCCTGGGACTTCTGGTCTTCCTTAACGGTGCGGACGGAGCGCTCGACGCGCGATTCCGGATCGTAGACGGTTTCCTGAATCTGCCGGCTGTCGGTATTGAGCTGCGCCGTCACGCTGGAGCGGAAATTGTCCATGCCGAGGAAAGGCGCCAGCGCCTTGTCGATATTGGTGGTGATTTCCTGCTGAACGTTCTGCGCCAGCGTCAGCGAGCGGTTCATGGCTGCGTTGGTGACGTCGTCACCGGAAGCGAGGAGCTGGCCGGTGGAATCGAGCAGCGTCACGTCATCGACTTCAAGGCCGGGAACGGCCGAGGCGACGAGATGACGGATGGAAGCGGACGCCTTGCGCCCGGCGGTGGCATTGGCTCGAATCATGACCGATGCGGTGGGCTTCTGCTCACCGCGGCGGAAATTACCGACATCCGGCATGACGATATGGACGCGTGCGGCCGCAATTCCGTCGATCTGCTGAATGGAGCGGCTGATCTCACCCTCAAGCGCGCGAACCCGGGTCACTTCCTGCATGAAGGAAGTCAGTCCGAGAGAACCGACATTGTCGAAAAGCTCATAACCGGCATTGGCACTGTCAGGCAGGCCGCGCTCGGCCAGAAGCAGCCTTGCCTTGCTGGTGAGGCCGACCGGAACCTGGAGGCTGGCGCCATCCGTTCCAACCTGAAAGTCCAGCCCCGCTTCGGCGAGTGCAATGCTGATCTTGTTGAGGTCGCTTTTTTCAAGTCCCACATAAAGGGTCTCGTAAGCGGGACGGTTCACGTAAAGTGCTGCAGCAAGGATAATGGCCATGGACAAAATGCCCACGCCGCCCAGCATCAACAACCGTGTCTGACCCAGCGCCGCGAAATTCTTCAAGACCTGAGGGATTTGATTTAACAGATTCATTCTGTTCCGCACCGTCATTCATAGAGTCCGAGACCTTTTGGCCCCGTAATGATAATAGGGTGCGAAGCTTGCGCGAGCGTTGCCTTTATCCGCAATCCGCGAAAGGAAGGGAACCGCCAGATGAATGCTGTCTAAAACAGATCGAAGTCTCCGGCGACCTTGTCCAGCGGCTGCGAATGGCCATGGCGGATGGCTGCGCCCAGCGCCTTTTGCATTTCTGCCAGCTTGACGAGGCTGAGCGCGGTCGAGACATCCACGATCCAATCACCGGGAATAGAGCCGGTGACGGTATCGATGAACTCGGCAAGGCCGCGGGTTTTCTGGACGGCAAGGTCGATGCCCTGCAAGAGCTTGACGCCATCGCTGGACAATTCGCCGCTTGTCGCTTCCAGCAGTTGCGGCTCGATGCGCTCGATCAGATAGGCGACATCGTGCAGTTCCGATACCACGCGCATCAGAACGTCGGGCAAGGCTTCTTCGAACGGAGTGGTGCCGGTGTTGTTTGCAATCTGCATTGGAAACTCCGTGACTAGAAAAATTCGATGTCGTTGGCGACGGGCTTGGGGGCCGGCACCGGACGCGTTTCCATGGCGACCGTCTTCTGGGTTTCCGCGCCGCTCAGCGGATGCTGTCGTGCACGGCCCGAAACCGGCCAGAACTCGATCTTGCGGCCATGATCCCCGCCCGTGGAGGAGCTGATGACCGGTATGCCTTCATCCTTCAGAAACTGCATGGCAAAGATGGCGTTCTGCTCACCGACATTGGAGAAGCTGGCAATCGTTTTTGCGCCGCCGAAAACCTTCGCCTCCAGCCGGTCGCGGCGTGCGCCCTTCTTTAGAAGACCGTTGATCAGCAGTTCCATAAGATGCACGCCATAACGCGTCGCATCCCCACCGGTCACGTTGCCCGTTCCCGGCAGCAGGAAGTGGTTCATTCCTCCAATGCCGGCAACGGGGTCTCTCAGACAGGCGGCCACGCACGAACCGAGTATCGTCGTCATGACCACGTCGGGATCGCTGACAACCTTGTACTCGCCCTGAATGATATGTACGCGCTTGGCCGCAGCTTCAATCATTTCAGCGATCCGAAAACCGCTTCGATGGCTGCGCGCATCTTGTCGATGGTGAAGGGCTTGGCCAGCACGTTGTTTGCGCCGAGCTGCGCTGCCTTCTGCACCAGCGCACGGTCGCCCTGTGCGGTGAGGATGATGAAGGCCGCCTTTTTGAGGGTCGGGTTGGCCCGCACGGCGTGCAGGAAACCGAGACCGTCCATCTTGGGCATGTTGAAGTCGGAGATAACGAGATGATGGGGCTGCTGCTCCATGATCTTCAATCCCTGCTCGCCGTCGCCAGCGGCAGTGATCTGCTTGAAGCCGAGCTGTGTCAGCGCATCGCTGAGCAGCAGCCGGCTGGTCACCTGATCGTCGACGATCAGAACTTTGATCTTTTCTGCGAGAGACATTAGTCAGCACCTTCTTTGCGGGCAGTGGTTAGTTTCAGGATTTCTTCGCCGATTGAGGCCAGCGGCAATTGCAGTTCAACGGCGCCAAGTTCAAAGGCCACTCTGGGCATGCCGTAGACGACACATGTTTTTTCGTTCTGGCCGACGGTTCGCGCACCGGCATGCCGCATTTTCAGCAGCCCGGCCGCGCCATCCCGGCCCATGCCGGTGAGAATGACGCCGACGGCGTTGCGTCCGGCAAGCTCGGCGACCGAATCGAACAGCACATCAACTGAAGGGCGATGGCCGTTGACGGGATCGCGCTCGATAAGCCGGCAGCAGGGCGCGTTACGATTGGAAATCTGCAAATGGCGTTCACCGCCCGGCGCAAGGTAGATCTTGCCGGTCTGCAGGCGCGCGCCATCGGTCGCCTCTTCCACGACGGGCGCGCAGATGCGGTTCAACCGTTCCGCGAAACTCTTGGTGAAAGTCGGCGGCATGTGCTGGGTGATGACCGTCGGCGGACAATTGGCCGGAAACTTCTGGAGCACGGCAATCAGTGCCTCGACGCCGCCGGTGGAGGAGCCGATGGCGACGACTTTGCGGCCGGCACGATAATCGCTGACCGGGGTCGGCTGGGCTGCGACAACGGGTTCCGGGCGCGCCGCGCGGTAAGCTGCGTGTTGCGACCGTGCGGCGGCCTTCACCTTGTCGGCCAAGTCGCCGAAGGGACGCGCATCGCCTGGAGCCGGCTTGCCGACACAGTCGAAAGCACCGATTTCAAGCGCGGCGAGCGAGGCATCCGCGCCGCGGTGCGTCAGGGACGAGACCATGATGACCGGCATCGGCCGCAGTCGCATGATCTTTTCGAGAAACTCGAGGCCGTTCATTTCCGGCATCTCGATGTCGAGCGTCACGACATCGGGATTGAGCTGCTTGATGGCGGCGCGCGCTTCCATGGCATTGCCGGCCTGCCCAACCACCTCAACCTCCGGATCGGCCTTGAGGACGGCGGAAATCAGGCCACGCATGGTGGGGGAATCATCGACGACGAGGACCCGTGCGAGTGCGCTCATGCCTTCCTCCCGGACGTGTGACCAATGTAGCGGTAGGTGGTGATGCCGGTATTGTCGAACAGGTTCTTGGCGTCGCCGGACACTCTTTCGGAATGGCCGATGTAAAGATGACCGCCTTCCGGCAGCAGGCCTGCAAAACGCGTCCAGATACGCATCTGGGTCGGCTCGTCGAAATAGATGACGACGTTGCGGCAGAAGATGACGTCGAAATTGCCCTTGAAGGGCCATTGCGTCATCAGGTTCAGTTCATTGAACGTGATGAGGCGCTTGACCTTGTCATCGATGCGGAACTTGCGGCGACCGCCGGCATCAACTTCCGTGAACCATTGCTTGCGCATCGCGGGAGACACGGTTTCGAGAGCGTTGTCATCGTAAACGCCTGCACGGGCCTGCGCCAGGATCTTCGGATCGATGTCCGTCGCCAGGATCTTGAAATCGTAGTCCGCCGCATTGGGAAACATGGCGAGCACGGTGAGCGCAATCGAATAGGGCTCCTGCCCGTCTGAGCAGGCGGCCGACCAGATGCGGACGCGCCCGCCAGTCTTTGCCCTTGCAATGAGGCCCGGCAGGACCTCGTCGCGCAGGTGTTCGAAATGGTGGTTCTCGCGGAAGAAGCGCGTGAAATTCGTCGTCAGGTGCGACAGCATTTCGCGGCGCGCAGCCGCTCCATCGGGCGATGACACCAGTGCGCAATATTCCCGAAACCCGGCCAGTCCGAGATTGCGGATATGCTTGGACAAGCGCGAATAGACCAGCGACGCCTTGGTGTCGTTGAGATAGATGCCCGCATCCGCGTAGATCATCGCAGCGATCTCCGACAAATCGCGTCTCGTCAGCGGATATTCGCCGCTGGCAAGAACGTCATCGGGAGACTGTCGCTGATCGCTGAGATTAAGTGCTGCCATTGGATATCCGCCTTCAACCCGCCGCCGCGAGTGACATTTCCTGTTTCAGTGGCTGCCCGCGCGAAGCGCTGACGATGGCGTCGACATCCAGAATGAGCGCAACGCGTCCGTCACCCAGAATGGTGGCGGCGGCAATGCCTGGAACATGGGTATAGTTGGCTTCCAAAGACTTGATGACGACCTGGCGCTGTCCCTGGATCGCATCGACCATCAGGGCGCGCTGGCCGCCGCCTTCCGATTCCACCAGAAGCGCCACGCCTTCCACAGGATCGGCCTGGGTCGGACGGAAGTTCAGAACGCGTCCCACGTCGACCAGCGGGCAGAAAGAGTTGCGGATGGAAATCAGCCGCTGGTTGGCGCCGAAGGAGTGAATGTTCTTCGCTTCCGGCTGCAGGGTTTCCACGATTGCCGTCAACGGAACGACAAGCGTCTGGCCGGCCACGGTTACCACCATGCCGTCGAGAACGGCAAGCGTCAGCGGCAGGCTCATGGTGAAGGTCGAGCCAAGACCGGGGCGCGAGGAGATGTTGATGCGGCCGCCGAGCGCCTGAATGGAACGCTTGACCACATCCATGCCGACACCACGGCCGGAAATGTCGGAAATCTTGTCCGCGGTAGAGAAGCCCGGCGCGAAGATCAGATTGTCGATCTCCTCGTCCGTGAGGTTCGCATCGGCGGCAATGAGATCGTTGTCGATCGCCTTCTGGCGAACGCGCTCGCGGTTGATGCCCGCGCCATCGTCCTGAAGCTCGATCAGGATGCGGCCCGACCGGTGCTTGGCCGAAAGCTTGATGGTGCCTTCCGGGTTCTTGCCAGCGGCTTCGCGTTTTTCCGGCGTTTCGATGCCGTGGTCCACCGCATTGCGGATCATGTGCGTCAGGGGTTCGGCCAGCTTGTCGATGACCGTCTTGTCGACTTCCGTGTTCTCGCCTTCGGTAACGAGGCGGATCTGCTTGCCGATCATGTCGGCAACTTCGCGAACGATACGCGACATGCGCTGGAAGACAGGCTTCACCGGCTGCGCACGGATCGCCATGACGCTGTCCTGGATTTCGCGCGTCAATTGCTGGAGTTCGTCGAGACCCATGTTGACGGCAGACGTGCCGCTCGCATCGTTTTCGATGACGCTCTGCGACAGCATCGCCTGATTGATGACAAGCTCGCCGACGAGGTTGATCAGGCGGTCAACACGGTCGAGATCGACACGGATGGTCTGGCCGGCGCTTGCATTGGCCGCGGCATTGGCATTCGCCTGCGCTGCGGCCGGCGCTGCCGCAGCCTCACGCTTTTCGATGGCGGCGTTGACGCTCTGGGCGATCTGCGTCGTTGCGACGGCAGCCTCGACGACTGCGGCAACGTAGGGCTCTTCCGCCCCGGCGGTCACAACGGCCGGTTCCCCTTCCGCATCGCCGTCGAGAGCCGACAGGTCGAACGGAACCGGGATCATCGGCAGCTCTTCCGCATCCACAGCGGTTTCCGAAAGAATCGGGGTGATTTCGAGATCGCAGTCCCATTCGGCGAATTCGAAGACGCTGCGGATACCCTCTTCACCCTTGTCGGTCGAGATCGAAACCGTCCAGGAGAAATAGGACGCTTCTGGATCGAGCTTGTCGAGCGAGGGCAGTTCCGACAGGTCGCAATTGACGCTCATCTCACCGATGCGCGAGAGATCGCGCAGGAGAAGGGCTGCTTCATTGCCTTTCGAATAAAGCGATGCGTGCGGCTTGAAGGTTATCTGGAAAGACGGCGTCTCCATCAACGGCGTCGTTTCATCGGCAAAGTCCGAGAAGGAGAACGGGATAGGCTCGAAACCGCTATCGTCCGTCGGCTTGGGCGCAACGGGTTCCGGCATCTTTGCGACAACCGGCGCTGCCACCGGCGCGGATGCGTGGACGGTTTCGCCGTTGGCCAGGGCTTCCAGTTCCTTGACGAGGCCACGGGTGCGGCTTTCGTCGACGCTGCCGCCGTCTCTTGCCGCATTGGTCAGGTCCGCCAGCACGTCGGCGGAACGCAGCATGACTTTCAGGACGTCCTGTGTCGGTTCCAGCTTGTTGGAGCGAACGCAGTCGAGGGTCGTTTCAAAAACGTGGGCGAAGGCCACGAGATCATCCAGACCGAAGGCACCCGCCCCGCCCTTGATGGAATGAACGGCACGGAAAACGGCGTTGACGGTTTCCGGATCACGGTCACCGTCATTCAATTTAAGAAGCCCCGATTCCAGTTCCGCGAGTTGTTCCTCGCATTCCTGGAAAAAGATTTCCTTGATTTCGTTCATATCCATCGTGAAATGTCCCGTATCAGGCAGTTACGCGTTCAATGGCATCGATGAGCTTCGCAGGATCGAATGGCTTGACGATCCAGCCGGTCGCACCGGCCTGACGGGCGCGGTTCTTCTTCTCTGCGTCGCTTTCGGTCGTCAGAACGAGGATCGGTATGGCCCGGTACTTCTCGTTGCGACGCACACCCTCGATGAAGCCGAAACCGTCAAGACGGGGCATGTTGATATCGGTCACGATGACGTCGGGGTTGCTCTGCTCCAGCACTTCGAGACCCTCAATGCCGTCTTCGGCCTGAATTGTCTCGAAACCGGCATTGTTGAGCGTGACCAGGAGCATGTTCCTGATCGTTCTGGAATCATCCACAGTAAGAACTTTTTTCTTCACTTCTTGATCTCCTTCAGGAGCAAATGATCGATTTCGACGCCTATCAGTTTCATGGTCTTGTCGAATGCATCGGACACTCTGGCAAAACCGAACGGCTTGCCGTCCTCTTCCCAGGACTTCGCACCGGCCATCAGGACCTGGGCGCAAAGCGCACCGATACGTTCCACCTCGGACGCATCCACCGACAAAGGTGCTCCTCTCAGCGTCATCAGCTTGCCGTGCAGCGCCGATGCCTCGTTGAGATCCAGCACCGGTGACAGTCTCAGCGTCGCCTCAGCTGCTTTTCTGGCTGCCATTACATGACTCCTTGGCGTCTGAATTGTTGGTAATCCTGGCCGTAATCCGTGCGGTTATCCGCACGGGCCACAAATGATGTGTCCTGCCGAGCCGTAGCGGCGACAGCTGCCGCCTGTCCCTGACGGGCAATGCGGAATTCGCGAATGGTGCGGCCGAGTTCCAGAATGACAGTGTGAAGCGTATCGGCCTCCGAGGAGCCATTGCCCATATCGGCAAGGTTCCGGTCTGCCTGTCTTTGCTGTTCACCGATGTCGGCAGCGACTGATTGCAATTCGCCGGCGTGCTCTGCCGCGTGCCGGGAGACCTCGGTGATCATGTCGTTGATGCCGGATACCTGCCGGACAACACCGCCGATTGCGTCCTGCGTGCGGTTGACCATGTGCACGCCGCCTTCGACCTGCTTTTTCGTGGAGCCAACGAGGCTTTTGATCTCTCTTGCAGCGTCTGCGGAACGCTGGGCCAATGCCCGGACCTCCTGCGCGACAACGGCAAAACCGCGTCCGCTGTCACCGGCGCGTGCTGCCTCGATGCCGGCGTTGAGGGCGAGAAGGTTCGTCTGGAAAGCGATCTCGTCAATCGTGCCGATGATCCGTCCGATCTGCTCGGCGGATTGCTCGATATCCGACATGGCGTTTATCGCCTCGCCGATTGCCTTGCCGCTTTCGACCGCCGCCTCACGGGCATGGGAAACCGCCGTCTCCGCCGCCGAAATGCGGGCGCCGTTTTCGGCCACATCCCCGATCATCGTCTGGATCGCACGGGAGGTCTCGGCAAGGGCCGCGGCCTGCTGGCGGGAGCGCTCCGCCATTGAACGGCCAATGTCGGCAAACCGTGCGCTCAGCGCCTCGGCTTCGCCGATGCTGTTTTGCGCCGATGTCAGTGACGCGCCAATCGTCTCGAGTGCCGCATTGAAAGTGGCAGCAACGTCGCGGTAGGCGTCGGGCACGTCGCCGCCGATGCGGGCCTGCAAATCGCCTGCGGCAAATGCCGTCAACGCTTCGCCCAGCAACCTTGCAGCTTCAGAGCGGTCATTGTCACGCTGTTCTGCCAGTTCCCGGCCATGGCGCAGGCGCAATTCATTGAAGCGCAACGATACGGCAATCTCGGTATCGACCATCACCAGACGGACGACGTTCTTGACGGCTTCCGCCAGTTCGCGGCTCTTTTTGCGGTTGCCGGGCAGGATGGAGCGCGGCGCGTGCTCAGTCACCAGACCACCAAGAAGATTTTCCAAAACGACGGCATGGCTGGCGATCTGCCAGCGAGGATCGAGACCCATGCGACCGGCATTGTCGGAAAGCACTTTCACCCGTTCGGCATAAAGCCCATCGAAACGCGCATCGGTCAGCACGCTCCAGTGCGAGGATTGCAAATCGTGCAGGCGGTCGAGCTGGTTTTCGCTTTCGAAAGACGGCGAACAGTCCGGCATAGACTGGAAACGGTTCATCACATCGCGCAGGCCAGCCTTAACGTAAGGCTCCAGCATACTGCGATAATTGCGCAGGAAATCGGATTGCGTCTCGTCGAGGCCGGCAAAGCGCAACCGCCCCGCCAGGCTTGCGCCTGCCGATCTCCGCGCTTGTTCTGATGGCAAGTCCTGCCCCAACCGACGACCCCAATAATATGACGGCCGGTAAAACCCGGCCAAATGGCAAGGTTCAGAACGCCAGCACCCTTACGGGGGATTTTTGAACGAACATACCCATCGCGGACGATGCGGCATCGACGCTTGCCTGACCTTCTTGAACCAAGAAACGAAATACCGGATCGGGCCCGGTACGGCAGTGCGGCGTCATGCCTGGAAGGGGAGATAACCCCATTCCGCCGTGGAAATACCATCAATCTTTATGGTTAATTCCTTGCTTGAAAGTTAAGAAACATCAGCACCGGCGTCAAACGGTAAAATTTGTAAAAGCTTTTAGCCGTTGTCGCCCCTACTTTGCCGCAAACGGGCAAAAACGAAAAGGAATCGGACGCGACGGGCGGTTTTTCCAGCCTGTGCGCTGGACAAGCGTGTCCGCCTTCCCCTAAAACAAATCAACGGGATATTCGCTCAGCGGTGATGCTTTAGAGAGACCTTTACGATCAAGGAGACGCCAACTTGTTACGGATGGAGAAATGCCGCTGTTCAAGGCGCCATCCGCAAGTGTTGATCGGTCTTGTGGTTGCGAGCCTGCTCGTCATCATCGGCTTTCAGGCGCCATCCGGCATCAAGGCAATCTCAAAGACCAGCCGTCTGGAACGATTGCAGACGGCTGACCTAAGCCACTCCCCCTCGCTTCGCGATAAGGACTGCACCACCGGCGACGATCACGGCTGCAAGGCTCACAACGGTGCTCCGGGGCTTCGCCCCGTCGGTTTTCCCTCGACCATCCTGCGGATCGTGGCTGACGCCAAACCGGCCGTCACGCCTGTTGCCATCGCGCCACAAACTTTCCGAGACTTTGCGAACGTGGTTCCAAGAGCACCTCCGCATATTATCTCTTAGTCATTCCGGCGGTCCTCATCATTCGGTTCCTTGCGAACCTTGAGGGATCGGAGTCGTCGGAAACCCGCCGTAGGCTCCAATTCCAGAGAGAAAACCGCCGCCGCATATGACACTTGCAACCGTTCTACCATTTATTATCGCATTGCCGTTCGTCGGCGCACTCATAACGGCCTTCATGCCGCGCGAAGGCGCGGCCGCAAGCGCGGCCTACGTAGCTAGCGCCGTAGCCCTCTTCGGCCTGGTCGGCAGCATCCTTCTTTATCCAAATGTCAGTGGCGGTGGCGTGCTGAAATACGATGTGGAATGGCTGCCGCAGCTGGGGCTTAATTTTACCCTGCGGCTGGATGGCTTCGCCTGGATTTTCGCGATCCTCATTACCGGCATCGGCCTGCTCGTGGTTCTCTACGCCCGATATTACATGTCGGCCCAGGACCCTATTCCACGGTTTTTTGCCTTTCTGCTCGCCTTCATGGGCTCGATGCTCGGCATAGTGCTGTCCGGCAACGTCATTTTGCTGTCGATCTTCTGGGAAATGACCAGCATCTTCTCGTTCCTGCTGATCGGCTACTGGCACCAGAATGCCGGCGCGCGCGATGGCGCCCGCATGGCGCTGACCGTGACCGGCATCGGCGGCTTCAGCCTGCTCGCCGGGCTTCTGATACTCGGCCACATGGCGGGAAGCTACGATCTGGACAAGATCATCGCGGCCGGTCCCGATATCCGCGCCCATTCCCTTTATCTGCCCGCACTTATTCTCATCCTTGGCGGCGCGCTGACGAAAAGCGCACAGTTTCCGTTTCATTTCTGGCTGCCCAATGCCATGGCGGCGCCCACGCCCGTTTCCGCCTATCTGCACTCGGCCACCATGGTGAAGGCCGGGGTTTTCCTGCTGGCGCGGTTCTGGCCGGTGCTGGCAGGCACGCCGGAATGGTTCTGGCTGGTGGGTGCTGCAGGCGTCATCACCCTGCTGCTCGGCGCCTACTTCGCCATGTTCCAGCAGGACCTGAAAGGCTTGCTCGCCTATTCCACCATCAGCCATCTGGGGCTCATTACCACGCTTTTGAGCCTGGGCAGCCCGCTTGCGGCGGTTGCAGCGATCTTCCACATGGTCAACCACGCCACCTTCAAGGCATCGCTGTTCATGGCGGCCGGCATCATCGACCATGAAACCGGCACGCGCGACATGCGGCGGCTGAGCGGGCTTTACACCTATATGCCGGCAACAGCGACGCTCGCCATGGCGGCGAGCGCTGCAATGGCCGGCGTGCCCCTGTTCAACGGCTTCCTCTCCAAGGAAATGTTCTTTGCCGAGGCCGTCGAAACCCACGCAGACTCGCTGCTGGACCGGGCTTTGCCATACGTCGCGACGTTGTCAGGTGCCTTCGCCGTTGCCTACTCGCTACGCTTTATCCACACGGTCTTCTTCGGCCCCAAGCCGGTTGACCTGCCGAACCCCAATCCGCATGAGCCGCCGCGCTGGATGCGTTTCCCTATCGAGTTCCTGGTTTTCGCCTGCCTGATCGTCGGCATCGTTCCAAGCCTGTCGATCGGCCCGTTCCTGCATTCGGCCGTGCTTTCCGTTCTCGGTCCGCAAACGCCCGTCTACAGCCTGTCGATTTGGCACGGTTTCAACCTGCCGCTCATCATGAGTATTGCGGCACTCGGCGGCGGCGTTGCCATCTATGCCCTGCTCGGCGGCTATTTCTCCCGCTGCGACGACGGCCCGCCGATCTTCCGGCATCTTCGGGGACAGCGCATCTTCGAGCGCATTCTCGTCACCGTGTCCTGGAAGTGGGCGCGGTGGCTGGAAAGCACGCTCGGCACCCGGCGCCTGCAGCCGCAGCTGAGGCTTCTGATCCTCGTGGCGATTCTTGCCGGTTTCTCGCCGCTTTTCCTCTCGGAATTTTCATTGTCGCTGCCGCGCGTGACGTCCTTCGATCCGATCTTTGCCATTCTGTGGCTGATCGGCATGATCGCCGCGCTGGGTGCCGCCTGGCAGGCGAAATATCATCGTCTCGCCGCACTCATCATGCTCGGCGTCTCCGGCCTTGTCACCTGCCTCACATTCGTCTGGCTTTCTGCACCCGATCTCGCGATCACCCAGTTGCTGGTCGAAATCGTGACCACCGTTCTGATCCTGCTCGGTCTCAGATGGCTGCCGAAACGCTTCGAGAAGGTGGACAGCAGCGATGAATTGCCGGCGCAGCTTCGCCGCGCCCGTGACTTCCTGCTGGCCGCAGCAAGCGGCATTGGCATGTCCGTCATCGCCTATGCGGTCATGACCCTGCCCGTGCCGAACGCCATCGCGACCTATTTCCTCGAGCGCGCTTATTCGGAAGGCGGCGGCACCAATGTCGTCAACGTCATCCTCGTCGATTTCCGCGGCTTCGACACGTTCGGCGAAATCGCGGTGCTGGCGATCGTGGCGCTGACGGTCTTTGCGCTGCTTCGCCGTTTCCGCCCTGCGCATGAAAGCATCGGGGTGCCGGAACAGCAGCAGATGCAAAACGCCTTCGATGCGGAGCGGCCCGACCGCAGCAAGGGCGATACGGTGCGCGATTATCTCTATGTACCGTCCATCGTCATGCAATGGATGTTCCCGGTTATCGTCACCTTTTCGATCTTCCTGTTCATACGCGGCCACGATCTGCCCGGCGGCGGCTTTGCGGCCGGCATCACCATGGCAATCGCGTTCCTGCTGCAATATCTCGCCGGCGGCGCGCGCTGGGCGGAGGATCGCATCCGCATCCTGCCGCTGCGCTGGATGGGCTTCGGCCTTCTGATGGCGGCGGCAACCGGCATGGGATCATGGTACTTCGGCTATCCGTTCCTGACCTCTTATTTCCAGTACACGGAGATACCCTATATCGGCAAAATGCCGACGGCATCCGCCTTGCTGTTCGACCTCGGCGTCTTCTCGCTGGTCGTCGGCTCCACCGTTCTTATTCTTATAGCACTGGCACACCAATCGTTGCGTAACTACCGCGTTCGCACGCCTGAAGCCGCAAAAGCGGAGGACGTGTAATGGAACTCATTCTTTCAATCGGCATCGGCATCATGACCGGCTCCGGCGTCTGGCTGATCCTGCGCCCACGCACTTATCAGGTCATCGTCGGGCTTTCGCTGCTGTCCTATGCCGTCAACCTGTTCATCTTCGGCGTCGGCGGAATCAAGACCAATGCGCCGCCGGTGCTGGTGAACGGCGTCGACAGTTCCACGCTTGCCGACCCCGTGCCGCAGGCGCTGGTGTTGACGGCAATCGTCATCGGCTTTGCGACGACTGCGCTGTTCCTCGTCGTGCTTTTGGCCGCCCGTGGGCTTACCGGCACCGACCATGTGGACGGGAGGGAATCGAAATGATGTCGTTCCCCTTCCACATCGTCATCGCGCCCATTCTGGTGCCGCTGATCACCGCAGCCCTCCTGTTGTTCTTCGACGAGCGCCAGCGGGTGGCGAAGGCCGCCATCAGCCTTGCCTCGACCGTGATATTGCTTGTTGTCGCCATCCTGCTGTTTCGCGAGGTGAACTCGACGGTCAATACCGAGATTGCGGCGGTGGTTTCGAGCGGGGTCTATCTGCTCGGCAACTGGCCGGCGCCCTTCGGCATCGTGCTCGTTGCCGATCGCCTCTCCGGGCTGATGGTGCTTTTGACGGCACTGCTTGCCATTCCCTCGCTGATCTATTCGCTGGCGAAATGGCATAAGGCAGGCGCGCATTTCCATTCGCTGTTCCAGATGATGCTGATGGGCGTCAACGGTGCTTTCCTGACCGGTGACCTCTTCAACCTCTTCGTTTTCTTCGAGGTTATGCTCGCGGCATCCTATGGTTTGCTGTTGCATGGCTCCGGTCAGCAGCGCGTCAAGGCCGGGCTGCATTACATCGCCATCAACCTCGTCGCCGCATTGTTCTTCCTGATTGGCGTCAGCCTTATCTATGGCGTCACCGGCACGCTGAACATGGGTGACCTTGCCCACCGCATCGACGGCCTCAACCCGGACCAGCGCATGCTGCTTGAAACCGGCGCTGCGGTTCTCGGCATCGCGTTCCTGGTCAAGGCTGGCATGTGGCCGCTGAATTTCTGGCTGCCTTCCGCCTATGGCTCGGCTTCAGCACCTGTCGGCGGGCTGTTTGCTATCATGAGCAAGGTCGGCATCTATGTCATTGCCCGCCTATCCTTCCTGCTTTTCGGGCAGACGGCCGGGGAATCGGCCGGTTTTGGCCATGACGCCCTGCTTGTCGGCGGCATCGCCACCATCATCTTCGGCGCCATCGGCGTTCTCGCCTCGCAGGCGCTTGGGCGGCTGGCCGGGTTTTCGGTTCTAGTGTCCTCGGGAACGCTTCTCGCCGCCATGGGCACCGGCAATCCCACTGTTGCAGCCGGCGCGCTCTATTATCTCGTCAGTTCCACACTCACCATCAGCGCTTTCTTCATGCTGATCGAACTGGTGGAACGCGGGCAGGATGCCGGCGCGAACGTTCTTGCCGTAACCATGGAAGCCTATGGCGAGGGCGAAGAGGAGGAAGAGGAAGAAGAAGTCGGCGTGACCATGCCCGGCACCATGGCGGTGCTCGGGGCGTGTTTTGCAGCCTGCGGCATTCTCCTCGCCGGTCTGCCGCCGCTCTCGGGCTTCATCGCCAAATTCTCCATGCTGACCGCCATTCTCAACCCTTCAGGGCTGGGGGCCAATGACAGCGTCTCCACCCTTTCCTGGTGGCTGGTCTTCCTGATTGTCTTTGCAGGTTTCGCCTCGCTGATCTCGATGACCCGCGCGGGCATCCGCACCTTCTGGGCCTCCCTCGAAGGCACAGTGCCGCGTGTTCTCGTCATCGAAATAGCGCCCATCATGCTGCTGCTGGGACTGACACTCGCCATGACCGTGCAGGCGGGGCCGGTGATGCGCTACATGCAGGAGACGGCGCGTATTCTCGATCTGCCGGCCAGCTACATTCAGGGCGTCATTTCCGCCCCAAGAGCGGGAACCAATCCGGAGGCGCAGCCATGATAAGCCGTGTCCTGCCCTACCCGCTGCTGACGGTTTCGCTGATCATCTTCTGGATGACGATCAACAGCTTTTCAGCCGGACATCTGCTGCTAGGCACCGGTGTGGCCCTCATCGCCTCCTGGGCTATGGCGTCGCTCCGGCCGGCAAAACCGCGCATCCGCAACTGGCACAAGCTCGTCAAGCTGATCGCGATCGTGCTTTACGACATCGTCCTGTCCAATATTTCCGTCGTGAAGATCATTCTGTTCCAGCGCGAGAGAGATCGCAAATCCGGTTTCCTCGCGGTGCCGCTGGATATTCGCGATCCGATGGGATTGGCCGTTCTGGCGACAATCCTCACCTCGACACCGGGAAGCGCCTGGCTCGAATATAATTCCAGCCAAGGCACGCTTCTGCTTCATGTTCTCGACGATGAGGATGAGGCGGCCTGGATAAGCCTCATCAAGAACCGATATGAAAAACTGTTGATGGAGATATTCGAATGAGTTCGATTATCCTTTTCTGGTCCTTTTCGCTCGCGCAGCTGATGCTCGCCATTGCCATGACGATTTCCGTTTACCGCATCGCCATCGGCCCACGCGCCCAGGACCGGGTGCTCGGTGTCGACACGCTCTATGTCAACGCCATGCTGCTTCTCTTGACCTTCGGCCTGCGCACCGGCAACGACATCTATTTCGAAGCCTCGCTGCTCATCGCGATCCTCGGCTTCGTCTCCACCGTTGCCCTTTCCAAATTCATGATGCGTGGCGAGGTGATTGAATGAACAATGCCGCAGAATTTCCGCTCTGGGCCGCCATTCTGGTGGCGTTCTTCGTCCTTCTGGGCGCCTCGCTAACTCTGATCGGCACCATCGGCTTTGCCAAGCTCAACAGCTTCTACGAGCGCCTGCACGCACCGACGCTCGGCACCAGCTGGGGCACCGGCGGCATCGTCATGGCCTCCATCATCTATTTCTCCGTCTCCGGCGACCGTTTCGCCTTCCACGAGATCTTCATCGGCATCTTCGTGACGGTGACGACACCGGTTTCCCTGATGCTACTCGGCCGCGCCGCGCTTTATCGGGACCGGGCGGAGCAGAATACGGATAACCGGGAGCATCTGTAGCACCGCGGACTCAGATAATTTTTGCGTGAATTACCTTCCTGAAGATCAAGGAAACTCTCCTGCGACGAGTCTTATCCGATGATCCACTTGCGGGCGGCTTTCCGATTGTTGGACAAGTAGGCAGACGTAACGCATCGAGTTACATCGTCCGCGCTAAAAAACCGATGACAACGGAAGCAATCTGCTCTCGCCAGCGCGGAGGAGGCAACACGCATTCAATTCAGGAAAAAATGAAATTAAGAAGAATGGTGCCCGGAGGCGGATTTGAACCACCGACACGCGGATTTTCAATCCGCTGCTCTACCAACTGAGCTATCCGGGCACTTCAGGTCCTTGAAGAACCTCCGCTTTTGGCGGGCGGGGCTGTTTGGTGCCCCGAAAGTGAGCGGGGTTATAACATCTTGTTCGGACATGGCAAGCGCCATAGCGAAGTTTTTTGACAGTTTTTTCACGGCGCCTGTGGATGGCTGGAATACGTGCGCTGTGAAGGCCTTATCGTGGCTGGAAACGCGCTATCGGCAATCCGCCAGAACTGATCGACATCAGTCAGGTGGCGGATTCAGGCGCGGCTGATCCGGGCGAGCGGCGGTTGGGCGGCTTGGGGCAATTATGCCCCTTCCCTGCGCCGTGCGGCAAGTCCAAGCGCAAAAGGCACCACAGCCACCAGAGCCGCCATGACGGGTGAGGACGCGAAGATGCGGCTTGCAAGCGAGGTAACGGCAACGGAGCGCACAACCATCATCAGGCGCGAATTCTCGTGGTCTTTCTCGTGCCTGATATCTGTGGGTTTGTGGCGGGTTGGATGGGACGCCGATTCCAGCTTTTTCACATCGCGGCGCAGCTTTTCCAACTGTTTGCGGAGTTCGTCCAGTTCCGCGCGTATCGACTGGTCCACCGTAGCGGAAGCACGCGCCTCTCGGACAGCGGGCTTTTCTGCCTCTTTCTCCGCAGCTTCTTCATCAAGTTCAGCCAAGTGGTCGTCAAGGTCCGATGGTTTGTCGAAACCATGGGATCGCAGCGATGTCTTCATTGCAGTCTCCTGAAGTGTCCTGAATTGCGGCACCGGGCGCGCATCGCCCGTTCACGCCTTCTCAACGCCCCAGCCGGGCAAAGGATGCACATAAAGCGACGGTATCGGCACGATAGGCCGATAAAAAAACAGGCCCCGAAGGGCCTGTTCATTTGTGTGTCTTGAAGGCTTATGCCGCTTTCGCGGTGCTGCCATAGGGATCGAAGCGACCGTAGAAGGTCTCGCCCTTGGCCGCCATGTCCTTCAGAAGCGGCGTCGGCTTGAAGCGTGGGCCATAGGTCTCGCTCAGCTTCTCGGCCAGCGCCACGAAGGTCTTCACGCCCATGCCGTCGATATAGGAGAGGGCGCCGCCGGTGTAGGGCGCAAAGCCGAAACCGAGGATGGAGCCGACATCGGCCTCACGCGGGTCGGTGACGATGCCTTCTTCCACGGTGCGGGCGGCTTCCAGCGCCACGGTGACCAGAAAGCGCTGTTTCAGCACTTCCATATCCACATCCTCCGGCTTCTGCTGAGGATAGAGATCCTTCAGGCCGGGCCAGAGGGACTTCTTGGCGGGCTTTGGCGGGTAGTCGTAAAAGCCCTTGGCGTTCTTGCGGCCAAAACGGCCCTCGCCTTCCACCAGCTTCTTCACCAGTTCCATATGGCGCGGATCGACAGCCTTTTCACCGAGATCGGCAACGGTTGCTGTCAGGATCTTGTAGGAAAGATCGATTGCCACTTCGTCGTTCAGCGCCAGCGGGCCGACCGGCATGCCGGCGAATTTCGCGGCATTCTCGATCATGGCGGGTGGCACACCCTCGATCAGCATGTCGTAGCTTTCCGCCATGTAACGCAGCACGCAGCGATTGACGAAGAAGCCGCGCGTATCGTTGACGACAATCGGCGTCTTCCTGATCTTGGCCACATAATCCAGCGCGACCGCCAGCGCCTTGTCACCCGTTTCCTTGCCCAGGATGACTTCCGTCAGCATCATCTTCTCGACCGGCGAGAAGAAGTGGATGCCGATGAAATCCACCGGGCGCTTGGAGTTCTTCGCAAGCCCGGTGATCGGCAAGGTGGAGGTGTTGGAGGCGAAAATTGCGCCTTGCGGCAACACGGCTTCCACGGCCTCGATGACGGCCTTTTTCACGTCGCGGTCTTCGAAGACGGCCTCGATGACGAGATCGGCGTCGGAGAGCGCCGCGTAATCCGCTGTCGGGGTTACGAGGTCGAGCAAGGCCTTGCCTTCATCCTGCGTCAGCCTGCCCTTGCCAATGGCGGCCTTGACGCTTTCCTCGCAATGGCCCTTGCCCTTGTCGGCGGCTTCCTGATCGCGGTCCACTAGCGTGACGGGGATACCGGCTGCGGCAGTGACATAAGCAACGGCAGCGCCCATGAAGCCCGCGCCGACGACGCCGACCTTTCTGAACTCCGTCTTCGGCTGACCGGCCGGGCGGCGCGCGCCCTTGCCCAGTTCCTGCATGGAAACGAACAGCGAGCGGATCATGCCGAAGGCTTCCTTCGAGCGAAGGATTTCGGTGAAATAACGCTGCTCCACCTTCAACGCCGTATCGAACGGCAATTGCAGACCCTCATAGACGCATTTCAGGATAGCAAGTGCTGCCGGATAGTTGCCGGCGCTTTCACGGCGCAGGATCGCCGGAGCGGCCGGCCAGAGCTGGGCAGCGGCCGGCGTCCAGATGCCGCCGCCGGGGGCCTTGAAGCCTTTTTCATCCCAGGGGGCAACCGGCTTCAGGCCGTCCTTGATCATTTGCTTGGCAGCGGAAATGAGCTGATCCGGATCCACCACCTGATGAACCAGCCCCATGGCCTTAGCGCGCGCACCGGTCAGCGACTGACCGGTGGTCATCATCTGCAAGGCGGATTGCGCATCGGTCAGGCGCGGCACGCGCTGGGTGCCGCCGGCACCAGGGAAGATGCCGACCTTGACTTCAGGAAGGGCTATCTTGAGGCTCTTGGCATTCGACGCGACGCGACCGTGGCAGGCAAGCGACAGCTCGAAAGCGCCGCCCATGCAGGTGCCGTTGATGGCTGAGACCCAGGGCTTACCGTTGGTCTCCAGCTTGCGGAACAAGCCGGTCATGCGGCCGACCAGTTCGAACAGCTTGGCGGCTGCCTGATCCGGGTCCTTCGCCTTCTCGTCATTGTAGAAGGAGAACATCGACTTGATCATCGAAAGATCGGCACCGCCGGAAAACGTGCTCTTGCCGGAGGTGAAGACAACACCCTTGACGGCAGCGTCGGCGACAGTTGCGTCAACGATGGCGTTCAGTTCGTCCATCACCTCGGAAGTGAAGACATTCATGGACTTTTCCGGCATATCCCAGGTGACAAGGGCAACGCCGTCTGCGTCCGTCTCGATGGTGAAATTGGTATAAGTGCTCATTTTGGGATTCCTCTTCCCTGAATTTCGTTTCGCCGGACTTCCCGATCCCTCATTCCCGTGCCTGTCACAGGAACCCAGTCAGCCCAAGTCTTTGGGCTGGAAGACTCTCGCGCGCCGCAGACGCGGCGCTGCTGGGATCCCTGTGACGAGCAAAGGGATGAGGAGCCTGGGGTTAGCCCTCCGTAACTCAAACCCGCTCGATAACGGTCGCTGTGCCCATGCCCGCGCCGATGCAGAGCGTGACGAGCGCGGTGTTCAGATCGCGCCGCTCCAACTCGTCAAGCACCGTGCCGAGGATCATCGCTCCTGTCGCACCCAGCGGATGGCCCATGGCGATTGCGCCGCCATTGACGTTCATCCTCTCGTGGCTGATGTCGAAGGCCTGCATGTAACGCAGCACGACGGCGGCGAAGGCCTCGTTGAGTTCGAAAAGATCGATATCGGCAAGCGACATCCCGGTCTTTTTCAGAAGCTTCTCGGTCACATCCACCGGGCCGGTCAGCATCAGCGCCGGATCGGAACCGATATTGGCGAACGCCCTGATGCGGGCACGCGGTTTCACGCCCATCGCCTCGCCGCCCGCCTTGGAACCAACCAGAACGGCGGCCGCGCCATCGACGATACCGGACGAATTGCCCGCATGGTGCACGTAGTTGATACGCTCCACTTCCGGGTGCGCCATGATGCCAACGGCTTCGAAGCCACCCATTTCACCCGGCATCTGGAAAGAGGGGTTGAGGGAAGCCAGCGCCTGCATGTCCGTACCGGGGCGCA
Source organism: Rhizobium sp. SJZ105 (assembly GCF_007828365.1). Classification (NCBI taxonomy): domain Bacteria; kingdom Pseudomonadati; phylum Pseudomonadota; class Alphaproteobacteria; order Hyphomicrobiales; family Rhizobiaceae; genus Rhizobium; species Rhizobium sp. SJZ105. The sequence goes on from NZ_VIUP01000001.1 coordinate 1,395,122, forward strand.
TATGTTCGTCGCGGTCGAGGATCGTCAGGCCGTTGCGGTCCTTCACGGGGATAACGGACTTGTTGAAATAGCCCTTTTCCCAGGCATGCGCGGCGCGCTTCTGGCTTTCGACAGCATAGGCGTCGACATCGTCCCTGGAGAAACCGTATTTCGTGGCGATGAGATCTGCCGACACGCCCTGCGGCATGAAGAAGGCGGGGAAGTTGACCGAAGGGTCCATGTACCAGGCGCCACCAGACATGCCCATGCCAACGCGCGACATGCTTTCCACGCCGCCGGCAATGACGATATCGTCGGAGCCTGCCTTGACCTTGCCGGCCGCGAAGTTGATGGCATCGAGACCTGAAGCGCAGAAGCGCGAGATCTGCATTCCCGGTGCCTTGTTGGAATAACCGGCCTCGAAGGCGGCGGCTTTCGGGATAACTGCACCGGCATCCATGACAGGATCGACACAGCCCATGATGATGTCGTCGACAGCAGACGTATCGAGCCCGTTGCGGTCGCGGATGGCTTCCAGCGTCTTGGCGGCAAGGCGAACGGAGGGCACCTCATGCAGGCTGCCATCCTTCTTGCCGCGTCCGCGCGGGGTGCGGACATGGTCATAAATGTAAACGTCGGTCATTAACTCTCTCCCTCGGCGCGTGACACGCCCTGTCAGAATGCTTCCGCAGCCAGTTCCATCATGGTGTCCGCACCGGTTTCGATGCGGGCCTTGCGTAGCGCCGTTTCCGGCATGATGCGCTCCATATAAAACTTCGCCGTGACAAGCTTGGTCTTGAGGAAATCCTCGTCCGAAGTGCTACCTGCCGCAAGGGCTTCGCTCGCCGCCTTCGCCATGCGGGCCTGCATGTAACCCAGCACCACGATACCGAAGAGGTGCATGTAATCGGTCGAACCGGCACCGGCATTGTCTGGCTTGGCCATGGCGTTCTGCATGAACCACATGGTTGCGGCCTGCAGGTCGTTCAAGCCCTTCTTCAGGCCCTTTGTGTAAAGGCTGAGCTTTTCGTCGGCGCGGTTTTCCTCGCAGAAATCGCCGATTTCCTTGAACAGCGCCATGACGGCACGGCCGCCATTCATGCCGAGCTTGCGGCCGACCAGATCGAGCGCCTGAATGCCGTTCGCACCCTCATAGATCATGGTGATGCGGGCATCGCGGACATATTGGCTCATGCCATGTTCCTCGATATAGCCGTGACCGCCGAAGACCTGTTGCGCCATTACGGCATGGTCGAAGCCCTTGTCAGTCAGCACGCCCTTGAGGATCGGCGTGACGAGACCGAGCAGGTCATCTGCCGTCTGACGCTCTTTCTCGTCGGTCGACCGGTGGGCGATATCAGATTGCAGCGCGGTCCACAGAAGGAAGGCGCGACCAGCCTCGTTATAGGCCTTGATAGTCATCAGCGTACGGCGGATATCCGGGTGCACGATGATCGGATCGGCCTTTTTATCGGGGAATTTTGCCCCGGAAAGTGAACGGCCCTGAATGCGCTCGCGGGCATATTCGACCGCATTCTGATAGGCGATCTCACCCACGGACAGGCCCTGAAGGCCGACGCCGAGGCGGGCCTCGTTCATCATCACGAACATGGCGGAGAGACCCTTGTTCTCCGCACCCAAGAGATACCCCGTCGCATCGTCATAGTTCATGACGCAGGTGGCGTTGCCGTGGATGCCCATCTTGTGTTCGATCGCGCCGCAGGTGACGCCGTTGCGCTCGCCGAGCGAACCGTCCTCCTTCACGAGGAATTTCGGCACGATGAACAGCGAAATACCCTTGGTGCCTTCCGGCGCGCCCTCGATGCGGGCAATCACCAGATGGACGATATTGTCAGTCATGGAATGTTCGCCGGCCGAAATGAAGATCTTCTGGCCGGAAATCTTGTAGCTGCCGTCGCCCTGCGGAACTGCTTTTGTGCGCAGCAGGCCGAGATCGGTGCCGCAATGGGGTTCTGTCAGGTTCATGGTGCCGGACCATGTTCCCTCGACCATCTTCGGCAGATAGGTTTCTTTCTGCTCCTGCGTGCCATGGACGAGGACGGCAGCGATGGCGCCCTGCGTCAGGCCGGGATACATCATCAGCGACAGGTTGGCGGACGACATATACTCGCCAATCGCCGCATGCAGCGTATAGGGCAGGCCCTGCCCGCCGAATTCCGGCGGTACGGCGAGGCCGATCCAGCCGCCTTCACAATAGGCGTCGTAAGCCTCCTTGAAACCATCAGGAACGGAAACCGAACCATCATCTGCACGCTTGCAGCCCTGTTGATCGCCAGACAGGTTCAGCGGGAAAAGCCGCTCCTCGGCAAGTTTCGCCGCCTCGCCGGTAATAGCCTCGATCATGTCGGGGGTTGCATCCTCGAAGCCGGGCAGGTTGTTATACCGCTCGAGGCCAAGAACGTCGTTCAGAATAAAAAGCGTGTCTTTAACTGGGGCCTTGTAAACAGGCATTACCGATGTTCCTCCGCATCGTGAAAGCCGGAGCCGATCCGGCCGATATGGGATGACAATATTTGACGTGCGCGTAAACGTCAAATAAATTCCGGTCGAATGTCATGGCCCTTTTTCCGCGCAATGCTCGGCCAGCCCCACGCGAAAGCGTTACGCGCCGCAAAAGTTAAAAAATTCCAACCATAGTTAACCACTTCTTTACCACGTTTCGTGAATTCTCCGACACGAGGTAACTGCTTCGTCAATCGAAGCATTTTCCTCCATGGGGGCAAATACCGGCTCTAGAATTGCTGCATGTTGTGCGACGGCATTATCAGGCGGGTAGCCGTTGCAACAAACACCGGGCACGCCGGACGGAAGCGAAGCGAGCGAGAAGATGAACGGATTGCGATCGAAAAACCAAAGCCCGAGCGACAGGTCGTCTCTTGATGCTCTCAATCGCACCATTGAAGGCCTTGAAGCCCGCATCGAAGGGCTGATGAGCCAGAAATTTCCGCGCGACCCCCGCGCCACGACAGCTGAGCCGAAAAACGAGGCCCATGCCGCGCCGCGCGAGCCACGCGCCACCGTCACCCCGCCGCAACTCGACCCGGTCAACGAAATCCGCCAGCGCCAGCGCCTGCTTGAGGCAAGCTTCCAGCGCCCGCAGGAGCCCGTTGCGCGCCCGGAACGAACCATTACCAGACCGCTTGCGCCTGAATACCGGCCGAACGACGTGCAGAACGCGACGGCCAACCCCGCCCCGCGCGCGCGCTCCATCCCGCCCTATCAGGAGCAGCAGCGAAACGACGCGGCCTTGCAGGAGATCGCGCAGGCGCTCGTCAACCTGCGGCATGAGCTGAAGCACGATATTTCAGAAGGCGTGGCGCGCGAAGCGCAAGGGCTGCGAGCCGAAATCCGAAACATTCGCGCGATCGCGGAAGACCAGCAGTTCATCGGCGACCTGCGCGACGATATTGCAAGGCTTGCCGGCAGCATCGACCAGCTCGGCAATCTGGCCTCTCCCGATGCCTACGGGCTGCGCAATGAATTCGATGACCTGCGCCTCACCATCGATCAGCTTGCGCGTGAAGACAGCGTACATCGGATCGAAAGCCGCTGGAACACCGTGGAAGACACGTTGCGCGGCTTCGACACGGCCTCGCTGCAGGATGAAATCGTCTCGCTCGCCTATCGTCTCGACGACATCAAGACCCAGCTCGGCGGCATGAGCAACAATCCCGCCGTGCGCGTGCTTGAGGAAAAGCTGATCACCATCGCAAGCGCGGTGGAGCAGCTCGGCAAGCATATGCAGCCGAACGAGGCTGCCTTTACCGAACAGTTTTCCGGTCTGGACCAACGACTGGATGAAATCAGCCGCGCCATTGCCGCTACTGGCGCCCGCTCCAACAATGCACAGGCCACCGACAACGCACTGGCACAGCGGCTGGAAACCCGCCTGAACGGCCTTGCCGAACAGCTCGGTGATATCAATCGTATTGCCGCCGCAAAGCCCGATCCTGCTGTGGATCTCACCGCCCGTCTCGAAACGCTGGCCGCCAAGATCGACGAATTGAGCACGGCGCGCGACGCGGCACAGCTGCACGAGCGACTGGACCAGCTTTCCCTGCTTCTGGAGCGTTCGCAGCGCCCCTCACAGCAGGCGGAACTGACATCGTTTCTCAGCGACATTTCCCGCAAGATCGACGCGCTGGATCACGGCACTGTCAATGACGGCCTGGCGGAACGGCTCGACACGCTTTCCCGGCGCATCGAAGACCTTGACTATCGCTACAGCCAGCCGCAGCCCGTTGCTGGTTTCAACGAAGGCACTTTTTCGCGCCTGGAAGAACGGCTTGGCGATATCGCGGCCCGTCTGGACGAGACCGCCCATGCCGCACCCGCCGACAGCGGCGCTTTGCTCAGCCTCGAAAATCAGATCGCCCATCTCTCCTCGCTAATCAGCCAGCCGGGTCATCACCAGCCGGCGGGCATGTCGCCGGAACTCGATGCCCGCATGTCGGCGATCGAGGACTACATGGCGTCCAACGATGAGTATATCATCGAAGCGGCTCGACAGGCGGCCGAGGCCGTTCTGGACGCCTTTACGCGCAACAATGTCTCCTCCGGCGCAAACCTCGCCGATATGACGATGCTGACCGATCTTGCCACCGATCTGCGCAGCCTCGAGGCACTGAGCCGCAACACGGAAGAACGCACGCACCGCACCTTCGAGGCGCTGCACGAGACGCTGGTGCAGATTGCCGGTCGACTGGACAGCCTTGATAATCGCGCACCCGCTCCCGCCTATCGCGAAGAGGCAGCGCCACGCAACGTCGCGCAGCATATGATTACGCCCGCCCGCGAAGACGTGGCCATGCCGGCCGCCATCTTCCCGCAAGAGGGCTACATCACCGAAGAACAGCTTATTCTCGAAGACACGCGCGATGCCGGCGAAAACGGCGCGGATGCGATGGCAATCGTGCCGCCCGCCGCTGCAAAACCCGCAAAAGCAGAGAAAAAGAGCCTGCTTGCCGGCCTGACCAAGCGTTTCAAAACCGGCACGGCGAAGACCGCCAAATCGGCAGAAGAACCCGTATCGGCAACCACCACCCGCACGCAGGTGGAACCCGCCCCTTCGCTCGATCCGATCGACGTGCTGCCCGCGGGCCAGGAGAACGAACTTCTGGAGCCCGGCTCGGGCGCGCCTGACATCAAGAAAATACTGGAACGGGTGCGCGCCAGCCAGGTCGCTTCCAGCGGCAAGGCGGCGGACGCAGAAGGCCGCACGGATTTCATCGCCGCCGCCCGTCGCGCAGCGCAGGCTGCCGCCATGGAAACCTCCCCGGAGAAGCTTGAAACCGGCAAGAAAAATCGCAAGCCCGACGCTTCGGCGCTTTCACGTTATCGTCGCCCGCTGCTGCTCGGCATCGGCGCCATTCTTCTTGCGATGATGGCCATGCCGCTCGTCAAGACGATGATGGGCGGCGCGGAAGCCCCGGCACCGGTCATCGAAGAGAAGATGGGCGATGCCCCGGTCTCCGCACTTCCCGAGACCGGCGACAAGGCCGTGACCATTCCGTCCGAACTGGCTATCGATCCGCAGGAGGCGGCATCCGCCGACAGCATCGAAAACGCAGCACAATCGGAAAACACCATCGATCCGCGTACCATTGGCGGCGCGCCGCTTGCCAATGAACCGCCTGTTGCCGATGCGCCCGCTGTGGATGCGGCGACATCAGGCACTGTCGCACAGAGTGAGCCGCAGGCACCGGTGCAGGCCGCCACCACGGCTGCCGCCGCCCAGGGCGCGATCGCGGTTCCCGCCGGTATCGAGCCAGCATCGCTGGCGGAAGCCGCAGCGAAAGGCGACACACAGGCGCTGTACGAGATTGCAGCACGCTACACCGAAGGTCGCGGCCTTGCCGCCGATCGCACGGAAGCAGCCAAATGGTACAAGCTGGCTGCGGATCGCGGCCTTGCTCCCGCACAATATCGTCTCGCCAACCTTTACGAGAAGGCGAATGGCGTCGAGCGCAACCTTTCCGAAGCGAAGCGCTATTACACGCTGGCAGCAGAACAGGGCAATGCAGGCGCCATGCACAATCTCGCTGTCCTGCTCGCCTCCGATGCGGCCGGCCAGCCGGATTTCACCACCGCCGCGCAATGGTTCATCAAGGCTTCCGAACTCGGCGTCCGCGACAGCCAGTTCAACCTTGCCATTCTCTACGCGCGCGGAAGCGGCGTGAAGCAGGATATCGAGGAATCCTACAAGTGGTTCTCCATTGCGGCCAAGGATGGCGACACGGACGCTGCCCAGAAGCGTGACGAGGTTGCGGGAGCGATGAACCCGCAGCAGCTTCAGAGCGCACGTGCGAAAGCCGACGCGTGGAAGGTCAAGCCGCTTTCGGAAGACGCCAACAGTGTCAACCCGCCCGAGGAATGGGCTGGCAAGGACGGCGTGAAGACTGCCTCCGTGGACATGGAAAAGGCTATCCGCAACATTCAGGCGATCCTGAACAAGAACGGTTTCGATGCCGGCCAGCCCGACGGCAAGCTTGGCAAGAACACGGTTACCGCCATCAAGGATTTCCAGAAATCCGTTGGCCAGACACCCGACGGGCGCATCACCAACGAGCTGGTGACAGCGCTGCTCGCCCGCAACAAATAACCGTTTCGCAACGGACGAGGCGGCCTCACCGGCCGCTTCCCCGCAGTTTGGCGCCGGAATGTGGCGCTGCTCCCACGCCTGATCGCTATCTTTCCAAATTATCAACGTATTTACCGTTGAATGTTGACACGTCGGACCCTCGCGGGCATGACGGATGAAGGCTGGGCATGCCCGGTCTTTTCAGACAGAAAATGTAAATCGCGGCGCGGCCCCACACCCGGACAAGCCCTGCCGCCCGGAACCATTTGCCCGAGGTCCGAGCCGTGACTGTCTATCTGCCGATTGCAGAACTGTCGGTGAACATTTTCATCATTCTCGGCATGGGCGCGGCCGTCGGTTTTCTTTCCGGCATGTTCGGCGTGGGGGGCGGTTTTCTCATCACCCCCTTGTTGATTTTTTACAATATTCCGCCCGTAGTGGCTGTGGCGACGGGCGCAAACCAGGTGGTGGCCTCTTCCGTCTCCGGCTCGATCACGCACTTCCGGCGCGGAACGCTGGATGTGAAGCTTGGGAGCGTCCTGCTGGTCGGCGGCCTTGTGGGCGCTACGGTGGGCGTGTGGATATTCTCCTTCCTGCGCAGCATCGGCCAGCTCGATCTCATCGTTTCGCTGCTTTACGTCATCCTGCTCGGCACTGTCGGCACCTTGATGCTGAAGGAGAGCATTTCCGCCCTGCGCCGTGCTGCCCGTAATGAGACGGTGACGCTGCGCCGCCCCGGCCATCACAACTGGGTTCACCGCCTGCCGCTGAAAATGCGGTTCAAGAAGTCGAAGATCTATCTCAGCATCATTCCCGTCGTCACGCTGGGTTTCGGTATCGGCATCCTGACCTCGATCATGGGTGTCGGCGGCGGCTTCATCATGGTGCCGGCCATGATTTATCTTCTGCGTATTCCGACCAACGTCGTTGTCGGGACCTCGCTGTTCCAGATCATTTTCGTTACCGCCTATACGACCATCGTTCAGGCCGCGACGAACTATTCCGTCGATGTGGTGCTGGCCTTCATCCTGATGGTCGCGGGCGTCATCGGCGCGCAATATGGCGTGCGCGTCGGGCAGAAACTGCGCGGCGAACAGCTGCGCGCGCTTTTGGCGCTTCTGGTGCTTGCAGTCGCCCTTCGCCTTGCCGTGGCACTGGTTGTTCGCCCCGAAGACCTGTTTTCGGTCGCCGTCGGAGGGTTAGGTTATTGACCCACCGCCTGCTGCTTTGCGCCTTTCTGCTTATCGGTTCCTGCCTTGCCTTTACCGCTTCGGCGCAGACACCGCCGCTTGCCCTGCCTCCCGGCACACAGCAGCGGTCCTTGCAGGAAAATATCGAAATCGGCGCATCGACGACGGAGATTCCGATCACCTCCGATTTTCGCGGGGCGGATTTCACGCTTTTCGGCGCTCTTAACAACACCGACCAGTTACTGCTCGCTATCGGCCAATATGATATCGTCGTCACCCTCGAAGGCCCCAGCGACTACATGACGGTGCGCAAGAAGGAGCGCGTGGCCGGTATCTGGATCAATACAAGCGCCATCACCTTCACGCCGCTACCGGAATCCTATTCCATGGCCAGCACGCGCGATATCAGCGCCGTCGCTTCGCCTGGCACCTTGCGGGCAATGGGGCTGGGTGTCGAACATCTGTCGCTCAAAAGTGCGGTGTTTTCCGGCGTGCCCGACAATGTCTTCGATTTTCAGGAGGCCTATCGGCGCCTGCGGCTTTCAAGCGGCATCTATCGCAACGACACGACCGGCGTGCGGCTTGAACGCACCGGCCTGTTCTGGGCAACCCTGCGCCTGCCCGCCAACGTCCCGAACGGCGTGCATACGGCCCGTGCCTATCTCTTCAAGAGCGGCAACTTCATTGCCCAGCGCGAGCTGAAACTGCGCGTCGTCAAGACCGGCATGGAACAGGCAATAACCGATGCCGCGCATCAGACACCGCTTGCCTATGGCGCGCTGTGCGTTCTCCTCGCCGTCGTCACGGGCTGGAGTGCCAGTATTATTTTCCGCAAGGACTAAGTGTTTTTCATTCCCGTAAAAGAGCGCGTCTTTCGCCTTCGGCGTAAAAGATAGCGTTCGCTTCCTTCAATGGTTTGCGGTAAAATTCAAGACGTTACAACCACGTACGCAGCTTATGGCGGCAAGTGCGGTTGTGACCGGGATGAAAAGGAGAAATGTCATGTTCAAGCACATTCTCATTCCCACCGATGGCTCGCCGCTGGCGCAGATCGCAATCGACCAAGGGTTCGCTCTCGCCAGAGAGGCAGGCGCAAAGGTGACCGTCGTAACGGTGTCCGAACCCTTTCACGTGATTGCCAGCGATGTCGAGGACATTGCCGCCATTGCCGAAGAGGAATTCCACCGTTGCGAGGAGGCGGAGCATTTTCTGAGAGATACGCAGGCGCACGCCGCATCGATGGGGCTGGATTGCGAAGCCCTGCTGGCGCGGGCGGGACGGCCGGATGAGGCGATTGTCGAAATCGCCAACAGGACCGGCTGCGACCTCATCGCCATGGCTTCACACCGGCGCAGAAGCTTCGTCGAGATGCTTGTCGGCAGCGTTACGGCCAAGGTGCTGAAAAACTCGAAGATACCGGTGCTGGTATACCGCCAATAGACGGGCGAAGCGATGCGCTCAGCCGAGCAGATTTGAAAACCGTACCGAATAGATGCGGTCCCGCCCCATCAGATGCGCGACGAGTGCAGCGTGGTCAAAGAGACCGCGCATGGCCTTGTGTCGCAAATCCAGTCCGCCGCTCATCACTCCGAAGGCCGGCATCAACAGGCGGGAACCATCGGTGGCGAAACAGGGGCGCCGCACCGTTTTTTCGCGACGGCGAACAGTGGCGGAGGGATGCAGATGGCCTGCGATTTCACCCGCGGCATCTCCTACCTTAGGCTCGTGGCGGAAAACGAGATTGCCGTAAAACATCTCATCTACCGAAGACCCCGGCAGATCGACCGTGCCATCCGGATCGTGATTGCCGTTGATCCATATCCAGTCACGGCCACGGGCCATCTCGCGGATCAGTTCGCGCAGCATAAGCGGCAGATGCTCGGACCCGACCCGATCGTGGAAATTGTCGCCGAGGCTGACGACGATCTTCGGATCGTAACGGCTGACAAGGGAAGACAGGATTTTGAGGGTAGCGATCGTGTCGTAAGGCGGCAGCATGCGCCCGCGCCGGGCAAAGGCCGCACCTTTTTCCAGATGCAGGTCCGAGACAACCAGCAGCGATAGATCGGGCAGGTAAAGCCCACCCAACGGGTCACACCAGGCGGCGACGCCGTTGATGGCAGTTTCACTGCCAAGGCATTCGAAGCCATTGGAAAACCTGTCGCTCAATGTCAGTCGGCTCAGCACTTTTGTGGTCGTTCCTTCATTCCAGTTTGATGCCTCAGGACATGGCTTCGGCGATAAGCTCGTCTGCGGCCTCGGCCAGCACCTGATCCATCGCCTCGCCCGCCACCGTCTCGCGGCCGATTTCCAGCATGACGGGAACGGCAAGCGGCGAGACGTGCTCCAGTGCACGATGGGTGGTGTGACCCTTGATTCGCTTCAGCATATCGCCAAGACGGCCAATGTCCAAAAGTCCCGCCGCCGCATCACGTCTGGTTGCCTCCAGCAGAATATGATCCGGCTCATGGCTGCGAAGAACGTCATAAATAAGATCGGCGGAGACCGTGACCTGACGGCCCGTCTTTTCCTTTCCGGGATGGCGGCGTTCGATGAGGCCTGAAATGACGGCACAGTTGCGGAAGGTCCGCTTCAGCATGAAGGATTCGTCCAGCCACGCCTCGAGATCGTCGCCCAGCATGTCCTCGTCGAGAAGTTCCGCCAACGACAGGCGGCGGGATTTCAGCCGCCTGCCAATATCCTCCATGGCCCAGATGGCGAGCGAATAATCGGTGGCAACGAAGCCCATGGGCTTTGCGCCCGCCCGTTCCAGCCGCCGTGTCAGAAGCATGCCGAGGGTCTGGTGAGCCAGACGCCCTTCAAAAGGATACATGACCATGAAGAAGCGTTTGCGGAAGGGAAATGTCTCGACCAGCAGCTCGTCGCGCTTGGGAATGATCGATTTTTCCTTCTGGATTGCCAGCCAGTCGCGCACCTGATCCGGCAGCGACTGCCAGCGGGCGGGATCGGACAGCATGGAGCGCACCTGGTCCGCAAGGTAGGTGGAAAGCGGAAACTTGCCGCCGGCATAGGAGGGTATCTTCGGGTCCATCGAAAAGGCCTGCGACACCAGGCATTCATTCTCCCGGATGCCTTCGAAGCGCAGAACCTTGCCGGCAAACAGGAAGGTATCGCCCTGCACCAGCTGCTCGAGGAAATATTCCTCGACCTTGCCGAGCGACATGCCACCGCGTCCGACCGAGCCCTTGGCATTGCGCTTGACCATGCGGACATTGAGTTCCGCAGCCTCGACGATGGTGCCGAGGTTGAGGCGATATTGCTGCGCGACCGCCGGATTGGAGACACGCCAGCGGCCGTCCTTCATCTGGCGGATGCGGGCGTAACGTTCATAGGTGCGCAGTGCGTATCCACCGGTAGCGGTAAAATCCACGACGCGGTCGAAGGTAGAACGCGGTAGATCAGCATAGGGTGAAGCGCTGGTCACTTCACGATAGAGATCATCCGCATCGAAAGGTTCGGCGCAGGCCATACCGAGCACATGCTGGGCAAGAACATCCAGTGCGCCTTGCGCGATGGGGGGCGTATCCTGCGCGCCGATATAGTTCGCATCGAGTGCGGCCCGGCACTCCATCACCTCGAAACGGTTGGCGGGAACGAGGATTGCCTTTGACGGCTCATCCATGCGGTGATTGGCGCGGCCGATGCGTTGGGCAAGGCGGCTCGCCCCCTTTGGCGCGCCGACATGCACGACGAGATCGACATCGCCCCAGTCTATGCCGAGATCGAGCGTGGAGGTGGCGACGACCGCGCGCAATTTGTTTTCAGCCATCGCGGCCTCCACCCGGCGGCGCTGTCCGGCATCCAGCGAACCGTGATGCAAGGCGATCGGAAGATTATCGTCGTTTACATTCCAGAGTTCCTGAAAAATCCGTTCCGCCTGCGAGCGGGTGTTAACGAAGATGAGCGTCGTCTGGTGCGCCTTCAGAGCGGGATACAAATCCTTCATGGCGTAGCGCGCGGAATGGCCGGACCATGGAATACGCTCCTCCGTCTGCAGAATGGCGATGTTTGGCTTGGCTCCGCCTTCCACTGTTATAAGACCTGCGGGCGGTTCTCCCTGCCCCTGCGGTGCCAGGTAACGGCGCAAATCCATCGGCTCCGCCACCGTGGCGGAAAGGCCAATGAAGCGGACATGCGGCGCGTGCCTGCGCACCCGCGCGAGCGCGAGCGACAGCAGATGGCCACGCTTGGAGGTGACGAGCGAGTGCAGCTCATCCAGCACCACATATTTCAGGTCGCGGAAAAAGCGCTCGGCTTCCTTGTTGGCAAGCAGCAGCGACACCTGTTCCGGCGTCGTCAGGAGAATATCGGGCGGTTTGACCTTCTGGCGCTGGCGTTTTGCCTGCGGCGTATCGCCGGTGCGGGTTTCGATTAAGATCGGCAGGCCCATTTCCGTGACAGGCTTGGTGAGATTGCGTTCGATATCCACCGCAAGTGCCTTGAGCGGCGAGATGTAAAGCGTGTGCACGCCGACAAAGGCGGAGCCCGGCGGCACCTTGCCGCGTTCAGCAAGATCGGTGAGCGACGCCATGAAGCCGCCCAGCGTTTTGCCGGCACCCGTCGGTGCAATCAGCAGCATGTTTTCGCCGCCACGCGCCCGAGCCATCAGCTCCAATTGATGCGCGCGCGGGGACCACCCTTTTTCGGCAAACCATTTCTGGAATGAAGGGGGCAAGGTGCCGACATGCGTGCCGGAATTGGGAGACTCAGCGTGTTTCACGCCTTCAAGGTAGTGAGAAACCTTGAAAAAAGAAGAGCGGAACAGAGCCGCTTGACAGGAATGCATAATCATGGATAAATAATATCCATGATACTAAAGCAAACCAAACGTGAGCAAATCGGATGAAACTCGGCGACGGCGTTGAACAGGCCATTCACAGCGTAGGCATGTTAGCGGGACTTTCCGAAGGCGGCGTGCTTTCGGCGGCGGCGCTGGCAGAATTCCATGGCGTTTCCACGAGTTATCTCTTGAAGCACCTGCAATTGCTTTCCGGTGCCGGAATAGTTTCCACTGTACCGGGGCCGAAGGGCGGTTATCGTCTGGCCCGGACAACCGACAAGATTACCCTGCTTGATATTGTTCTGGCCGTGGAGGGACCACAGCCTGCCTTTCGCTGCGCGGAAATTCGCCAGCGCGGGCCGAACCCCTTGCCGGGACGTTATTTCACCAAGCCCTGCGGCATCAACGCCGCGATGCTGAAGGCGGAGAAAGCCTATCGGGCGGAACTCGCTAAAACCAGCATTGCCGACATTCTGGGCGACCTTGCCGCCACTGACGACGGCGGCATTGCGGCACGCGGCTGCGCCTTTCTGGAGCTGAACGAGCGCAGGACGGCGACGCGCTAGAACCTAAAAAGACCCAACCATCTGAAATACCGGAGAGCTCCGCAGCTTCCCGGAACGATGACACATGCCCCTCAAACTGAACCACGAATGGAGAGAGACACATGAAAACCCGTTTGAACTATGCCAAGGCATCCCCCGAAGCCTTCAAAGCCGTGATGGCGCTCGAAACCTACGTCCAGAGCAGCGGCCTCGAGCGCCGCTTCGTTCATCTCATCAAGCTGCGCGCATCAATCATCAATGGCTGCGCGTTCTGTGTGGACATGCATGTGAAGGAAAGCCGTCACGACGGTCTTTCCGAACAGTGGATCAACCTGATGAGCGTTTGGCGGGAATCCCCGGTATATACCGAACAGGAACGGGCGTTGCTCGGCTGGGTGGATGCGGTGACGAAGATTGCCGAAACCGGCGCTCCGGATGACGCCTTCGAGGCCCTGAAGGCGCATTTCTCCGATGAGGACATCGTGAAGATCACCGTTGCCATCGGTGCCATCAACACCTGGAACCGCATCGCCGTCGGCTTCCGTTCGCAGCACCCGGTCGAAGCGGCAGCAAAAGCAGCCTGATCCGCTTTACCTGCACCGGACGACCGTTACATGGCGATGTAGCGGTCGTTTCTATGATTGATGGCGAGCGCGAGGTTCATGACCAGCGCGCCGAGGATGGAGCAGAGGATGACGAAGGGTGTCGCCACGAAGAATGAGCAGGCCAGCACCATGCCATCGAAGGCGAGCTGGACGAGACCGGCGCGCCAGCCAAAACGGTCCTGGAGATAAAGCGCCAATATGCCGAAGCCGCCGAGGCTGGTGCGATGGCGGAACAGTGCCAGCATGCCTGCCGCGACCGTCAACCCGCCGAAAAGGGCGGCCGCCACGGGATTGATGCTTTCGAACGCGAAGAAGCCCGGCATATATTCCGAAAGCAGCGCCGTCATGGCAATGGCGCAAAAGGTCTTGACCGTGAAGGCAAGGCCGAGACGGCGGAAGGCGAGATAATAAAACGGCAGATTGACGAGGAAGAACACCGCGCCGAAGCTGAAGCCGATCGAATAGTGCACCAGAAAGGCAATACCCACCACACCCCCGGTGAGGAGGCCCGCAGCGGAAAGCAGCGTCACGCCGAGCGAGACCAGCATGCTGCCCGCCAGAACGCCCTGGGCATCTTCCAGCAGCGAATGGCGATCGGGCGCGGAAGCCCAGATATTCACGCGCTTTCGCGTAGTCGTATCGCCCATGCCTGTTCCCCTGATTTTCCGGCCTTGATCGAGCTATTGCGCCCAAGCGCGAGAGATTTCAAGCGTACTTTATTCAGCGCACAACGATGTATCTGTCCGAGCGGTGGTTGATGGCGAGAAACATGTTGAGGACGAAAGCGCCGACAATCGAATAAATAACGGTGGCCGGATCGATGACGAGGAAGGCGCAGAGCATCACGAATGCATCGAAGGCAAGCTGGATCAGGCCGGCGCGGATGCCGAAGCGGTCCTGAATATAGATGGCCAGAATGCCGATGCCGCCGAGGCTGGCGCGATGGCGATAAAGCGCCAGCAACCCGTAACCGAGGAGCAGGCCACCGAGCAGCGCCGCCCAGAGCGGGTTGATGCTGTCAATGACCATCCAGCGCGCTTCCACTTCCGTCAGCACCGAAACAAGACCGATGGCAATGAAGGTCTTGATGGAAAAGGCAAGACCGAGGCGGCGGAACGAGAGGTAATAGAAGGGCAGATTGACGAGGAAGAACAGGAGGCCGAAGCTGATGCCGAAGGCATAGTGAATGAGGAAGGCGACGCCGGCGGTGCCACCGGTCAAAAGGCCGACCTTGTTCAGCAGATAAAAACCGAGCGCCGATACGATAGCTCCGGTAACGATGCCCTGCACGTCTTCCACCGGCGCATGTTTGGCCGGATCCGAACTCCACATGCTGTAAACGCTTCTCGTTCTGCTCACGCTTTTTCCCTCAGGTTTCCGCGCATTTTGCACTGCAACAAACACGCGATCAAGATGGATACGTAAGGACGACTGACCTATCGTGAAAAAGGCAAGAAACGAAATGTTCAGGCTTTGGCGCGGGCAAGAAAAAGAATGCCGGAAAGGGGTTTTCCGGCATCCTTGCGAATGGTGGTTTTGCGGATTTCGATAAGAGAATAGCCCGCCCGCTCAAGAAGGCCGCTCACATAGCTTTTCGAATGTGCGTAACGCAGCGATTCCCGCAGCACGAAACCATCTTCATCCCCTGCGTCCTCCACCGAAAAGGCGAAGAAGCCGGAGGGCTCAAGCAGGGCCGAAACGAGGGGCATGACGGTTTCGAGACTGCCGAGATACATCATCACGTCGGCGGCGGCGACGAGGTCCGCGCGGTGGTGCGGCATTGCCGACGCGAACAGTCCCGAGGCGTCAGCTTCCAGCGATAGATCGGCCTGGCCGAGATGGTCGTAAAGTCCCTTTTCCTCCGCCTTGGCGAGCATGTTCTGGGAAATGTCGAAACCTTCCAGCCGCTTCGCCAGGGAGCGGATTTCAACGCCGAGAAGGCCGGTGCCGCAGCCGATATCGACAATGGTGTCGAAGACGCCGCCTCCCGCCGCCTTGCCGATCAGTTCCGCCAGCTTCTGCGGTACGCTGTAATCCAGTTTCTCGACGAGCGACGTTTCGAAACGGTCGGCATAATCGTCGAACAGCCCTTCTACATAACGGCTCGGCGGCTGCTCCGGTGTGTCCGCGGCGCCGAGAACCGCGAGTTTCAGTTCGGCTGCAAACAGCCCTTCCGTATCCAGTTCGGCGACTTTTTCGTAAGCCGCCACGGCTTTGTCCGTTTCCCCCGCCTTTTCATGATATTCCCCGAAGCGAAACCAGCCCGCCGTCCACCGTGGCGCAAGTTCAAGCGCCTGCTCCATGAGTTCGGCGGCGGCGGGATAATCACCGCTCTCCGCCAACATGCGGGCATAGTCCGCCCGGCGGTCGGCAATGACGTCACCGGAAGAAAACTGGTTTGGGGCCATTCAAGATTTCCTGAGAAGATGTCGGCTGTCATTTATCAAGCCATAAAAAAACTCAAGTCCTATTTCATGGCGCACTCATGGAATTGCGAATATGACGCGATATAGTGCACCGAAACTTGCATCGAAGCAGCGTGCTTCATATGTCAGGACAAAACAGGAGACTTGCTGATGGCCGGTGAGGTCAACAAAATGCTGGGTGATACGGTGGCCCGCACCGTGGTGAAGCTGCTGGTGGTTTCATTGCTCGTCGGCTTTCTGATGGCGATCTTCGGATTGACGCCATGGAATATCATCTATGGCGCACGCGACTTCGTGGTCGATCTGTGGCGCAGCGGTTTCCACGCGCTTGGCGCAATCGGCGACTATCTGATCCTTGGCGCGACGATCGTCATACCCATTTTCATCATCCTGCGCCTCCTGAGCTATCGCCGCTGACATGACCGACACATCTTTCCAGACGCTTACGCGGCGCGGCTTCGTGCTGATTTCCGCCGGTTCCGTTCTTTCCGCCTGTGTTTCCGTGCCTACAAACAAGGGCATGCCGTCAGGCACCCGCGATGAGACCGCGGCAGCGCTTCCAATGGTCAACGAGTTGCGCCGCTCGAAAGGGCTTTCGCCACTCTCCTTCAGTAGTGCGGCAAGTGGTGCGGCCGCTTATCAGGCCGGACGCATGGTCAAGGCGCAGAAGATGGCGCATCTGATCGGCCTGACCGACAGTTTCCTCATCCGCATGAAGGACGGCAATGTGCCGCTACCAGCAGCGGAAAACGTGGCGGCCGGGCAGGACAGCGTGGAGCGTGTCGTCAAGGCCTGGATCGGCTCGAAACATCATCTCGAAAACATGCTCGGACCATATAATGGCCTTGGCGTCGCGGTTGCCTATGATGCCGCAAGCCGCAACCGGCCCTATTGGGCGATGGTGCTCTGCGCGTGAGATAACGGGGGGCGGCCCCCTCCACCCTCATTCCTGTCCCTGTCACAGGGATGAGGCAGGAGATAACACCGCCACGATAAGCACTTATCTTAACCGACGCAGCGTCTCGACCGTTCAGGTCATCGTCATCCAAGCTTGCGGTCGGCCCAGCGGTCGACCGTGCTGTCGCGTAGGTCACGAATGGACTGCACACCTTCGCGAGAGACCAGCTTCGACAGGCCTTTGACGATGGACGACGGCAGGCCGGGGCCTTCATAGACCATGCAGGAATAGAGCTGAACCAGATCGGCCCCTGCCCTTACCTTTTCCAATGCCGTTTCCGGCGAAGAAACGCCACCCACGCCGATGATGGGCAGATTGCTGCCGACGCGCCGGCGCATCTTGGCGAGAACAGTGGTCGAAAGCTCGAATAGCGGCTTGCCGGACAGTCCACCCGCCTCACCCTTATGCGGACCGGGCCGCAGGCCTTCACGCGAGAGCGTGGTGTTGGAGACGATCAGGCCATCGAGATCATGGGCCAGCGCCTCTTCCGCCACGTCATCCAGCCCTTCCTCGGTCAGATCGGGCGCGATCTTCAGGAAGATCGGAATGCGTTTGCTGAAGCGTTCGGCTTCTGCCCTGCGGCGCTCCAGCACGGCGCCAAGAAGTGCCGCGAGGCTTTCGCGCGCCTGCAAGTCACGCAGACCCGGCGTATTGGGCGAAGAGATGTTGACGGTGAAATAGGATGCGACCGAATAAAAGGCCTCTATGCCCTGCACGTAATCGGCGATGCGGTCTTCGCTGTCTTTGTTGGCACCGATATTGACGCCGACGATGCCACGTAGCTGCGCCTGCTTCAGGCGCTCCAGCGCTGCGGCATGGCCTTCATTGTTGAAACCGAGGCGGTTGATGACGCCTTCATCCTCAACCAGACGGAAGATGCGCGGTTTGGGATTGCCGGATTGCCCACGCGGCGTGACGGTGCCGATTTCAGTAAAGCCGAAACCGAGCCTCAGAAGCGGTCCCGGGACTTCCGCATTCTTGTCGTAACCCGCCGCCATGCCGAGCGGATTGGGGAAAACGAGGCCTGCAACGGTCTGCTGCAGACGCGGATCGTGCGGCACCATGCAGGTGGGCAGAAAGCCGCTTTTCAGCGCCGCCACGGACAGACCATGTGCCTTTTCCGGATCGACAAGAAACAGGCCCTTGCGGCCGATTGAGGAAAATAATCCGCTCATCACAAAATCTCCGGAAACTGGTGCTGGCCATCGTGGCCAAGTGAAAGCGGCGTTTCCCAAAGCACGGCGGTCAAGGGAAGAGACGCATAGAGATGGGGGAAAAGATCGCCGCCTCTCGAGGGTTCATAAACCAGCTTGTCGCCAAGTGCTGCACCATCAACAGCGATCAGAAGCAGGTCGGTCTGGCCGGAAAAATGCCGGGCGGCAGTCTCGGCCGCCTGCTTTGCCGTTGAAAAATGAATGAACCCATCCGTCAGATCGATGGCGGCGCCTTCGAAGACGCCTTGTGCCCTGGCTGCATTCCACAACGTCTCCGGCACGATTTTATAAATGATCGCGGGCGTTTCGTGCATGGGGCTCTCCGAAGGCTTTCCAAGGCTTTTCAGTCTGGGCGGTTTGCCGCAAAGCGGGTCGATTGTCCACAGTTTCCACGGCATTTTTATTGGCGCGACGGCTGTTCCCAAGCTTTTTCTTGTAATACGCAACCGATTAGAGCAACCTTTCAGCAGAGGAGCCGGAAGCAGTCTAGACTGCCGGCAAACGGGAGTGCGCCATACCTTTCAAAGAACCGCATAACGCCCTTGGGAGGGGGCCAGAATGTCGGAACTTGTCATTATCATCGCAGACGACCACCCGCTTTTTCGCGGTGCCCTCAAACAGGCCGTATCCGGTCTCGACGGGCAGCAGACAATCATGGAAGCCGGGGATTTCGAGGCTGCCAGAAGTGCCGCGACGGCATGCAACGACGCCGATCTGATGCTTCTGGACCTCGCCATGCCGGGTGTCAGCGGATTTTCGGGCCTGATGGCGCTGCGGGCGGAATTTTCCAGCCTGCCCATCGTCATCGTTTCGGCAACGGACGACGCGACCACTGTTCGCCGGTCCATCGAACTCGGCGCTTCCGGTTTTATTTCCAAATCCTCGGGCATCGACGATATCAGGGATGGCATTCGCGCGGTTCTTGAAGGCGATGTGTGGATACCGGCAAGCTGTCAGGGCGAAAAGGAGCATGATCCTGACGTGGCTGATCTCATCGGCCGGCTCAG
This sequence comes from Rhizobium sp. SJZ105, assembly GCF_007828365.1. NCBI lineage: Bacteria > Pseudomonadati > Pseudomonadota > Alphaproteobacteria > Hyphomicrobiales > Rhizobiaceae > Rhizobium > Rhizobium sp. SJZ105. The sequence goes on from NZ_VIUP01000001.1 coordinate 1,414,448, forward strand.
AACGCTGACGCCGCAACAGAGCCGGGTTCTGGGCATGCTGGCCGAAGGCCTGCTGAACAAGCAGATCGCCTATGCGCTGAATGTTTCGGAAGCCACCATCAAGGCGCATGTCTCCGCTATTCTGTTGAAGCTTAAGGTCGATAGCCGTACACAGGCGGTGATACAGCTCAGCAAGATAAACACATCGGCCATGGTGGCATAATCGAGGATTTTATTCCTTTCTTTTCTTTACTCCTGACGGGATATGGTCTAGATTCCGCGGAGTAAACGACAGGAGCTTTTCCGCCACGGGCTCCACCTGCGGGCTTTCATCATGCTTTCACACGAGACGATCTGGAGCGCCATCGATACGCTTGCCGAACGTCACCAGCTGACGCCTTCGGCCTTGGCGAAGCGTGCCGGTCTCGATCCCACCTCGTTCAACAAATCGAAACGTTTCGGCCCGGATGGCCGCAAACGCTGGCCTTCGACGGAATCGGTATCCAAGGTGCTGGAGGCGACGGGGGCAAGCGTCGACCAGTTTTTTGGTTATGCTTTCGGCAGGACGCAGACAATGCAGCCTTCCGGTGCGGACAATGCCATCCCCCTGCTCGGTTTTGCGCAGGCGGGCTCCGGCGGCTTTTTCGACGATGGCGGTTTTCCGGCCGGTCAAGGCTGGGATGTGGTGGAGTTCCCCTCTTCTCCCGAACGCAAGCAGGGCGTCTACGCGCTGGAAGTACAGGGCGAAAGCATGATGCCGCTTTACCGCGACGGCGATATCCTGATCGTGGAGCCGGGCGCGCAGGTGCGGCGCGGCGACCGCGTGGTGCTGAAAAGCCGAGACGGCGAAGTGATGGCCAAGGTGCTGGCGCGGCAAAGCCCCAAGAATATCGAGCTTCTTTCGCTCAATCCCGAACATCCGAACCGCAGTTTCGACATGGCCGATGTGGAATGGATCGCCCGCATCATCTGGGCCAGCCAATAGACACCCGCCATTGCGAAGACAGGCGTCCTACTTGCCCGGGCACAACTCAGAGAGCAGGCGTCGATACTATCCCTTTACAGACCGAGTGACGTTGCCGCGGCATCAACCGTCATGATCTTCGCACCGCCGGAAGCTGCCCTGCGGACAAGGCTCTGAAGTTTGTCTTCCGGGCAACCGTAAAAGCTCGGCGTCTGCGAAACATCATGGGTGAAAATGATGAGCCAGCCGCCATTTTGCAAAACATCCTCGAGCCAACGATCGGCGGCATCGAGATAGTTTTGGTCCGCGCGCAACTCCACCCCGGCAAGATTGTACGGATCGATGCTGCCCCGGTTGATGCCAGGCATGATGCCGCGAGCGGTCTTGAACCTTCGTCGTAACAGGGGCTGCATGACGGGCGAGGCCATGCCGAAAGGAACGGAGAAATTCCGCCTGCCTCGGTTTTCGGCGAACGATCCCAGCACGGTTTCGTTGTGATCAAGATCTTCTTCAAGCCCGCGCCGTGAAAAGCTCGAGAGTTTGCGATGGGAAAAAGTATGGCAGGCAAGCTCGTGGCCGGCCGCTGCAAGTTCCGAACAGCCTTCGGTTGAAATCATGTCCTGCTGTTCATAGTGCTTGTCGATAAAAGTACCTGCGAGATAAAATGTCCCGCGAACACCCTCGCTTTCCAGAATGCGCGCGCCCTTTGTCCAGGCGGTCGCCGGCACATCATCGAATGTGAAGGAGACGATTGGTTCGGACGTTTTGATCAGCGACGCCGGTCCTGGAAAGTACTGCACCAGCCGGTTATTGATCCTGTCTGCAAATGTCCCGATTTTTTGTGTCATGCATAAGCCCCCCGGCCTGTCTGCAAATTACTGCCCCTGCTCAAGTATGTCGTAAGCCTGATGCCTCAAACAATAGATTGCAATCAGTAGAGAAGACCAGATAGGCCCGGTTCCGGTAAAGAAATTACTCTCAAGACACGAAGAAAGCAGTGCATACACCCAAATTCTTGCAAAAAGCCGCGTTAATGCCGGATCGGTACCCTTGTTCACAGCTATATGAAAATCGTTTGCGGGTATGATGACGAGCCATATGACGATGAGAACAAAGGCCGGCAGGCCGCCATTCAGCAGGCTTTCGACAAAGCCGTTATGGGCATGGAAGGCGGTGACCGCCCAGGTGCCGGCAGTATCGGCCTGCGCCAGAAGCCGGTCACTCGTCCAGAATGCCTGAAAACCCTGCCCGAAGATCGGCGATTGCGCAAACGTGTCGAAGGACAGGCGCCATATATCCGTTCGGCCGGTAAAGGTGGAATCGATCCCCAGACTATCGACCACATGCCGTATGCTCGGAAAATAGGTGGAGCCGACCGCGAGGATGTTGAGGAAAGCCAGAAGACCTCCGATCATCAGCAATGTCCGACCGGCATGTCTTTCCATGACCCAGACCAGCGCAACAGTGACGGGCAACAGCATTGCTGCGGTTTTCCCGTTGGTTTTCCAGAGGAAGAACCCTGCCAGAAGCGTGATGACAATGCCGCCAACCGTCGACCAGCTATTGCGCAGGTAAAGCCCGATCATGACGAGAATGATCATGGCCGGAGCGGCGGCATTCTTGTGATTGAAGATGCCGCGCCAATCGCCGGCGAGCGCCGTTTCATCGAGATCGTAGGGCTGGTGGATCGAGCGCGAGCGCAGGAAGATCACCCCGAAGTAGCAGAGCGCCAGCAGGATGACGGCGAAGATGGCCATCATCCGGTCGAACTGCCGCCTGTCGCGCGGCATGACGACGAGGACACTGGTGATGAAGCACAGAAGGCCCGTAAAGAGCAAACGTTGCAGCGAAGTGCCAGGCTGGGAGCCAAGCACCGAACAAATCACCAGCCAGGAAAACAACAGCAGAATGGGCAGACGCGGCCGCAACAAAAGCCCCGTCAGCCGATGACGCAGGGCAAAAACACCCAGCATCAGCGCAATCACCAGCCCGGTCAGCTGGTTTGCGGCGGCGTGCGGCACGGGTGCAGCCGCAAGATTTTCGAAAGGCGCAACGGAAATCCAGATATAAAGCATCGTGACGACGAAAAAAATCGCGTCGCGACGGCCGCCCGTAAGCGACATGCTGTTGCTTTGTACAGGAATGGACTGCGTATCAGTAAAAGGCGGCATCGTCGGCCACATCGAAAAAGGATAATCGGATCATTGGCCTGCCTTGTGACGAACAACGAAACCCTTTTTGAAACCGGGCCATGTCCAAATAACCATAACAGTCATTATCATCATTATTATACAATTGCTTTAACCCTCTCTTACCTCAAGAAGGCTAAGACTGGGCAACTGCCCTTCATAGAGGTCGACGGCCTTCGAATTATTGCCCCCTTGCCGGGTTTTTCAGTTCATCAATTTTAAAAACACGGCAGTTATCTTGAATTCGCCCGGCGACGCCGGAAAGCACGGAGAATAAGGTGTCGTTGAATACGCCGCGGTTCAGCCATCTAGTCAGACTGGGATTGACCTATATGGCATCCGGCGGGGCGCTTTTGATGTCCAGCGCCGCCCAGCTTTTGACCTTCGCCCTGCTTGCCCGCCATCTCGGCGTGGAACAATTCGCGCTCTATGCCTCGATCACGGCCGTGACCAATCTCGGCGTACAGATTTGTGGTTTCGGTTCGCAGGAATCGCTGATCCGCCGCGTGGCGCAGGATCGCAGCATGTTTCCCGTGATGCTCGGCCACAGCTATCTCTTGAGCGCCGCTACCGGTATTGTGTTGACCATCATCGGCATGGTCACGATCCCGGTGTTTTTCCCGACGTCGGAAACATTGCTGCATACCCTCATCACCACTTTCGTGATCCTGGTCACGAACCTCATCCTTTTGAAAGTCATTTCACTTTCCACCCAAAGCTTCATCGCCCATTCCGACTTCGCCTCGGCCAACAAGCTGGAAGTGATGTTCGCCGTTGCCCGCACAATTGCCGCCGTGGTCGCCTGTCTCATCTTCAAGGTGGAGACGGTGGAGGCCTGGGCCCTGTGGAACCTGGCTGCCCATACGATTGCGGCAGTGATTTCGCTGAAGGCGATCGGCAGGCTCGGTCGGCCGATTTTCCGGATCGTTCGCGATGAAATCCGCATCGGCATCCTGTTTTCCACCCAATTCCTGTTCAAGGCCGTGCGTGGCAATGCCGATATTCTCGTTCTCGGTGCCGTTGCCAGCGCCGAGGTTCTGGGCAGCTACTCCATTGCCCGGCGAATTCTCGACAGCTCCTACCTCTCCGTCGAGGCTCTCAACCGGCTGATCTATCCGGGGTCGGCCTCAGCCGCCCTGCAGGGTATCGGAAAGACTATAGAGCGCGCTTATAATGTGCTGAAGGCAGCGCTTGTCATCGCAGTCGGCAGCGCGCTGGTCATCTTCATCATCGCACCCTTCCTGCCGCTACTGTTCGGCGACGAATACGTCTCGCTGCCGATCATCACCCGTATCCTTTGCTGGGTCGTGCTGCCGATGGCCGTTGCGGCGACCGCGCTTGAGGCGCTTGGCGCATCCGGACGGCAGGATATCCGCGCCAAGATATGGAACAGCGGCAATCTCATCGGCTCCGTTATCGTCGCCTTCCTCACCTGGTCCTTCAGCATTTCGGGAACGATCGGCAGCTATTTCTTCGTGGAAGCCGCCATCGCCGCCGCCGTTTGGATCGCTCTTTTGCGATTGCGCCGCAACGAAGAAGCCTTTGCGCCCGCCAAATAGAACGTCATCCGGGCCCCGATCCGAGTGAAACCGGATTTCTCTAATAAAGCCCGTAGGGGAAATAACGCCGGTAGATTTCTTCCAGCCGGCCATTGCGCGAAAGTGCGGCAAGCGCCTGATCAAAGGCCGGTACAAGCACATCGTCCGGATCAACTGCCATGATGGAAAGGCCTTCGCCAAGAAATCTGTCGGATAAATAAGGTCCGCCGAAAAGCGCACAGCAAGCACCGGACGCGCTTCCCGAAACCCAGAAAGGCAGGCGCAGCCCATCCGCAAAAACCGCGTCCACCTTGCCCGTCTTCAACGCCTCATACATGGGTTCGTAACCATTAAAGCCTTCGGCCGAGGCTTTGGGAAAAAATGCCTTGAGCATCTGTTCGTGCCGCGAGCCCGTGACCACACCCACCTTCTTTCCCGACAGGGCATCTGCGCCGGAGCCAGTGAATTTCGCCGCCTTGTTGACGGCAAGACGCGCGGGCAACAGCAGATAGGGTCGCGAGAAGGTGAAACTCTTTCGCAGATCGGCGGTGGTGGCAATGCCGGAAATCACCGCTTCGCCCTCTCCCATTTCCAGCGCTGCCTCCAGCTCGTCAAACGGCAGTGCCTGCACCTGGCATTTGCTCTCAACCTTCAGCTGGGCGCAGATTTCGCGCACCAGATCGACATGAAAACCGGCAAGCCGGCCTTCCTGATCGGTAAAATTGAAGGGTGGGAAATCGACCGACATCAAAAACCTGATCCGGGGCACGGAGGACAGATCGCCACCCGGAAACCGCTCCTGCGCATCAAACAGCACCGGCATGCGGTTTCTGTCCGAGAGACCTTCCGCGTGAAGTTCTCCCAAATTACCACCGAATTGTAAAGCGATAGCTAAAGTAAAACCAATAACTATATTTCGCGTTACATTCATCATTCTCATCTATACTATCCGTAGCAAGAAGCAGGGCGTTACCATGGCGGCGGCAGCGATGCATGGATTATTTTAGGCACTATACACGAGAATCGTTCCGCACGACGTCAGCGGGGCGAAAAATTGCGTTTTCGCTCATCGGCGACAATCCACTTTGGACAGCGCCCGAACCGGACGAGCATGGGCCAACACGCTTTCTCTCTTCGCTGGGGTTCGGCAAACCTTACATCGCTGCATTCGAAGAGCAGGCCCTCAAAAACGGCTCAACCGTGGAAGACGAATTGCTGGCGAGCCGCCTGGTCGATGCGGATGCGTATTACGGTGCTTTTGCCAGATTGTTGCGATTGCCGTTTCGACCGGAAATCGATCCGGGTCGTGTGGCAGACATCAATCACCTGGACGCGCAACTAGCCGAACCACGGCTCCTGCGGTTGACACCGCTGAATGGTAAGCCAGTGCTGCTGATCGTGCCGGAACTGGCAAGGATGGAATTGCTGAAAGGCATCCTGGATCAGCGTCCGTATCTTCTTGAAGAACTTGCCGTGACCACGCCACAGGCCATGCGCAGCGCAATCTGGAAGGCCGGCGAAGCACGCCGCTGCCGAGACACGCGGCATCAGCTTTTCAACGCGGCGCCGCAGCATTCCGCAAGGATCACGCTGCATGGCGAGCAGGGTTTTGTCAGCGGCATTTTCGTTACCCTGCTCGTTCTGTCGCTACTGTTTTATACGCAGGCGGCCCTGGCCTATATTCACGTCACCCTCACGATGCTTTATCTCTCCACCTTGCTTTTCAGGTTGTTTGCACTCGTCCATACGCCAAAAGGAAACGATGCGAAAACCGTCATACCACTCCAGCAGGACGGGGAGCTGCCGGTCTACACTATTCTTGTGGCGCTTTATCGCGAAGAGGCGGTCGTTGAGCAGCTCATTCATGCGCTGGAGCGGCTGGACTGGCCCAAATCCCGGCTCGATATCAAGCTCGTATGCGAGGCAGACGACGTAGCGACGATCGAGGCCATCCAGCGGATAAATCCCGGTCCGCATATCGAGATCGTCAAGGTGCCGCCATCCATGCCACGCACGAAGCCCAAGGCCCTGACCTATGCGCTTTCCGGCGCGCGTGGCACTTTCGTTGCCGTTTACGACGCCGAGGACCGGCCGCATCCGCTGCAATTGCGCGAAGCCTATGCCGCCTTCCGCGGCCAGCCGGACGAGGTGGCCTGTGTGCAGGCGCCGCTTATTGTCAGCAATGCCAGCTCCTCCTGGCTCAGCGCCTGTTTCGCACTGGAATATTCCGGCCTTTTCCGCTGCATGTTGCCCGTTCTTGCAGCGTGCAAGCTGCCGCTGCCGCTTGGCGGCACCTCCAACCATTTTCGCACCGCCGTGTTACGCCGGGTGGGAGGATGGGACCCGTATAATGTGACGGAAGATGCCGATATGGGCCTCCGGCTGCACAGGCTGGGTTATCGCTGCGGTGTCATCCGGCGGCAGACACTGGAGGATGCTCCGACCTCCCTTTCCGTCTGGCTGAACCAGCGCGCGCGTTGGTACAAGGGCTGGCTGCAAAGCTGGCTGGTCATGACCCGCTCGCCCTTCACGACCGCGCGCCGCATGGGATGGATCGCCTATATCGTCTTTCAGCTGCTGATTGGCGGCATGCTTCTGTCGTCGCTGGCCCATCCCTTGCTGTTTGTTTCCTTCGCCTTCATGGCCATGGCAATCCGGGAAAACGGCACGGATATGCTGCTTTCCTGGCAGGGCATTCTGTTTTTCATCGATACGCTGAATATTTTCGGAAGCTACGCCATCTTCGTACTGATGGGCAGAAACAGGATGATAGCTCATGAGAAACAACAGGTCGGACGGCGCTGGTTGGCGATCCCGCTTTACTGGCTGATGCTGTCACTCGCCGCATGGCGCGCCGTGGTGGAATTGAAAACCAAGCCGTTCGTCTGGAACAAGACGCCGCATATGCCGGTCATCAGGAACAAGGCCTGACGACCAGATTTTATAAACGAATTCCGGTTCCGTCAGCGCCGCCATTGCGGATATGGCACAAACCAAAACGCCTTGCCGAACGAGGCTTCTCCACCGGCAAGGTTTATCGCTTCGCAAAAGATCGGCCGAACAGCTCTACTTGGTAACGAGCTTGTTCTTGATGAGGCCGACAATGATCTGGACAATCAGGCCGCCGACGCCGCCGCCAACAAGCTGGCCGGCAAGAGCGCCTATATCCATGCCGCCGGCGGCAGCAGTTCCCGCCGTCCCGAGCAGCGATCCGAGCACGGTTCCTCCGCCGATGCCGCCAATAGCGCCGGCAATCAGGTTGCCGAGCGCACCGAGATCAGAATCCTTGAGTATTTTTCCGCCGGCCGAACCGCCAACCGCACCGCCGACAATTTGGGCCAATATCGAAGCAAGATCCATGTCACCCTCCTCACAGGTTTCCCCGACCATTCGGGGAAACAATGCTTCCCATTCATGTCTGTGCGGGCCGGAGAAAGCGGGCCTTGAGCCTTAGTCTTTCTCGCCGAAAAGTTTCCAGACCACGGCGCCGATTGCGCCGCCGAGGATCGGAGCGAGCCAGAACAGCCAGAGCTGTTGCAGCGCCCATCCACCAACAAACAACGCCTGTCCCGTCGAGCGGGCCGGATTGACGGATGTATTGGTGACCGGAATGGAGATCAGATGAATAAGTGTGAGAGCAAGGCCGATTGCGATCGGCGCAAAACCAGTGGGAACCCTGCCATGCGTCGATCCCAGAATGACGATCAGGAAAAATGCCGTCAAAATGACTTCGATCAGCAGCGCCGACACGAGCGAATATCCACCCGGCGAATGTTCCCCGTAACCATTTGCGGCAAAACCGCCAATATCGGCACCGGCTTTGCCGGTAAGGATGACATAAAGCGCCCCCGCCGCGACAATCGCCCCCAGAACCTGCGCCACTATGTAAGGAGCGAGGTTCGATGCCGGAAATTTGCCAGCAACGGACAGACCGACGGAAACGGCCGGATTAAAATGACCGCCCGAAATACCCCCGACCGTATAGGCCATGGTCAAAACCGTCAGACCGAAAGCGAAAGCGACACCAAGAAAGCCAATGCCGAGTTCAGGGAAAGCAGCGGCAAAAACCGCACTGCCGCAACCTCCGAACACGAGCCAGAAAGTGCCAAGAAATTCCGAAAGAAGCTTGCGACTCATAACACTCCCCCAATAATGTTACGACCGCATCAACTATTACGTGCAATTTAATTGTAGTCAAGCTAAATCGCATAGTCGCACGTTTGCCGGAGCGATGGCGGTGACATGCGCGCTTTTGGCTGGCCAGGAAGTGGTTTGGATTGCCTTGAAAATATGGAGCGGGTGAAGGGAATCGAACCCTCGTATTCAGCTTGGGAAGCTCAGTCTAACGTAACGATTTCAATACATTGCGGGTAAAACTCTTCCTTTGGCGTCGAAATTCTCTCAATGTTTTCAAGAGTGCTGTAAAACTATACGCGCCCGAAAACACGCGGAAAGACTTGGACATTTTGGGTAAGGGCGCCAAAAAAATCCCTAATATTTCTTGATAATGGTACCCCACGCCGGGCCGCTGATTTTGAATGAAATCAGCGGCTTGTCATCGTATTGGACGTCACTGTTTTCCATGCAATGATTATGCTTTTTCAAAAAGTGTCCAACCCCTTTCATGATCTCTGGCTTCCGATTCCAAAGGTCACAGGTTCGAATCCTGTCGGGTGCGCCATAGTCCTTAAGGGTTTCCGCTCTCGCTCAGTAGCAAATCTGATTCGGCAGGACACCGCCCACATTATCCTCGCCCGTAACCTAGAGAATAGAGTTGGTCTTGCTTGCTTTGAAGCAAATCGGAGGAAGGTCGCCAACCAAAGGCGTCAAAAATCTCGACTAACATAGAACGCGCAGGCTCTTTGGGGTCGCCCCCGAGAAGCTGCGAGGCATCCAGTGTCCTTTCGACTTTGACAGACTTCGATGAGGTAACGCGACGCACTGTGAACGGCATGCGATTAGGCTCGTCCATCCAGAGTTCGCGCCCATGCGAACGGCCAAGCGTAAAATCTATTTGCGTACCACCCGCATACAAGCCATGGCGGAACAAACGGTGTGCGAACTCAACCACTTCGGTGACGGTGAATATCAAACTGCCGACGCCGACCACCGGTCGGTGTTTCGGAACGTGTTCTTCGTTGGTTAAATCCTCGCGAAGCGATTTGTAATGTAGGAACTGTCCGCTCTTATACATCCTCCAAAACTCTCGGTGGTGATGCCAATCGCACCAGTTTTGAGTAAACTCCGCGAAATTGTCGAAACCACCTGAATTATCATTACGGTGCGAGATATGCGGATAATCCCAGCCCCGCAGAGATACGCTGGACGCCTCAACGATCCTTTTTGCGTCCGCTGTCGAGATGCTTTCGGGATTTCTCTGCGGCCTGATAACAACGCGGGTATACCCCGTCGACTTGATCAAATCGGCAAAACCTTCTGGCATCATAGGCCTTCAAGCTCCTCGTTGAAGTCATAGGTTTGCGCTGGTATGGCCTGGAGGCCAAGAGCTTCGAAATTCCGCATGCGAAGAACTGTAGCCCTGTCCAAAAGATCGCGCATTTCCGAAGAATTATTGATGCGCTCACTACATGGACGCTTTGTTTTGCCGCGATAATAAACGTCCCCCTTTCGGAGTTCGTTCTTTTTGCCTCCATCCTTTTTACAGATGACAGGTAGAAGTTTAAAAGGTGCCACAGCTATTACCACGTAATTCAGTCCGGCTGTGTCAGGCACCTTATTCACCGTGAACTCTACAAACGGATCAGCAAAAAGGCCGACCGCGTCTTTGATTTGGTCGGAGTTATAGGATGCTAACTGCTCTTCAGTCATACCTTGTCGAGAATAGGTTTTGTCTTCGATACCTATGACTATACGGCCACCATCTTCGATGTTTGCCATGGCCAAGATGTCTTTGATAATACCTTCGTCCCAATTCATGGCGCCCTTAAACTCTAATGCGTCGGTCTCTTCTGCGCCTTCCAGAAGCTCTTCAAGTTCGTTCGCCGTCACAATTGGCCGCTCCGTGCTAGACATCCCTGTTTCTTGACTCTCAAAATTCTATGCACAACGCAAGGAAGAATTTGAAGGATAGAACACCCATAACATGTCGCGAGAGAATGCATCGTCAAGTTAATTTGGAAACATTACTCGCGGGGCGAGCGCCCCTAAAACATGGCGGACACACCATATTGACTCTCTCCCAGAATGAGAACATTTATAGAACAAACGAGAGAGCAAGAAATATGTCTGACGCCGAAAAGATCATCGTGGTGCAGTTCAAAAAGGGGCGCTACGGGATAGTGCCGGGCGATATGCGGCCCGCAACGAACGCGGCATCTGCCGAGAAAATGGCGAATGCAATGGCACCTCGCCACATCGGCGTCGCGGCATACGCCGTCACCGTGGACGAGGAAAGCGGCAGCATGACAAACCCGCGCCTGCTTGTCTCGCACGGCCAAATTGCAGACCTTATGCCAGACTGATTTACCGGCGCGGGGGCGCGCGCCTTTTTAATGACAGGGAAAACTTTGCGGCTCTGAAACAGGAGATTGGAAACGTGCGCCCGAACGCAATCAAACAACCGGACGAGATCGCGGCCTATGTCATCCAGTGTCATGACGGCAATGCTGTTGCCGCCGTTGAAACGCTACTGGACGAAATCCACCATTTGCAAAATCAGCTATCCATCGCCGTCGCAGCAATGGGCCGGGGATATACACGGGGATGGAAGCCGAGCGCCGAGCGGGAATGACATGCGCCATCGTCGCGGTATCGATCTGACCGGCGGCAACAACGACAACATGCCGCCGAAGCCGACAGGCATTTTTGTGCCGCAGCGGGACCACTCGGCGACCTTGGCCGATTTGCCGCAATGGTATGTCGTCGGTGCGCAATGCTGGCGCTGCAAACGCGTCGGCATGTTGGACAGGTGGGCGCTACAGCGCCGTTATGGAAAATTCCGTCCGATCATATCCATGGAACCGCTTTTGCGGTGCCTTGGCTGCGGCAACCGTGAGAAAAACAGTTTCGTTCTGGCGCGCGCAAAAAGGGACTGGCCATGAGCTATGAACCCACGCCCGGCACCTACGGTTATTTGTGGGCAGAATGCTACACCGTAACTGCATATTGCGACCCATGTAACCGCGTCGTCAAAGTCGATCTGGAAAAGATGCCTGCCGAGCAAAGCTACATCAATCGGCGCTGGCGGTGCCAGTATTGCCACGGGTTGGGACAGGCCAATCTAAGCCCGGATCATTCGCCGAGAGATTCGCCCGCCGCCAAACAGCACGATATAGAGCGGGCGCGCCGCACGGAGGTGCTAGCGCAACGAATGGCCCTTAAACGCAAAAAGCCGCCCGGCGAACCGGACGGCTTTTAATAATGTGGCACGGTATGCGGTTAACCCGCCATGCGCCGGTCAAACCACTTATGGAACAGCGCTTCTACACCACGCGGCCCGAGATAGGCCAGAAGTGCAATCAGCCCGGTGGATGCAGGTTGGCCGAGATCAGCATAGGCCGCAGCACTTTCCCCGATAACTGCCATGCCGAGCGCGACCGGCAGTTCCCAAAGCAGTTCGACGCCGAAGAACTTGCGGCGACCCTTGCGGGCCTCGTTGCCGTGCCACATGAAGCGGCCAAGCAGGGAGGCGATGATAGTGGTGAAAGCACCACCAACCCACGCATTCATCAATTCGATGAAAGAGGTGTATTTCTCCGGCATGTCAGCGCCCTTTTCCATGGCGGGCGCATTCGTCCCGGTTCCACACGTCGCCACCACAAAGGCCCACAACAGTCCTGTCGATTTTCCGTTGATCTTCCGGCGTTGCGCCTCGTACGCCGATCAAGTCAGTTCCGACCACCCGGCGCAGGCCGGATACATCGCCCGGCCCCGAAATCCCACACCCCGCCAGCGCAATCGTCAAAACGATAACGAGCGCTGTCCGCCCGATCCCCAGCCGCATTATTTTGCCTTTCAGTTTTTATAACCGCGCGATCTGTCGCATTGCGGTCGATGATGAGGATGCCGGTGGCGATGAGAGACACCGCCGCCAACCCGAGCGAAAGATAAAGTGCGGTTCTTGCCATCACACCGCGACCTCGCGACCAAGCAAACTATTGATCCGGCGGGCGAGGACATCGCGTTTGCGGTAGGCGATGATACCAAGCACGACCGCCGCAAAAAGAAGCGCGATCCACCCCCAGGGCAAACCGAGCGACCATGCGGCAAAACCGGAACCGAAGAGCGAACCTGCGCCGCCCTGCACCGCTTCTTTCGTGGCGGCAGCGTCACGACGCAGCTGCGACAAGGTGGCGGGACCAATAATCCCATCGGCAACAAGATGCGGGTGTGCAGACTGGTATGCCTTAACGGCGGCGGCGGTCTTTTCGCCCATCCAGCCGTCGATTGCGCCGGGATTGAAGCCCTTTGCAGAAAGGATCGCCTGCGCTTCCTTCACTACCGGATCGGGCTGCATCGGCGCAGTCTCTTGCGCGGAGCGCGGCACTCCTTCACCAACGCCCGTGTAGATGCCCTTTTCTAACAAAAGGGCTTCTTCCTTGCGCCTGCGAACGAGGCCGGGCAGCTTCTTGCCCCCTGCCGTATTGTAGTGGCTGGCGAGATAGTCCGCCGCCTGCTTTTGCTTTCCGGCGCGCCAGAATTTCGCCCACTGCCAATCCATGGCGCCCGTGCCAAGATTGAATATCGCCGACACTGCCGCATCCATTTCATGCTGTTTGCGCGCATTCGGCGACTTGGCGACCACCGCAGGCTCGAATTCATCCCGAAGCACTGCCGCGAAGATGGCATCCGATTGGGCTGACGTGAGTTTCGTTTTGCCCGGCACCAACTTTGTAATGCCGATCTTTTCCAGTTCGTGGCGAACTGATCGGCTTCGCATCGTGAAGCCGCGCCCGATGGTTGGAATACGGACAGGATCAAGGTAGCAGGTAAGCGGGTTTCCTTCATGAGCGCTCATAAAAGCGCGCCCACGCGGTGACGTGGTCACAACGGACATGGATATCTCCTTGAGATTTTGGGGAAGAATGGGAGGGCCGCGCCCTAGTTTTCGTCCGTCCGCCCGAAGCGGCGCGGTGTCAGGAATGAGGAAGGCGTGGCAGGCGTACCGGGCGCACTGTTCGGAGCGACCTTGCCGGTTTGTTTGGCGGCATCCGGGGCAGCGCTGGAACTGCCGCTTTCTGTGCCAGCCGATTTTTCGGTCGCGGATTTGCCATCGTAGAGCCTCCCCGAAACCGCCACCTCAAGACCGCCGGTTTTGGTGTACGCCGTTTTCGCCGTCTTGATGATGTACGGCACGCCGTCTACGCCGGGCCGGATATCGGCGAACAGCAGCGGCAGGCCCGCATCAATACCCGCATCGCCAATCACGGTGGCGGAAACCGAGCCTTCGCCTCGCTGCAATTCCTTGGCTTTCGCCTGCGCCGCCTTGTCGGCTTCGGCAGGAGATGCAAAAGGTTCCGGCAAACGATAAACGCTATCGCCATCTGCATCCGCATCCGCTTCGATTTCCACGCGTTCAGCCTTGTCGGAATCCTGATAGTAGGCCACGACCTTGCTGTATTTCGTGCGGTCGTTGATTTCGACTTTCAGGCTTCCGACCTTGATTTTCTCGGGCGTCAGGATGACGGAGCCGAGCGCCGCACCCGAAGCCGAAAGACCCGATCCAAGCCGGGTGAAAATCAGGCGCTTTTGCTTGACGGCGAAGAGGCCGTTATGACGTTCCGCAAGCCGCCGCAGGAAATTGATATTGCTTTCGTCCTGCTGCGCCAGCCATTCATATTGGAAGCCCGCAAGGTCGTCATCAACGGCGGGACTTAACCCGCTTTCGCTGGCGATCTGTGACAGGATATCGCCGAGCTTGGTTTTGTCCCATGACCTTTCCTGCCGCTCTTTCAGCTTTCCGCTGCGAAGATCCGCAGCCTTGCCGGAAATCGACATTTTATACGGCAGGCAATCGACATTGACTTTGTCCGCGGTGAAGACGCCTTTCGGCACGAGATCATCACCGAAACCCATCTTGACCGAAATGATTGCCCCCTTACGCGGGATCGCCAGAAAGTTCGGCGGGCCGTCATTCAGTTCAATATCTACCGTGTCGGATTTCATGCCCTCTTCGTCAGTGACGGTCAGGGAGAGCAAACGTTCATAAAAATGGCCTGCCACCGGCACGCCGTCGATACTCACTTCCACGCGCGGTTTCATGGTCAGTCCCAAAGGCTGGTCAACGGCTTCGCCGTGCTGGTGGAAGGAATGTCCGGCATGGTGACTTTCGTGCCGAGCGGAAGAACAGGCCCGAGCGACGCAAGACCCGGATTAGCATCTATGACGGCTTCGACCACTTTGGCCGTGCGCCCATAGAAAGCGAGGCAGGCGAGATCAACCGTCTCGCCCTGCCGCGTGGTGTAAATTGTCGCCATATGATCACCGGAAAAGTTCGGAGAGGAAGGATGCAGCCCGATCCACCAGGCTGCCCGCACTTGGCATTGTGCCGGAGCCAGAGCGCTTGAGCGTGATGGAATAGGCGTTGCGCCCTGCCTCGCCCCGGCGGTTAATGTAACTGCGGTCCTCTTCCACGCTTTGGACCGTAAACATGCCTTGGATGACCCCCTGCGCGGCATCGCCGGTCACAAGCATCATTTCAGTCCCGGCCATGGAAGCGGCAATGATACCGTCAAGCTGCGATTGCCCGCCAAACTCTTCGGGAAAAAGCACGCCGGAAATTGTTACTTCGTCGGACGTGGGGCCGGTCCATTGCTGCTGATTAAGGGTTTGGCCAACAGGCATATCCACCCAAGGCGTGTTCACCTTGCGTTTGACACCCTGATAGCCAAAGCCCAAACCCTCGAAGGCGAAGCCCCCGAGCATCATTGACGTTACGCCGGTCATTCTAATCTCACTTTCCGAAGATGACTCGACAATACGGGAGTCATCTGTTTTTCATTGCGCGAAGCAGGGGGCGAAATGAGCGAAAACGAACTTCTAATTTTATTCATTTTGGCAGCGGCAATTGGTGGCGCTTGGGGCGCGCGCAGTTCTGGCACCGAAGGATGGCGTGGCGCAGTCGTTGTTACCGTCTCAGCATTGGTCACGAGCGCGATATTCATCGCACTGGCAATCAATAACTCCCTGCTGTCGATATTGGTTAATATCGCTTTGGCAGGCGTGATCGGCGGAGCGCTCAAAATGGCACCCCGCCAAATTGCGGTGACAATTGTAGGAGCGCTTATCCTCTCATTTGTCGCGGCAGGACTCATAAGCCTGTTTGGATTTTCCGCACAGCGCAATTGAAGCTAGTCGCTAAAGGTGCCTTCTAGCTTCGACAGTTCACCTTCCAACTCCCGTACCACCTGCGATGCTGCCGCCTGCGGGTCCGCAACGCCGGTAATGCTTATCGGCGCGTGAATAGTTACATTTGGCCGTTGAGGATTGACCACCCGAACGTCTTGTGTTCCAGCAGGTTTGATCATTTCAGACATAGAAGAGGCGTCGATACGCACTGTTCTCATGCCTAAATCGTCAGCAGTTTTTCCGGGCAAAACATCGGTGGACCCGCCCCGTATGCCATTAGCGCGGGCTTGGACGGCGTTGTCCATGGCCATCTGTGAGTAAACCGAAGTTGGCGCAGGACGGCTATCTGATTGCGTCCACGATCTAGGGCTCCCCACATTTTTTTCTAGCCAATCGTTGTATCCGTCCCACCGCTTTTTGTTCTTCTCCATGAAATTCTGCATCTCGTCTGCCCCATCCGGCAGAGAATTAAGCAGAAACGCTGAGTTGAACAGATTGAGCAACCCGCCGGACCATGGTGCCGTCGTGGAGTTTTTCCGTGAGTTAGCACTACCTCCGTTCCCGGCTCCACGTGTGCTTCCCCCACCTCCGCCGGATCGCCCATCTACAATATCGGCGATTCCTTTCACCGCTTTCAAAGCCCCGAGCAAGGTACTTGCGCCGGACAGTACAAACAGCGCTGCCGCTAGTTTCCGAATGGTGCCAGCCAGCATGGAAATACCCATTCCCCACGCAAAAAGCTGGAAGCCGTAACCAGACATTTCGGCAAAAAACTTGGCGATAGGGTTATCCTTAATTGCATCGTTCAATTCGCGGATGGAAGCGCCCCATTCCTTCGCCCTCATGAAGATGGCCCCGATGCGGTCGGCGGCGTTTGGATCAACCGGACCAAGCAACAGGTCACCGAGATCGTTCATGAATTCCTTCATGCCGCCGGTATAACCGAAGCCCTGCGCAAACCCCTTCGTGAAATTCGTGATCTGGTCGAAGATCGTCACGCGGTTGCCGAGCGTGTCCAGCACCTCGCCAATGCCCTGCGCGCCCTCGCGGATGGTCGGCAACATGCTGTCACCGATTTCCGCAAAGACGTTCGAAATCTTGTTCCCGAGCAATTCCAGAACGTTTTGCGTGGTGCTGGCGCGCTGGATGTACTCATTGAATGCGGAGCCTGCATATTTCGTGCGGTCGGCCACACTGTCCAGCGCTTGATCCAGCAGCTTGATATTGCCGACCAGCGGCATGAAGGCGCGCGCTTCGTCGCCGAAGAATTCGGACAGCAAGGAAACCTGCTTGTCCTTCGGCGCTTTCGCAATCGCCGTCAGCACCTTGCGCATGGTGCCTTTCGCATCTTTCTGCATATCCTTTGCGATGGACGGCAGATGCAGCCCGAGTGCCTTGGCGGCGTCACGCTGCGACTTCTTGGCAAACTCGCCCTTCGTCAATGCGCGGATGACGTTCAACATAGCGGTTCCCGCCGTGCTGGCATCCGAACCGGCGGAGATCATGGCGCTACCCATGGCCGCGAGTTCTTCTTTTGCGAAGCCGCCCATTTCACCGAAGGAGCCAACCCGCAACATAAATTCGGTCACGTCCTTAGCCTTGGACGCCATGTTGTTGGACAGATAGTTGATGGCATCGGCCATGTCGCCCGTTTCGGCGACCGTCAAACCAAGCTGCGTTTTCAGCTTGGCAAGGCTTTCCCCTGCCTCACCTGCGCCGAGATCGAAGGCGATGCCGACGCGTGCGGCCATTTCCGCGAAGCTTTGCAAGTCTTCGGTCGCGATACCGCTTTCACCTGCGGCGGCGAACAGTGCGGCGATGTCATTTGCGGCCAGCGGGATTTCGCCCGACATGCGCCGGATGCTTCGGCGCATGTTTTCAAACTGTTCTTCATTGGCTTCGACCACCTTTTTCACGTCCGCAAATGCAGACTCGAAACTGATGGCCGCGCCCGCCGTCGCTTCCAGACCGCGCGTGACACCGAAGTAACCAGCGCCGAGCGCAACCGCCTGTCCGATCAAACCCCGCATTGGCGCGAAGGCGGAAGCGGATTGCGCCCGCAGGCCGTCCAGCGCACGCCCGATATGTAGCGCGGTGGCGCTTGCATCATCAATAAGCGAGATACGGAGGCTGCTTTGCTGGACACCCATGGTCATTCTCTCATGATTTTTCGCAACTCATTGGCCTTGTGGAAGTAAGCCAGGAGTTTTCGGGCGGGCCACCGCTCAATTATGTTGAGCGGTGTATGCGTGATATTTGCGACGTAGACGGCTACTAGCCGCCAGTCGTGTTCTTCTGGTCGTTTCCCAAAAGCGGTTTAGTCTTGGCGATGATCGCCTTGAAATCGCTGCCCTTGATCCGCTTGAATGCGGGTAGCGGCACATCGGAAATGAGGGCTAACAGCGTGACCATCCGCGCGAGGTCGGACGTGGTCTCGTCCGCCACAAGCAAATCGCCGACATCCGGTTCGCGGAAGGTCAGGTCGGTATAGGTCTTGCCGTCATGCTCGACCGGCTTGGCGAGCGTTGCAGAGATTGCGTCCATGGTTTCACCTGAAAAAATGGCCCGCAGAACGCGGGCCGGATTGGAAGTATTGGGAGAGAGTGGGAGCGCTAGCCGTTACAGCAGCAACGCGTTGCGGATATCGCCGAACTGCGAGACGCCACCGACCTTGAAATCAAAATCGTCCATCTCGTAGATTTGCTCGCCGTCGATTTCGAGCTTGTAATAGTTCACGTCCACGCCGTAGTCGTTTTCGGAAAGCTCGCCTGCCTTCCACGTCCCGGCGTCCGGCTTGTAGAGCCTGCCGCGAATGGTCATCACGGCGCTATGCGTGGTGCCATCTTCGTCCACCAGCGCCCCGGTGATCATGAAGGGCGTTTCCTCACCGATCTTGATGCCGTGCAGCTTCAAAATCTGCGGGTCCACGCCCGGCATCTTGAAGCTGAATTCCAGCGCGTTGTAACCGAGATGCACCTTGCGGGCCTTGATCATCCCGGCATTGCGGACATCCTCGCGGACGGCTTCGGGAACCGGCGGCGTGATATCGCCGATCTGCCCGAGCTTGCTTTGACGGTCCGCCCACAGCATGCAGTTCCGCAGGATGTAGGCGGGGAGAGTTTTTTGCGCCATGTGAAAAGCTCCTTACGCGGCGACCGAGAGCGCGCCGATTTCGATTGCCCCGTTCACCTCGTCAATCAGCAACTGATACCGGACGATGTTGCGGTGGGTGGTGATGTGGATTTGCTCCATGAGGCCAACCGGCTCGAATTCGACCCCAAGCAGGGTCTTGCCGTTGACCATCAAGGTCGGGTCGTTCTGGTCGGACAGCCAGACGCTGCCGCCGAGAATGTCTTCGTTCTTCGTGAAGACACGCATTGCGGCGTTGCCGTCTTCGATGAGCATCTTGAAATTGCCCTTAGTGGTCTTGCGATCCACATAGAGGAAATAGAGGTCTTCAAGAGACTCATTGATCATGTCGGCGGTGGCGCGCACACTGTCGAACTGCCACAGCGGATCGTCAATCGCGAGACGGCTACCCCACGTCCTGAAACCGCCGCGCTCATTGATGATCGTGGCGACCTGATTTTCGTTCAGGTAGTTGCTGTCATCAGGATAGGAGATCGTCCGAGCTACACCGTCGATGGTGCGAATGATCTTGTTCGACACCGACCCGGAGAAGCCTTCCGCCGACGCCACGACACGGGCGCGGACGCCAGCGAAGACAGCGGCGACAGGCTTCGTCACCGGCACGCCGTTGACGTTCTTGATCACCTTCGGATCAATGATCAGGATGCGCCCGCCGTTGACCGTCTGACGGAAGCGCACGGCTTCGGCGTCGGTCGTGTTCGGACCCGAGATATAGGCGCGCGCGCGGATTTTCGGGGTGACGGCATTGAGCGCCGAAACAAAGGGGTTCGCCACGTCGCCGACATTGGCGGTGGCGGTGGCCAGCACCTTGCCAGCATCAGCCCCGCCGCCCGTAAAGGTCAGGACAGGAGCTTGCGACATTTTCTTGCCGGGCGTGACGACCTTGACCGAAACAACTTTGTCGGCGTCGGTCCCGGTTCCCATCACAGCTTCCAGCGTCGGCAGCACCTTGCCGGGATCATTGCCACCGCCCGTCGCAGTGACGACCGGTGCTTCGGTCAGGTTATCGCCCTGCGAAGTCAGCGATACCGAAACAACGCCGTCTTCGATCCACGCGCCGGTATCTCCGGCGGTGATGATGACACGCGGCTGATAGCCGGTCAGGGCCTTGGCGCGGAGCGCGGCATAAAGGCCGGTCCGGGCCACCGGATCGCCAATCAAGTTGTTCTGCAGCGTGGCAGCATCGGCGCTTTCAGGGACACGGTTGACGATGCACCAAGAACCACCTTCATCGAAAACGGTGGTGATATCTTCCAGCAACGTTCCTGCCGCACCAAGCGCGGTTGCAGCCGTCAACGACCGCACGATCGTTGGATAGTTCAGAGGAAAGGCGGCAGGGTCCGCGTTCGGCGCGATGCCGTTGACGAAAGTGATGCCGCTGCGGGTCACGCGTGCGATTGCCGGGGAGTCGGCGCTTTCGACAAGCTTGACGCCATGATGATAGGACAGGTCAACCATTCGGCTGGTCTCCGTTGAAGGTTCCAAATTTTGAAGGAAGGGTTCCGGCTCACACCCGGACATGAGGGCGCGCACCGCCAGACAAGGCGGGGCGGGTTTTCAAAGAATGAGAGGCATCAAGGCCAGTAGGTTGCGTTGGTCGCAAAATCCGCCGGGATGGGGTTCATGTCTTTCAGCGCACGCGCTGCAAAGATATGAGCCTGCTTATGGGCCATTGCGGCCTGCCCCATGGCGAAGGTCGATTGTGCGTCAAGCGGATGCATTGTGTTGTCAGCAGCAATCCACACAAAGTCCTCGCCGCCGCCGTGCCAGCGATAATTGCCGGGTTGAGCACCAGCACTTATGGCAGAAAGTGCCGCAACTGACGCGCCTGCGATATTTTCGCGATCTGCACGGCGTGACTGGTAGAAGACGCCATTGAACGTGAAACCAGCAGAAATTCGACGGTCGCGTTCAGCATCAACCTCGCCTTCTGTCAGACTTGGCGGAACATATGGAGGGATATTATTCCCTTCCTCCTCCCATTCGGCAATCATCTGACGAAGGCGACTCGACATTTCGTCGGGAACATCCCACTTTTCGCCTTCGATAGTCGCACTGATCGAACCCGAGGCCGTGTATCCGTGAACCTCCATATCAAAGCTCCGAACTTAATTTCAGACTACCCAACGCGGCTTCTGTGTTGACGTTTCCCGGGTCGCAATACCAACGAGCTTGCGTTGTCGATCGCTCTTCCAGGATGAATGTATTTCCAGAATTCCAACTTATGTTGGGAGCCGTGCGCATCGCCGTACGAAAGAACACACTGACGCGACGTACAGATGCGCTACCACTGCCAGAGTAAGCGAAGAACGTGCCGTAATACTCCTGATAAAACCTCTCGCAAAGTGTTTGCTCAAGAGCATCAGGACGCGCGGAAAAGGGGTTCGGGTCGGCTCGCGCATCACCCTCCACGAGCGAAATATGCGCCAACGCGATTGTCGCATTAGGGTCTGTATTCAACCACTCAAACAGGACCCACAAGGCATCATCGCCATTGCTGCCGAAGGTTTTTGCCGCAAGTTTTCCGAGCGTGAAAACAAGATCGAACCTTTGTAAGAGGCCCCCTCCAGCGAAAACAAACTCGGTGGGTCCTTGGTATACCTCCGTTGCGGATGGCGCACCGCCTGTGCCGAACCTCTGCTGAAGATTCCCCCGGATTTTGGTCGCGGCGGTAGCCCTTGCCCAAATCGTCAGGGTGCAAAGCGACCCTGCCAGTGTCCGCGCACCCTCTATCTTGTGTAAAAGATAAGAGGGGGCAGAACCGGCAACCGTTCGCGTCCACGCAAGTGCGTACTTGTCGACAAACGGAAGGCTGTCATCGGCAATAAAATCAGATCGCGACACGGAATTTGAAGAACCCGCCCCCGGTTCAAGCCGCCACATATCAGCCGTGTAACCGGATGTAGTGAAGGGACCAGGACCCTTTTGCCAGATGGGAAGGCCACCGTTGATGAGTTTATTGCGGTGACCAGCCAGAACGCCCCCGCCGATGTTGGCGATAACCTGTCCCTTTTGGGCCAAGCTTAAATTCTGCGCCTCATCAAAACCAACCTTCTTATCCAGCGCAGTCTTTTGCGCGTCACTCACCGGCTTGTCTTTGTCTGCCGTGTTGTTGAGCTTATCCAGCCCGACATCACTTTTAGTAAGTTCGATATCCCCGGACAGTTCTTTACCGTTCACCTTTCGAGTGTTCGGCACCTTGCTGCCAAGGCCATCCGTCAGAGCCTGCGCCGTGGCGTAGAAGGCGGGCAACTGCCCGCCAAACTTGAGCGTATCGGGTGCCTTGCCACCGATAATGATCTGGTCAATTTGCTCCTGTGCCAGATTGATTGCCGCTTGAAGGCTGGCGATCTGCGGGGCGACATTGACTTGAATGTAGTCAAGCGAGGCCTGAATACCCTGCGTCATCAACGTCTCGAAGGATGCTTCCAACTGTTCGCGGGCAACCAGTCGCGAGTGAAGATCGGCCATCGTGCTATTCCACAATGGCCGATCAATGAGCGTCTTGGGGTAGGATGGAAGCTGATAACCGTCAGACCTCTCTGGCATAGTCCAGCACCTCGTCACCTTCCTGCTCGATGATCGCCGCGACGACCGCTCCGCGCATGGTGATTTCGTTCAGCGGCTTGTAGGTGAAAGCTCCGCGCTTCACAGGGCGCGTAAGCTTCACCTCATAGGATTTGTCCGTGTCGATCTTGAAAGCCATGGGAACCCCCTAGAGTGCAGCAATGAACGCGTCCTGCACGAACGGCACGGACACGACATTCGTGGTGGCGGCGGCAGGGCGCATGCGTGCGGCGTTGGCAGCAGCGCCCAGCGTGTAGGTTGAAAGGTAGGTCCGGCGCGTCGGCACCTGTGCGTCAACGGTGACTTCCGTTGTGTCAGGATTTATCACCGCGTTGCCCACCATGATGGCGGGTGTGAAGGTGTGGCGCTCCGGGTCGAAGCTATCCAGCGTGTATTGCGTCTGGATATGCGTTGTCGCAAACCCGAACTGGAAGCTTTTGGTGACGGCCCGCATGGTGCTGCGGTTTCTCGAAACGCGAGAGACTGCTTTTTGGTCAAGCTGGATCATTGGCTGCAAGTCAGCCGTTCCCATCATGACCATGCGCAGTTCCACCGAAGCCGGAAGACCAACAAGCGGGTTCGTCGCCGGGTCCCCGTCATCCAGTTCCGTCCAGACTGTCGAACCGGAAGGCCGGATTTCCCATCCGAGTGTACAGCCGCCCGGCACCCATCCGGCAAACAGCATGTCGATTTGCGTCATGCCGTCCGCGAGGTTCAAAGCCTGCATCGGAATAACTGTGCGCGGGCTATGATAACGAGCAGCATTGAGCCGGAAGCAGATATCCGTTTCGGTCGAACCTTGCGAAAACGCGCCGTCCGTTGTCAGGAATTGCGTGCCGCCCGTGTACTTGTTCGACGCCGAGACATGCAGCGCATGCGCACCAGTCGTTACGGTCACGAACGCGTAGCGCTTCCCGCTTTCAAGCAGCGTGATAGGCAAAACAACCTTATTCCAGCCAACAACAAGATCGGCGTGGGTCAACTTGCCCTGCGCCAGAACAGCATCAAATCGCGGCATGCCGCCCGTGGTAGTTTCCACGATGAAGACATGCACATCACCATCAGCGCCGACGCGGGCAAACGACAGGTCGAGACTGGTCAACTGCATCGGCTGCGCAACGAGGAGGGACTGTCCGTAGATGGAGCCGTTCACGCCCACATCTTCGGTGACGTATTCCCAATAAGGCTCGTTATAAACCTCATAACGTAGCTGCCGGACACCATACTGTGAATGCCCATGGTTGCGGGTGTAGACGTCGACCACTTCGAAGGTCTCGCCACCCACGTTCAGCATTTCTCCCACGCGGGCGTCTTCACCGAGGCCGGACCATCCAGCCTGATTTTCGCAGGCCCACATCGTCGGCCCGTAGGTGATGCGGACACGGGACACTTCCTTTCGGACAAGAGTGGTTTGCGTATGCACCAACTGCGAAATATTCAGTGTTCCGTCCAGCGAGGTGTTGGCAATACGCGTTACCTCTTCGAAGGCTGGCACCATACGGCGACCACGAAAGGCAATCTTCGGATCATCTTCCGCCTGCACCTCAAGCCGCGCCTGCACTTCGGCTGCAAAACCGAACCGAACGCCTTCTTCAATGCGCGCCAGCCAATCCACGTTGGTCATGTCCCAACGGTCTTTGATAAGCGCGTTATCGAAGACGAAGGCACGGGCCTCGTCCGGCAGGTCGACTTTCAGCCGGGCAGCACCAATATCGCGCTGCATCTGGCGAATGACTTCACGGCGGGGGATTTCCGTAAGCTTCGCCTGAATATTGACGATCTGCGTTTCAATCGTCTCGGTTCGCATGAAAAGGCCATCAAGATCGACTTCCAGAGCCGTAACACGTCCTTCCACTTCATAGAGTGTTTTCACGCGGTCGCTATTGCCTGGTTCAATGGCGTTGACGCCGGAAGAGGTCAGCAGCACAAAGGCAATGCAAGCATCTGTGGCATCCACCACCGGCTTGACGGGAACCGGGTTGGCTTCACCTTGCTGCACGATCAACTCGACAACGCGGCGAATAGTCTTCGGCGTCGTGCGGTTGACGATGACGCTGGTTTCCGGATCATCGGACGTTTCGAAAGGCCGCGTCGCCATGTCGATAACTTCCTTGCCGCGCAGCAGTACGGCAACCCAACGCTGATCTGATGCAGCAGCCGGGATATGAAGTTGCAGGTTCACATCCTTCGGCGCTACCTGCGCGTAGACGATTTTCCCGGCGACGTAGCGACCGGCAGAAACCGTGATTTCCTGCGCCGATTTGCGTGCGACAGTAAACGCGGCCCAATGGGCAGGATAGCCAATAGCATTCTGCCAAAGATCATCCGTCGCGGCCTGCGCCTGCAAACCGATGTTTTCGAAATCAGCGTGATCGGCGATTTCAGCTTCTGCAAAGGAAGTGCGCTGCATGTGTCGTTACCCTCAATCCAGCCGCTTGCGATCCATGTAACCGCCGATGGCATGGCTTCCGTCGATGAAAATATTGTCGTTAAAGGTGATGCCGCGCCGCCATGCGAAGGACACCGAATAGAGCGTTTCCGGCGTCTTGGCGGTCGTCATCGCGCGCTTGGCGCGGCGGATAGGTTCAAGGTCAACCGCCGTCATCGCCGCACGCCCGAAGGCGCTGCGGCCAATCTGGAAGCGGTTCTTCGGTGCTGCCAGCGTGACGCGGACAAGGTAATGCGCAACGAAAGGCTGGTGCGCTATCGGTGTGCGACCAATCACCGCCCGCCCGAAGGTGAAGCGGTTCGGATGGGCGATGCGATCCACGATTTCCGCATCCACAAACGCAAGGTAGCGCTTCAACCCGGCAAGCGTGCCTTTCAGCACCGCCAAAGGTGACGCGGGATAGAGCGTCGAAACCCCGGCGGATTGCGCAATCATTTCCCGCTTGCGCTCTTCGGTCCAGTCGTCAAACCAGAGATCGACCGAATGATGCACGGCAAGCCATGGCAGGAACCGTGCGGGCGTCTGGTACGGGTCCATCAGCACCGCAAAGGGTATCGGTAGATCGTCCGACATACCGGCGGCGAGCGCCTTTTCGAATGGCTCCGCCGATGAGGGCAGCAGCACGCCTACGTCGCTCATGCCCGCACCTCGACAGTGATGTTAAGGCTGGTCATCACCGGCACCTTGTAGGCGTCGGGCTGGATGACAACCGGCGCGAGGTCGCGGACCCTGATAACGCCGTCACCAAAAGCAGCCCCTGAAAATAGGGCTTCGGGAATTTCACCGCCAATCAGAATGCGGGCGGTCGCCGCTGCGGTGACACGCTTTTCCGCTTCCTGCCGGACGATATCGGCAGACGGCCCCACAGCCGGAATTTCAAGGACGAGGGAGACCGCGTATTCGGTACGCCCAGCAGACATGACCGAAATGGCGACCGCTTCCGGCGCACGGTTCGGGTTCGTTACCGACGCCCGGACAGCGTCCAGCTCCAGGACGGTCGGAAGCCTGCCCATGGGGCCGATGACAACAACGTCCGTATCACCGCGACGGCCATGGACCGCCCGGCCATTCACCCGCGCGTCCCAAAGCCCAAGGGTCTTGTCGGCAGATTGCGGCCAAGCCGTCCACGCATCATAGAGGTAGCGACCGGCAGAACCGGCGGACGGCAGATCGTAAGACAGCAGATAGCGGCGCAACAGTGCGTCATCGCCCTCCACAATCGCCGCTGCATTCGCGGTTGCGGCAACCACGGTCAGGCGGACTATGTTCCGGTTTGCGGCGATGGCATCCAGATTGGAACCCTTCGCATAGGCCGCGAGAAGCGCGCGGAAGGTGTCATTGACATTCTGCCGGTCCAGAAGACGGAGGTAGGACCAAGCTTCACCGACGACGCCCGCAGGGTCCGTTTCGAGATCCTGCACGTCATATTCCGGTAGCGACGGATTGACCGCCCGCAGCGTGTTCCAGAATGCAAGGAACCGCACCTTGAACTCGCTATAGAGCGTTTCGAAATCCAGCGGGCTAATCGCATCGGGCAACGGCAGGCGGGAAACATCAATCGTCGTCGGTGCGTAAATCGCCATGGTCATTTGCCCGGATAAATGACGCGGACGCTGGCGCTCTCCGCAATGGAGTAATCGCCACGATGGCCGCGAGGATAATAGGTGCCGAAGATATCCAGCGCGATGACGCCATTGGCATCCGCTTGGGTCACGCGCCCGGCTGTCATGCGGAAGCGCGGTTCCCATTCAAGGATTGCGGTTGCTGCGGCGGAATAGAGCGCAAGCACGTTCCGCCGCGTCATCTTGCTGTCTATGAAATCAGGAACATTGCTACCGAAGGTCCGGCGCATGACGCGCGAGCCTTTCGGCGTTTTCAGGATTTTGCGGATTGACTGCTGCGTATGCGGCCAGTCATTCAGCGGCGCGCCGGTCTGCCCGTTTACGCCGGTTGAGCTTGCCATGGGCGCTATCCTCTTTTTCAGGGAGAACGACATTGCCGAAGGGCGGAGCAAGCTCGCGGGCTTCGTCGTCGGTCAGGGGGATGGTTTCGCCAGCCGACCGCCAGCGCCCGGCGATCTCGCAGCCGGTTCGAACCTTGTAGTTTTTCATGGGGTTTCCTCAGTCCACCGCGAAGACTTTTTCCGAGCCTTCGACAATCGGCCACATACCAGCGGATGAGCCGCTTGCGACGTGCACCTTGTCGCCGATCCGGGCGACCTGCTTACCGCCGTCCCCGCCAAGCTGTACGTTGGGCGATTCAACAATCACCTTCGGCGACGTGACTTTTGCCTGTCCCGCCGACGCCTCAATCACGGTATCGCCGATCTTGATATGAAACGGCGTGTTGCTGTTTTCGCGGGCGTTGTCGTCGCTGTAGGTAGAAAAATCTATCTGCGCATCGGTCATGTCACCGTTTTCGGAAACAACATCCACCTGTTCGCCGACGCTGTAGAGGACATCCACCTTGACGCCACCGGCAGCAAGGGTCCGCGCCTTGATCCATGGCGTTAGGTACGGCTTGCCCGCCTGTTCCGACAGCTTGACGCGATATTTCGACTTGTCGTCACTGACTTCCGCAATCGTACCCTTGCGCCGCCGGTTGCGGTTCCGGCGCTCAAGTTCGGCCATGCGGACATAAAGTTCCGTGATCTGGTCCACCAAACTAGCCATCAGGGCGACCCCTCGTAAGGCGTGATCAACATGGCGTCGGCCTCGTCATGGATAAGACCGTATCGCCGCATTGCCGTTTGCAATTCGCTGGCATCACCGGAAAGATGCGCCCGCATGAGGGCGATCTTTTCCGCCATGGACGGATCATTCGGAACAAGGTCGCTTTCGCACTTCAAAAGGAATTTCGCGAAAGGAGAGCCGGGATTTAGCGGTTGCCCGCACAATGGTTCGGCCACCATATTGGCGGTGATTTTCAGTTGGTGCGCGGCAAGCCGCACGCCGTTCGTATCGCCGCTTATGCGCGAGCGCGATGCGGATTGAAACGACAGACAGAGAGAGCGGAAGATTTCCGCCCATTCGTTGTCGGGGTCATTGAGGGCATCGCCGGTCTGGCGAAGCGCCATATCAAGGTGAAACTCAAACGTCGCGTCTGTCGCGGGCATCCCGAGAATAACACTTTCGTCCGTCTCGGCATCGGTGACGGCGTGCGCCGTGGTCACGCCAGCCTCAAAAACGATATCGAGTTGCCCCGGCGATGCCAGCGAGCGAAGCTCCAGACCTTCCATCAATTTCGAACCGTCAGTATAAACGGAGATGAAAGGCTTATCCTTATCCGTCCGCAAAGAGCCATCGGCAGCGATATCGAGCACGCCAATTTCGCTATCCAGCACGTTTTCGCCAACGACCGTATTGCCCTTGGTCGCCTCCACGGCAGAGATGCGGGCGGCAAAGCGAATGAAGGACATAGAGGCTCCTAAATCTCTTTCAGGGCAACAGCGATAAGGTTGCTATGCCGGTCACTGACAAAATCGACCAACCAAACGGGTTCGCCCGCCCGATCCATTGCCCGCACCTTGTCTCCGGTTTTCAGCGCCGGGCCTTCGTAGGTCGAGCGGTCAATGAACAACACAGCATCCGCCGCAGCGAAGCGGACGCGATGGGGGCCGCTAGCGGCATTGCCAGCGGGTCGCGTTGAGTCGTCCTCTGTGTGCAGAGCTTCGCAGCGGATGACAATTTGCGGGCGGTCCGGGTCCGTCTTGCCGTTCACCAAGAACGACAGGCGGACCGTCTCGCCAAAAGCGCCGCCAACCTTCCGGTCAACGGCAGCTTCCAGTTTTCGCCAATCGACCATGTTACTGGTCAACCAGCACTTCGCCGAAATCGGACGGATTGATTGCAACAGCGGCAGCAAAACCGACTTTGGTGTTTGCACCGCCATTGTCGGCGGTCGTGGTCTTAGCACCGTCCCAATACAAGATAGCGCCTTCGGTCCAAGCCTGTCCGTTCGTCTTTGGCAGCGTGAAAAGACCCTTGCGGGCGATGTTGACGCGCTCGCCCGCCTTGGCGGAGAACTCCGCAACGCCAAAGAGCTTGCCGACAAGTACGCCGTCGCCGGATTTGACATCGGCAGGCGCGGTGACTTCCACCGTATCGGCGGGGCCTCGATAATTTTTCATGGTGATCTTCCTTGCGATCAACGTGACGGGAGAGGAAGAGCCGGGCGGCTCTCCCAACGAAGTCAGGCGGGCGGCTTACTGGCCGGGGTTGCGATAACCGAAGCGGAAATCGGTCGCGCCGCAACCGAAGTCGTGTTCCACGGACATGCTGAAACCCTGCGACCCGAACGGTTCATCCATACGAACGCGCGGAGCCTCGTAACCTTCGAGGTAACCCCAACGATAGTTGGAGCCGGTCGCCGGATCGGCAAAAAGATTCCAGGAGTTGTCACCGATCTGCGAGGTTTCCACCAGTTCGAACTTGCCGGAGAAGATGTTGACGGTGGAAACCGTGGCGGGCGTAATCGAAGCCAGCAGCTTTTCCGCTTCGGTCAGCTTGTTGGGGCCGACCAGCATAATACGGGCCGGGTTTGCCAACATCGGTTTCTTGTCAATCGTCTTCTGCTGGCTCATCGCCTTGCGGCCATCACCCACGCTATCGACCGTGATGGCCGAACCCTCTGCGGCAAGGTTTTCATGGTCGGCGTGGAACACGGCCTTGCCGTCTGCCAGCTTGCCGTTGAAAGCACCGGCATAGAAGGTGACTTCTTCGAACAGGGCGACGGACGCGCCATAGCTCGTCAACAGTTCGGCGATGGCGCCAAGATCGTCATTGATGAGCATCTGCCGGCTGATATTCAGGGCGATGGCGTAGCTGAAAGCCTGCACGGCTTCCTTGCCTTCGCCGAACGAACCGAACTTGATCTTGCCGTTTTCCAGAATCTTTTCCAGCATCGGGAAATCGCCGGTCTTAACGACCGTATCCGGGCGAAAATCGCGGAAGTTCTTCTTGCGGGCGAACCGCTTGAAGGTGGGCTGCGCCAGCGCATAACGCTGTTCCAGCGTGCGGTTAACAGCACCTTCGAAGATAACAGGGAAATCCGAAGTCGAGTGCGCGGCGCGGCTGAAGATATTGTCGATATCGCGCGCGTTCAGCATGCGCCGACCATGATAGTTCACGCAATCGGCAGCGATATCGACCAGCCCTTGGCCCATGTACTGACGGGCGGCGGCAGACGGGCCAGCCTGTGGGACCGGCGCGCCGAGACCATAGGCTAGCGCCTCGACACGGGCCGAACGGGTGGTATCGGCTTCGTCGTTACCGACCTGCACGCGAACGCGGCTGTCGGTCGGGGCGGTGCGCTCATTGGTCACCATGTGATCCAGCAGCAGGCCCCGGAAGCTGTCCAGCGAAGTGCCGGAGCGGATATGGTCACGCGCGAAGTCAGGAAAACCCGCACGCGCCGCCAGATCATCGATAGTCGTCACGCGCTCGCGTTCGGCACGTTCCGCATTCTGCGCAACAGCCTGCGGCGTGGTGTTGACAGGCGTGGGAGCCGTACCGCCTCGCTCCGCAGTTTCGAGCGTTGCAATCCCGGCGCGGACGCCATCCAGTTCGGCAAGAATGTCCGAATGCTCTTTTTCGATGGCGCGGGCGGCTTCATCGGAAAGCCCTTCCACCAGTTCCTTGCGCTTGTTTTCGGCACGCGTCGTCAGGTCGGCGGCGGTCGCCCGCAATGCCAGCAGTGCCGGGCTGGCCTGATAGACATGATCCAGAATGCCGCGCGTCTGCACGAACGCATCGTGGCTCATGAGCGAGGCCGCGTGGGAAGGGTCAGCGGAAAGAATGGTGAAGGCAAGACCGAAGCAGACGATTGCGGCGACGGTCGCGAAAACATATGCAGCCTTTTTCATGGCGTGCGGTTCCTTTTGTATTACCGGGAAGGACAAGCGCCGTCGCCCTGCATCCCCGGTGGAAGTCAGGCGGCGAACTGAAAAAATGGAATCAGTGTCAGCCGAAGCGGCGTTCGGCTTCGGCCATGCGCATGCGAGCGGCCCGAAGGTCGAGACATGCCGCAGACTGGATAGAGAGGGGGAACGTGGCTTCGCTGGATCGAACCTGCGCGCCGGGATCGGCGGGAACGGTCACAAAAGAAATCTCGTTCGGCGTCCAGCGCTCTACGAAAATCTTTTCAACCTCGCCTTTCTTCGCCGCTTCCTCCACCCGGATTTTATCGATGGAGTAACCCACCGACACATTCTTGATGATCTTGTCAGAGACCAGCCCGAACATGCGGTCGGCGGCGAGGTCAATTCCGGCCTTCGGGAAACGGATGGTCGCCCATCCTTCACTTTTTTCGATCCACGCCCGTTCAACAACGGCGATCTGCGAAAAGGTGGACCACCGGGAATGGCTGTCCAGAACCGGCGCACCCAAATTCATGCGTGTGAGGTCCAGCGCCCGTTCGCTAACGACAAGGACTTCATCGAACGGGACAGCCGTGTCCCATCCGGTATAGCGCAGGCGGCGTACCGCAGCGCCGGTCGTGAATACCAGCGTCACGGTGCGCGCCTCTTCATCGATAGAACCGATATTGAGGTCTTGTCCGCGAACCTGCATCGGCAGGGAGGCGGGCGCTTTGCGCAGTTCAAGTTTCGTCATCGTCGGGGTCCTTGTCGTCGTCTTCCGACTTGTCGTCGGGCGGGTCGTCGGTTTCGTCCCGCTGTTGCACCTGTCCGGCCTGAGACATCCGCCGGGGGTCGCTGTCGAGAACAAGCTTCCGCTTGTCGATCTTGGCAGCGTCGGACGCGATTTCGTCCAGCACCTCATCCGGGTTTTCGCCCATCTCGGCGATGACGCTGGACAGGGAACGGAAGCCCGACCGCACTTCCTTGATGCGGGCGTTCACGTCTTTCAGCGGGTCGGCGGAATAGAAGCGCGGCGGCGACCATTCCACGGCAACCTTTGGGGTCTTGATGATGCCAGCGAAGTAAGCCGCATCGCAGAACCAGTCCCAAATAGGCTGCAACACCATTGGAATGAGGATCAGCCATTGAACGGCGGATATGGTCCGCCGAAAGCCTTCCAGCCCGATCTTGCTCGACGAATAGTTCACCTTGTCCAGCCGACCCGACATGATGGCATAGGGAACCCGCCAGCCCGCCGCGATGGTATGCAGCATGGAAGACTTGTAGGGATCATAGCTATCCGTCACCGCTGGTTGCGAGAACTCTATGCCCCGGCCACCAACGGCATTGTAGAACATGCCGGGTTCGAATTTCTCGACGCGCCTGCCGTTGACATCATAAATGCCCGGCTTTGTCGGACTATTATCTGCCATGGGCATGCCAAGCTGGTCGCCTTCGTCGCCGCCGGTCATCACACCGACAAGGCAGGCTTCCAGCCGCTTGCGCGTTAATTCCGCCTGTTCGTAGGACGCAAGATCGTAGGTGTCGGCCATCGCTGGCGTACCCCACGGCGCTCCCATCACCTGCGTTCGCTGCTTTTCGAAAGCATGGGCAATGTCGGAAGCGGGAACGGGCTTCGAAACAATCGTGGACTTCGGGTCAAAGAAGCTGTTGCCCGGATGCGAACCGAACATCCAGTAGGCGCGCTTCCTGCCGATGGCATCAAATTCGATGCCTTGGATGATCTTGCCGCCATCGGAAAGGACGCCTTCCTTGGTCGTGTCGATCAGGTCCGATTCAAGAACCTGCAATTGCAGCGGGACCGGCAGGCCATCTTCCAGCCTGCGGCGGCGGCGGCGCACAATGCCGTTGCCGCTTTCGAACATTTCACGGGCCGTCAGGTTGACGATACCGTTGAAATCAAGATCGCCGTCCGCATCACAAACCTTGCTCCACTCCGCAAAAAGCTTGTTCAGCTTCTTGTTTTTCGAACGGGGAATGATCCCGTCACCGATGGCGTGGGTGACAAGTTCGTGGATAGCCTTCGCAGCATAGGGATTGTTGCGGGCGAGATCGCGCATGCGGTTGCGCAGAGTCCGACCGGCGCGCGCAATTTCCGCGTCCGCCGATGTTGATGGTGCGTGCCTGCCGGATTTCAGGCGGCTGGTATCTGCGCCAGCGTATGCGCGTGACATGATTTCCAGCGCGGCGCGGTGCTTTACCCGCCGAAGGCCAGCTTCGGGCGAGAAGTAACCAATGGTCCGGTCAAGAACGGTAGCGAGGCCCATCAGTCGAGCGCCGCGTAAATGGTGCGGGAGCCGCCCGACCGGTTGGATTTGAGGGCAGCAAGTGCCTCCCTCATGTCTTTGAGAGAGTGATATTCCACCTCGCGGCGCGTGCCGCCAGAGTGGAATATCACCTTTCGCGCGCCCATTGCGATTGCATCTTCAAGCGCAGCAATTTGATCGTCTGTAGTCGCCATTATGCAAGCCACTCCGGTTTCGCGATTTCTTGTGTGTAGGTAGCGACCGCCGGTTCCGGCGGTGTCGAAAGCTCGCCCTCGCGGTGCGCCCAATTGGCATTGACCATCTGGCGGGCGGCGAAGGCGTATACCGTGCAGTCAAGCGCTTCATGGCGTCGGCCTGGTATCGGAACGAACTGGCGGCTTGGCTGGCCGCGCAGATAGCGGACTTCCATCTTTTCGCCCGCAAGCTGCTCGTACCAAACTTCCGGCAAGTCCTTCGAAAACCGGATTGATTTGGGCCGGGCCAGCCTTCCGAAAATGTGGCTCTTGATACCGTCCACGCCGACGATGAAAAGGCGTCCGCCCTTCACGTTCGTTTTGGAGCGCTCAATCCATGGCCGATTGCCAGCCGCTCCCTTGATCGCCAGAACGCGGCGATTGAAGCGCGGGAACGCGAAGCGATAGACTGTTTCCATCGTCTCGCCGTCCGAGCTATCGACGCAAACGGCATCGACCTTGATCTTGCCGCCAAGGGGATGATCCCATTGCGTCGTCAGGGCAACGTCCAGTTCGGCCCATGTGGTATGGTCATCATAGCGACCCCACACAACGGTATGGCCGAGAACATAGGGGATACCCTCTTTGTCCCAACCGACGAAGGTTGCTTCCAGACGATCATCCTGCACGTCCACGCCGACCGTGATAATCAGCACTTGGACCGGGATATTTTCCAACCCGAAATCTTCGGCGCGGCCTGCAAGCTCGATATCGTCCAGTTCGTCGCCGTCCTCTTTCCACCCTTGGGCAAGAATGGTGTTGACGAAGGTTTGCAGTGTCGAAGGGTCGTTTTTGACCGTGACGAATTCGCGCGCCAGCCGCCCCCAGGAGGCGTTAGGCAAAAGCGAAATCAGGGCATTCATGCGGAAACCGGCATGATCCTTGATTTCCGGTCGAAGCGCGCGCCAGCGCCCATTCGCCACCATGCCCGGCTTGTGCCGTTCATCCACCACCGAACCGCACTCGACGCAAACATAGTACGCCTTTTCCGGTTCACCTTCGGGCCAATGGATATCGGCCCATGTGATTTCATGGAAGTGACCGCACTCGGGGCAAGGCACCTCATAAATGCGCTTGTCCGATTGCTCGTAGGCCCGCAGCACGTAGCTGGTCGCCTCGTAGACCGGCGTTGAACCCATCACAATCTTGCGGTCAGCGAACGACAGCGTGCGGCGTTCTGCCAGCAGGATCGGCGATCCTTCCTTCGTCGCGTCCATGCCGTCCGCCTCATCAATGAAGAGGATACGGACATTGTGACGGCGCAGGTTACGCGGAGCCTTGGCGGCAATGACTTTCAGAAAGCCACCCGGAAAGCGGCGGGCAAGGAGGGTATTGCGCCCGCCTTCGCTGGTGTCGCCGGTCAACAGGCCGCGAAGCGCTGGCGAGGCGTCGAAAATCGGTTCAACGTCCGAAACCATGTAGTCGCGGCAGTCGGCCTCTGTCGGCAGAAGCGAAAGGATCGGCGACGGATCGTTCGAACAGAAACTTGCCATGGCGCTGGTCAGCAGCGTCGTGAAGCCGACACGGACCGGCTTGACCAGCGTAACCCGCTCGATTGCCGTATCACCAATGGCGTCGGCGATTTCTTTCTGCGGAGGCCAAAGCCGCACCTTGCCGGTCAGCGATGAAACGCCTTCCGGCAGATGGACGGTATGTTCAATCCATTCCGACAGCCGAAGTTTCGGCGGCGGCAACAGGCTGTCCCATACCGCTCGCCGCAATGTCGTCAGCGCCGTTGTCATCGTCCTCGTCACCAAGTTCGGTAAGCGCCGACCGGATTTCTTGGCCGATCAGGTCCACATCGTAGGTCGTGAGATGCGGGAGCATCTGACGACAGCGCGAAGGCACCGACAGAACAGCGTTGCGGATGCGTCGGCCTATCGAAACCCATTCGTTCCGCACGTCCGTCATCGAAACCATTTCGCGGCGCATGGCTGCGTTTTTCATGGCTGTCTGGTCGGCCTGTTCGCGCGCCAGTCGAGCGCGTTCGGCAGTAAGAACATCCGCGCCGTCACCACCGCGACCGGCAGCAACGATGCGCAAATGCTCACAGTAGAGTTGGATGGATTGGCGGAGATCAAAGCGATTCCGTTCTGTCTTCACCACGATTCCACGCTCTACGAAATCCGAGACCGCGCGCTTCGAAACCTTCAGGAGTTCCGCCAGTTCGGATGCGGTGATTTCGATATCGAGCGGTTGCTTTTCCGGTTCGGCAGGTGCCGTTTCGTTAAGCAGCGGGAGGCTTTCGCCAGCTTCCGCATGTTTCTTGTGCGATTTGGCCGCGAAACTCGGGCTGACGTTGAACTTTGCCGCCGCTTCCCGAACGGTGTGGCCCTCGTCCATGAAGGCCACGACCTGTTCACGCAACTCGTCAGGATAGCTCTTTGCCATCTGATTCCGATTCCATCGAAAGGGCGGTGGAACCCCCCTATAATTTTCTTCACAGAGCGAAATCCCGCAGTCGCCCACACCCGCTACTTGGCCTCTTTTGGGGGAGGACCCGACCGAGGGGGGCATGGGGCGGGTCGAGGTCGGGGGTCGGGGTGGCCGGTCAGGGGACCAGCTTGGCAAGGGCGGCTTCGACCCGCTCTTTCAGCAAGGGCGCTGCTATGCGCTGGAATGCTTCGGCTGTCGCGCCGCTGGTCATTTCCTTCGGGATGAAAACGCCCGAGCGGGCGAAGGTGATCTTCGTGCCGGAGCGGTTGAGCCGGTAATAGGCATGGCCGTTGAACTGCGACACCGGCTTTCGGTCGGGGAACTGTCCACCGCGCAGGAACGCGCCGGGATAGAGCGTCGGCTTTCCGAATGGTCGAGCCACGACACCGGCTTCGGTTTCCTTCGGGCGCAGATATTTGAGGCGAATGTTGCCGCCCCGCGTGGTCATGTCATAGACGTAGCGGCCCGGCTTCGCGGTTGCCGGATTGCCGATGGCCTTGACGATGGTGGCGCGCGGCAAGCCCGTCTGTTTCGTCAGTTCGCGGATGACAACGGTTTTTGTCCTGTTGCCAACCTGATTGACGATACGCGGCAGAACTGTCGGGAAGCGCCGTTTGAGTTCCGCTATCCGGTCGCCGTATTCCGCAAGATTGCGGTCGGCCCATTTCATGGACAGAACAGCCATCGTCAGATTATCCCGGAAGTTGCCTACACCCTATGCAAACGAAAAAGGCGACCGGGTTAGGGTCGCCTTCGCTCAAGTCCGCCGATGATATAGCTGTCGCACTGGCCTTGAATCGGTCTCTCTGGCGAGAGGGTCAAGGCAGGGTCTACCCGGCATATCCGCGTGGGAGGCTTTAACTCCACTCGCCGGTCGAGACCGACGCGCTTGCACAGGATCAGCAGATCATCCTGCGCTATGCATAGTCACAACTTTTCGAGCAATGCAAGAGAGGTTTCGACAGGCGTAACAGCACCAAACATCTCTACGACGATGATAGCGCCGCTCGCGATACGTTCGCCGTCAACCACCTTATCCTTGCGCAGTTTGGTGACATGGCCCGCGAAACCGACGAACGGCCCGCTGCTAAAGCGGACCTTATCGCCGCGCCGAAAGCTCTTGCAGTGCTCCAAATCAAGGTCAAGCTCTTGAGTACCGAAGAGCTTGAATCGATTCATTTCCTCGTCTGATACACGATGCGGTTCAATCATGCCGCCGACGAAGCCCGCGACACCTTCCAGCCGGGCAATACCGCAGACTGCGGCGGGCGAATAAACCATGTTGACCAGCACATAACCGGGCATCATCGGGCGCAAAACATCATGGATGACGCGACCACGAACGACCTGTTTACCGCAATTTTCCATGGGCAAAAAAACTTTCACACCGGCCTTGAAGAGAGCTTCCTCAACAACTTTTTCGGCCTTGTGCTTCGTCTCCACCACGAACCATTCGTGCTTGCCCTTCTGATTCTCCGCCGCCATCGAAAGCATCGTGGCGGTGAGTCGCTTCGTGTTCTGCATCTGGTCGAACAGAGAGGCAAAGCGCGTCAGGTCATAAAGCTCCGGGTTGACCGGCTTGCTGGCGGCATAAATCTTCACGTTATGCATCATTGGTGCGTCCCTCGCTGATGGTGGAAAGAAATTTGGAAAGCGCGGCATCAACTGCCGCTTCGAGATCGTCAGCCCCGTCATCGACCGGGGGGAAGTAGACCCATTCGGGCGGATGTTCGACAAAGGGCCAGCCGTTGCGCTCATGCAGGCGCTTCCATGCCGCGAACACATCGCTGTCGCGGTGCACCTGCCGGAAGTCCTGCACCAAGGGGAGAAGCGAGAGCGAAGTGTTGAAAGGCTCGCGGCGACGGGCAAGGTCACGCATGGTGTTGACGAGTGGCCAGCCATTGTCACGGCGCTTTTCGAACACAAGCTGTTCGCGGGAAATCATGCCCTTGGCGATGCGGGTTTCGTCAAAGCTGGTCACATACAGCAGGCCGGTCGGTTCTTTCGACAACGCCTCAAAGCGCGTCCCCATCCAGAGCTTGCCACAGACCTTGGCAATACCATGGGTGTTGATCGGCTCAGCAAGAACATGTTCCGGCAGGTCGCGCCAGTGACGGTTTTTGAGGTAGACCGCTGCGGCCATCAGGTCGGCAGGCTTGGCCCAACGAAGATAGGCGGGCGTCCGCTCCACGCACTCGGTCCGATCTTCCGGAGAAAGAGCGAACCACGCGTTGCGGGCATATTCGATATCGCCCTTTTTCCACGTCGCGAACCACAGCGTGAAAGCGTGCTCTATCTTTTTTCGATCAACCTTTTTCAAAACTCCCTCTTCCGCGCCAGCGGCTGGAGAGTTTTCTGGAATGTTAGTTGGAAGATTCTTATCTTGGTGGAACTCCTCCACCACCTTCCGGTCGTCATTTCCACCACCTTCGGGAACGATTTCCACCACCTTGACGGCGGAACGCGGTGGAACTGTTCCACCACCTTGGAAGGTGCTAGCATCATCGGAACGTGGTGGAGGATTTCCACCACCTTCATTTTCTTCGCTGCTGGCAGCATTGCCGGAAAGGTCGCGTCCCGGCCACCGCGCAACGTATTCGTTCCGCTTCCATTTCTGGCCGCGAAAACCGTGTTGCGTGACGACAATCCAACCGCTCTCTTCGGCGATTTCGAGGTGTTTCAGGACGGTTTTCTTATCGAGTCCCGTCAGGTCCACCAGTTCCGAAATAGGCGGATAGCAGGAACCGCCGGTCGCATCCATTTTCAGGCCAAGCGTATGCAGCACAAGGCGCGTGATCGGCGGCAGGCCGGATTTACCGACCGCGTGACGCCAAGACCATGCGCGCGACATTGCGCCGTGATCCGGTTCCATCACTGTGCACCGCCTTTCCGCACCACGTCGCGCAGGAAAGAGCGCACGGCATGGACGCCGAGAACGACCGTATGCGGCAACCCGCCGTCCGGGAGGCGCGTGGCGTTGATAGCTGCAAATTCCACGTCCAGCGCGTCCACGCCGAGCGTAAAATGCGCTTCCTGCAAAACCCGGCGGATCGTGGTGTGGTCGCGGTAGATGACGCCCTGCGGCGCGCGCAAAAGCCAGTCCGCGCGCGCCGCGTCCGTCTGGCAGTCCGCCAGAATTTCAACGATAGGCATAAGGTCGGTCATCGGCTGATTTCCCGCTCTACCTTGCGCGCCAGAGCGCGGTAGCTGTCCATCGCCTTGCAAAGATCACCATGCGCCCGGCGCTGGTCGGCAGCAGCCTTTTCGGCGCGTGCGGTCGCTTCCTCGCAAGCGAGGAACGCCCCTTCCACCAGCTTCGTCTCTTTCAGGAATTCATCATAAAGCGGGTTCGATCCTGCCGGGCCGAAGAACTGGTCGCGAACCTGCGCCACCCAATCGCGCGGAACGCCCAAATCCTTCGCCACGGCAGCATCCGTCCAGGGGGATTTGTAGGCGTCCTTGCCATAAACCTCGTCCAGCTTGTCATTGATAATCCGCCGGTCATCGCGGCTCATTTCGCGGGGCTTGTCTGCAATCGTCGCTACGGTATCCGCCATGGCTTTCTGTCCTTTACGCTTGGCCGGGCTGGCGTGAACCGGGCAGAAATCCTTGCGCGGATTGCTGCCGACCACCCATCCCTTGTTCTGGAAATGTTGAGTTGCCGCGATTGGCGGCTTGCGATTGACCCCGGTTTGATGCGGGAAATAGGCGACAGCGCCGCAGCAGGCGCAGGTGATCCGCATGGCCTTTGTGGACTTGTCGCCGTAGGAAATCGGAACTTCTGGAAAGATGCGGTCGCTCACACGGAAACCCTCTTTTTCCACACGCCGAAATCCGTCCGCAGTTCGATGAAAACCGACTGCGCCCGTTCGTCCGTGTTGAGTTGTGTTTTGCTGGCGATGCCGATCAGGCTTTTCAGCACGGTGTCGGCATGGTCTTGGTTGTAAATCGCGCGCGTCTTGTCCCGCATTTCTAGGAAACGGTGAAACAGCGGCTCCGCGCAAAGAAGATCAGCCGACGCGGCAAAGTCACCCTCGCGA
Source organism: Rhizobium sp. SJZ105 (assembly GCF_007828365.1). Taxonomy (NCBI): domain Bacteria; kingdom Pseudomonadati; phylum Pseudomonadota; class Alphaproteobacteria; order Hyphomicrobiales; family Rhizobiaceae; genus Rhizobium; species Rhizobium sp. SJZ105. The sequence continues at coordinate 1,454,445 of NZ_VIUP01000001.1, forward strand.
GGTCCACCTTGACGCACCTGCGCGCCGTGGTGCCGGACGCGAATGGCCTCATATGACGCAAGGCGTTCGCGTGCTGCCCGGATTGCATCGTCGTTCCCGGCGGAGATCGCCGCCGCAAGCCGGAGCTTCGCCGTGTGGATTGCCGGGCCGAAACGATCTGTTTCGATGGCACCAAATTTGACCGCAAGGGTGCGCTTCGAGAGGGCGATATCGAAATGAACCCAACTGGCGTTTCGGTGCGCGCCGAAAGAGAGAACCGGATGCCCCTGAATCCACTTCCGCTGGACGCGAATGCGGTCCGCCATAGCAAGCAGTTCGTCATCCGAATCCGCCCACATGTGACACATCACCATGTTGCCGAAAGGAGCGCGCATGTCGTCGACGTAAACGCTCATGCCGCCTCGCTTTCCGCCGAGGTGGCGGCTTCCTGCGGCTGGAATTCCTTCCAGTCCACGCGGCGAACGATGGTCGCGCTGCCGTAGCTGCCGTCCTCGTTTCGCTCCCAAACAAACCACGCCGTGTTCATGCGGCTGGAGGCTTTGTTGCCCTCCCATCCGTCGCGGTGCATCATAGGCAGGCGACGTTTGAAGACGTAAACGCGCGCGGGCGGGCAATCGTCCATGACGAAATTCCGGTCGTCATCCGCGAAACCGCACAGGAAATTCAGGTTGAGCAAAAGCGCCATTTTGCGCGGCTGGTAGACCCGCAGGGCATGTGCCACGAAGGCGTTTAACACGTCGCCGTAAGGCGGGTTGGTGACGATATCGTATGAGCCGGCTTCCAGCGGTTGCGAGGTCAAGAAGTCCTGCACCGCCTGCAATTCGCCGTTGCCGTCCGCCGTGCCGTAATCGTTGATATCGGCCAGCACCACGCCGTAGCTATTGGCTTCCAGCATACGGGAGATTGCGCCGCGCCCGCAGGCTGGTTCCAGCACGCACGCGGTAAATTCTTCCAGCGCCAGCAGCGTGAACATCGCTTCCGGCGGAGTCTCGTAAAGGTTTGCGCCGCGTTCTTCCTTCGTTGCGCTCGCCGTACCGACTGCGGCGCGAAGATTAGCCTTAGTCGGTTCCAGACCGGCGGAGATACGGGCTTGAATAGCACGCTCAACAATACCGGGGTCACGGTGTTCCGCTGCGGAGTAACGCCGCGCTTCGACCATTTCCTTGCTCGACAAACCAGTGTCGGCGGCAAAGAAAACACTTCCATCGGAAGTGTTTTTCGGCCTCCCAATTTTTAATGCCTGCCCGGACGCCTGCGCCTCGTCCCATTTGTCCGCAATGATGATTTTTGCGCGGGTTTCGATCAGCAGCGCGTCGGCCTGCATGCGTCGAGCCTTGGCGACGAGCTTTTCGGTTGCGCCGATTTGTTCGGCGAACTGCGCAGCGGTCTTCGCCTGATTATAGGCGACCGAAGCGACAATGCGGGCGTTGATGACATCCCCATCATCCAGCAGCGCCCGCGCTCGCTCCACCGTGGCGACCAGCCCAGACGCATCCGCGACCGGCACCATAGCGGTTTCCGTTTCGCGTTCCGGCATGTCGCCCGGCTCCGCAATGCCTTCCAGCATGGCAAGCATTTCGCGCGCGCGGTCGGTCGGGTAATAGGTTTTCCCGTTCTTCTTGTCCCGCGTCAGGTAACCGTTGCTGACCGACTTGTTTGCCGCCGCGCCCTGCTGCTGCGTTTCCACGGTTACGGTTCCGTCGCGGACAGCGGCGGCGATGACGATAAGGGCGCTTGGGCCGGGCTTGGGAAGTTTGACTTGCTTGTAAGGGGCCATCAGTGCGCCCTCATCAGCCGGTCAAGATACGCCTGCCCCAAGCCTGTCAGCTTGGCGGTATCGCCATCGGCGGTGATATGGACGTAACCGCAGCGGCGGCACTCTTCGGCGAGTCGTCGCCGAACGGGTGTGTAAAGCTCCAGCTTGCCGCGCTGAAACTTCACCTCGCGCAAAAAGCCCCTTGCACTATCGGACAAGGGGCGATTCATCAATTCGGTGATAGCCGGATCGGTCAGGGGCTTCATTCCGCACCCCCGACAACACTAAATCCGACTTTGTGGCCGCCCTTGGCTTTCACGCTGGCGAGCGCCTTACGAAGCGCGGCCAGTCCGGCTTCCAATTCCGCTGCGTCCCGGTCCATCTTTGTAGCTTCGGCAGGCGTTACCATCATGTCGGAAATCGCGACCGCGCCGCCGGAGATCAAATCGCCAGCCTTTCGCACCATGTCGGAATAAGCAACGACAACACATTGCTCCGCGGCGCGCTCGCCTTCCGGGTCCGATAGCCGCCGCCCGTTCAGTTCGGCCATCGCAGAGGTGACGACCGGCACGCCGCATTCACTTTCCAGCGCATAGACGCAATACAGGGGCATCAATTCCGGGTCGGTCGCCGCATTCATGCGCCCAATCTGGCTTTTCGAAACAGAGGTAATCTGCGCCGCACGATCGATACCGCCCACGAGGCGGATAAGGTCACGTTGCGCGGCTTTGATGCGGTGAAACCATGCGTTTGAAATCATGAGACAATACCTTTCCCGCGCCGGGAAAATCCCGGCGTTTTTCCCGTGGTGGGAATTGATTGGAGATGAGAGTTTCAGGGCGTCAGGAAGCTACGGAGGCCCACATGCAAAACGAGAGTTGCCCGCGCCGGGCGAGAAGAAGGAAAGCGCACCGGCGCGGGTCGCAGCAGGCCGGGAGGATTGGCCGCGCGAAAGGGAAACGAGGCCGTTCATTCTGCGGCCTCCAATTCAGCGGGTCCGAATACGTCAGGCCGCTGAACATGACGGGAGACACCGAAGGCTTTTTCTAGCTTCAGGACGTGTTCCGGCGGAATTGCCTTCCACTGCGCTACCGCTTGTGGAGTTACCCCAATAGCGCGCGCAATCGCGCTAGCGCCGCGTGCGGCACCTTTTACTGCGATTAACCCATTCTGATTGAGGTTCGTGTCCATGAGCGCGATTAAAAGCACAGCTTTAAAATCCATGCAAGCTATACTTAAATGGACGAGCGATGAAAGTTCCCCTTTCATCCCGCCCATGGATCAAAACGAACTTCGAAGAAAAATTGGCCAAGCCATTCGAACCGCACGCATTCGGCGGGGGCTGGTGATGCGCGATCTCGCCGAGGCAGGCGGCGTAAGTACTGGCGCTGTTGGCAACTGGGAACGCGGTGCGAACGCTATCGCAATGGAGCATCTTCAAGCGATTTCGCAGAAGCTGCGAATCGATCCTGTCGCCCTAAGCAACGGCACGCTGCGATATCTGGATGACGAGGAAGCGTTAGCCGACGCCGAGCAAATCACAGATTTAGGACCTGCGCCGACAGGTCCTATGGACGTCGAGGTTTTGGGAGTAGCCGTAGGGGGAGACGATGGCGATTTCACCTTGAATGGTGAAGTCTCTGGCTACGTTCGCAGACCCCCAGGAATTGCGCATCTCAGGAAAGTTTTCGCGCTTCACGTGCTCAGCGAAAGCATGATTCCGCGATACGATCCCGGCGAACTCATCTATGTTGGCGGACGCGAGGCCGTCGCTGGCGACCATGTAGTGATTGAAATGTTCCCAGATGATGGCGCAACGGTCGGCAAAGCGTACGTGAAGAAGCTTAAAGGGCGGACGAAGGGCGCGATAGTTTGCGAACAATACAATCCGCCCAAGGAGCTGCAGTTCGACGCCTACACGATAAAGAACATGTGGCGGATCATCCCGCTACGCGAACTGCTTGGCTATTGATACGCCAAGCTTCCGCCCTGATACGGTCGTTTTCAAATGAAAATGCGGCTTGGATGGATATATTCCGACCGTCCAGCCCTTCCGACTGGCAGGCCGAGCACACTAATCGACTGCCCAGATCTACAAGCTTAGTAGCAGGGCCGACTCCGCGCACTCGGTAAAGCTCCTGCGGCTTCCGCCAGCGCATACGGCCACAATCTCCGCACTCAATAGAAAGCGAAAGCACTTGGTTCAGTGTGGCAGCAGCACCCGATTGCATCCATTTCTCTCCGTTCTGTTCTTGTTGTGTTCTAATAATTGATTCTTTTTCCCGCGTTGTCGAATCGTTTTTCAGCGCTTTAGTTTTAAAGTATGACTTGCACGTATTTTAAAGCTGTGCTTGTATGCCGCCAACCAAACCGCTAAACCTCGTTGCGGCTTGGGTAGACTGCCGGGCGGCGCACCCTCGAAATGTGAACATGCCGCCCGGCTCCCTCAACGAAAGAAGGATGGAGCCTTATGCTTGCAATGTTCAAAAGCCTCGTCGGTGACAAGGCGAAGAAGTTTTCCGGCAAGACTGATTTTCTGGAAGCGGTTTGCGCCGCGTCCGCCCTCGTCGCCACGGCGGACGGCGACCTTGACGACAAGGAACTTCTGGCCGCCGTCGCCGCTGTGAAGTCCAACGCCGCCCTTTCCGGTGCTTTCGATGCCCGCGCCATCGAAACCACGATGGACAAAATGTGCAGCCGCTCCGTGGGCCGCGTCGGCAAGGCCGGTCTCTTCAAGGAAATCGAAGACATCAAGGCCGACCACGACATGAGCGAAACAGTGCTTCTGGTCGCGCTGGACGTGGCAGACAGCGGCGGCATTTCCGATGAAGAGAAAGCAGTGCTTGCGAAGATCGCGTCCACTGTCGAGCTTGATCTGGCCAAGTACCTCTAATGATGGCGACCGCGAAGAATATCGCCTTGGCGACGGCGGCGGGCCTTCTCGTCACCATGCAGGCCCTCTTCTTTTCCTTCGCCATGGACCTCGTTTCCAGCGTCCTGCTGGTCGCAATCGGCTTCGTCGCAGGCCGATTGTCCCGCTGAAAAGCCCTCCCGAGCATGAGGCAAAAAGGCTCGCCCCACCCCAATCAGGAGATACCGGAATGCGCATCAATACCGCTAACGACACCGAACTGACACAGGCAATGGCGGACGCCATCCAGCGCGTGGGCGAAGGCTGCACGAAAGCCGACCTTCGCGAATGGTTTACCGCTGAGGAAATCCATCGCTGCGGTGATGCAGCTATTGCCCGTTTCCACGACATACGCGTTGAGGACGCCCGCGTTGCGGCCTGAAACGTCCGCTCCGGTTTCCGCCTCACGCGAGGCGGTTTCCCGAACGGATGGAGACAGCCTTGATCCAGATTTACCCCATGATCCCGACAGAGCGCCCGCAGCAGACAACGCCGCCCTATGGCCGGTTCTTTCTGGCCTGCGCTTGCGCCGTCCTCATCCTTGCCATCATCGGCGGCGCGGCGCTTTGCGCCACGAGCCTCGCCGAGATCAAGCGCCACCACGTCGCCGCCGGGCGCGCGTGACCTTCCTCAAACCACAAGGAACCATCCGCATGAAGAAAATACGCGATGCCTCCACCATTATCGGCATGCTGGAAAACGGCCAGCTTAACCCCGCCTTTTCCGCCGAGATCGGCCAGACGCTGGAGAAGCTTTCGGACATGTCCGAAGCCAACGCCATGCAGACTTTCAAGGGTTCCGTCACCCTGAAACTCGCCCTGTCCGTCAAGGATGGCATGGTGACGATTTCCGCCGATATGGAATCCAAAACCCCGAAGCTGCCGCGCAAGAACTCGGTCTTTTGGGTTGTCGAGGACGGCGCGCTTTCGACCGAGCATCCCCGCCAGCACGACATGTTTTCGCCCCGCGAAGTCTCCGCAGGCTGATTTCCCAACTTTAGCAACTGCGACCGGCCAGTGACCGGCGCACCAACAGAGGAACTGAAATGGACCAATTCACCCACACCGCCGTCGCCGAAATCGCAAAGCTCGCGGCGCAGACCAACGCCACGATTGTGCAGGTTCCGGCACCTGCCGACGCCAAGGGCATTCCTGCCACCGTCCCGGCGCTGCTGGACCCGACCAGCGGCAAGCTGTCGGACGTGTCCACGATCTTCGCGCCATGGCGCACCCGCCCGGAGCGCAAGCATGGCACGGCCAATGTTGAAACGCTGGATTCCTTCGTCAAGCTGGTCGAGCGCCACAAGACGGACAACAGTGTAATCTTTGCGGTTACGGACTGGCGCACCCCCGCCTTCACCGCCGTTATCGACTACCACGGCGACGACCCGGATAACGGCAAGCACCGCGTGCACTATGCGTTTCCGCTTTCCGAAGAGTGGAAAGCTTGGCAGGGAATCCATGGCAAAGCCTTGACGCAAAACGAGTTTGCGGAATTCATCGAAGACCATATCGCCGAACTGGCCGCGCCGGACTCTGACGAGGTGAAAGACCTCGAATTGCTCTTCCGGGCAAAGATCGCCTATCCGAATGAACTGGTAGTGCTTTCGCAGGGCTTGCAGATCAATGCGGAAACCCGCGTCAAGACGGCCCTGAAACTGCAAACCGGCGAAAGCCAGATCGTTTTCGAGGAAGACCACAAGAACGCCAACGGCGACCCGATCACCGTGCCGGGCGTCTTCGTCCTCAACATCGCTCCGTTCTTCCAGGGTGAAAGCATCCGCCTTCCCGTGCGCCTGCGCTACCGCCTTCGTGAAGGCACGCTTTCGTGGACGTGCATGCTTTACCGGCCCGATATCCACATCACCAAAGCCGTTAACTTCGCCCTGCACGAAACCGCCGCAGAACTTGGCCTGCCGAAGTTCGCGGGCAAGCCGGAAATGTCGGCCTGATTTCACCCGGAGCGCGGGCGGTTGCCGCCCGCGCTTGCAATCAAAGTCACTGAGAACGGTACAACATGACCGCCGCCATACCAGCCGCTCACAGAAAACAACGTCGCCCTACCCTTCGAGTTCGCGATGTCACCGCTACGCTTGAGGCACTGAAAAAGAACGGGTTGACGCCAACCGCGCTGGACACATTGCCAGACGGCACATTTCGATGGCATTTTACGCCACCGGCACAGAACGACGAAGACGATCTGGACCGCGAACTTGCGGAGTTTGATAAAAAGCATGGTTACAGTTGAGCTAAAGGGCATCCACACCGTAAGGGCCAAGGGCAACATCTACTATTACGCTTGGCGCGGCGGCCCAAGGCTCGACGGCCAGCCGGGAACGGCGGCGTTCATGGCATCCTATAACGAAGCCATCGCCAGCCGCATGGAGCCGGAAAGCGGACGCTTCCGCTCTATCATCACCCACTACAAGGCAACCGAGTTCAAGAAGCTCGCCGATTCAACTAAGCGCGTCTGGACGCCGTGGATTGATCGAATTTCCGAGTACTTCGGCAATTTGAGCATTGCGCAGTTCAACCGCACGGACAAAATCCGCCCTCGCATTCGCCAATGGCGCGGCCAGTACAGTGAGACGCCGCGCGCCGCAGACACTGGCATGCAGGTTCTTTCCCGCATCTTGTCCCATGGCGTAGACCCGATGGGCAAGCTAAGCGCCAATCCAGCCGAGGGCATCAAGCATCTGTACAGTTCCGACCGTTCAGAAATCATCTGGACGGATGCCGACATTGCGCAAGTCAAGGCCGCTTGCTCTGACGAGTTGAAGTGGGTTATCGACCTCGCCGCCCATACCGGCTTGCGCGTCAGCGATCTGCTGAAACTTTCATGGTCGCATGTCGGCCCCGATGCCATCATTATTTCGACCGGCAAGAGCAGGCACAAGCGCGAGGCGATCATACCGCGCTACGACGCCTTGAATGAAATTCTTGAGCGCATCGCCAAGCGCTCGCCCGTCATCCTTACCAGTTCCAAAAAGAAGCCGTGGAAGCCGAGCGGATTGAATACGATGTTCTGGCGCGCGAAAGAAAAAACGAACATGCTGGAGCGCGATCTGCACTTCCACGACTTAAGAGGGACCGCAGCGACCAAGTTCTATATCGCCGGGCTGTCGATACGCGTCATCGCAGAAATCATGGCGTGGGAGGAAGAGACGGTTGAGAAAATTATTCGCCGCTACGTGGGCCGAAATTCCGCCACGAAAGAGATGATCAAACAATTAAACCGAGCAAGGACTTTATCCTAACTAAACCTGCCAATCGTATTGGGGATCATCGGCCCTTATTACCATATCACCACGGGGAGATCGCCTAACGCGGCTGTTAGTGGGACTGGGGCCAACGTCAGCCATTAGATAGGCTGAGAAGCGGTGGTTCACCCCGAATACATCTTGCCACCTAACTTCCAGATCAAAAGCAATCTCATTGCCGTCGGCGAAAACCGATTTGCCTGTTAGATCTGTTTTATCGTCTGGGACGTTCACTCCCCAAAAAAATGGAATATCCTCTACAGCGAAGCTATTAGCGTTCACTGGCTGTAGGTCACCAGTAGTTTCGTCAGAAGACACGAAAGTTAGTACTCGCGGACGCGACCGGGTACCACCCACTTCAAACACCCGCAGTGACGCGACATAGGACACGTTTGTCGCTGGCGACTGGCCCGTGTTTCCGATCTCTATCGCAACAGCGATTTCCTTCTTTGACAATCTATATTTAGCTGATTTTAAGAACAAATATGCGCGCGTTTGAGCCTCACCTACCCTTCTCGCGGTTGCAACGGCGTCGTAGGCAGCGTCCGCGCTACGCCGCGCTTGCGCAGTTGCCGCCCTGGCATATATCGCTGCCGCAGACGCTGCGGCCAATGTCGCCGCTCCAACAATCATACCACCCATAGAAAGATAGAATGATCTTGCCGCCCAACTAACCGCTGCCTCAGCAGCATCTGCACTCTTCCATTGCGCGCACAGTTCCGTCCATTGATGTTTGCACGCCGGATTAGTTACGTTTGTGTCTGATCGAACATCAGAGAGGGAAAAAGGAGGTGGAGGAACTACTACCTCTGAATTTGCTGAAGGTGCAGAGTGGGAGTGAGTGGCAAGGCATAAATTGGTTAGAACAAAAAAGAACGCGAGCACTGGCACTGGTGGGTGTCCAGAAGCGACCTCGTTCCCGCGGCCCATTGTCCAACATTTGAAGTCATTTAGTTTTCGCAGCAGATGCTCCGCCCTCACAATCAGAAGAGTCGACCCCGTTGAGATCAGCCAAAATTTCTTCTGCCATCTTGATCGCCAGATCATATTTCGTTGGATATGCTTGAGAGATAACGCAAGCCGCAGCTTCTTCTGGCCTTATTCTAACGCCGTCCCTAAAATTCTCTAGTGCCAAAGCGTGGTCGGGAAAGTACTCGTAAAGGACATTTACTATATGGTCTTTCCATGCAGCGTCCGCTGCGCGATCTGGCCAGCTCCCGGCGTCTACAATCGTAAAACCCATTGCGTGAAAAAGTTCTAATATGAATGTCGCACAGGTGAGGCCCATCCCCGGCGAAGGGAACTCTATAAATTCCCCCTTGGAATTAAACACGGGTCCTTTTCCCGAGAAAAAACCGTAAGATATATATCCCCTCTTTTGCTTGAGGGTGATAATTCGAGCGGCTAATATTTTAGCGCTCTCTTCGTCATCTTCGAAGACTCCCGATTCTGCCCAATGATAGTCAGAGCGAGCGTTTTCAAATCGAAGGTCATGGTGAAATGCAAGATGACAAAATTGTACTCCCTGAGAATCTCTATACAGCAGTCCAACGTGATTTTGAGAATCACTGACCTGCTTAATAGCTACTCCAATGTGAGAAGCCATTGTCCCGGGGTCAACAACCGCACCGTCATTCACCATTAATCAATCAGTCCGCGAAGAAGCTTAGCGCTATTACGTCCTTCACCCTCAATTGCGACGCTAGTGCGTGACCGCAGCAGTGACCAATTCGCGATCTGGTCACGGCATGGCAACGTGATACGGAGCGCTGCGACTAGAAATGCAATCGGGGTGTTCTCGGTATTCAAAACCGCAAAAAGATCACTAACTTCCTCGTGCAGGTTGCCTTGGAGTCGAGATTCGATAAGGTTAATTATCTCGGCAATGTCTTCTACGCGCTGATAATCTTTTCCTATTTCAAACATTGCTCGCGCAGACGCAATCCACTGGCTTCGGCTCGATGGATAACCTTGCACATCCGGCAACTCCAAGACGACCTGAGCCGCATCACCGTAATGGATGGCAACTTTGTGGCGCGGATGCGTCAGATCCTCGGAGTTACTTCCGAGAGAAATAACAAACGGAGCGAGCCGTCCTTCTAGTTCTTGGAGCATCACCAGCATCAACGCAGAGTTTTTTTTGACAGGCTTTGGCTGGTAGAGCGTGTGAAAATAAGAATAGACTAGTTCCTGCTTTTTGATGCGCTGGTTCTCTCTCACAGCCGTAAACAACTGCGATAGCCAACTGTCGAAAACGCCAGATGGAGCAGCGTCACTCGTGCCGTCAAACCACCCTAGGCCCGACAGCTCAATCCCGTTTTCGAACAGGCTCTGGCCCGAGAGCTTGGTGTAATTTTTCAGTAATGCAGAACCGGAAGACCGGTCCTGAGTACGTGTGTAGGCGACTGAGGACGCCGATCGCATTTTCAACTCCCGCTGTGCTGACAGCTACCTGAAAGAAATCCGAATCAATCAAAAACGCTTTGTTTTCATTTTGGTTGAGCACAAAACTCGTTTGTAGATTCACCCTAAAATCTTCAACAGCGAACGTAGCCGCCGAAGCTGTGTGATCTACAACTATTTCACCCAATTCAGGCGCATCGAATATCCCGAGCAAAACCGGCGTAATCAACTCTGCCCATGCACACCCCAACAAATCCAAAGGTTCTGGATCAATGATGTCGCGGTATCTTAAACCTATCCGAGAGAAACTACCAATCTTATAACACTTCAAGAGTGCGTTTATAATTTCTCTCAACCGATATGAAAACTCTTCCCATCGAACATAGTCCGAAGTAGACAAGGTAAGAGAGTCGGAAGCTAGCGTCACGCTCCATCTGTCATCGCCGGATTTGAACAGATACTGATTCGTCATAACCGCATTAGGATTTCCCCCTTCGATATCAACGTGAAGCGCGCCTTGAGGCTCGAAGATGGGGTACGAATCTAATAGCTCCTGCTGGAACTGGGTCGGAAGCGTTGATGCAATAAGCAGCGAAGTCGGAAACTTTATTTGCGCTAATACCTCTACGAGAGGATTTTTGCGATAAATCACTCGCTCGTAGTTATCGAGAAGTTTCAACACTCGCCCCTCTACAAACAAACCGCGCAAAATCATGAGAGTAGCGTCAAGCTAGCCCCAAGCGGCGTCAGAGTTAGGGATAGGTTGATAATTGCTTCGACACAAGTACCCACCGTAAATCAAATTGAAAAATCGGGTCCGGTCGACAGACGATTTACAGTTCACGCGTTTGCGGCGCGAAGGGAAAATAAATTATGCTGAGAGGAAACCGGACGTCATCCCACCGCGTGGATGTTGACATGCATCAGCGGCCAGATGTTGCCCAAAACCATCTCAACGAAATCAACAGGAACTTCGACGTGTTGGGCGACCCTGTTAATTAGCGCGTCATCAATTGTTGCGGCAGATGCAAGGATGTCCTCACGTAGGCCGAAAGGAAATAATATGGCGAGGGCCTGATACTTTGCGACCTCGTCAAAGAAGCTCTGGATGTTGTTATCATCCACGTCGTCAAACTTCACATTACCGCCAATGTGGTGTCCTAGCCTCACAACCTCCAGCTTCGAACTCGTTTTGATCGGATCGCGGTCAAAAATATGAACGAGTTCCTTGGCACACACCAATCGTTGCCACTCATTCGCCTGCTGAACGCTATAAGCTGCAACTGCTACGCGTTCAGGCATCAGTGCAGAATCTTTGAGCGGTTCGATATGGTAACGGTAGTGAAATCCACGTAGCTTATTAGCCGGTCGGTCGTATCCATGTATCTCTACTCGCTCATCAAGAGTGACGGCTTGTATTTGTTTTAGGATATCTGGAATCTGCACTGGAGCGCGTCCTAGGCCCTCAAAGTGCCGAATAATTTTTACGATCGACATCGATTCCCCATAAAAAAAGCCCGGGCAACAGCCCGGACTTTTCTAAATACCAAAAAAAACTTTAAAGGCTAGCCACGAAGTCAGCGTGCGCAACTTTTTCACTAGCCGCCATTGGCATTACAATCTTGCTTTTCCCCGAAGTTACTTCAGAGATAGCAAGAAATGCCTCATCAAAGAGTTCTTCCGAGGAGGCGCACTCTTCGCCGGGGAAGAACTTCAGGTTATCGAGCACCCTTCCCTCCTCGAAGAGGAGCGAGAGTAGTCTGTCTTCGCTCTTGGTCATTTTGACCTCCTTATGGTTACGACGCATAGTCCCACATGAATGCGTCAGATTTAAGATTCGCAGGCGCGAACCAACACACCTTATTCTCATTGTCAAGATGCAACAGAGAAGTTAATTAGAACTTACCAGCTGCACGAGTGTTTGGCTAGAGGGGGTTGACTTTGCAATTAAAACCTCCGCCGGTTCGTTAATTTGGAATTGCGCTGAATTAACATAAGCTTGCAAAATTGCGCGACGCTTACGCAAAAAACATTTCCAAATTTTAATTCGAACTGTTGCAACACTGCACGCGGCAAACGGCAATCACGACACATGGTTTCAAATAATTGCAAACATTTGCAACGCGCGCCGAACGCCATCGCGACCTGCTTTAATAGATAGGATCAAAAATCTAAAATAAAAGTGCCACCGTTTGAACGCACAAACCAAGAACCGCATCCGTAAAACGACCTGTAAAACTCACGAATTTTTATAGCGTACGAAATTGCCAAAAGCCCTGAGAAATAAGGTGGAGCGGGTGAAGGGAATCGAACCCTCGTATTCAGCTTGGGAAGCTGCTGCTCTACCATTGAGCTACACCCGCGCCGCGCACAAGACATCGGACAGTTCTTATCGGGTGTCAAGCACCCGACAGGATCATTACTCCGCGCGGAAATGCTTGGAGAGCTTCAGGCCCTGCGCCTGATAGTTGGAGCCAAGGCCGCTACCGTAGAGGCCATCAGGTTTTTGCAACATGTGCTCGTAAACCAGCCGGCCGACGATCTGGCCGTGTTCGAGGATGAAGGGCACCTCGTGGCTGCGCACCTCGAGAACGGCGCGGCTGCCCGTGCCGCCCGCCTGCGCATGGCCGAAGCCTGGATCGAAGAAGCCCGCATAATGCACGCGGAACTCGCCCACCAAGGGATCGAAGGGTGTCATTTCGGCCGCATAAAGTGGCGGTACATGCACCGCTTCACGCGAAACGAGAATATAGAACTCATCCGGATCGAGGATCAGTTCGGCACGGCCGCGGGCGTATAGAGGTTCCCAGAAATCGAGAACATCGTGCTGAGCCTTTTTGTCGACATCTACCACCGCTGTGTGATGCTTGCCGCGATAGCCGATCAGCCCTTTTTCGCCAAAACCCTTAAGGTCGATGGAAAGCGCGATGCCGCCGCCGGTCACATTAGGGGTTTCGCTGGCGACCAGCATCTCCGTCTCGTGCAATTTCAGAAGCTCGGCTTCGTTGAGCAACGAGTGGCCGATGCGGAAACGGATTTGCGAGAGGCGCGAGCCACGGCGCACGACGACCGGGAAGGTGCGCGGGCTGATTTCCAGATATAGCGGGCCGGCATAGCCCGCAGGTATCTTGTCGAATTCCTGCGCATTGTCGGTCATGACGCGGGTGAAGATATCAAGACGCCCCGTCGAGCTTTTCGGATTGGCCGAAGCCGACATATCCGCCGGCAGCTCCAGGCTCTCCATCAAGGGCACGATGTAGACGCAACCGGTTTCCAGAACCGCCCCCTCGCTCAGATCGACCTCGTGCAGGCTGAAGCGGTTGAGCTTGTCGATGACTCGGGTTCCGGGGCCGGGCATGAAACTGGCGCGCACGCGATAGGCTTTGGAGCCCAGTCGCAGATCGAGGCTGGCGGGTTGCACCTGATCGACATCGAGATCAGCCTCGCTTTTCAGCTTGCCGCCCGCAAACAGCGCCCTGATCGCGCCATCCGCCAAAATGCCCGTGGTTCTGGTCATGATCATCATTCCTTTTTACGGCGACAAAACCAAAAGGAAAGCATTGACGCAAGCCGGTAACGGCAGTATGGCAAGCTTATCCCGTGGTGATTTGGCCGGTCGGCTTGCAGCCACGTTAAACAAGTGGCTAAAAAGACCGGGTGCTAGGAACCGGTCTGCTTTTGCGACCGGTTTTTTTGTTTTGAGGTGATCACATGAGCAATAAATGGCGCCCGGCAACCCAGCTCGTTCACGGCGGTACGCTACGCTCACCCTATGGTGAAACGTCGGAAGCGATCTATCTGACCCAGGGTTTCGTTTACGAAAACTCCGAAGCCGCCGAAGCGCGCTTCAAGGGCGAAACGGATGGCTTCATCTATGCCCGCTATGCAAGCCCGACCAATGACATGTTCGAAAAGCGCATGTGCCTGCTGGAAGGTGCGGAAGACGCCCGTGCGCTTGCCTCCGGCATGGCCGCCGTGACAGCCGCCATCATGTGCCAGCTGCGTGCCGGCGATCACATCGTTGCTGCCCGCGCGCTTTTTGGCTCCTGCCGTTGGGTGGTAGAAACGCTTGCACCCAAATACGGCATCGAGTGCACGCTGATCGACGGACGCGATCTCAACAATTGGGAAAAGGCGATCCAGCCGAACACCAAGCTGTTTTTCCTCGAAAGCCCGACCAACCCGACGCTCGAAGTGGTGGATATTGCCGGCGTGGCGAAGCTCGCCAACCAGATCGGCGCGAAAGTGGTTGTCGACAATGTTTTCGCCACACCGCTTTTCCAGAAGCCACTCGAACTCGGCGCCCATATCGTCGTTTATTCGGCGACGAAGCACATTGACGGTCAGGGCCGTTGCCTTGGCGGCGTGATCCTTTCCGACAAGAAGTGGATTGAGGAAGAGCTGCAGGACTATTTCCGCCACACCGGCCCAGCCATGTCGCCGTTCAATGCCTGGACGCTGCTGAAGGGCATCGAAACCCTGCCGCTGCGTGTCAAGCAGCAGACGGCCAATGCCTCGAAGATCGCCGATTTCCTCGCCGACAGCGGCAAGGTTGCCAAAGTGATCTATCCTGGTCGCGCCGACCATCCGCAGGCAGACATCATCGCGCGGCAGATGTCGGGCGGCTCGACGCTCGTGGCTTTCGAACTGAAGGGTGGCAAGGAAGCGGCATTCGCACTGCAGAACGCGCTTGATATCGTGAAGATTTCCAACAATCTCGGCGATGCCAAGAGCCTCATTACCCACCCTGGCACCACGACGCACAAGAACCTGACCGACGAGGCGCGTGCCGAACTCGGTATTTCCGGCGGGACCTTGCGTCTTTCCTGCGGTATCGAAGATACGGACGATCTGCTGGAAGATCTGGCGAAGGGTCTTGCGGCCGTTTCAGTTTAAGGATTCAGTCGACATACCGCCATGGCCCGACTTCCCCGTCGGGCCATGGCACGCATCCCGCCTGGGTGAAAGCCCGCGTCGGGCAACCAATATTTACCTTTACCGTTATCCCTAACGGTGAAAAAACGGCGCAACAGAAGATGCACGTGGTCGTCAAGTCATTCATTTTCTTGACGATAGCCAGAACCTGTAGTGTAGGATGATGGCAGCAGGGAAAATATCGAGGTGTGGCGCGTATGTATCGTGCTCTGACAAGGGATATCGAGGTAACGGTCGATCCGTATTATCTCGAGGAGCAGTCCGACCCGGATGACGATCGTTATGTCTGGGGCTATAAAGTCGTGATCTCGAACAATTCTGATGTTCCGATAACACTCGTCAACCGCTATTGGCACATCACCGACCAGAACGGACAGGTGGATGAGGTCTACGGGCCGGGTGTCGTCGGCGAAAAACCGCATCTGAACCCCGGCGACAGTTACGAATATTCATCCGGCTGCCCGCTGGATACGCCGTCAGGCCTTATGTTTGGCCACTATGAAATGGAAACGGACAAAGGCGAGGTGTTCAATGTCACCATCCCCGCCTTTTCACTGGATTCACCCGGCCTGTTGCGGGTGCTGAACTGACAAAAAAGCCGCGCCATTCACAAGCGCGGCTCTCCTCGTCAGACGTTTTCAAACTCGCTGAGATCGTAGCGATAGGTCGTGGAGCAGAACTCGCACGTCACGGCAATCGCACCGTCTTGCTCACTCGCCTTGATCTCTTCGGCGGTGAAACCGGACAGCACACCCTTGATCTTGTCCCGTGAACAGCTGCAACGGTCGAAAATGACCTGCGGATCGTAGATGCGAACGCCGCTCTCGTGGAAAAGCCTGTAAAGCAGACGCTCCACTGGCACCTGCGGATCGGTCAGCTCGTCGGTATCCACCGTATTCAGCAGCGACACTGCCTCTGTCCAGGCATCGTCCTCCGCCACTTCATAATCGCCCTCGTCGCCGTCACCGCCATGGAGATCGCGCATGCGCAAACGCTCGGGCGCCTGCGGCAGGAACTGGGCAATCACGCCGCCTGCACGCCAGCTATGGCGTGGCTTCCCTTCGCCGTCACGGTCGAAGAACTGGGCAACGCCGAGGCGCACGCGGGTGGGAAGCTGTTCCGACTGACGGAAATAAACCCCGGCGATTTCTTCCAGCGAAGAACCGTCCAGCGGCACGATGCCCTGATAAGGCTGCATGCCGACGCCCTGATCGATGGTGAAGGCCAGAATGCCGGTTCCGAGCAGTTGTTCGGGCGAGGTTTGCCCCGCAGCAACAGCTTCCGCCAGCCGCTCCTCATCGAAACGGGCATAAGCGCGCATGCTCTCGGGCGCGGTGAAATCCGCCACCAGAAGGTCAACCGGGCCGTCGCCCTTGGTCTGCACAGTCAGCTTGCCGGAAAATTTCAGGGATGTGCCGATCAGCGCCGTCAGAACCGTTGCTTCCGCGAGCAGGCGGGCGACAATCTCGGGATATTCGTGACGTTCGAGGATGGCATTCAACAGCGGCCCGACCTGTACGGCGCGACCGCGCACGTCCAGACCTTCGACCTGAAAGGGCACAACCTTGTCGTCGCCAGCTAAATCGAGATTGTCCAGTTCAACCGTTACATCTGCCATGTCATAACTCCTTGGCGCAGCCGTTGCGCCGCTACCGTCCAAAAGTCCGGCTTTTAAAATGTACTTTTTCAGCTTGTCGCACAGAGATCCGGGAAGCGAAACCGCCTCCGGGGAAAATCGTGCAAATCGTGAGGTGGCCCGCCAGCGAAAAGCCGACGAGCGTCTTCGAAGCCCCACAGATGGGAATGTGCATCGCCGAGTTCAAGCACCCGGCCGATAGCGGTCAGATGACGCCCATGCACCATGCGATAATGGACTTCTGCGCATGGAGCCGGTTTTCCGCCTCGTCGAAGACCACCGATTGCGGCCCGTCGATCACTGCATCCGTTACTTCCTCGCCGCGATGCGCCGGCAGGCAGTGCATGAACAGCGCTTCCTTGTTGGCCTTCGCCATCAGCGCTTCATTGACCTGATAAGGCTGGAAGATATTGTGGCCGCGCGCCTTGTGTTCCTGGTTCATGGACACCCAGGTATCGGTGACGACGCAATCAGCGCCCGCCACTGCCTTGTCGGCATCGTGGTACAGCGAGATTTCGCCACCATTGTTGCGTGCCCAGTTCAGGAACTTGTCGTGCGGTTCCGAACCCATCGGGACTGCCATCGCCATGCGGTAACCGAAACGGGCGGAGCCTTCCACGAACGAATGCAGCACGTTATTGCCGTCACCCGTCCAGGCAATGGTCTTGCCCTTGACCGGGCCGCGATGTTCTTCGAACGTCAATATATCCGCCATGATCTGGCAGGGATGCGTGTCGTCCGTCAGGCCATTGATAACAGGCACGGTGGCGTGTTCGGCAAGCTCGAGCAGACGCGAGTGATCCGTGGTGCGGATCATGATGGCATCGACATAGCGCGACAAAACCTTGGCCGTATCGCCAATCGTTTCCGCGCGGCCCAGCTGCATTTCCGTGCCCGACAGGAACAGGGTCTCACCGCCGAGCTGGCGCATGCCGACATCGAAGGAGACGCGGGTGCGTGTGGACGGTTTTTCGAAAATCATTGCCAGCATCTTGCCAGCAAGCGGCTTTTCCGCCGTGCCGGTTTTGGTGGCAATCTTGCGCGTGCGCGCATCATCAAGAATTGTCCGCAGATCCTCCGACCCGACGGCCGAGAGGTCCAGAAAATGTTTTGGTGAACCCATTCTAATCTGTCCCATGCTTGCGAGCCCCTGAAGAGAGGCCCGCTCTTGATTTTTTCAGGCGCTTTTTGCCTGTTTCGCAACCGTCAGGGAGGCGGCAGCCGCGTCGATACGTGCAAGACCCTCACGGGCCTCTTCCGCCGTGGTGACGAGCGGCGGCAGAAGACGGATGACATTGTCGCCCGCAGGAACGCCAAGCAGATGCTCTGCGCGCATGGCCTGCAGCAATTCGCCCGAAGGAATCTTCGCCTTGATGCCCAGAAGCAGACCTTCGCCGCGAATTTCCTCGATCACGTCAGGATAACGGTCCTTGAGCGAGGCCAGACCCTGCCGGAAGACCAGCGCGACGTCACGGACCTTCTCGAGAAAACCTTCGGAGAGAACGACGTCAAGCACGGCATTGCCGACTGCCATGGCCAGCGGGTTGCCGCCATAGGTGGTGCCATGTACGCCCGCCATCATGCCGGAAGCGGCATCTGCCGTGGCAAGGCATGCGCCGAGCGGGAAACCGCCACCGATACCCTTGGCGACCGCCATGATATCGGGCGCAACACCGGTATGTTCATAAGCAAACAGCTTGCCTGTGCGGCCGACACCCGTCTGGACCTCATCGAAAATCAGCAGCAGGCCGTGCTCGTCGCACAATCCGCGCAGAATTTGCAGGAATTCCTTGCTGGGCGAGCGAATGCCGCCCTCGCCCTGGATGGGCTCGATCAGAAGTGCTGCAGTCTCAGCCGTGATGACGGCCTTGAGGGCATCGACATCACCGAACGGAACCTGATCGAAACCTTCGACCTTGGGACCGAAACCTTCGAGGTATTTCTGCTGGCCACCCGCGGCGATCGTCGCCAGTGTACGGCCATGGAAAGCGCCTTCGAAGGACACGATGCGGAACTTCTCCGGATGGCCCTTGGTATAGTGATAACGGCGGGCGGTCTTGATGGCGCATTCCAGGGCTTCCGCGCCTGAATTTGTGAAGAATACCTTGTCCGCGAAAGTCGCTTCCGTCAGGCGCCTGGCGAGTTTTTCCTGTCCCGGCACTTCATAAAGGTTCGAGACGTGCCAGACCTTCTCGGCCTGCGTCTTGATCGCATCAACGAGGTGAGGATGGGCGTGGCCCAGCGAGTTGACAGCGACACCGGCCGCAAAATCCAGATATCGCTCGCCGCTTTCCGTGAACAGCCATACACCCTCACCGCGCTCGAAGCGCAGGGGGGCTCTTGAAAACGTATCAAACAATGGCGCGCCGGCTTCGGCCATGGCTGTATCACTCCTTGCGCAGATGCGCTGTCAAACTGTTGTCAATAGGCTTGCGGGGTTATCCCTCGCCTGAAAATCAAAATGCCGCCTTGCGGCGGCAGGGGCACTATTGTCACTTCGTTTGCCGATGTCAACAAAAGTCAGCGTTTCCCGGGCTTCTCAAGCACTAGTATGCGGCGGCGGGCCAGCCCCAAGGTGTTGCCTTTCAGACTCAATACGCCAGCAAGTTGGGGAAAACCGGAAAATCGATTCCAGATGATTCCCGCGACTCTTGCCACGGAGTCGGGCTGGCACTAGGTTAATCGCTAATTACTAGACTGCATTGCGGCGGAACTAGTCACCGAAAATCAGGCGGAAACCACGCTTGCGGCATGCGCGCGAGACGGAGAGGGATTCTGCCGAAAATACACGCGACAAGCGGAGAAGCGGCATGAACTGGACAGACGAACGAGTCGAAAAGCTCAAGAAATTGTGGTCCGAGGGCCTTAGCGCCAGCCAGATTGCAGCGCAGCTGGGCGGCGTCAGCCGTAATGCCGTGATCGGCAAGGTCCATCGTCTCAATCTGCCGGGACGCGTCAAGGCTGGCGGTCCAGTGACTTCGGCACGCTCCGCGCCGAAGCGCACAGCTGCCCCTGCCCCGCGCGCGACGACTTTCGCAGGTCGCGTCAACGCGGCACCGGCGCGTATCCTCACCCGTTCGAACGCGGCAACGGCGCTGCACGAGGAGATCGATATCGAGACCGCGCAGGTGCTCGATTACGTTCCTTCCAAGAACGTTGTCACGCCGATTTCCCGTCGCCTGACGCTGACGGAACTGACCGAGCGCACCTGCAAATGGCCGGTTGGCGATCCGCTGAAGGACGACTTCCATTTCTGCGGTTGTGAAGCGCTGGAATCTTCGCCCTATTGCAAGTTCCATGCGAAACTCGCCTACCAGCCGGTGAGCGAGCGCCGCAAGGCTTGAGTGTTGCGGCACGCATTCAGCACTCAAAAATTACGGGCCTTCGGGCCCGTTTTTTTTATGACAAAAATCAAGCCGCTTTCTGGGGCGACTTGATGGCAGGCCACACCCTTTCCCCTTACTATTGGGCGTGACCCTTCTATCCGGATCTCAACGCGCCGCCGATCTCCTCCGGTCAAAACGGACAATGGCATCGAGTTTGGCGGATATTCATATTGAAAAAGCCCGAAATCGTTTCAGATTTCGGGCTTCCTGATTTTTTGGTGCACTACTTCGCCAGCGAAACCACCTGGTTCCGCGTCGCTCAGGCTTCCATAGAATATCCCGCGCCACGCACCGTGCGGATGACATCCTGCATGTGCGAGAAATTCAGGGCCTTGCGCAGACGTCCGACGTGCACATCGACAGTGCGCTCGTCGACATAGATATCATGACCCCAGACGCCATCCAGCAATTGCGAGCGGGAAAACACCCGACCCGGCGACGTCATCAGGAATTCCAGCAAGCGGAATTCCGTCGGGCCGAGGCGCACTTCGCGGCTTTTGCGGTGAACGCGATGGGTCTCGCGATCCAGTTCGATATCGCCGCATTTGAGCACCGACGACAGAACCTCGGGACGGGCCCGGCGCAACATGGCCTTGACCCGGGCCATGAGTTCCGGCGTCGAGAACGGCTTGACGACATAATCGTCAGCGCCGGTAGCGAGACCGCGAACCCGTTCGCTCTCTTCGCCACGCGCCGTCAGCATGATGATGGGCAGGCGTTCTGTTTCCGGCCGCATTCTCAAGCGCCGGCATAGTTCGATACCGGAGACACCGGGCAACATCCAGTCCAGGATGAGAAGATCCGGAATGCGCTCCTGCAGCCTGATTTCCGCCTCATCGCCACGGGGTATCGTGTCGACGTCGTATCCCTCAGCCTCGAGATTGTAACGAAGCAGGACGCTCAACGCTTCCTCGTCTTCCACAACTGCAATCTTGGGCACCATATGCTGAACTCCGCAAGCTTCTGCTTGTCTGTTACTCGGTCACCGAACCAAGCGTGTTGGAACTGTCGTCCTTCGGACGCTCGCCCTCCGGCTGGCTGCCGGTGGTCATGTAATAGATCGTCTCTGCGATATTGGTCGCATGATCGCCGATACGCTCGATGTTCTTGGCGCAGAACAGAAGATGCGTGCAGGTGGTGATGTTGCGCGGGTCTTCCATCATGTAGGTCAGAAGCTCCCGGAAGAGCGACGTGTACATGGCATCGATTTCCTCGTCGCGTTCACGGATCGCATTGGCCTTTTCGGCGGAACGCGTGGAATAGACGTCGAGGACTTCCTTGAGCTGCACCAGCGCCAGGTCGGACAGATGCTCGATGCCGCGGGCGAGCTTGCGCGGAACGCCGGTGCCGGCGACAGCGATAACGCGCTTGGCCGTGTTCTTGCCAAGATCGCCGACGCGTTCGAGATCGGCGGCGATACGCAGGGTGCCGATGATCTCGCGAAGGTCTGCCGCCATCGGCTGACGCTTGGCGATGGTTACGATCGCCTTGTCGCCGATTTCGCGCTCAGCGTGGTCGAGAATGGTATCGTCCGAAATGACTTTCTGCGCGAGCGCAGCATCGGAATTGACGAGTGCGCGCACGGCGTCACCGCACATCTGCTCGGCAAGACCGCCCATTTCGGCGATGCGGCGCGTCAGAAACTTCAGTTCGTCGTCATAGGCAGACAGGATATGCGAATGGGTCGTTGTCTGTGTCATGGTCTATTCCTCCGGCTTGGCCTGCATGCGCGTGCCCAACAGCGGGGCACGGCAGAGGCACCAGTCTTGTACGGTTACGATAAAGCACCGGCCGGGGATCAGCCGAAGCGGCCCATGATGTAGTCCTGCGTGCGCTGGTCGTCCGGATTGGTGAACATCTTGTCGGTTTCGTTTTCTTCGACAAGATGACCAAGATGGAACATGGCCGTACGCTGGGAAACGCGCGCCGCCTGCTGCATGGAGTGCGTGACGATGACGATGGTGTAGTTGGTGCGCAGTTCGTGGATCAGTTCCTCGACCTTCGCAGTCGCGATCGGATCCAGCGCCGAGCACGGCTCGTCCATCAGGATCACTTCCGGGCTGACGGCAACCGCGCGTGCGATGCACAGACGCTGCTGCTGGCCACCGGAGAGGCCCGTGCCGGATTCCAGCAAACGATCCTTCACCTCGTTCCAGAGACCCGCTTTCTGCAGGCTATGCTCGACGATCTGGTCCATATCTGCCTTGTTGCGGGCGAGACCATGGATACGCGGGCCGTAGGCGATGTTCTCATAAATCGTCTTCGGAAACGGGTTCGGCTTCTGGAACACCATGCCGACGCGGGCACGCAGTTCCACGACGTCGATCTGCTGATCGTAGATATCGTCGGTATCGAGCGTGATCTTGCCGGTGACCCGGCAACCGTCGATCGTGTCGTTCATGCGGTTCAAGGTGCGCAGGAAAGTGGATTTACCGCAACCGGACGGGCCGATAAGTGCAGTCACCGTGTTTTCGCGGACATTGAGGTTCACGTCGTAAAGCGCGCGCTTTTCGCCGTAATAAACCGAAACATCCTTGCCGATCATCTTGTATGAGACTTCATTCATTTTCTTGTCCAGCGCCTTTTCAACTGCTGCTTCCGACAACATGTTCATTGCTCTAGCTCCCTCTACCAGCGCCGCTCAAAGCGGCGACGCAACAGGATTGCGCCAACATTCATGAGAATGAGGAACAGAAGCAGGATGATGATAGCGCCAGATGTCCGTTCGACAAAGGCGCGCTCAGCTTCGTTCGCCCACATGTAAATCTGCACCGGCAGGGCCGTGGACGGATCCATAGGCGTTGTCGGATAGTTCGCGACGAATGCCACCATGCCGATCAGAAGCAGCGGCGCCGTTTCGCCCAGTGCGTGGGCGAGACCGATGATGGTGCCGGTCAGAATGCCAGGCATTGCCAGCGGCAGGACGTGATGGAAAATCGTCTGCATCTTGGAAGCGCCAAGACCGAGTGCGGCGGCGCGGATCGACGGCGGCACGGCCTTCAATGCAGCGCGGGTGGCGATGATGATCGTCGGCAGCGTCATCAGCGTCAGGACGAGGCCACCGACCAGCGAGGCCGAGCGTGGAAAGCCCATGAAGTTGATGAAGACGGAGAGACCGAGCAGACCGTAAACAATGGAGGGAACAGCCGCCAGATTGTTGATGTTGACCTCGATAAGGTCCGTCAACCGGTTCTTGGGGGCAAATTCCTCCAGATAGATGGAGGCCGCAACACCGATCGGCAGCGACAGCACCAGCACAATCAGCATCATGTAGAACGAGCCGATCAGCGCAACGCCAACACCCGCGGCTTCCGGACGGCTCGAAGCGCCGTTGACGAAGATGCCGGTATTGAAATGCTTGCCAAGCTGTCCGCTTTCCACGAGCTGGTTCATCCAGCCGAGCTGCTGGTTCGAGATACGGCGGTTTGCTTCATCCCCCGACATGTCGACCTGGCCCTTGAAGGCGCTGTCGACATCACCCGACGCCAGAAGCGTGACGCTGCGCGTGGTGCCGATGACGGACGGATCGGCGACGACGATATCACGCAGCTGGGTGCGTACGCTGTCGGAGATCATGACGTTGACGGCGCGAAGACCGGCCTTATCCGTCGGCGCGACGCCGAGAACCTTTGCCACCGCATCACGGGCGAGGACGGGGTAGTTGGCCGTCATCAGCTTTGCCGGATTGGTTGCGCGCTCGTTCTTTGGATCGATGATCAGTTCGGAAAACTCGACCGGAACGGTGATCATCGTCTGCTGGAAGGCGGTGTGACCCTTGGATACGACCGACCAGAGCAGCAGAAAGAGGAAGATGAGGCCGAACGAGATTGCTGCCAATCCATAGGCGCGGAAGCGGCGTTCAGCTGCATAGCGACGCTTGATGCCGATATCACGGCGCGTGGCCTTGTTCACGGCGGCAGCACCGGCCGCCGGGGAAACGATGTCGGTCATTCATATTGCTCCCGGTATTTGCGCACGATGTAAAGCGCGTAGATATTCAGGCAAAGCGTGATTGCAAAAAGAGTTATGCCCAGCGCGAAGGCCACCAGCGTTTGCGGCGAGGTAAACTCAAGGTCACCCGTCAGCTGGCTGACAATCTTGACCGTCACTGTTGTCATGGGTTCGAAGGGGTTGAGCTGCAGGCGGGCAGCGACACCAGCCGCAAGAACCACGATCATGGTCTCGCCGATCGCACGCGACGCCGTCATCAGCACGGCGCCGACGATGCCGGGAAGAGCGGCGGGAAGGATGACCTTCTTGATGGTTTCAGAGCGCGTGGCGCCGAGACCGAGAGAGCCATCGCGCAACGAACGCGGCACGGCGGTGATGATGTCGTCAGACAGCGACGAAACATAAGGGATCAGCATGATGCCCATGACGAAGCCGGCGGTGATGACGCTCTGCGCCTGGATGAAGTTGGCGTAGTTGCCTGTCGCAAGACCGCTGATCTGCGTAGAAATATCTCGCAGGAAAGGACCAACAGTCGTCAGCGCGAAGAAGCCGTAGACGATCGTCGGGATGCCCGCGAGCACCTCGAGCAACGGCTTTACTATCGAGCGAAGGCGCGGCGTCGCATATTCCGACATATAGATCGCCGAAAACAGCCCGACCGGAACGGCGACCAGCATGGCGACGAAACCAATATAGAGCGTGCCGGCGAGCAGCGGGATCAGGCCGAACTGGCCGGAAGAGTCGGTCGCACCGGCAGCGGCAAAACGCGGATCCCATACCGTTCCGAAGAAGAACTGGTGCGCCGGAACCATGGTAAAGAACTGGATTGCTTCCGAAAGCATCGAAAGGACGATGCCGATGGTCGTCAGGATGGCGATGGACGACGCGACGACCAGAGCCGCGAGAATGACCCGCTCCACCCTGTTGCGCGCCCGAAAACGCGGCGCGATTGAACGCAGTGCATAAGCGGCACCGGCGAATGCGGCCAGCAGCACGGTGGCGATCATGCCCAGGCGGCTGGTGGAGGTCATCGCATTCAGCGTCTGGGCGGCATCGACCATGAAACGCTGGGGTTCGCCGGCAATTGCCACGCCCTTCGATGCAAGAAGCGATCTTACCGCAGCCGTATCCGCATCAACCTTTGCGGTTTCTTCCGGCGTCAGACGTTGAAGACCGCGGGCGATGGACGTTACCATGCCATAGGTCAGGCTCTGCTGCGCTTCGGATTGGGAGCGCACATCTTCGGGAAATTCGCCACGCACCGCAGAGGTAACGATCAGCGGGCTGATAACAAGCCAGATACAGAGAATGAGCGCCGCAGGCAGCACCGCCCAGACGACAGCGTAGGAACCGTGATAACCGGCACGGGAATGCATGCTGGAGGGACGCCCACCAGACAAAGCAACGGCGCGGCGGCTGCCGAGCAGATAACTGCCGATGCCGATCAACACCAGTATCAGCAAAAGGATCGATGTGTTCATTAGAGTTCCCTCGTCGTGCCTCAAGAGCACGGTGCGATATCGGGCAAATCAAAAAGTCATCAAAACGAGACCGCTGGACCATCCAGAGATGCTTGCCGCCTGACTGTAACAAAGTCTGGCAAGCGTCAAGGTTGATACATCCTATCCATCTGTAATCCATCAACAATTATGTGGACGGCGATGGATGGGAACTGTCAACCGGAGACAGCCGCCTTAAGCACAACGGTACCGGAGCGGAGAGAGGGGTGCGGCAGGCCGCACCCCTCCTTGTTTATTACATCGAAGCGCCGGCAGCGAACTTGGAGCGAATTTCTTCGCGTTCTTTTTCCGGAGCGGCAACGAGGCCGTAGTTTGCGAGCGGGGAGTCGGGGCCGATCATTTCGTCAGAAACGAAGAACTCGACATATTCCTTGAGGCCCGGGATAACGCCCAAGTGAGCCTTCTTCACGTAGAAGAACAGCGGGCGCGAAACCGGGTACTTGCCGCTGGCAACGGTTTCCGTGGACGGAACAACGCCGCTGACGGTCGCAACTTTCAGGCGGTCAGCGTTGTTTTCATAAAATGCCAGGCCGAAAACGCCGAGGCCGGTCTTGTTGGCGTCGATGCGGGCAAGCGTCTCGGTGTAGTCGCCGTCGATGTCGACTGCAGCGCCGTCCTTGCGAACTGCAACGCACTTGGCAGCAGCCTGCTTGGCGTCGGTGATCAGCGCCTTGATGGCGTCGGTCGCCTTGGCTTCCTTGCAGCCGTCAGCCATGATCTTCTCTTCGAAGACTTCGCGTGTGCCGTGCTTGGAACCCGGAATGTAAGCGGCGATCGCTACATCAGGCAGTTCCTTGTTGATTTCCGACCACTTCTTGTAAGGGTTGGCAACGAGCTTGCCATCCTTGACGATTTCAGCGGCGAGCGCGAGGTACAGATCCTTCGGCTCGAGCTTGATGTCCTTGTTGGAAGAGTCCATTGCGAAGACGATGCCGTCGTAGCCGATCTTCACTTCCTGAACGTCGGCAACGCCAGCGGCCTTACAAGCGGCAAGTTCGTCGCTCTTGATCGGGCGCGAAGCGTTTGCAATGTCGATGGTGCCTTCGCCGACGCCGGAGCAGAACGCCTTCAGACCGCCGCCCGTGCCGCCAGACTCAACAACCGGAGCCTTGAAGTTCGGGAAAGTCTCAGCAAAAGTTTCGGCAACGATCTTGGCATAGGGCAGAACCGTGGAGGAACCAGCAACCTGGATCTGGTCGCGAGCAGCGGCGGCGCCAGCGAAGGCGACAGAAGCCACCAGAGCTGCTGCGGAAAATTTAACGAAGTTCATTTGTCTCTCCCGTCGTGGGCTTGTTTGTGGACGCAGCCGATAGCGGCAGACGCTCTTAGCATGCGCTCGGCGGTCTCTTCTTAACCACCGTAACCACTTCCTTTTATGTCACTTCGGTGAAAGATTTGTGACAGACTAAATTATTGATTTTATTTATAAAATTTTTCGAAGCCAAAGACTGTAACGTACTCTATGTCAGAATCTGACGGTAAAGTCCGTGCCATTGCCCAGTTCCGATTTAATGATGAGGCGGGCGCGGTGGCGAGTGAGGATGTGCTTGACGATGGCAAGCCCGAGGCCGGTCCCTTTTTTGGAGCGACTGTCAGCGACACTGACGCGGTAAAACCGTTCCGTCAGACGCGGCACATGTTCAGCAGGAATGCCCGGCCCCTTGTCAATGACGCTCACCTCCACCGGCTTACCGGGTTCGGCACGCAGCCAGACATCCACGACCTTGCCTTCCTGGCCATATTTACAAGCATTTTCAACGAGGTTCTGAAACACTTGCACCAGTTCGTCGCGGTCGCCCTGCACTTCTGCCGGCCGGTCGGGCAGATGCAGCGTAATAACCACATCCAGCTCGTTGGCGAGTGGCAGCAACGCATCCCGGACATGGCCGATGACTGGGACGAGATCGACCTTCTGATCCGGCGCAATATTCGCCCGCAATTCCAGCCTTGAAAGCGACATGAGGTCATCCACTAGCCTGCTCATGCGTGTGGCCTGATCCAGCATGATGGCGAGGAAACGTTCCTGCGCTTTGGGGTCGTTGCGGGCCGGCCCCTGCATGGTTTCGATGAAACCGCGCAGCGAGGCGAGCGGGGTGCGCAATTCATGGCTTGCATTGGCGACGAAGTCGCTGCGCATGCGGTCGATGCGGCGAAGCTCCGAAACATCGCGGAACGACAGGATGTAGAACGGTGGACCCGCCGCCTCTCCCGCATCCGCCCGGGCAATGCGGACGATGAAGACCCGCTCTGAGGGAAAACGCTCGGAATGCTCGACCTGGTTGGGCTGGCCGGTGGTGATGGTTTCGCGAATGACATCCAGCAAGCCCGGCGAACGCAGCCGAGCGGAAATATGCGCGCCGGCCGGAAGCTGGCCAAAGGCGCGTTCCGCCGCGCCGTTCTGATAAAGAACGCCTGCGTTTTTATCGAGGATGAAGACCGGCGTATCCAGAACGGCCAGACCCGCCCTCACCCCGGAAATGACGTTTTCGCCGGGCACATCAGGTTCTTCCGCCTCAGCAGCTGCGGTTTCATCCTTAGCCGGCTCCTCCGGCTTTTGCCGAGCGGTCAAAATAGCGATGACGGCGCAGAGCCACAACACGGCGGGCATGTAGGGTGTTTGCAACTCAGAAACGGCAGCGACGGCAAGCATGCTGACGACGAGAACAGGCAACCAGTTTCGGCCAAGCTTTTTCGCAAAAAGCTTCAATCCACTCTCGCCTTTCATGACTGCCATTTCAGCACACTTTCCACTTTCACCTGACAGCGCATCGGAGTCTCATAGGCCAGCTTCATGACAGAGATTCATCATCGCGTATTTTCCACAGCGTATATGCGCAAAATCTGCGCCGCAATCGTCACTGCGGTAGCACTCCGGCTAACCAATCCTCTTTCACTTGAATTATGCGGGTGGATATGAACTCATTGGCAGCGAGTTGCCTTTACACAACAACATCAGGAGGAAAGCATGGGCGAAGAAACGAAGAAGCGATCGGTGGAGATCACCATTGGCGGCAAGCTGCGCAGCTTCGACATCGACGATCCGGTTCTTCCCGACTGGGTGGAGGAGAAGAAGCTTTCCGCCGGAGATTTTCCTTACGACAAAAAGATGAAGCGGGAGGAATACGACGCCACCCTCGAGGCGCTGCAGGTGGAGCTGGTCAAGGTGCAGTTCTGGCTGCAGGCCACCGGCAAACGGGTGATGGCTGTCTTCGAAGGACGCGATGCCGCCGGAAAGGGCGGCGCGATCTTTGCGGCCCACGCTTACCTCAACCCCCGCTATGCCCGTGTCGTGGCGCTGACCAAACCAACCGAGACCGAGCGTGGCCAATGGTATTTCCAGCGCTATATCTCGCATTTCCCGACGGCTGGAGAATTCGTCCTCTTCGACCGTTCCTGGTATAACCGCGCCGGGGTGGAGCCTGTCATGGGCTTCTGCACCCCGGAAGAGCACAAGCGCTTTCTCAAGGAAACACCACGCCTCGAAAAGATGCTGGTCCACGAGGGTGTTCATCTGTTCAAGTTCTGGCTTGATATCGGCCGCGAAACGCAGATCGAGCGCTTCCATGACCGTCGCCACAGCCCGCTGAAATGCTGGAAGCTTTCCGACATGGATATCGCCGCGCTGACGAAGTGGGACGACTACACACAAAAGCGCGACGAGATGCTGGAAAAGACCCACACCGATGTCGCCCCGTGGACGGTGGTGCGCGCCAACGACAAACGCCGTGCGAGGGTGAACCTCATTCGCCACATCCTCAATACGCTTGACTACGACGGCAAGGACAAAAAGGCGATTGGCGAAATCGACGACAAGATCCTTGGATCAGGACCGGGTTTTCTGAAATAAGACTGGGAGACGTCAACAAGCGCCCCGGCTGCGGCGCTTGTTCCCTCTTCTTGCTGGATTCTTACTGACCCGGCAAAATGCGCACGGAGTACAGGTTCACCGGGCGGGCATTGCCATCGATATCGCTGTTGATGAAGATCTTGCCGGGCGCATTCGGGGCAAGCGAACGCTCGAACGTCGTGTTCAGCAGCATATCCGCACGCTCGGCCGTGGCCGTGAAACGGTGACGGGAGCAATCGCCCAACGTGGCGAAATCGCATGCTACGGAAACCTGCGTTTGCCGATCGCTGGAGGATTGCAGCGTGATCGAGATGGTCGAGGATTTACCCGCCATGTCGCGCATCACTTCCACCGGAACCTCGACGCTGATTGCGCCGTCCTGAGAGACGCTTCTCGACGTCACCCGTATCGCCTTGCCGGCGGGTGTGGCGATGTTCTCGACATTGGCGCGGGGGCCTGCCGAAACTCCGGAACTGCCGCGCTCCGCATTAAATACTTCCACCCAGTCGTCGGAAAAACCGCGGCCGGCGGAAAGGCTCGGCGCGGGCTCAGTACCGTTGAAGTCCTCCGCCTGGACTTGTGCCGGCGGATTGGGCACGCTGGTATCGCGCTGCTCCGGCGTGAGCAGCAGGCCGGAGGAATAGACCCACCAGGCGCCGAAACCAACAAAGGCAAGCAGTGTCACGAGCATGAAAAGCCGGGCGAAAAGTCCGCGACGCTTGCGGCGGCCAACGGCACCTTCCGGACGAAACGCGAGCGAGGCGTCACCTGCGCTGGAGCCTCTTCTTGGCGGTTTTCCATTACGACGTCCAGCACTCAGAGGTTCCGGAGCGGCAGCGGCGCCCGGCCGCACGTCGCGCGTTTCGCCACGCAATTCCGGCTCGACGGCCATATCGCCGTGATGCTGCGATTGTGAGACGGGATCGACCGAGGGGCCGTCATGCGCCGCACTTTCCGGCGCAGGCGGCCGCAACTGCTGCTCCACCCTGTCCAGAAGACGATTCCGCTCTTCATTCTCTATAACATGGATCAGGCTTTCGAGCCGCTGGCGCTGCTGGCCCACAATCTGCGGGTCGTCTATGCCCTGCTTGCGCAGGCCCGCTTCCAGTGCCTGACGGGACGATTGGTAAATTCGTGCACGAACTTCGGCGTTCGATCTGTCCGATTTTTCCAGAGCATTTCTGATTGCCGTTTCCAGTCCGCTCACGACCGATCCTTATTCTACTGCTCTTCGCAAAAAATATGTGGCAGTGCGCCATTGGTTTACGATTCGGTAACGGCTATGCCGCGCCTCCGCAAGCATCGTTTGCGATAAAGACCGGATTGCCTTGGGGAAAATCGATCCATTGTGGCGCTGCGAGCGCAGGTCTGCCGGACCAGTGCGACGCTG
Source organism: Rhizobium sp. SJZ105 (assembly GCF_007828365.1). NCBI lineage: Bacteria > Pseudomonadati > Pseudomonadota > Alphaproteobacteria > Hyphomicrobiales > Rhizobiaceae > Rhizobium > Rhizobium sp. SJZ105. Next base: position 1,485,439 of record NZ_VIUP01000001.1, read on the forward strand.
TTTTCGCTTTCAATCCGCCGCCGAACACGATATTGACTTACGTGCGCGTAAACGTAATCCGTGGGAGGAGACATGCTGCCGTCCGTGCTGAAAGACAATCTGCGTCTTCCGGTCATAGCGTCACCGCTATTCATTATTTCGCATCCGCAATTGACGCTGGCGCAATGCAAGGCGGGTGTCATCGGCGCTTTCCCGGCGCTGAATGCGCGGCCCGAAAGCCAGCTGGACGAATGGCTGGCAATGATCACCGAGGATCTGGCCGCCCACAACAGGGCCAACCCCGAGCGCCCGGCCGCTCCTTTCGCCGTCAACCAGATCGTACATATGTCCAACCGGCGGCTGGAACACGATCTCGGCCTCTGCGTCAAATACAAGGTGCCGGTGGTGATTTCCTCGCTCGGTGCAGTACCGGAAGTCAATGCGGCCGTGCATTCCTATGGCGGTATCGTGCTGCATGATGTCATCAACGATCGCCACGCCCGCTCCGCCATCCGCAAGGGCGCGGACGGGCTGATTGCAGTGGCAACGGGTGCCGGCGGACATGCGGGCACGCTTTCACCCTTCGCCCTGGTTCAGGAAATCCGCGAATGGTTCGATGGTCCCCTGCTGCTGGCTGGCGCCATCGCCAATGGCGGCTCCATCCTTGCGGCGCAGGCCATGGGCGCGGATATGGCCTATATAGGCTCCCCCTTCATCGCGACGCAGGAAGCCAGGGCCTCCGACGCTTACAAGCAGGCGATCGTGGAGGCACAGGCCAAGGACATCGTTTATTCGAACTATTTCACGGGCGTACACGGCAACTACCTGAAAAGCTCGATCGTCGCCTCAGGCATGGACCCCGACAACCTGCCGGAAGCAGACCCTTCCAAGATGGACTTCGAAACCGCCACCGGCGGCGCAAAGGCCTGGAAGGATATCTGGGGCGCCGGACAAGGCATCGGCGCGGTCAAGGTGGTGGAGCCGGTGGCTGACCTCGTCGATCGGCTGGTACGCGAGTATGAGGCAGCCAGACAGCGCATCTGCGCGAGAGGCTGAAGCCACCTATAAACAACGGGCAGGCAAAGCTTTTTTTCGGATTTTTCGAAACCCGCGCATTCAAGGCTTGAAATCCGTCAGCATTGCCTGTATCAGCCCGCCATGAAGCTGATCCGTAACAAACGGGTCACAATCGGGCCGCTTTAGCTCAGTTGGTAGAGCACGTCATTCGTAATGACGGGGTCACGTGTTCGAGTCACGTAAGCGGCACCATTTCTTCCTAAAAAATTCATTTCCGACATTGAGTTGTCTTTGGCGCGGCGTTGTCCACTGGCGGAAATCGTCATTTGGCGCTGCTGCTGCAATCATAAAACCTTTGAAACCAAACAGGCCTCCGCACGTTGAGCAGCAAGTCGCAATCAAATGGAAAGCTTGCCATCGTGGATGTCCTTCGTATTCTCATCGCCATCATTCTTCCGCCGGTTGGCGTGTTTCTCCAGGTCGGACTTGGCCTCCATTTCTGGTTGAATATCCTGCTCACGCTTTGCGGTTACATTCCCGGCATCATTCACGCGATCTGGGTGATCCTGCGCAAATGAGATTTGCGCAGCATATGACGGGACAACCATCAGATGCGCACAATATTTTAGTACGTGATTAAATTCGTAATGACGACTGGAACCTCATCTTCTCCCTCACGTTATGGTGATGACACCAGCTAAGGAGAAAATCATGAACCAGATCATCTACATCGTGGGCCTCGTCGTCATCGTTCTGGCGATTCTGTCGTTTTTCGGCTTTCGTTGATCACCGTTGTCAATTCGATCGCTTGCGCTTATTCTAATCAGCGGTAACACACGGCTGCGTTCATGGGTTGCTTTGCTGTCGGGTGTATTTCGGGATCGCGTTGCTCTGGGAGGTGCACGATGAAGAACGAGAGATGGACAGAGCCTGTCGAGGTCAATCTCGAGGCGAAGGGCAAAAGCGTTATCGCCGGGCCGTTCGAGGCACTGATGTTATTGACGGAAGGCTGGCCCAAAATTCGCGGATTGAGTTTCGTGAGAGCCAGAAGCGCCTGCCGCGCTGCGCTTGATGGACGTAAATCGCCGGAGGAAGCGCGAAAGTGCTTTACCGATGCGGTTTCCGAGATGCAGAAAAATCCGCACTGACCATATTCAGACGACAAATGGCCCCTCGAAAGGGGCCATTTTCATGCTTGCTATATTTCGTTCGATCTACATCCAGTAAGGTGCGACGCCGTAGTAGTCGTAAACCTTGCGGTCTCGCGCATGCAGCAGGTCGTCGTCGTCCAGGTTGGCGAAGTGAGGCGCATTTTCGATCTGCTCTTTGGTAAGATCGATGCGATAGCCATCAAGCTCTTCGTCATAATGGAGCTTTTCCCACGGCAGCGGATAATAGTCGTCGCCGATCCCGAAAAAGCCACCGAAGCTCAAAACCGCATAGGCGACACGGCCGCCGCGTTTTTCCAGAATGATCCGCTGGATCGAGCCGATATGCTTGCCATCGGCGCCATAGACGCGCGTGCCCTCAACCTTGTCGCTGGCGATTAGGCTCGGTGTATCCTTGACGTAAGGGTCCTGCCCGGCACGGGGTTCTTGATGCAACATAACGTCTTTCCTCCTTGGTTTTTTCCTCGTGAGTATTACGCTTGGTAAACCCCTCCACCGGAAATTCGTTCCGAAGCTTTTCGCGCGCTGCGGACTGAAGACGCGGATCAGGAGGCGCGGAAAAAGCCCTATTGGCGGATTTTTTGCCAAACGGAAGGAGAAACGCCGACCATTTTACGGAAGACGCGGGAAAAATGCGCCTGATCCGAAAACCCGGCTGCGATGGCGATGTCGGTCAGCGCCATGTCGGTTCGCATCATCAGGTCCTTGACCCGATCGATACGCGCCTGCATCTGCCATTGATGCGGCGGTACGCCTGTCGACGCCTTAAAGGCGTGGCTGAAATGGGATTGCGACAGGTTGGTGAGTTCTGCCAGTTCCTCCAGCCTTATCGACCGCAGGCAATGTTCGCGAATGTAATCGGTCGCCGCCCTCAACTGCCAGGAGGCCAGCTTGCTGCGTTTTTTGACCGGCTCCCGCTTCACCTTGAGGAAATCCGTCAACAGCGCCAGCACGAGGCTTTCGCCGTATAGATCGTGCAAAGGGTCTGGATTATCACATTCGGCGGCGATCAGCCGCGCAAGCACCAGCAGGCGCTCATCCTCGAACATCAGGTGCGGATCGAGCAACCCGTGCGGATCGAACCCCTGCACCAGCCGCGCCCCCAGCAATCCCGCATCGAAGTGCAGATCGAGATGGCGCACGAAGGAAACATTGCTGAGTTCCGCATGTACATCCAGGTCGGCCGGTACGAAGGAAATGCGGTTCGCTTCGGATGACGCGTAATTGTCGCGGCGGCTACGGTTCATCATGAACCGGCCATCATCCGTCCCATCCATATCGAGCAGGAAAACGAAACGCGGGTCCTTGCCGACATACCGGCCACCCGCCTTCGATGCGCAACGCACGTCCCAGAGATCGGCGACGATGCCGTTCCACACCCGCGAGCGTGGGCCGCCGATGACGGCAAAGCCCTCGATCTCATTTTCCATCCGAACGCGGAAAGCCATGGCCTCTCGATCCCGCAAGGCGCAAAGGCGCCCCTATAAACATGATAAGACTATTCATGTTTATAGGGGCAAACTATTTTTCCCGCAACTGCCAGCTACCCGTTACCACTTCTTGGAAAGCTTGAAGGTGATGGTGCGGCTGTCACCCCAGCCGCAAACCGAGACGCCGGCGCAACTCTTGACGTATTCCTTGTCGAAGACATTCGCGACGTTGACGGATGCCGTCCAGTCGTTCTTCTCGTAGCGGATCGCGGCATCGAAGACCGCAGCATCCGGAACACGCAGCGTGTTTGCCGCATCTGCCCAGGACTTGCCCTGATAACGCACGCCGCCGCCAATGCTGAGGCCTTCAAACGTATCATCGGTGAAGGCGTAATCCACCCAAAGCGACGCGGTGTGAGCAGGCACGATCCACGGCGATTTGCCGATCAGGTTAGGATTGGCGTCCTTGGTGATATCGAGATCGGTATAGGAATAGGAGGCAATGGTTTTCCAGTTGTCGGTGAGATTGGCCTTCGCCTCCAGCTCAAAGCCGGTAGACTCCACCTGTCCGAACTGGCCGCTCGTCGTTACGCCGCCGGCGGTATAGGAAACGATGGCGTTGTCCTTCACAAGCTTGAAGACAGAGGCGGTGATGCTGCCATCGAAGAAGGTCGGCTCGTATTTGATACCGGCCTCGAACTGATGTCCTTCCTCGGGTACGGCGGAGCTGCCATCCGCAAGTGTATCGATGAGCGGATTGAAGAAGGTGGCCGCCGAGACATAGGGCGTCAGGCCATTGTCGAATTCATAGGCAAGACCGGCGCGACCGCTTAGCGCATCGTCATTTGAGCGGCGAGACACACCCGCTGGCAGCCTGTTGTTCAGTTCGGTATCGACGTAATCGTAGCGCCCGTTCAGCGTTACCAGCCAGCCATCGCCGAAACGCAGCTGGTCCTGTGCATAGATGCCGATCTGCTGCTGCGTCACCACGTTATTGGCGTAGACGAAATTCGTTCCCTGCGTCGAACCATAGACCGGGTTGAGCGCACCGATCGCATTCGATCCGCAGCACGCCTGCACCTGATCCAGCTTGTAGTATTTATAATCGAGACCGAAGAGCAACGAATGGCTGACAGCACCGGTATCGAACTGGCCTTCGACGCGGTTGTCGACGCCGAAACTGTCGACCTTCGACAGGCCGTCATAACCAAAGCGGGTCAGCATATAGTCATTGGTGGTGGCATCGAGGATTGGCTGGCCATTGGCGTCGGTATTGGCCCAGCCGCCCGCATAGGGTCCGGTTTCGTGCTTGTAGAGGTGGCCGTAGCGGGCGTTTTGGCTGATCTTCCAGCCATTGTCGAATTCGTGGCTGACTTCGTAACCCACCATGGACTGGTAGACGCGACCATTGTCGATATCAGGCTCGCCATAAAAGGCCTTGCGGTCGAGCTTGCCGAAAGGTGCGTCAACCACAGTCCCGACATAGGGCAGGAAGCCATTGCCGACATGCACCTGATCCAGCGCCGAGAAATAGCCGTAGAGCGTGGCACTGGTCTGAGCATCCGGCTCGAAGGTGATCTGCGGCATGATGAAGCCACGCAGATCCTCGGAGTAGTCGGTGTAATTATCGCCGCCCGAGACCTTGCCAGTGACGCGGTATTTCCACACACCCTCACCATCGATCTTGTCGCCGAGATCGAAACCGAAGAAAGCATTGCCGAAATTGTTGATGCCGATTTCCGTTTCGCGGACCGGCTCATCCTGCGGGCGCTTGCGAACCATCTGCACGATGCCGCCGGGATTGGCGCCGCCGTAGAGCACCGAAGCCGGTCCCTTCAGCACCTCCACCCGCTCCAAACCATAGGCATCCATCTGGAAACCGCCGAAACCGTAGCTGAACAGGTTCAGCCCATCCAGAAACACGCCGGTCTGGGTTGCCTGGAAACCGCGAATGTAAAACCAGTCCGTATCCGGATCGGTGCCGAAAGGTTCCGCCGTTACGCCGGGCGTGTAGCGCAGTACCTCGTCGATCTTGGTCACGACACCGCGGTCATCCATTTCCTTGCGGCCGACGACCGATACGGACTGGGGAATGTCCTTCGTTTCCATCTCAGTTTTCGAACCCGTCGCGCTTTTCTTCGCAACGTACCCCCGGACCGGACCAGTGGCGTTTTCCGCGCCCTGCCCCTCGACGGTGATCTCACGCAGGACGGTCGTCTGCTGTGCGTGACCTACCAATGGCGCCATCAAAACAATGGCAGCCGTTCCCAAAGCCAGGCGGCCCAAAAACATCTCATGCAAATTTTTCAAGATATGCCCCGAAACAGATCACGGCCGACGTTTATATACGGCAGGCCGCAGCACCTCAATTAAGCTGAGTATTTACATCAGGATTAAGGCCGGATGCTTGTCGTTTTCTGGGCAGATTTGAAGCTTATTGGCTTCTCGCACAGTTTTGCGCCTGTCATTTATGGTGCAGGCGTCAGCTCTTGCGCCGCCCGATCCTTGCAAGCTGCATGACCGGCAGGATGCCGATGACGACAATCGCCAAGGCCGCAATCGACGCTTCCTCGTAGGTGCCACGCGCCGCCTCACCGTAAAGATGGGTTGCGAAAGTCTCGAAATTCAGCGGCCGTAACAGGAGTGTGGCGGGAAGTTCCTTGACGCAATCGACGAAGATCAGCAAGGCGGCGGCGGCCAGCGATGCCTTTGAAAGCGGCAGATGGATCTGTCTGAATGTCTGTGTTGCGGATCGTCCCAGCGTTCGCGAGGCGTGATCGAAGGATTGCGGGATACGGCTCAGGCCGGCATCAACGCCGCCAGCCGCAATGGTGAGGAACCGCGCCGAATAGGCGTAAATCAGGGCCGCACCACTGCCGATGAAAATGAGGCCTGTGGATATGCCGAACCAGTCGCGCATGGTCTGGTCGACAAACCGGTCGAAGCCGCCAATCGCAATCAGCACACCTATGGCGATGACCGTGCCGGGGGCCGCGTAACCTACCGTGGAAAGCCGGTAGGACCAGAGCGAGAGGCGTCCCGGAGCAAGGCGCATCGCGTAAGCGACCGCAAGGCCGAGGACGAGGGTGATCGCCGTCGCCAGTCCGGCAAAGAGGATGGTATTCAGAGCCTCATCGGCAAAACGGGACGACAGTCCGCTGAACCGGAAACGCTTCCATGCCTCGGTGACGAGATAGCTTGCCGGCGCCACGAAGCCGATCAGAACCGGCAGGCTGCCGAGCGCAAAGGCACCGCAAGCTTTAAGACCGGTGAGACGCACAGGCTCCAGTTCCCTGCTTTTCTGCGCCGACACGGTATAACGCTGCTTGCGCCGCGCCCATCGTTCAAATGCCACGAGGGCAACCACGATGAATAACATGGAAAGCGCGATCTGCGCCGCACCGGGCAGGTCGGATTTCGTGACCCATGTGGTATAGACCGAAACGGTGAGTGTTCGGACACCAAGGAATTCCGATGCGCCGATATCGTTCAGCGCTTCCATCAGGGCAAGGCTGATGCCGACCGCGACGGCCGGGCGTGCCAAAGGCACCGCAACCTTGAAGAAAGCCGCGCGTCTGGAAACGCCAAGCGTGCGTGCCGCTTCAAGCAGGTTGCCCGCCTGCGTGAGGAACATGGCGCGCACGGGAATATAGACATAGGGAAACAGCACGAAACCGAGCAGGATGATGCAGCCCGTCATGGACCTTATGTCCGGCAGGCGGAATTCACGCGGGCTGGAATAGCCCAGCAGCCAGCGGATCGCCCCCTGCACCGGCCCGATCGGATGCAGGATATCGAGATAGGCGTAAGCGACGATATAGGTGGGCATGGCGAGCGGCAGCAGCAGCGCCCATTCCAGTATTTTGCGGCCGGGAAAATCATAGGCCGTAACCAGCCAGGCGGCAAATGTGCCGATAACACCGGCCAGCAACCCGACGCCGAGCATCAGAACGGCGGTATCCGGCAAAGCCGTCAAAATCACGCTGGAACCGAGATGGGACCACAGGCCATCAGACCCCTGCACCGCCTGCGAAACGAGTGCCAGAACCGGCAGCATGGCGCCACAGACCGCTGCCAGAGACAGGCTCAACCACCAGAAGGAGGATGAAAACCTTGGTCTTGCGCGGGGCATCAATGGCTGGACGGCGTCTGGATTCATGAGCTTCTTGAAAATACAGGGAAGGCGCCCGCGGATGCGAACGCCTTCCAACTTGTTGTCGCCAATTGGCCTTTACTGGTCGAAACCGACCTTGTCGACCAGCTCGCTCGCCTGTCTGCGATGAGAGACGATCTCCGTCAGCGACTTGTTGTCAACCTTCAGGGTGCCGAAGGAGGCAACGATGTCGTTGAGTGCTGCGCCCTGCCTGACCGGATATTCGAAGTTGGCTTCGGCATAGATCTTCTGGGCTTCGTCCGAAACAAGGTATTCCAGAAGCTTGACGGCTTCGGCCTTGTTCGGTGCGTTCTTGGCAACAGCCGCACCGCTGATGTTGACCTGCGTGCCACCATTCTTGAACGTCGGCAGAACGACCTTGATCGCGTCGCCCCACTTCACCTGCTCCTCGCCACCCTTGCCCGAGCGCATCAGGCCGACATAATAGGAGTTGGCGATGCCGATATCGCAAATGCCGCCGAGGATATCCTTGGCAACGTCACGGTCGCCGCCGCCTGCCTTGCGGGCCAGATTTTCCTTGACGCCGGCAAGCCACTTTTCGGTGTCCGCTGCGCCATAGTGAGCGATGTAGTCGGCAAAGAGAGCCGTATTATAGGGATGCTGGCCGGCGCGAATGCAGATCTTGCCCTTCCACTTCGCATCTGCCAGGTCTTCATAGTTGAAGGAGGCAAGGTCTAGATCCTTCGCCGCATAGAGAACGCGGGCACGCATGGAAAGTGCGAACCAGTGGCCCTTGGCGTCGCGAAGTTCCGCCGGAATAGCCTTGTTCAGGGTTTCGGATTCAACCGGCTGAGTAACACCCTTTTCAGCGAGATCGACGAGATTGCCGGCATCCACCGTCATCAGCACGTCGGCAGGTGAGCTCGCGCCCTCGCTCAGAACGCGCTCTGCAAGGCCATCCTTGAGGAATACGGTGTTGACCTTGACACCGCTGGAAGCCGTGAAGGATTCCAGCAGGGGCTGGATCAGGGCCGGCTCTCTCGTGGTGTAGATATTCAGTTCAGCAGCGCTGACTGATCCCGCTGCAAAGGCGACCGTGCTGGCAAGCAGGGCAAGTTTGGCAAATTTCGTCATGGTGTGTCTCCCTCTTCGATGCGCAATATAGGGGGAGCAAACATCATACATGACGTATCAAATCAAGTTTTATTTGGCCGTTTTCAGACGGGTTTCGATCACCAACAGTTGAAAATGGAGTGAAAATAAACATGCAAATCCGCTCATTCAACTTCAGGTAAATATCAGGACACCCTTCGGATCGATGCCGAAGCGGACGGCCTTGGTCTTGGCGGGTGTGCGCTGCATCGTCCTGACGCGCAGGTCGGCTGGAAGGCCGGGAACGGCTATGCCGAGTTGTTCGATCTCGCCGAGGAACACACGACTTGATATTTCGCCGGCAATCCCGTCTTTCGCAGCGCTGTCCTCGATGATCGAAATCGCATTGGGGCGAACATAGGCGGTGGCGGCAAGACCTTCCGCCAGACCGGACGCATCGCCCAGAGGCCCGAGCGGCGTTTCCACGCGCCCCTCCCTCACCCTGCCCTCGATCTTGTTGAAGGCGCAGAAAAAATCGGCGGCGTAGCGGCTTTTGGGGTGATCGTGGATTTCGTAGCCCGTGCCGCTCTGGACGATACGACCGCGCTGCATCAGCACCACACGATCGCCGGCGGAAAGCGCTTCTTCCGGATCATGGGTGACCATGATCGCCGTCGTGCCCAGTTGCCGCAGGACGCCCAGCGTTTCCTCGCGCACAGTGTCGCGCAATCCCCGGTCCAGATTGGAAAAGGGCTCATCCATCAACAGCAGGCCGGGTTGCGGGGCAAGGGCGCGGGCGAGGGCTACGCGCTGCTGCTCACCGCCCGAAAGCGTGTGCGGATAGCGCTTGGCCAACTCCTGCAGATGAACGTGCTCGATCATCTCCGCAGCCCGGCGGCGGGCCTCGGCCTTTGGCAATGACCTGAGACCAAACATCACATTCTGTTCGACAGTGAGATGCGGGAAGAGCGCATAATCCTGAAAGACGAAACCGATATTGCGCTTTTCCGGTTCCACGAAACCAGCCGGACCAGCAACGACTGCGCCATTCACACAAACGCTGCCATGATCCGGCGTTTCCACACCCGCTATAATGCGCAGCAGGGTCGATTTTCCACAGCCGGAACGTCCCACCAGACAAATGATTTCGCCGCGTTCGACGGTCAGATCGATATCGGACAATACATCCGTATCGCCGAATCTTTTTCCGACCGATTTCAGTTCAAGCGCTGCGTTGCCTGCCATTTCCAATCCTGCCCTGCTTTGCGAATTATGTTGATCGCTCAAATCAGGATTAAAGTCAAAAGGCGGAGAAAATAGGTTTCCATTCACGAGGTTGCGAGATGTTCGGCAGGAATATTGACGTTTACGTTAGAGTTAAATAGGCTTTGCCGATACGATGGACGTCAGGTGATTAGACGTCTATCATTCGTCATCGGGGAGCGGAGGAGCAGTCGATCCGGTGACGCCACATGCGGTTCCCTCAATCCGGCCATTACGCCGGTTGATTAGGGGGACTTCATGATGATCAGGCAGCTTATAGCGCCTTTCATGCGTTCCATCGAACGCACGGCGCGACAGAGACTCTGGGAGGAGAAGCATGAGTGAATTGTCCCTGGGACATCCGGAAAATGTCAGCGCAGAGAAGCGCTGGCTGGCATCCTACCCGCCGGGCGTACCTTCCGAAATCCCCGCATCCGCCAATACCTCCCTTGTCGAACTTCTCGAAAAGAGCTGCGCGAAATTTGCCGACAGGAAGGCCTTTTCCAGCATGGGAAAGTCCCTGACCTACCGGGATCTGGATATTGAAACCCGCGCGGTGGCAGCCTGGCTGCAATCCAGAGGGCTGGAAAAAGGCGACCGGGTTGCGGTGATGATGCCGAATATCCTGCAGAACCCCGTCGCCGTATACGGAATTTTGAGGGCAGGCATGATCGTGGTCAACGTCAATCCGCTCTATACGCCGCGCGAGCTGGAACACCAGCTGAAGGATTCCGGCTCAAAAGCACTTTTCGTACTGGAGAATTTCGCCCATGTGGCGCAGCAGGCGGTGCCGAAAACCGCCGTCAGACATGTGGTCGTTGCGGCCATGGGTGATCTCCTCGGCCTCAAGGGACATATCGTCAATCTTGTGGTTCGCAAGGTGAAGAAACTGGTGCCGGCCTACGCTATTCCCGGCTCCATCAGCTTCAAGGCCGTGTTGAAGGAAGGTCAGGGTTTTTCCCTGAAGGCGGTCCGCCTCCTGCCGCAGGATATCGCATTCCTGCAATATACCGGCGGAACGACGGGCATTTCCAAAGGTGCGATCCTCACCCACGCCAATCTTCTGGCCAACAAGGCGCAGATCAGCCTCTGGCTGGATGCTGCTTTCACCCAACGCAAGGACCGTCCAGAAGTCCTCAACTTCATCTGCGCGCTGCCCCTGTGCCACATCTTTGCACTGACAGTGAATTCGCTGATGGGCATCGCGCTTGGCGGCCATAACCTGCTGATCGCCAATCCACGCGATATTCCCGGCTTCGTGAAGGAGTTGTCGCATTATCGACCGCATATTTTTCCGGGTATCAATACGCTGTTCAACGCGCTGATGAACAATGAGGATTTCCGCAAGCTCGATCTGTCCTCGCTCATTCTCGTTCTCGGCGGCGGCATGGCGGTGCAGAGGCCGGTGGCCGAGCGTTGGCTTTCCATGGTCGGCTGCCCGATCGCCGAAGGTTACGGGCTATCGGAAACATCGCCCGTTGCCACCGTTAACAGACTCGATGCCACGGAATTCAGCGGCACCATCGGCCTGCCTATTTCCTCTACGGAAATCGACATTCGCGACGAGGAAGGCAAAAGCCTGCCGACCGGCGAGGTCGGCGAGATCTGCATTCGCGGGCCGCAGGTCATGGCCGGTTACTGGCAGCGGCCGGATGAAACCGCGAAAGCAATGACCGAAGACGGCTTCTTCCGTTCAGGCGACATGGGCTTCATGGACGAGCGCGGCTACACCAAGATCGTCGACCGCAAGAAGGACATGATCCTCGTTTCCGGTTTCAACGTCTATCCGAACGAGATCGAGGAAGTGGCCGCCAGCCATCCCGGCGTGTTGGAATGCGCGGCAATCGGGGTTCCCGACGAACATTCCGGCGAGACCGTCAAGCTTTTCGTCGTCAAGAAGGATCAGTCGCTGACGGAAGCGGAACTCAAGGCCTTCTGCGCCAAAAGCCTGACAAACTACAAACGGCCGAAAATCATCGAGTTCCGAACGGAGCTGCCGAAATCGAACGTCGGCAAGATCTTGCGGCGTGAGTTGCGCAATCTGAACTAAAGGACGAGAGCCGGGTGACCGGCTCTTTTCTTTTCTCCCAGTCCATTTCTTTTACCGAAGTCGCCTTGATTTGGTCGCCTGAAAAAGAATAGTTTCCTCATCCTTCCAGGAAGCCGAGGAGCACGAGATGCAGGCCACCATCGAAAAACTGAAAGCAACGGCAAGCAGCACAGCCGCAACCGATCTGCGCGCTGCTTTTGCGGCCGACGACAAACGATTCAGCCGTTTCAGCGCCAAATTCGATGACCTGCTGATGGACTATTCCAAATGCGCTATTAATGACGAAATCGTCACGCTTCTCGAACAGCTGGCGCGCGACGGTGGCGTCGAGGCAAAGCGCGAGAAGATGTTCTCCGGCAAGGCGATCAATTTCACCGAAGATCGTGCCGTGTTGCACACCGCACTGCGCAATCGCTCCAACACGCCGGTTCTCGTTGACGGCAAGGATGTGATGCCGGATGTGAACGCCGTTCTTACCGCCATGGGCAAGTTTGCCGACGCCATTCGCTCCGGTTCCCTGAAAGGTGCGACCGGCAAGAAGATCACCGACATCATCAATATCGGTATCGGCGGCTCCGATCTCGGCCCCGTCATGGCGACGCTGGCGCTTGCGCCTTTCCATGATGGTCCGCGTGCGCATTTCGTCTCCAATATCGATGGCGCGCATATTGCCGACACGCTGAAGCTCGTTGATCCCGAGACCTCGCTCTTCATCGTCGCCTCCAAAACCTTCACCACAATCGAAACGATGACGAATGCCGCGACCGCGCGCCGTTTCATTGCCGAAAAGCTGGGTGAAGAGGCTGTGAAGCACCATTTCGCCGCCGTTTCGACAGCATTGGAAAAGGTTGCCGCCTTCGGCATCGAGAGCGATCGCATCTTCGGTTTCTGGGACTGGGTTGGCGGACGTTATTCGATCTGGTCGGCTATCGGCCTGCCGCTGATGATCGCCATCGGGCCGGAGAATTTCGGAAAGTTTCTGGATGGCGCGCATGCCATGGACAAGCATTTCCGCGAGGCGCCGATCCGTGAAAACCTGCCGATGCTGCTCGGTCTCATCGGATTTTATCACCGCAACGTGCTGAACTATTCCACGCGGGCGATCCTGCCCTATGACCAGCGCCTGTCGCGTTTCCCTGCCTATCTGCAGCAACTCGACATGGAATCGAACGGCAAGGGCGTGACGATCGACGGGACACCTGTCGAAGGCCAGTCCGGCCCGGTCGTCTGGGGCGAACCCGGCACCAATGGCCAGCACGCCTTCTACCAGCTCATCCACCAGGGCACGAGCGTCATTCCGGCGGAATTCATGATCGCCGCCAACGGTTTCGAACCGGAACTGCGCCATCAGCACCAGCTTCTCATCGCCAATTGCCTGGCGCAGTCGGAAGCCCTGATGAAGGGCCGCACGCTGGCCGAAGCGAAAGCTCAGCTCACCTCCAAGGGCATGGAAGACAGCCAAGCCGATTTCATCGCGCCGCACCGCGTTTTCACCGGCAACCGCCCGTCCATTACCTTCGTCTACGACAAGCTGACGCCATTTGCGCTTGGCCGTCTGATCGCGCTCTACGAACACCGCGTCTTCGTGGAAGGCGTGCTGTTCCGCATCAACTCCTTCGACCAGTGGGGTGTGGAGCTTGGCAAGGAACTGGCAACCGGCCTGCTTCCCGTCGTTGAAGGCAAGGAAAGTGCAGCCGGCCATGACAGCTCGACACAGGGTCTGGTGAAGGTACTGTCGGGACTGGCGGGGTAAAATCCTTGCTCCCTTGATGATTACGAAAGCCGGAAGGAAACTTCCGGCTTTTTCAATTCAGCATCGATGGAACGCCGATTGGAGGCACATATGGCACTGCGGCAAGGCAAGGATTTTCTGGCGTTTCATGACCTGCCTGAAGATGCGGTGCTGTCGATCATAGACCGTGCAGGCAGTCTGGCGCAGGACTGGTCAAAGGGCACGATGCCACAGCTGCTCAAGGGAAAACGCATCGGGCTGATCGTCGACGACACCGGTTGGCGCAACACCGCTGCCTTCGATCTCGGCATTCAGGCCATGGGCGGTATTTGTGTCACCGTCCCGATCAGCTTTAATGGCCGCGAAGAAATCGCCGACCTGGCGGGCTATCTCGACAACTGGTTCGATCTAGTCATTATCCGCACGAAAGAACTCTCGACCCTCCGGGTGCTTGCGGGCGAAATGCGCGCATCCGTCATCAACGCGCGGACCAAGTCCAATCATCCCTGCGAGACGCTTGGCGATCTTGCCCACATCAAAAGCTTGAGAAGCCGGGTCGACGGTCTCAAGATCGTCGGCGTCGCGCCGGATGCCAATATTTTGCGCTCGTGGGTCGAGGCCTCGATTTCCCTGCCAATTCAGGTCACACAAGTTTACCCCGAACAATGGCACGTCACCGATGCTGCGCTCATCAACCCGAATTTCCGGGCCAGCTCTGATATGGCGGAGTTGCTGGACGCGGATGTGGTCATTACCGATTCCTGGCCCACCGGTTCGGATCATATCCTGATCGACTACCGCATATCCGCATCCCTTCTCGACAGGATGCAGCCCGAGGTGATCTTTTTACCCTGCCCACCGGTCGCCCGTGGTCAGGAAGTGACGGCAGACGCAATGACCCATCCGGCCTGTCAAAGCCGGCCCGCAAAGGCATTTCTTCTGCACGCGCAGAATGCCCTGATGGAATTTCTCCTCGCCTGAGGCGGCGCCGGTCGCCTCAGATATAAAGCGCCGCCATCTTGCGCCAGGGGCCTGCCCGATGGGCACGTCCCTCCCAGACATGCAACTGATGCCCTATCTGCTTGTCGTTAAGAATCCGGCTCAGGTGATGGTTGTTGTCCAAAAACGGATCGGCATCGCCGATGGTGAAAACCATGTCGATGCGGCGGAGGTTTTCAAGCCGCCAGCCGCAGGCGAGGTCCGGCAGAAAGTGGCTCGGCATGTGGAAATAGACATCGTCATCGTAGTAACCGTCGAACAGATCGCCGAAGGATTCCACCTTCATCGTCAGATCGTAGCGGCCGGAAAAGGCGACGAGCTTGCGGAAAAGATGTGGGTGACGAAAGACGAGGCTGGCGGCCTGAAACGCGCCGAGACTGCAGCCCTGCACGATGGTATCACCATGCGGGTTTTTCTTAGCCATCAGCGGCAGCACTTCATTGAGAATATAATCTTCGAAGGCGGCATGGCGGCGAATGCGCTCGGACGGGTGATTATGGGCCGCATAAAAGGTCTCTTTGGCCAGCCCCTCGATACAATAGAGCTGAAGATGACCGGCCTCCACTTTATCGGCCATACTGTCGACAAGGCCAAGTTCCTCATATTCGAAGAAGCGCCCGTCGCGTGTGGGAAACATCAGCACCTTGGCGCCAGAATGACCGAATATCAACAGCTCCATATCACGATGAAGCCTTTGACTATACCAGCGGAGATATTCGCGTTTCATGGTACCTTGAAAAACTGTCTGACCTTGTCCCTGTGGACCGCATCTTGGGATGCACTGTCAGCGTATTCGAAATGTCCCGCGTCTAGGATGAAGATTTCATTAAATTTTGAGAACGGCAGGGCATTGGCAACCGCAAACTGGCACGGCGGCGCCACCGCCGGATCGAACAGGGCGGGCGCGACCAGCATCGGCACTTTTATGCGGGAAGCCGCAGAAGCGGCATCGAACAGACGCAGCATTTCCAGCACATTGGCATGGGTCTTCTGATAGGTCTGGACCGCATCCGCGCTGCCGACGGTCGGCAGCGTCAACCAGAACGGCCGGTGTCCGAATGTCGGTACGACCAGATGGCCCCGGTCGATGCGCGCATCATATGGTATCGCCAAAGCCCCAATCCCGCCCCCGAAGCTGATGCCGCTGTAACCCACCTGCCCTTCCAGCCATGGATAGAGCGTGACGAGCGTGGAGACGGCGATCCACAGATCATCGACACAGCCACCAATGATGTAGTCGTCTTTTCTGTCGATGTTGTAGAGGACATGAAGGGCCGGGTCGGACGAAATCTGCGGACAGGCGCTTAGCGAAAGCCCGCGAAAACAGGGAAACAGCACGGCCGTTTCTTCCACCGGCACATCGAAATCGGGCTCTCCCCGCCCGCCATAACCATGGCCGACAACAAGTCCGCGCCGCACCTGTCCTTTGCGCGGCAGAAGCATCCATCCACCGATGCGGAAGCCGCCGGTGGATGTGTATGAGATATCGAGAACATGCCAGCGGGGATGGCTGAGTTTGCTCTTGCGCAGCACCGGTCGCGGATCCGTGGCCAGCGCGCGGCGATAACGCTTCTTCCAGAAATCATCAAAGCCCGGCGGCGCCTCAGGCGGGATAATGGCCAGCAACTGCTCGCGCCGCATGCCATAGGTCGGGTCGAAATCGAAAGGATGGGTTGTTGGAACGCTCATGCGATGCTTGTTTCGTGAAAGACCGGCCGACACAAGCTTCTTGATATCCAAATATCGGTTTTTTACGACCCTGGCCCAGGCAAGAGTGGTGAACCGCCTTCTCAAAACGGTTCAACCATATCCTTTACAATCCGATTTCATGCGCGAAGGGCGGATTTGCGCCAGCTCGCGAGACGGTCACCGCAGCAGCCTTTGCACCGAGCGCCAAAGCCTTCCTGATCTGCTCTTCCGTCAGCGAAGCGACCTGCGCCTTCGTCAGAAGCCCCTGCATTTTCAGCGAGGCGAGAATGCCGGCGTCGAAGGTGTCGCCCGCGCCGACGGTATCGACGACCTCCACCCGCTCGGAAGCCACTTCCACCTTGAAATTGGCGGTGTAACCGACCGCACCCTTGGCGCCACGGGTGACGACGACCAGTTTCGCGCCGTGATGCAGCCAGTGGCGAGCGAGCGTGTCCTCGTCACCTTCCAGACCGAACCACTCGAGGTCTTCGTCGGAGAATTTAACGATATCCGACATGGCAGCCATACGGCGGATGCGGGCCATATGCGACTGCTTGTCCTTGATGAAACCGGGGCGGATATTCGGATCGAGGGAGATGACTCGGCTTTGATGCTCGCGCACCATCAGCGCCTCATAGGTGCTGCCGCAGGGTTCCGGAATGAGGCTGATCGCGCCGAAATGCAGCGCCTCGCAATCGGCGCCCAAGGCCGGAAGCTCGGCCTCGGTGATCATCCGGCCGGCAGTGTTTTCGTCATAAAAGGCGTAGGTGGCATGGCCATCGACGAGCTTGACGAAGGCGATGGTGGTCGGCCGCGAAAGTGTTGCGCAATAGCTGAAATCCACGTTGCTCGCCCGCAGGGTTGTCCGCAGGATATCGCCCATCATGTCATCGGAAAGACCCGTGAAGAACGCGGACGGGACATCGAGACGCCCGAGCGCAATGGCCGTGTTGAAGACCGCTCCGCCTGCATAGGGGGCAAAACCCGCCTCACCCAGCGTCGTCTGCCGGGGCAGCATGTCGATCAGGGCTTCACCACAACACAAGATCATTACGGTCCTCCTCAAACAGCAAATCAAATGGACTTAAATCGATTTAGACGAAGATCGATCGGAAGGCCAGCCACAAGCTGGCTGGCCGCATCCGAAATTAAGATTGCGGCAATTCGCTGACGCCGCCGCGCTTTGCAGACCAAGGCAGCGGGTTATCGAGGAAGGCCTCGACCTCCGACAGGGTCTTTTCGTCGAACAGCTTTTCAGCCCGGGCAACAGCCAGAACATCGCGCCAGGTCGTGAGATAATGCAGCTTGACATTGCCATTGGCGAAGCGCGCTTCGGCCTGTTCGAAAATGCCGTAATAGAAGAGCGCAATACCGTGATCGACAATGCCGCCTGCCGCGCGGATGGCGTCGATGAAGGTGAACATCGAGCCGCCGGCCGTCGTCAGGTCCTCAATGACGAGCACGCGGGCGCCTTCCGGCATATGGCCTTCGATCTGGGCGTTGCGGCCATGGCCCTTTGGCTTCTTGCGGCAATAGATCATCGGCAGGCCAAGACGCTCAGCAAGGAAAGCCGCAAAGGGAATGCCCGCCGTTTCACCGCCCGCGACACAGTCGAATTTCTCGAAACCGGCCTCGCGCATCACCGCCGCTGCCGCAAAATCCATCGCCGCCGAGCGAATACGCGGGAAGGAAATGAGCTTGCGCATGTCGATATAAACAGGGCTCTTCATGCCCGACGCGAAGGTGTACGGGCTTTCCGAATTGAAGTGGACTGCCTTGATTTCCCACAACATCTTCGCAACCAGTTCTGCAACGACAGTGCGGTCAGTGAATGTGAAATGGTTCATAGGCGTTCTCCTTTTTCGGCCTTCATAACAAAACCGCCGGCAGTGCCGGCGGTCATTAAAAAAATCAGCTCACGTCCCAATGAAGCGGGAACATCGGATCGAATACGGTCACCGGCCCGGCGCCCGTCTCGATCTTGGCGGGAAACGACACCGGCTCCTCGCGCTTCACCAGTGTGATGGTCTCCTCATTTGGCGCCAACCCGTACCAGGCTGGGCCGTTGAGGGAAGCGAAGGCTTCCAGCTTGTCGAGAGCGTTTTCCTGCTCGAAGACATGCGCAAGACAGCTCATGGTGTTGATCGAGGTATAGATGCCGGCGCAGCCGCAGGCGCATTCCTTCAGCGGATCGACATGCGGGGCGGAATCGGTGCCGAGGAAGAAGCGGGCATCACCCGAAATCGCGGCCGCACGGAGTGCCAACCGGTGCTCCTCGCGCTTTGCGACGGGCAGGCAGTAATAATGCGGCTTGATACCGCCGACCAGAATGGCGTTGCGGTTGATGATGAGATGGTGAGTGGTGATGGAACCGGCGAGATTGGCCTTGGACGACTTGATGTAGTCCACGCCATCGCGGGTGGTAATGTGCTCCATCGTCACCTTGAGCTCAGGCAGGCGCTGGCGCAGCGGCTCCAGAACCGTGTCGATGAAGGCTTTCTCGCGGTCGAAAATATCGACCTCCGGCGTCGTCACCTCGCCATGCACGCAAAGCGGCAGGCCGATCTTCGCCATGCGTTCCAGAACCGGCATCGCCTTGTTGAAATCGCGCACGCCGCCGTGGGAATTGGTGGTCGCGCCGGCCGGATAGAGCTTCACGGCGGTGATAAGGCCACTTTTCTTGCCCTCTTCCACGTCGTCGGCCTGCGTGTCCTCGGTGAGATAAAGCGTCATCAGCGGCTCGAAACGGTCGCCCGCAGGAATGGCCTTGACAATGCGTTCGCGATAGGCGCGGGCATCGGCGCAGGTGACCACCGGTGGCACCAGGTTCGGCATGATGATTGCGCGGGCGAAATGGCGGCTCGTATCCCCGATCACGCCTTCCAGCATGGCGCCATCGCGCAGATGCAGATGCCAGTCATCAGGGCGGCGAAGGGTGAGCGACTTCATCGGGATACCTCGGAGCATGACGGAATTGGCGCCCGCTTAGCATCTTTCGTCACAGGAAAACAGCCGCCGAGAGGCATCGGGCGGCTGTAAATGTCATTTTTTTGAAGCGAGCCTCAGATGCCGCCCGCTTCGGGACCCCACACATCCGTCATAGCAAAGCCGTCCGCAAAGGGATCGAAGGGGTCAAGGCCGACCTGGTGCAGCCCGAAGGTGAAACCGCGCCCGGCAATGGTGGGAATGACCGCCGGACGACCTGCCACTTCGGTGACGGCGGAAAGGCCGACATCGAATTCCGAACCGATGATCGAACGGGATTTGTATTCGTCTCCCACCTTCACCTTGCCGCGTGCATAAAGCGTGGCGAGATTGGCGGAATTGCCGGTACCGCAGGGCGAGCGATCCGCCCGGCCCGGCCACATGGTGGTGCAGGTGCGGATGGAACCATCGGCATCCACATCGCGGAACATCACATAGGCCACGCCTGATATGGCGGGGATTTCGGGATGCACGACCGTGATTTCACTGTTGACGAGGTCCTTGAGGATCATGCCCGCAGCAACCAGTTTCGCTGCATTGGCCTTTTCGATGGTCAGGCCGATCTGGCGCACATCGACCAGCGCGTAAAAGATACCGCCATAGGAAATATCCATCGTCACCTTGCCCCATTCGGGCGTGTCGATGGTCACATCCAGCTCATGCACGAAGGACGGCACCATGGTCAGCTTGACCTTTTCGCAGCGCCCGTCGCGGCATGTGGCGGTGGCCTTGACCAGACCGGCGGCCGTTTCCAGAATGACGACCGTTTCCGGTTCCTGCATCTCCACCATGCCGCTTTCCAGAAGTGCTGTCGTCGCGCAGATGGAATTGGAGCCGGAACTGGCATGCGCCTGATCCGGCTGGAGAATGACGAAGGCTGTATGGGCATCCGGGTGCTTCGGCGGCAGCAGAAGATTGACTGACCCCATGGGCGTGCCACGCGGCTCCAGCGTCAGAAAGCGGCGCAGGGCTTCCCCTTTTGGATCGGTATTCATCCAGTTAAGCTGCTCGGCCACGGTGTTGCCGGGAATTTTCGGCGCGCCGCCGGTGACGACACGGCCGATTTCGCCTTCGCAATGAACATCGAGAAGCTGCAGGGTGCGTTTCCAACGCATGGGATCTTACTCCGGAAGTTGAGCTGTTGACCCGACCATATAGGTAAAAATACAAGCTGTATACAAATCTGCGCGAGCTGGATGGCGAAAATCGTTTATGGTTTTCGCCATCCACTTCTCATCGTGATCTAGCGATTGCGGCACTCCGCCCGGTTACGATTGGCGGCGGCGTCACAATTCACTCTCGAAGACTGAACTGCCTGATCGTCCACCACGGAGCCGGCCGTATCACCAACCGATCCGACGGTGTTTTCAACAGAGCGGCCGAGCCTCTCCACCTGCCTGCCGTAATTTTCACGCGTGCGCGGATCGAACACCGCAATGGGCGCGCTGACCACGACGCTTGCCGCCGTTCCGACAGTTTGCGCGGCACCGATGCTGACCGCGCCCAGCGCCTCCCCCAGACCGACATCGGAATCCGTCACAGTCTGGCCGGCAATGAGGCGGTCGCCGATCAAGCGCACGACTTCAGGGCTTTCTGCAAATTTGCCGTGGTTCAACCGGTCACCGGATTGCAGCTTGGTCAGATCAAGAACAGTGATGCCAGCCTTTTCCAGCTGGCTGCGATAGGGTTCGACGGAAGGGTCGATCTGGCCCAGACGGTCGACATTGCCGGAAATGCGGCGCGACAGGCTGAGCGCACGGTCATCCTGCGAGACGAACAGGGTGAATTTCGGCGGCGCCTTGCCGAAGCTGGCGAACTGCCGGCTGAACACGTCCACATCGAGATCTGGTGCTGCCAGAATGACATTGCTGATCTTCGGATCGACGCGGCCGTTGCGGATGGCCATCTGGCGCAGCGCCTCCACGGCAAGCCATGTGCCCATGGAATGCGCCATGACCGTGACCTCGCCGATCGACTTGTCCTTTGCCAGACGAGTCAGCATTTCCTCAAGCGCATCGCGCGAGTAATTGGTGCTTTCCTTGTCGTAATTATAATCGAAAATACTCGCCCGTGACGGCCATGTGAAAACCACAGGCACGACATCCGAGCCGGAATCATAGACGATCTGCGCAAAGCGATAGACCGATTCCTCGTAACGATTGTTGAAACCGTGCACGAAGACCAGAACGCGGCGGTCCTTATGGATATGTTTGCTGATCCAGCTTTTCGTCTCCGCTTCGGAACGAACAGGCTCAACCGCCACCGTGGTAAAATCCTTCAGAGGGTTAGGCGGCAGCTTCTTCGGCCACTGCACCTGCCCGACCTTGCGGTTGGCCTTGGGCGGAATGGAGATGGTGACGGCATCGACCTTCAAGCCGGTTCCGCGTTCGCCGCCGAAAAGCACGGCGGCATTGTCCGAGGGTGCTCGCGTGGTGGCAACCAGGAGATTGACGGGCGTGGTTCCCGCCACGGTCTGCCCTGTTGGCGTCATGACCCCGATGGGACGCCCCCCGCAGCCAGCGAGCAGGGCAACAATCGCGATTATGGCTACGAAGCGGATGGGCATCACATCATTCTCCTGCAACCCAAAGGCAGCCGGATAGCGGCCAGAGGACAGGAATTTCTACCGGAGGCGGAACTGCCGCGCCAGCAACCATCGCGCAAGCGCGGAGATTTCCGCGCCGGTGTGTCCAAACAGACCCAATTTTTCCGCCTTGCGAAGCCGCGAGACGTGATTGTGACGTGCAGGCGAGTTCTATCGCTGCGGCAGCATTGTGCCCCTTTCGCGAAGGGCATTGTGCCAGGACAGCGCCTCTTCAATGAGGTGCGGCGTATGTCCGCCGCGTGCCACTGCCCGCTGGAAATAGTCCGTCAGGGCATCGCGATAGTGGGGATGCACGCAATTTGCGATAATGACCGCAGCGCGCTCACGCGGGGCAAGGCCGCGCAGATCGGCCAGCCCGATTTCCGTGACCAGAATATCCACATCATGTTCGGTATGGTCGACATGGCTGACCATCGGCACGACGCTGGAGATGGCGCCGCCCTTGGCAATCGACTTGGTGACGAAGATGGACATATAGGCGTTGCGGGCAAAATCCCCCGAGCCGCCAATGCCGTTCATCATGTGAGTGCCACCGACATGAGTGGAATTGACGTTGCCATAAATATCGAATTCCAGCGCGGTGTTGATGCCGATGATGCCGAGGCGGCGGATGACCTCCGGGTGATTGCTGACCTCCTGCGGACGCAGGATCAGCCTGCTCTTGTAATCGGCCAGTCGCGGCATGACCCGTTCGTTCATGGCAGAGGAGAGCGTGATCGATGAACCGGAAGCGAAAGTCAGCTTGCCCGCGTCGAAAAGCTCGAAGGTCGAATCCTGCAGAACTTCCGAATACATTTTGAGATCGTGAAACGGCGTATCGATGAAACCGTGCATGACGGCATTGGCGATGGTGCCGATACCGGCCTGCAACGGCTGGAGTTCGTGGCTCATGCGGCCATGACGGACCTCATTCAGCAGGAATTCGGTGAGATGGCCGGCAATCGCCTTGGTCTCGTCATCAGGCGGCAGCACCGTCGAAAAACTATCGCTCTTGTCGCTCAGGACGATTGCGGCGATTTTTTCCGGCGGCACCGGAATGAACGGCAGACCGACGCGGCTGTCCGTTGCCACCACCGGAATGGGCATGCGGGTCGGGCGTTTTGCGGGGATGAAAATATCATGCAACCCCTCGAGAACGTCGGGTTGCGACAGATTGATCTCAACGATGACCTTTTCAGCCAGAATGGCAAAGCTCGCCGAATTACCGACGGATGTGGTGGGCACGATACCGCCGTCCGCCGTAATCGCCACCGCCTCGATGATGGCAACATCGACGCCGTGGATCTGGCCGCCCCGCAATTGCTCGACCGTTTCAGAAAGGTGCTGGTCGATGAACATCACCTTGCCGTCATTGATCGCCTTGCGCAAAGCGGGGTCGGACTGAAACGGCATACGGCGCGCCAGCATGCCCGCCTCCACCATGGTCTTGTCGAGATCATTGCCAAGCGATGCACCGGTCATCAGGGTGATCTTCATCGGGTGCGTCTTCGCACGCTCGGCCAGCGCCAGCGGTACCGCCTTTGCTTCGCCGGCCCGCGTAAAGCCGCTCATGCCCACCGTCATGCCATCCTGAATGAGGCCGGCAGCCTCTTCGGCGCTGACGATCCTGTTCAAGAGGGACGCGTTGCGGATACGCTTTTCAAGCATGCACTTCTCCATGATCTGCATTCCAGATGGCGCGTCACGTGGCTGGCCACCTCACCAGTGACTATGGCGCGGAGTTTCAACGATGAAACTGACATAGATCAAGGGTGTGAACGGGACCATGGCTTTGATCCATCAAATCTGATCGACAGACCGCAAGTGGCGCATCGGCGCGACAGGCTGCGGGGCGATCGCAGCATCGCAGCCGACCGCAACCGCTGATGAGGCGTATGGATCGCCTCGTCGCATACCGGAGGGTTGCCTCAGCGATTCAGGGGCCTTCGCATGCGGAGGCCTGACCCAGCACGACCTGCCCTACCTCGACATCATAGGCACGCAGGCCGAATGTACCGAGGCTGATCACCCGGTAACAGGGGTTGCCGCCGGTCCACAGGGGATCGACAACCTCGATATCTGTGATGAAGCGATGCGCGCAGGCCTGGCCGGAACTATAGGCGATGCCTTCGGCGCTGGTGCCCGCCATCGGAACGTGGATATGGCCAAAAACAATATGGCGCACGCCGGCCGGATGTCTGCCTAGACGCTGCATAACCGCGCCGTCATCATGCATGCCGATGTTTTCGAAATGCCGGATACCGCAATCCATTGGCGGGTGGTGAACGAAAACCGTCACGGGAAGGTCGCCAGCGCCTTCAAGCGCCTTGTCCAGCCATGTCAGGCGATCCGCACCGTACATGCCGCCGATGACATCGGCCTCGTGGCTGTCGAGAAACAGCAGCCGGCCGAATTCGGTATCGATAAAGGACTGGATATAGCCGTTTTCATCCCGTGGCTGTTCGGGAAAGGCCGCCACGAATTCCGGACGGCGGTCGTGATTGCCGAGCATCAGCCGCACGGGCAAGGACACGGACGCCAAAATGTCGCGAAGGAGTTCATAGGCCTCCGGCTCGCCGTAATTGCAAAGATCGCCCGTCATCACCAGAAGGTCGGCGTCTGCGTGTTTTTCGACGATATCTGATATCGCCGCGCGCAACTGCTTCTCGGGATCCACGCCGTTTATCGCGATGCCTGGCGGTAAAAGATGGGTGTCTGTAATCTGGATGATCTTCATTGTCGGTCTCTCTGCATAAAATGGCTGCGGGAATGTGGTTCCCGCAGCCTTTTCGATGGTATCGCTTACTTCAGCAGGGCGTTGGTCTGCTCGACGATCTGCTTGAGACCAGCTTCCGGCGACACTTCACCGCGCATGACGGTGCCGATGATATCGCGCTGGGTGCGCCAGATGCGGACGGAATCGCCACCGGGATAACCGGCCCACGGCAGAGAACGATCAGCCTGCAGCGAAGCTGTCTTCACATTCGGGTTCTCGGCGTAATAGGGAGCCAGGAAGTCAGCGCCGGTTGCCAGCTTGTTGGTCGGCAGGTAGCCGGTGATGCGCACGATGGTGTTCTGCGCCTCGGGGCCGGTGATCCACTTCAGGTACTTCCAGGCAGCATCCTGCTTGGCTTTTTCCTGCGTCAGTATAACGGCAGAGTTGCCACCGGTCGGCACGCCGCCCTTTTCCTTGTTGTCGAGCGGGAAGGTTGCCGTCTTCAGTTTGAAGCGATCGCCAACCAGACCTTGGATTGTCTGAACGTGAGCGGGCGTCGAGAAGATGAAGCCGGTAAGGCCTGCACCGAACTGCTGGCGCGACTGGTCCCAGTCGAGCAGGTTCTGGCCACCTTCGGTGACGAACTGGCGGGTCATCTTCAGGGCGTTGAGGCCGATCTCGTTGTCGAACGCAACGGTCTTGGTCTTCTCGTCAACGAGCTTGCCGCCCTGTTCAAAAACAAGCGCCTGCCACAACCAGTCATCCGGCCAGCCATTGATGTCGTAGCTCATGCCCGCAAACTTCGGGTCGAGTGCCTTGATCTTCTTGGCGAGAGCGATCAGCTCCGGAAAGGTCGTCGGCATCTTGTCCGGGTCGCCGCCAGCCTTGGTGACGAGGTCGGAGTTGATGTAGATGATCGGCGAGGAAGCGTTGACCGGCAGGCCGTACTGCTTGCCGTCGATCTGGCCGAGAGCTGCCATCTTCGGGCTGTAGTTCTTGTCGAGGAAGGCCTGACCGCCTTCAGCCTGGATGAATGGGCTAAGATCGGTGATCTGGTTACGCGGTGCGAGCGTGTGCACCAGTTCCGCCGTCAGATTGTAACCCGAGAAATAAACATCGGGCAGATTGCCGGTGACGGCCGAGCGCAAGACCTGCTGCTGGCCTTCATTGTAGCCTGCGGCCGGAGCGAGGAAGTTGATCTTCACATCCGGGTTCTTCTTCATGAATTCATCGGCCAGCGGCTGATGGAATTTCGTGAAACCCGGCAGGTTGTAGAGAACGTTCAGCGTGATTTCGTTGGCAAGAACCGGCGTTGCGAGGCCTGCAAAGGCCACGCCGAGTGCCAGACCGCCCATCAGAGCGCGTCGGTTGATTTTCATGTCATTCTCCAAAATGGGTTGGGAGGAAGAGTTCGAACGACGTCACTTGACGCCGGTCATGGTAATACCGGCGATGAAATGCCGCCGTGCGAGGAGGAAGCACAGCACCATTGGCGCGGTAATCAGTGTTGCGCCCGCCATCAGGGCACCGTAATTGGCGCCGGATTCGACATCCGCAAAAAGCATCATGCCGAGCGGCGGCGGGGCGAGATTGGTGTCGGAGACTACGATCATCGGCCAATAAAGGTCGTTCCAGTGGGCGACGAGCGAGAAGATCGAGAAAGCCGCGAGCGAAGGCAGCGAGCCCCGCAGCACCAGTCCCCAACAAATCTCCATTTCCGAAAAACCATCCATACGGGCCGCTTCGATGATTTCATCCGGGTAGCTGCGGAAGGACTGGTTGAACAGGAAGATGGCGAAGACCGACAGGAAGAACGGCATCATCATCGCGAAATAGGTGTTCAGCAGTTCCGTCTTCGCCAGACCGACGAAAAGCGGCAGGGCAAGTGCCTGAATTGGCACGCAGAGTGCCGCGATGATGAGACCCAGCAGCAGCTTGCGACCCGGAAACCTGAGCTTCGCCAGCGCATAGGCCGCCGGCACCGATGTCAGGACTTGTACGACGAGGATGCCGACGCAGACGATGACGCCGTTCAGCATGAAACGTGCCATCGGCACCTGGCTCGCTGCGCGGGTATAGTTTTCGACGGCATCGAATTTCGCCGGGATCGGCCAGAGCGAGACGTCGAATATTTCCGCAGGCGAGCGGATCGACGTCAACATCATCCAGTAGAACGGCAGGAGCATCACGAAAGCGCCGAGTGCCAGCACTAGATGCGGGAAGTATTTGCGGAGCGCGGCCATCAGTAGTGCACCTTCCGGTCCATATGCAGCGTCTGGCCGATCGAGAGGATCAACACGATAGCGAGGAAGATCACCGTCAGCGCGGCGGCATAACCGGTGTTGGAATATTCGAACCCTTCAAGATAGAGATCGAAAAGCAGGGTTTCGGAACCGAAGCGGCCCTTGGTCAGCACGGCAACCGTCTCGAACACCTTGAAGGCCGAGATCGAGGTGGTGACCACGACGAACATCGTCGTCGGGCCCAGCATCGGCCAAGTCACCGTCAGAAACCGGTCAATCGGGTTTTTCGCGCCGTCCAGTCTCGATGCCTCGTGCAGATCCTTCGAAATGGCGGTGAGGCCGGCGAGGAACAGCACCATGTTGAAGCCCAGAACCTGCCAGACACCCATCAGCGCCATGGTGGGAATGAGCAGAACCGGGTTGGAGAGGAACGCGACGGGCTCGAAGCCGAACCACTTGATCGCCGCATTCACCGGGCCAAGCGAAGGATGCAGCAGAAATTGCCACACGGTCGCCATGGCGACGAGCGTTGCGGTGACGGGCAGGAAATAAGCGACTTCCCAGAAGGCACGGCTGCGCTTGCGATTATAAACGAGCAAAGCGACGCCAAGCGCCAGGAACACGCCGAAGGGAATGACGATGACCGCATAAATGGCGGTATTCGCCAGCGCGCGCAGGAAGACCGGGTCGTGGAAAGCCTTCACGAAATTGTCGAGACCCACAAAGCGGGTGGAGAGTGCGCCGAGCTTGTAATCTGTGACGGAAAAACCGGCTAGAACGAATATGGGAACGATATAGATCGCCAAAAGCAGCAGACTTGCCGGTGCCGCGAACATCAAGCCACGCCAGATCATCCGCCGGTCCGCCTTCGAGAGGCGCGGGCGAGACTTTGCGCCCGTGGCCGAGGAAAAATCAGCCGCCGTCATGCCGGCACCATTTCACGCACCGTCGTCTTGCGACGCAGGCCGTCTGCGGCAAAAAGATGCACGCGCTCCGGCGCAAAGCCGAGGTTCATCACGCCGTTCTCATCGGCGCCCAACATCTCGCCCGCGGCCTGACGCAGGGTAATGGCGACGGTCTCATCGCTCAGAAGACGGCAGTTCACGAAACGGTCCGCGCCATGGGTTTCGCTGCGGGTCACCCGCACCGCGAAGCCTTCCGCACCCGGGCGCAGATCCTCGGCGCGAAGGCCAAGCGTCGCCGGGCCGGCATCACGACCAGAGGCCTCGACGCCAAGATCGCGGCCGAAAGCCGTGACCTTACCTTCAGCATCGATTTCCACCGGCAGCAGGTTGATCGACGGCGTGCCAATGAAGCGCGCAACCGTCAGTGTCGCCGGTTTCCGGTAAAGCTCGTCTGGCGTGCCCAGTTGCTCGATACGACCTTCCGACATCAGCGCGATGCGGTCCGACATTGTCATCGCTTCGATCTGGTCATGGGTGACGTAGATAAACGTCGCGCCCAACCGCCGGTGCAGCCCGGCAAGCTCCTCGCGCATGTGAGCGCGAAGCTTTGCATCTAGGTTGGAGAGTGGTTCGTCCATGAGGAATGCGGCAGGCGAGCGCACCAGTGCCCTGGCCAGAGCCACGCGCTGGCGCTGGCCGCCTGAAAGCTGGGCCGGCTTGCGGTCCAGCAGATGCGCGATCTGCAGGGTCTCGGCCGCCTGTTCGACGGCAGCATCGATCTGGCGCAAAGTTTCGGCAGGCGCCGCAAATCTTCCGATCAGTGGCAAGCGTGCAGCAAGCGGCAGACGTCGCATCCGAAGCGGCGTCGCAATGTTCTGGCGCACGCTCATATGCGGATAAAGCGCGTAGGATTGAAACACCATCGCCAGATTGCGGTCACTTGGATCGATCTCCGTCACATCCTGACCGCCGATCGTCACCGAACCGCGATCCGGCGTTTCCAGCCCCGCGATGATGCGCAGCAGCGTTGACTTGCCGCAGCCGGACATGCCGACGAGGGACAAAAATTCTCCGGGACGGATGGAAAGATCGATCTCTTTCAGAACATCGTCAGCTCCAAAGCCTTTTCCGATACCGGAAAGTTCAAGTGATTGTGGCGTCATTCTGCGCTCCTTTTCTGGAGCGCATATGCTTATATTGTATGACAATATGACGAAGGTTTGCAGAAAGTTCCGTGACACTGAAAAGCCCGGCAATCCCGGCTCATCGCCATGCCTTGAGATACCGACCTTGACAAAAAACCGCTAATATCAGGGGGCAGTTCGACTATCCGAGCTCGACGCTTGTTCACCGGCCCTGCGAGCCTCGCGGGCCAGGTTTCTAAACGGCTGCAAGAATCACATGAGCCTGAATTTTGGTGACGACTTCGTCGCTGCCATAGCGCGCTTCAATGGCGGATGCGGCGCAGTCCGTCGCGGCTTCAAGTTTTCCCGGCGCTCTGGCTTCGATTTCGGTCCGGAGAACCGTTCCCTGACAATAGGCGATGGCAGGAATGCGCGGTGACGATGCACGGCTTTGCGCCGCTATCGTCTCGATCACCACCTGAGAGAAGCCGGCACTTTCCAGCTCACCACGAATCAATGTCGTATCGTGGTAGCCGTGCGGGGTGCGGACCATGAAGCGCGGCGGATCGTCGGGAAACAGGCTTGCAAGGGCGTTCGTCACCTCATTCGCGAGATGATTCTCCTCGATGCGGTCCCATACGTTGAATAAATAATGGCCGCCGGGCTTCAGCACCCTCTTCGCTTCGCGATAGGCAGACGGGCGGTCGGGAAAAAACATTGCACCGAACTGGCAGATAACGAGATCGAAAGCAGCATTTTCGAACGGCAGCGCCTGAGCGTCGGCTTGGCGCCACCGGATGCGATTGTCGGGCACCTGGCGCGACGCCGCAAAGTCAAGCATCGGCTGGTTGAGGTCTGTCACGACATAGTTTGCGGCGGGCGGTAATCCTGGTGCCAGTTCACGCGTGACAACCCCGGTACCTGCGGCGATTTCCAGAACATTGATCGGCGTCAACGCCGCCGCCCGCCGTGCCAGATCGCGGGCGAATGGCTCGAAAATCAACGGCACCATATAGCGGTCGTAGTTTTCCGGGATAGAGCCGGAAAAAACCTTGTCCGTTTCCAACATGGCTTTCACCCTGCGGTCAGCTGATGACCCCGGAACTTTAGCACATATAAGGGAAATTCGGAATCTGTTCGGCCACGTGGGTTTTACGTATATGCCAACGGTGCCGATATTCTATCGGCATGACTAAAAGCCTTGAGTAAAGGCCGTATCATAGTGTTTTTGTGGGAAGAGAAATGGCGCACCCGAAGAGATTCGAACTCCTGACCCCCAGATTCGTAGTCTGGTGCTCTATCCAGCTGAGCTACGGGTGCGTGCCGTTCCGGTCATTTCCGGTGGCGTGGCGATCCTCTAAAACGTCCTCATTCCGATTGCAAGCGATTTCGTTTCGAAATTGTCATTTTTCCGCAGCAATTCATTTATCTTATTGATTATACTACAAATTCCATCAAGGGCATTTTTGAGTGGCTATATGGGGCGCATATTCCGGGAGGTGCGGCGATTGTGCAGGACCTTCTTCAGGCGAAGTGATCAGGCGGTCCGAGCGGCGTGTACGGAGGCGGCGCGGTCGGCGATCTCGATGCGAAACTGCGTGCCGGGACCGGGTTTTTCGACAAGCGCTATCGTGCCGCCATGGGCAAGCACAAGTTCCCGCGCAATCACGAGGCCGAGACCGGTGCCGCCGGAGCGGGCCGATCCCCTGAAGGCGGAAAACAGGTTCTCTTTCGCCTTGCGCGGCATTCCCGGCCCGTTGTCGTCTATCACGATGCTGACGACGTTGCCGGCCCTCTGGGCTGCAATCGACAGATGCCGAGGCGACGCGTTCGCCGTGTCGGATTGCAGTGCCTGAACGGCGTTGCGACAGAGATTGTGGATCACCCGGAAAAGCTGCTCGGCATCCGCATCGACGGTGAGATCGGGCGGCACGCTATCGTGAAACTCGATGCCGCTTTCCGGATCGAGCGCCAGAATGTCACGCACATCCCGCACCAGAAGACTTAACTGCACCGTCTTGCGTTTCGGCGCGCCCTCCGTCGCCTGCCCGTAGGCCAGAACCTCGGTTGTATAGGCCACGGCGCGGTCGATCGTGCGCAGCAGTTTCGGCGCAAAGCTCCTGACCATCGGATCCTTGGCGTCCACCAGCCGGTCCGACATAAGCTGTGCGGATGACAGGATATTGCGCATGTCGTGATTGATCTTCGAAACCGCCAGACCGAGATCCACGAGGTTTTTCTGTTGCCGCAGGGTTTTCTGCAACTCCGTCTGCATGTCGGCCAGGTGACGGCCCGCGACGGACAACTCGTCGCTTCCCTCCTCCGGCACGAAAATCCGCTCGGGATTACCTGGTTCCTCGGAAAAACGCTGCATGCCGAGCGTCAGGCGACGTATGGGCCGGATCATGATGCGGTTGATGGAAACGAAGATGAGACCGGCGGTGACAAGCGACAGGACGATGGAGATCAGGAAAACATTGCGGGCATAAGCCAGCATCGCCGCCCGTAGTTTGTTTTCACCCAGCACGAGTTCAATGATGGTGTCGCTGTCTCCGACCACATCGAAAACGCGGATGACGCGATTGCCGCCAAACAGCAATGTGGAGAAGGCATCCCGCACCGCTGCCAGTTGCGAGACATCGGATAGATCATATTGCTCATCGACCCCGGGTGGCGTTTCCGCCACGGCAAGCAGGCGCGACGTGCCATCCTTGCGCAGCGCAATCAGCTTCGCCCCGGTGGCCATCAGCGTGTCGTTCTGCACGCTCCGCGGCAATTCGGCCTGCAAGCCATCGATCACCGCGCCGGCTGCTGCCGCCGTGTTCAGACGGTCCCGCAGCCATGAAAGGCGCATATTGGCGACCGAAGGCACGAAGATCAGCACTTCGGCAATCATCACGAAAATAACGGTGAGCAACAGCAGGCGCCCGGAAAGCCCCCCGGTCAATCCCGGCATGCAGTGCACCGGATTGTCTTCCGTGCCGTCCAAGCTGTCTACGCCTTTAGAAAACACCGGGCCCTGATCCTGTATGCGCGCCGCCGCTTCGGTGGAACGGCTCGGTTTATATGCAAGCACGATAATAGGACCTAACAGATATTTTTCAAATGCGTTGCAAAACAAACGTTTCCATCGCCTGAAAAACAAAACGCCGCCCGGGAGGGCGGCGTTTGACTTAGAACCGGTCTCAAGCGAAACCGCAGGCGGAATGGCTTAGAACTCCTGCCAGTCCCCGTTCGCCACAGCAGCGGCTGGTTGGGCGTTGAGAGCGCGGCTGACGCTGCTCATCAATTTACGTGCCGGAGAGGCCACGGCCGCTGCCCTTCCGGACACCGCCACTGGCCGCATCGGCTGTTCTGCGCGAGAGCGGATCTGACCATCCTCTACGCCGACCTTGAAGCGCGACACCAGCGTGACGAGATGGCCCGCTTCACCGCTCAGCTTGTGGGTTGCGGCCGAGGTTTCCTCGACCATTGCGGCATTGCGCTGCGTCACCTGATCCATCTGGTTGATGGCGGTATTCACCTCATGCAGGCCGGTCGACTGTTCCCGCGCCGCCGTGGCGATCGAATGGATATGTTCGTTGATAGCCAGAACGCGGGTCTCGATCTCGCCCAGCGCGCTACCGGTTCTCTGCACCAGCGACACACCGCGACCGACCTCTTCGCCGGACTTGGTGATCAGCGCCTTGATGTCCTTCGCAGCCGTCGCGGAGCGTTGCGCCAGTTCACGCACTTCCTGTGCGACGACAGCGAAGCCCTTGCCCGCCTCACCCGCACGCGCGGCCTCAACGCCGGCGTTCAGCGCCAGGAGGTTGGTCTGAAAGGCGATCTCGTCAATGACATTGATGATCTGGCTGATTTCCCGCGAGGCATGCTCGATCCGATCCATGGCGGAGACGGCATCGCGCACGACATTGGCGGATTCTGCCGTCTTCTGCTTGGTCTCGGCGACCATGGTGCTGGCTTCCTGAGCCCGATCCGTGGAATTGCGAACGACGGCGGTGATTTCGTCGAGGGCGGCGGAGGTTTCCTCCAGTGCCGCAGCCTGCTGTTCCGTCCGCTTCGAAAGGTCGTCAGCCGCCGAACGCAATTCGTTCGCATTGCCGCTGATGCCCTCCGTGCTGCTGCGCACTTCCCGCATCGTCTCCCGCAGCTTGGCCAGCGTCTCGTTGACATTGGTCTGGAGCTCGGCGAACACGCCGCGGAACTCGCCATCCATCTTTTCCGTCAGATCGCCCCGCGCCAGACCTTCGATGACGCGGCTGGTCTCGGAAACACCATTGTCCACGCCGGTGAGCAGGGCATTGATCGTCGCAGCGAAACGATTGAGGTTTTCGTCGCCGTAATCCTTGTTGATGCGGCGGCTGAAATCGCCCTGGGCCGCAGCGTCGACGACAACGGCCATGCCGGCCTGCAGATCATCGCTCTTGGCACGCATGGCGGTTTCCTGCGCATTCATGCGGCGCACTTCACGACCGTTCTTCTTGAAGACTTCGACTGCTGCTGCCATTTCGCCGATTTCGTCGGTCCGGCCGAGATAGGGAACGTCCGCATCCAGATTTCCGTCCGCAACGGCATTCATCACTTCCGAAACCTTGCGGATGGGCGCGCTCAGCTGCCGCGCTCCGATGTAGAGGCCGAACGCCGCGCCGGCCAATATGCCGCTGCCGGTGACGATGATGACCAGCCAGAAGGTCGTCGTTACAAACCCGTCGATGCCCGCCTTGACGGCTTCAAGCCCGGCGATGTCATTCTTCACGACAGCATCGATTTCCGCCTGATAGGCTTTGCGGTTGGCCCGGTTCGCGTCGTTGTTACCCTGCTGGTTGGCGGCCTGCGGGCCGGCCTCGCGGGCAAGCCGCGCCGTTTCCAGACGGAAGGCCTTGAATTCCTTGAAGCGACTGGAGAGATTGTCGAAGGCCGCCTTCTGTTCTGCCGGAACGAGAGGGGTCCAGGTTGCGATCAGCTTCTCCATGGCGTCGAGGTTCTTGACGATGCCATCAGCAAAAGGTGCCGCCTTTTCGATATCGGGCGCAGCGTAGACCCCGCGCGCCTCCATGACGACCGCAGTCACAAGCCGGTTCAGCGCTTCACCCTTATAGGCGCGCTCCGCTGCCTTTTCGTATCCGACCGTGCGCACCTGAAACTCGCTGACCGCATATATGGACAGGCCGCCGATGGTGCAGGCCACAAGGCTCATAAGCCCGACAAGAAGATTGATACGACCGCGAATTCTCAATTTCGTTCCCCCAAAAGCCAGCCGCACGATGGAAAATGGGAAGCTGGCATAACTTTTCCCATCACAACATTTATCAATGCCGCCTTAAGAAAGAATTTCAGAATTTACCGATCGTGCGATCGGAATGCGCCCGCAGCGCCCGTGAGCGAAGCCGGTTTCATGGCGCTTCCGCAAAAGGTGAAGCGCGAAAACCCCTTCGGCAATTGACTTTGCTCGGCCTATGCCCTTATAAGCCGCGCACGCTCGGCCATTAAAAGCTCGCCCAGGCGGGGTTAGCCGTGCAAAAAACGAAACGCTCTTGCAAATAGTGCAAATTCAAGAAGGGCCGCACACCGCGGTATTAAATAAATGTCGAAGCGTACATTCCAGCCATCCAAGCTTGTTCGCAAGCGTCGTCATGGTTTCCGTGCCCGTATGGCTACTGCCGGCGGTCGCAAAGTTCTCGCAGCCCGCCGTGCGCGCGGCCGCGCAAGTCTGTCGGCTTAATTGCCGTCTCTGTGGCCCGATGAAAGTCGCGGGCACATGAGCAAGACAAAAAAACTGCCCGGCCGGCTTAAAAACCGGTCGGATTTTCTTGCCGTGCAGACGGGGGAAAAGCGTCGGGGAGGCACCTTTCTTCTGGAGGTTCTCGACAGGAAAACCCCGGAAACCGAACCTCGGGTCGGTTTCACCGTAACGAAAAGACAAGGCAACGCGGTCGAGCGAAATCGCATGCGCCGCCGTCTCAAGGAAGCCGTCAGGCTTTCTGCCGGATTCGCAATGAAGCCCGGCCATGACTATGTGATTGTCGCCCGCAGGGACGTGCTCGAGACGGCCTTCCCGAAACTTCAGTCTCTCCTTACCGAGCGAATTGAAGGAACGGCGAAACCGAAACGGTCCCAGGACACCCGCTCCAGGAAAGAATGATGGAAAAGAACCGCAATTACTTCATCGCGATAGCCCTTTCGGTTGTCATCGTCCTCGCCTGGCAATTCCTTTACATGAATCCGCGCATCGAGCAGCAGCGCCGCGCCGAAGAGGCCCGCCAGGCGCAGCAGCAGACGACGCAGCAACAGCCGGCACCGGGTGCCGCACCCGGCGTGACCGTCGACGGCGCACCGCCTGCCTCCTCCACGCAGGCCGCCGCCACGGCGACGCGTGAAGAAGCTATTGCAAAAAGCCAGCGTGTCGCCATCGACACCAACGCCATCGCCGGCTCGATCAATCTGACCGGCGCCCGCTTCGATGACATCCGGCTCAAGGGCTACCATGAGACCGTCGATGACTCGAGCCCGATCATCACGCTGTTTTCGCCTTCCGACACCAAGGACGGCTACTTCACCGAACTCGGTTACGTTGGCGGTGCCGATGCCGGCAGCGTTCCCGGTCCTGCGACCGTGTGGACACTCGCAAGCGGCGACAAGCTGACGGAGACCACCCCGGTTACCCTGAAGTATACCAACCAGAATGGCGTCGTTTTCTCCCGTACCGTTTCGATCGACCAGCATTACATGATCACGGTCAACGACAAGGTCGAGAACCCCGGGCAGGCGCCCGTCTCCTTTGCCACCTACGGCCGCGTGACGCGCAACAACAAGCCCGCAATACCGCCCGTTTTCGTCATCCATGAAGGCTTCCTCGGCGTCTCGGGCAAAGACGGCAGCCTGACGGAAGAAAAATACAAGGATGTCGAAGAAACCCCGGTAACGATTGCCAAGGCGACCGGCGGCTGGCTCGGCATCACCGACAAATATTGGGCCGCTGCCATTGTGCCGCCGCAGATGACACCGTTCGAAACGCGTTACTCGCACATCAAGGGCAATCAGCCGAGCTACCAGGCCGATTTCAAGAGCGACACGATGACGGTCGAACCCGGCCAGTCCATCGAACTGAAGAGCCTTGTCTTCGCCGGTGCCAAGGAAGTCCCGCTGGTTGACCGCTATGAAACCGAATATTCCATTCCGAAGTTCGACCTGTTGATCGACTGGGGCTGGTTCTACTTCATCACCAAGCCGATGTTCAAAATGATGGATTTCTTCTTCCGTTATTTTGGCAACTTCGGTGTGGCCATCCTGCTGACCACCATCGTGGTCAAGGCTCTCTTCTTCCCGCTCGCCAGCAAGCAATATGCATCCATGGCGAACATGAAGCGCATGCAGCCGAAGATGGAAGAGCTGAAGGCCAAGCATGGCGATGACCGCATGGCCATGCAGCAGGCGATGATGCAGCTCTACAAGGAAGAGAAGATCAATCCTGTTGCCGGCTGCTGGCCGATGCTGCTGCAGATTCCGGTCTTCTTCGCGCTCTACAAGGTCATCTACGTCACCATCGAAATGCGGCATGCACCGTTCTTCGGCTGGATTCACGACCTTTCCGCGCCCGATCCGACCTCGCTTTTCAATCTGTTCGGCCTTCTGCCCTACGACGTGCCGCACTTCCTGATGATCGGCGTCTGGCCGCTCGTCATGGGCATCACGATGTTCCTGCAGATGCGCATGAACCCGACCCCACCCGATCCGACACAGGCGATGATCTTCACCTGGATGCCGCTGATCTTCACCTTCATGCTGGCTTCGTTCCCCGCCGGTCTGGTTATCTACTGGGCATGGAACAACACGCTGTCGATCTCGCAGCAGGCCCTCATCATGAAGCGTCACGGTGCCAAGATCGAACTGTTCGATAATCTCAAAGGGCTATTCAAGCGAAAGCCGGTGCAATCGAAATGAGTGAAACCGGCCCGGCAACCGAAAAGCCCCTCTTCGGGCGACCCTGGATATTCATTCGCGGCGTTCCCGCGATGAAATTCCTGCCGCCCGAAGGCCCGCCGGAGATTGCCTTCGCCGGACGTTCGAATGTCGGCAAGTCTTCGCTCATCAATGCGCTGGTGGGCCACAAAGGCCTTGCCCGCACCTCCAACACACCCGGACGCACGCAGGAACTGAACTACTTCGTTCCTGAGGGTTATTCCGGTGAGCCGGGCGACCTGCCGCCGATGGCGCTGGTCGATATGCCGGGTTACGGCTATGCGCAGGCGCCTAAGGACCATGTCGATGCCTGGACGAAGCTCGTCTTCGATTACCTGCGTGGACGTGCGACACTGAAGCGCGTCTACGTGCTGATCGATTCCCGCCACGGAATAAAAAAGAACGACGAGGAGGTTCTTGGCCTGCTCGACAAGGCGGCCGTGTCCTATCAGGTCGTGCTGACGAAGACGGACAAGATCAAGGACGTTGGCGTTCCCCGGCTGATCAGTGAAACGCTGGAGAAAATCCGCAAGCGTCCCGCTGCCTATCCGGAAGTTCTCGCTACCTCGTCGGAAAAATCCTTCGGGCTGGATAGCCTGCGCGCCGAGATCGTACGAACGGTCTCGCTCTAAAAGACCATCGCCTTCAGGCGATGGTGAAAAGCAGGACGGCGGTCCACAGCATCGCCGTCAATGCCAGAAGCCGCCAGAAACGCACGGAATTCCACACCTCCAGAAGCATCGCCGCGAATATGCTGCCATTGCGAAGCGGCTGGCCCTTGAATGGCAGACCGGAGCGAAGCGGATCCCTGTCAAGCAGTGCTGCAACGCCCGCTCTTTCGCGATATTCGGTTTCCGCCAGATTGTCCCGCCAGCGCCTGACCATGGCCGCAAACTGGCGGTCGCGTTTGACGCGTTTTGCAAGCTCCGCCATGCTTTCCGGTGGCAAGGCACCCAGCACATATTCGCCAGCGAGTACTTCGTCCCGCAAACCGCTTTGCTTGTCTCGATCCGGTACGGTCATATGTTTTCAAACTCCTCGGTCGTTCAGGCCAGCATCGTTTTTGGCGATGCGCAACGATCCTCCGTCGCCCTGCTGAATAACCCCTCCCCTGCTCGCCACAAGGCTGGTCCGATTGGTGCTTTATGTCAATCTCATTACGCGCCGCAGGCCGCCCAAAAGCGGAATTTTACTATGCGCCGACACAATATGGCCCGGAGGTTACTTCATTCATTCACCCCGCGCATTCACCTGTCCTTGCTAACGCATCGACATGCCGAATCTGCGCATCCTGCACCGCAAAAATCGATTCCGATTTTTGCGCCGATGCTGTAGAGCGATGAAAGGCTCTCAAGGGCCGCAACCACAGACCGAGGTTTTTCCATGACTGCTTCCGAAAGCGAGACTCAGGCGCGGCTGCTCGCACAGGCTCTGCCCTTTATGCAGAAATATGAGAACAAGACCATCGTGGTGAAATATGGCGGTCATGCCATGGGCGACTCCACACTTGGAAAGGCTTTTGCGGAAGATATCGCCCTGTTGAAGCAGTCCGGTATCAACCCCATCGTCGTGCACGGCGGCGGCCCGCAGATCGGCGCGATGCTGACGAAGATGGGCATTGAATCGAAGTTCGAAAGCGGCTTGCGCGTCACCGATGCCAAGACAGTCGAGATTGTCGAAATGGTTCTGGCCGGCTCGATCAACAAGGAGATCGTCGCGCTCATCAACCAGACGGGCGAATGGGCCATTGGCCTGTGCGGCAAGGACGGCAACATGGTCTTCGCCGAAAAGGCGAAAAAGACCGTCGTCGATCCCGACAGCAATATCGAGCGCGTTCTCGATCTTGGTTTTGTCGGTGAAGTCGTCGAGGTCGACCGCACCCTGCTCGACCTGCTTGCCAAGTCGGAGATGATCCCGGTCATCGCTCCCGTCGCTCCCGGTCGCGATGGCGCCACCTACAACATCAATGCCGACACCTTTGCCGGCGCAATCGCCGGTGCGCTCAACGCCACCCGCCTCCTGTTCCTCACGGACGTGCCTGGTGTTCTCGACAAGAACAAGGAACTCATCAAGGAACTGACGGTCTCCCAGGCGCGTGCGCTGATCAAGGACGGCACGATTTCCGGTGGGATGATCCCGAAGGTCGAGACCTGCATCGAGGCCATCAAGGCCGGTGTTCAGGGCGTGGTGATCCTCAACGGCAAGACCGCCCATTCCGTTCTTCTGGAAATCTTCACGGAAGGCGCCGGCACGCTCATCGTGCCCTGATACGGTTCATGTGGCGGACGGGAATGCCTGTCCGCCACGACAACACTTTCAGCCGAATATCAGAAGCGACAGCACGCCCAGAACGATCAGCAGGCAGCCCGAAAGTTCCAGCCGGTTGATCTTTTCCTTGAAGAAGAGCACGGTCGAGGCGAAGGCGAAGAGCATCTCCACCTGCGCCAGCGCCTTGACCACGGCCGCCTGTTGTAACGTCATCGCCGTGAACCAGCCGAATGACGCCGTGGCCCCCACGAAACCGACCGCAAGCGACGGTTTCCATGCCTTCGCGATCCGCCGCAATTCGTCCCTCTCCCGCCATATGATCCACAAGAACATCGCCAAGGTCTGCGTCACGATGACAACGACGAGGGTAAAGCCGGCCTGCATCACCGCATCCGGTGCCGGCAGGCTGGGTGCTAGCGCCAGCGAGGCCGAACGGTAAGCGACAGACGACAGGCCGAAAAAAGCCCCCGAGGCGAGGCCGATGCCCGCCGTCCGGCTGAAGATGGAGGTGAGAATGGAGGCAGGGGTCACTTCCGTGCGCGCAACCGAAATCAGCATGACGCCGGCCACCGAAATAGCGATGGCCGCAAGAGTGCCGCCATTGACGCTTTCGCCAACGAAAATCAGCGCAAACAATGCCGCCTGCGCCGGCTCAGTTCGGGAATAGGCCGTGCCAACCGCGAAGTTGCGGAAGGAAAACAGGTGCACCAACAAGAAAGTGGCGGCGATCTGCGCCATGGCCCCGACCATCGCCCAGAGGGCGAATGACATGTTCGGCACCGGCAGCGGCCGGCCAAGTACACCATGCAGAAAACCGAGATAGGCAAGAGCGAAGGGCATTCCAAAAACGAAGCGCACGAAAGTTGCGCCCGTGGTGCCCATCATACCCTTCAGGTGTTTTTGCAGGGTCGAGCGCAGGTTCTGCAAGAACGCGCTTGCGAAGGTTATGCCTATCCAGAGTTCCATGATCTTGGCGGTATCATGCGCTGGAGGCCGCAGCCAAGCCCGATTTTCCCGTCTGTCGTCGTCTTTTCGATTTTCTTCGGCATACGAAACGGGCATAAAGCTGCCCATGGACACAAAGCCGAAAAACCTGCCCGATGCCGCCGATTTCGCCCACGTCAGCGAATGGGTCTTCGACCTCGACAACACGCTCTATCCGCATCACGTCAATCTGTTTTCCCAGATCGATCGTAACATGACGGCGTATGTTGCGGAGCTTTTAAAGCTCGAGCCCGACGAGGCTCGCGCGCTTCAGAAGCGCTATTACCACGAACATGGCACCACGCTTCAGGGCCTGATGATCCACTACGGCATCAGCCCGGACGAGTTTCTGGAGCGCGCGCATGCCATCGACTATTCCGCGCTGAGCCCGCATCCGGAGCTCGGCGAGGCAATCAAGGCTTTGCCGGGCCGCAAGTTCATCCTCACCAATGGCAGCGTCAAGCATGCACAGGCAGCGGCGGGCGCGCTCGGCATTCTCGACCATTTCGAGGATATTTTCGATATCGTCGCCGCAGACTATCTGCCAAAACCAGCCAGCGCGACCTATGAGAAGTTTGCCGCACTTGCGAAGCTCGACACCAGAAAAGCCGCCATGTTCGAGGACCTGCCGCGCAATCTCGCGGCACCCAAGGCACTTGGCATGAAGACCGTGCTGCTCGTTCCTTCGAACCTCGAAGGCGTGATCATGGAGCGCTGGGAGATCCCCGCTGCGACGGATGAGCATATCGACTACATCACTGACGATCTGACCGGTTTCCTGATCAAAACGATCGCCCGCTGACAGGTGACATCGAAATCGAGCGCAGACGACATTACCGAAGCTTCATGCACCTTACGGATGTTTAAGTAGTGAACTGCCACCTGCGCCACTATCTTCCTCCTCAGGGACACCAACGGAAGGTAATGACGATGTCTACACGAAAGATCGCACTCTCTGCTCTTGGCGCAGCCCTCTTGCTCGGCTCGGCCGCTACAGCCAGCTTTGCGGCCCCGCCAGCGCACGGCAAAGGCCACGGCGAGCGCATGCCGTTTCGCCCGGAACTGGCGTTCGTTCAGCTGCTGAAGGTGGCGGACACCAACAAGGACGGCAAGATTACCAAGGAAGAGTTCGCCGCACGTCAGGACGCACTTTTTGCCGAGATCGACAAGGACAAGGACGGTTCGATCACGCCAAAGGAAATGCGTGAATACCGCCAGGCCAAAATGGAGGCGTTCCGTGCGGCTCATCCGCGCCCAGAGGCTGCCGACGCCAAAGCGGGCGAAGGCAAGGGACCTGAGGGCAAGCGCGCCGAACGCGAACATGGCGGTCGTCAGGGCTGGGGCAAGCATGGCGGCAAGGGTGGGGCGTTCGCGATGATGCGCATGGCCGACACCGATGAAAACGGCCAGGTCAGCAAGGCCGAATTCACCGCAGCCGGCGAAAAAATGTTCGAACGGCTGGACAGGAACAAGGACGGCGTCATCTCTATCGATGATATGCCAGACCGCCCGTTCCTTTAATCACATAAGAAAAAGCCCGCTCAATCGGCGGGCTTTTTTCCTTTCAATGCAGGCTGACGGTTTTCAGATCGTCTTCGGCAGCCTTGAAAAACGTGCTGGAACGATTGTCTGTCAGGAGGATCGGCGTGCCATCCGCGCCAAACAGGGCCCAGAGATCGAGTTGCGGATCGAGATCAGGCGCTTCCGGGAAACAGCGGCTTACGTCTTCCGCACGGATTTTACGGATATAGCCCACTTCTCCCTCGCCGATATGAGCGAGCTGGGACCGGGTGAGACGCGCATGCGCTTCTTTTAAAAGCATATTTCAGCCTCCTTCTTCACGCCGAGCGATTCGTGTCGGATTCCGGCGTTCACGTTCTACTCTGAGACGGAAATATTAATTTTCTTTACCACGTTTGAAATTTCGGGCTTCACCAGATCGATGGCAAGAAGGCCATTGCGCAGGCGCGCGTCCCTCACCTGCATGCCGTCTGCAAGCACGAAGACCCGCTGGAATTGCCGGGCAGCGATACCCCGGTAGAGAAAATCCCGCTTTTCCTGCTCCTGCTGGCGACCGCGAATGACGAGCTGGTTGTCGGCCGTCGTCACATCCAGATCGTCCTGCGAAAAACCGGCGACTGCAATCGTGATACGCAGGCGTTCCGGCACGTCTTCAGCGCCGGGCAGACGCTCGATGTTGTATGGAGGATAGCCATCATTGGCCTTCGCCATACGCTCCAGCGTTTTTTCCATGGCATCAAAACCCAGCAAAAGCGGGTGGGTGAATGGCGTCATGCGGCTCATATCGTCTCTGTCCTTGCAACCAAGCGACGTTTCGCGGTCCCGCTTCCGGCAACCCTGCCGGTCAATCTTACCGGCTGTACGCAATATGGGAAGCAAAACCACGATGCGCAAGGCGGGGCCACAAGGCAAAGGCAGGCACGCCGAGGAATGAGACTTGACAAGTGAGCGTCCGCCGCTCGAAAAAAGCGCCTTATCTCAACGGCGGGCAAGACATGGCAGAACGCAGAAAAATCATCATCGACACGGATCCAGGTCAGGACGACGCGGCAGCCATCATGCTGGCTTTCGCAAGCCCGGAAGAAATTGAAATTCTCGGTCTGTGCGCCGTCGCCGGCAATGTTCCGCTGAAACTGACCAGCCGCAACATCCGCATCATCTGCGAATTGTGCGACCGCACCGATATTCCCGTCTATGAGGGTGCCGAGCGGCCACTGGTGCGAAAGCCCATCACTGCCGAGCATGTTCACGGCAGCACCGGCCTTGATGGCCCGGTTCTCGACGAGCCGACGATGGAGGCACAAAAGCAGCACGCCGTCGATTTCATCATCGAAACGCTGCTGCGGGAGCCTGCGGGCACCGTGACCCTCTGCACGCTCGGCGCGTTGACCAATGTGGCGCTGGCCTTGCAAAAGGCCCCTGAGATTGCCGGCCGCGTCAAGGAACTGGTGATGATGGGTGGTGGCTTCTTTGAAGGCGGCAACATCACACCGGCTGCGGAATTCAACATCTATGTCGATCCGCAGGCTGCCGATATCGTCTTCCGTTCCGGCGTGCCCATCGTCGTGATGCCGCTTGACGTAACCCACCAGTTGCTGACCACCAAGGCGCGTGTCAGCCGCATTCGCGATATAGGCACACGCCCGGCAATCGCCATGGCGGAAATGCTGGAATTCTTTGAGCGTTTCGACATCGAGAAATACGGTTCGGACGGCGGCCCCCTGCACGATCCAAGCGTCATCGCCTATCTCCTCAAGCCCGAGCTATTTCAGGGCCGCGATTGCAATGTCGAAATCGAGGTCAATTCCGAACTGACCATGGGCATGACG
This sequence comes from Rhizobium sp. SJZ105, assembly GCF_007828365.1. Lineage (NCBI taxonomy): Bacteria > Pseudomonadati > Pseudomonadota > Alphaproteobacteria > Hyphomicrobiales > Rhizobiaceae > Rhizobium > Rhizobium sp. SJZ105. The sequence goes on from NZ_VIUP01000001.1 coordinate 1,529,094, forward strand.
GTGGTGGACTGGTGGCGGGTGACCGAGCGCCCGGTCAACGCCCGCGTGATGCGAAATGTGGATGCGGACGGCTTTTTCGAATTGCTGACGGAACGTTTCGCCCGCCTCTGATGGAAACGCAGACATGAAAAGGGCCGCTGGCATGACCAGCGGCCCTTTCATTTGGAACCACGGGATCTTCTCAGAACTCGGTCCAGTCGTCCTGTGCCAGCGCGTTTGCGCCGCTGGTTCTTGGGCGGGAACGTTGGGTCGCAGCCGAGCGGCCCGATGCCTGTGACGGGGCGACAGGCGCACGCATTGCCGCCGCGGTGGCGCGCAATTGCTGGCTCGACTGGCTGGAATGACCGCCGGATACGGAGAAGCCGGCAACGAGCGATTTCAGCGTTTCCGCCTCGCTGTTCAGCGTCACGCTTGCCGCCGTTGTTTCTTCCACCATGGCAGCATTCTGCTGGGTGACCTGGTCCATCTGAGTGACGGCGGAGTTGATTTCCTTGAGACCTACCGCCTGCTCGCTGGCGGAGGCCGAAATCTGCCGTATCAGCTGGTTGATCTGCAGAACCTGATCGGCAATCTTTCTCATCGTCTCGCCGGCCTTGCCGACCAGCTGGACGCCCTCGCCCACCTGCCTTGCGGAGGTGTTGATCAGACCTTTGATCTCCTTCGCGGCTGTCGCGGAACGTTGCGCCAGTTCACGTACTTCCTGCGCGACAACGGCAAAACCCTTGCCAGCCTCGCCCGCACGGGCAGCTTCCACACCGGCATTCAGCGCCAGAAGGTTGGTCTGGAAAGCGATTTCGTCGATTACCCCGATGATGCGGGAGATTTCCGCCGAGGATTGAGCGATGCCTTCCATGGAACTGACGGCCTGCTGCACGACCTCGCCCGACTTGCCGGCGTCGTCGCAGGCATTGCTGACAGCTGTCGCCGCCTGCGCTGCGTTTTCCGCACTGGAATTGACCTGCGCAGTCAGCTGGTTGAGGGCGGCAGCGGTTTCTTCCAGGCTTGCAGCCTGCTGTTCCGTGCGGTGGGAGAGATCGCTCGCAGCGCGGGTGATCTCGCCGGTGCCGTTGCCGATGCTGGCAACGGTTCCGTTGACGGTGGAAACGGTTTCCTCCAGGCTGGCGAGCGCCGAGTTGAAGTCGTTGCGCAGCTTTGCATATTCACCGGGGAACTGGTCCTCGATACGATAGGTCAGATTGCCCTGCGAGAGCGCATTGAGACCCGCGCCTAGTACGCTCACGATATGTTGCTGCATCCGGCTGTTCTCATTGCGCTCGGATTCGGACCTTTGGCGCTCCGTTTCCGCATTGCCACGCTGCACGGCGGCATCCGCTTCCATTTCGCGGATACCGGCAAGCTTCGCACGGAAGCCTTCCAGAGCCGTTGCCACCGCGCCCGTCTCATCCCTGCGGTCCTGTCCGGAAACCGGCACATCGTAACGACCGTCGCTCAGTGTTTTCACATCGGAGACCAGCGAGGCGAGCGGATTGCGGACGAAATAGCGGACGGAGAAATAAAGCGCGGCAATAACCGCCGCAAGAATGACGATCGCCCCAAGGATCATCAGATAAGTCTGCTCCTGCACCGGCGCGTTCAACGCCTGATGCGGGATATCCACCAGAACCACCCAGGTGGCATTGAGGCCCGGAACCGCAAACGGATAGACAAGGCGGTTATAGGGCGCGTCGGTATCAAGGCCGAGATTTTCGATCAGGCCCTGCTTGCCGGATGTGATCGCCGCCTGAACGGTGCTTGCACCCTCTCCGTCATAGGCCTTCATGTTCTGCTCGGGCGTCGGCGGTACCAGCCATTGGCCGCCCTGCGAAATGAGTGTCACACGGCCGGTTTCGAAAGGATGCAGCGCCTGCAGCTTCTGCGACAGAGCTGCCAGAGAGATATCGACCCCCGCCACACCAATCATCTTACCATCAGACATGACGGGATAGGCAAGCGAGGTCATTGTGGTGGGCACTTCCGTGCCTTCGGCCAGATAGGGCTGGGTAATGGCACCCTTGCCGGATTTGGCAGCCAGCGAATACCACTCCGCCGCATAGTCGTTCTTGAAGGTCGAAAACTGGATGTCGCCTTTCTGGGTCTTCGACCAGTAGGGGGCAAATGCACCCGTTGCATTGGTGCCGAGATCGAGCCTGTTGGCGATCTCGGTGGTCTGTCCGTCGAAAAGGCCCAACTGCTCACAGAACCAGCTTCCGAAAGCGAAAGCATTCTGCTCGACATTGGCCTTGAGGATGTTGACGATGCCCGGGCGGTCCATCGATTTCGCCTGGTGCGCACGGCCGATGATACCGGCCATGGAGCGGGCAGCGCTATCGAGTTCACCGACATCTGCGGCGATGACGTTGGCGATGGCGCGTGCCTCGGTGTTCGCCTGATCCATGGTCAGCGAATGGACACGGTCGCTGGTCTGGGAAATGAGGAAGGAATTCGATGCGACAAGGACCGTGGTGATTGCACAGCCGGTTACAAGGATCAGCTTGGTCGCAAGCGACTTCACTTTGAAATTGAACATTTTGGCCTCGATCAAATCGCCGGCCGAAAAGGCTGGCGTCAACGGATGAGAAATCTCCGTCATGGAGGCCCGCCCGCTGGGGGCAGTGCGCTGCAACGCGACGAGGGGAAATTAGAATATCTTTGCTAATTAACCCCTAAAATTCCCCCGTCGCATCAAGCCGAAATCAGTGCTCGTAATAGGCGGATACGATGTTCCATGCATCGTCGGCGGTTTCGGCGAAATGTAACAGCTCCATATCTTCGGGTGCAATTGTTCCGAAGTCCGCGAGGAATTCGAAATTGACGACGGAGCGCCAGAATTTCTCCCCGAAGAGAATGAGCGGGATGGGCGCCATGCGCTTCGTCTGGATCAGCGTCAGCGTCTCGAACAGTTCATCGAGCGTGCCGAAACCGCCGGGGAAGATCACCACGGCCTTGGCCCGCATCAGGAAATGCATCTTGCGGATGGCGAAATAGTGGAAGTTGAAGCTCAGCTCCGGCGTGACATAGGGGTTGGGAGCCTGCTCATGCGGCAGAACGATGTTGAGGCCGATGGACGGGCCTCCGACATCGGCTGCGCCGCGATTGCCTGCTTCCATCACGCCGGGACCACCGCCGGTGACCACGACATATTCCAGATGGTCCGATTTCGCGCCGTAGTCGGTGCAGAGCCGGGCGAACTTGCGCGCCTCCTCGTAGTAAACCGAGGATTGCTCCAGATTGCGTTTCTGCGTCTCGTTGCGGGCCGCCCAAGCCTCCCCGCCGGGCTCGGGAATGCGCGCGCCGCCGAACATGACGACGGTGGACTTGATGCCCCGCTCGGTCAGCGCCATTTCCGTCTTCAGAAGTTCGAGTTGAAGCCTGACGGGGCGCAACTCCTCGCGGCAGAGAAAATCCATATCCGCGTAGGCAAGCCGGTAGGATGGGGAATCCGACTGCGGTGTTTTGGGAATGACATCGGCCTGCTGCTTGTCCGCAGAGCTACGCTTCAACGGGTCCCACACCCCATCCTTGCGCCGCAATTTGCCGTTTTTCAGTCGTGCCATTTCCAAGCCTTTCGTCTGGTGCGCCAAATCACCCAAATCACATTGACGCCTTTCCAACACTCCCTTAGATCAAATGACCAGAGCCTTCCAGCGGCGCGGGACCATCCGTGGCCAAGAACACACGCGACATTCAAGGAATTTTCCATGAGCCTTCCGGATCTCACCTCCCTCGAAACCACCATCGAAACAGCCTTCGACAACCGTGACGGTGTGAACGTATCGACGAAGGGCGAGGTTCGCGACGCGGTGAACACATCTCTTCAACTTCTCGACAGCGGCAAGGTACGCGTCGCCGAAAAGCAGGCGGACGGGAACTGGAAAGTGAACCAATGGCTGAAAAAGGCCGTGCTCCTCTCCTTCCGTCTGAACGACATGGAAATCGTCACCGGCGGCCCCGGTGAATCCACCTGGTGGGACAAGGTGCCGTCGAAGTTCGAGAACTGGGGTGAAAACCAGTTCCGCGCTGCGGGCTTCCGCGCAGTGCCTAACGCCGTCGTGCGCCGCTCGGCCTATGTGGCCAAGAACGTGGTGCTGATGCCTTCCTTCGTCAATCTCGGCGCCTATGTCGATGAAGGCACGATGGTCGACACCTGGGCGACGGTCGGCTCCTGCGCGCAGATCGGCAAGAACGTGCATCTGTCCGGCGGCGTTGGCATCGGCGGCGTTCTGGAGCCGCTTCAGGCCGGCCCGACCATCATCGAGGACAATTGCTTCATCGGTGCCCGTTCGGAAGTCGTAGAAGGCTGCATCGTGCGCGAAGGCGCCGTTCTTGGCATGGGCGTCTTCATCGGCAAGTCGACCAAGATCGTCGATCGCGCCACCGGCGAGATCACCTATGGCGAAGTGCCACCCTATTCCGTCGTCGTTGCCGGCACCATGCCGGGCAAGCCGTTCCCAAACGGCGAGCCGGGCCCGAGCCTTTATTGCGCCGTCATCGTCAAGCGCGTCGATGAAAAGACCCGCTCCAAGACCGGCATCAACGAGCTTCTGCGCGACTGATAAAAGCTGATACCATGACCACGACCGATCCCGTTGCAAATCTCGCCGCCCTCATCCGTTGCCCTTCGGTGACGCCCGCCGAAGGTGGCGCGCTATCGCTGCTAGACACCCTGCTTTCACCGCTTGGCTTTGCGGTGGAAAAGATGGTGGCGAGGGAAGCGGGAACGCCTGACGTTGAAAACCTCTACGCCCGGCTTGGCACGGAAGGTCCGCACCTGATGTTTGCGGGCCATACCGATGTCGTTCCGGTGGGCGACGAGGCGGCATGGAGCCATCCGCCCTTTGCCGCTGAAATTGCCGGCGGGGAAATGTTCGGCCGTGGTGCGGTGGACATGAAGGGCGGCATTGCCTGTTTCGTTGCTGCCATTGCCCGCTACATCGAGAAACACGGAAAACCGAAAGGTTCCGTTTCTTTCCTGATCACCGGTGACGAGGAAGGCCCCTCGATCAACGGCACCTCCAAGCTGCTGGAATGGGCCGCCGCCAAAGGCGAGACATGGGATGCCTGCGTGGTGGGTGAACCGACCAACCCCGACCAGCTGGGCGACATGATCAAGATCGGCCGCCGGGGGTCGATTTCGGGCCGCATCACCGTGCATGGCGTGCAGGGTCATGCCGCATATCCGCATCTGGCCGACAACCCCATTCGCGGGCTGCTGCAACTGACCCACGCGCTGATGTATCCGCCCTTCGATCACGGTACGGACGACTTCCAGCCGTCCAATCTGGAAGTGACGACCATCGACACCGGCAATGCCGCCACAAATGTCATTCCGGCGCGGGCGACGGCGTCGTTCAACATCCGTTTCAATGACAGCTGGACGGTGGAGAGCCTGCGGGCGGAAATCATCCGCCGCCTCGATGCCGCCGCTGCCGAGGGAGAACTTCGTCCCGACCGCAGCCCGGTCAAATATGAGATCGTCTGGGCCGACCGTCCTGCCCATGTTTTCCTGACCCGGAACAATGCGCTCATCTCATCGCTTTCCGGCGCCGTGGAAGCCGTGACAGGCAAGGAGCCCAAGCTTTCGACCACTGGCGGCACGTCGGATGCGCGTTTCATCAAGGATTATTGCCCCGTCGTGGAATTCGGCCTCGTCGGGCAGACCATGCATATGGTCGATGAGCGCGTGGAAGTCGCCGATCTGGAGACGCTGACACGCATCTACGAGACCTTCATCGAACGCTGGTTCTCCCATGCCGACGGCAAGTGAAGTAAGGCTCTATCTGAAAGGCCTCTGGCTGCTGCTGCTCGGCGACCATACCGGCGCGCGTTATCTGGATCTGTCCGAACGCGGCATGTGGCGGTCCTTCTACTCCGCCCTCTGGTGCCTGCCCGCCATGCTGGTGTCCTGGCTGTGGCTACGTAACGCCTTCCTTGCCAGTTGTCCGCCTGGAACCAAAACGGGACTAATCTACTTTTTCCGCTTGGCCATGGTCGAAGCCATCTGCTGGATCGTGCCGCTGCTGTTGATCGGCATGCTGCTGTTCGCTTTCGGCGCGCGGGAAAAATTCGCCCCCCTCGTCACCACCATGAACTGGCTGTCGCTGCCATTTTCCTATGCCTATGCGGTTCTGATCCTGATCGCGTTTTTTCTGCCGCCCTTGCAGGGGCTGATCGCCATCCTCTGGCTGGCACTCCTGCTGTCGCTGGTCTTCGCCTTTTCGCGGATCGTGCGCTTCTTCATCCGCGACCAGTCGTTGCTTGTCTCGGCGATCGTCATGACCCTGCTGGTGCCGGGCATGCTTCTGTCCGAGGCGCTGCAGCGTTTTCTCGGCGTTTATCCGGCCTGAGAAACGAGACGGACTTCAGTCCGTGTCTTCGACCGTCTCGACCTTTGAATAGACACGCGGCGGAATGACGTCGGGATAATCGACCTGCATGAAATAGAGACCATCCGGCGGCGCGACTGGGCCGCAGGCTTTGCGATCCCGTGCTTCCAGTGCCGCGCGCACGTCTTCCGGTGTCATGCTGCCTTCACCGGCCATTTTCAGCGTTCCGGCAAAAGAGCGTATCTGGTTGTGGAGAAAGCTCTGCGCGGTGGCGCGTATCTCGATAAGATCGCCATTGCGCGTCACATCCAGCCGGTCGAGCGTTCTGACCGGGCTGCTCGCCTGACAATGAACCGAGCGGAAAGTGGTAAAATCGTGCCGGCCGACGAGCATCTGTGCAGCTTCATGCATGCGTTCGTGGTCCAGATCTTTCGATACCCACCATGCACGCTTGTGCTCGAGTGCCAGCCGCGCTTTCCGGCAAATGATGCGGTACAGATAATGGCGGCGAAGCGCGGAGAAGCGCGCGTCGAAATCCTCGGTCACCGCCGTTACGTCGATAACCGAGACGGCCTCTTTCGCCATGGCTAGATGGGCGTTGAGAGCATTGCGAAGCTTATATGGCGCCCAATCGCGGGAAAGATCGACATGGGCTACCTGTCCCACGGCATGCACGCCGGAATCGGTGCGGCCAGCGCCGCGAATGGACACAGTCTCGCCGGTCAGCGACCGGACGGCAGCTTCAAGCGCGCCCTGAACCGAAGGGCCGTTATCCTGTCTCTGCCAGCCGAAGTAAGGCGTACCGTCATATTCGACGGTTATGCGGAAACGCGGCATCAGCCGAGCCTCGTTCTGGCGGGAACAGGTGTGCCACGAACGAAATCGGCAGCCGATAGCGGCTTGCCACCCGCCTTCTGCAAACGGGTAAGCCGCACCGCGCCACTGCCGCAGGCGATGGTCAGGGCTTCATCGAGCACAGCGCCTGCTTCGCCCATACCGCTCGCCAGTTCTGACGCCAGAACCTTCACGCGCTCGGCCTTACCGCCGATTTCCATTTCCAGCCAAGCGCCGGGAAAAGGCGAAAGGCCGCGGATATGGTTATGGACGTCCTGTGCCGGCCGGGAAAAATTAATCCGGGTCTCGCCCTTGTCGATTTTCGAGGCATAAACGACGCCTTCTTCCGGCTGCGCAACGAGAGGAAGATCGTCTGCTTCCAGCTTGTCCATCGCCTGCCGCATCAGCCGCGCGCCTGTCAGCATCAGGCTGTCGTGCAATTCACCTGCCGTGGTATTCTCACCGATCGTGACCTTGGCGGTCAGCGCCACCGGGCCGGTATCCAGCCCCTTTTCCATTTTCATGACCATCATGCCCGTCTCGGCATCGCCAGCCATGATCGCCCGCTGAATGGGAGCAGCGCCGCGCCAGCGCGGCAGCAACGAGGCGTGGCCGTTATAGCAGCCAAGACGCGTACCGCTCAGGATAGCCTCGGGCAATAGCAGCCCATAGGCAACTACAACAGCGACGTCCGCATCGAATTCCCTGAATTGCTGCCGGTCTTCCTCGGCCTTGAAATTCACCGGCGTCAGCACGGGCAGACCCAGCAGTTCGGCCGCCTGATGCACCGGCGATTTCTGCAGATCAAGGCCACGGCGACCGCCTGGGCGCGGCGGCTGCGTATAAACGGCAACGACCTCGTGACCAGCGTCCACCAATGCACGCAGCGTGGGAACGGAAAAATCCGGCGTGCCCATGAAAATGATGCGAAGAGCCATATCGCCCCCTGCCCTCTATGCCGGTCCGTCTACATATTTAAGACGAATCAGACCTTAGCGCGGGCTGCTTTGGTGAATTTCTTGATGACCATTTCTCGCTTCAGCCGCGAAATATGGTCGATGAACAGAATGCCGTTCAGGTGGTCGATCTCATGCTGCAGACACGTCGCTAGAAGTCCGTCCGCATCGACCGTCTGCTGCTTTCCGTCACGATCGACATATCGCACTGTTAGGGATGCGGGACGCTCTACCTCGGCATAATAATCGGGAATGGAGAGACACCCTTCCTCATAGGCCGAGACGTCGTCCGACACTTTGAGGATTTCCGGATTGATGAAGACGACCGGCTTTTTCTCCTCGTCCTCGCGCGAAACGTCTATCACCAGCATGCGGCGCGGCACGCCCACCTGAATGGCGGCAAGGCCGATACCCGGCGCATCATACATGGTTTCGAGCATATCGTCGGCAAGGCGCAACACTTCGGCATCCACCTGTTCGATGGGCCTTGATTGCTGGCGCAGCACGGGATCGGGCAAAATGATAAGCGGTTTGATAGTCATGGCTTCCCATAACGTATCTCTTGCGCGGAGGAAATAAAAAATACGCGGTCGAAATGAGACCTTCGTCCGGTTTTGCCCGACTCAATTCCGCCGCATGAATGTTCTTGTTTTGATCTTACGAATCACTGGAAATCTGGTAGATTTAGCCATGAGTATCGATTTCTCTTTTCTCCTCGATCCCGCCATGCGGGCCGGCTCCGTCGACATCAGCTTCGGCGGGCTTCTTGCGGCTCTCGTTTTCGGCCTTTCCGCTTTTTGGATGGTCACGAAAAGTCGTGGGAAAAAAGCGGAAGCCGATGGTGAAATTTCCGATCTGTTGAAAACCCAGTCGGAACTGCACGGCCGGATCGCGGCGATGGCCGAGACGCTCGGCACGCGCCAGAGCGAGATGGGCCAGACGATCAACCAGCGCCTCGACGGCATGTCGCAGCGGCTGGGCGAGACGCTGACCGAGCAGACCCGGTCGACGCACGAGAATCTAAGCCGCCTGCAGGAGCGGCTTGCGGTTATCGATGCCGCGCAGGGCAATATTCAGGATCTGGCAAAAGACGTGGTCGGGCTTCAGGCGATCCTCTCCAACAAGCAGACGCGCGGCGCTTTCGGGCAAGCGCGCATGGAAGCGCTGATCGCCGATGCGCTTCCCGCCGGGGCCTTTCAGCTTCAGCCCACGCTTTCGAATGGCTACCGACCGGATTGCATCATCAGGATGCCGAACAACGCCCCGTCCCTCGTCATCGACGCCAAGTTTCCGCTGGAGGCGTGGAATGCGCTGAAGGCGGATGAAACGCCCGAGGGCAAACGGGCTGCAACCCAGCAGTTCCGCCGCGATATGGAAGTGCATATTCGCGACGTGGCGGAGAAATATCTGATACGCGGCGAAACGCAGGATACGGCCTTCATCTTCGTGCCGTCGGAATCGATCTTCGCCGATATTCACCAGCACTTCGAATATCTCGTGCAGCGTGCCCATCGCGCTCGTGTCGTCATTGTCTCGCCATCGCTTTTGATGCTGTCGGTGCAGGTTATCCAGTCGGTGCTGAAGGACCAGCGCATGCGCGAGCAGGCGCACCTCATTCAGGGTGAAGTCGCGCTTCTCATGGATGACGTGCGGCGGCTGGACGACCGGACGCGCAAGCTGCAAGCCCATTTCGGGCTGGCGCAGAAAGATGTCGACATGATGCTGATTTCCTCCGACAAGGTGCTGGCGCGTGGCCAGAAGATCGAGGGCCTCGATTTTTCGCCGACGGAAAAGGAGACCTCCCATAGCGAAATCGAGCAGGCGCGACGCTTTGCAGAGAACAGGGCAGGAACGGCCAAGTTGCGGGTGGTTGACGACGAGTGATCCCCTCGGGCAAAGTCGCCGCCTTGCTTTGAATTTCATACGGACATGCCCTGATGATTACTGTTTTCGGCTCCATCAACATGGATCTCGTCGCCACCGCCAAACGCCTGCCCAAACCCGGTGAAACCGTGACGGGAGAGACCTTTTCCACGGCGGCCGGCGGAAAGGGAGCCAATCAGGCGCTTGCCGCACGGCGCGCAGGTGCAACGGTCAAAATGGCGGGCGCTACGGGTGATGACACCTTTGCCGCGCCAGCGCTGACATTGCTGCGCGATGCCGGCACCGATCTGTCGCTCGTCAAGACCGCGCCCGGCCCCACGGGAACCGCCGTAATCCTGATCGGTGAAGGCGGGGAGAACATGATCTCGGTCATTCCCGCCGCCAATGGCGAAGTTTCCGCATCCGACGCCGCAAGAGCCGTGGCGGAGATGGCAGCGGGCGATATTCTGATGCTTCAGTTCGAGGTGCCCGCACCCTCAATCGAAGCAGCACTGACGGCCGCGAAGGCTAAACGCATCACCACTATCATCAACACCGCGCCGCTGACCGCGGACGGACCGCGCCTTGCCAGCCTTGCCGATATCGTCATCGCCAATGAAACCGAGTTCGAACTGCTGATCGGCAAAAACGGACTTTCAGCCTCCGAACGGGAAAATGAACTCAAATCCCTGCATGAGCAGACCGGCCAGACATTGATCGTGACGCTTGGTGCTGATGGCGTGATCGCCATTCGCAACGGCAAGGTCTTCAAGGCGTCCGGTCTCAAGATCGAGCCGGTCGATACTGTTGGCGCTGGCGATACATTCTGCGGTTATCTCGCCGCCAGCCTCGATCAGGGTATGGATTTCGAAAAGGCGCTGAAGCGCGCCGCAGTCGCAGGCTCGCTCGCCTGCACCCGCGCCGGCGCCCAGCCTTCCATTCCGGTTGCTGCCGAAGTGGACGCGAATATCTGACGGTTCGAGCTGTTAAATGCGAATGAAAGTGAGATAGGCCGAGCTGCGGCCTTCTCTTTTCGCCTTGTTCTCATAACGCGTGCCCGGCCAGTTGGCATAGGGGGTGTGCCAGTCCTCGGCACTTGCCGCCGTCCACTCGAAACCGCCGTGGCGAGCGCAATGCTGTAGCGTCCAGTTGACGTAGGTATCGATATCGGAAGCAAAGCAGAACTTGCCACCGGGTTTCAGGACGCGATGGAAACGGGCAAGATTGACGTCGGAAACGAAACGGCGCTTCCAGTGCTTCTTCTTCGGCCAGGGATCGGGATAGAGAAGATCGATGTGATCGATCGACCCATCCGGCAGCCAATCCAGCAATTGCGTCGCGTCATCATCGTAAAGGCGGATATTCATCAACTCGCCTTCACGCACGCTTGCCAGCAGCTTGGCCATGGAATTGACGAAGGGCTCGACGCCGATAAAGCCGGTCTCAGGATTTTCAACCGCGCGGTGGGCAAGGTGCTCGCCGCCGCCGAAACCGATTTCCAGGCGGACCGATTTCACATCCGCCGGAAAGAGAGCGACGAGATTTTTCGGAGGCGCGCTTTCCAGATCGATTTTCAGCAAAGGCAGCAGGTTTTCGATCGTATCGATCTGCTGATTGCGCAGTGGCTTGCCCTTGCGTCTGCCAAAAAACGCTTCCGTTGCGCGCGAACGCCGCTCTTCCGTCATGTCATACTCTCAAGAACAAATAGACTAAACCCGCACAGGGCCACTTGAATGGCACTATGCGGGTTACAAATGGTGCAACCGGTATCTCTCAATCCCCATCGAATGACAAGGCTTAGAACAAGTCCCCGCATTTTCCGAACGTAAAATCGCTACGCAATTTTACTGGAAATGCTTCAAGCGCTCAAAGCTTCCTTGAGCGGCTTCACCAGATCGAGCTTCTCCCAGGAGAAGGAACCGTCACGGCCCGCCTTGCGACCGAAATGGCCGTAGGAGGACGTCTTGGCATAGATCGGCTTGTTGAGATCGAGATGACGGCGAATGCCCGACGGCGACAGATCCATGACCTTACGGATGGCGCCTTCGACCTGATCTTCGCTGACCTTGCCGGTACCGTGCAGATCGACATAAATCGACAGAGGCTGGGCGATGCCGATCGCGTAGGAAATCTGAATGGTGCAGCGCTCGGCCAGACCGGCAGCCACCACGTTCTTGGCCAGATAGCGGGCAGCATAGGCCGCGGAACGGTCGACCTTGGTCGTGTCCTTGCCGGAGAATGCACCGCCGCCATGGGGGGCAGCACCGCCATAGGTGTCCACGATGATTTTGCGGCCGGTCAGACCCGCATCGCCATCGGGACCACCGATGACGAATTTGCCCGTCGGGTTAATATACCACTGGCAATCATCGGCGATCTTCAGGTCACCCAGCGCTTCGCGGATATAAGGTTCGACAACTTCGCGAACCTTCTTCGAATCCCAGCTGGCATCGAGATGCTGCGTGGACAAAACGATGGACACGGCTTCCGAAGCCTTGCCGTCGACGTAACGAACCGTCACCTGGCTCTTGGCGTCGGGACCGAGTTTCGCAGCTTCGCCTTCGCCGCTTTTACGGGCGGTCGCGAGCAGCTGCAGAATACGGTGGGAATAATAGATCGGAGCTGGCATCAGGTCCGGCGTTTCCTTGCAGGCGTAACCGAACATGATGCCCTGGTCGCCGGCACCCTCGTCGCCCTGCTTGTCGGAGGCGTTGTCCACGCCCTGCGCGATATCCGCCGACTGCGGATGCAGGAGAACGTCGATCTTCGCCGTCTTCCAGTGGAAACCATCCTGCTCGTAGCCGATGTCGCGGATCGCCTTGCGGGCAGCCGACTTGAACTTCGAGGGATTGATGACCGGGTGGCCGGCAGCATCCTTGAGAACCTTGCCGTCCTTGTCCTTTTTTAGCAGGGTATCGGGAACCCGAACCTCACCGGCGATAATGACGCGGTTCGTCGTCGCAAGCGTTTCGCATGCGATGCGCACGGTCCAGGGGTCGACACCCGTCTTGGATGCCTCACGATAGATGAGATCCACGATTTCATCGGAAATACGATCACAAACCTTGTCCGGATGACCTTCGGCCACGGACTCGCTGGTGAACAGGTAATTGGCACGCATGCGGGATTCCCCTCAAAGAACGGTCTTCGAGTTTGTTAGTCATTTCAGCCATGAAAGACAAGGACACAACCACATAAATATATCTTTATGTGAGAATTCCTTTCTAATTGGGCACAAAAAAACGGCCCTTGCGGACCGTTGAGTGTCCAGCGCCGTACGCTGGAAAATAAAGCAGTCGCCTGCGAGTGCTACTCGGCATCCCCTTCGGCGGCGAGCGACTTGACGAGATCAACGAGGCGGCGGCGAACCTTCGGGTCGGCGATCTTCACGAAAGCGCGGTTCAATTGCAAGCCTTCGGCAGACGACAGGAAATCCACCACGTAATTGGAACTCGATGCTTCTGCCATGCCCGTCGTGCCGACGGCCTGATCACCCGGCGCGTCCTCGAAGAAGAAGGAAACCGGCACATTCAGGATCGCGGAGATATTCTGCAGGCGGCTGGCGCCCACGCGGTTCGTGCCCTTTTCATACTTCTGAATTTGCTGAAAGGTAATTCCGAGGCTTTCACCCAGCTTTTCCTGGCTCATGCCCAGCATGGTTCTGCGAAGACGAATTCGGCTTCCGACATGAATGTCGATGGGGTTAGGCTTTTTCTTATTTTCGGTCATCATGCGGTCCTGACACTCGGAAAGGGTTGATATCTCGTTTCATTGCTTATTCGAAGAAATGAGCTGGTATTTCGACAGCGTCTAAACTTGTTTTACGACTGACGTATTCACTATGCAATTGTAGGGGTTCCCGGTCAATTCTGGCGCCTGGCAAAACGCCAGGCAGAAAATACCGAAACGGTCAGCATGATAGAAAAAATCAACCAGAAATACGTCCGATGTATGTCGTAAGTAACAGCGTCATTTGACCCACCACTCAAGGTGGCGTCAACAATTCCGACCCGGCCGTAATCCAACCCGGCAATAATACGACCATAGGGATCTATAACGGCGGAAATTCCGGTATTAGCGCCGCGAATCACCGGCACTCCCGTTTCAACGGCCCGTACTCTTGCCTGCAGAAAATGCTGATAAGGGCCGGGTGTATCGCCGAACCAGCCATCATTCGTGACGTTCAGGATCGCTGCGGCGCCCGCCAGACCAGGGGTCATCTCTTCGGGAAAAATGATCTCGTAGCAGATCAGGGGATAGAGGGTTTTACCGGAAGGAAGCGTCAAAGGCGTGCGCGAAGACGCGGCTGAAAAGCCGCCCGGCAGGCTGATGACATTATTGATGCCGAATCCCCGTAGAATATCTTCGAAAGGGACATATTCTCCAAAGGGTGTCAGGTGGACCTTGTCGGTCGCGCCGATGATCTCGCCCTGACTGTCAATCGCATAGACCGAATTGTAGTAACGCGGAGGCCGGCCGGCACCGGCATCTTCCATTCTGACCGCACCGGTAAACAGGACCTGCCCGTCTTCAAGCGTCTTGGCGATTTCCGCCAGAGCGTCCGGATTTTGCGTCAGGATGAAAGGCACGGAGGTTTCCGGCCAAACAATGATATCTGGGCGTTTTTTTCCTTCGCCGGGCGGCAGGCCCGTCAAGCGCAGATGCTCGCTGAAAATCTCGGCCCTGTCTGCATTCAGCATCTTGCGGGACTGGTCGATCGACGGCTGCACGATCCTCACGGTCAGCGCATCCGCAGGTGTCTCCAACGGTGTCTGAAGGCGGTAAAAGCCATAACCAAAATGGCCAGCCAGCAGCAGGCCCGCCACAATGAGACCCGGCCACATGCCTTTTTTCGTGCCGATCAAGGCAGGCGAGGCGAAGATGAAGACGGCAAGCGTCGTGACACCAAAAAGACCAAGCAGATGCGCCGACTGCATCATGATCGGCACAGGCATGATGCCATAACCGATAGCGTTCCAGGGAAAGCCAGTTGCTATGAAGCTGCGGAGCCATTCCAAAAGGCCGAATGCGGCCGCAAGTGCGGCGATACGGCCGAGACCGTCCGACCAGACGATATTGGCGGCTGCGACCGCAAAACCGTAAAACACGGCGAGAACAGCCGGAAGGCCGAGGATGGCGAGCGGTAGCGCCCAGGCGAACTCGTCAGCTTCCAGCAGGAGCGCATTGCCCAGCCACCACAGGCCCGCCACGAAATAACCAAGGCCGAAACACCAACCGATGCCGAAAGCGGGCATGATGCGGCTGAAGATGCCGCCGCCCGGCTTGCCGGTGCAGCCATCGACCAACCAGACAAGCAGGGTGAAAGACAAAAAAAGCGCTGCGAAAAAGCCAACCGGAGGCAAGGCCAGCGCTCCAACCGCGCCTGCGGCAATCGCCATCACTGCGCGGCTTTTGCCGCCGGCCAGCATTACCCTGCCTGCAAGACGCTCCATGCCATCTCCGTTTAATGCCCACCCGGAAAAGCCCAACCCGGCATGGCCGCGCAAAGGAATTTCCCTTTAGACTCGACGTAAAGGAAAAAAGATTCGCAGTCCACAGAAGGGATGATCGCCGGAGCACCGTGCGTCCTTTTGGACTCTTGATGACGCGTTCAAGGAGCGGCGGCGACGGGGAGCATCCCGTCGCCCACCTCAGTCAGCGTTTTGCTGGTGGGTGATGAGGCGAACATCCGGCGCGGGCAGCGGAATAACCTCATCGGCATCGGCATCGCCCGGCGCGCGGTCATCCTGCCCTTCCGAGCCATGATCGCGGACGATACGGACACCCTTGATACGCCTTGTATCCGCATCGAGGATCTGGAACTCGAAACCAGGTACGGCCCTGACCACTTCACCCTTGGCCGGAATGCGGCCGAGTGCGAAGAATATCAGGCCGCCGAGCGTATCGATTTCTTCAAGATGTTCGCGGACATCGAATTCCGGTCCGATTGCCTCGGCAAGTTCTGTAAGCTCTGCGCGGGCATCCGCCACCAGCACGTCGGCGGACAAACGCGAAAACATCGTCTCGTCCTTGTCGTGCTCGTCATCAATGTCACCCACGACCATCTCGACGATGTCCTCATGGCTGACGAGACCGTCCGTGCCACCATATTCGTCGATCACCAGGGCAAGCTGTGTTCTCTGTGCCTGCATGGTCTTCAAAAGATCGGAGGCCAGCATGGAGGGGGGTGCAAAAAGAATTTTACGCACCAGCCCGGCATCGGCGACCGTCTGTTCCAGATCCACCCGTGCCAGGTCAAAATTCGGTCGCGGCGAGCGCGGAGCCTTCGCCTCGCCATAGGCAACGCCACGCGATCCCACCCGGCGCTTGTTGCGCGCCTGCTTGGCGACATAGGCCAGCAGATCGCGAATGTGGATCATGCCCTTCGGATTATCCAGCGTCTCATCGTAGACCGGCATGCGGGAGCGCCCGGTTTCCTCAAAGAGGATCAGAGCTTCGCCGATGGTCATATTCTGGTCGAGACCGTCGATATCCACGCGTGGGATCATGATATCTTCGACCCGAACCTCCCGGAAACGCAGGATATTGTTCAGCATCGCCCGCTCTTCGGGCGAAAAGGCTGCACCGATTTCGGTGTCGTCCATCAGCGCGTCGGTCAAATCCTCGCGCAGGCGCTCGCCCTGTGACGGTTTCAGCAACCGTCCAATGCGCGACCAGATCGTCGATCTCGGCTTTGCATTGGAGTCGTTCCGTAAATGACTACTGCCCTCCTCCGAGGAGGACTGCTCGCCGTTTTCTCTGCCCTCATTGGCAGGTCGTGCAGAATGTTCGTTCATGGCTCCAGACAATATTCAAAGCGGTTCCTGTCCCGCGTAAGGATCAGATAGGCCAAGCACCGCCAAAATGCGAGTCTCAAGCGACTCCATTTCTTCCGCCTCCTCCTCATCCATGTGGTCATAACCGAACAGGTGCAGGAACCCATGAACAAGAAGATGGGTCAGATGATCCTCGAAACTCTTCTCAAGTTCAAGAGCCTCGCGTTCAACCGTCTCGCGCGCGATGACGATATCGCCCAGCATCGGGCCGGGCATGCCGCCCGGTTCCAGCGGAAAAGCGGGGAAAGACAAGACATTGGTTGCCTTGTCCTTGTCGCGCCATTCGGCATTGATTTCCCGGATATTTTCATCGTCGGTAAAGACCAGCGACAGTTCCACCGGCATTTTCGGGAAGGGTTGTTTCTCTTCCCGCTTCAAAAAATCAACCGCTGCGTCCAGCGCCTTGGTGGCAAAGGCAAGAAGGTCCTCTTCCGAGGACCAGCCTTCGGCCTCGACGCTGATTTGAATATCCAGAGCTGTCATTGTCTTGCGTCAGTTGCCCTTCACGAGGCTTTCATCCGGCACCGCCGTGTGGGATTCGTACGCCCGCACGATGCGCGCCACCATCGGATGGCGCACGACGTCCACATCCTTGAAGCGCACGACGGATACACCTTCCACATCGGTGAGGATTTGCAGGGCCTCGACAAGACCCGACTTCACGCCGCGCGGAAGGTCCACCTGGCTTGGGTCGCCGGTCACGATCATGCGGCCTTTCTCACCGAGACGGGTGAGGAACATTTTCATCTGCATGGTCGTGGTGTTCTGGGCTTCGTCCAGAATGACGGCGGCGTTGGCAAGCGTGCGTCCGCGCATGAAGGCCAGTGGCGCAATTTCGATGACGCCCGCCTGAATGGCGCGCTCCACCTTGTCACCCGGCATCATGTCGTAAAGCGCGTCGTAAAGCGGGCGCAGATAAGGATCGACCTTCTCCTTCATGTCGCCCGGCAGGAAGCCAAGGCGTTCGCCCGCTTCTACTGCGGGACGCGAGAGGATGATGCGGTCGACCGCACCACGCTCCAGAAGTTGCGCTGCATGCGCCACGGCAAGATAGGTCTTGCCCGTGCCGGCGGGGCCGACGCCGAACACCAGTTCGGATTGCTCCAGCGCCCGCATGTAGACATCCTGGGTGGGCGTTCGGGCAGCGACGGTCTTCTTGCGCGTGGAAATCTGCGCCATGGAGATCTTCGCCTTGCGCTCCATCGTCGGCAAGGTCAGCTGGTCATCTGCCGCCATTGCCATGCGGATCGCGCCTTCCACGTCGGAAACCTCGGCGGTTCCGCCCTTGAGCAGACGTTCGTAAAGGAAATCCAGCGCCCGGCGAGCCTGATTGGTGGCAACGACATCGCCGGTGATGGCAACGGAATTGCCGCGCGGGCGCGCATCGATGTTGAGGCGTTGTTCCAGCAATTTGAGGTTCTGATCGAACTGACCGAATAGCTCTCCCGCTATCCTGTTATTCTCGAACGTGAGGACGAAGTGATTGGCGTCGGTCGCGGCTTGGCGTGGCTGGCGCGATGAAGGTGATACCAATTCATGTGCGTTCAAGCGGTCAGGCTCCTGTCCCAATCAGTGTCGGCTCCTCACTCTAACTCTCTGCCACCTCGGCAAACAAGCTGTTTGGACCCGTTGCGGTGATTCGTACATTAACAATGTCACCGATTTTCAAAGTCTTTGCATCAAGATTCACAGATTGCAGCCAGGGAGAGCGACCTATCAACTGTTCAGGCATGCGGCCGGGCTTTTCCAGCAACACATCCATCGTCTTTCCGACCAGCGATTCCGCAAATTCCTTCTGCTGCCGCAAGAGCAGCGCCTGCAATCGTTCCAGCCGCTCGGCCTTCACCTCTTCCGCAACCTGATCCGTCAGATCAGCGCCCGGCGTTCCTGGGCGTGTGGAATATTTGAATGAAAAGGCCTGCGCATATTTCACCTGTTCGATGAGCGCCATCGTGTCTTCGAAATCACGATCCGTCTCGCCGGGGAAGCCGACAATAAAATCCCCGGACATGGCGATATCAGGGCGGGCGGCCCGGATTTTTTCAATGAGCTGGATATATTCCTCACCTGTGTGGCGACGATTCATCGCCTTCAGAATGCGATCCGACCCGGACTGAACAGGCAGATGCAGATAGGGCATCAGAATGCGCAGGTCGCGATGTGCGCCAATCAAGCGGTCATCCATGTCGCGCGGATGGCTGGTGGTATAGCGAAGGCGTGCAAGACCGGGAATTTCCGCCAGCCGGTAAAGAAGCTCGGCAAGTCCCCATTTTTCGCCCTTCGAGCCTTCGCCCTGCCAGGCATTGACGTTCTGGCCGAGCAGCGTGATTTCGCGCACACCGGCATCCACCAGTTTCATCGCCTCATCGACGATCTGGCGCACGGGACGCGAAACTTCCGAACCACGCGTATAGGGCACAACACAGAAGGTGCAGAACTTGTCGCAGCCTTCCTGCACCGTCAAAAATGCCGTGACGCCGCGCGTACGCAGTGTTGCCTTTTCGGCCACCGGCAGATGTTCGAACTTGTCCTCAACGGCATATTCGGTCTCGATGACGCGCTCGCCGCCGCGCACCCGCTTCAGGGCGTCCGGCAGGCGATGATAGGTCTGTGGGCCGATGACGACGTCGACGGCTGGCGCACGGCGAAGGATTTCCTCGCCTTCCGCCTGTGCCACACATCCGGCAACGCCGATCACGAATTCGCGGCCCTGTTCTTCGCGCGTTTTTTTCATGTCGCGCAGGCGGCCGAGCGCCGAATAGACCTTTTCAGCGGCCTTCTCGCGGATGTGACAGGTGTTCAGAAGCACCAGATCCGCCTCGCCCATATCCTCCGTCTGAACGTAACCGTCCTTCGCCAGCGCATCGCTCATGCGGACGGAATCGTAGACGTTCATCTGACAGCCATAGGTCTTGATGAAGACCTTCCTGCTGTTAGAGCCCTCGCGGGCAATCATTTCGGGGGCATCGAGGCCAAGCGTTTCCTGGGTCATGGCGGTTATCTAGTGTTTTTCACGCCCGGATTAAACAGAAAAATACCGGAAAAGCTGGAATGCTCTATTTCCGCCAGCCACCACGCAGGCTGAAAGCCAACATGGAACGGATAGAAGCGGCGATATCGGTCGCCAGACGCTTGCGGTTATCCGTGCTGTGAAACGGAACGCTGTCGCCGAATGTAACGTCGACGTCGATAGCACCTGCCCTGATGATACCGAGCAGATGCGGCACCAGAGTTATGCTGCCCGGCCAGGCCGCAATGACCCGGTGGTAACGTCCCATGGCCATGCCCTGCACCCGCGTATAGGCGATTGCGACCGGCTGCACATAGACGAGCTTGCCCGGAACCTGCTCGGCAGCCGTGGAGGCTGCGCCAAACAGCGAGGATTTGACGGCAAGCATGCGGTTGCCGTCAGAGGTGGTGCCTTCCGGGAACAACACGACGATCTCGCCATCGGCCATGCGGGCGGCGATCTCGCCGACCTGCGCACCGGTGCTGCGCTTCTGCTCGCGCTGGACGAAGATGCTTTTCTGCAGACGGGCGAGCCAGCCAAAGACGGGCCAGTCACGCACTTCCGTCTTGGCGATGAACACCACGTCGGCAATACTGCCGAGAACGAGAATGTCCTTCCACGAGGCGTGGTTGACCGCCAGCATCAGCGGTTTTGCCCGCTCCACATCCCCATGGACATGCACGCGAATGCCGAGGACATGGCAGGCGATGCGGTGCCAGATGCGGGGAATGCGGCGACGAAGCTGCCAGTCGAAGGCAAGGCCCAACAGTTGCAGCGGCAGCAATATAAGCGTGACGATCAGGAGAACGACCGCAATATAGGCTGTCCGGAGCCACATCATGATTGAACCGTGCGCTTGCTCACCAGCGTCTCAATGTTCGCCGGGCTTCAACGGTACACCGTAGAGTTCGAGCCGGTGATCAACGAGCTTGAAGCCATGCTCCCTGGCGATCTTTTCCTGAAGCGCCTCGATCTCGGGTGAATGAAACTCGATGACCACACTGTTCTTCAGATCGATCAGATGATCGTGATGTTCCTCAGGCACGGTCTCGTAACGCGAGCGGCCATCGCGAAAATCATGACGCTCGATGATGCCGGCGTCCTCAAACAGCTTCACCGTTCTGTAAACGGTGGAAATCGAGATGCGCGGATCCACGGCGGAGGAACGGCGGTAAAGCTCCTCGACATCCGGATGGTCTGCCGATTCCTGCAGCACGCGGGCGATGACACGGCGCTGGTCCGTCATCCGCATGCCGCGTTCGGCACAAAGTTCCTCCAGCGTTTTCGAAAGGTCTATCACGTCTTCTGGCCTTTTGAGTATTCCGGTTGAATTTCGGGGCTGTCGCCGAAAAATGCCTGTCGCAGGGAACTAGCGAAGATCGCGGCGCATGACAAGCGCCGTCGACTTCGCGCCATCCTTGGCGGTGTAGTAGGCCTTGCGCTCAGCGACCGTTTTGAAGCCGAGCTTTTTATAAAGTCCCAGGGCGGAGGCATTGTTGCTGTCCACTTCCAGGAACATCGTTTCGGCACCGCGCATCATCGCCTCACGGACGGCCGATTGCATCAGGCGCCAGCCGAGGCCGGTGCGCGCGAACTTGTCGGCCACCGCAACGGTCAGGATTTCCGCCTCGCCGGCCACTTCGCGCGCAAGCACGAAACCACCGAGCGGTTTGCTGAAAAATGCGTTCGTCTGCCGCGCGACGGCACCGAAAACCGAGCCTTGCGTCAACAGCCCGGAAAACTCCCCGTCATTCCAGGGGCGCGGAAAGCGCAGCGCATGCAATTCCGCCACTCCGGCGCAATCCTCATGCTGCATCGGCACGATCTCGAAATAGGGCTTCCAGCTTAGATATTCGTCAAACATAACAAGGAATCATCCGCACGCATTTACGGGTGCCACCTATCAGGCAACGCTCTGGCGTGCCAGCGCAAAACCCGTCTGCGGCCGGGCATCCGGGCCGCGAAGGTAAAGCGGTGCGGGTTTCGGCATGCCTTTCGGCTTGCGTCCACCCGCCCGCGCGACAGTGGAAATCGGAAAATGATCGGGACCCGACCCCGTGTCGAAACCCTGAAAAAGGGGTGCGGCGGAACCGATAATGGCGCCATCGAAACCGGAGAGAGCCGTTTTGGCATCCTCCAGAGACAAAAGCGCGGCCTCGAGGAGCGGCGATCCATCCTCTGCAAATGTCTGGAGGTAGGCTTCGCCCCGTTTGGCGTCGAGCCCGACAGCCACTGGCCGGCCGGGATTTTCCAGCAGATGATGCAAGGCGATCGTCTCAAGCGTGGTTACGCCGACTGCCTCTATGCCGAGCGACAGGGCAAAACCACGCGCGGCGGCAACGCCGACGCGAATGCCGGTAAAGGAACCCGGTCCGATCGTTACCGCGATGCGTCCGACTTTCTGAAGCGGCAGCTGCGCCTGCTGCAGGGCACCATCAATCACAGCCATCAGCCGCTCGGCATGACCTTTTCCGATGGTTTCGCATACCTCGCCAAGCACCGTGTCGGAGGCGCTGTCATAGACGCAGGCGGAACAGTCCACACCTGAGGTATCGAGTGCGAGAACAATCATGGCGCGGCCTGGTTTATAACGTCATACAGCTTCGACTTCGCGCACTTCCGGCACGAAATGACGAAGCAGGTTCTGGACGCCGTGCTTCAGCGTGGCGGTGGAGGACGGGCAACCGGAGCAGGCGCCCTTCATGTTCAGGAACACGGTGCCGTCGCGGAAACCACGGAAGGTGATATCGCCACCATCCTGCGCCACGGCGGGGCGGACGCGGGTATCCAGCAGTTCCTTGATGGTGGCGACGATGGTTTCGTCACCCGCTTCAAAGAACTCGCCTTCCTCATCCGACACTTCAGCCGCAATGGCAGTGCCCATGATGGGGCGGCCAGACATGAAATGCTCCATGATCGAACCGAGAATGGCGGGCTTCAGATGCTGCCATTCGGCGTCATCCTTGGTTACGGTGATGAAATCGAAGCCGAAATAAACGCCGGTGACACCCGGAATGGTGAAGAGGCGCTCTGCCAGCGGCGAGGCCTGCGCCTGCGCGGGGTTGAGAAACTCAGCCGTGCCGCTTTCCAGCACCACCTTGCCCGGCAGGAACTTGAGGGTCGCGGGGTTCGGCGTGGCTTCCGTCTGAATGAACATTATCTGTCTCCTTCGAGGTCGCCGTTCACGCCCCGCAATTTAGAATTCTTCCAAAAAATACGCCTGGCGAAGCCTTACTTCAAGCCCTGACATGATAATTACATTCAAGAAATCGTCAGCCCCAAATTCTTGCCCGAATCCGTTCCTGCCTTTCGGGGTCGAACAAAGTTCAGCAGAGGGCGTCGATTTCCTCATCCGTCAGCGTATCCGGTAGCACGGTGACGGGGATGGGGAAGGCCGCACCGCGTCCTGAGATGGAGGAGACGAGCGGTCCCGGCCCTTCCTTCGTTGATCCTGCCGCCAAAACCAGAATGGCAATATCGCGATCTTCCTCGATGAGCCCGTGGATCTGTTCGGTTGCGCCGCCTTCACGGATCACCGCTTCCGGCTCGATGCCGATGGTCTCACGGACCTTCTGGGCGATCTTGGCAAGCGTTGCTTCCGCCTCCTCTCGCGCCTCGGCCCGCATGATCTGCTCGACGCCCAGCCACTGCTGGAAATCGCCTTCCGGTATCATGTAAAGCAGAACCAGTCCGCCATTGGAGTTCTTGGCGCGACGACCGGCATAATGCACGGCCCTTTCGCATTCCGGTGTGTCATCGATAACAGCGAGAAATTTGCGACGATGCCCTTCCAGACGCGACAGCCGTTTTGAAACCATTCCGCACTCCCTGTGTCCGCCGCGATCCGAAAAACCGCCCGACGGTTCGGGCGGAGATTATATCAAATCACGGCAGGCGCAAACCGCCCGCCGTGATCCGCAAGGCGATACGTGGTCAGCGCAGGAACCCGATGATGTCGCGCACCTCGTTCATCGTGTTTTCGGCGATCGCGCGCGCGCGCTCACCACCCTGTTTGAGGATGGCATCGATGTGGGTGGGATCGTCGAGAAGGCGGCGCATCTCGTTGTTGACCGGAGCCAGCACATTGACGGCAAGCTCGACGAGAGCCGGCTTGAAGGCCGAGAACTGCTGTCCGCCGAATTCTAAAAGAACTTCCGCTTTCGTCTTGTCAGACAGTGCTGCATAGATACCAACTAGGTTTTCGGCCTCCGGGCGGCCCTTCAGGCCTTCCACTTCGCTCGGCAGTGCATCCGGGTCCGTCTTCGCCTTCTTGATCTTTCTCGAAATGGCGTCGACATCGTCCATGAGGTTGATGCGCGACAGATCCGACGGATCGGACTTCGACATCTTCTTGGTGCCGTCCTTCAACGACATCACCCGCGGTGCCGGACCGCCGATCAGCGGCTCCACCATCGGGAAATAGGCATGCACCGGCTCATTGCCCACGGTGATGTCGAGCCCGAGACCGGCGTTGCGGATATGGTCACCGAAATCGATGTTGAATTTCTGGGCGATGTCGCGGGCCAGTTCCAGATGCTGCTTCTGGTCGTCGCCGACAGGAACGTGGGTCGCGCGGTAGACGAGAATGTCCGCAGCCATCAGGCTCGGATAGGCAAGCAGCCCAAGCGACACCTGCTCGGCATTCTTGCCGGACTTGTCCTTGAACTGCGTCATGCGCTCCATCCAGCCGATACGCGCCACGCAATTGAAGATCCAGGCGAGTTCGGCGTGCTGCGGCACAGCCGACTGGTTGAAGACGATATGCTTCACCGGATCAATGCCTGCGGCAATGAAGGCGGCAGCGATCGAGCGGGTCTGCGCCTTCAGGTCCGAATGAACGAGCTGGGCGGTGATGGCGTGCATGTCGACGACGCAATAGATGCAGTCGTTATCTTCCTGCAACGCCACGAATTTGCGGATGGCCCCGAGATAATTGCCGAGATGCAGATTGCCGGTCGGCTGGACGCCCGAGAAAACCAGCGGCTTGAATGCGTTCATTGTCGTCCTCGAAAAGGCTTGTGGAGGGCCCCGCCCCGTGGTTGGAATTGCACGCGCGCTTATGCACCTACAGCCCCTCGCAATCAAGCGGTTTCAAGGCGCGTCAGCCGCGTGGCTGAAGAAGATCCCAGTGATTTCCATAAGGGTCCGCAAAGACCGCGACGGAGCCATAAACCTCATGGCGCGGTTCTTCCAGAAAGCGCACGCCGCGCGCAAGCATCGTCTCGTAGTCACGACCGAAATCGTCGGTATGCAGGAAAAACCCGACACGGCCGCCGGTCTGGTTGCCGATGGCAAGACGCTGCGCTTCGCCATCCGCCTCGGCAAGCAAGAGGGCACAGCCATCGGTCCCTTGAGGCTTCACCACCAGCCAGCGTTTGCCGTCATCAAGAGGTTGGTCGGAAAGGCAGTCAAACCCCAGAACCTCGCAATAAAACGTCTTTGCCCGGTCATAATCGTCCACCACGAGTGTGATGAGGGCGATGCGACGGTTTTCTGCGAAGGACATCAGCTTGTCTCCGTCTGGGCATTCTTATTGCGGCGCTTTTTGATGGCTCTCTTGACCATGCCGAGATCGGCACCACCCGAAACGAAAGCCAGCACGAAATAAACGAGCATGGCGGAGAGCACGAGGCCCATGATGGTTCCGGCCCGGACGAAAATGGAAGAGGCGGAGGACAGCTCGAAGCTGAGATAGGTCAGCGCATAGTGAACGAAGCCCGCCATAAGGGCGGCGGCCAGCAGCAAGCGCGGAATGCGGGTGAGGAGCGGAATGTCCACATGCCAGTGACCCCGCCACAACAGCATGCCGAACAACAGGGCGGCATTGACCCAGCCGGCGGTGATCTCGGCAATGGCGATGCCCGGACCTCCGAGACGCGGAAACAATGTCAGCGCCAGAGAGACGTTCACAACCACGGAAATCGCCGCGAAGATCATCGGGGTGCGGGTGTCCTCGCGGGCAAAGAAGCCGGGAATGAACGCCTTTATCAGCACGAAAGCCGGCAGGCCGAGGCCATAAATACCGAGGATCTGCGCGACGGTGACGGTGGCCGAAGGCGCGAAATTGCCGCGCTCGTACAGAAAGCGCACGATGGGTTCCGCCATGACGAGAAGGGCAGCGGCAGCGGGCAATGTCAAAAACAGCACGAATTCGACCGAGCGGTTTTGCAGGCTTCCCGCCTCGACCATATGTCCGCCGCGCAAAGCCCGCGCCAGCTCCGGCAAAAGCACGGTGGCAACGGCGATGCCGACGACACCGAGCGGCAGCTGGTAAATCCGGTCGGCATAGGCGAGCGAGGAGATCACACCCTCACCGGCAGACGCGATATTGGTGTTGATCAGGAGATTGATCTGGGTGATGCCGCCGGTGATAGCGGCCGGCAAAGCAAGGACCAGCAGGCGCTGGACATTCTTCGTCAGCCGGGGTCTGCGGAAACCGATGCGCATGCCGGCATTGCGCACGGCGATCCAGACGATGCCAAGCTGCACCACACCCGCCGCCATGACACCCCAGGACAGGGCATAACCCACCTGAAGCGGGTCGTAATGCTTCCACCAGGCCAGCATCAGAACACCAATCAGAATGATGTTCAGGAAGACCGGTGCAATCGCGGCAGCGAAATAACGGTGCAGCGAATTCAGCATGCCGCCCATCATTGCCGCCAGCGACATGCAGGCGAGATAGGGAAACATGATGGTTGCGAGACGGACGGTGTTGTCGAATTTCACCGGGTCTTCCAGAAAGCCCGGCGCAATAACGGTGCGCACGATGAACGGCATCGACAGTTCCATCAGGATCGTCAAAGCCAGAAGCACGGTGAACAGAACGCCGAAAACTTCTTCGGAAAAGCGCCTTGCGCCCTCCATGCCGTTCGCCTCGATCTCCTTGGCGAAAAGCGGCACGAAGGCCGAGTTGAACGCGCCTTCGGCAAAAAGGCGCCGGAAGGTGTTCGGGAACCGGAAGGCAGCATTGAAGGCATCGGCAACCGGGCCGGTACCGACGGCTGCGGCCATCAGCGTCTCGCGGAGGAACCCGAAGATACGGCTTCCGAGCGTGGCCGTGCCGACCGTGGCGAACTTTCCGATCAAGCTCATGGGAATTTCAAGCCTTTGCCGTGCGCGTGGCCGGCAGCGCCGCCACATCGGGATGGGCGATGATGCCGTTTGGCATGCGATCGCGCAATTCGTCTTCCTGCTCGCTCATCACGGCCTTCAGACGCGTGGCAATGCTGGCCTGCCGGTTGTCATTGGTGACCTTCTGGCCGAAGAGATCCGTCACGTAGAATGTGTCGATGACCTTCTCGCCGAAGGTGGTGATGCGTGCGGAATGAATATCCAGCGACAGATCGGCAATGACAGCCGTCATATCCGCCAGAAGCCCCGGCCGGTCGAGGCACTCGACCTCGATAACGGTGAACTTGTTCGAAAGCCCGTTGGAAATGATGACGGAGGGCGGAATGGTGAAGGCGCTTTTCTTCCTCCGGCTCTTGGTGCGGGTGGCAATCATTTCCGGCAGGCGCTGACGACCGGACAGAACCTCTTCGATCAGCTTGCCGACATTGTTGCCGCGCCGCGTCTCGTCTTCGTCGATCGGAAATTCGCGGTTGATCAGGATCGTATCGAGCGCCCGCCCATCGGATGTGGTGAAGATTTGCGCGTCGGCAATGTTGGCGCCGGCCGCAGCGCAGGCGCCGGTAATGATCGACAGCAGGCGCGGATGGTCGGGCGCCAGCACGGTGATTTCGGTGATGGCGTGGAAGGAATGTGTGCGCACCATGGTCGACAGCGCTTTTTCCTGCTTGTCGGCCTCGCGGATGAAGCGGGTGTGACGCACCTGATCTTCCAGCGCCACCGTCAGCAGATAGGGCTCATAGTGCAGCTTGGTGTATTTGCGCCGTGCCTTCTGGCCCCAGTCTTCCAGCGCGTCGTAAAGCGCCTGACGGGCAATATGCGCCCTTTCCTTGCGTGAGACTTCCGAAAAGCCACCTGAGAGAAGCAGCTCGGTCTCGTAATAAAGCGAGCGGAGCAACTGACCCTTCCAGCCGTTCCAGACACCCGGACCGACCGCGCGGATATCGCAGACCGTCAGGATAAGCAGCATCTTCAGCCGCTCCATGGATTGCACCTTGTCGGCGAAATCGGTGATGGTCTTGCGGTCGTGGAGGTCGCGCGTCTGGGCGACCATGGACATCAGAAGATGCTGCTCGATCAGCCAGACCACCATTTCGGTCTGCTTGCCGGTCAGCCGGAAACGCTGGCAAAGCTTGCGGGCCACCCGCGCGCCGGCAATCGAGTGGTCCTCCTGCCGGCCCTTGGCCACATCGTGCAGCAGAACGGCCACATAAAGTGCCTCACGCTCCTCAACACCCGGCATCAGCTGGTTGGCAAGCGGATGGGCATCCACAGCCGTCCCCTTGTCCACCTCCGACAGTACGCCGACCGAGCGGATCAGATGTTCGTCCACCGTATAGTGATGATACATGTTGAACTGCATCATCGCGACGATCTTGCCGAATTCGGGAATGAACTTGCCGAGGACGCCAGCCTCGTTCATGCGCCGCAAGGTGAGCGCCGGATCACGCCTCGAGGTGAGGATCGCCAGAAACAGCCGGTTCGCCTCCTCGTTCTCGCGAAGCCCGTCATTGATCAGCGACAGCGACCGGGTAACGACACGCAGCGCATCCGGGTGAAGTTCGAGATTGTTGATATCGGCGATATGAAAGAGCCGGATCAGATTGACCGGATCGTTTTTGAACACGTCCGGCTTGGCCAGCGCGATGCGTCCGCGATCCTCGACGAATTCAACAGAACCGGGAATTTTGCGGACGCGGTGGGCAAAGCGGCTGAGAACACCCGACAGGCCCGGCACGTCCTTTGCCTGCCTGTCCTCCAGTGCGGCGCAGACGATGCGGGTCAGGTCACCCACATCCTTCGCCACCAGGAAATAATGCTTCATGAAACGTTCGACGGCGGAAAGCCCGGGGCGTGGCTGGTAGCCCAGCGCATCGGCGATCTCGCGCTGAATGTCGAAGGACAGGCGCTCTTCCGCCTTGTTGGTGATGAAATGCATCTGGCAACGGACGGCCCAGAGAAAATCATCGGCCTTTTCGAACAGCCTGAGTTCGCGCTTAGACAGGACGCCAAGCTTGACGAGATCGGCTGTATCGCGGACATGGTAATAATATTTGGCGATCCAGAACAGCGTGTGCAGGTCGCGCAGGCCGCCCTTGCCTTCCTTGACGTTCGGCTCCACCAGATAGCGCGTATCGCCCGCCTTGCGGTGACGCTGGTCACGCTCTGCCAGCTTGGCGGCGATGAATTCCGGCCCGGTGCCGGTGACAACTTCCGACTCGAAACGTTTTTCGAGATCATCGGTCAGCGATTTTTTGCCGCAGATTGCCCGCACTTCCAGAATGGCGGTGCGGATGGTCATATCGGATTTCGACAGGCGGACGCACTCATCCACCGTGCGCGTGGCGTGGCCGACCTTGAAGCCGAGATCCCAGAGCAGATAAAGCACGAACTCCACGGCCTTGTGCATATCCGGCGTGTTCTTGGCCGGCAGCAGGAACAGAAGGTCGATATCCGATCCCGGCGCCAGCGTGCCGCGACCGTACCCCCCCACCGCTGCAACGGCGATTTGCGGCGCGTCTTTCGGATAGACATATTGGCAGGCGAGATCATAGAGGATTTCGATCAGCCGGTCCTGGAGCCAGGAGATACGTCGGGCGCAATCGATGCCGCTGCCGTCGGATTTCAGCAGTTCGCGAGCCTTTTCCCGGCCTTCCGTGCTGGCCTTGCGAAAGATCGGCAGCAGGTCTGACCTGACATCGGCGATGCGCTTGCCGTCGTTCTTGAAGATGATGTCGCATTCGCGCTTCAGCGCCGAAACATCGAGAATTTCGGAAAAATCCAGGTCCTTGATGGCCATTTATGCCGTTATCCATGTCCTGTGGGAAAGCCACCGCTTGCGATGGGATTGTCCTATAGCGAGTTTCAAAGGCGATGGACAGGCAGTCTATCCTCTTAAGCCTTGCCAAGTTCTTTCTTTAACGCATAGAGCGCGTCCAATGCCTCACGCGGCGTCATTTCGTCCGGGTTGAACCCCTTCAAAGCTTCTTCCACCTTCGATGGTCCAGCCTTGCGGGTTTCCTCACGGCGAACCGCGATCTGGAATAGTGGCAGATCGTCGATCAGCTGACTGGCCGGGTTCTTTCGATCGGCATCTTCGAGCTTCGTCAGCACCTCACGGGCGCGCTCCACCACCGATGCCGGAAGTCCGGCGAGCCTTGCCACCTGAATACCGTAGGAACGATCTGCAGCACCCGGTCCGACCTCGTGCAGGAAGATGACGTCACCCTCCCATTCCTTCACCCGCATCGTGGCATTGGAAAGGCGACCAAGTTTTTCCGACAGCACCGTCAGTTCGTGGAAATGCGTGGCGAAGAGGCCACGGCAACGATTGACCTCGTGCAGATGCTCGACCGCCGCCCAGGCGATCGAAAGGCCGTCGAAGGTTGCCGTGCCACGGCCGATCTCATCCAGAATGACAAGCGAGCGATCCGTCGCCTGATTGAGGATGGCGGCCGTTTCCACCATTTCCACCATGAAGGTCGAGCGGCCACGCGCCAGATCGTCGGACGCGCCGACGCGGGAAAACAACCGGTCTACGATGCCGATATGGGCGGCTTCTGCCGGAACGAAGGAGCCGATCTGCGCGAGGATGGCGATGAGCGCATTCTGACGCAGGAAAGTCGACTTACCGCCCATATTAGGGCCGGTCAGCAGCCAGATCGCACCATTTTTGCCGCCCTCAGCAGCCGACAGATCGCAATTATTGGCGATGAACGGCCCGGCGGACTGGCGCCGCAGCGCCTGTTCCACAACCGGGTGGCGCCCGCCTGTGATCGCAAAGGTCATGGAGGCATCGACGATCGGGCGGCAATAAGCCTGTTCGGTAGCGAGATAAGCAAGGCTTGAGGCGACATCGATCACCGCAAGCGCCAGCGCACCCGCCTTGATCGCCTCCGCCTGCCGCACCACGGCCTCGACCATGCGCTCGAAGGCTTCCAGCTCCATGGTCAGGGCTTCTGCCGCGGCATTGGCGATGCGGCTTTCGAGATCGGCAAGTTCGGTGGTGGTGAAGCGCATGGCGCCGGCCATGGTCTGGCGGTGAATGAAGCGCGCCTTCGCCTCATCCGTGGCCATCATGACATCGGCGTTGCCCGCCGTTACCTCGATGAAGTAACCAAGCACGTTGTTATGCTTGATCTTGAGCGACTTGATGCCGGTTTCCTCGGCATATTGCAGCTGCAGCCCGGCGATTACCCGGCGCGACTGGTCACGCAATGCGCGCACGTCGTCGAGTTCTGGATTGGCGCCCTCACGCAGAAAACCGCCATCACGCTTCAAAAGCGGCAGATCGTCGGCGAGCATCGAGCCAAGCATGGCTTCCAGCCCGCCCGGCAAAGCCTTCAGATCCGCAAGTGCAGCAGCAAGCTCCTGCGGCAATAGTCCCTGATCGAGAATGGCGGCAATTCTCTCGGCCGACGCCAGGCCCTGCCTGATCGCCCCGAGATCGCGCGGGCCACCGCGCTCCAGCGCAAGACGGGAGAGCGCGCGCGGCATATCGGCAACCTGTTTCAAGGCATCGCGCAGGCCATCGCAAAGGGAGACGTCATCAATAAGATAGGCGACTGCATCGAGACGGGCATTAACCCTTTCCGGGTCGGTCAAGGGAGACATCAACCGCTCGGCCAAAAGCCGCGCACCGCCGCCCGTGACCGTGCGGTTGAGGGCATGCAGGAGCGATCCGTCCCTTTCGCCTGAGAGCGTCTTCACCAACTCCAGATTGGCGCGGGTCGCGGGATCGATGAACAGCGTGGAGGCAGCGCTTTCGCGTTCCGGCGCACCAAGCGGCGGGCGCTCGGCAATCTGGGTCTTTTCAACATAGGCAACCGCGGCAGCGGCAGCGGCCATTTCCACACGCGAAAATGTGCCGAAACCATCTAGGGTCGAGACGTTGAAGTAACGCGCGATCCGCCCTTCCGCCGTAGCGCTGTCGAACAGAATGGCCGGCTGCGGCACGGCGACACGGCCAAGCATATCGAAAACCGGTCGCAGCTCTTCGTCATGGAACAGACTGTCGGCAACGATCAGCTCACGCGGATCGATGCGCCAGATATCAGCGAGGAGACGCGTCAGCGTGGTTTCCGCCAAGCGGAAGACGCCGGTGGAAATATCAATCCAGGCAAGCGCAAACTGTGCCTCCGCACTGCCGCGAATACGAGCGAGCGCCATAAGATAGTTGGATTCCGTCGGCGACAGCAGCTTTTCTTCCGTGAGCGTGCCAGGCGTGACAAGCCGCACCACATCGCGTTTTACCACGGATTTCGATCCGCGCTTCTTCGCCTCGGCCGGGTCCTCCACCTGCTCGCAGACGGCGACGCGATAACCGCGCAGGATGAGCTTCTGGAGATAATCATCGGCGGCGTGTACGGGAACGCCGCACATGGGAATATCCTGCCCCATATGCTGGCCGCGTTTCGTCAGCGTGATGCCGAGCGACCGAGAGGCTTCCACCGCATCGTCAAAGAACAATTCGTAAAAATCGCCCATGCGGTAAAACAGCAGCGAACCGGGGTTGTTCGCCTTGATCTCGATATATTGCTCCATCATGGGAGTGGCCGTGGCGCGGCTCTCTTCCGAGATCAGGGAAGCGGTGGTCAAAACGTCCGTCAATGGCTTGCCGATGTCATATCGTGTTGCGGAAAGGGAGCGCCGACACTAGCGGCAATGGCCGCACCAAGACAACACACACGGCACCGCTGCCCACAGGAACATCCCGCTTGATCCGAGTTAAAACCGGTCAGCCGTTGATGCGCTCGGTCTCGCCGCCGTAATAGCTGATGTAGCGGCCGGCGATAGAGGAAACCGGCAGGACCACGAGAACATCTGTCGTGTTGAAGGCGTGGTCCACCACGGCGCCGGAGCCGAACATGGCGCCGAGACGCATATAGCCTTTGATCAGCGGCGGCATGGCGTTCAGCGCCTTGCGGGCATTCAGCGCCTCAGCCGGTACCAGGTCCATCTCGTGATAAAGCTCGGGAAGAGCGGAAGCCGCCCACTCGCCCTTTGCAACGCAATTGTGATGCAGGAAGGACAGAGCAAGCGCGTGGGCTTCCGGCTGCACGCCGGGGAACGAAGCGCAACCGATCATGGCATCCATGCGGTGTTTCACGGCATAGGCCCAGTTGCCCTGCCACAAAAGCTCAACCGTGCGCTTGGTGCGATATTCCGGCAGCACGCAGGAGCGGCCAAGCTCCATGAAGCGCTTGCCCGGATGGCGCGCTACCAGCCCGGCGATGTCGAATTCGCTTGCGGAATAAAAACCGTTATTCGCAAGTGCAGTTTCCTGACGTAACAGACGGTAGGTACCGACGATCTGGTCTTCGCTGTCGCCTTCAATCGCCTTGTCGAGCACGAGCAGATGGTCGCAGACACTGTCCCAGGCGTCGATGTCGCGCTTGCGGCGCATGGCGTCTGCGGGAAGGCGCGCCTTCATTTCATCAACGAAAACCCGATAACGCACGGACTGCGCCGCGTCGATCTCCCGCTCGTTTCTTGCGAGCCGTGTTTCCAGCGAGCCGATACGGCCGAAAAGCCCCTCATTGTCCTGAGCGGTGTCTGGACGAGGATGAATAACAACTTTGTTTTCACAAATGTCGTGACTGTAGATTTCGGCAACCATGGGGAATCGCTCCGCCACCAAAAGATTTTTCCTGTCATAAATCACTAATTGACGACAGAATAGTGACAAAATGCAGCCATTGCGAGTCTCTCAAGTCATGATGGCAACAGGCGTTTCGCCTCCAGCAAGCGGCGGATTTCCTCGACCAGTCGTCTCGGGTCGGCAGGCTTGGTCAAAACCTTGGCCGCACCGGCATTCAGCAGGATTTCGGCGGTTTCAACGCTCGCATCGCCGCTGAGCACGATGAGCGGAATATTTCTTCCGCCCTTCAGCGTGCCGAGAAGCTCCGGCAGCACCTCAAGCCCCTCGCCGCCCGGCATATTGAGATCGGATATGATGAGGTGCGGCAGGCGGGTTGTGCCCGGCGCCACGGCTTGCTGCAGGGCCTGAAAATCGTCGACACCGCGCACGATGTAACCGCTTTTTTCCAGAACGGCCCGGATGATGCGCGCATTGACGGCGTCGTCCTCGGCCACGAGGATATCGATACCGCTTACCCCCTCCGTCACCCGTGACGAAAACCCCACATCCGGATGGTTGTCGTTGATGGCATCGCGCCGTTCTATGCCGCGCAGACGACCGCAGAGGACGTCAATCAGGGACTTTTCGCGCAGCGGCCGGATCAACCAGGCGTCGAAGGACGCATGCATGGTCGACGCCCGCTCTTCGGGACTGACCAGCAACGTGCGGCGGACATTCTGTTGCGGCCAATCCCTTAGCGCGTCTCTGAACAGAGGCGAAATACGCCTGTCGACAATGATATCGGTGAGATCGGCAGCTGTACCGTGCAGCCTTTCCAAGTCCTCCGGTTCGTGGATAAGAGCGCATTTACCGCCGAAAGCCTTGATCGCCTCCATCGTCACCGTCGCTGCCACGCCCCTCGGCGCGATCAGCAGGACATTGGTATGCTGCAGGCAATGGTGCCGGTCCGGGTCCGGCGTGCCGGTGGACGAACTGCCCGGACGGAATGCCAACTTGAAGGTGCTGCCCTCACCCTTGCGGCTGAAGACCGTGAGGCTGCCGCCGAATTCCCGGACGATGCGGGCGGAAATCGCGAGCCCAAGCCCTGTTCCCCCACTTTGCTGCGACATCGGGCCTGCCTGTTCGAATTCGCCAAAGATACGGGCTTGGTCCGCTTGGCTCATGCCGGGGCCGGTGTCCTCGACGGTGATATGCAATTCGCCTTCAACCATGCGCGCCCGGATGATGACCCCGCCCACCTGCGTGAATTTGACGGCATTGCCGAGGAGGTTGAAC
This sequence comes from Rhizobium sp. SJZ105, assembly GCF_007828365.1. Taxonomy (NCBI): domain Bacteria; kingdom Pseudomonadati; phylum Pseudomonadota; class Alphaproteobacteria; order Hyphomicrobiales; family Rhizobiaceae; genus Rhizobium; species Rhizobium sp. SJZ105. The sequence goes on from NZ_VIUP01000001.1 coordinate 1,563,923, forward strand.
AGAACCTGACGCAGCCTTGCCGGATCGAAATCCAGATAATCAGGCACATCCGGCGTGACGAAGGAGGTGATTTCGATGCCCTTTTCGTGGGCGCGATGCGCCAGCATCTCGACAATGCTCTCGATCAGCCGACGCAGGTTTTCCGCACGCGGATTGAGTTTGAAACGGCCCGCCTCCATGGTCGAATAATCCAGCAGGTCCTCGACCAACTGTACCAGCGACTGACCGGACTGCTTCATGCCGTCGAGATAATTACGTTGCTCTTCATTGAGCTTCGTCTGCGACAGAAGATGGTTCATGCCGAGCATGCCGGAAAGCGGCAGACGGATCTCGTGGCTAACAGTTGCCAGCAGCCTTGCCTTTTCGGCATCGGCCTTTTCCGCGCGTAACCGGGCGTTTTCCCGCTCACCGAGTGCCAGCCGCTCCTCGGTGACATCTCTCGCGATGCTGCTGATGAGAAGACGACTGCTTGCCAGATCGCGGGTGACGACATCGTGCCAGGAGAAAATGCGCTGACCGAACGGGGTCGCGATTTCCACATCATAAGCGTGGGCCTTGTCGCCTGGCCGGAAAGCGATGCCGATTTCCTCACAGCTCAGCCCTTCGGGTGCCGAGCAGCCCGTTACTTCACGAAAAACCGCATTCGCCTCGACGATGCGCCGATCCATATTGCGGATGACGATGATATCGCCCATGGCCTCCTGAATCTCGGCAATCAGCGATCGGTTTTGAGTTTGGCGTAGCCGTACATCCAAATCATCTGCAGGTAGTTTGCCGGGATACTGGAAGGATTGGCCGAACATGGCGTAGTACAGGAGACCGACCAGCACCGCACCGAAGAAGGATGCCAAGGCGACGGTGACCGCATAAGGCACCGCAAGCGCGATCAAGGCCGCGGAGAAGGCACCCACCGACAATGACGCGGCAACGTATAGCGTGATCGATCTGGCATCTATCCCGCGCCCCGCACCGCCATGGTGAGATGTCGTGTCGACGCGATCCGCCGGCTGCGCCGGGGTGGCGGCGAGGCCATCTGAAACTTTTTCCCGCAGTCGTGCCAGTTCGCTCATGCACAACCGCTACCACGGCAGCGGTTTTGATATGTTTGGCTCAAACGCTAAAATTTTACTTTTTAGCCGCCCGGGCGTGCAGAAACTCATCGAGAATGACGCAACCGGCACCGATTGTTATGAAAGTGTCGGCCAGATTGAAGACCGCGAACGACCATGTATCGGTGTGAAACAGGATGTAGTCGATGACGTGACCGTAGAAAAAGCGGTCGAGAAGATTGCCGGCCGCTCCAGCAATGATGAAGGCGAAGCCAAGATGGGCAAAAGTCCGATCCGCCGCCGTCTTGCGCCAGAGCCACAGAACGAAGACCACGATGACGAGCCGCATGCTGACGATGAACCAGCCGTGCATGTCCGCAAGCATCGAAAACGCCACACCGAGATTATAGGTTCGGTAAAGCGCCAGGAACGGAATGACCGGCACCATCTCCTGCAACGGCAGATAGGTCTCGACCAGTTGCTTGACGACCTGGTCCAGCACAAGGGCAGCAACGATAAGCGCGAAAGCCGGGCCGAATTTCGAAAACAACGCCGCTTTGGCCATTACTTCACCGGTGCCAGTTCGAGGAGATGTCGCCGCGCCTCGAAAAGCATGACAGCGGTTGCGATGGCGAGATTGAGACTATCGGCACGGCCCTGTTGGGGAATGCGCGCCAGTTGGTCTGCCTTGCCGGCCAGTTCAGGCGGCAGGCCGGATTGTTCGTTACCCATCAAAAGCACGACGGGCTTTCCGGCGTAATCGATTTTTCGATAGTCCACCGACCCGGCAAGATGGGTGGCAACGACACTGACATTGACTGATTTTTTCCATGAGAGGAATTCCTCAACCGAGGCGCGGGCAACGGGCGTAGCGAAGACCGAACCCATGGTCGCACGCACCGTTTCCAGCGAAAACGGATCGGTGCAATCGCCGACCAGAATGACACCTGAGGCACCCGCCGCATCCGCCGTGCGGATGATGGTGCCGAGATTGCCGGGATCACGCACCCGATCGAGCGCGATATAGGTCTCGCCTTTTTCCGGACGGATATCCTTCAATGGCTTCCATCTCTGGTCAAAGATGCCAACGACCATTTGCGGATTGTCGCGGCGGGTGATCGAGGCGATGACTTTTTCGCTGACTTCGAGCACCAGCCCGCCGGAAGCGACCGTCTTTACGGCCGCCTGCTCCACCAGCGGCTTGCCCTTGGCCGCCTTGGCGTAAACCAGGGTGCGGATTGTCCAGCCCAGTTCGAGCGCGTCGATAACCAGCTTCAGGCCTTCCGCCATGAAGGTGCCGGTCTCTTCCCTGCCCTTTTTTTGGGTAAGCGCCTTGATATCCTTGATGATGGGATTGGCAAGGCTGGTGACTTCCTTGACCTGGCCAACCCGGCGCGTCGTGTTTTCGCGCATGTCGTTCGTCATTTCGGCTCCCAGCGGCTGAACAGCGATGTGGAAAGCACCCGGCCCGGCGTCTTGCCATCAAGCCCGGCCTCGCGAATGACGAGCTCGCCGGACGCAACGACGCCACCGGCGCCGCGCATGATTTCGCGCATCAATTCATGCATCGAATAGAAGCTGGCCCTGATAGAATAGGCCGTCAGCACCAGACCGAGCGCTTTGGGCGACAGGATTTCCCGGCAGATATCGAGCATCAACGGAAGATGGTCGAACAATTGCCAGATTTCACCATGGGTGCCGCGGCCGAATTTCGGCGGGTCGGTGAGAATGATGTCGTAGGTGCTGCCGCGACGCTCCTCGCGCTGAATGAACTTCATCGCGTCTTCGCAAATCCAGCGGATCGGCGCCTGTTCGAGCCCGGCAAGCGCCTGGTTCTCCTTTGCCCAGCCGATAGCTTTCTTGGAGGCGTCGACATGGGTCACTTCAGCGCCTGCAGCAGCGGCGACCAAAGAAGCGACGCCGGTGTAACCAAACAGGTTCAGGACTTTCAGCGGCCGGTCAGCCGTTTCAACGGCATTTTTCAGCCATTCCCAGTGGACAATCTGCTCCGGGAAGACGCCGACATGCCGGAAGGCCGTGAAACGGCCGAGAAATTCGACGCCGAGCAGCGACAATGGCCAGGTTTCGCCAAGTGCTGCCTTTGGAAAACGCCAACGGCCCATGCCGTCTTCATCCGTGTCGCCGGTAAAAATGGCGTCGGCATTCTGCCATACGCGGTCGGGAACCGACGGCTGCCAGAGAGCCTGCGCCTCGGGACGGACGACGCGATATTCGCCGTATTGTTCAAGCTTCAGGCCATTGCCGCTGTCGATGAGATGAAAATCACCCGCGCCACTCGATTCCAGAATTACCGGAACCTGTTCTGCGGGACGTTCGCCGGTGCGATGCTTGAGGGGCCGCGCAGGCACCTGCTCAACGGCCGGTACTGGGGCTATCTTTTCCCTCGGCGCAGGTTTGGGCGCGCTGCGCACCGCGTCCGGCTCGCGCTTTTTCGGTGCCGCGTCCGTCCGCCGTGCCGGCTTTGCGGCATGAACCTGTCTTTTCTCGCTCCCGGCACGCACGCGATTGCCCGGCCGGCTGTCTTTTTTCTTCAATGGAAATCTTTCCGCTTCTGCCCGCGTCTTATCGCGCCAGCAAATAGCATTCCAAGCGTCGCTCGACTAGAGCCGCAACGAATGTCGGCACCATCACTTTGCCGGGAGTTGGCCCGCATTCGGAAGCTGCGCGGCTGTTGCCGCTTTGTGCCGGTTCGCCTCGTCATGCCAGCGAACGGCTTCCTTCGCCTCGATCCGGGCGCGCTTGCGATGCTTGCCCTGCGCAAACCAGGTGGCGGAAGATCCCAGAAGCACACCGAAAATGACGGCCAGAAACAGGAACACGAAAAACGGCGCGGTGAAGGAAAGTACACCATCCTCCGGCCGGAACGGATTGAGCGCGAGCGTCACGGACTGACGATTGGCCACGCACAGGATGACGAGGATAATCGCCAGCGGAAGCAGGATGATGAGGTTGATGATTTTTTTCGACATCCGACATTACTCCATCGCGGCGTGCATTCCCTCGGCTCCGTTTCCGGCGCGGCGGGTGAGAACGATCAATCGTCCTCTTCGTCACCCATACCGGGGTTCAGGCGTTCACGCAGTTCCTTGCCCGTCTTGAAGAAAGGCACCCATTTTTCCTCGACGAAAACCGATTCACCCGTGCGCGGGTTCCGACCGGATCGCGAAGGACGGTTCTTCACCGAAAATGCGCCGAAACCACGAAGCTCGACACGATTTCCCGCTGCCAAGGCATCGGTGATTTCATCCAGCACCGCATTGACGATATTTTCCACGTCACGGTGATAAAGGTGCGGGTTACGCGCAGCAACGATCTGCACCAGTTCAGACTTGATCACGGTTGCCCCCTGAAAGAATTGGATTTTTAATGCGGCTCAACCTGCCAAACGGAAACAAGACCGTCAAGAAACAACTTGTCCGCACCGAGCTGACCGGAGCCCGCAAACGGTATTAAATCGTCATATCCCAGAAGCTTCGCTATTTGCGCAACACTGAAAAGCGAAAAAGGCGAACTGGAAGACGGTGCGCGCCATTCCACGATCGGCAGATCCTTGGCAACACCGCGCGTTTCGAAATAGCCGCGAATTTCCTTTTCGCCGCCAAGCGTGTCGACCAGCTTGTTGGCGAGCGCCTGTCTGCCCGTGAAAATCGATCCGTCCGCCAGTTTCAACACATCCTCGCGCGGCAATTTGCGGCGATCGGCCACAAGATCGACGAACCAGCCGTAGCTGTCCATCACCATGGAACGGATCATCGTCTTCGCCTCTTCGGGCGCCTCATGGAACGGCGAAGGCTCCGCCTTCATCGGAGAGGACTTTATTTCCTGCAGCGAGACGCCGAGCTTATCCATCAGCTGGCCGATCTGGGGATATTGAAAGATCACGCCGATCGAGCCGGTGATCGAGGTTTCGCCAGCGACGATGACGTCACCTGCAGATGCGATCATATATCCAGCGGAGGCGGCAAGCGTGCGGACATCGGACACCACCGGCTTCTTTTCCGCAACGCCGCGAATGGCCTTGAAGATGCGCTCGCCGCCATAGGTGGTGCCACCGGGCGATGAAATCGACACGATCAGCCCTTTGACATTGTCGCTCTTGGCAATCTTGTCCAGCCGCTCCAGAAGTTCGGTATTGTCCTGGATCAGCCCGGAGATCTGGACACGGGCAATATGGGGTCTCTCGCTTTGCTGCGGGGTGGCCCATAAAAACCGGTAGAGGCCGAAAATGCCGGCGACAAACAGAAAAACAGCGGCAATCCGCCAGAAAGTCAGCTTGCGGCGCAATCGTCTGCGATCCGCTATCGCCATATTATCCATCGAAAACCCCTGCCTTCCGGCATTTGAAGCGTAATGTAAGCGTCATGGCCATATGGTTCTTCTAGCGCGAAGCCGCAAGGAAACAATAAGGAAACCAGAATTACGATTAAATTCGCATTTCCCTTGCACCTTTCCAGACAAAAACCATATTGGCAGGACACAGCACTCATGCCAAAGACATCAAGATAAACATATAAGCTTCAGTTGCGCGCCAAAGTGGCGCCCAGGAAGTTTTCCGGACCCACTCTTATGCTCGAAAGACTCCGCCAACCCGCGCCAGCGTTTCCGCTGCCCAATGACCAGAACGGCGCTTACGAGCGCGCGCTGAGGCATTCCGCGCGCGTGAAGCGGCTGAAAATCATTCTGCCGCTCGGTGCGGCGATCATCTCGTTTGCCTTCGTCGCCGTTTCGCTCATTCGCACCTGGGCGCCCGAAGAGGTTTCGCTTGAAAGCGCAAGGATCGAAGACGGCAAGATCGTGATGGAAAAGCCGGCCGTTGCGGGCCGCAACGAGAAGGGGATCGACTACTCCATGAACGCAGACCGTGCGTTGCAGGATATCGCCAACCCCAACCTCATGACGCTCGAAAGGGTTCTGGCCGCGGTGCCTGTGAACGACAGCGTCGCCCAGGTGATAGCCAAGGAAGGCATTTTCGACCGGGCCACCAACACGCTGAAGATGACCGCCCCTTTTGACATCAATCTCAGCAATGGCATACAAGCGAAGTTCCAATCTGCGGATGTCGATCTGAAGGCTGGAAAAATGAGCAGCAAAGAGCCGGTTTCGATCAAAACAAACGACGGCGCCATTGTTGCGCAATCGATTGATATCGCGGATAATGGCAAGACTATTACATTTTCGGGGCAGGTACGCGCACGTATCGCTGCATCCAATATCAAGAATGAAGGCAAGTGAGAGCCCGGTCCAGATGATGCAAATTTCCCGTCCCGTTTCCCTTGGCAAATCCGCAGGCGTTACAGCCGCAGCTTTTGCTTTTTCCTGTCTTGCAACCGTGGCTTTCGCTCAGAACACCACCAGCAACATGACAGGCGTCAAGCTCTCCGGCGACCAGCCGATCGCTATCGAAAGCGATCAGCTCGAGATTCGGGACCAGGAGCGCAAGGCCTATTTCACCGGTAACGTGAAAGTTGTGCAGGGCACCACCACCCTTCAGGCCGGCAAGATGACGGTCAATTACAAGGGTGAAGGTTCCTCGCTCACCAGCGGTGACGCCAACATCGAAAAAATCTTCGTCGACAATAACGTCTACCTGACGTCCGAGACGCAGAAGGCCACGGCCGATCACGGCGAATTCGACATGGCGGCGCAGACCTTCATTCTGACCGGCAAGCAGGTTGTGCTGTCCGAGGGCGCGAATGTTTTCACCGGCTGCAAGCTCACTGTTCTGATGAATTCGGGGCAGGCAAAGCTTGAAAGCTGCGGCGGCCCTGTCCGGATCATGCTCGATCCGAAATCGCAGCAGAAGAAACAGTAGTCTCACCTCGTGAAGATAGCCTCGATCTCAAAAATATTTGGCGGTGGGCGCGACCGACCTGTGGACGCTGCGTCGCAGGCCGACAAGGCTCGCTATGACGGAACCCTGATTGCGCATGGTCTGACGAAGACCTATAATACACGACGCGTCGTCAACGGCGTCTCGCTGGTCGTGCGCCGTGGTGAAGCCGTGGGGCTGCTTGGCCCGAACGGCGCGGGCAAAACCACCTGTTTCTACATGATCACGGGCCTCGTACCTGTCGATAGCGGCAAGATCGCCATCAACGGCAACGACGTCACCACCATGCCGATGTACAGGCGTGCCCGCCTCGGTGTCGGCTACCTGCCGCAGGAAGCCTCCATTTTCCGCGGACTGACAGTCGAGGAAAACATCCGCGCCGTGCTGGAAGTGCACGAACCTGACAGCGCCAAGCGCAGCCGCAAGCTCGATGAGTTGCTGGAAGAGTTCCACATTGCGCAGCTGCGCAAATCGCCCGCTGTCGCGCTGTCGGGCGGCGAACGTCGCCGTCTGGAAATCGCCCGTGCTCTGGCGACCGATCCGACCTTCATGCTTCTGGACGAACCTTTTGCCGGCGTCGATCCGATCTCCGTCAGCGACATTCAGAACCTTGTCAGACATTTGACCGCACGCGGGATCGGCGTTCTCATCACCGACCACAATGTCCGCGAAACGCTCGGCCTCATCGACCGCGCCTATATCATCCATGCCGGTGAGGTTCTGACCCATGGCCGTGCGGACGATATCGTCAACAATCCGGATGTGCGCCGGCTCTATCTCGGCAATAATTTTAGCCTTTAAGCTCCCGGGCGCGAAAGATTCTTCATCGCGCCCCGCAGTGACGCTTGACCAAACATAATAAAAAAGCAATTTTTGGGCCAAGTTTCGTTGCCTGCGCAAAATTTATGAAATTTGTGGCGACGAAGAAGCTGTAAGGGGAGTTTCGCGTCCGCCATGGCATTATCTGCCAGCCTTTTGCTGCGTCAAAACCAGTCTCTCGTGATGACACCGCAACTGATGCAGTCCATCCAGCTGCTTCAGATGACGCATTTCGAACTGACGCAGTTCATCGCGCAGGAGGTGGAGCGCAATCCTTTGCTTGAAATTGCGGCAAACGACGGGGATTTGAGCAGCGATAGCCCTGTTGATGCGGAGAATTTCGGCGATGCCGACAGCGAAGGGTCCGACAAGTCCGCGCCGGTAACGGCCGACAGCGACGACTGGTACGGCGATCGCGCGGCAAATCTCGGCGAACAGCTCGACACCAGCTTCGAAAATGTCTTTCCCGACGATACCGAACCCAGAAAGCCCGACGCACCCGAACTGGCGGGGCAGTGGAAATCCATGCCCGGGCAGGAGTCAGGCGAGAGTTACGATCTCGACGACTTCGTTGCCGCGAAACAGACCCTCAGCGACCATCTCAATCAGCAATTGCCTCTCGCCATATCCTCTGTGGAAGACAGGATGATCGCCGATGCGCTGATCGGCCAGCTCGACGAGACCGGATATATCGCCGTAGATGCTGTCGAAGACGTCGCTGAACGGCTGGGGGCGGCGCCTTCGGCAGTGGAGCGAATTCTGGAGACGCTTCAGGGCTTTGATCCTCCCGGCGTGTTTTCCCGCTCGCTGAGCGAATGTCTGGCGATCCAGCTTGCCCAGAAGGACAGGCTTGATCCGGCAATGCGGGCTTTTATCGACAATCTGGAGCTTCTGGCGAAACGAGATTTCGCTTCTCTAAAAAAACTCTGCGGCGTGGATGAGGAAGACCTTCTCGACATGCTGGCGGAAATTCGCACGCTCAATCCGCGTCCGGGCGCTGGTTACGATTCGACCGTTTCCGAGACAATCGTTCCTGATATCATCATTCGCCCCTCCTCTGCCGCCGGCTGGCTTGTGGAAATCAACCCCGAGACCCTGCCGCGCGTGCTCATCAACCAGACCTATTTCGCAGAGGTTTCAAGGCACAAGTCGCGTGAGGGAGAGGATCAGGATTTCCTTTCCGAATGCATGCAGACGGCCCATTGGCTGACCCGCAGCCTCGACCAGCGCGCCAGAACGATCATGAAGGTGGCGACCGAAATCGTGCGCCAGCAGGACGCCTTTCTCGTCAATGGCGTGGACCACCTGCGCCCGCTGAACCTCAAGACGGTGGCCGACGCCATCAAGATGCACGAATCCACCGTCAGCCGGGTGACGTCGAAAAAATACATGCTGACGCCGCGCGGCCTGTTTGAGCTGAAATATTTCTTCAGTGTTTCCATCAGCTCGGTGGAAGGCGGTGACAGCCATTCGGCAGAAGCGGTGCGTCATCGCATCAAGGCGATGATCGCGCAGGAGGCCGCCGACGCAGTGCTTTCCGATGACGATATCGTCGATAATCTGAAAAAGAGTGGTATCGATCTTGCTCGCCGCACCGTGGCCAAATATCGCGAGGCGATGAACATCCCATCCTCCGTTCAGAGACGGCGCGAGAAGAAGGCCCTGGCCAGACTGTCGGCGTTCTGAGCGGTGGCGCTGGTCACGTTTTCAGGGCTTTCCAGCCGCACCATTGACTCTTGCTACGGCAAGGGCTAGAAGCCCGCCGCACACGTAAGCAAGGTCATTTGTAACGGATTCATCTCCACCGTCCATGGGCGTAAAATTCGAATGGGGGCTTTTAAAGGCCTTCGAAACGCTTGGATGCGCGCGCGGCTTGACGTAAGCTCGTACTCGCAAATCACTACAAAAAGGAAATTTTCCATGAGTGTGCGTGTATCTGGTAAACATATGGAGATCGGCGAATCTTTCCGGCAGCGGATTGAGGACAATATAGGTCTGGCAGTTACCAAATACTTCGATGGGGGGTATTCAGGCCAAGTGACCGTAGAGAAGTCCGGATCGCGTTTTGCAGCCGATTGCAAACTGCATCTCGATACGGGCGTTGTATTGCATGCGGCGGGTCAGGCAAATGATCCGCAAGCGAGTTTCGATGCCGCCGCCGAGCGTATCGAGAAGCGCCTGCGTCGCTACAAACGGAAGCTGAAGGACCATCACCACAATGGTTCTGCGGCGAACGGCGCGATGTCGGAAATCGCCTATACGGTAATGGATGCTGTCCCCGATGAGGACCACGAGGTTCCGGAAGACTACGCACCCACGATCGTTGCGGAAAGTTCGAAACAGATAAAGACGATGTCCGTCGCCAGCGCCGTGATGGCGCTCGACATGACGGACGAACCGGTTCTGCTGTTCCGCAGCCCCGGCAAGGAATATCTCAACATCGTCTACCGACGACATGACGGCAATATTGGCTGGATCGACGCGGAAACGATCAAGAGCTGAACAGTCTGACAAGACATGGGAGGCAGAGCGCGAAAGCGTATCTGCCTCCTGCATCGTCTCGATGGCATGAAGGAAAAAGAGAATGGCGTTGGCAGATTTGCTGCAACAAGATGCGATTATTCCCGCCCTCAAGGTGAATTCCAAAAAGCAATTGCTTCAGGAGCTGGCCGCAAAGGCAGCCAGAATTACCGGAGTCTCGGAACGGGAAGTTTTCGACGTCATCCTCCAGCGTGAGAAACTCGGCTCCACCGGTGTGGGGCACGGCATTGCCATTCCGCATGGCAAGCTGAGCAGCATCCATCAGATCACCGGCGTCTTCGCACGTCTTGAAACACCTGTTGATTTCGAGGCGCTGGATGACCAGCCGGTCGATCTGGTTTTCCTGCTGCTTGCACCCGAAGGCGCCGGCGCGGATCATCTGAAGGCGCTGTCGAGAATTGCCCGAGCTTTGCGCGACCCCGAGCTGGTGGCCAAGCTGCGTGCCACCGATTCCGACACGGCAATCTACGCCTTCCTCAATCAGGAGCAGGCGACCGCTGCCTGATCAAAGGCTGCCGACGGTCCTTTCCATGGACAAAAAAACGCGCCCTTGAGGCGCGTTTTTTATTGGAGCATTTCAAACGAAAGCGCGTCCAGCTTTTTACATCTGGACGCGCTTTAGATGATGGAATGCCTCACGCATCCTTCTCGTTGACGGAGGCGGTGCCCGGCTCGGGCGCTGCGGCGGTCTCCACCTTCGGGCCACCCTTTGAGACGCCAACCATGGCGGGGCGCAGCACCCGGTCACCGATGGTGAAACCGGCCTGAACCACCTGAAGTACCGTGTTGTTCGGAACTGCCGTGTTCGGAATTTCGAACATCGCCTGGTGGAAATTCGGATCGAATTTTTGGCCTTCCGCATCGATCTTTTTGACGCCATGGCGCTCCAGCGTCGAGAGCATCGAGCGCTCCGTCATCTCGACACCTTCGATCAGGCCGTTGAGACCGGCTTCGCCATTGGTCTTGAGTTCGTCCGGAATGGCTTCAAGAGCGCGGCGAAGATTGTCGGAAACGGCAAGCATGTCGCGCGCGAAAGCGGCGAGAGAATAGGCCTTCGCATCCTTGACTTCGCGTTCGGTGCGGCGACGAAGATTGTCCATTTCTGCTGCAAGACGCAGGAACTTGTCGCGCAGATCGGCATTTTCGGCCCTGAGCAGTTCGATCGGATCGGGCTCGGCAGCTTCCGCCGTCTCTTCCCCTGTAAATGCGGGTTCGACAAACTCTTCGGCGACGTCCGCGTCAGGTCCGGGCTTTTTCGTATCGTCGGTCATGACGTTCTCCAGATTTGAATATTGTTGGTTGCGCCCGATATCGAGGTTTGAAGGGCAAAAATCAAGGCTTGCGGCGAAAAGCTTGCCGCATTCTCTAACCTTGCGGGCTTGTCCTATCTCTGCTTTCGGGAAAGGCGGGCCATAATTTGTGCGGTGTAGTCCACCATAGGCACGATACGGGCGTAATTGAGCCTCGTGGGACCGATGACGCCGACGGCACCCACAACGCGATTTTCCTCATCCCGATAAGGTGCCACGATCAGTGACGAGCCGGACAGCGAGAAGAGCTTGTTTTCCGAGCCGATGAAAATCCTGACGCCTGAGCCACTTTCTGCAAGGTTGAGGATCTCGATGAGGTTTTCCTTGCGTTCCAGATCGTCGAACAGCAGGCGCACACGATCGATATCTTCCTCACCGGCCAGACCTTCCAGCAGGTTGGAGCGTCCGCGTACGATGAGGCGGCCGAGCTTGCCCTCTTCATTGTCGCCCGCCCATATGGCGAGACCACGTTCGATGAGGTCCTGCGCGAGCGTGCCGAGTTCCGACTGCAATTCGGCACGCTGCGTCTGAAACTGGCCCCGCAGTTCCTGCAGCGTCTGCCCGGAAAGATGGGCATTGATGAAATTCGCCGCCTCTGTCAATTGCGATGACGAAATGCCGACCGGCAATTCGATGATACGGTTTTCGACCTGATTGTGGTCCCCTACCAGCACGGCAAGCGCCTTGGTGGGCTCCAGCCGGATGAATTCAACGTGCTTGAGAATGACGTCGCTCTTGGCCGTCAGCACCAGGCCCGCACCGCGCGACATGCCTGAAAGCATGCGGCTTGCCTCCGTCAGCAACCCTTCCAGCGATTGCTCGTGGCCGGCGACTGGACCGATCTGGCGGTCGATACTGGCTCTCTCATCGGCGGGCAGATCGCCCACCTGCATGAATGCGTCCACGAAGAAGCGCAGCCCCGTCTGGGTGGGCAGGCGACCGGCGCTGATATGCGGCGAATAGATGAGACCCAGTTCCTCGAGATCACTCATGACGTTGCGAACGGAGGCCGGTGAAAGCGACATCGGCAACAGCCGCGACAGGCTGCGCGACCCCAAGGGTTCGCCGGTGTCGAGATAGCCTTCGACGATGCGCCGGAAAATCTCCCGCGACCGTTCATCCAGCAACGATGCCTGATCTTTTGAAAGCGGTGCGGAAAAGCCCATATCATCCGTTCTTTATCGTCAAAACTCTGTCCGTACCAATATAATGCGTTGCACCGCTGCGGCAAAATGGAAATTGGCTTTGCAAAACCCCGGGGCGCGCCTTAGAAGGCAGGAACCAACATGGAGAGTGGATCATATGCGGCCTTCAGGCAGAAAAACCGATCAGATGCGCAAGGTTTCCTTCGAGCGCAATTTCTCGAAACATGCCGAAGGTTCCTGTCTGGTCAAATTTGGTGATACGCATGTGCTCGTCACCGCAAGCCTTGAGGAAAAGACGCCGCCGTGGCTGCGCAACAGCGGCAAGGGCTGGGTCACCGCCGAATACGGCATGCTGCCGCGTTCCACTCATGAGCGGATGAAACGCGAGGCCTCGGCCGGCAAGCAGGGCGGACGCACGCAGGAAATCCAGCGCCTCATCGGCCGCTCGCTGCGTGCAGTGGTCGACCTGCAGGCGCTTGGCGAGCGCCAGATCAGCATCGACTGCGACGTCATTCAGGCCGATGGCGGCACGCGCACGGCTTCCATCACCGGCGCATGGATCGCCCTGCATGATTGCCTGAAGTGGATGGAAACTCGCAACATGATCAAGGTCGAGAAGGTCCTGAAAGACCATATCGCCGCGATCTCCTGCGGCATCTTTGCAAAACAGCCGGTCATCGATCTCGATTATCTCGAGGATTCCTCCGCCGAGACCGATGCGAATTTCGTCATCACCGGCTCCGGCGGCATCGTCGAGGTGCAGGGAACCGCGGAAGGTGCCCCCTTCTCCGAAGAGGAATTCCTGACGCTGCTCGGTCTTGCAAAGGCCGGATGCAGCGAACTGGTCGCCCTTCAGAAGCAGGCAATCGCCTGAGCCGACAGGAAAACGTCATGCGCAAGCTCGATACCAGAACGATCGTTGTCGCCAGCCACAACAAGGGCAAGATCGCCGAAATCGCCGACCTGATCGGGCCTTTCGGCTTTTCAGCCAAATCGGCTGCGGAGCTGAACTTCGTGGAGCCGGACGAGACAGGCACCACCTTTGAGGAAAATGCTGCCATCAAGGCGCTTGCGTCTGCGAAGGCGTCCGGCCTGCCGGCTCTGTCTGACGATTCCGGTCTGGTGATCGATGCGCTGGATGGCGCGCCGGGCGTTTACACCGCCAATTGGGCGGAAACGGCTGACGGTACGCGCGACTTCGCCATGGCCATGCAGAAGGTCGAGGATGCGCTTGCCGAACGCGGTGCAACGAAGCCGGAAGACCGCACGGGCCGCTTCGTCAGCGTGCTGTGCCTTGCCTGGCCGGACGGGCATGTCGAATATTTTCGCGGCGAGGTGGAAGGCACGGTGGCGTGGCCACCGCGTGGAACGAGCGGTTTCGGCTATGACCCGATCTTCAAACCGGAAGGTTACGACACCACATTCGGTGAAATGACCGCAGACGAAAAACACGGCTGGAAGCACGGCGATGCGTTTGCGCTCTCCCACCGTGCCCGCGCGTTCAAAAAATTCGTCGAAACCTGTCTGGAGGCATGAACCCGATGACCGGGGAGCACCAACTTTCTGCCCCCGGCGCGTCGCTTCTGCCGGATACGGGCGATCCCGGTTTCGGGATCTATCTGCACTGGCCCTTCTGTGCGGCCAAATGCCCCTATTGCGATTTCAACAGCCATGTCCGCCACCGCCCGGTGGATCAGGACCGGTTCACTGCGGCGTTCCTCAGCGAAATGGCAAAGATGCGGGCGCTCAGCGGTCCGCGTGTCGTTACCAGCATTTTCATGGGCGGCGGCACACCTTCGCTGATGGACCCGCAGACCGTAGGCGCGCTTCTTGATGGCGTTTCGCGCTTCTGGCATGTGCCTGATGGTATCGAGATCACCATGGAGGCCAATCCTTCAAGCGTCGAGGCGGAGCGGTTTCGCGGTTACCGGGCAGCCGGCGTCAATCGCGTCTCGCTCGGCGTCCAGGCGCTGAACGACCGGGACCTGAAGTTCCTTGGCCGTCTGCATGATGTTGCCGATGCGCTTAAAGCCATCCGTCTGGCGCGGGAAATTTTTCCGCGCATGTCCTTCGATCTGATTTACGCCCGCCCGAACCAGACGGTGGCCGAATGGGACGCTGAGCTGAAGGAAGCCGTCTCCTACGCCGTCGACCATCTGTCGCTCTATCAGCTCACTATCGAGGAAGGCACGCCGTTCTACGGGCTGCACAAGGCTGGCAAGCTGATCGTACCGGATGGCGAGCATTCGGCGGTGCTTTATGAAGCGACGCAGGAAATCACCGAGCGTTACGGCATGCCGGCGTACGAGGTTTCCAATCACGCCCGCCCCGGTGCGGAAAGCCGCCATAACCTGACCTATTGGCGTTATGGCGATTATGCCGGTATTGGACCCGGTGCGCATGGACGCCTGACCAATGGCGCCTCCAAGCTCGCCACCGTCACCGAGCGCCATCCCGAAACCTGGCTCGATACCGTCGAGCGTGAAGGCCACGGCATGGTCGATCAGGAGCTTCTCGGCGTCGACGAACAGGCAGACGAACTGCTATTGATGGGTCTTCGCCTGCGCGAAGGCATTGATCTTGCTCGCTGGAGCGATCTCTCCGGCCGCGAACTCGACCCGGAGAAAGAGGAATTCCTCCTGCAACACGGCTTCGTGGAACGGATCGGCAATTCCCGCCTGCGCTGCACCCCTTCCGGCATGCTTATTCTGGATGCCGTGGTCGCCGATCTCGCCTGCTGACCGGCAGCCTGCCTGGTCCTGAGCCAATCAACAACCGAGAAACCAATAAAAAAGCGGCCCGAAGGCCGCTTTTTTCATGCGTTGTTTTCGTTGATCAGGCGCTTCAGCAGCTCAACCTCGTGGCCGAGCTTGGTGTCGCCGGAAATCAGATCCTCGATCTTGCGCACCGCGTGAAGAACCGTGGTGTGGTCGCGACCGCCGAAACGGCGACCGATCTCGGGAAATGAGCGCGGTGTCAGCATCTTTGCCAGATACATGGCGATCTGGCGCGGCTTGACGATGACGCGGGTGCGACGGTTGGAAACCAGCTCCTGCCGCGACACATTATAATGCCTGGCGACGATGCGCTGAATATCCTCGATACGGACGCGCTTGGCCTCCCCACTGCCGACGAGGTGCGACAGCAGCTCATCGACACGGTCAACCGAGAGGTTCGGCTCGAAAGAGCGTCTGAACATCAGCTGGTTGAAGGCGCCTTCAAGCTCGCGTCCGCTCGCCGTCACGCTTTTGGCCACATGGGTCAGTATTTCGTCCGAAATCTCGAAAGACGGATCGTCCTGACGTGCAGAACCCATGCGACGGTTGAGCATTTCGTAGCGCATGTCGTAATCGGGACCTTCGATCTCGATGGCCATGCCACCCTGAAGGCGCGAACGGACACGCGGATCAAGCGATTCCAGCTCCCACGGCGCGCGGTCAGCGGCCACGACAACCTGCTTGGCGCTGTCGAGCAGCATGTTCAACAGGTGGCAGAATTCGTGCTGGATCATCTTGCCCTGCAGGAACTGCATGTCGTCGATGACAAGAAGGTCGATATTGCGCAGGGTGTCCTTCAGCGTCAGCGCATCATTGTCGCGGATCGCGGTCGCAAAACGCCACATGAAATATTCGGCCGTCAGATAGACCACACGCGGGTTGCGCGGGCTGTCGATGGCGGCATTGGCAATCGCCTGTAGAAGGTGTGTCTTGCCAAGCCCGACACCCGCATGAATGAACAGCGGATTGAAGCGCACAGCACCGGCACCCGCTTCAGCGATCGTCTTCGCCGCCGCAAGCGCGACGCGGTTGGACGAGCCCTCGACAAAAGTGTCAAAGGTGAAACGTGTATCGAGCGGCGAACCGAACAGCGGCCCGGAGCTACCCTGCCGCAGCGTCGCCTGCGCCGCCGCAGGCTGTGCAGAAGGTGCTGTCGCCGGCTGCGACGGAATGAAGGACTTGTTGCGCGCAACCGCGCCCATGTCCTGAACGGGCTGCACCCGTTCCTCGACCTGCGCGGGGCGGGCCGGGCGGCTGGCGGAGCGGACAAGAATTTCCACCTTCAGCACGTCCGGATCCTCGCTTTGGACGAGACTGGTGATCAGATCCATATAACGGTTGTTGATCCAGGACTTCAGAAAGGTCGTCGGAACGGTAAAACGGACGACGCTTTTCGAAACGGTGTGGAGTTTGAGCCGTGCAAACCAGCTTGCATAGACCTCGGGACCAACCTGTGCCTTCAGCCGCGCGCTAAAACGTTCAAACAGCGCATCGTGCTTCATTGCCGATTTATCCCCTGCCGCTTCTGAGCAAGCTGCATCACGAGCCTGTGGTGCGCGGTCCCCATCGGCCACCGCACCCATCGCCAAATTCAATTTCATATTGCCGCCTTTCAAATTGCCAATCATAGCCTGACGATCAAAAAACGATCGCCAGAGATCCCCCTCGTATTATTTCCCGCCTCCAGCACTCCCCTCGAAAGAGCGTCAAAGACTACTACTTGTTTGCGAGCCGGTTATCCCATTTCCCTCCCCTTCATGGAGAGGCCTGCGACACGCTAAAAACGCTCCTTTCGCTACAACTGTAAGGCGCATTCTTAAGGACAAAAAGCTCCAGCCCGTTCCGAGACCGAAACGGCACAAAAAGCTCAATGACCTGAGAAAACGGACCTCGAAAGGCCCGCCAGCAAGAAGGTGAATATCGTCGATACGATCATCGAGATAATCTGTGGACTGAGATCCGCACCCCTTGTTGAAATGCATTTAGGCAGGATCGTGGGGAGAGATCAATGGCGTTTTTTCTGCAAAAACTCAGATCGACCATTGACTCGCAATGGTCGTTTTGCATCACCGGCAAGGTCCGAAGCAGAATCGCTTATGAATCAATGAGATTCAATTTTGGCATTTTTCGATAGCCCGTTTTGGCAAAAAAATAAAAATCTTCTTGACTCAAAACTGGCTGCGACTTCCGTAGAGAAAGCTTCCCATTTTTCGGGAGACCTCCGGCAATCCATTGTTTTTATTCAGTTTTTCTTGTCGCTCATCTGACATGCGTTTGTCACGTTACGGCAGGAATGATTAACGTAGGGTTAGAATCACAAAAAGCCCGGTCAAAAGACCAGGCTTTTTGAATAGTTAATTGTGATTAGCCGGATTAGGCGGAAAGAGCCTTAACGCGCTGGGCAAGACGCGACACCTTACGGGATGCCGTGTTGCCATGCAGAACGCCACGCGTCGCTGCGCGCTGGATCTCAGGCTGAGCTGCCTTCAGAGCTTCGGTGGCTACTGCCAGATCGCCCGAAGCGATAGCTTCCTCGACCTTGCGGATGAAGCCGCGAACGCGCGAACGGCGAGCCTTGTTGACTGCGGTACGGCGAGCGATCTTGCGGGTCGCCTTTTTCGCCGAAGTTGTATTGGCCATGTATGCCTCTCTTCGAATTCAAACCAAATTCCGCAACCAGAGGATCGGGTCGTTCGAAGACCTCACTTAACCCAAGAATGCGGGAGTAATTTCGGACAAGCCGGATGGCTTTCCTTAACCGTGGGCGGGCATATACCGCTAAAGCGTACGCCCGTCAACGCGCAAATGGCGGAAAACGCCGATATTCCGAATCCTTAGCGATTCCGGAAAGCGGGTTTGCGCTTTTCAACGAAGGCCGCCATGCCCTCCTTCTGATCCGCTGTTGCAAAGAGCGACTGAAAGGATCGCCTTTCATATCTCAGCCCTTCCGAAAGAGGAACCTCGAAGGATCGATTGACGCTTTCCTTGGCCATGAGAACGGAAGCGCGAGACAGCGAGGCGATGCGCGTGGCGGCATCCACCGCCTCATCCATAAGATTTGCCGCGGGGACGATCCGCGAAACGAGGCCGGCGCGCTCTGCCTCGGCCGCATCCATCATGCGGCCGGTCAGAACCAGATCCATCGCCTTCGCCTTGCCCACCGCCCGCGTCAGCCGCTGCGAGCCGCCCATGCCGGGAATGACGCCAAGCGTGATTTCCGGCTGGCCGAATTTCGCAGTGTCCGAAGCGATGATGAAATCGCACATCATTGCCAGCTCACACCCGCCGCCCAGCGCAAAGCCGGAGACTGCGGCAATGACCGGCTTGCGGGTCGATGCGACCTCGTCCCAGCCGCCGAGAAAGTCGCCGACATAGGCATCGACAAAATCCAGCCCCTGCATTTCCTTGATGTCCGCGCCAGCGGCAAACGCCTTTTCCGAACCCGTTATAATGATCGCACCGATGGAGTCGTCGGCAGAGAACGAGGAGAGAATGTGCCGAAGTTCCTTCAGAAGCACCGAATTGAGGGCGTTGAGCGCCTTGGGCCGGTTTAGCGTGATGACGCCCACCTCGTCGCGTTTCTCGACCAGTATCGTTTCATAATCCACGGCAGTCTCCCTCGCCATTATTCCGCCTCAGCTACTTCTGGCAGGCCGCGCAATAAAAGGTCGAACGACCGGCCTGCACTATCCTTTCAACCGTACCCCCGCAGCCGGGTGTACGGCAAGGCTGGCCTTCCTGATCGTAGACTGAAAAGGAATGCTGGAAATAACCGAGCGTTCCGTCCGTCTGTATATGGTCGCGCAGGGAAGAGCCTCCGGCAGCGATTGCGTCCGCGATCACGTCCCGGATCTTCTCCGTGAGATTGATGAGCTGCGGCTTCGGTTCTCCGGTTTTGGTCACCAGCGTTCCCGCCGCCCGCAAAGGCGAGAGATGGGCACGCCACAGCGCCTCACAGACGTAGATATTGCCGAGGCCCGCAATGACCTTCTGGTCCAGCAGCGTGCTTTTTAACGGCTGGCTTTTACCCTGGAACCGGCTCGCGAGATAATCCGCGCTCAGCGCGTTGCCGGTCGGTTCCGGTCCCAGCTCCGCAAAAGCGGGGTAGAGGTCGAGCTTGTTGCGCTCCACCAGATGCATGAAGCCGAAGCGGCGGGGATCATTATAGATGACGCAGATGCGCTCTTCGCCTTTATCCAGATGAAAGATGACATGATCGTGCTTGCCGTCCTTCGAGCGGGCATAATGAAACGCGCCGGGCGCGTTCCTATTCCCTGCCTCATCTGCCGCCGCCTCGATACGGAACGAGCCGGACATTCCAAGATGGGCAACGATCGTCAGCCCGTCTTCCAGCTCTATCAAGAGATACTTCGCCCTGCGCCCGAGCGATATGATCGCCCTGCCCTCGATCAGGCCCGCGAAGTCCTCCGGGAACGGAAAGCGCAGATCGGGACGGCCAAGGTGGAGCTTGCGGATTCTTGCCCCTTCCATGGTGGGCGCGAGGCCGCGTCTGACGGTTTCGACTTCTGGCAATTCTGGCATCTGGCTTATCCGGCAGTTTATCGTTAGGACCATGTGGTCTATACAATGCACGCGAAATGTCGCGCCCAGGCGATGCGGCAACAGATAGCGTCGCCATGGCGTTTCCGCTATGGTCCGCCACGCAATTAATATGGAGACAGACGATGACCGACGCCCGTACCACTGCCCAAGGCGGCATGGAAACGTCCTATGGCTTCCACAAAGTGGACGAAGGCAAAAAGCAGGGGCTGGTCAACGATGTCTTCCACAAGGTGGCCAAGCGCTACGACATTATGAACGACGTGATGTCGGCCGGCCTGCACCGGCTGTGGAAGGACGCCATGGTGTCCTCGCTTTCACCGCGCAAGGACGCCTCTTACAAGGTGCTTGACGTAGCTGGTGGCACCGGCGATATCGCCTTCCGCATCGTGGAAGCCTCCAACCGTCTGGCGCATGCCACCGTTCTCGATATCAACGGCTCGATGCTTGCCGTTGGCGAGGAGCGCGCGGCAAAACGAAAGCTCTCCGACAATCTGACCTTCGTTGAAGCCAATGCCGAGGAGCTGCCCTTCGAGGCGAATACCTTCGACGCCTATACGGTCGCCTTCGGCATTCGCAACGTACCGCGTATCGACGTTGCGCTGAAAGAAGCCTACCGCGTACTGAAACGTGGCGGGCGACTGCTGGTGCTGGAATTTTCCGAGGTGGAAATGCCGCTACTCGACCGCGTCTATGATGCATGGTCGTTCAACGCCATTCCGCAATTCGGCAAGATGATTACCGGGGATGCCGAGCCCTATCAATATCTGGTCGAGTCTATCCGCAAATTCCCCAATCAGGAGGATTTCGCGACGATGATCCGTACCGCCGGCTTTTCGCGCGTGACCTATACAAATTACACCGGCGGTATCGCCGCCCTGCATTCCGGCTGGAAGCTTTAAGACCATGTCCGGCAAAAGCAGGAGACAAGCATAAGCATGAGCACTTTGGGCGCATATTTCCGCCTCGCAAGGGTTGGCTGGGTTCTCGTGCGCGAAGGCGTCGTGCTGGCCTTGCCATCCGATGACCTTCCTGCCTCCGCGCAAGTGATGAAGGCATTGCTGAAGCCATTCGCCCGCAGCAAGGCCAAGCGGGCGCAGCGTAGCGACCGGCTGGCGGTAGCTGTCGAGCGGCTTGGCCCGTCCTATGTGAAGATGGGACAGTTTCTGGCCACAAGGCCGGATGTCGTCGGCGCCGACTTCGCCGACGATCTTGCGAGCCTGCAGGACCGCATGGCATTTTTCCCCGCAGCCGCGGCCAAGGCTAATATTGAAGGTTCGCTCGGGCGGTCTGTTTCGGAACTCTACAGGGAATTTGGCGATCCGATCGCCGCCGCTTCCATCGCCCAGGTTCACCCGGCGATAGTGGATACGCCGAAAGGGCCGCGCAAGGTCGCCGTCAAGGTCATTCGCCCCGGCGTTCGCCAGCGCTTCCAGAACGATCTGGAGGCGATGTATCTGATCGCCGACCTGCAACAGCGTTTCGTCCGCTCTGCCCGCCGCCTGCGGCCGGTGGAAGTCACTCGCACCCTGGAACAGACAACCAAGATCGAGATGGATCTGCGGCTTGAGGCCGCCGCCCTTTCCGAACTTGCCGAAAATACCAAAGAAGACCCCGGATTCCGCGTTCCGGAGGTAGATTGGGAACGCACCGGCCGCGATGTCGTCACCATGGAATGGATCGACGGCGTCAAGATGTCGGATATTGAGGGACTGAAGGCTGCCGGTCACGATCTGAACAAGCTGGCTGATACCCTCATCCAGTCCTTCCTGCGGCACACGTTGCGCGACGGCTTTTTCCATGCCGACATGCACCCCGGCAATCTCTTTGTCGATCCGCAGGGCATGATCGTAGCCGTGGATATGGGCATTGCCGGGCGGCTGGGCAAAAAAGAACGCAGGTTCCTTGCCGAAATCCTCTACGGCTTCATCACCCGCGATTACATGCGCGTCGCGGAGGTGCATTTCGAGGCCGGTTATGTGCCGGGCCATCACGATAAAGCCAGCTTTGCGCAGGCGATCCGCGCCATCGGCGAACCGATCCACGGCCAGCCGGCCGAGACGATCTCCATGGGCAAGTTGCTGACGCTGCTGTTCGAAGTTACCGAGCTCTTCGACATGGAAACGCGCCCGGAACTGGTGATGCTGCAAAAGACCATGGTGGTGGTGGAAGGCGTATCCCGCATGCTCAATCCGCGTTTCAACATGTGGAAAGCGGCCGATCCGGTCGTCAGCGGCTGGATAAGAGACAATCTTGGCCCGAAACGTATTGTCACCGATCTGAAGGACGGCGTGAAGGCGGCTCTCAAGCTTGCGGAAGCGGCCCCCGAGATCGCTGCCAAGACGGAGAAGCTGCATTCCGACCTGGTGTATATGAGCGAGAACGGCCTGCGTTTCGACGCCCAGACCGCGGAAGCGATCGGCAAGGCGGAAGCGCGCCACACCAAATGGGGCCGGGCGGCGCTCTGGGTGATTGCGCTCACGCTTCTCTATATCGCGATCAGGATCAGCTAAACGATATTCAAACTCGGCGCTCACGCCGGTGCGGCACACTTTCGAACCGAAAATCGCCGGTCTTCCAGTTTGATAGATGCGTACCATGCTGCTGCAACATATCGAGGATAATGACCTGATCTTGGTTGAAAGTTAAATGATTGCCGGACGGGAATTGAGATTGATGGCAAAAAATGAAGCCGTAAAACGGGTCCTTACCTATTGCTCGTGGCCCATGGTGTTTTTTCTCGGTCTTACCGGGGCTTATTTCGCTTTTTCGAGTGAGCATCCGATCACCACATTCCTCGCCGTCTACGCGGGCGCGGTGGCCAGCCTGTTTCTTCTTGAGCGTTACATTCCCTATGAGACGGAATGGCTTCAGTCTGATGGTGAAACCGTCAACAATATCGCCCACACGCTCTTGACCAAGGGGCTTGTTCAGCTTGCTGCCACGGCAGCGGTGCTCTTTCCAATGCTAACCGCCATTTTTCTGCAACCTTTGGCGGCCATGAAATTCGACCTGTGGCCTTCTCAGTTGCCGATGGTTGTTCAGGTCACGCTTGCCCTGATGATCGCTGAATTCGGTCTCTACTGGGCGCACCGTATCGCCCATGAAACGGTGTTCTTCTGGCGTTTCCACGCGCTTCATCACAGCGTTGTCCGCCTTTGGGTCGTCAATACGGGCCGTTTTCATGTGGCCGACTCGCTGTTCAAGATCGCGCTCAGCCAGATTCCGCTTTATCTCATGGGCGCGCCGTTGCAGGTGTTTTGGTGGCTCGCGGCTGTGACCGCCTTCATCGGCATTCTGACCCATTGCAATGTGGATATGAAAACCGGGCCGCTGGACTACGTGTTCAGCACGCCCCGGCTGCACCGATGGCACCACTCCAAAGAGCTGCCTGAGGGAAATACCAATTATGGTGAGAACCTTGTCATTTTCGACCAGTTGTTCGGCAGCTATTTCAATCCCGATCGCCCTTCCTCGACCAACATCGGCATCAAGGGAGAAATTGCAAAGGGCTTTCTGCCACAGCTTTTTCAGCCTTTTACAAAAGAAGGGGTTCGCCAGATCATCGGGCGAAACACGAAAGAAAATTGAAGGGATTGGCGGTAATGCCGCCTTCAGGCCCGGAGAATTCCCAGTTCGACCCGCAGCTTCTTCGTCAGCCCTGCGGCAACGAGTTCATAGGAGCGGCGGACATAGTGTTCCAGCTCCTCTTGCTCCAGCGGCGAATGATCGGAGATCGATATCCATTTGCGCTTGGCGAAATAAGGTGCCTGGTGGATGCCTTCCAGCGAGGTGAGGATTTCGAAGCTCTCCTCCGAACATTTCACCACAAGCCGCCAGTCGTCACGCTCACCCAAAACGGAAAAGACCTTGTCTCCGACCTTGGCAACGTGGGAATCCCACTGATCGACGAAACGGACGCCCGGCCATTCTCCGAGAACCCTGTCGAATGTCTTGCGATCGAAAAGGCTCATGCGAGTTTCTCCGCAATGAGGGCCGCCAGACGTTTGGCGACTTCGGCCTTGTCCATATCAGGCCAGGCCTCGATACCCTCATTCGAAATGATCTTCACGCTGTTGCGGTCTCCGCCCATGATGCCGGTTTCCGCCGAAACATCATTTGCAACGATATAATCGGCGCCCTTGCGCTCCAGTTTGGCTCGGCCGTTTTTCTCGACATCCTGCGTCTCGGCGGCGAAACCCACCACCAGCTTCGGGCGCTTTTCGTGGTGGCCGACGGTTTTGAGAATATCGGGGTTTTCCATAAGTTGCAGCGCAGGCGGGGCATCGCCCGGCTGCTTTTTGATCTTCTGCTCCGAAGAACCCGCCACCCGCCAGTCGGCGACAGCGGCAACCATGACGGCGATATCCACCGGCAGCCTTGAAATCACCGCATCGCGCATCTCCTCGGCACGCTCGACATGGACCGTTGCAACGCCCGCCGGATCGGCAATCGTGACGGGACCCGAGACCAGCGTTACCTCCGCACCCAATTCCGCAAGCGCAGCTGCGATGGCATGGCCCTGCTTGCCAGAGGAGCGGTTGGCGATGTAACGCACCGGATCGATCGGCTCATGGGTTGGGCCGGAGGTAACGATCGCCGTTCTGCCTTTTAAAGGCTTCGGACCGCCATCCAGCAAAGCCTCGACGCCTTGGACGATCTGCAAAGGCTCCGCCATACGACCAAGACCAGCCTCGCCCTTTTCCGCCATTTCGCCTGCCATAGGGCCGATGAAAAACACGCCGTCTTTTTTCAGCGTTTCGACATTGCGCATCGTTGGCTTTGCCGACCACATTTTTGGGTTCATGGCAGGTGCGACCAGCACCTTCCGATCGGTCGCCAGAAGGATCGTGGAGGCAAGATCATCAGCCAAACCATTCGCCATCTTCGCCATCAGATCAGCGGTGGCGGGCGCGACCAGCACGAGGTCGCATTCGCGCGCGAGCCGGATATGCCCGACATCCTGCTCGTCCTGCCTCGAAAAAAGCTCGGTGAAGACGTGGGTTGCGGACAGTGCGCCAACAGCAAGCGGAGTGACGAATTCCTGTGCGCCCTTCGTCATGACTGGCGTCACCTTGGCGCCGCGCTCTTTCAGACGGCGGATGAGGTCGAGGCTCTTATAGGCCGCGATGCCGCCGGAGATGATGAGGAGAATATGTTTGCCTGAAAGCGTCATGATGCCGGACCAGTTTCCCGTTTAACCGGGAAACTAAGCCCTTGGCATTCAAAGTGCAATCCGGCTGATATCACGCCGCCTTGGCGACGTGATATTCCTTGATCGCGACCATCTTGATCGCCGGAAACCGCTCGGATTCATACCGCAGCGAGAAGGCATCCTGCGCCAGAAACACCGGATCGCCATCCAGATCGCGAGCGATATCGCCGCGCTTGACGTTGAGGAACTTGTCCATTTCCGCCGGCTGATCGGACGAGATCCAGCGGCAGACGGAAAAGCGAGACATTTCAAACGAGACCGGCAGGCCATATTCGCCCATCAGCCGTTCCTTCAACACATCGAGCTGCAGCGCGCCGACAACGCCGACGATGGCGGGCGAGCCGTCTTCTGGCGAAAAGAGCTGCACGACACCTTCTTCCGCCATCTGCTGCAAAGCTTCCTTCAGCTTCTTCGCCTTCATCGCGTCTTCCAAGCGCACGCGGCGCAGGATTTCCGGCGAGAAGTTCGGCACGCCCTGGAATACGAGGTTTTCACCTTCGGTCAGCGTATCACCGATGCGCAGTGTGCCGTGGTTGGGGATGCCGACCACATCGCCCGCAAAGGCGGTATCGGCCAGCTGGCGCTGTGACGCGAAGAAGAATTGCGGTGCGGTCAGCCCCATGAGCTTGCCGGTGCGTGAAAGCCGCGCCTTCATGCCGCGCTCCAGCTTGCCGGAGCAGATGCGGGCAAAGGCGATGCGGTCGCGATGGTTGGGATCCATATTGGCCTGAATCTTGAACACGAAGGCCGTCATCTTGTCTTCCGCCGCATGCACGGTGCGGGTATCCGCCACCTGATCGCGCGGCGGCGGGGCGAAATCACCCAGCGCATTGATGAGGTCGCGCACACCGAAATTGCGCAGCGCCGAACCGAAGAATACCGGCGTCATGTGACCTTCCAGGAACGCCTGACGGTCAAAGGGGCGGCAGGCTTCCAGAGCCAGTTCCGTTTCCTCGATAAAGACCTTGCGCTCATTTTCCGGCAGACGATCGGCGACAGCCTGAGGGCCGTTGACCGAAAGGCCATCCACCTGCGTGTCGTTGCCACGAAAGGTGTTTTCAGCAAGATTGTAAGCGCCACAGAAGCTCTTCGCCCGGCCGACCGGCCAGGTGATCGGCGCGGTATCGAGCGCCAGCTTTTCCTCGACCTCATCCAGAATCTCGAAGGGATCGCGGCTTTCGCGGTCCATCTTGTTGATGAAGGTGATGATCGGAATATCGCGCATGCGGCAAACTTCGAAAAGCTTCAGCGTGCGCGGCTCGATACCCTTGGCGGCATCGATGACCATGATCGCCGCATCCACCGCCGTCAGCGTGCGGTAGGTGTCATCGGCAAAGTCTTCGTGGCCGGGCGTATCGAGGATGTTGAAGACGCGGTCGTTATATTCGAAGGTCATGACCGAAGTGACGACCGAAATGCCGCGCTCGCGCTCGATCTTCATCCAGTCCGAACGGGTCTGGATGCGATCCTTCTTCGCCTTCACCTCGCCGGCAAGCTGGATCGCTCCGCCGAACAGCAGCAGTTTTTCCGTAAGCGTGGTCTTACCCGCGTCCGGGTGCGCAATAATAGCAAAGGTGCGGCGGCGGGAGACCGCCTCGGCAAGTGTTTCGGCCATCTGACAAATCCTGTGGAATTGCGGGGTATCTAGCGTTTCAGGCCCGCATTTGCAATTGACCTTGCCGCGATCTCGGCAAACTAATGCCGCATGACCGTTCAAAATGATAATCGACCCCTCCTCCGGCTTGTGCGTCTTGCCAATGGCGCAGACCTCGAATTGCCTTCCTATGAAACCCGTGGCGCCGCCGGAATGGACCTGCGCGCCGCAGTGCCGGCCGATGAACCGCTGACTTTGCAGCCGGGCGAACGGGCGCTGGTGCCGACCGGCTTCGTCTTCGAGGTTCCGCAAGGCTATGAGGCGCAAATCCGTCCGCGCTCCGGCCTCGCCATAAAGAACGGCATCACCTGCCTCAATTCCCCCGGCACGGTGGACAGCGACTATCGCGGCGAAGTGAAGGTCATTCTCGCCAATCTGGGGCAGGCCGATTTTGTCATCGAGCGCGGCATGCGCATCGCACAGATGGTGATTGCACCAGTTACGCAGGTGGCAGTCAGCGAAGTGACCGAAACATCCGAGACGGCACGCGGTGCCGGTGGTTTCGGCTCCACGGGGCTTTGACCAGCCCCCTTATGGCGATTGTTTTCACCCCTGATTTTCGCTATTGATCTGGCGGATTTTCGGGGAAAATGACCATGACGCTGACGACCCTTCTTGCCTATGCCACCGCACTCTTCATCGCCGCTGCCATTCCCGGCCCCGGCATGACGGCGATCGTGGCGCGGGCGCTTGGATCGGGGTTTCGGGAAACCTTCTTCATGGGCCTCGGGCTGGTGCTGGGCGACATGATCTACCTGACCGGCGTGATCCTCGGCCTCGCCTTCGTGGCGCAGACTTTTCAGGAGGCCTTCATGGTCCTGAAGTTTGCCGGCGCAGCCTATCTTCTCTATATCGCATGGAAGCTCTGGACCGCCGGCCTCTTGCCACAGGACCTGAAGGCGAAAAAAAGCACCAGCATTCCCATGTCGTTTCTGTCCGGCCTGCTGATCACGCTGGGTAATCCAAAAACCATGCTGTTTTATGTGGCGCTGGTGCCGACGCTGATCGACATCCGCATGATCGGCCCATCGGAATATGCGACACTTCTGGCGCTGACCTTCATCGTATTGATGGCCGTTCTCCTGCCTTACATCCTGCTTGCCGCCAAGGCGCGCAACCTCCTGAAACGGCCAAGTGCGTTGACGATCCTCAACCGCACCGCTGCGGGAATTCTGGCGGGAACGGCGACCATCATCGCGATCCGCAGCACCTGAAACGATTTCGTGCATTTGCCTGATTTATCGTGAATTTTTTCCGGTAATCAGACGATATTAGGACGAACGTTCGCTGGCCTGACAAGACTATTGCTCCTATTCTGCCGCTGAAATCTTGCGGCCACACATCGTGTGGCCTTCATACAGGAGAGCATCATGCCCGAAGCCAGAAAGCCCGGACGCGGACGCGTCTATTCCTCCATCACCGAAACAATCGGCGATACGCCGATCGTGCGGCTGGACAAGCTGGCGAGGGAAAAGGGCGTGAAGGCCAATCTTCTCGCCAAGCTGGAGTTCTTCAACCCCATCGCCTCCGTCAAAGACCGCATTGGCGTTGCCATGATCGAAGCGCTGGAAGCCCAAGGCAAGATCACCCCCGGCAAAACGACGCTGGTTGAACCGACCTCCGGCAACACGGGCATTGCGCTAGCCTTTGCCGCCGCCGCCAAGGGTTACAAGCTGATCTTGACCATGCCGGAAACGATGTCGGTCGAACGCCGGAAAATGCTCGCCTTGCTGGGCGCGGAACTGGTGTTGACCGAAGGCCCGAAGGGCATGAAGGGCGCCATCGCCAAGGCACAGGAACTGGCCGAAACCCTGCCAGACGCGATTATTCCGCAGCAGTTCGAAAACCCGGCAAACCCGGATATTCATCGCAAGACGACGGCCGAAGAAATCTGGAACGACACCGAGGGTGCTGTCGATATTTTTGTTTCGGGCATCGGCACGGGTGGCACGATCACCGGTACAGGCCAGGTGCTGAAATCCCGCAAGCCGGAGGTGAAGGTCATTGCCGTCGAGCCAGCCGACAGCCCGGTTCTTTCCGGTGGCAACCCCGGTCCGCACAAGATCCAGGGCATCGGCGCCGGTTTTGCACCCGCGATCCTCGACACTGGAATCTATGACGAAATCGTCACCGTGACCAATGACGACGCTTTTGAAATCGCCCGTCTGGTGGCGAGGCTGGAAGGCGTACCCGTCGGCATCTCCTCGGGCGCGGCACTCGCAGCGGCAATCAAGGTCGGCGCACGTGAGGAAAATGCCGGCAAGAATATCGTCGTCATCATTCCCTCCTTCGCGGAACGTTACCTTTCGACCGCTCTTTTCGAAGGGCTTGGGCTTTAAGCCGTTCCTCTTCGGTCAGGCCGCAAACGCGCGCCTGACGGCAATGACCGATTGTGCCGCCGGCCATCCGCCAGCGGCACAATTGTTTTAGCCGGTAAAGGGCGAAGGAAGGCCTCTTATGCCGCCGCCGTCAGTCTTTCACCGGCAATGCGGTATGAAATGGCTTCCGCCACATGGATACGCCCGACAGTTTGTTTGCCGTCCAAATCAGCCAATGTGCGGGCGACCTTGAGAATGCGATGATAACCGCGTGCGGAGAACTTCAATTGTTCGGCAGCATCGCGCAGCAATTGCAGCCCGGAAGCATCGGGCTCCGCATATTTTTCGATCAGCGTTGTCGTGCAGCGAGCGTTGGTGCGAATGCCTGAAGAGCCCGCCGCCGCATAACGCTCCTGCTGCGCAAGGCGGGCGCGAGCGACACGGGCGGCCACCACCGAACTCGGTTCTGCAGTCATGGGACGGATGAGGTCAGTGGCGGAGACGGCGGGAACGTCGATGCGGATATCGATGCGATCCATCAGCGGGCCGGAAATGCGGGCCTGATAATCTGTCATGCAACGTAGGCCTCTGGCGCAGGTGAAACCCGGCTCCCCCGCTCTGCCGCACCGGCAGGGGTTCATCGCAGCGACAAGCTGGATGTCCGCCGGATAGGTGACGCGGTGATTGGCACGGGCAACGATGCATTCGCCCGTTTCCAGCGGCTGGCGCAGCGCATCCAGCACCTGAGGCGCAAATTCCGGGAACTCATCGAGGAAAAGAACGCCGTGGTGGGCAAGTGAAGCCTCACCCGGCTTGGCACGCAGCCCTCCGCCGATAAGCGCGGCCATGGTGGCGGAATGGTGTGGCGTGCGAAACGGTCTGCGGTCCGACAGCTTGCCGCCGGACAATTGGCCGGCGATGGAATGGACCATGGACACTTCCAGCAATTCCGCAGCCTCGAGCGGTGGCAGAATTGAGGGCAAGCGCGCGGCGAGCATGGATTTACCGGAGCCGGGCGGACCAACCATCAGCAGATTATGGCCACCCGCAGCTGCCACCTCCAACGCGCGCCGGGCCGTCTCCTGCCCCTTGATATCGGCCAGATCCGGCAAATTGACCGGATTGGCGCGGATGGCGGGCATCGGGCGGGAGAGAAGCTGGGTGCCGCGAAAATGGTTGGCAAGCGCAATAAGGCTGCGTGGGGCGAGAATATCGATGCCAGCCCCGGCCCAGGCTGCTTCGGGCCCGCTATCAGCCGGGCAAATCAAACCCTTCCCGAGCGCATTGGCACCGATGGCCGCGGGCAGAGCGCCCGAAACCGTGCCGATGGTGCCATCGAGATTGAGTTCGCCGAGAACCACATATTGCCCGAGCGCTTCCGCCGGGATCGCTCCCAACGCGGCCATGAGACCCAAAGCGATCGGAAGATCGAAATGCGATCCTTCCTTGGGCAAATCCGCAGGCGCAAGATTGACCGTGACTTTTTTTGCCGGCAGCGCCAGACCGGAGGCGTGGAGCGCGGCCTGCACACGCTCCCGGCTTTCCGCCACCGCCTTGTCCGGCAGGCCGACGATCTGGATGCCAACTTTTCCGGGTGCGACCATCACCTGCACCTCGACCGGCACACCCTCTATTCCCTGAAATGCAACCGTATTGACCCGTGCCACCATGGCCTGCCCCCGCAAACCGGCCACAACATCAAAGCATTATGCCCCGATGGCGGCCACTCTCAAGTAACCTGCCATAGAGCGAAGAATAAAACAAGAACATTAAGCGAACAATTTCGCGCGAACGGTGTATTTCAGTTGTATAGAGTTGTGCACGCGGAACAAACGCAGGTGGCGAGGAAATTGCCTCAGAAATCCTGTGCTTCGCGCTTTTTCTCGATCGCATCCCACAACAAGCTTGCCACATCGGCACCGCCGAATTTCTGCACTTCACGAATGCCTGTCGGTGAGGTGACGTTGATTTCCGTGAGGTAATCGCCTATCACATCGATGCCAACGAACAGGAAACCGCGCTCGCGCAGGGCGGGGCCGATGCGGCGGCAGATTTCCTTCTCACGCGCGGTGAGTTCCGTTGGCTCCGGGCGGCCGCCGGCATGCATGTTGGAGCGGGCATCATTTTCCGCCGGCACGCGATTGATCGCGCCCACGGGCTCGCCATCCACCAGAAGGATACGCTTGTCGCCCTTGCGAACATCCGGCAAGTATTCCTGGGCGATATAGGGTTCGCGGAACATCTGACCGAACATTTCCAGCAGCGACGAGAAATTGCGGTCGTCCCGCGCGGAATGGAAGACGCCTGCACCACCATTGCCATAAAGCGGCTTGAGGATGATATCGCCCATTTCATTGCGGAAGCGGGCGATTTCAGAGACATCCTTGGTGATCAGCGTCTTCGGCATCAGATCGGCGAATTCGGTGACGAAAATCTTTTCCGGCGAGTTGCGGACCCAGGCGGGATCGTTGACAACAAGCGTTTTGGGATGAATGCGCTCGAGCAAATGGGTCGAGGTGATGTAGGCCATGTCGAATGGCGGATCCTGGCGCAGATGAATGACATCCATGGTCGAGAGATCGACCCGCTCCGGCTCCGAGAGCGAAAAATGGTCGCCCTTGATATCGCGCAGTTCCATCTGTTCGACGGTCGCGTAGATCTTGCCATCGCGCATGGAGAGGCGTTCGGGGGTATAGTGAAACAGCCGGTATCCACGTGCCTGCGCCTCAAGGCTCATGGCGAAGGTGGAGTCGCCGGCGATATTGATGCCGGAGACATGATCCATCTGGATCGCGACGTTCTTGATCTTCGCCATGCGCATCTTCCTCTTGCAGCATGCGGACGCTTCGCGGTTCCGCCGTGCCCATTGCCTCGTCTGTTCGCGATTCCCCGCAGGACCGGAAGAGACCCGGAAATGCTTCAGAAAACCCTGAAGATGTAGGGCAGCGACCATTCAAACGCAACTGCTGCGAGGGGTGCTTTTTGTGAGTTTTATTGAACCTTCACAATTCCGCAGGTGGCGCTGCGCAGAGCCCCAACCTGACGGAGTGTTTTACCAGTTCAGGCCGCCAGCTTGTAGGAACGACCGGCAAACAGCTTGTTCTTGACCCGGTAGGCCAGAGCCAGCGCCGTGGGGAAAGGACGGCGCATGAAGGCAACCTTGCGGACATACTCATCCACGCGCCAGGTGGCCCATGTACCCGCGCGGAAATAAGCGACGTCACCCACCCGCAGGATACTGACTGTGCCGTCTTCCGCCGTCACATGCACCTCACCCTCAAGGATATAGACGGTCTCGTCCCAACCGAAGAACCAGCGGAACTCGCCCGCCGTACAATCCCACATGGCTGTGCTGGAGGCGCGGTCTCCGCTTCTGGAATGATCCGCCGCGCGCGCCTGAGGATCGCCGGAAATTATCCAGTCGGGGTTGATGGGGGCCGGCTGCAGCCGCAAATCGGTGCAGGACGCGCTAACCACGCTCTCGTCTTTTGCCCGGCGCAAAGAGGCCGGCAATATCGGCACCGTGCGGATGGCCATGGTCGCAGCCGCCGCGAACATCATCTTTAAAGGCATATTAGAAAACCCCCGTGAAATATTGGAGATCTTCTATCATCGGGATCGTAACGAAGCGGTTTTGACAATCGGCGCAATTTTAGTCATCGCGCCGATTTCTTATCGTCCACTCAGGCCGTTGCCAGCTGCACGGGCTGCGCCACAGCTTGTTCCGCCTTGCCGGCTATGCGCTTGCCGGTCTCGCTGGAGAAGAAGTGCAGCTTGTCTGGAGATATGGCGACCGACAAGGTAGCCGGAATCTCGACCTCCGGCGAAAACGCCACGGTCAGGTTCTGGTCGCCGATCATGCCGTGGATAAGACGCTGCGAGCCGAGTTCCTCGATATACTCGACGCGTAGCGAAAAACCGGGCTCACCTGCCGCCGCCAGGCGGAAATCTTCCGCCCGCATGCCCACAGTAACCGGGCCGGAGGCGGGGGCGAAACCGTTGAGCGCGATCAGCGACGGCCCGACCGCAAGGCTATCCCCATGCAACTCGCCGCTCAGCAGGTTCATGGCGGGAGAGCCGATGAAGCTTGCGACAAAGGTGGAAGCGGGGGTGTGATAGACCTCAAGCGGTGCGCCGATCTGTTCGATGCGGCCGCCGTTCAGCACCACCAGACGATCTGCCAGCGTCATGGCTTCCAGCTGATCGTGCGTGACGTAGATCGAAGTAGTGCCGAGGCGCTTTTGCAGGCGCTTGATCTCCCCGCGCATGGAAACGCGCAGTTTGGCATCAAGGTTGGACAGGGGCTCATCAAACAGGAAGGCCGCCGGTTTGCGCACGATGGCGCGGCCCATGGCGACTCGCTGACGCTGGCCGCCGGAAAGGGCGCGCGGCTTGCGCTCCAGATAGGGTTCGAGCTGGAGCATGCGGGCGGCCTCGGCCACGCGCGCATCGATCTCCGCCTTCGGCGTCTTGCGGTTCTTCAACCCGTATTCCAGGTTCTGGCGCACCGACATATGCGGATAGAGCGCATAGTTCTGGAACACCATGGCGATATCCCGGTCAGCCGGATCTACCTGGTTGACCACCCGGTCACCGATCTTCACCGTGCCTTCGGAAATATCCTCAAGTCCGGCCACCATACGCAGGAGCGTGGACTTGCCGCAGCCGGAAGGACCGACGAGAACAATGAACTCGCCGTCCCTGATGTCGATATCGACGTGATGCACGGCACGCACGCCGCCATGATAATCCTTGCAGACCTGACTGATTTCTATCGCGGCCATTTTCGGTTTCCTTATTTGTCGCTTTCCGTCAGGCCCTTGATGAACCAGCGCTGGAAGATCACGACGATCATCACAGGCGGCAGCATGGCCAGAACGGCAAGCGCGAAAGCTTCGTTGTAATCGGGGATTTGCGAACCGACCCAGACTTGCAGGATCGACTTGATGCCGCGCATCAGGGTGAAGAAACTCTCGTCCGTGGTCATCAGCATGGGCCAGAGGTACTGGTTCCAGCCGTAAACGAACATGATGATGAAGATCGCCGCCATCATGGTACGGGAAAGCGGGATGATCACATCAATGAAGAACTTGACCGGGCCCGCACCGTCTATGCGAGCAGCTTCCAGCAATTCTTCAGGAATGGATTTGAAGAACTGCCGGAAATAGAAGGTGCCCGTCGCAGACGCCAGAAGCGGCACGATCAGACCGGTGTAGGAGTTCAAGAGGCCGAGTTTGCTCATCACCTCATAGGACGGCATGATGCGTACTTCGAGCGGCAGAAGCAGGGTGGTGAAGATGATCCAGAAGGCAAGCGTTGCAAACCGGAACCGGAAATAGACGATCGCATAGGCTGCCATCATCGAGAGGACGATCTTGCCGACGGCAAAACCGATGCCGAGGATCAGCGAGTTCAGCACCATGTTGAGACCGGTGATCTGCCCGGTAAAGCCGCCCTTCTGCGTCAGGACCTTTTCATAGGTCCCGACGAAATTGTCGCCCGGAACGAGTGTCAGGCCGCTGCGGTGGATTTCCGCCGCCGTATGGGTGGACGTCATGAATGCCACGACGACAGGCAATATCAGGAACAGTGCGCCGATGATCAGCACCAGATGGTCGAGGGGTTTTGTCTTGTACATTGTCTTTTCCCTCAATTGTAATGGATGCGTTTTTCGATGAAGCGGAACTGGATGATGGTCAGAACGAAGACGACCAGCATCAGGATGACGGACTGGGCAGAGGAACCGCCGATGTCATTGCCGCGGAAACCGTCGAGAAAGACCTTGTAGACTAGCGTAATCGGATTGTTGGCGGCCTTGTCCTTCACCATCACGTCGATAATGCCGAACGTATCGAACAGCGAATAGGTGATGTTGATGATCAGCAGGAAGAAGGCAGTCGGTGCCAGAAGCGGCATGATGACCGTCCAGAACCGGCGCACGCTCGATCGGCAATCGATGGCGGCAGCCTCGCGCACGGCGACGGATACGCCCTGCAATCCGGACAGGAAGAAGATAAAATTATAAGGGATCTGCTTCCAGACCGCGACGGCAATCATGGCGAAGGCTGTATCGAAGTAGTTGAGGCCAACCTTCATATCCCAGCCCAAAAACGCGGCCATCTTGACGAAAGGCCCGATATGCTGGTCGAAAAACATCATGCCGATGAGACCCGCAACCGGCGGCGCGATGGCGTAAACGGAGATCAGCAACGTCTTGTAGGCGGAACTGCCGCGAATGACCGCATCGGCCTTGACCGCAAGCAAAAGACCGAGCGCCAGCGAAAAGAAAGTAACGAGCACGGTGAAGACAACCGTGAACTTGGCGATGTTTAGATATTCCGGATTGAAGATGGCATCGGAATAATTGGCGAAGCCCACGAACGTTGCACCGAACCCGAAAGGGTCTTCGATAAAGAACGACGATTGCACGGCCTGGACGGAGGGCCAGTAGAAGAAGATGAAAATCACCGCCAGTTGCGGCGCCAGAAACAGATAGGGCACGTAGGACGAGGAGAACTGCACGCGCTTCATGCTGGCTTCTGCGGCCTTCGCCGTTTTTCCGGTTTTTGCAGACCGGCCGGATAGAAACCGGGCCAGACGCGGTTGAGACGATGTATAGGCCACGCTTGCGCCTCCTTAATCCAAGAGCGAGCCTCCTTTCCGGCGGAAAGGAGGCTCGACAACTATCGTTGGTTTCAAAAAGGGAGATCAGCCAGCCGTTTTAGCGAAACGGGCGAGAAGATCGTTGCCTTCCTTTTCGATGATGTCGAAGGCGTCCTTCGGCGTTACTTCGCCGGAGAAGATGCGGTTGTATTCGCGTTCCATGATGGAGCGGATTTGCGGGTAGAAACCGAGGCGGTAGCCCTTGGACCATTCGCCTGAAGGCAGCGACAGCTGCTGGATACCGACTTCGGCGGCAGGCTTTTCCTTGTAGAAGCCTTCAGCCTTGGCCTTTTCGTAAGCAGCCGTGGTGATAGCGACGTAACCGGTTGCCTTGTGGTAGAAGACCTGGATTTCCGGCGAAGTCAGGAACTGGAAGAAGTCAGCGACGCACTTGTTTTCGGCTTCAGACTTGCCCGACATTGCAAAGAGGGCAGCGCCGCCGATGAAGGAGTTGGTGCCAGCGCCCTTGATGGAGCCCCAGTAGGGAAGGAAGGTTGCCGAGAACGGCATGGACGCCGTCTTCTGCAGGCCACCAAACGAACCCGAGGAACCGATCCAGAGGGCAACCTTGCCTTCTTCGAAGGGCTTCTGGTTGTCGTTCCAGCCGGCGCCGTAGTAGGCGAACAGACCCTTGTCTTTCCAGTCCTTCAGCTTGTCGAACATCATGACGAGGTTCGGATCGGTGACCTTGAGCTTGGTGTCAGTGACGCTGTCGTAACCATTGTTGTTGGTTGCGAACTGGATGTTGTTGCGGGAGAAGAAGTTCTCCGTGAACTGCCAGGTGAGCTGCGACTGGACGAGCGGGATGTAACCGGCTTCCTTCAGCTTCGGTGCGACCTTTTCGAAATCTTCCCAGGTCTTCGGAGCTTCGACGCCAGCCTTCTTCAAGGCTTCGTCGTTGACATACATGATCGGCGCGGAAGTGTTGAAAGGCATGCCGACGAACTTGCCGTCAGCGGCAGCGTAGAAATAGCGGACGCCGTTGATGAAGGCTTCGCGGTCGAACTTGTAACCGGCCTTGTTGATGAGGTCTTCCGCAGGAATGACAGCGCCCTTGGCGTTGATGATGGTGGCAGCGCCAGCATCGAAAACCTGAAGAATGTTCGGCTGTTCGCCCGAACGGAAAGCAGCGATGCCGCTTGCAAGCGCTTCTTCGTATGAGCCCTTGGAAACCGGTGTCAGAGCGCATTCTTTCTGGGCTTCGTTGAACTTCTGCGAAACTTCGTTGATGACTTCGCCGTTACGGCCGCCCATGCCGTGCCACCAGGTGATGTTGGTCGCAGCCATGGAAGACGTTGCCGAAATGCTGACCGCCACTGCGGCCATGGAAATCTTCTTCAACATTACTAAATCCTCTCCACCATTTATTGGGATGAGGATGCGAATAGAGACGTTCCGTGACGCCTCTTTAACGGTTTTATGTCAGATTTATTACAGTCCCTGCGATAGGAACTCCATTCTTCCAGAAACGGATGTCTCAAGCGTCCTTGCGCTTTATCGGGCGAGCCGGATTTCCGACCACCGTCGTCCCGGCAAAGACATCCCGCGTCACCACCGAACCGGCCCCGACGATCGCGCCATCGCCAATGGTGATGCCGGCCAGAAGGATCGCGCCGCCGCCGATCCAGACATCGCGACCGATCGTGACCGGCTTTGCGATTTCAATGCCTTGCGAACGCGGAGCCGGGTCCAGGTGATGTTCGGCGCAATAGATCTGCACGGCCGGCCCCAACATCGCGCCATCGCCAATCCGCACGGGCGCAGAATCTAGAATGACGCAGCCGGTATTGAGATAGACGTTCGCACCCAACGTAATGTTGAAGCCGTAAGCGCAATGAAACGGTGCTTCGATAAAGGCTCCTTCCGCAACGGAGGCAAAGAGCGCCCGCAGCAAAGGCGACATGGCCTCACGCTCATCCGGCGGCGAGGTGTTGTGCTGGTGAACGGCACGGCGGGCGCGGGCGCGCAGCACGTCCAGTTCGGCATCCATGCAACAGTACCATTCGCCCGCAGCCATTTTTTCCCGCTCAGTGGACATTGCCTCCCCCCTCAAAAAGCGTCGATGAAATGCTGCGGCAGGCGTCGTGGCAGGACTGCGACGATATCGAAACGCAACGAAAACCGCGCGGCATCCTTGCGGCGGGAGAGCCAAATATCGGCAGCGGCCCGAATGCGCTGTTGCGAACGGAAGCCGACCGCATCGACAGCCCCGGCACCGGAAGGCCGCGCCTTGACCTCGACGATGGCGACGACATCCTTTTTGCGGGCAATGAGATCGATTTCTCCCAGCCGGGTTCGATAACGAATGGCGAGGATGCGGTATCCCCGAAACAGCAGATAGAGTGCTGCCCAGTATTCCGCAGCGTGACCGCGTCGCTCGGCCTTTCGTCTCTTGTTCGTTTGCCCGTCAGCGGCCATCCGCATCCTTCATATCCAGCAGCCGTTGATAAAGCTCCTTGCGCGGCAGGCCCGTCAGCTTTGCCGCCTCGGCTGCGGCCCTTGCGGCAGGCATGGTTGTGACAAGATCCTTCAGAAGTCTCTCGACATCCTCGATATCGGGAATTTCGTCATAGGAGGGCGGTTCTATCAGGAGCACGATCTCGCCCTTCACCACACGGTCCTCGTCGTAATATTCCGCAAGCTCGCCCAGCGTGCCACGCCGGAACTCCTCGAAAGTCTTCGTCAGCTCACGGCACACCACGGCGCGGCGATCGCGGCCAAGGACTTCCGATGCCACCTTTACGGAGGTGCCAATGCGGCGTGGCGATTCAAAAAACATGAGGGTGGCCGGAATTTTCGCAAGTTCGGCAAAACGGTCGCGCTTGCCGCGATCCTTTACCGGCAGAAAGCCCGCGAACAGAAAGGCGTCACTCGGCATGCCAGAACCGACAAGGGCAGCAAGCGGCGCAGATGCTCCCGGCACCGGCACGACGCGATGACCGGCCTCCAGCGCGAGCTGACCAAGGCGATAACCGGGATCGGAGACGAGTGGCGTTCCGGCATCCGACACCAGCGCCACGGATTTTCCGGCCTCCAAAGCGGCGATGAGTTTTGGTCCCGCTTCCTGCGCATTATGCTCGTGATAGGAGAGCGGACGTGTGCGGATACCGTAACGCTCGAGCAAAATGCGGGTGACGCGGGTATCCTCGCAGGCAAGGACGTCGGCCGAAGCCAGCGTTTCCAGCGCCCGGATGGTGATGTCGCCGAGATTGCCGATGGGGGTGGCCACGAGATAGAGCGCCGGCTCCAACGGACGCGCCGGAATAGTGGCCGTGCCGATCCTGAAGCTCTTGGTCGCCTGTCCGGCGTCGCTGTTCGATATTTCTTCCGTCACACGGCTTCCAATCATTCTGGCCGATCATTCCCGGCCGGTCGCTCCAGTTTTACCCCTTTATGGGCAATAGAAAACAGGCGAACAAGGTCCACGGGCGGTCACAGGCTGTGGATCATGCTGTATAGCAGCAAAATGACCGGCGGCAGATGCACTCGGCTCTTGCATTTTCTGCAATAACTCTGCCATTTTGCCCGTCCACATTATCCGGCGTTCCGGCCGGTCAAGACTCTTCTTACCGATCCGGCGGTGGCCGGGTCGCAACGGTTGAAAGCGGTAGCGTCCATGCGTATTACTCTTGAGCGGTCGAACCTTCTTAAATCGCTGAACCACGTCCACAGGGTCGTCGAGCGTCGTAACACGATCCCGATCCTGTCCAACGTTCTGCTGCGCGCATCTGGCGCCAATCTGGATATGAAGGCGACCGACCTCGACCTCGAAATCACCGAAGCGACGCCGGCCATGGTGGAGCAGGCGGGCGCGACCACCGTGCCGGCGCATCTGCTTTATGAAATCGTGCGCAAGCTGCCGGATGGTTCCGAAGTGCTTCTGGCCACCAATCCGGATGGCTCCACAATGACGGTTGCTTCCGGCCGTTCGAAATTCTCGCTGCAATGCCTTCCAGAAACCGATTTCCCGGATCTGACCGCCGGTACCTTCAGCCACACCTTCAAACTGAAGGCGACCGACCTGAAGATGCTGATCGACCGGACGCAATTTGCGATTTCGACCGAAGAGACACGCTATTATCTGAACGGCATCTTCTTCCACACCATCGAAAGCAACGGCGACCTCAAGCTGCGCGCAGTCGCGACGGACGGTCACCGCCTTGCGCGCGCCGATGTGGATGCGCCTTCCGGCTCCGAAGGCATGCCGGGCATCATCATTCCGCGCAAGACCGTCGGCGAATTGCAGAAGCTGATGGACAATCCCGAACTTGATGTCACCGTCGAGGTATCGGACGCGAAAATCCGCCTGACCATCGGCTCGGTCGTTTTGACCTCGAAGCTGATCGACGGCACCTTCCCGGATTACCAGCGCGTCATCCCCACCGGCAACGACAAGGAAATGCGCGTCGATTGCCAGACCTTCGCCCGTGCGGTCGATCGCGTGTCGACCATCTCTTCCGAGCGTGGCCGCGCCGTGAAGCTGGCGTTGACCAACGGCCAGCTGACGCTGACCGTCAACAATCCGGATTCAGGCAGTGCGACGGAAGAAGTGGCTGTCGGTTACGACAATGATTCGATGGAAATCGGCTTCAATGCCAAATATCTCCTCGACATCACCTCGCAGCTTTCCGGTGAAGACGCGATTTTCCTTCTGGCGGATGCGGGCTCGCCAACGCTCGTTCGCGACACCGCCGGCGACGATGCGCTTTATGTTCTGATGCCGATGCGCGTTTAAAGTGGACTTTTTTTCTTCAAATCAATCAAAAAACGCCGGTGGATCGCTCCACCGGCGTTTTTTGATTCGGCGCAGACAGATTTCTAACGCTAAACGAATTTTTCCAATTACGACATTTTGCCTTGTTTTAGCGCCAAATGAGATCAACAGTGCGTAACATTTTTTTGACAATGACCAAAATACATCCGAGGGGAATTATGGCACTCAACCTGAAGCAGCGCTTTGAAAGAAAATTTGAGGAAGAAATCCGCTTTTTCAAAGGCATGGTCAGCCAGCCGAAAAAGGTCGGAGCCATCGTCCCGACATCCTCCATCACGGCAAGAAAAATGGCGAGTGTCATCGACCCGCATTCAGACTTGCCAGTTCTCGAACTCGGCCCCGGTACCGGTGTCATCACCAAGGCCATTCTGGCACGCGGCATCAAGCCGGAGCGCCTGACGGCCATCGAATATTCGACCGATTTCTACAACCAGCTTCTCAGAAGTTATCCGGGCGTCAACTTCATCAATGGCGATGCCTTCGATCTGAATGCGACACTTGGCGAGCACCAGGGCCAGATGTTCGACAGCGTCATTTCCGCCGTACCGATGCTGAATTTTCCGATGGCCGCCCGCATCAAGCTTCTCGACGAATTGCTGAAACGCGTGCCGCACGGTCGCCCCGTCATACAGATATCCTACGGTCCGATTTCCCCGATCGTTGCGCAGCCGCATCTCTACCACATCCGCCATTTCGATTTCATCGTGCGCAACATTCCTCCGGCGCAATTGTGGACCTATACCCGGGCCTGATCACACGGCAGAGTGGGCAAAGGCCGTCATTTCCCGGTCGTGACAGATGGTTAGGGTACT
This sequence comes from Rhizobium sp. SJZ105, assembly GCF_007828365.1. NCBI lineage: Bacteria > Pseudomonadati > Pseudomonadota > Alphaproteobacteria > Hyphomicrobiales > Rhizobiaceae > Rhizobium > Rhizobium sp. SJZ105. The sequence continues at coordinate 1,605,411 of NZ_VIUP01000001.1, forward strand.
GATTTGCCCTTCCATCGCCATTGAGGACCGTTCCCATGCACGCCCTTTACATTACCCATCCCCAGGTCCGGATCGATCCGGCGGTTCCGGTTCCGGAATGGGGACTTTCGGACTTGGGTGCACGGCGGGCGTGTGAGGCAAGCCGCCTGCCATGGGCACGCGCATTGCGCCGGATCGTGTCGAGCGCGGAAACCAAAGCCATCGAAACCGCCCGAATCCTTGCTGAAACATCCGGCGCGGATATTGAGATCATCGAGGCGATGCATGAGAACGACCGGTCGGCCACAGGCTTCCTGACGCCGCCGGAATTCGAAAAGGCCGCCGACTGGTTTTTTGCCCATCCGCGAGAAAGCTTCCACGGCTGGGAACGGGCAATCGATGCGCAGGCGCGAATTGTTAACGCCGTCACGGCCGTTCTAGGCCGGCACGACCCGCAACAGCCGATTGCCTTTGTCGGCCATGGCGGCGTCGGCACGCTTTTGAAATGCCATATCGAAGGCGTCGGCATCAGTCGCAGCAAGGACCAGCCACCCGGCGGCGGCAATCTTTTCCGGTTCCCAATCGCCGAATTTTCACTTGCAGCTCAGCGCCCCACATGCGACTGGACGGCAATGGAAACATGGCAGGGATAAGACAATGACCGCGCGCGAAAAACTGATCGTCGGGCTCGATGTTCCGACTGTGCAACAAGCTGAAGACATCGTGTCGAAGATTGGCGATGAGGTTCTGTTCTACAAGATCGGCTATCAGCTGGTATTTGCCGGTGGTCTCGAATTCGCCCGCGACCTTGCCCAGAGCGGCAAGAAAGTCTTTCTCGACATGAAACTGCTCGACATCGACAACACCGTCGCCTCCGGCGTCGAAAACATCGCCCGCATGGGCATGTCGATGCTGACCCTGCATGCCTACCCGAAAGCCATGCGCGCCGCAGTCAAGGCAGCCGAAGGCTCTGGCCTCTGCCTGCTTGGTGTCACCGTGCTAACCTCGATGGATGATGCCGATCTTGCGGAAGCCGGCTATGCATCGGATGCCCGTTCGCTGGTGCTGCGCCGTGCGGAACAGGCGCGCGAGGCGGGCATGGGCGGCATCGTCTGTTCGGCAGAGGAATCGACGGCGGTGCGTGAAATCTTGGGCCCCGACCTTGCCGTCGTCACCCCAGGTATTCGCCCGGCCGGTGCCGAGGCGGGAGACCAGAAGCGCGTGATGACGCCTTTTGACGCCATCAAGGCCGGTTCGAGCCATCTGGTTGTCGGCCGCCCCATCGTCAGAGCAGAAGATCCGAAAGCAGCAGCCTGCGCCATTCTTGACGACATGCTGCGCGCCAGCTTTCCGGCAAATCAATAAGGACCATGGGAGGAGACGAAATGGCAAAGGGTTACTGGATAGCGCGCGTGGATGTACGCGACAACGAACGCTACAAGGACTACGTGTCGACTGCGAAGCCCGCTTTCGAGAGGTTCGGCGCCAACTTTCTCGCCCGCGGCGGTGCGTTGACCGAACTTGAAGGCAAGGCACGCGCACGCAACGTCATCATCGAATTCCCCTCTGTGCAGCACGCGATCGATTGCTACAACTCGCCCGAATACCAGGCGGCGGCCAAAATCCGTCAGGAAGTCGCCGACGCGGAGATGATGATCGTCGAAGGAATTTGACGGTCGTCAACCGCATTTCCAAAACTAGTCCCGTGCCTGGTGACAACGTCTCTTCACGCGCGCACGGCTTTGGGCTAATAGACTGAAAAACGCTTTATCGACAGCTTCTGAGGAGCCTCCCATGACCTTGGCCAACCTTCCACCCCTCGTCACCGTTTTCGGCGGTTCGGGTTTCGTCGGGCGGCATGTCGTGCGGATGCTCGCCAAGCGCGGTTATCGCATCCGCGTTGCCGTGCGCCGTCCCGATCTTGCTGGTTTCCTGCAGCCGCTCGGCAATGTCGGCCAGATCTCGTTTGCCCAGGCGAACCTGCGGTATCGCGACTCCATCGTCAAAGCCATCGAAGACGCCGACCACGTGGTCAATTGCGTTGGCATTCTGGCCGAAAGCGGCCGCAACACCTTTGACGCCGTGCAGGAATTCGGCGCGAAAGCCATTGCCGAGGCAGCCCGCAACGCCGGTGCAGCGCTGACGCACATCTCCGCCATCGGTGCCGATGCCAATTCGTCGACCGGCTACGGCCGCACAAAGGGCCGCGCCGAGGCAGCAATCCATTCCGTTCTGCCCGGCGCCGTAATCCTGCGTCCTTCGATCATCTTTGGACCGGAAGACGACTTCTTCAATAAATTCGCCAAGATGGCCCGCAGCCTGCCGTTCCTGCCGCTGATCGGCGGCGGAAAAACCAAGTTTCAGCCGGTCTATGTCGAAGATGTAGCAGAAGCCGTTGCCCGCAACGTGGATGGCAAGCTGAAGCCCGGCGCCATCTATGAACTGGGTGGCCAGGACGTCATGACGTTCCGCGACTGTCTTGAGGCGGTTCTTGCCGCAACCTACCGTCAGCGTCCTTTCGTCAACCTGCCTTTCGGCGTCGCCTCAATGATCGGAAAAATCGCTTCGCTGGTGCCGCTGATTACGCCGCCGCTGACTGTCGATCAGGTGACCATGCTGAAAAAGGATAATGTCGTTTCCGCTGACGCGGAAAAGAACGGCCTGACCCTGGAAGGCATCGGCATTACGCCCGTTCGCGTCGCTTCCGTCCTGCCGTCCTACATGGTGCACTATCGCCCGCACGGACAGTTCTCGAACGCCGGAAAAGCAGCATAAGCCTACCGTCGCGCATTAACGATCTGAACGAAAGCGGGAACCATTCCCGCTTTTTGTTTTTGCGCAATTCAATCGCAACCAAACCGCTATTGGCGCATTTCCCCCTCAACTGCAGGGGAGGTGCACCATCGACTGAAGCTGTTTTGAACAGTCGGGTAAAAGTTAACGGCAAAGTGGCCTCCACAGCCAAGCGTGGCACAAGCGCAACTGTGGAAAAGACTTCGCATTAACCCGGTATTCAGCAAGCCGCTTTATTGATAATGGCCACATTCCTAACATATCCAGAACCCTCACTTCACACACGGCGGCGTAATCCGCGCGAACGAACGTCTGAAAGGCAATAATAAAATGGGCAGATCTATCGCACTCTTTTTTGCGTGTGCGGCTTTGGTGGTTCTGGCGGGTTCTTTCATGGCGCCGGGCACGGTTGCAGCGGGTAAGAGCGGTTGCGCTCCCGCCTACGGTGTCGACCCTTGCGCAACGGCTTCGATCAGCACGAACTGATCAGCTTTCACAAGTCTCAAATAAAAAGCGCCTCCGGATTCTCCGGGGCGCTTTTTATTTTGTCCGTGCATTGGAAACGAACGGCTACTTTAAAGCTCGGCTCAACGGTAGAGCAGAAGTGCCGCCAGACCCAGCGAGCCGATGACGATGCGCCACCAGGCAAAGGGTGCAAAACCGCGTCGCGAGACGAAGTCCAGCAGCGAGCGCACGACGAACAGGCCGGAGACGAAAGCGGCGATGAAGCCTACGGCAATCAGTGCACTGTCATCGAAGCTCAGCGCATCGCGGTTCTTGTAGAGATCGAGCACAAACGCGCCGAGCATGGTCGGCATCGCCAGGAAAAACGAGAATTCGGCGGCGGAGCGCTTGTCCGTGCCCATCAACAGCGCGCCGACAATGGTAGCGCCGGACCGGGAGGTGCCCGGAACCATCGCAAGGCACTGGAACAGACCAATCTTGAAGGCAAGCGACGGCGGATAATCCATGATGTCGGTATATCTGGGCTTCAGCGGCATCCGGTCGACGGCCAGCAATATGACGCCGCCGATAACCAGCACGATACAGATGAGGATGGGTGTTTCGAACAGCACCGTCTTGATGAAGTCATGCGCCAGAGCGCCGATCACCGCCGCCGGCAGGAAGGCGACAGCGACAGCAAGCACGAAGCGGCGCGCTTTGGCACTTGTTGGCATCGCCATGGCGATCGACACAAGCTTCTGAAAATAAACAAGAAGGATAGCAATGATCGCGCCGAGCTGAATGAGAACGGCAAAGGTGTTGCCCGGCGATTTGAAGCCGAGAAAATGCCCGGCCAGCAGCACATGCGCCGTTGAGGAAACGGGAATGAACTCCGTAAGACCCTCGATAATGCCCAGCAAAAGCGCGCTGATGATCGATTGGTCACCCATGAGGTATCCTTTTTTCAGGGGGAAGCGGGAATGGAAAGCAATTGCGTTAAACTTGTTTTAAAGTAGCCAAGCTCTTATAGCGTCTTGATGAAGCGAAACTGAAAAAGTTTTCCGGCAATTGTCGATCATGACAACCAATCGTAAAAATTGAGTACCGATGCCAACTCTCTATCACTCTCCCATGTCGACCGCATCCCGGTTCGTTCGTCTGATCCTTTCGGAATACGGGTTCCAGACCGATCTCGTGGAGGAGCAGCCGTGGGAAAGAAGACGGGAGTTTCTGGCGCTGAATCCGGCGGGCACCCTGCCGGTCTATCTCGATGACAATATGCGCTCTCTCAGCGGTCCCTACGTGCTCGCCGAGTTTCTCGACGAAACGCACGGGGTTTTGAAGCGTGACCGGCGATTGCTGGCGGAAGACCCGTTTCAGCGGGCGGAAATCCGCCGCTTGACCGAGTGGTTCCTGCAGAAGATGGAAAACGATGTGACCCGACCGCTGGTGCGGGAGCGGGTTTATAAATTGCAGATGACGGCGGCGCAGGGTGGTGGCCCCCCGGATTCCAAGCTTCTGCGCACCGCGCGTAACAATGTTCGTCAGCACATCAAATATCTGGAATGGCTGGCGGGTTCGCGCACTTGGCTGGCGGGCGACCGGTTGAGTTATGCCGACCTTGCCGCCGCCGCCTCTGTCTCAGTGCTGGATTATCTCGGCGAAATCAACTGGCTTGAAGCGCCCATTGCCAAGGAGTGGTATCAGCGGCTGAAATCGCGCCCGTCCTTCCGGCCGTTCCTCAGCGAGCGCATTCCGCGCCTTGCCCCCTCCTCCCACTACGCCGATCTGGATTTCTAAGTTTCGGCCTCCCGGTTATTTGCTGCGGCGTGTAGCTACGCATATATATGTCGCAGAGTAACCCGCAGGAGAAACGACCATCGACGTTGCCAGCGACAAGCAGCGGATACGCGCTCGCAAACTGACGGACTTCGTTCGTCAGGAGGCGCTTTCGCTCGGCTTCGATCTCTGTCGTATCACCGCGCCGGACAGCATTCCGCTGGCACCGGGACGGCTGAGGCAGTTTCTGGATAAGGGCTATCATGGCACGATGGCGTGGATGGAGGAGACCGAGGCCCGTCGCGCCGCGCCGAAAACGCTGTGGGGCGACGTGCGCTCCATTGTCATGTTCGGGCTGAATTACGGGCCTGAGGAAGATCCTCGCGGCGTTCTTTCCAAAGCCGACAAGGCAGCCATTTCGGTCTATGCCCGCAACCGCGACTATCACGACGTCATAAAAGGGCGACTGAAAGAAATCGCCACCCGTTTTGCCGCGCGCGCCGGCGAGGACGTGAAGGTCTTCGTTGACACTGCGCCGGTGATGGAAAAACCACTTGCCGCAGCCGCGGGTCTCGGCTGGCAGGGCAAACATACCAATCTGGTCAGCCGCACCCATGGTTCCTGGCTGTTTCTCGGCAGCATGTTCACCACCGCCGAGCTTTGTCTTGATGAGGCCGAGAAGGACCATTGCGGCTCCTGTCGCGCCTGTCTCGATGCATGTCCGACGGCAGCCTTCCCCGCCCCCTACCAGCTGGACGCCCGCCGCTGCATCTCCTACCTCACCATTGAGCACAAAGGCGTCATCCCGCACGAGTTCCGGCCGATGATAGGCAACCGCATCTATGGCTGCGACGATTGCCTTGCCGCCTGTCCCTGGAACAAATTCGCGGCCAGCGCCTCCGAGATGAAGCTGCAGGCGCGCGAGGATTTGAAGGAACCTTCCATCGCCTTCCTGCTGACGCTGGATGACGCTGCCTTCCGCAGCTTCTTCAGCGGCTCACCAGTCAAGCGCATCGGGCGTAACCGCTTCATCCGCAACGTGCTGATAGCGGCTGGAAACTCGCGCGACCGGCAATTCGTGCAGCAATGCAAGTCTCTCGCCGAAAAAGACCCGGCACCGGAGGTGCGCGGCATGGCCGCATGGGCTTTGTCGCAGCTTATGGACAGCGAGGAATTCCGTGCATACTCTGCCGGCCGCGCCCCGGAGCCTGATCCAGAGGCGGAAATGGAATGGCAACTGGCAGAGGCGTGACCCATGCATGTGATGATTTTCGGCGCAGGATATTCGGGCAAGGCCATCGCAAACGCGCTGAAAACTGAAGCTGCAACGATATCGGGCACCACGCGCAGCACAGACAAGTTCGCAAGCCTTTGTGCAACTGGCATGACACCCTTCCTGTTCGACGGTGCCCATCTTAATGACGATCTCATCGCCACAATGGCCAATGTCACGCATCTCGTGCAGTCCATCGCGCCGGGGAAGGATGGAGATCCACTGCTTGCGCTTTTGGGCGACGACCTGAAACGGCTTCTGCCCAAGCTTGAATGGATCGCTTATCTTTCCACCGTTGGCGTCTATGGCGACCATGACGGCGCATGGGTGGATGAGGAAACCCCGTGCCGCCCGGTTTCCGCCCGGTCCGTGGAACGCGTTGCTGCCGAAACCGCCTGGGCTGCGGCTGCTGAAAAAGCGGGGGTGCCGCTTGCCATCTTGCGCCTTTCGGGAATTTACGGCCCCGGACGCAATAGTTTCATGAATTTCGAAAAGGGAACGGCGCGCAGGCTGGTAAAGAAAGACCAGGTGTTCAACCGCATCCGGGTTGAGGATATTGGTGCGGCCCACGCCTTTCTGGCGCGGAGAAATGAACGCGGCGTCTTCAACGTGACGGATGACGAACCCGCCCCGCCGCAGGATGTGGTGAGCTTCGCCGCCACGTTGATGGGCCTCGAGCCGCCGCCCGAACAGGCATTCGAGACCGCGGATCTGACGCCGATGGCACGCTCCTTCTACGGCGAGAACAAGCGTGTTTCCAACGCCAGGATACGTGGCCTCGGTTTCGATTTCAGCTTCCCGGAGTACAAAATCTCCCTGACACAATTGTGGGAAAGCGGCCTCTGGCGGGGCTAAAAATCCCCCATTTAAAAGCGATGAAAAATCCTTCCAAACCCGTTTTCGAGGATGGTTTTGGTGGTTTTTCAGTCAATTAGGCTTTTATTAACCATGCAAAAATCGCTAAAATCGTAGCCATTAGAAAAATATTTCACTCACATTTCGTGAACTGGATTCACGAAGGCGTGACTTGTAACAGCATTTCCATTGAGCATTGATTCTGCGTCATTTTTTCCACTTTTCAACAATAAGGCACCGACGACACCTTTCCGGCTAACGATCACGAATGTTACAGTCTGTAACACTTCGTGATTTGAGATCAGCTTTTTTTCGCCATTTTTCCCTCGCCCTACAATCTCGCATTCAAACGCGTTCAGGCCAGACAATGGCCGTTTAGCAAGGGCACAATCAATCGGCGCGGGGCCGATTTTCAGGGAAGCACAGTTTGTTGAATATCCGTCGTATAACTTTCACCGTCGCAACTATAGCCGCCTGTTCCATCATTGCGCCTCTTCAGGCGAATGCGGCAAATGGTTGTGGAGGGGCATCGTGGTATGCGTTGAGCTCCAAGACTGCTTCGGGCGAGCGTATGAACGCCGCCAACATGACCGCCGCTCACCGCTCGCTGCGGTTCGGCACCAAGGTCAAGGTTACCAATGCCCGTAACGGCAAGGCCGTTGTGGTGCGCATCAATGACCGCGGTCCGTTCATCAAGGGTCGCGTTCTCGATCTTTCCAAGGCCGCTGCCAAAAACATCGGCATGATCAGTTCCGGCACCGCCAAGGTATGCTACGAGGTCGTCAGCGCCGATTGAGCCTTGCCCTTGCCGCCATTCGCGTCTACCAACCGGGCTAATCAGCAAAATGAGGTAGACAATGCGTTTGGGCGGGCGTTTGGCCGGAGCAATCGAAGTATTGGCGGATATTGAGGGACGCAGGCGTCCCGTTGCCGATGCTCTGAAGGACTGGGGACTTGCCCATCGTTTCGCAGGTTCGGGTGACAGGGCCGCGATCGGCAACATCGTCTATGACGCGCTGCGCATGAAACTGTCACACGCCTGGCTGATGGATGACGACAGCGCCGCCTCGCTTGGTTATGCAGTTCTGCTGCGCCAATGGGGCAAGAGCTTTTCGGAACTTGCGGCGGAATTCGACGGCGACAAATTTGCCCCTGCCGCGCCTGATGAAGAAAAGCAGAAAGCCTTTCTCTCCCGTTCTCTCGCCGATGCACCAGCCCATATTCAGGGCGACATTCCCGAATGGGTTCAAGCATCCTTCGAGAAGGCGTTTGGAGAGGGCTGGCTTGCCGAGGCGCAGGCGCTGAACCAGCGCCCGACACTTGATCTGCGGGCCAACACGCTGAAGGCCACTCGCGACAAGGTGCTGAAGGCGCTGGAAGAGAGCGGTGCGGAAGCAACTCATATAGCCCGTCAGGGTGTCCGCATCCCCGCCGGCGAAGGCCCTTCCCGCCTGCCGAATGTGACCGCAGAACTGTCCTTCCAGAAAGGCTGGTTCGAAGTGCAGGACGAGGGATCGCAGATCGTTGCCGATCTTGCCGGCGCGCATGAAGGCGAACAGATCCTCGATTATTGCGCCGGTGGCGGCGGCAAGACGCTGGCCATGGCCGCCAGCATGAACAACAAGGGTCAGGTTCACGCCTTCGACGCCGATCGCAAGCGCCTCGCGCCAATCATCGAGCGGCTGAAACGAGCCGGCACGCGCAATGTGCAGGTTCATGACCGCGCAGCCGGACTTGTCCCGTTTCATGAAAAATTCGATCGCGTTCTGGTGGACGCCCCCTGCACTGGCACCGGAACATGGCGCCGGCGGCCTGACACCAAATGGCGGCTGACGACACGCAATCTGGAAGAACGGGTACAGCAGCAGGGCGAGGCCCTTTCGCAGGCCAAGGGTTTTGTACGCCCCGGCGGCGAGCTGCTTTATGTCACCTGCTCGGTTCTGCCCGAGGAAAACGAGCAGCAGGTCACGCGCTTCTGCGAAGAAAATCCGCAATTCTATATCGGTTCGGCACTGGATCGCTGGCAGACGACTTTTGGCGGCAATGCAAACAAACCGCATTCCTCTGACGGCAAGACAGTGACGCTGACGCCTGCAACTACAGATACGGATGGTTTCTTCTTCTGCGTAATGAAACGCAAAGCGTGAAACAGGTTTTGCACGCGCTGATTTTACTTCGAAAAATACCGAGTAGCTTGTTTCAAAGCATTCTAAACTAGAATATTTGACACAAGTTTGCGATTGGGTCAGAACTCGCTTGCCGCAGCGTGAAGTTATTTCACGCCTGCCCAAGGAGAGGGATCATGATCCGCAAAACCATTCTCAGCGCGTCTTTCGCGCTTCTGGCCGCATCCGCGACCTTCACCGCGCTTCCCGCCCGCGCTGCGACCGACGCCGCCGCTGTCGTCAAGCATTACGCCGACGTCGCGCATGCGAAATACGAGGATTCGCTGACCACGGCGAAGGCGCTGGACAAGGCAATCGACGCGCTGATCGCAACACCGAGCGAAGGAACGCTGAAAGCTGCACGTGAAGCGTGGATCAAGGCGCGCGTTCCCTACCAGCAATCGGAAGTCTATCGTTTCGGCAACCCTGTGGTCGACGCCTGGGAAGGCAAGGTAAATGCCTGGCCGCTGGATGAAGGCCTGATCGACTATGTCGACGGTTCCTACGGCACCGAGAGCGACGAGAACGAGCTTTACGTCGCAAACATCATCGCCAATCCGAAGATCAAGATCAGCGGCGAAGATGTCGATACCTCGAAGATCACCCCCGAACTGATCGAAAGCCTGCACGAGGCGGGCGATGTCGAAGCCAATGTGACGACCGGTTACCACGCCATCGAATTCCTGCTCTGGGGCCAGGACCTGAACGGCACCGGACCGGGTGCGGGCAACCGCCCCTATACCGACTACGACAAGAAGAATTGCACGAACGGCAATTGCGACCGCCGCGCCGATTACCTGAAGTCCGCCTCCACCCTGCTGATCAAGGATCTTCAGGAAATGGTGGACGCCTGGGCGCCGGAAGGCGAAGCCACCAAGACAGTAGAAGCCGACCCGAAAGCCGGCCTGACCGCCATTCTCACCGGCATGGGCTCTCTTTCCTATGGCGAGCTGGCAGGGGAGCGCATGAAGCTCGGCCTTCTGCTGCACGATCCGGAAGAGGAGCATGATTGCTTCTCCGACAATACCTATAATTCGCATCTTAACGACGCCATCGGCATCGCATCTGCCTATACCGGCGAATATACCCGTGTGGATGGAACGAAGATGACCGGCGCCTCGCTGTCGGAGCTGGTCGGCGCCAAGGACAAGGCGCTGAACGACGAGATGACGGCGAAGCTGAACAAGACGCTCGACGCCATGCATGCCATGGAAAAGCGTGCCCAGACGGTCGAGGCCTACGACCAGATGATCGGCGAAGGCAACAAGGAAGGCAACGCCGTGGTTCAGGCTGCCATCGACGGCCTTCTCGACCAGACGAAAACCGTCGAACGCGTGATTGCGGCACTCGATCTCGGCAAGATCGAACTTGAAGGTTCCGCCAGCCTCGATAATCCGAACGCCGTCTTCAAATAAGAGCCAATGCGGGCCGCAGATCGCTGCGGCCCGCCATTCCCATGCTTTCCATGAACTCATCGCTGCAGCGGATCCGCAAGCCGTTCTTCTTCGCCGGGGCAGCCTGCCTTGTGGCATCGATGGTGCTTGCCGCGCCGCTTCGTGACGATCTGACGGAAAAAGACCAAAGCCGCGTTCAGGCTGTCACCGCGCCGACGATGGATTTTACCATGCCGGAGCCCTTCGAGGCCATGTCCGGCGGGGCAACGACCAGCACCCATAAAGCCGATAGCGGCGCGTTTTCGCATCCATCCGCAACAATGCCGTTTGAGAGAAAACAGGATTTCAAGCTCGGCAATGCGCTATTCCAGAAGCTCTGGGTGTCTTCCCCCTCCTCCACGCAAGCCTCAGACGGGTTGGGGCCGCTCTATAACGCCCGATCCTGCCAGGCCTGCCATGTGAAGGACGGCAGAGGCCGACCGCCACTTGCCGGCGAAGATGCCGTCTCCCTGTTTCTGCGGCTGGCCCGGCCTGCCCGCAACGAGGCGGAACGGGCAGCGATTGCGCGCCACGAGGTGTTGAATTTTCCCGACGAGACCTATGGCCGGCAGCTTCAGAACGTTGCCATTCCCGGCCTCGCCGCAGAGGGCAAACCTGTCGTCACCTATATCGAGAAACCCGTGCGGCTGGCCGACGGCGAGGTGGTGATGCTGCGCAAGCCAGACTATGCCGTGGCAGGCCTGCACTATGGCCCCCTGGGCGTCGATACGACTTTGTCGGCGCGGATTGCCATGCCAACCCTTGGGCTTGGGCTGATCGAGGCCATTGCCGATGCCGATATTCTGGCCGGCGCCGATCCGGATAACAAAAATGGCGACGGCATTTCCGGGCGCCCTGCTTTTGTACGGGATCACCGGACCGGCGAAGTGAAGCTCGGCCGATTTGGCTGGAAAGCCCAGAACGCCAGCGTCCGCGACCAGAGCGCCAGCGCCTTCTCCCACGATATCGGCATTTCCACGCCGGATGCACAAAACGCCTATGGTGATTGCACCGACGTTCAAAAAGACTGTCTTGCCATGCCGACCGGCGTGCAGCCACGGCTTGGGCCAGTGGAGGCGCCGGACCCCATTCTCGATCTCGTGACCTTTTACACCGAGAACCTTGCAGTGCCGCAGCGCCGCGATGTGGGTGATCCCACCGTGTTGCGGGGAAAGCAGCTTTTTTACGCATCCGGCTGCACATCCTGCCATACACCGAAATTCGTCACCCGCCGTGACACTGCCGACCCCATGCAGTCTTTCCAGCTGATCTGGCCCTACTCGGATTTTCTGCTGCACGACATGGGAGAGGAGCTTGCCGACGGCCAGCAGGTGGGCGAAGCAAGCGGGCAGGAATGGCGAACCCAGCCGCTCTGGGGTATCGGTCTGACGCGAAGCGTGAATGGCAACGGCTTTTACCTGCATGACGGGCGGGCGCGCAGCCTGACAGAAGCGATACTATGGCACGGCGGCGAAGCGCAAAAAGCGCGCGATGCCTTTGCCGCCTTGCAAAAATCCGACCGGCAGGCTTTGCTGGCTTTTCTGGAGTCCCTTTGATGAAAAATGCCATGCGAAAAATACCCGGTCTCATCTCCGTGCTGCTGCTTTTGGGCATGCGGCCCGCAATGGCGCAGGATGTGGAGCTGATGCCGCCGCCACCGCTCGACGCCGTACAGGTCCGGGGCGTGATGGAAAAAGCGGTGAACGGTTTCATCCGTCCCGGCTATGACCACTTCCGGCAATCGGCAGAGAAGCTGGAAGGCAGCATGAAGGCGTTCTGCGCCGCCCCTTCCAAGACGACGGATGAGGCAGCCAAAGCGGCCTTTGCCGATACGGTCTCCAGTTGGTCAACCATCGAGATCGTTCGGGTCGGTCCGGTGATCGAGCACAACCGCTTCGAACGTGTGCTCTATTACCCAGACAAGAAGGGTCTTGGCCTGAAACAGGTACAGCGTTACCTTGCGGAAAAGGACGAAAGCGTCACCAGCGCCGAGAGCCTGAAGGGCAAGAGTGTCGCAGCGCAGGGCCTCGGCGCGCTGGAATTCGTGCTCTACGGCACCGATGCGGGTGATCTGTTCGACAAGAAGGGCGATTTCCGTTGCCGTTATGGCGCGGCGATTGCCGGCAACGTTGCCAATGTGGCGGCGGAGCTTTCCGACAGCTGGAACGCACCTGATGGAGCGCAGAAAAACTGGACGCAGCCCGACGCGGATAATCCCGTCTTTCGCGATGAGCGTGAGGCGCTGGTTGCCCTGCTTGGCATTCTCGTGCACGGCGCCGAAGCAATCCGCGACCAGCGCATAGAGACGTTCTACAAAGGGCCGGACAAGGCGAAGTTTCCCCGCACGGCGATCTACTGGCGGTCCGGCCTGACGTGGAAAAGCATTGCCGCAAACATCAAGGCCGTTCAAACCCTCCTGCACACGGCCGATATGGTCGAACTCGTGCCATCCGACCAGCGCTCCATCGTCAACTCCATCGATTTCATCGCCAAATCGATGATCCGCATTGCCGGAACGATTGATACCAACGTGGAAAAGGCCCTTAATGACGACCAGCAACGCGCCAAGGTGGATTACCTGCTGCTGAACGGCAAAGACCTGATCTACCGCCTCAACGACCAGTATGGCGGCGCAATCGGTCTCAGCTCCGGCTTTTCCTTCGCCGACGGAGACTGAGGCGGTGACATCAGGCAAAAAGCCGACGCTCATAGACCGGCGCAGCTTCATCAAGGCGGCGGGCATTCCGTTCCTTGCGACGCTCGCTCCCGGCTCGCTGCATGCGCTTGAACGCGCCGACGCTGTCTTCGCTTCCGCTTTTCGCGCCCATGACGGTTCCTACGGCATTGCGACTGTGAGCGAACGCGGCGAGATCATCGACCGTGTTGCGCTCCCAGCCCGCGCCCATGGAATGGCAACGAGCCATGCGACCGGCATGACAGTGGCCTTTGCGCGCCGGCCCGGCACCTTCTTCATGGCCTTTGACCCCGCGCGACGCCGCGAACCTGTCGTGATGCACACGCCGGAAAACCGCCACTTCTACGGCCACGGACAATTTTCTCCCGACGGTGCGATCCTCTACGCCAGCGAAAACGACTTCGATGGCAATCGCGGTGTTATCGGGCTTTACGATGCCCGCAATGGATTTGCCCGCATCGGTGAATACGACGCCCACGGCATTGGCACCCATGACATGACCGTGAGCGACGATGGCAGGCTGATCGTGATCGCCAATGGCGGCATTGAGACCCACCCGGATTTCGGCCGAACCAAACTCAATGTCGACAGCATGCAGCCGTCGCTCGTGCTTCTGGACGCCGCCAGCGGCCAGTTGATCCAGAAACATACGATGCCAGACCAATTGCGACAGCTTTCCACCCGCCATGTCGATCTCGGCGATGACGGGCGTGTCTGGTTCGCCTGCCAATATGAGGGACCACGCAACGATCTTCCGCCGCTTGTTGGCCATTTCTCGAAGGGCGAGGACCTTGCCTTCGTCGATCTACCAGAGCAAACGACGGTGCGCCTTGCCAATTATGTCGGTGCCATCGCGGTCAACCGGCGCGATGGCCTGGTGGGCCTGACCTCACCCAATGGCAACGCGGCCGTGACGCTGGATGCGAAAACCGGGCGTGTTGTATCCGAGACGACCGTGCGGGAGGCTGCGGGCGTTGCCCCCGCCATAAAGGGCATTGCGGTTTCTTCCTATGACGGATTTTTCGAGGCTATTCGCAGCGACGTGGCGTGGGACCAGCATATCGTGCGTATTTCAAGCTAAAATACTGAAAATGCACCGGAACAAAAAAGACCAAAAAGCATTTGAGGCGTCATGAAAAACCTGTCCGTGTATATCATTTTCGTGGTTGTGGTTGTTGCGCTGGGTGCGCTCATCGGCATCAACAACGTGCCGGGCGAATGGTACCAGTCGCTTCAGAAGCCGCCCTTCAACCCGCCCAACTGGATATTCGGCCCCGTTTGGACGACGCTCTACGTGATGATCGGCATTGCAGGCGCGCGAACATGGATCGTGAGACCGGCGGGCACGCGCATGCGTCTGTGGTTCACGCAGCTGGTGCTGAATTTCCTGTGGTCGCCCATCTTTTTCGGCATGCAAAGCCCGACAGGCGCGCTCGTCATCATCGTGCCTATGCTGATCTGCATTCTGGCTTTCATTGCGCTCACCTATAGTCGCGACCGCATCTCCATGTGGCTTTTCGTGCCCTACGCCCTTTGGGTCGCCTTTGCCACGCTGCTGAATGCCAGCATCGCCGTGCTGAACTAATTGCTCCTGCGGCACTTGCCTTGCCCGCCGCCACACGCCATGTCAGTTTGCGGTGAGGACAAAAGCAGGCAGGTAAGCCAATGGAGATCACGGATCCCGGCGATTTTCGTCAGCGGATAGAAAGAAGCTTTGCGCGGCAGGGTGTGGTGCAGGCAATCGGTGCGCAGATAAGCCGCATCGAACACCGTCTGGTGGAAATCGAGCTGCCGTTTCATGAAAAGCTGACACAACAGCACGGCATATTGCATGCCGGTGTCATTGCCGCCGGCCTGGATACCGCCTGCACCTATGCCGCCTATACGATCATAGAGCCGGAAGCCTCGCTGCTGACAATCGAGTTCAAGGTCAACCTCATGTCGCCCGGGCGCGGCGAGCGGTTCCTGTTTCGTGGCGAAATCATCAAGCCGGGCAACAACCTGATCGTTGCCGATGGCCGCGCTTACGCCCTTTCCGACGGGCCGGCGAAGCTCATCGCCTCCATGACAGGCACGATGATGGTGGTGAAGGGCCGCGAGGATATTACCGGATGAGCTACCGGCTTTTGCATGTTGCAGACAAATCCATTCTTTTCGTCATGGCGGCTTCCGCCGAATACGGCCCCCACCTGCAGGCGCGCATCGCGCCCTTGATGACCGGCGTCGGCCCGGTCGAGGCAGCGATTTCGGTCACGGCAATTCTTGCCGGTCTCGATGCGGCGGACCATCTGCCTGACCTTGTCGTTTCGCTCGGCTCCGCCGGCTCGCGGACGCTCGACCAGACTGGCATCTATCAGGCGATTTCTGTTGCCTATCGCGACATGGACGCCTCAGCCTTCGGTTTTGAAAAGGGTCGCACGCCTTTTCTCGATCTGCCGGCCGAGGTGGCCTTGCCCCTGCGCATACCCGACATTGCCGAGGCGCGGCTTTCCACGGGCGCCAACGTTGTCTCTGGTGCCGCCTATGGGTCGATCAATGCCGATATGGTGGAAATGGAAACCTATGCCGTGCTCCGGGCCTGCCAGCGCTTCGGCGTGCCGCTCATCGGCCTGCGCGGTATTTCCGATGGCAGGGAAGATGTGAACCATGTGGACGACTGGACGGAATACCTGCATATCATCGATGAAAAGCTCGCAGACGCCGTCGACAGGCTTTGCCGCGCTATCGAAGATGGTGCGATCACCGTTTGAACCTCGCGATTTTAGTAAATTTCCGCTGTTAGACGCCCGCTTCCGGGTTGCCTAAAGCCGCCATTTTCTTTAAAGGCTCGCCATGACCCAGATAGCCCATCCCGACAGCATTCTCATCATCGATTTCGGCAGCCAGGTGACGCAGCTGATTGCGCGCCGCATCCGCGAAGCCGGGGTCTATTGCGAAATCCACCCGTTTCAGAATGCCGCAGAGGCGTTTGAGAAGCTCCAGCCCAAGGGCGTGATCTTCTCCGGCGGTCCCGCATCTGTCACGGCGGAAGGCAGCCCGCGTGCGCCGCAGGCGGTGTTCGACAGCAAGGTTCCGATCCTCGGCATCTGCTACGGCCAGCAGACGCTCTGCACCCAGCTTGGCGGCGTTGTCGAGGGCGGTCACGCGGCGGAATTCGGGCGCGCCGATATCGACATCAAAAAGGCAAGCCCTCTGTTCGACGGTTTCTGGGAACAGGGCAAGAGCTATCCCGTCTGGATGAGCCACGGCGACCGCGTGACGAAACTGCCGGAGGGTTTCGAGGTTATCGCAACCTCCGAGAACGCACCCTTCGCCATAGCTGCCGACGAGACACGCCACTATTACACCACCATGTTCCACCCGGAAGTGGTGCATACGCCAGATGGCGGCAAGCTGCTCTCCAACTTCGTGCACAAGATCGTCGGTCTCAAATCCGATTGGACGATGGCAGCCTATCGCGCCGAGATGATCCGCAAGATCCGCGATCAGGTCGGCACCGGGCGCGTGCTCTGCGCACTCTCCGGCGGCGTCGATTCCTCGGTTGCGGCGATCCTCATCCATGAGGCGATCGGTGACCAGCTGACCTGCGTTTACGTTGATCATGGCCTGATGCGGCTTGGCGAAAGCGAGCAGGTCGTCGGCATGTTCCGCGACCATTACAATATTCCGCTGGTACATGTGGATGCCGCAGACATGTTCCTGGGCCAGCTTTCTGGCGTCTCCGACCCGGAAGTGAAGCGCAAGACTATCGGCCGTTTGTTCATCGAGGTCTTCGAGGCGGAAGCTGCCAAGATCGCAGCAGACGGCAAGGGTGCTCCGAATTTCCTCGCGCAGGGCACGCTTTACCCAGACGTCATCGAGAGCGTTTCCTTCTCCGGCGGTCCTTCCGTCACCATCAAGAGCCACCACAATGTCGGTGGCCTTCCCGAGCGCATGAACATGCAGCTGGTGGAGCCGCTGCGCGAGCTCTTCAAGGACGAGGTGCGTGCGCTTGGCCGTGAACTCGGCCTGCCGGAAAGCTTCATCGGCCGCCATCCCTTCCCCGGCCCGGGTCTGGCGATCCGTTGCCCCGGTGCGGTCACCCGCGAGAAGCTCGATATTCTGCGCAAGGCAGATGCGATCTATCTCGACGAAATCCGCAAGGCGGGTCTTTACGACACCATCTGGCAGGCCTTCGCAGTGCTCCTGCCGGTGCAGACCGTGGGCGTCATGGGCGACTACCGCACCTATGACTTCGTCTGTGCGCTCCGCGCCGTGACCTCCGTGGATGGCATGACGGCGGATTTCTACCCCTACGACATGAATTTCCTCGGCCGCGCCGCGACCCGCATCATCAACGAAGTCCGCGGCATCAACCGTGTCGTCTATGACGTGACGAGCAAGCCGCCCGGCACGATCGAGTGGGAATAAAACGAAGGCGGAGCAATTCCGCCTTTTGTTCCTCTTTTGTTCTTTATTTTATCACCGCGCAATGATAGGTTTCCGGCCTTGGTATAAGGCTGTGGAGCATCGTCATGGAGTGCGAGTTGGCGGACGAAAGAGCCTTAAGGCAGCTTTGTTTTGATGGGCTGGAGCCGCAGAAAATACGGCGCATCAATCCGCGCTTTCGAAACAAGCTCCTGCTACTGCTGAAGCCACCACGGCAATTGGCGGAAAGAATTTTTATCGATGCGTCGCATCATGCCAAGGGTCGGACAACCCGCGAGGCATATCCCGCCGAGCTTCTGCACATAACCCTGCTGTGTTTGGGATGTTTCGAGACAATCCCTCACGGACTGACAAGCAGGCTGAAGGCGGCAATGGGTGCGGTAAACGCGCGGCCTGTTCCGGTCACCCTGGACGCAAGCGCGCTTTTCGGCAATCGCAATAGTCTGGTGCTGCGAAACGGTGGTGATCTGCCGGAGATCAACGCTCTGGTGAAGCTGCTGCAACGCGCGCTCCGAAAGGCAAACCTTCCCTATATCGCGGCACCATCTTACACGCCGCATATCACGATGATTTATGGCTGCGGGAAGATAGAGCCGATGCCGGCCGGAAAACCCTATAGCTGGCTTGCGGGTAATTTCGAGCTTGTTTTCAGCCATAATGGCGAAACGCGACATGAGTCCCTTGGACGCTTCGCACTCTCCGCAAAAGCAGATCGTTATGAGCCGCTCGAAAGCCAGCTGCATTTACCGGATAAACTGATCGGTCCGAGAAAACGGCCGAACCGAAAGCAGGCGGAACGCTAAGGCCCGCCAACATATACACACGAGCGAGGCGATGTCGCCTCGCTGCAAACGATAATCAGCTTAGAGCTGAACCTTGTCGAAAGCCTTGCCGTCGATGCCAAGCGCTTCGAGGTCGGCGCGGGCCGGCTTGCGATGCGCGCGAACAGCGGCCGAAACCGAAAGTGCGGCACCAAGAACGGCGAAAGTTTCGCCAAAGAAGTTACGCGATGTCTTTGCAACCTGACGCATTTTTCTCTCCATCTTTGATGCCCAGATAATGGGCATTTTTGGCCCCTGCTACAACTCATGATGTAGCAGGGAAGCCATGCAGCTTTGCTCGCGCTCGTTTGGATGTCAGACACTGCATTTTTGCATGGCTAGAATTCCGTGCTTCAGGCTGCGGGTTGAATACGGCGCATTATTTGTTATGCCGGAAGTTCAAGACAAAGAGGCAGGCAACATGACGGTCACCATTTACGGCATCAAGAACTGCGACACGATGAAAAAGGCCAGAAGCTGGCTGGAAGCCAACGGTGTCGACTATTCTTTCCATGACTACAAGACGGCCGGCATCGACCAGGCCCATCTCGAAACATGGTGCGATGCCGCGGGCTGGGAAACGGTTCTGAACCGGGCCGGCACTACCTTCAAAAAACTGGACGATAGCCAGAAAGCCGATCTTACCCGCGAAAAGGCCATTGGCCTGATGCTGGAGCAGCCCTCCATGATCAAGCGACCGGTGCTGGAGGCAAAGGAGACGATAACCGTCGGCTTCAAGCCGGAAACCTATCAGTCCCTCTTTGCGTGAGCGCAGGCCACCATGTCCAAGACAACCCGCGCTACGCAGATGCTGACCAAGGCCGGTGTGAACTTCACCACAGTTACCTATGACTACGACCCGAATGCCGACCGGATCGGCCTGCAGGCGGCCGAAGCTATCGGCGAACCGCCACATCTGGTTCTGAAAACACTGATGGCTGAGCTGGATGGCAAGCCGGTCTGCGTCGTCGTCCCGTCCGACCGGGAAGTGAGCATGAAGAAGCTTGCCGCCGCCTTCGGGGGAAAATCTGCCAGCATGATGAAGCCCGCCGATGCGGAGCGGGCAACGGGTTATCATGTGGGCGGCATCAGCCCTTTTGGACAGAAGAAACAGGTTCCGACCGCCATAGAGGCTGGGGCCATGACCTATTCCTATGTCTACATGAATGGTGGCCAGCGCGGTTTGCAGGTAAGGCTTTCCCCCGGCGACGCGCAGGCGGCGCTGAAAGCCATTGTCGCACCTTTGGTGGCCGATTGACGTCTCGACACAGCTTTGAAAGCATTTGGCTTTCGAAGCGAATGGGCTATGGTCGGCGCCTCCGATTGAAATATACGAAGGCAGATCATGACTGTTTCCCCCATCGATCCCGTCAAACTCGAGAAACTGGCTGAAGTCGCCGTCAAGGTCGGCCTGCAATTGCAGAAGGATCAGGATCTGGTGATCACCGCTCCGCTGGCGGCGTTGCCGCTGGTGCGGTTTTTGACCAAACACGCCTATCTTGCCGGCGGCGGGCTGGTCACCACCTTCTACTCCGACGAAGAAACCACGCTTTCCCGCTACCGCCACGCCAGCGACGCCAATTTCGACCGGGCTTCCGGCTGGCTCTATGACGGCATGGCCAAGGCCTATGCCAATGGCGCGGCGCGGCTTGCGATTGCCGGTGACAACCCCATGCTGCTGGCCGAACAGGATCCCGCCAAGGTGGCGCGCGCCAACAAGGCCAATTCCACTGCCTATAAGCCGGCGCTTGAGAAGATTTCCAACTTCGATATCAACTGGAACATCATCTCCTATCCAAACCCGTCCTGGGCAAAACAGGTCTTTCCCGGTGTGACGGAAGACGAAGCGGTTCGCAAGCTCGCGGACGCCATCTTCGCCGCTTCGCGTGTAGATCTCGCCGATCCGGTCGCGGCATGGGCGGAGCATAACGCCAATCTCGCCAAGCGTTCGGCATGGCTGAACGGTGAACGTTTCTCGTCGCTGCATTTCACCGGTCCCGGCACGGACGTGAAAATCGGCCTGGCGGACGGCCACGAATGGCATGGGGGCGCCTCCACCGCCAAGAACGGTGTCACCTGCAACCCGAACATTCCGACGGAAGAAGTGTTCACCACACCGCATGCGCTGCGGGTGGATGGTTACGTGTCCAGCACCAAGCCGCTTTCACATCAGGGAACGCTGATAGACGATATCCAGGTGAAGTTCGAAGGCGGCCGCATCGTGGAAGCCAAGGCTTCGAAGGGCGAAGCCGTGCTGAACAAGGTGCTCGATACCGACGAGGGTGCGCGGCGTCTGGGTGAAGTGGCACTGGTGCCGCATTCCTCGCCGATTTCGGCAAGTGGCATCCTGTTCTACAACACGCTGTTCGACGAAAACGCCTCCTGCCACATCGCGCTCGGCCAATGCTATTCGAAATGCTTCGTTGATGGTGCTTCGTTGTCGCAGGATCAGATCAAGGCGCAAGGCGGCAATTCCAGCCTGATCCACATCGACTGGATGATCGGTTCCGATAAGGTGGATATCGATGGCGTGAAGCCGGATGGCTCCACAGTTCCAGTGATGCGCAAGGGCGAATGGGCCTGAGCTATTTCGGCAGCTGGCTCCGCTGACTGAGCCAGATGCTGAAAAGCACTGCAACGAAGCCGACGATTTGCGCTGGCGTGAGGCTTTGGCCGAGCGCCAGCCAGCCGAGCAGGGTCGCAACGACGGGGCTTAGGAAACCGAGCGAGGCTGCAGCCGAGGGTTCGATGCGGGCGAGACCCCGGAACCACAGAAAATAGGTCAAGGCAGCACCAATAATGCCGAGATAGGCCATACCGAGAATATTGGCCGCGGTAGGTGCAGGCAGGGCCGGTTCCAGGAAATATGCGACCGGCAGAAGCAGAATGCCTCCAGCCGTCAATTGCCAGGCCGTAAAGGTGAGGTTCGACACCGGCGGTCGCCATTTGCGGGTGAGCACGGTTCCAAAGGCCATGGATACGGCGCCTGCAAGACCCGCAGCCACGCCGACGGCATCCAGCGCAGCAGCACCCGGCGCCAAAACCAGAAGTGCGACGCCGACAATCCCCAGAAGACCAGCGACAATGGCCAGCGGCCGGACCGGCGCGGCGAGAAACAGCCGCGAAAGGCCGATAACGATCAGGGGTTGGATCGCACCCACAGTCGCGGCTACACCACCCGGCAGCCGGTAAGCCGAAACGAAAAGCATCGCCCAGAAAAACGAGAAATTCAGCGCACCTAGAATAAGGCTGCGAGACCACCAGATGCCCTCCGGTAGTTTTCTGACCAGAAGCAACAGCAATATGCCGGCCGGCAAGGCGCGCAGCATCGCAACATGGAATGGATATCCATGCGGCAGGAATTCGGTGGTGACGAAGTAGGTCGTCCCCCAGATGGCGGGGGCAAGTGCCGTCACCAGCACATCGGCGGCATATGTGGTATTTTTCTTCATTTCAAGAATCTCTACATCAAGATAAATACAACTTAGCCAATTTTATCTTGACGTCAAGATATCAGTTGTTATGCCTTGGTGATGAACAAAGAACCGATTGATCACGTCGATCACATTCTGGCGCAATGGCGCAAGGAGAGGCCCGATCTCGATGTCGAGCCAATGGGGCTGCTTGGGCGCTTGAAACGGCTAACCACGCATCTCGGTCGCGAGGTGGAGGCGGTGCTGCTGAAACACGGCCTCTCCTCTTCCGCTTTTGATGTGCTGGCGACATTACGGCGCGCGGGCGCGCCCTACCGGCTTTCCCCCGGTGATCTGCTGGCCATGACAATGGTAAGCTCCGGCACAATGACCAACCGGATCGACCAACTGGAAAAAGCGGGTCTGGTGGAGCGCGTCCACAACCCGCAGGATCGGCGCAGCGTATTGATATCATTGACGGAGCGGGGATTTGCCATTGTCGAGGACGCGGTCAGCGCCCATGTCGAGAACCAGCAACGGCTGGTCGCACAGCTCAGCGAAGAAGAGCGCACGGCGCTGAACAAGCTTGTGAAGCGATTTCTACAGG
Source organism: Rhizobium sp. SJZ105 (assembly GCF_007828365.1). NCBI lineage: Bacteria > Pseudomonadati > Pseudomonadota > Alphaproteobacteria > Hyphomicrobiales > Rhizobiaceae > Rhizobium > Rhizobium sp. SJZ105. The sequence goes on from NZ_VIUP01000001.1 coordinate 1,628,096, forward strand.
GGTTTGAAGCTTAGGTTCCCTAAAAAGCGGACAGGAACCAGCAATCGCGCAGGAGACGGCGCTTGTTTCAGCGCTAAGAATCCTATAAGCAATTTTCCGTTAACCTGTCCTACAGGTTGGAGGAACGATTGTATAAGCCCATTTCGCAGGAAACCGATCTCGTCAGCAGCGCGATTGGCGCAATCACGCGCCACATTCGCGAAAACGAACTTGCCCCCGGAGCGAAGCTGCCCAGCGAGCTTTCGCTTTCGCAGCAGCTCGGTGTCTCGCGCACCGTGGTTCGCGAGGCTTTCCGGTCCTTGTCGGCCATGCGGCTGATCGATGTCAGCGTCGGCAAGCGCGCCACGGTGGCGACGCTGGATCATGGCGCGATGTCGCTGATGTTCGAACATGGCATTCACACCGAGCAGATCAACATCCAGCAGATTTACGACGTGCGCCGCACCATCGAAGTCAGAACCGTGACATTGGCGGCGCTGCGGCGAACGGATGTGGAGGCGCTCACCATTCTCGACCACGCCAACAATATGGAGCGGGACTTTGGTAATAGTGACAGGGTCATGGAACACGACCTTGCCTTTCACCTTGCCGTTGCCAGAGCCTCCAAGAACCCGGTTTTCGAACTCATTCTCGGCGCCTTTCAGAATGTGACGCGCCAGACATGGCCGATCGGCTGGAAGAGCCGCAAATCCGACGCGCAGCGTCATGCCGCGACTGAACTTCATATCGCCATCGGACAGGCCATTGCCGCGGGCGACCCGCAAACGGCCTCAACACTTATGGCGCGGCATTTCGATGAAAGCGTGCATGCGCTTCTGGCCGCCGGCATCGCCTGATTTTTCAAACGCAGTTCCAGACCGAAAACTGCCTGCCTCTGGAGGAGACACTTCATGAAAATTACGAAACTCGAAACCGTCCGCGTGGCGGAACGGGCAAACCTGCTCTGGGTTCTGGTCCACACGGATGAGGGCATTACCGGACTTGGTGAAACCTTCTACGGCGCCGAGACGGTTGAAACCTATGTGCACGAATATATCGCACCCCGCGTGATCGGCCGCGATCCGCTGCAGATCGACCTTCTGGCACAGGATCTCGTCGGTTATCTCGGCTTCCGTTCATCGGGTGCGGAAGTACGCGGCAATTCGGCCTTCGATATCGCGCTTTGGGATATTTTTGGCAAGGCTACCAACCAGCCCATTGCGCAATTGCTTGGCGGCTTCAGCCGCAGGGAAATCCGCACCTACAATACCTGCGCGGGCACGGAATATATCAAGAAGGCGACCGGCCAGCAGACGGCCAACTACGGCCTGTCCGGCGGCAAGGATTATGACGATCTGAACGGCTTCCTGCACCGGGCCGACGAGCTTGCCCATTCGCTGCTGGAAGACGGCATCACGGCCATGAAGATCTGGCCTTTCGATGCGGCGGCGGAAAAGACGCGCGGCCAATATATCTCGATGCCTGACCTGAAAAGCGCGCTCGAGCCGTTCGAGAAAATTCGTAAGGCAGTCGGCGACAAGATGGATATCATGGTGGAGTTTCACTCCATGTGGCAGCTTCTGCCCGCCATGCAGATCGCCAAGGCGCTCACCCCTTACCAGACCTTCTGGCACGAAGATCCGATCAAGATGGACAGCCTTTCCAGCCTGACGCGTTATGCTGCCGTTTCACCCGCGCCGATTTCCGCATCGGAGACGCTCGGCTCACGATGGGCTTTCCGAGATCTCCTGGAAACTGGCGCCGCCGGTGTGGTGATGCTTGACATCAGCTGGTGTGGTGGACTTTCCGAAGCGCGCAAGATCGCTTCCATGGCCGAAGCCTGGCATCTGCCCGTTGCGCCGCATGATTGCACCGGCCCGGTGGTACTCTGCGCCTCCACGCATCTGTCGCTCAACGCACCGAATGCGCTGGTGCAGGAAAGCGTGCGCGCCTTCTACAAGACGTGGTACCGCGATCTCGTTACCGCATTGCCAGAAGTCAAAAACGGCATGATCACCGTGCCGCCGGGTGCCGGCCTTGGCATGGAGCTGCATCCCGATATTGAAAAGACCTTCACCGTCAGCCGTCGTTTTTCAGATGCGGCGTCTATCTAATCAGAACAGACTGCCCTGATTTCCCGGGTCGGAAGAGGCCGGTTTCACCGGCTTCTTTTTGGGAGCGGCAGGCGTCTGAACGTCAGATGATGGAGTAGCCTCGCCTGTCGTCAGGGCGGCCACGCGACCGTCGGCAAACTCCATCGACACCACAGCGCCGGACGCGATGGCAGCAGCCCGGGTCAGGGGCCGGTTCTCCTCGTCGCGGATGACAGCATAACCGCGGTTCAACACATTCTTGTAGGACAGCGACTGCAGGATGCGGTCATGGGCAGCAAGGCCCGAGCGGTTCTGCGCCATGCGGTGAAGCACGGCGGTATCGGCACGTCGCGTTGCGGTGACGACCCGTTCCTTCTGCCTCTCCAACTGGCCGAGCAAGCGGGCTGGCAGCGAACGCAGCGCGGAATCGGTCGAGGAAATTCTCGACTGTGCCTGCAACAGGCGGCGCTCCACAAGCGCCTCGGCCCTCTGCATGCGTTCCGTAACACGCTGGCGATGCTGCCGCAGACCATTCAGCAGGATTTCCGGCCTCAGACCCGAAGCAGAGCGTTCGAACGCGCGGCGCTTGTTCAGCGTCGTCATTTCAAGCCCGCGACCCAAACCGCTTGCGGCCTCGTCGAAACGACGGCGCGGCAGAGCCAGAAGCTGGTCAAGCGATGGCAGCGCACGCACCAGAGCACGCACGCCCTGTCGGCGATTGTCCATTTGGCGTGATACCGAGCCGGAAAGGCGCGCCGCAAGGCCGGAGAGCTGCGCCTCCAGTTCCGCACGCACCGGCACGGCCATTTCGGCGGCACCCGTCGGTGTCGGTGCGCGCACGTCGGCGGCGTAGTCGATCAGGGTCGTATCCGTCTCATGCCCCACAGCGGAAATCAGCGGGATTTCGCTCTCGGCAGCGGCGCGCACGACGATTTCGTCGTTGAAGCTCCAGAGATCTTCCAGACTGCCGCCTCCACGGGCGACGATCAGCACGTCGGGGCGTGCAATCTCACCGCCGGGCTGAAGCGCATTGAAACCGCGAATGGCGTTCGCCACTTCCTCACCCGAGCCTTCCCCCTGCACCTTGACCGGCCAGACGACGACATGGACCGGAAAACGATCCGAAATCCGGTGGAGAATATCGCGAATGACTGCGCCCGTGGGCGATGTGACAACACCGATGACACGCGGCATGAACGGCAGGCGGCGTTTGCGTTCCGCATCGAACAGCCCCTCCGCCGCCAGACGCCGGCGGCGGTCCTCCAGCAAAGCCATCAGCGCGCCCGCGCCGGCCGGCTCCAGGCTTTCTATGACGATCTGATATTTCGAGGAGCCGGGAAAGGTGGTGACCTTGCCGGTGGCGATGACCTCCATGCCCTCTTCCGGGCGGAACTTCAGCCGCGAGAAAGTACCCTTCCAGATAACCGCATCGATGCGGGCGCGATCGTCCTTCAGGGAGAAATAGGCGTGACCCGAAGAATGCGGACCCCGGTAGCCGGAAATCTCGCCGCGCACCCTCACCTGATCGAAAGCCGTCTCCACCGTTCGCTTGATGGAACCCGACAGTTCGGAAACCGAGAACTCGGCAAGATTGCTCAATGCGGCATTGGAGAAAATATCGCTCATGCCCGTTTGTAACCAAAACCCGTCGATTCGGAAATGCCGGTACTGGCCGGGTCTATTTTAACGGCGGTGAAACCATATCCTCAACTAACGAGTTAGGAAAATGGGTGAGGGAGGAGAAAACAAGGGTTCGTTAGGGAAGAGGACGCTACGTCTTATCCCAGACCCGGCAACCAAAGAGGAGGCGGCATTCATGATTTTTCTTACCGCCACATTGCTCGGCGTAACCGCAGTTGCGTTGCGTTCGGTATTCAGCATCATTTTCATCTGCCTGATGGTTATCGGCGCCTATGGTGTCGCGATGGCGATTTCTGCAACCGCCGTGCCGCTGATGTCGCTGCTCCTAGCGCTTGCCGGTTATAATTTCGGCGTTGTGAGTGTGGTCATCGGCCTTCTCGTGCTGCAACGTCCGCGCTCCACCCAGCCGACGCTTTAAAGCACACGGCCTTGCGGCTTCGCCACTTCGCCCTGACCGAGGTTTACGGACTGGCTGTAGACCTTTCCATCTCTTTTCTGCTGATTTTTTATATCGGCATCGACCCGCTTCCCGCCCGTCTTCCGGGCGCTTTGGCAGGGCTTGCGACGAGTTGGAGGCTAAACCATTCGAATGGCGATGGCCGCAATGAGCTGAACGGCTTTCTGTTGAACGCCGTCACGCTTATCTCCCGCATGGTTGGCGTCGGGCTGTTCGCCCTGCTGCAATGGCGCAATCCACTCGTGCAGCCGCTGGTCCCGCTCGCCTTTTCCGCACTCGCGGCACTGGTGCTGGCGCTTTACGGCTATAGGCGGCTTCAAAAGCAGCGTGCGGATCAGGATTAAACCGTCTCCCAACCGTCCTTTTCCGCCGCACGGTAGATGGCATCGATGAAAAGCTGGTTCTTCCTCGAGCTTTCCAGGGTGACGACCTCGCCCTCACCTTTCACCGCGCGGGCAAAGGCCTCCGCCTCCAGCTTGTACTGGCGACTATCCTGAAACCGGAAGACTTGCGACTGGTTATGACCCTGGTTGGTCAACTCGATTTCCTCCGCACCCCAGCGATTTGCATTGAAGGGAGATTTGATCTCGATGTACCCGTCCGTGCCATGGAAAACCATCAGCTGGCGGGCGGCAAGCTGCGTCGCCAGATAAAAGCTCAGTTCGAAGCCGCCGAAATCGGCCCTGACGCTGGAATAGATATCGGTGCCGAATTCCTTATCACGCTCGACGCTCGCCTGTACGCGCTTCGGCTCGGCACCCGTGGCAAAACGGGTGACGATGGTCGGGTAGACGCCGATATCCGGCAAGGCCCCGCCGCCCAGTTCGGGAATATTGCGCATATTGCCGGGATCGCGGTTGAAGTAGCTGAAAGCGCCCTGCACATGCTTCAGCGTTCCGATTGCACCTGATGCCAGCAATTCCTTCACCTTGGCCCAAACAGGAGAATAGGTGACCATGAAAGCCTCCGACACGACAACGCCATTGTCATCCCGCGCCGCGATGATGGCGTCGATCTCTTCAGCCTTGAGTGCGATCGGCTTTTCACACAGCACGTGTTTGCCGGCATTGGCAGCTTTTATGGTCCATTCCACATGTTGCGAGGTGGGAAGCGGAATATAGACGGCATCGATGACATCGGACGCAAGCATTTCCTCATAGGAGCCGAAGGCATGCGGGACGGAAAAACGATCTGCAACCGCACGCGCCTTGGCATGATCGCGGCTGGCGATGGCGCTGACCACACAGTTCCGCGCATCCTGAATCGCCGGAATGACGTGATCCTGAGCGATTTTTGCCATTGAAATTATTCCGAAGCGCAGCATCTCATTCTCCCACTCTGTAATTCCGGGAACTTACCATTGTCGCGACGCCTGGCAAGTCGCACGAAACGTAACTGCAAACGCTATGGCCGGATTCGTCCTTCCTTTGTCGGTTTCCATGCTTTTATCCAGCCTTTCAAAGGTGAATTATGCTATGCATGAACCCAATGGAGAACCATGAAATGTCCTCTTCTCACACAGCACTCCTTGTCATCGACGTTCAGGAATCCTTCCGGCACACCCCCTATTTCGAGGAAAGCGAACTTCCCGCCTATCTGGAAAAACAGCAGGCACTGATCGACGGCGCCAAGGCGTCGGGCATTCCAGTCGTGCAAATCTTTCATGTCGATGGCGACCGGGCCTTTGCAGAGGAGAGCGGCTATATTCGCGCGCTGGAAGGTGTGCGCATTACCCCTGACGTCACCTTTCGCAAGAACCGCCACTCTGCTTTCGCCGGCACCGGCCTCGATATCTGGCTGACGCAAAAGGGTATCAACCGGCTGATCGTATCCGGCATCCGCACCGAACAGTGCTGCGAAACGACCACACGGCATGCATCGGACCTCGGTTACACAGTCGATTACGTCACCGAGGCGACGCTTACCTTTCCAATGACGCACGCCTCGGGCACCGTGTTCAGCCCTGATGATATTCGCACCCGAACCGAGCTGGTGCTGGCCGGTCGCTTTGCGCGCATCGCAACCGTCGGCGACGTTCTCGAAACGGTACGAAAGGCCGCCTGATGGACAATGGCGGCACGCGGACCATTCCCTTTTATACGCTTGTGCCGCCACACGCGCTGTTGCTCGATATTGCCGGCCCGCTGGAGGTGATCCGTTATGCCAACGCGGAACAGCGGGACGTCCATTTCGACTGCCGTTACATCGCGGAACATGACCAGCAGCAATCCTCCATCGGCCTTGGGCTTTGCGGGCTGAAGGCCTTGCCCGAGAGCCTGCCGGACAATGCTTTCCTGCTGATTTCCGGCAGCATCTCCCGATTCGACAACGCGCCGGAGATGCGACGGGAGCGGCAGGCGCTGGTGGCATGGTTGCGCCGCGCAGTGCGCGCGGACACCACAGTCATTTCCATTTGCTCCGGCGCACTGCTGGCGGGCGAAGCAGGACTTTTCGACGGGCGGAGCTGTACGACACATGCGGATTGCGTCGAAGCGCTGCGCCGCACCGCACCGCTGTCGCAGGTGGCCGAAAACCGTCTTTTCGTGGAGGATGGCAACCGCTTCTCCAGCGCCGGTATTTCCACCGGCACCGACCTCATGCTGCATGTCGTTTCCCGACTGACATCGCCTGCGGTCGCGGCGCGCATTGCCAAAAACATGGTCGTTTATCTCAGGCGCAGCGGCAATGATCCGCAAATCTCCCCCTGGCTCACCGGCCGCAACCACATTCACCCCGCCATTCACCGGGTGCAGGACCGGGTGATGACTGAACCGGCTCAGGACTGGTCGCTGGAACGGCTGGCCGATATTGCCGCACTCAGCGAGAGGCACCTGTCCCGCCTGTTTCGCGAGCATACCGGCATCAGCGTCATCGACTACGTCAACCTGATGCGGGTCAATCTCGCCCGCGACATCCTTGCAAACAGCCGTCTGGATATGGAGACCATTGCGGAGCGGGCGGGCTTTGCCTCCGCCCGGCATTTGCGGCGCGTGTGGCAACAGCACAATCACCTCCCGCCCAGCCACTATCGCGGCTTTCAGGCCTGATCTCACCCGCTTTTGCCCGTTGCCTGATGAATGCCATCAAAGGAATTGAATGGTTATGCCGGCAAGCAGTTGATAACCTTGCCGCCAAAGACAGCAACAGGAGCATTCCCCGTGGAAAAACGAAGCCTTGGCCGCACCGGCCTCTCCATCGCCCCGATCGTCTTCGGCGGCAACGTGTTCGGCTGGACAGCGGACGAGAAGACTTCCTTTGCCCTGCTCGATTCATTTTTCGACGCCGGGTTCAACGCCATCGACACGGCAGACGTCTATTCCGCCTGGGTGGACGGGCATGAGGGCGGCGAGTCGGAAGCAATCATCGGAAAATGGCTGAAACAGTCGAGCGTCAAGCGTGAGGACGCGGTGATCGTTACCAAGGTCGGTTTCGACAATCGCGGTCAGAAGACAGGCCTCAGCGCCAAATGGATCGCAGAGGCTGTCGACGCCTCGCTGAAGCGGCTGCAAACCGACTATATCGATCTCTACCTCGCCCATAAGCCGGACGCGGATGTGCCGCTGGAGGAAACGCTTGCAGCCTTTGCAAAGCTGAAGGAACAGGGAAAGATACGCGCCATCGGCTGCTCCAACTATTCGGTGAGCCAGCTTCAGGAGGCGCTGGACACGGCCGCGAAGAACGATCTGCCCCGTTACGATGTGCTACAGCCGGAATATAATCTCTACAACCGTGCGGATTTCGAAGGCCCGCTTGCCGATCTTTGCGTCGCCCAGGAAATTGGCGTCATCAATTATTATAGCCTCGCGGCCGGGTTCCTCACCGGGAAATATCGCGCCAAGGCGGATACCGAAGGCGTCGCCCGCAGCTACCGGGTGGGTGAATATGTCAACGCCCGTGGCCTTGCCGTTCTGGGCGCCATGGATGCGGTTGCCGTGGAAACCGGAGCCAAGCTTTCCGATATCGCGCTGGCGTGGCTATTGCGGAAGAAGGCCGTGACGGCACCGATTGCCAGCGCCACCAGCCTGTCGCAACTCGAAAGCTTCAAACGCGCCGTCAATCTCAAGCTGACGGATGAGATGATGACGCTGCTCGACAAGGCGGGCGCGTGACATGGATCTTGTAATTCGCGACGCGGAGCCGGAAGACCGGGCGGAATGGCTGCGCCTGTGGAACGACTATCTCGCCTTCTATAACGTACACCTTGCCGAGGAAGTTACGGACCATACATGGGCGCGTATCCTCGATCCGGCATCACGCGTTTCCATGCGCGTGGCTCTTCTGGGCGACAGGATGGCCGGTTTCGCCATCCATCACTTCCATGATTCCACCTGGGTGAAAACGCCCGACTGCTATCTGGAAGACCTGTTCGTTGACGGCGCGATCCGTGGCAAGGGAACAGGCCGGGCGCTGATGGATGACCTCATTGCCATATGCAAGGAAAAGGGCTGGTCCCGGCTTTACTGGAACACGGACGAGCAAAATCACCGTGCCCAGAAGCTTTACGACAGCTACGTCAAAAGCGACGGCCATATCCGCTATCGCATCAAGTTCTGATCACCCTCTGAAGCGGAAGAAATCCACGAAAGCCCTTAGCGCCGGGCGCATCTGCCGGCGCGAGGGGTAATAGATATAAAAACCATCAAAGGGCGCGCACCAGTCCTCCAGCACCCGGACCAGCCTGCCTTCCTTGATGTCGTCTTCTACGCGCTGTTCGAAAACGAAAGCCAGACCCGCACCGTCAATCGCCGCCCGGCGAATAAGGCTCTGGTCCGACAGGACGAGCGGCCCCTGCACATCGACCACCAAAGGTCTGCCGTCCTTTTCCAGCTCCCAGCGGTATAGCAGACCGCTGGAGAAGCGACGGAGAATACAGCGATGCCGCATCAAATCCCTCGGCTCACGGGGCGGGGGATTTTCTTCGAAATAGGTGGGCGCGCCGACAATCGCGCCACGCCATGGGCCGCTCGCCTTCACGGCAATCATATCCGCTTCAAGATTCTCGCCGAGCCGCAGGCCGGCATCGAAACCTTTCGCGACAATATCCTCGAAGCGGTCATCGGTCGAAATCTCCAGCGAGATATCTGGATATAGCCGCAGGAACTCGCCAAGCCGGGGCATGATCAGGTCCTCCGCCGCAAGTCTTGGCAGGGTTATCCGCAACGGTCCGGCCGGCCTTCCGCCATGCTCGGCAAGCGTATCGATGACGGCATCGATTTCAGCAAGGGCCGGCCCAAGCGTCTCGAGAAGCCGCCTGCCCTCCTCTGTCGGCGAAACGCTGCGGGTGGTACGATGCAGCAGGCGCAGGCCAAGGCTCGCTTCGAGCGACGATACTGCATGGCTGACGGCGGAAGGCGCAATGGCAAGTTCGGCGGCAGCTTTACGAAAGCTGCGGCCTTCGGCAACGGCAGCGAGGACAGCGAGTTGGGAGAGTTGCACACGGTTCATTGTTCTAAATAATAGAACAACCCGCAACGATTTGCAGCGATTATTTTTGCCGTCTTAGGGCGCTATCTTCTCATCACGCCCCTGACAACGGGCGGTTCCTTATGGAAGGACGAACAGATGAAAAAAAGAACTCTCGGAAACAACCTTTCCGTTTCGGCGCTTGGCCTCGGCTGCATGGGCATGACCCATGCCTATAGCCCGACCGGCGACGAAAATAGTGCAATAGCGACGCTGCACCGCGCCGTCGAACTCGGTGTCACTTTTTTTGACACGGCAGAGGTCTATGGGCCTTACAACAACGAAATCCTCGTCGGCAAGGGTTTGAAGCCCTATCGCGACAAGGTGGTCATTGCTACCAAGTTCGGTTTCAAAATCGACGCCAGCAAACCCGCAGGCCAGATGATGGTGGGCACCGACAGCCGCCCGGAAAATGTGCGCGCCGTCGCCGAAGCCTCTCTCAAACGCTTAGGCGTCGACACCATCGACTTGTTCTACCAGCATCGCGTCGATCCGGATGTCCCAATCGAAGATACGGTCGGCGCCATGGCGGAACTGGTGCGGCAGGGCAAGGTGAAACATCTAGGCCTTTCGGAAGCGAGTGCCGAAACACTTCGCAAGGCGCATTCCACTCACCCGATCGCTGCCATACAGAGCGAATATTCGTTGTGGACCCGCGATGTGGAGGAAAACGGCGTGCTGGAAACATGCCGCGAATTCGGTATCGGTTTCGTCCCCTTCAGCCCGCTCGGGCGTGGTGCCCTGACGGGCGCGCTGAAGTCGCTCGACGGACTTGCATCCGACGATTTCCGCCGCGGCCTGCCGCGCTTCCAAAGTGAAAACTTCGATGCCAATCTGGCGCTCATCAAGCTTCTGGAAGATATGGCTGCCGAAAAGGGTGTTACCGCCGGGCAACTGGCGCTGGCCTGGGTGCTGGCGCAGGGTGACTTTATCGTTCCGATCCCCGGTACGACGAAAATCGCCAATCTTGAGAAAAACGTGGCGGCAGCGGATGTATCGCTGACGGCAGAAGAAGTCGCCAGCCTTGGCGCGTTGCTTTCTCCAGCAAAGGTTGCCGGCCAACGATATCCCGAGCGTATGTCCCAGATGGCGAACCGCTAAAAACAAAAAAGCCGAGGCGACTGCCTCGGCTTTTTCAATTCATGAAAACAGAGCTTTACGCTCTCAGCACGCCGCCCGTCGATTTCTCGACATTACCGACGATCTTTGCGGTCAGCGCCTCGAAATCCTCGTCCGTCAGCGTCTTGTCGACCGGCTGGATCTGAACTTCAATGGCGATGGACTTTCGGCTTTCACCAAGCGATGCACCTTCGAAGACGTCAAAGACATTGACGCCGGTGATCAGCTTGCGATCAGCGCTTGTTGCAGCCTTGATGATGGCCCCTGCCTCGACCGACTTGTCGACCACGAAGGCGAAGTCGCGCTTGACCGCCTGGAAGGGCGAAAGCTCAAGGGCCGGCTTTGTGCGGGTCGCCTTCTTCTTTGGCTCCGGCATGGCGTCGAGATAGATCTCGAAACCGCTATAGACACCGGAAACATCCAGCTCTGACAGAGTCTTCGGGTGGAATTCACCGAAATAGCCGAGCACGACCTTCGGACCCATCTTGATGGTGCCGGAGCGGCCAGGGTGATACCAGCCGGGAGCGCCGGCCTCGATCTGCACATTGGCCATCGGCAGGCCACAGGCTTCGAGCACCGAAAGCGCATCGGCCTTGGCGTCATAGACATCCACCGGCTTGCCGCCGCCCTTTGTGGCATTGGACCACATGCGGCCGCTGCCTGCGAGCGAGGCCGTGCCACGGCGTACACCGCCGGCAACACGGCGCTGGGTGTCCGGCGTGTCACCCTCATAGGTGCCGGAGACCTCGAAGATTGCCACATCGCCATGGCCCTTGTCGGCATTGCGCTGTGCTGCGGTCAGAAGGCCCGGCAGAAGCGAAGGACGCATATCCGACATATCGGCCGCGATGGGGTTGGCCAGTTTCAGAGCGGGCGAACCGCCACCGAAAAGCTTCGCGTGAGCTTCCGGGATGAAGGACCACGTGACCGCCTCCAGCATGCCACGGCTGGCAAGCGCACGGCGCGCGGTGCGGGTGCGCACCTGCAGCGTAGTCAAGATGCGGCCGTTGACGGCACCGAAGCTCTCCAGCGGTTCCGGCTTGATGTTGTCGACGCCATGAATGCGCATGACCTCTTCCACCAGATCGGCCTTGCCGTCGACATCCGGGCGCCAAGACGGCACGGTGACGGAAACACGCTCGCCCGTTCCCTCGATGCCGAAACCGAGACCCTTGAGAATGGCCAGGCTTTCTTCCGCCGAAACTTCTAGGCCGGTCAGACGCTTCACTTCCGAGAGCGGAAAATCAACGACCTTGGGCTGATGCCCCTTGTAACCGACGACCTTGGCTTCGCCGGCAACGCCGCCGCAGAGTTCCAGAACCAGTTCGGTGGTGCGTTCCAGACCCGGAACCATATATTCCGGATCGACGCCGCGTTCGAAGCGATAACGGGCATCGGTGATGATGCCGAGCGAACGGCCGGTCTTGGCGATGTTGATCGGATCCCAGAGAGCGGACTCGATCAACACGTCAACGGTATTTTCATCACAGCCGGAGTGTTCACCGCCCATGACGCCGCCGATGGACTCGAGGCCCTTTTCGTCGGCGATGACGACATTGTTCGGGCCGAGCTTGTATTCGCGCTGATCAAGCGCGAGGATCGTCTCACCCTCTTTCGCACGGCGGACCGTCAGATCGCCTTTGACCTTGGCGGCATCGAAGACGTGCATCGGCCGGCCCTGATCGAAGGTCATGTAGTTGGTGATGTCCACGAGCGCATTGATGGGACGCAGGCCGATCGCCATCAGACGTTGCTGCATCCACTTCGGGCTCGGGCCGTTCTTCACACCGCGCACGATGCGAAGCGAAAAGCCGGGGCAGAGCGCCGCGTCATCCAGCTCCAACTTCACGTCGACCGGGGTTGAGCCTTCGACCTTGAAGGACGGCGCTGGCTTGGTCTTGAGCTTGCCGAGACCGGAAGCGGCGAGATCGCGGGCGATGCCATAGATCGAGGTGCAATCCGGGCGGTTTGGCGTCAGATTGATCTCGATGACCGGATCGTCAAGTCCGGCATAGGTCGCGAAAGAAGTGCCGACCGACGCGTCTTCCGGGAGATCGATGATGCCGTCGTGATCGTCGGAAATGTTCAGCTCTTTTTCGGAGCACATCATGCCGTGGCTTTCGACACCGCGTATCTTGCCGACGGCAAGCGTGACATCGATGCCCGGCACGTAAACGCCAGGACGCGCCAGCGCACCGACAAGGCCGGCGCGCGCATTCGGCGCGCCGCAGACGATCTGCACCGGCTTGCCGTCACCGGCATCCACCATCAACACCTTGAGGCGGTCGGCCTCGGGATGTTTTTCGGCGGAGACGACCTTGGCAATGACGAAAGGCTTATAGGCCGCCTTGTCGTCGACGTCCTCGACCTCAAGCCCGATCGCCGTCAACCGTTCGCAAATCTCGTCCAGCGTCGCATCCGTTTCGAGATGCTCTTTCAGCCAGGAAAGAGTGAATTTCATGTCTTTGCTCCTTGGCTAACCGGATTAAACGCTCAAACCGCCGAACAGCGTCGGCATGTCGAGCGGGCGGAAGCCGTAGTGGTTCATCCACCGGACATCGGCGTTGAAGAAATCACGCAGGTCCGGCATGCCGTATTTCAGCATGGCGATGCGGTCGAGGCCCATGCCCCAGGCAAAGCCCTGATATTCATCCGGGTCCAGACCGCCGGCGCGCAGCACATTCGGGTGCACCATGCCGCAGCCAAGGATTTCCATCCAGTCGTTGCCTTCGCCGAACTTGACGATCGGGCCGGAGCGGTCACACTGAATATCCACCTCGAAGCTCGGCTCCGTGAAGGGGAAGAACGACGGACGGAAGCGCATGACAACGCTATCCACCTCAAAGAAGGTCTTGCAGAACTCTTCAAGTACCCAGCGTAGATTGCCAACATGCGCCTTCTTGTCGATCACCAGACCTTCGACCTGATGGAACATCGGCGAATGGGTGGCATCGGAATCCTGACGATAGGTCTTGCCCGGAATGACGATGCGGATCGGTGGCTTCTGGCTTTCCATGGTGCGGATCTGCACCGGCGAGGTGTGCGTGCGCAGCACCTTGCGCTCGCCGTTTTCATCCGGCTGGAAGAAGAAGGTGTCATGCATTTCGCGGGCCGGATGGCCTTCAGGGAAATTCAGCGCCGTGAAGTTGTAATAGTCCGTTTCGATATCCGGACCTTCGGCGATCGAGAAGCCCATATCCGCAAAGATCGCGGTGATTTCATCGACGATCTGGCTGATCGGATGAATGCGGCCGCGCTCGGTCGGAGACTGGCGGACCGGCAGGCTGACATCCAGCGTTTCCGCCTTCAGGCGGGCGGCAATCGCGGCATCTTTCAGGCCGCTCTTGCGTTCGCCGATCAGATCGGTGATTTCGGTCTTGAGCTGGTTGATGGCAGCGCCCCGGGTCTGGCGCTCTTCCGGCGTCATCGACCCCAGCGTCTTCAGAAGCTCCGAAACCGAGCCCTTCTTGCCAAGCGCGGAGACGCGCACGGCTTCGATGGCCGGCTCATCGGCGGCGGCGGCGATCTCCGACATCAGTTGCGATTTCAAGGTATCAAGTTCAGTCATCTTTTCCTGCCTTGCCGGTATTTTTAACAGCGGCTTCGGGGTTCACAGCATTCATCAGATAGTCGGTCGCCATGATAAAGCGTCGCAGATCACTACCCATCCGCACGCGCCCGATCAACCGGGCAAGCGGTAAAAATCGCCCCAGAATGCCGATCAGACGGCACAATTCTTCAAGCGCCCGCGGCGGGGCGTTTTCACGCCAGCGGGCAAAGGCGGCGTCGCAGGTTTTAGGCGCATCGCAGGCGCGGGTCGCGACCTGCAAAAACAGCAGCCAGATATCGCGCGCCTGCGCCGTCTCCAGCGGCATGACCTCCTGAGGGCGCTCCTCGAAATCCATGAAACCGATACGGTCGTCTTTTAAAAAGAAGTCACGCACATGCGGGCGGCCGTGGCAGAGGCCCGCCGCATGCAGCTCGCCAAGCGCTTCTGCGGATTTCACAAGCAAGGCGTCATGTTGCACCGGATCGGACGCCTTTAGCGCATCCATCCGCTCCATGAGCGTCGGACCGACATCTCCCAGCACCATTGCTGTGCGCGACGAGTAGATCAGCGGCGGAACCGGGAAACCGCCTTGCTGGAACTGCTGCAACGTTTCCAGCTCTCGCTGCATGAGGCCCGCGCCGTCCAGCGGTTCAGAAGGGCGAAGAAAAGCATAAGGCAGAAGTTTTGACAGCAGCTTCTGCATTTTCATCCACCAGGTCACACGTTCCGTGCCCTGCCGTTTGATCCACACCGTCAATTGCGAGAGCTCGACCTTTTGAATGCGCCGGTCACTTTTCAGGAGGACGCGCATCAGGGTTGCGATGTCGTCATCGTCGAGATGAACGCGAAAGCCTTCTGCTTCCACAACCTGAATTTTATTGACCAGCATTTCCGTCCACCAAGGATTTCGCTTCAAACGGCGTGAATACTCCAACTCTTCTAAATTTCTAAATTAAAAAACGCCGATAGAGCTGTATCAGAAACTGAAAACGAAAAACCCGCGCCGGAGGACCGGCGCGGGTTTCAAATGAACAACAGATTGTCCGCGCCGTAATTACTTTACAGCGGTTTCAAACTCGTTGGTCGTACCAGCTTCCTTGAGGTACTCAAGAGCCTTCTTCGCGGTCTCGACGAGCACGCCGAATGCTGCCGGCTCATGGATAGCCATGTCGGACAGAACCTTGCGGTCAACTTCGATACCAGCCTTGTTCAGGCCGTCGATGAAGCGGCCGTAGGTCAGGCCGAATTCGCGAACAGCAGCGTTGATACGCTGGATCCACAGAGCGCGGAAGTTGCGCTTGTTGACCTTGCGGTCGCGGTAAGCGTACTGCTTGGAACGATCCACAGCAGCCTTTGCTGCGCGGATGGTGTTCTTGCGGCGGCCGTAGAAGCCCTTGGCTGCCTTGAGTGTCTTGGTGTGCTTGGCGCGGGAAGTTACGCCACGTTTTACGCGTGCCATGTCATGATCTCCTTAAAGTGTCCAAAAGTGCGGAAAAGTCTCAGAGACCGTTCGGCAGGTAGTTCTTGACGACTTTTTTGCCGTCAGCTTCGGCGAGAACCATGGTTCCACGCGCGTCGCGAATGAACTTGTTGGTACGCTTGATCATGCCGTGGCGCTTACCGGCGGCGGCTGCAACAACCTTGCCGGTGGCGGTGATCTTGAACCGCTTTTTTGCAGCGGACTTCGTCTTCATCTTGGGCATTTTGCTACTCCGTGTTTTTGTATCGAAACAGGCAGACGAGGCCTATTTCAAGCTATTCAGGAACGGCCTCGGCATGCCCTGCCGGACCGTTCGGACGCGCGCTTATAACCGCAGTCGGTTAAAAGCGCAACGGGGAATACGAACTTCCCCTTGCGGTGGTGCTTCATGCCGCCCAGGCGGTGTGCGCGAAAGAGTTATTTCGGCGCGAGAACCATCATCATCTGACGGCCTTCCAGCTTCGGCTCGGCTTCAACCTTGGCAATCGCCTGGGTATCTTCCTTCACTTGGAGGAGAAGCTTCATGCCGAGTTCCTGGTGGGCCATTTCGCGGCCGCGGAACTTCAGCGTCACCTTCACCTTGTCACCCTCGTCAAAGAAACGGTTCATCGCCTTCATCTTCACGTCATAGTCATGCGTGTCGATGTTGGGGCGCATCTTGATTTCCTTGACCTCGACGATCTTCTGTTTCTTGCGCGCTTCAGCGGCTTTTTTCTGGGTCGAGTATTTAAGCTTGCCGAGATCGAGGATCTTGCATACCGGCGGTTCAGCGTTCGGCGAAATCTCAACGAGATCGAGACCGGCATCCTCCGCCATTTTCAAAGCCTGGTCCGTCGGCATGCTACCGAGGTTCTGGCCCTCTTCATCAATAAGCTGAACTCTGGGAACCCGGATTTCCCGGTTGGAGCGCGGGCCCTCCTTGACGGGGGCATCGGCTTTGAAAGGTCTGCGAATGGTCGTATTCTCCTGATCTGTTTCTGGATCACATCGGCAAAAAACAGCTTGTTTGGTACAAGCGGCGGAAATGTCGTTATTGCCGTGGCGAAGTCAATAGCATATCTGCCCGAAAAGATCACCTGTTGTCACGGTTTTTGCAAATACGCCGCCTTTGTTGCGCGAAATTCAGGAGAATTGCATATACATGACTGAACAAGCCGCTGAATTCCTGCGGGTAGGCATGGGCGACGACGCCCGCGACATCGCCGTCCTTCATCGCCCGGCAACTTCACGAGAAGATGCACCCACGCTTGTCTGGCTCGGCGGTTACCGTTCCGACATGACGGGAACCAAGGCGGTGGAACTCGACCGCTTTGCAGCGGAAAACGGCATTGCTTGCCTGCGGCTCGATTATTCCGGGCACGGCGCTTCCGGCGGTGACTTCAAAAAGGGCACGATTTCAAGATGGCTGGAAGAGGCACTTGCCGTCGTGCGCGAAAAGGCGCCGTCGCGCGTCGTCCTTATCGGTTCGTCGATGGGTGGATGGATTGCGCTGCGCATGGTCGAGGAACTGCGCAAGGCCGGCGGCACGCCGTCCGTCGCTGGTCTGGTCCTCATTGCGCCAGCCCCCGATTTCACGGTGGACCTTATAGAGCCGAGCCTCACGGATGCGGAAAAACGGTCGCTTGAAGAAAAAGGTTATTTCGAGGAACATTCGGAATACAGCCCCGAGCCAAACATCTTTACGCGCGCGCTGATGGAAGACGGGCAGCAGAACCGCGTCCTCACCGGCATCATTACCACGGGCTGCCCGGTTCACATCCTGCAGGGAATGCGCGATCCCGATGTTCCCTATCAGCATGCGCTGAAGCTCCTCGAACATCTTCCTGCTGACGACGTCGTCTTGACGCTGATCCGCGATGGCGACCACCGGCTGTCCCGGCCGCAGGATATCGGCAGGATGCTGGCTGCCGTCAAAGCCCTTGCAACATAGGCATTTGCGCAACGATCTTAACCATATTTAACGAGTCTTGCGCGCCGCCGATGGCTAGTGATTGACTCCTGCCCCCCAACCCTCTTAACTTTTCATTAAGAATTAAGGGACGGGTTTCATGATGAACGCACCGCTGGCGCGTGCGCTGCTGTTTGCAGTTGCCGCCGGGCTATTGACTGCTGCCTCCGCCGTGGCGGAAACCAAGGGAAGCCCTTCCATGGTGACGGGCGGGATCACATCCCAGCCGATCGGCCATTATGAGTTCTGCCAGAAATACGCGAGCGAGTGCAACATTCGAAGCAAGCTGACGCCGCCGCCACGGGTCACCGAGTATGGCTGGGGTGTGGTTCGCGAGATCAACACATCCGTCAACACCTCGATCGTCGCCATGACCGACATGGAAATCTACGGCAAGGAAGAAGTCTGGGAATATCCCACGACCGCTGGCGATTGTGAGGACTTCGTGCTGCTGAAGCGCAAGAAGCTGATCGAGCGTGGGTTTTCCGTTGCTGACCTGCTGATCACTGTCGTGCGCAAGCCTGATGGCGAGGGCCATGCCGTGCTGACGCTCCGCACCACCGATGGCGATTATATTCTCGACAATCTCACCGACGACGTGAAGCTCTGGACCGACACCAACTACACTTATCTGAAGCGGCAGGCGTCCTTCAATTCGGGCCGTTGGGTTTCCATCGAGGATGGCCGCGACGTTCTGGTCGGCGCATTGCGCTGATCGGCAGATATTATAGGCTCAATGCAGAAAGCCCGCAGCAAACGCTGCGGGCTTTTTTATTCACTAGGCGTTGCCGATGATGATACCGGCGGCCAGCACCAGCGAACCGCCGAGCACTACCTGAAACACTGCCCGCAGGAACGGCGTTTCCATGAAACGGTTCTGAATAAAGGCGATGGCCCAGAGTTCCACGAAGACGACGACCGCGGCGATGGCCGTTGCTGTCCAGAAATGCGGAATGAGATAGGGCAGCGCATGGCCAAGGCCACCAACGGCCGTCATGATGCCTGAGGCGAGACCGCGCTTTACCGGAGAGCCACGACCGGAAAGCTTGCCATCATCATGGGCCGCCTCGGTGAAGCCCATAGAAATACCCGCGCCAACGGAGGCCGAAAGGCCGATCAGGAAGGTTTGCCACGTATCCTGCGTGGCGAAGGCGGCTGCGAAGATCGGCGCCAGCGTCGATACGGAACCATCCATCAGTCCCGCAAGACCCGGCTGCACGAAGGTCAGAAGAAATTGCCGCTTTGCGGTTTCCGCCTCTTCTGTCTTGCCGTTTTCGTCGAGATGTTTCTCTTCCAGCATCTGCGCGATGTCTTCGTGACCACGCTCAGCCTCGGCCAGATCGCCGAGCAGCTTGCGGGTCGAGGCATCGCTGGTTCGCTTGACAGCCTCATCGTAAAAACGGATCGCCTGGGCCTCCATCAATTCCGCCTGCGCACGAATTTTGTCGAGCGACAGGTTCTTCACCAGCCAGTCCGGCGTGCGCTCGTAAAAGCCACGCACATGCTCTCGGCGGATCAGGGGGATCGTTTCCCCAAATCGCCTGCGGTGCATGTCGATCAGCACGTTTCGATGCTGCTGCTCCACCTCGGCCATATCATCGAAGATTTTTGCGGATTGCGGATATTGCGCGCGCAGATGATCGGCATAGGAGCGGTAGATGCGGGAATCGTCTTCTTCGGACGAGATGGCAAGTGCGAGGATTTCCTGTTCGCCAAGCGAGGAGAACGGGCGTTTGGACAGGGAAAAAAGACTGCGGAACATGGCTGGAACCTCTTTAGAATAATTCTAAATACATCCTGATCACGTCACAATCAAGCCTTTTAGAATTATTCTAATATGCCAAAGGGTCGCATTGCGGAGTGTCGAAGAGCCACGTAGGTTCTGCCGCAAAAGGAAGCACAATGCAGGACCAGACCGCGGCAAAGGCCGCCCACAACGCGGAAATTCAGAACAGGGCGGAAGAGGCCATGGCGGCTATCGGCATCGACGTAGGTTTCGTCGACCTGCTGGTCGAAACATTTTACGGCCGCGTTCTGGAACATCCCACGCTGGGCCCTGTCTTCGATGCGCGGCTTTCCGGGCGCTGGCCGGAGCATATGGCCAGGATGAAACAGTTCTGGGCCGCCGTCGCCTTCAAGAATGGCGGCTACGGCGGCAAGCCGGTGCAGGCGCATCTTGGCGTAAAAGGCATGTCGGCGGAACTGTTCCCGCAATGGCTGGCGCTTTTTTCGGCTACCCTTGACGATATCGCGCCGAGCCCACAAGCCCATAGCTGGTTCATGGAAACTGCGGAACGCATCGCAAAAAGCCTGACGCTTTCGCTGTTTTATAATCCTGCAATGGATGATCCGGCGTTAAGACGCATGCATCCGTAGCCCCATCCGGGCGATGATAGCAGGCCCGGCAAGTCCAAATATTCCCCTTGATGGCCGCAAGGATAAATGTTTAGTAGCCAGTGGGAGGCGTACCGTACGGTTCGCCTGTAATATGCAGACATATCAGGGCTTATCGACATGGATCGCAGATCATTTATTCGCAAGGCGGGCGCTGTTGGTGCCGGTGTTACCGCAACCGTGCTGGCCGCTCCGGCCATTGCGCAGGAAAACCCCAAAATCACCTGGCGCATGACGTCGTCATTCACCAAGGGCCTCGACATTCTATTCGGTGCCGGCCAGATCGTCGCCGATCATGTCAAGGAAGCATCGGGCGGCAACTTCGTCATCCAGCATTTCGCCGGTGGCGAAATCGTGCCGGCGCTGCAGGCAGCGGATGCGGTGACGGCTGGAACCGTCGAAATGGCGCATACCTGCTCATACTACTATGTCGGCAAGGACCCGACCTTCGCGCTCGGGACCTCGGTTCCCTTCGGTCTCAATGCACGCCAGACGAATGCATGGTTCAACCAGGCGGGCGGCAACGAGTTGCTCAATGAGTTTCTTGCCCAGCACAATATCTACTCGATCCTGCTCGGCAACACCGGCGCCCAGATGGGCGGCTGGTTCCGCAAGGAAATCAACACCATCGATGACCTTAAGGGCTTGAAAATGCGCATTGCCGGCCTAACCGGCCAGGTGATGCAGAAGGTTGGCGTGACACCGCAGCAGATCGCCGGCGGCGATGTTTACGCCGCTCTCGAAAAGGGCACCATCGATGCAACCGAATTCGTCGGTCCCTATGACGACCAGAAGCTCGGCTTCTACAAGGTTGCGAAATATTACTACTACCCCGCATGGTGGGAAGGTGGCCCAGCCGTTCATGCTTTCGTGAACCTGCAGAAGTTCAACGAGTTGCCGGAGAACTACAAGCGTATTCTGAAAGATGCCTGCGCCGCCGGCAGCGCCAGCATGCTGGAGCGTTATGACGCACGCAATCCGAAGGCTCTGAAGGAACTCGTGGCGCAGGGCGCCATCTTGCGGCCGTTCAGCCAGGAAATCCTCGACGTCTGCCACAAGGCGGCGCAGGACACCTATGCCGAGATTTCGGCCAAGAACGAGAGCTTCAAGAAGATCTACGATAGCCAGCAGGCGTTCAAGAAGGACGCCTATCTCTGGGCACAGATCGCCGAATATACCTATGACACCTATATGATGATCCAGCAGCGCAACGGCACGCTCTGATCCTCATTTCAGTATCTTCAAACGGCCATCCGGCATCTGCCGGGTGGCCGTTTTTGTATTCGATACCAGCTTCCACACCTCGCGTTCACGCCAGTCCATCGGGCTCATGCCGGTGACGCGGCGAAATTCCCGGTTGAAGTTGGATTTGGTCTGAAAGCCGGAAGACAGCATGATCGCAGTGACCGACTGATCCCTCTCCTCCAGCAGCCGGCAGGCTTCGCGGATGCGCAGCTGGTTGACATATTGCGAGACGTTAACGCCGAGCGAGCGATTGATCGCGCCGGAGATTTGCCGGCTCGGCAGACCGAGACGTTTTGCGAGCCGTGACAGGTTTAGATTCTCATCGCGGTAGAGCGTGTGGGTCTCCATCAAGCGATCAAGCCTTTCGACAACGTCCCGGTCCTGTTGTGAAGGCGCCGGCAAAGACAACTCCGCAGCAGGCTGGGCAGCCGTTTGCGGCGCTTTGCTTTTGCCGGCAAGTGCAGCCATGAGACCGATCAGCAGAAGCCCGAGAAGATTGGCATTGCTGACAAGTGCGGCGACATTTTCTCCATGCGCCCACTCGAAATCGAAAAACACCAGAAGATCGAAGAACGCGGAAACGCAGAGAGCGACCGCGGCGACAATAAGCGCCTTATGCGCAGATGCGACGCTGGCAAATTGCGCCTCGTCCAGCCCATCCGGCCCTTTTCTTGCCAAAAGAAGCAAGGCAATGGCGTGCCCGACAAAAATCACGATCAGCGCAAAATCGATCGCAACGGGAAGGACGAACTCCAGAAAGACGACGAATAAAGGTGAAAGCACAAGACTGGCAAACATCGCTCTCCTGCTTTCAACTCCAACGCCCATCAGTCCGCGAAAGGCGATGTAGACGAGAGGCGGCAGGCAGGCAGCCAGAACAGGCAAAACATAACGCGCTTCGCTCACACCATATCCCCAGCGCAAGCCGACAAGAACGGACTGCACGGCGCAAAGCGCGATGAGCGCCAGAAACGCCCGGTTGGTTCGCATATCCTCTCCGCCTCGAAAGAAGACGATGAACATGACGACCAGCAGAAGTGCGACGACAAAAGGCAAGGGAATGAAAAGCACGGATAACGATCCCGAAGCGATGAATTACCACCCATTCATGGACCAGATCGCGTTTCGGCACGACCTTTAACGCGATCAAGGACGCATTTATTCGCCCTAAAAGGAAAACGGGAGCATCCACCTTGTCAAACGGAGAGGCTCTCATGACACTGAAAAACACCCTTGTCGCACTTCTTATGTGCGCGGCTTTTTCCCCGCAGGCATTTGCCGCAGAGGATGTCGGGCTTACAAGCATCCCTGTTCCTTCCAAGGCCCGCAACACAAACCTTGACGTTACGATCTGGTATCCGGCCAAAGGCGGAGACGGCACACCGGCGCTTTCCTCCGAGAACCGTATCTTTCAGGGAACGGCGGTTCGGAAGGACGCGACCATCAAAGACGGCCATTTCCCCCTCGTGTTGATTTCGCACGGGTCCGGCTCGCGCGCTGAAGGCATGGCCTGGATCGCAGCGAAACTCGCCAGCGAAGGTTTCATCGTCGCCGGAACCAATCATCCCGGCACGACCAGTGGTGACTCGACGCCTGCCGACACGCCGAAAATCTGGGAGCGGACGAACGATCTAACCACAATCGTCACGGCCTTGACGACGGACGGCACGTGGTCAGGTGCGATCGACGGGCAACGCATCGGTGTTCTCGGCTTTTCGCTGGGCGGCAGCGCGGCGATGGAGATTGCAGGTGCACGAGCCGATCTTGACGCCTATGTGCGCTATTGTGAAGAGAATGCAGCAATGATGGATTGCCAGTGGTTTGCCGGCGGCCGGGCCTATGTCAATAACGAGCCGGTCAGCGTACCGAAGCTCGATCTCAGAACCATCGACAAGGCCCGTTTCGAGCAGCAGAACCGCGATCCACGCATCCGTTCCGCCGTGTTGGTCGATCCGGGTCTGGCGCTGGCGTTCCAGCCGGACAGCCTGAGACAAATCGATATTCCGCTGACCTTCATCAATCTTGGCAGCGAAGGTAAAATACCGCCCGCTGTCCTTGCCGACGAGCTTGCAGCACAAGTGCCTGCCTCTACTTACCGACAGGTCGACGAGGCCAACCATTTCAGCTTCCTGCCCCTTTGCAAGCCTGATGCCGACGCGTTTCTCAAATCCGTTGGCGAGCGCGATCCGATCTGCGAACCGGCCGGGCCCCGCGACCGTAAGGATATTCATGCACAGCTGGAAACCATGATCGTCAACGCCTTAAACCGCACGCTGAAGCCGGGTCAATAACCAGAAGAACCTAGCCGATCCTTTTGTAAAACAGGGTCGTGCCGCAATAACGCCCGTCGGGAAAAAGCGCATAGTCGGGGATGACGCCGACGCGTTCCCAGCCAAGACGGGGATAAATTGCCTCCGCATCGCTACCCGTGGCCGTATCCAGCACCAAAAGGGTACGGCCACGTTTTGCCGCTTCCTGCTCCACCTTTTCCATGAGCTTTCGTGCAAGTCCCAGCCCGCGTGCCGACCGATGCACAAGAAGCTTCATCAGATCACCGCGATGTGGCTGGTTGGGCTTGGAGGCCAGACCGACCTGCACCGTGCCCACCACTTTATCGTTTACTTCCGCCACCACATGAATGGTGCTGCCTGCTTCCACGGCATCGGCTACCTCCTGCCAGAACGGCTCGGCATCTTTTGGGGAGAAAGGCAGCATGAAACCGACAGACGCGCCGCCATTCACGCAGTCGGCGATAACGTCACAAAGTTCGGGCAAGGCATTGATCGTCTCTGCCCGGTTCAATACGCGGATGGTGGCCATTAATAACTCCTGTCGGGGAAAATCAGCGCTGTCTTTGATCCAGCACGACGGCATAACGGGCAGGTTTTTCTGAGGGATTGTGGAAGACATGTCCCTCACCCACCGGCATGAAAAGGCAATCGCCGGGTTCCAGCCGGTGCACGTCTCCACCACTCGTCATCTCCAGCACACCTTCGAAAAGCCAGACATATTGCGTCATTCCGCGGCTTGCCGCATGCGGCGGGAAACCGACACGTGCGCCCGCCGGGAACTCGACCTCGACAATATCGACATCGGAACCGACGCGTGGCGGGGAGATGGCACGGCGCACATAACCGGTCTCCGGGTCTTTCCAGAGCTGCTGGTCACGCTTTTTCACCAGCGGTGAAACAGCCTCTTCGTCTTCGGCGAAAAAGCCGGAGAGCGACAGGCCTAGCGCTGCGCAGATGCGGGCAAGAAGCGAGGCCGTGGGGCTCGCCTCGCCACGTTCGATGCGGGAAATCATGGCGCGGCTGACGCCGGATTCGGCGGCGAGCCGGTCCAGGGTCAAACCATTTTGAGCGCGCAACGTCTTGATGCGGTCGCCGATAGAGCGTTCGAGAATATGATCTTCATTTTCCATCATGCGAGAATACATTCTCACATGATGGAGTCAATATCTACTATAATGGAAATTGCGATCGCTTTTTACCGCGGGTTCTGCGCGCGGCAAAGATGCATCAGGCACCGACCTGGGCGATCCAATCGTTCAGATTATAGTAGTTCGTTACTCGACTAACTTTTCCATCCTTCAGGTCAAAGAATGCACCAGCCGGCAGGACGTATGTCTGGCCATCGGCTTCCGGCAGGCCTTCATCGGTTGCGAGATATTCGCCGTTCACGATGAATTCCGCAGAGGCGCGCTTACCGTCCTCGCTCGCCATGATGACCATGTCGGTGAGGTTTTCCTTATAGCAGCGGTTCATGTGCTGCATGAAGGACGCAAAAGCCGGCTTTCCGGTCTGACGCTCGCCCTGATTGATGTCATGTACCACCTCGTCGTGAAGAAGCGCCAGAAAGGCATCCATGTCCTGACGGTTGAAGGCATCGTAATAGGCGCGGATGGTCTCAGTGGCGGTCATTGTCTTCTCCGTTCAATGCTTGCGCGGGTTTTCCATGACGGTATAACCAGTGCAACCGAAAGTGAAAATGCCCATGACCGTCGAAATCAAGTCTCTTTCCGGCATCGAGGCCGCGCCCTATTTCGATGACCTTGCGCGCCTGCGGATCGAAGTGTTTCGCGCCTTTCCCTATCTCTATGACGGATCGCTGGATTACGAGCGCAAATATCTCGCCACCTATGCCGACACGAAAGGCGCGGTTTTTGTGCTGGCGCTGGATGGCGCACACGTGGTGGGCATGTCCACCGGCATGCCCATGGCGGCCGAGACCGACGAGGTGAAGGCGCCCTTCCTGAAGGCGGGTTACGATCCGGACCGGATATTTTACTTCGGCGAAAGCGTGCTTCTGCCCAGCTATCGCGGGCATGGCATCGGGGTGCGGTTCTTTGCGGAGCGGGAGGCGCATGCGAGCAAGCTCGGCTTCAACTGCTGCACCTTCTGCGCGGTCGAGCGCCCCGCCGACCACCCGCGCCGGCCGTTGGATTACGTGCCGCTGAGTACCTTCTGGGAAAAACGCGGCTATCGCCATCACCCGGAATTGCACACCAGCTTCACCTGGCGGGATCTAGACGAGAGCACCGAAAGCCCAAAGCCCCTGTCCTTCTGGATGAAGACCCTTGCTGCCGGAGAGGAAAACAGATGACGAAACTCGCCGCCAGCCAATATGCCATCGAACTCATCGAGACATGGGAAGGCTATGCCGCCCATCTTTCCGCCATCGTGCGCGAGGCGAAAGAAAAAGGCGCCGAGCTGCTGCTGTTGCCGGAATATTCGGCCATGACGCTGACCGGGCAGTTGCCGCCCGATGCGCGCTCGGACCTGCACCGCTCCATCGAAGAGATACAGCCGCTCATCCCCTCATGGGTCGAGCTTTGTGAAGAGCTGGCGCGGCAACATCAAATCCTGTTTCAGCCGGGCAGCGCGCCAGTGAAAGACAAGGACGGCAAGTTCCGCAACCGCGCATGGCTGTTCGGCCCCAACGGACTGATCGGGTATCAGGACAAGCAGATCATGACGCGCTTCGAGCGGGAGCAATGGAACATCCTTGCCGGCATCGAGGGCCTGAAAGCCTTCGAGACGCCGATCGGCAGGCTCGGCATCCTCATCTGTTACGACAACGAGTTCCCGATGCTTGGCCGGAAGCTGGCCGAGCTTGGCGTCGAACTGGTTCTCGCTCCCAGCTGCACCGATACGCTGGCCGGCGCCTACCGGGTGCGTATCGGCGCTCAGGCGCGGGCGTTGGAAAACCAATATGCCGTTCTCTCCTCCCCCACGGCGGGTGAGGCTCCATGGTCTCCCGCCGTCGATGAAAATCGTGGCCGCGCAGCACTTTACGTGCCATCCGACTATGGCATGCCGGCATCGGGTATCGTCGCGGAAAGCGAAAGCGATGCGGTGACACACAGCACGTTGCTGATCGCCGATATCGACCTTGCTGCCGTGGCCAAGCTTAGAACCGAAGGACAAGTGGCCACCCGCCGCGACTGGCCGGAGCAGTTTGCGATCTGAAAAGCCCATTTTAAAGGGCTTTTAACCAAATTCCCGCTTTGCGGCATGAGAAGCCCCTGCTATAGCGCGGGGCATGAGCACAAATTCGACCCGCACGCCCCTGGACCATATCCGCAACTTCTCGATCGTTGCCCACATCGATCACGGCAAATCGACGCTGGCCGACCGGTTGATCCAGTCGACAGGCGGCCTTGCCGAGCGAGATATGTCGGAACAGGTTCTCGATTCGATGGATATCGAACGCGAGCGCGGCATCACCATCAAGGCCCAGACCGTACGCCTGCACTACAAGGCGAATAACGGCGAAACCTATGTGCTGAACCTCATCGACACGCCCGGTCACGTCGACTTTGCCTATGAAGTGTCCCGCTCGCTTTCGGCCTGCGAAGGTTCGCTGCTGGTGGTGGACGCATCTCAGGGTGTGGAAGCCCAGACGCTGGCCAACGTTTATCAGGCAATCGACAATAATCACGAGCTGGTGACGGTCTTGAACAAGATCGACCTGCCGGCCGCGGAGCCCGACCGCATCAAGGAACAGATCGAGGAAGTAATCGGCATCGATGCTTCCGAAGCTGTGTTGATTTCGGCCAAGACCGGGCTTGGCATCCCCGATGTTCTCGAAGCCATCGTCAACCGCCTGCCACCGCCGAAGAGCGAAGTCGGTGAGAACGGGCCGCTCAAGGCACTGCTCGTTGACAGCTGGTACGACACCTATTTGGGCGTCATGGTTCTGGTGCGCGTCATCGACGGCGTGCTGACCAAGGGCCAGCAGATCCGCATGATGGGTTCCGGCGCGAAATACGGCGTCGAGCGCGTTGGCGTACTTACCCCGAAGATGGTCAATGTCGACAGCCTCGGCCCCGGCGAGATCGGTTTCATCACCGCCTCGATCAAGGAAGTCGCCGATACGCGTGTTGGCGATACCATTACCGACGACAAGCGCCCGACGGCGCAGGCCCTGCCCGGCTTCAAGCCAGCGCAGCCCGTGGTTTTCTGCGGCCTCTTCCCTGTCGATGCAGCCGACTTCGAAGATCTGCGCGCGGCGGTGGGCAAGCTTCGCCTCAACGACGCCTCCTTCTCCTTCGAAATGGAATCGTCTGCCGCTCTCGGCTTTGGTTTCCGTTGCGGCTTCCTCGGTCTGCTGCATCTTGAAATCATTCAGGAACGCCTCGAGCGTGAGTTCAATCTCGATCTGGTCGCCACAGCACCTTCGGTCGTCTATGAAATGACGCTGACGGATGGCACCGAGAAGGAACTGCACAACCCGGCGGATATGCCTGATGTCGTGAAGATCAAGGAAATCCGCGAACCGTGGATCAAGGCGACGATCCTGACGCCCGACGAATATCTCGGTGGTATCCTGAAACTCTGTCAGGACCGGCGCGGCCTGCAGACGGAGCTGACCTATGTCGGCAACCGCGCGATGATCACCTATGAATTGCCGCTCAACGAAGTGGTGTTCGATTTCTACGACCGCCTGAAATCCATCTCGAAGGGTTACGCCTCGTTCGACTACAACATCATCGACTATCGCGAAGGCGATCTCGTCAAGATGTCGATCCTCGTGAACGGCGACCCGGTGGACGCACTCTCCATGCTGGTCCACCGCTCGGCGGCTGACCGGCGCGGACGCGGCATGTGCGAAAAGCTGAAGGAACTCATTCCGCCGCACATGTTCCAGATCCCGATCCAGGCGGCCATTGGCGGCAAGGTCATCGCCCGCGAAACCGTGCGCGCGTTGCGCAAGGACGTGACGGCGAAGTGCTACGGTGGCGATGCGACGCGTAAACGCAAACTTCTGGACAAGCAGAAGGAAGGCAAAAAGCGCATGCGCCAGTTCGGCAAGGTGGAGATTCCGCAGGAAGCTTTCATCGCTGCGCTGAAGATGAACGACGAATAAGCGGCCGCTAAATCGTCGCTGATTTGACAAGGGAGGCTTACGGCCTCCCTTTTTACATTCACGGCAGCTGCTCAGGCATGCAGCTTCGCGCCCTTGGTAATCTTGTCGACGATTTTCTTGTCCGCCCTAAGCGCCATGCCGACGACCTTTGCATTGTCGGGAGAAAATTCCGAAAACACCTGGCGGTTGGCAACATCATGACCGGTTGCGAACATTTCCTCGATATAGAGCGATGTCGTGACCTCGCGTTCCAGGGATCGCTGGTGGATTTTGCGCAGTGCCTCCTGATCCGTGGCCATGACGACTATCGGCTGGACGGACAGGGGATTGTAGACGTTACCCGCCCCGTCGCGGTATGGTTCCCCGATGATCTCTCTGGTCTGGGCGACGATGCCGGACATGAGAAATGCGGTGACGTTCAGTTTTTGCCACACGGCAAGGTCATCACGAAGGATGACGGCGATCTTGGTATCAAACATGCGAACTCAATCTGGCTGTGGTTACGAAAGAGAAGCGACCCTAGCCCCTCAGGGTACGAGCGATCTTGAACGTTCGTGCAAATTCGAGGGGATCGTGCAGGCCCCTTCCAGCGAAGGGATCGAGCGCATCGAAGCGCGCTTTCACGGCAACGCCTATGCACCCCATCGCCATGACACCTATGCGCTCGGTGTGACGCTTTCCGGCGTCCAGACGTTTTCCTATCGTGGCACATCGCATTTCAGCACGCCCGGAAAGGTTATCGTGCTACATCCGGACGAAGTTCACGATGGTGGTGCCGGCACCGACGAAGGTCTGCGCTACCGTATGCTCTACCTTCCGCCGGAAAAAACCATGGAGGTGGCGACCGGATTTCACGCGCTGCCATTTGCAAAAAATCCCGTCATCGAAGACGGTGAGTTCCGGCAATGCCTGATAGAGGCTCTCGGCAATCTCGAAGGCGAGCCGGACAATCTGCTCCTGACCGACTGGCAATCGAGACTGTCGGATCTGCTCTGGAAGCATTCGAACGGAAACCAGAGAACAATCAAGCGGCTTGACCGGATCGCCGTTTTCCGTTGCCGGGATTACCTGCTGGAGAACAGCGCGCTTGCCGTCAGCTCAGAGAAGCTGGAGCAAATAAGCGGGCTTGATCGCTTCACGCTCTTTCGGCACTTCCGCTCCCTGTTTGGCACGAGCCCGCACCGTTATCTCATCATGCGGCGTCTGCAAAAATGCAAGGACATGATGCGGGCGGGTGCGGGTCTTGCGGAAACGGCGTTTGCCTGCGGCTTTGCGGATCAGGCGCATTTTACCCGCCACTTCAAGAATGCCTTCGGAATGCCTCCGGGGCGCTGGCTAAGCCTTGTTTCGCACTGATCATTCCGGAAACATGATCGACCTGTGAGCCGCAGTCCCAGCCATGGCGCCATCCCCCACGGAAAGAGCGACCGAGCCGGCGGGCCTTGCCACATCACCGCAGGCGAAGATTCCGCGCACTGTTGTCTGTTTCACGGCATCTGTCACGATGCTTGAACCCATCGGCCCCTCTTCCACGGTGCAACCGAGCTTTTCGATCCAATCCGAGGCAATCCGCAATTTCGGTTGCGTGAAAAGACCGGCCAAAGCAATGCTGCACCCATCCGCAAGAACAACATCCGCATGCCCTGCGATCTCTCTGATACGCTCTTTTTCCACCCGAACGCCCCGGGCTGACAAAAGCGCACTCTGTTCGGCATCCGGCACGAATATACCGTTGGTAAAAAAGGTCGTTTCACCCCAGTCCGGAAGCATCAGTGCATGGTGGATGGCCAGCGGTGAGGCCGCGATGACGCCGATCCTGCGCTGATCCAGTTCGTATCCGTGGCAATAGGGGCAATGGAAGACGGCGCTGCCCCAGCGTTCCTTCAGCCCGGCTATATCAGGCAGTTCATCCGTAACGCCTGTGGCAAGGATTAGTCTGGCCGCCCTTTCGCGGCGATTGCCATCGATCTCGATGACGAAGTCATCGAATGATCCTTCGGCATTCGTTACCCTGCCCTTTGCCCAGTGTATCGTCGGGTAGCACTCGATCTGGCGGCGTGCCTCGGCGATGATGTCGCCCGGCGCCTTGCCGTCCTGTCCGAGAAAACCGTGGGAATGGCTGGCGAAGCGATTTCTCCGCTCACCCGCATCCACTACCAGGATGTTTTTTCTCGCGCGCCCGAGCTGCAAGGCGGCGGACAGGCCCGCATAGCTGCCGCCGATGATGATGACTTCGTATTTCATGATGGACCTATCGTTCACCGAGCCGGAAGCGCCCGTTCGTTTCACGATACTTATATTGTTACATGAATTTTAGAGTCAATAGTCACGCAACTTATATTGTTACGTCATATGCTAACTGGTAATGTCGCGAAAACCAGACGGATTTCACCGATGAGACACGACACGCGCCTTTCACGGCTGCTGCATATTTTGATCCATATGGAGAAACACGAGGGTGCGGCGACCTCGGAAAGCATCGCGGCGATGTTGCAGACGAACCCGGTGGTGGTGCGCAGAACCATGGCGGGCTTGCGGGAGCACGGTTACGTGTCGTCGGAAAAAGGCCATGGCGGTGGCTGGGTTCTGGCGCGACCGCTCAGCGAAATCACGCTGCTCGATATTTACCGGGCGCTTGGCGCGCCGGAATTGTTCTCGATTGGGCTGGCAGGAGATAATCCTAACTGCGTCATAGAGCAGGCCGTCAATGCTGCCCTTTTCGACGCCATGAGCGAGGCGGAGACCATTCTCCTGTCCCGCTTCGGAAACATTACGCTTTCCGCGCTGGCGGAGGAATCGATGAGCCGCTGGTCCAGATTGTCCAACCACCCCTCCGCGATGGATCAGCTCTAACGCCGCAGAGTTGGCGCAATAAAAAACCGCCTGCCGGAAGGCAGGCGGTTTTGTCATATTATCTAACCCATTACGGCTGCGTCTGCGTGCCGCCGGTATTCGGGCTTGCCGGTGCTGCATTGTTGGCAGGCGGTGTTGCCGGGACAGTCGGAGTCACGGGCGCCGGTGCCTGTTGCGTTGCCGCAGGCGGCATGGTCGAGGATGTCGTGGCCGGATCAGTGTTCAGGCCGCTCATCTGCGACCAGGCGAAAACGCCCACCAATGCGACAACGAGAATCGCCAGCCATGGCATCCAGGACGGAGACTTGCGGGCAAGCGGTTCATTGCTGATATTCAGTTCCGGACGAAGATCGCGGTCCGGGCGCGGATTGTTTGGATCGAATGTCATGGTATTTCCTCCTCTTCATTCTGAGAAGAAAACGGCGTTCACGGGATTTTGTTCCGATTCTCCTCGGCCAGCACAATTGGGCGACAATTACGCGCTCTGCCTGAGGGCATCTGCCAGCACCGCCATGACCTGAGGAGCGGCCATTTGCGACACATTGAAACGCATGAAAGCGGATGCGTTCTGCGCGGAGCTGAAAACATTGCCGGGTGCCAGCACCACCTGTTGCGCCAGTGCCCGACGTGCAACATCGGCGGCGTCGACCCCCTCCGGCAGGCGGCACCATAAGAACATGCCCGCCTGCGGTTCGATCCACGGCACACATCCAAGCGCTTTCAAACGCGCCGCCGCCTCAGGCACCGCCGCCGCGAGACGCTGTCGAAGAGCCTCGACATGCTTGCGATAACTACCGTCAGTCAAAAGCGACAGGATCAATGCAGCCGAAAAATTTGCTCCACCAAAAGCAGTGGCAATCTTGAGATCGGTCAGGGCTTCCACCCATGCCGGAGGCGCTGCGATGAAACCGCACCGCACGGAAGCAGACAGGGTTTTAGAAAAACTGCCGATCTGGACGACCCGGTTCAGACCATCGAAAGCAGCCAGCCGTGGTGCCGCCTGCGTTTCAAAATCGGCAAAAATATCATCCTCGATGATGGTGAGGCCCGCCTGTTCGGCCAGCATCAGCAGGCGATGGGCGGAAACGGCGGAAAGCCTTGCGCCTGTCGGATTATGGATCGCGGAATTAGTGATATAAAGGCGCGGCTGATGCTCTTTCAGTGCCTGCTCGAAAAGCGGCAGATCCGGTCCAGCCGGCGTATAGGGCACACCAACGATTTTCACCCGATGCGCCCGCAAGAGAGCGCGGAAGTTAAAATAGCAGGGATCATCGACAATCACCGTATCCCCTGGCTGCAGTAGGAAACGACACAGGAGATCGATCGCCTGCGTGCCGGAATCGGTGAGCATGATCTGGCTGGCGCCCGCCTGTACGCCATGTTCGGCAAGTCTGCGGGACAAAAGCTGGCGTAGCGGCAACAGCCCCATTGGGCTCGCATAATCCGTCAGCAAGGAAGCATCCGCACGGGCAAGCGCCCTCACCGCCCGCCTTAGCGCTTGCTCCGGCATCCATGACGCTGGAAGCCAGCCGCAGCCGGGCTTGGCAAGCGCCGCCCCCTCGTCCAGCGCCTGGCGCGACACCCAGAGCGGATCCACCGCCCTGTCCAGCCGAGGCTCGATATCGGCCAGAGACAGGGGCGCGAGCGGACCCGCCACATAAAATCCCGAACCCGGTCGTGAGCTTATAGTGCCATCGGCAACCAGCCGGTCATAGGCCTCGACGACGGTTGAAGTGGAGACCTGCATGGCCTTCGCAAGCGCTCGAACGGATGGCAACCTGGCGCCGGGAACGAGGCTTCGCGAAGCGATGCGTTGCCGCATGCTGGCCATCACCTGTTCTATGCGCGTTCCCGTCGCGAGGTGTCCGTCCACATTTCTCTCCAACCGTACCACCCAAACAACCATAACAGTTTCTTGAAATTGTATATGACTGTCGCTGTTTTCACCAGCCGTTCCGGATCAAGTAAGGGAAATTGCAGGAGACGGTCATGGACAAGACGACAAGCGGTTGGCTAAGCGGCCTTATCGGCGTGGTGATATTCAGCGGCTCGCTGCCCGCCACGCGGGTTGCGGTAACGGGTTTCGATCCAGTGTTCCTGACCCTCGCCCGCGCCAGCATAGCCGGCCTTCTGGCGCTCGCTTTGCTTTTTGTGTTCCGGCAAAAACGCCCGGCGCGCGATGATATGGCATCCCTTTTCATCGTGTCCTTCGGCGTGGTGGTTGGCTTCCCGCTGTTGACTGCCCTCGCCTTGCGGCACATTACCTCGGCCCACTCCATCGTCTTTGTCGGGCTTTTGCCGCTCGCTACCGCGGTTTTTGCCGTGCTGCGTGGGGGAGAACGCCCGCGGCCCGCCTTCTGGTTCTTTTCCTGCCTGGGCAGCGTTCTCGTTGCCGGCTTTTCATTGTCGAATTCGCTGGCCTCCGGGCTCGGAGCATCACTTGCCGGCGATCTCTTGATGCTGGGCGCGATTATCGTCTGTGGGCTGGGATATGCCGAGGGTGCTGCCCTTTCCCGCAAACTGGGGGGCTGGCAGGTCATCTCATGGGCATTGGTCCTCTCCCTGCCTCTGATGCTGCCGCTTGCCTTCTTCACAGGGCCGCAAACCCTCGCAGGCATCGACCCGCAGGCCTGGGGCGGCCTTGCCTATGTCTCGCTGTTCAGCATGCTGATCGGCTTCATCTTCTGGTATCGCGGGCTGGCGCTTGGCGGAATTGCCGCGGTGGGCCAGCTGCAATTGCTGCAGCCGTTCTTTGGGCTGGTGCTTGCAGCAACCCTGCTTCACGAGGAGGTCAGCCCTGCGATGATCGCCATCACGCTCGTGGTGGTGCTCTGCGTTGCCGGCGCGCGAAAATTTTCGCGCTGACGCCCGCCCCGTCAACTCGAGCGGCGGTCTACCCAGCGATGCCAGGCATCCTCGCTGCCGTTGAAGACATTGAGATCGATACGTCCATCGACACCATGCGACAGGCCGGAGCCGGAATATTGCCAGAACAACCACTTGCGGCCGGGATAGACCACGGACGGATGCTGGGCAACGGCGCGCAGCCAGAAGGGATAGTCCTGGAACTCGCCGGTCAGATTGTCCTTATAAAAATCGGGCGCCGTATAGATAATCGGACGCTGGCCGTAATGGCGCTCCAGCTTGTCCATGAACACGCGCATCTTTTCGAGAATACGCTCACGGGAATGGCGCATCTTGCAGCTCGATTCGCCGTTATATTCCACGTCGATCACCGGCGGCAGCGCATCCGGATCGCGCGGTACGTTGCGAATGAACCAATCCGCCTGCTCGCCGGCCGACCGGCACCAGTAGAAGAAGTGGTAGGCGCCACGACGGATGCCCGCTTCCTTTGCACGCTGCCAGTTGGTGCGGAACATCGGGTCAAGATGATCGCCGCCATCCGTCGCCTTGATGAAGGCGAAGTTGGCACCGCGTGTGCGCAGCTGCGGCCAGTCTATATTGGCCTGCCAGCGCGAGACATCCACCCCGTGGACCTGAAAATGGCGCGGCTGAACCCTGCCGAAATTGATCGGTTTGGCATCGCTGAAGCTGGAGCGGAAAATGCGCGAACGGATCTGCGCACCGGCACTGGCCGCCGGGGCTGCAGCCATGGCCAATTGTACCGGACGCTCCATCGGACGCTCTGCCGGTCGTACCATTCCAGCCTGTGACGGTGAGGGCAAACGGGTTTCAAGCGCGTTCTGCGGCACGGGCGCTCGTGGGGTGACGGCTGAAAAGGCCTTTGGCTCTTCGGGCACCGGCCCGCCCCATGCCAGAACTTCCTGTCGCGGCTGGGCCGTGATGGGTTGGCTGCCCACGCTTGCCTGCGGCACCGGCGCGGATGGCGTAACCGAGCTCGTGGTTTCCTTCGACGGCAGGCCGGCCATCAGGCTTTCAGGCCCGGAACTGGACGTACAGCCACCAAGCAGAAGGCAACCGAAGAGAAGTGCTGGCACAGCCGATGAACGCATGAGAACCCGTACGCAAAACAATCCAGGGGCACTCTGACGCCGCCCGGGAACCTCGAAATACAATTGCTAACGGAAGATTATCAAAAAAGACTGAATCTTATCTTTACGCCGACACCTTCCAACGCGCCCGTCATTTCTGGCAGGAGAATGCCTCGAGGTTTCGCGAAACGGAGAGCTTCAGGCGGTCATCGTGCTCAGATCGACCGTATCGGCGCCGGGGGAATTTTTCTTGATCGATTCGATGGCGTGGATGGCCGATGCCTTGGCCTTGTATCCTTCGGACGAAAACATCGTTTCCCCGTTGGATGCTTTGAAGCGGAAGCGATATTCCCCGGCCCTGTCCTGATAGATTTCGAATTTATACATAATCTTGGTGCCTCCTTGGCAAACGTCGGTGAAACACACTCAATTCTGAGCGGCCTTGGCCATATTCGCAACCGATAATTGCCAGATCACACAAGCCGTACCCAGGCACGGGCAATTTCCAGACCGGTCGCATCGGCCACATCTGCACGCCCGCCACGGTGATCGCGGTAATTGTTCATCCAGCCGGGCGCCATTTTTTCTACGGAAGCCGGGAACGCCTCACACCATCCTTCGACCACAGCCGTGGATGCCTCAAAATGAAATTGCGTGCCATAGGCAGCGCGGCCAACGCGAAAAGCCTGATTTCGCGTTGCACCATTGGTCGCAAGTCTCGTCGCCGCGGGAGGAAGCGTGAATGTGTCGCAATGCCACTGAAAAATGGGAAATGTCTTGTCGAGTCCCGCCAATAGCGGATCGGACATGCCCTCTTCCGTGAGGGATACGTCTTCCCAGCCGAATTCGGGCGGGCCGGCCAGAATATTCTCTCCGCCATAGGCGCGCGCCAGCAACTGGCTGCCGAGACAGACGCCCATCACGGCCTTGTCCGCATCGCCAAACGCTTTCATCAAAAGTGCGAGGTCTGGAAGATAGGGATAAAGCACGTCGTCAAGAGCGTTCTGCTCCCCGCCCAAAACGACGAGCGCATCGTGTGCAGCTGCATCGAGAGGAAGAGGCTCACCCGCATAGGCGCGGATGACATGCACGTCAGCCCCTGCCTCTTCCAGAGCGATGCCGATCTGTCCATGCGGCGTGCCCGCCATGTTTTCGATAATTGCAACGC
Source organism: Rhizobium sp. SJZ105 (assembly GCF_007828365.1). NCBI lineage: Bacteria > Pseudomonadati > Pseudomonadota > Alphaproteobacteria > Hyphomicrobiales > Rhizobiaceae > Rhizobium > Rhizobium sp. SJZ105. The sequence continues at coordinate 1,664,807 of NZ_VIUP01000001.1, forward strand.
GCATGGGGCCTCTTGCCGACAACGGGGAATTCGATCGGCCGGTATCGCCGATCGAATTCAGCTTCACCACGAGAAAAACGGATTTTCAAGAGGCGCAATATCGTCAGCAAGGCAATAACCGGACAAGCCGGCCTTGGGCATCTTAAAATTCCCGCGACAGCTTCGCGTCGACGGAATGCCGGTTGCCGCCGCGGACAGCGAAGAACAGGAAAATGACTGCCCAGAGAACTGATTTTTCCGCGCCACCCAGACCTTCCGCCTTTACGATACCGTGAAAATAGACCGTTACTAGAAGCACGATCATTGCGGCAAAGGATGCCGGCCGCGTGAACAGCCCAATGGCCACGAGAATTCCACCGAAAAATTCGGTGGCGGCCAGGAGAGGTGACCAGAATACACCCGGATAAAAGCCGAGGCTCTCCACCATGCCGACAGCCCCGAACGGATTGGCGATCTTGCCGAAGCCGTGGGTGACAAGAAGAAGCCCGGCCACGACGCGCAGAACGGTCTCCACCAGATCATGTGTCGAATTATAAAGAGGTGCGACCGCCGGAACGAAAAGACGCTGACGATTATTGTCGAACTGGGCCATGGGATCTCCGCGTTTTAGCCTTCGATGGCTTATCTGTTCGCAAAGCAGCATGATAAGAACAAGCATGCCGCAGGTAAAAACATGAGTATTATAGTTGACATTATCGTGAGCATTATTGTCACCGGGCGCTGAAGGAGACGTGATCATGGCCGAGACCAAGCCCCGCATAACCATCCGCTACTGCACACAATGCAACTGGCTGCTTCGTGCGGGATGGATGGCGCAGGAGATTTTGCAAACCTTCGCTTCTGATATCGGCGAAGTCAGCCTCATTCCCTCAACGGGTGGCCTGTTCGAGATCACCGTAGATGGTGAAACCATATGGGAGCGTAAGCGCGATGGCGGTTTCCCCGGTCCAAAAGAGCTCAAACAGAGAATCCGCGATGTCATCGACCCGGAACGTGACCTCGGTCATGTCGACAGGACGAAGCATGAAGGGCTCGACAATTGACGCGGCAACATGTTTCAACAGCGTCTAACCAAGTTTTTTCCCTTTAAAATCAATGATCGTCATAAAAGTTCAAAAAGTCTGTTGACACCGGGCGGCTGCCCTCGTACATCGCTCTCCGTCGCCCAGATGGCGGAATTGGTAGACGCGCCAGCTTCAGGTGCTGGTACTCGCAAGGGTGTGGAGGTTCGAGTCCTCTTCTGGGCACCATTCCATTTTTGATCTTAGCCAGATCAAACACTTAGACGAAAAAACAGCAACATTCAGTCCTCCTGCAAAACGCAGGGGAACATGTTGCGGTTTTTCGTTTTGCTGGCGATCAACCCCGCTTTTTCCCATAAAAATACTGCCCAGGACGAGCGCTAAGCCTTTGTCACTTTGACAAAATGCCAGCCATTCCCGCGCGCGGAATTCCGATATATTCAGACCTGGTATTGGGTTGCAGTTCGCTTAAGGCTGGGCGTCTTTGTCGCCACTGTTTTGCGAATGCTGTTCGCAATTCGGCGTACAGGAAAGCACGGTCCGTTCCGTTTGTCGAAAAACGCGAACCGTATTGCCCTCATCGATGGAGACGAGAATGCGCTCATCGACGATTGGATTGCCCTCGGCATCGAGAAGAACAAGATTCGTCGTGCCGAAACTGCGCCCGGTCAGCACGATCGTGGTGGCATCGGCAACCGTCGCATCGGCGACTTTCGAGTTGCCGACAATAACCTTGCTCACGGGGCGGTCGAGGCGAAGGACACGGGCGTGGTTCATCGAAACGCGCAATATGTCTTCCTGAGCAAAAACAGGCTGTAACGAACCCGATACGATGACGGACAAGCCGACCACGATTTTCGCCAGTTTTCCGGATGACACGCGTTTCGCCCCTGCTCACTACCCGCACTTACTGTGCAGCAGAATGCGGGTTTTTAGTGAATGAAGCGTTAAATGATAGGGGCCCCTAATGTGAACGGTAACCATGCCTGACATGGCAATATTTTCGAGGCTCTCGCTGTCCCGCACCAAAACTGAACATCTATGTCTCACCGGACGGACACTTTGCCGGAAATAAGAAACTGACAGTCTCTGGAATATATTTGTTTATCAGCAACTATAAAAATAGAGGCAATACTTTTTTGTTTTGTTTACCAAGAGAAACTCATCCTGTCGTTTACTTTGGATTAATCCTCTTCTTTAAGCGCTTGGAAATCGCTCACCTGTAATTTGAACGCAACCGAACAACGGAAAACAGTTGTCGGCGTGCTGAACACAACACAAGAGTTAGGAGAGACCCATGACCAAGATTTTCGCTCGCTTCCTGAAAGATGAGTCCGGCGCAACGGCAATTGAATACGGCCTGATTGCTGCGCTTATTTCTGTTGCCATCATCGGCGGCGCCACGACGGTGGGCACGAAGCTCAATACCGTGTTCTCCAACCTTGGCACCAGAATTGGCAACAATACACCTTCCGCCACGAACTAAGCCTAGACGCGTGTAAATTAGATGTAAGTACGCCGCCAATAAGGCGGCGTACTTTTATTACAAAACTTACGGTCTTGAACAGAAATGCCTTGGGAGGCGACCATGGTAATAGCTGCAATTTTCCTGATCGTACCCCTTTGTCTCGCCTTTGCCGCTCTCAACGATCTTTTCAGTATGACTATCCCCAACAGGATACCGCTTCTACTGCTCCTATCCTTTGCTGTGGTTGCCCCCTTTTCCGGCATGGACTGGCAGACTTATGTAATGAGCCTTGTTGCGGGTATTGTTGTATTGTTTGCTTGCTTTGCGCTATTCGCTACCAATGTCATGGGTGGAGGAGACGCAAAGTTATTGACTGCTGCAGCGGTCTGGTACGGCTTTAACATCTCCCTTATAGAATTTCTACTTTCGGTCACCTTCATCGGCGGCGTTTTGACGCTTGGAATCCTGCTTTTGCGATCGCGATCGCAGGAAATCATGGCGGCCGGCATTCCCATTCCGGATTCCCTGCTGGTTGCGAAGAAAATCCCCTATGGCATAGGCATCGCCATTGCCGGGCTTTTGACCTATGGCGAAACACCAATTGTGAAAGCCGCCATCGCAAGTCTTTCCTGAGAAATCTGCGTTCACTGCAGGTTAAAGGCCTGTTAACCAGAAATCCAAGCATAATATTAACCATAATTATACCAATGACGGGCCATCCTGACGGGAGAAGAATCTGATTCCCTCAAGGATCGAGCATGAAACCGTCGCGTATCGTCATTCTGTCCGTTGCCCTCGTCGCCGCCGGTCTTGCCGGCATCGTTGCCATGCAGATTTCCGGCGCGAAGCAGGTCATCGAAAAAGCGGAAACGATCATAGAGAAGGAACCGACGGTTAACGTTCTCGTTTCCTCGGTCAACCTACCCGTCGGCAGCCGCCTGAACGATAGTTCGGTACACTGGACGCCCTGGCCCACTGGTAACGTCATCGACAGCTTCATAACGGAAGCGAAAAACCCGAACGCCATAACCGAACTATCCGGCGCTGTCGTGCGGCTGCCTTTGTTTCAGGGCGAGCCTGTACGGCCTGAAAAAGTGGTCGATTCCAGCACCCGCATCATGTCCTCGCTTTTGCCGGCCGGCAAACGCGCCGTCGCCACGGAAATTTCCGTCTCGACAGGTGCTGGCGGTTTCGTGCTGCCGAATGACCGGGTCGATGTCATCATGGTCCGCAAGGGCGATTCAGGTCATTTTTTAACTGAAAATGTTTTGAACAATGTCCGTGTTCTGGCGATCGACCAGCAGATCAAGGAAGGCGAGGACGGCACCTCAGCCGTCGTGGGTGCAACCGCAACGCTCGAACTCACACCCGAACAGGCCAAAATCATCACCGTGGCGCAACAGATGGCGGATCGCCTTACGCTTGCTTTGCGCTCGGTCGCCGATGCGCAGGAAAACGACACGCTTTCAGCAGGTTACCTTCTCAACGGCGGCTCCGGGCAGCCGGAGATTCAGGTGATCAAATCCGGTTCGATCGTCAAAGCCGGACAGGGAGCATCGCAATGACCGGGGGTTCCATGGCAAAGCGCATTAAACAACACCTGCATTCCTCAATGGCGGGCAGCCTTGCATTTTGCCTGGCTTTTTCAGGTATTCCGGGTCAGCACTCACCCGCGTTTTTGCGTATCAGCGAAGCCGAGGCTCAAAGCGCGAGCATCGTGCGGATCACCGAAAGCGGTAGTGGCATTCGCAAGCGCCTGAAGCTCGGTCTCAACAAGGCACTGGTCATCGATCTGCCGGAGGATGCCCATGATATTCTCGTCGCCGATCCGAGCCTTGCCGATGCCGTAACCCGTACGTCCAAGCGCATCTATCTGTTCGGAAAAACGGTGGGCCAGACCAATATCTTCATTTTCGGAGATGGCGGGCGCGAAATCGTCAGTCTTGATCTTGAGGTTGAGCGCGATATCTCCGGGCTTGAAGCCAATATCCGTCGTTTCATTCCCGAATCGGACATCAAAGTAGAGATCGTTTCGGACAACATCGTTCTCACGGGATCAGTGCGCACACCTCAGGATTCGGCACGCGCTGTCCAGCTTGCCGAAGCATTCCTGAAAGGCGGCGAAGCCACTACCCGCAACATATCGCTGACGGGCGGCAATAACGGCGGTGACGCTGCGATTTTTGCCGAAAACCGCCAGACATCGCAGATCGTCAATATGCTGACGATTGAGGGCGAAGATCAGGTGACGCTGAAAGTCACCGTAGCTGAAGTTAGCCGGCAGGTGCTGAAACAGCTTGGCTTCAATGGTTCCATCAGCAGCTCGACAAGCAATAACGGTTTCGAATTTTCAAATCCGTCCAATCTCGGAAATGCAATTAGCGGTGCGTCGCGAATAGCCAGTGGCGCGATTGGCTCCGGCTCGCTCAACTTTGCTTCCTATCTCAACGCCATGGAACAGGCGGGTGTCGTGCGCACTCTGGCCGAACCAAGTCTTACCGCCATCTCCGGCGAACAGGCCAAGTTCTACGTGGGGGGCGATTTCCGTCTGCCTGCAGAGCAGGAAGTTACCATCGACAAGGAAACGGGCCAGCCAACCATAACGCGTACCACCAACACGGTCGACTACGGCATCACGTTGAACTTCAGGCCCGTCGTGCTTTCACCGGGACGGATCAGCCTTAAAATCGAGACCAATGTTTCCGAGCCGACATATGAAGGCAACGTTGTAACCGGAAATGCGGGCCGCACCATCCCAGGTTCTACCTACATGTCGATCCGCAAACGCGAGACATCGACAACAGTCGAACTTCCGTCCGGCGGCTCGATTGTGATCGCAGGTCTGGTCCAAGACAATATTCGCCAGGCCATGTCAGGACTTCCCGGCATTTCCAAAGTCCCGATCTTCGGCACGCTTTTCCGCAGCAAGGATTTCATCCGCAACGAGACGGAGCTTGTCATCATAGCAACGCCCTATCTGGTACGTCCTGTTGCGCGCAACCAGATCGCCCGGCCGGATGACAACTTCAACCCGGAAAACGATGCGGCCATGTATTTCATGAACCGTGTCAACAAGGTCTATGGCCGCAAGGACCAGGTTCAGGCGGCTCCCTATCAGGGATCAGTGGGGTTCATCTACAAATGACGACACGCGCACGAAATCCCTTTTTCACAGCAAGCCCGGTCCGGGCAGGAAACGCCATGCAGGAAAACCCTTCCTCCTTTTCCTCAAGCCTGCCGGGCAGACGGGCAGGTCTCGTCGCCATGGTGGCGCTTGCCGCCGGCCTGTTGCAGGGTTGCGCACGCGACCCGATGACGACCAACGCCATTCCCGACGACTACCGCACGCGCCATCCGATCACCCTCTCGGAAGCCGAGCATTCGCTGGATATTCCGGTTTCCGCAGGCGATAGCCGGCTGACCACGGCAATGGCAGATAATGTCCGTGGTTTCGCCCAGAATTACGCCTCGATGTCGACCGGTATCGTCAATATCCAGATGCCGTCGGGATCAGCCAACTCGGCAGCGGCTTCAAAAATGGCGAGACAAATCCGCTCCGCGCTTTCCGGCGCTGGTGTGCCTTCTGGCAAGATCATGGAAACACGTTACGCTGCATCCCCGAATGGCGACGCCGCCCCCATTCGACTGAGCTATGTGGCCGTTACCGCCATGACCGGGCAATGCGGCCAATGGCCCGAAGACCTTTCCGACAATACCTTTGCCAACAAGAACTGGTACAATTTCGGATGTGCCTCCCAGAGCAATCTCGCGGCACAGGTTGCCAACCCCATGGATCTGGTTGGCCCGCGTGGCATGAGTCCGATCGACGCGGAGCGCCGAGCGGTGGTGATTGACGCCTATCGCAGCGGCAAAAACACGGCGACGCCAAATTGACGCGGTTCCAACAATTGTCAGGGCAGGAAAGACAATGAGCGCTGTAGAATACGATATCAAGTCAAGCGGCGACGCGGAAGCCGAACAGCCGGCGCCGCGTGCCTCGGATATGGATCGCCTGCGGCCCCTGCCCCGCATATCCGTCCATGCCTTCTGCGTCAGCGAAAACATGCAGCGCGTGATGGATGCCTTGTCCAGTGACAGGCGGATGAGCAAGGTCACCCTGCGGGTAACCAAGGGCGACATCAACGCGGCGGCGACGATGTTTTCCGCCTCACCAACGCCCAACCTCATCGTTCTCGAAACAGCAAGCTCACCGTCTTCTCTGCTGGATGATCTCGCTCCTCTGGCGGAGGTCTGCGACCCCACCACCCGTGTCATCATCGTTGGCCGGCACAACGACATAACGCTTTATCGCGATCTCATCCGTAACGGCATTTCCGAATATCTCGTCGCACCGATCAACATGGCCGATCTATTGGCCTCGATCGCGACGATCTTCGTTGATCCGGAAGCGGAGCCGCTCGGTCGCAACATAGCATTTATCGGCGCCAAAGGCGGGGTGGGCTCGTCGACGATCGCGCATAATTGCGCCTTCGGCATCTCCACCCTCTTCTCCACCGAAACCATTCTGGCGGATATGGATCTTGCCTATGGCACGGCCAACATCGATTTCGATCAGGATCCCGCTCAGGGCATGGCGGAAGCGGTGTTTTCGCCGGAGCGGCTGGACGAGGTGTTCCTCGACCGTCTGCTGACGAAATGTTCCGACCACCTCTCACTTTTGGCCGCACCCTCTCTCCTCGACAGGACCTATGATTTCGATCGTCAGGCGTTTCTGCCGATTCTTGAGGTCCTGCAGCGCAGTGCGCCCGTCGCCGTTCTAGACCTTCCCCATCAATGGTGTGACTGGACGCGGGCGGTGCTTGCGGAAGCCGACGAGGTGGTCATTACGGCGGTTCCGGATCTCGCAAACCTGCGCAATACGAAGAACCTGTTCGACGCGCTGATAAAACTGAGACCCAACGACAAGTTACCGCATCTCGTTCTCAATCAGGTCGGCATGCCGAAACGCCCGGAGATCGCCCCTGCGGATTTTCTCGACCCACTGGAAATCGAGCCGGTCGCCATCATTCCGTTCGACGCCCAGCTGTTCGGAAATGCCGCCAACAGCGGTCGCATGATCAGCGAGATGGACGAAAAATCCCAGATCGCGGAAACGTTCTCGCAAATTGCCCATACCATTACAGGCCGTACCATTCTGCGCAAAAACAAGCGCGGCGGTCTGGACAAGCTCAAGAATATTCTCAAGCGCAAATAGGCTCCCTTTCTGGGCCTTTAGACGGAAACGCCGATGTTCGGAAAACGCGGGCCAGAAGGCCCAGCCAGAACCATAAAGCCGGATTTTGTCGCGCCTGCCATACAGCAGGTGAAGGCAACACCTGAGCCGCGATCTCTGGCGATCGACACTTTGGAGCCCGGCCAATCGCCTGCAACGCGGCAGGCACAATCTCCCATGCAATCGCCGCAGAAAAAGCGTGCCCGCACGGAAGATTATTACAATACCAAAGGCCAGGTCTTTTCCGCGCTCATCGATACGATCGACCTTTCGCAGCTCGCCAAGCTCGACGCGGAGAGCGCACGCGAGGAAATCCGTGATATCGTCAACGATATCATAACGATCAAGAATTTCGCCATGTCCATCGCCGAGCAGGAAGAGCTGCTCGAAGACATTTGCAACGACGTTCTTGGTTATGGGCCGCTGGAGCCGCTTCTCGCACGCGATGATATTGCCGATATCATGGTCAACGGTTCCGGCCAGACCTTCATCGAAGTCGGCGGCAAGACCATCGAATCCGACATACGGTTCCGTGACAATGGTCAATTGCTTTCCATCTGCCAGCGCATCGTCAGCCAGGTCGGCCGACGCGTGGACGAATCGAGCCCGATATGCGACGCCCGCTTACCCGATGGATCGCGTGTCAACGTCATCGCACCACCGCTCGCCATCGATGGTCCGGCGCTTACGATCCGAAAATTCAAGAAGGACAAGCTCACGCTAGACCAGCTGGTGCGTTTCGGCGCGATCACGCCTGAAGGCGCGACCCTGCTCAAGATCATCGGCCGCGTCCGCTGCAATGTCGTCATCTCTGGTGGTACCGGCTCGGGCAAGACCACGCTTCTCAATTGCCTGACGAGCTTCATCGACAAGGATGAACGCGTCATCACCTGTGAGGACACCGCCGAACTGCAACTGCAGCAACCGCATGTGGTGAGGCTGGAAACGCGCCCGCCGAATATCGAAGGTGAAGGCGAGATCACCATGCGTGATCTGATCAAGAACTGCCTTCGTATGCGGCCTGAACGTATCATCGTCGGCGAAGTGCGTGGACCGGAGGTTTTCGACCTTCTTCAGGCGATGAACACCGGCCATGACGGATCGATGGGAACGCTCCACGCCAATACGCCGCGGGAATGCCTCAGCCGTATCGAATCGATGATCGCCATGGGCGGGTTTACCCTGCCGGCAAAGACGGTACGCGAAATCATCTCGGGCTCTATCGATATCGTCATTCAGGCCCAGCGCCTTCGCGACGGCTCGCGCCGGATAACGCAGATCACCGAAGTGATCGGCATGGAAGGCGACGTCATCGTGACCCAGGATCTGATGCGATACGAAATTGACGGCGAAGACGCGCATGGCAAGCTGATCGGCAAGCATGTCTCCACGGGCATCAGCAAACCTCATTTCTGGGATCGCGCGCGCTACTATGGCGAGGAAAAACGCCTGGCCACCGCGCTCGACGAGATGGAAAAGACATCCTAGAGCAAGTCTTGTTTAAACGGAATCGTCTGACGTGCTCTAACTCTTTGTTTCTACGCATTTTCCGGACGGAAAACCACTACGCAATTTTACTGGAAATGCTCTAAGGAAGGCGACTGCCATGGACCCCACAATCCTGTTACTGGCCGCACTTGTCGCTATTTCGGCAGGGGCGCTTGCTTATGCCTTCCTCTTCCAGCAGATCGAGGTCGAGAAAAAGACCACCAGTCGCGTCAAGCGGGTCAAGGCCGCCGAAACGGATCACGCAAACATCAAGGCCGCGCGGGACCGGGTCCAGGAACTTGGCAAACGCCGCAAGTCCATGCAGGACAGCCTGCGGGAAATGGAAAAGAAACAAAGCGAAAAGGCAAAGAAAGCAAAGAATGTCGGTTTGCGCGAAAAGCTGGTTCAGGCGGGACTGCAACTTTCTGTCCGGCAGTTCCACCTTCTGAGCGCAGGCGCGGCTGCTTTCTCCGTCGTCATTGCGCTTCTTTATGGCCTGTCGTTGCTTATCGCTCTGCTCATAGGAGCCGTTGTGGCCCTGGGACTGCCGCGATGGGTATTGGGATTTATACTCAAGCGCCGGCAGAAAAAATTCCTCGAGGAATTCCCAAATGCGCTGGATGTCATGTGCCGGTCGATCAAATCCGGATTGCCGCTCAACGACGCCGTGCGACTGATCGCGTCGGACGGACAGGAACCGGTGAAGACGGAGTTCCAGCGCGTCGTCGATGCGCAGCAGGTCGGCATCGGCATTCCGCAGGGGATCGAGCGCATGATGCTGACCGTGCCGCTTTTCGAAGTGAGCTTCTTCAGCACCGTCATCAACATTCAGGCGCAGGCGGGCGGCAATCTCTCGGAGGCTCTTTCCAACCTTTCGAAAGTTCTGCGTGAACGCAGGAAAATGCGTGCCAAAGTCAACGCGTTATCGATGGAGGCGAAGGCCTCTGCAGTTATTATTGGCGCGCTCCCTTTCATCGTCATGCTGCTGGTGCACTTCACCTCGCCCGACTATCTGTCGGTGCTCTTCACCGACATGCGTGGGCACATCATTCTGGGGGTGTCGGGATTATGGATGCTGATCGGGATTTTCATCATGCGCCAAATGATCAATTTCGACATATGAGGGCACGACCATGACAGGAAGCCTCTTTTCCAGCCTGACGGACCCGCAAACGATCATTGCCATTCTCGTCACCCTTGCGGTTTTCGCAACCCTCTATACGCTCATCATGCCGCTCTTTGAGCGAAAAGACTTCGCCAAGCGCATGAAAGCCGTGTCATCGGAGCGCGATCTCATTCGCAGCCGCGAGCGTGAGCGCCTGGCCGCCGCCACCAGGGACGGGAAGGCCTCCCTGCGTGGCAATAATAATAAATCGGCGCGCCGCATCGTCGAAAAATTCAACCTTCAGGAAGCGCTTGCCGACAAGAACACGATGAACAAGCTGCGCGCTGCGGGTTTTCGTTCACAGAATGCGCTCAACACATTTCTTGCCGCCCGGTTCGTGCTGCCATTCGTTTTTCTAGCCCTGGCCTTTACCTGGGTTTTCGTTCTCGGAAACCTCGCCGATAAGGCTTTCGTCGTCCGGCTGATGGCAGTGCTCATTTTCGGCTATCTGGGTTTTTACGCACCCAATATTTATGTTTCGAACGCTATGAACAAGCGGCAGGCCTCGATCAGGCGCGCTTGGCCGGATGCGCTGGATCTGATGCTGATCTGCATCGAATCCGGTGTGTCCATGGAGGCCGCCATGCGTCGTGTTGCGGAAGAAATGGGTGAGCAGTCGCCCGAACTGGCGGAGGAAATGATGCTGACGACAGCGGAGCTTTCCTTCCTTCAGGACCGGCGCATCGCACTTGAGAATTTTGGCATGCGCACGCAGCTGGACGGCGTCAAAAGCGTGGTGCAAGCGCTTATCCAGGCGGAACGATACGGCACGCCATTGGCTCAGGCGTTGCGCGTTCTGGCCCAGGAAGGCCGCGACGAGCGGATGAACGAAGCCGAAAAGAAGGCCGCCGCCCTGCCGCCAAAGCTGACCGTGCCGATGATCATATTTTTCCTGCCGGTGCTCATCGCAGTCATTCTCGGACCAGCCGGCATTCGCGTCGCCGATACGTTCTGACACGCTAAACGCGCCCGCACTGTAGACGGTAGCGCGTTGAGGCGGAGCTGTGAATATTATCTGCGATCTGGCATTGATGGACGTGCCTGAACCCGCATCAGCCTGCTGGCTTGTTGTCCTTCTTCGCCAGTTGCTGCCAGGAATTCTGCTGCGACAGCATTGCACGCAGATAACCGAGATTTGCCTGCGCCTGCTGTGGCGAAAGTTCCTGAACCGCGATGCGCTCAGCCTCGGCAAACCGTCCCTGAAGACCCACCACGAGCGCGAGGTTCTGGCGAACGCGGCTGTCGGCGCCCGGCTGGGTGATGGCCGATTGCAGATATGTCTCGGCGGTACGGGGATCGCTCGACAGGACATAGGACATGCCAAGGTTCGAGAGCACACTTGGATCGTTCGGTTTGAGATCGAGTGCCTGCCTGTATTTGGTGCGGGCCTCGTTCGACCTGCCAAGCTGGTCGAGCACGGCACCTTCGGCAGAATACAGCCGCCAGTCTGGACGATCAGGCGTCTGTGCTCTCTGGATGGTTGAAAGGGCCTGTTCGAGCTGGCCTGAGGCTGCCTGCGCCTTGCCATAGGCGGCAAGCACCTCGCGGTCGGCCGGATTGGCGATGGCGATCTGCTGCATGACCGCGAGCGCCTGCGTGTTCTTGCCGGTCATCATCAGCACGTTGGCATAATTCATGCCGACTGACCTGTCCTTGGGGCTGCGTTCATAGGCCTTGCCGGCCGTCTCTTCCGCCTGCCGGAGCTGGTCCATGTTCATGTGGTCATAGGAGCGTGTGGTCGCAGGAATGGAGCCGGTGGACATGCGATCCGGCTTGTTGGTATTCGCGCATCCGGAAACGGCGAAAACCAGCGCTGCGAGACATGCTCCCCGCAGTAAGCCTGTCCGACCTGTCTCGCTCAAAGAAAAAGCAGTCATGGCAGTGCTCCCGCCCAAGAATTATCGATCTTGCGCCCGACATACGACAGACTCACATGACGCAACTTTCGCTTAAGCAATAATCTGTTAACCCTAACAGAGCGTTAATCGCACCGATTCTCGACAGTTACGAAAGCAGACCATGGCGCCCTATCAGTTCATCGAACGCCCGACACCTTTCAGCTCCAAGGCTGGCAGCACCCTGCCGGTTTTCGCCGTGACGCCAGCCCATATCGAACAGGGTGCCATCGATCCTGTTGCTCTGGACTGGGCGAAGAAAGCGGGTTTCAAGGCCGAAGCAGGCGTCGTATTGCTTGTTCCCTCTTCCGATGGTTCGCTGGGTGGCGTTCTTCTCGGCCTTGGCGGCAATCCCTCCGAAATCCCGTTCATAACCGGAAAACTGGCCCGCGAGCTGCCCGAAGGCGAGTGGCATATTGAAACCGCGCCATTGACGGCCAATCGGCTGGCTCTCGGTTTCGGCCTCGGCAGCTACCGCTTCGACAAATACAAGACAACCAAAACCAGCGGGGCCAAGCTTCTCATTCCGCAGGATGCCGAAGATGGCGAGATCAAGCGCGTTCTGGCCGGCGTCTTCCTCGCCCGCGATCTCATCAATGTTCCGGCCAACGATATGGGACCGGACGAGCTTGAGATCGCCTTCCGCAGCCTTGCCGCACACTACAAGGCAAAGGTGGCCGTCATTACCGGCGACGATCTGCTGAAGGAAAACTTCCCGCTCATCCATGCCGTCGGCCGCGCCAGCGAAAGCGCACCGCGCCTTCTGGAAATGAACTGGGGCAAGAAGGGAAATCCCCGCCTGACCCTCGTTGGCAAGGGTGTCTGCTTCGATACTGGTGGTCTCGATATCAAGCCAGCCGCCTCCATGGCGCTGATGAAGAAGGACATGGGTGGTGCGGCCAATGTTCTCGGTCTTGCGCTGATGATCATGGACGCGAAACTGCCGGTCAATCTTCGCGTTCTCGTGCCCGCCGTCGAAAACTCCATTTCCGCCAACGCCTTCCGTCCCGGTGATATCTACAGGAGCCGCAAGGGCCTGACGGTACAGATCGACAATACGGATGCGGAAGGCCGTCTCGTTCTGGCCGATGCGCTGGCCTATGCAGACGAGGATGCGCCGGACCTGATGATTGACATGGCAACGCTCACGGGTGCCGCCCGCGTTGCTCTCGGCCCGGATCTGCCGCCCTTCTATACCGATGACGACGATCTGGCCCACGATATCGCGGAAGCCAGCATCGATACCGACGATCCCCTTTGGCGCATGCCGCTCTACATGGGGTACGACAAGGATATCCGCTCACGCGCGGCCGATATCACCAACGCGCCATCAGGCGGCATGGCAGGATCGATCACCGCCGCTTTGTTCCTGAAGCGTTTCGTCACCAATACGAAAAAATGGGCACATTTCGATATTTACGGCTGGTCCTTGAGCGAAAGGCACCATTCATCGATCGGCGGTGAGGCTCAAGGTATCAGAGCACTCTTCCATTACATCACACACCAGTTTGCGAAGTAAATCGGTACCTCGGTTGATCTGACTTGCCCACGGGCGCTTCGTTAAGCGGAGCGCCCGGCCTTAATCAAACCAGAACCTTCTGTTCCTTGAGATCTTCCTCACCAAAGAACTTCAGATAACGCTCCACCTCGGATCGTTCGCCTGTCGCTTTTTGCGGATTATCGGAGAGTTTCACGGCTGGCCGACCATTGGCGTCGCTGACCTTGCAGACAATGGAAATCGGCTTCAAGCTGGCGATGGTCTTCGGCGCGCAACCGGCGAAATCATTGGTCAGATTGGTGCCCCAGCCGAAGCTCATGCGCACCCGGCCTTCGAAATGCCTGTATGTATCGACGATGGCATCGACATCGAGACCATCTGAGAAAATCAGCATCTTCTTGCGGGGGTCACGGCCCATCTTCTGCCACCACTCGATGATCTTTTCCCCGCCTTCGATCGGCGGCGCGCTGTCGGGACGGAAGCCCGTCCAGTCCGCCACCCATTCCGGCGCGTTGCGCAGAAAGGCCGCCGTGCCAAAAGCATCGGGCAGCACGATCAGCAGGTTGCCGCCGTAAAGCCGGTTCCAGTCCTTCAGAACCTGATAGGGCGCTGCGGCCAATTCCTCGTTGGTCTGCGCCAGCGCCGCAACCACCATCGGCAATTCATGCGCATTGGTGCCGACGGCCTCGAGGTCGGAATCCATGGCGAGAAGGACATTGCTCGTGCCGGTGAAGGCAGGGCCGATGCCTTCCTTCAGCGCCTCGACGCACCAGCGCTGCCACAGAAAACTGTGGCGGCGACGGGTGCCGAAATCGGAAATTCGCAGGCCCGGCAGTTCCCGCAACCGTTCGACCTTTTCCCACATCTTGGCCTTTGCGCGGGCGTAGAGAACATCCAGCGTGAAATAACCAAGCGAGCGCATTGCGCTACGCGAGCGTAGCTCATTGATGATCGCCAGCGCCGGGATTTCCCAGAGTGTCGTATCCATCCAGCGGCCGTGGAAATTCAGCTCATATTGCCCGTCGCGCTTGAAAAGCTCGTATTCGGGCAGCTGGTAGCTCGAAAGCCAGGAGAGGAATTCCGGCTCGAAGATTTGCGAGCGGCCGTAGAAGGTGTTACCCGCAAGCCAGATGTTCTCCTTCTTGGAGAGGCGCAGGGTACGCGCGTGATCGAGCTGCTCGCGCAGTTCCATCTCGTCGATCTCTTCCGCCAACCGCACCGTCTTCGTGCGGTTGATGAGCGAAAACGTCGCGTCGACTTCCGGATAGAGTTTCCAGATCATCTGCAACATCAGCAGCTTGTAGAAATCCGTATCGATCAGGCTGCGGACGATCGGATCGAGTTTCCAGGTGTGATTGTGGACACGGGTTGCTATATCGGTCTTCGTCATGCTTGCATTCCCCAGCATCGGCCCAGAACATCGGCAGGGCCGACGTCACCCCGCACCTCGGCAGGTATTATCAACCTGTCATGTCAAAGATTTATCTGAAAAAGCAACAACAAGTCCAGAGTGCGGGCGGCGCAAACGCCGCTTTAAGTCATATTACTTCAGAAGGTCGGGTCGACAGGATTGATGCCGGGATACCAGTCCTTGGAGATGGGATTTCTGCCACCGAAGCTGGAGATGCCGTTCTCATCGGTGCAGCGATAGCCCTGAACCGGCAGACCGCGGCTACCGAAAACATCCCGGTATGGGCCGCGGGCATATCCAGTTACACCAAGTTCGCTATGGCAATTGTAACGCACCTTGGGCTGTAGCGTTCGCGGGTCCTTGACACCCGGCAGGTTCGCATAGGCATCTGGAGCCGGAGCAAAACCATTCTGAAAAACGGTCTGCGCCTGCGCGGAAGCGCTCATTAAAAGCGCTGCCAGGATCGTTGCCAATCGTGTTTCCATTTTTGTGTTCATCGATGCCGGTCCCGTACCATCATTCAACCGATGTAGGCTTTCGGCTGTGGTCGCACAAAGGGCGAGGCAGGCACAATTTCGTGAAGCCGCCGCCTCAGCCTTCCAGACGCCGGAAAGCCGTCGGCTTTTCGTAAAGCCAGCCGATGCGCTCGATGGCCTCATTGAGATTTTCGCGTGCAACATTCATCGTGTGGCCATTGGCATGCAGCAGCGTCTCTTCGTTTTCCATGAGCCCGACATGGCCCTTCCAGAAAACCAGATCGCCGCGGCGCAATTCATCGCGCTCTATTTCCACGCCGAGCGATTTCACCTGCATGTCGGTATCGCGCAGAACCCGTCGGCCCGTCATCGCCATGGACAATTGCACGAGGCCCGAGCAATCGATGCCGAAGCCGGAGCGGCCGCCCCAGAGATAAGGTGTCTCGATAAAGCGCAAGGCCACCGCAACATAGTCCTCTTCGAGAGCGGCATCGGCTGGTCGGCAATGGGCGGCGATTATGCCTTCGCCTCTTTCGGTCAGCAGATAGCGGGTGCCGCGTGTCTCGGCCTCACCAACGATCCGGACCATGCTGCCCATGGAAATGGCTGCGACCGGCGGTTTGCGCAATTCGGCGGAAGGATAGAGGAAGGTGCGTGGCGCAACCACCTGGTGGGTAACGGCAACGACGTCGCCGATTGCCGTTTCCGGCACGTAACCGGCATAACCATCAGCATCCGCCTGCACCCAGGCCCAGCCATTCGCCCGGTCGAAAATGCGCACGGTTTCACCAAACAGCAGCTCCGTATCGATGCCGGCGGCAAGGTCAGGCGTTGGCCGCAGGCCAATAACCGGCACCGCGATCTGGGCGGGCGAACCGCTGACGAAACGCTCAGCCTGAACCACGCCTTGCAGTTTCTCATCGGCCAGATCGGAGCGGAAGACATTCAGGCGGCGGTCGAGCATCATGGTTTCACATCCAGAGGTTAGATCTTGCGTGCCTGATCAATAATCAGATCGCCGAATTTTTCCAGATAGAGCGCACCTGCCACGGTGCGTTTTATCACGACATTGCGCTTGTCCCGTTCGTCCCGCACCCTGTCAACCAGCCCGAGCGCCCCCAGACTGTCGAGTGCGCGGGTGATGACCGGTTTGGTCACGCCCAGCAAGGCGGCGAGGCCCCGGACGGTATGTGGCGGCGGCACGAGGTATATCTGCAGCAGGATTGTAGTCTGGCGCAAGGTCAAATCCGGCGCATCGGCCGTGACCTGCGCAGCAGATACGCGATGCCAAAGCCCCAAGGCCTCCGTAGGCGAAAGTTCTGCAGGCAAACCGGTAACCTTCCAGTCGTTATCTCACCGTTTTCATTCAACGGAGCGGAAAACTCAAGAAGCATACCGCACAAACAGAACCGCCGCGCCTTCGCAGATCATAAAAGATCGCGCGGCGCGGCGGTGTTGTTTAAACCCGTTTTTCGGGCCTTTAATGTCCCCTCTGGACTTGCAAGATGAGATGCAGGAAGCGTGCCAGTTTTACTGCAGTGCACAAATACGAGCAAAAACAGGTGCTTGGGGTATAATTCCGATGTTATGTTCAAATTTTCCGCAAGGCGAAAATAGCAACAAAAACAGGCAATCAGCAATTCAGTGCTTAAAAACTGCCTTCCGCCGTAACAGCGGAAGGCTGGGATCGGGATGGGTCAGATTTCCGCACCGCGAGCGGCATCGGTCGCATCTGCATTGTGCCGCCGGTTATGTCGGATCGACGACCAGAGCGAAATGCCGATCAGGGTCGCGCCACCAAGGCCGGTGATGACCTCCGGAATGTGGAACATCGTCTGCACGTACATGATGACGGACAGGATGAGGATCGCGTAGAAAGCGCCGTGTTCTAGATAGCGGTATTCGGCGAGCGTTCCCTTTTCCACCAGCATGATCGTCATCGAGCGCACGTACATGGCGCCGATACCGAGGCCGATGGCGATGATGAACAGGTTCTGCGTCAGCGCAAAAGCACCGATGACGCCATCGAAGGAGAAGCTTGCATCGAGCACTTCGAGATAGAGAAACGCACCGAAGCCGCCTTTTGCAGCGCCTTCGAGCACTTCCTGGCTACGATCGAGAATACCGCCGACGACTTCCACCAGCAGGAAGGTCAAAAGACCCCAGATTGCCGCATGGAAAAAGGTGTTGGCCGCAACCGGACCAAGCTCCGGATTGTCGCTGGCGCCGATGATACGAGAGAAGGCCAGCATGACGACCAGCACGAAGGCGATCTCGATACCCTTGACGGAGGAATAGACCGCAGCCTTTTCCTCGATCCAGCGCACCCAGTGCACGTCCTTTTCATGGTCGAAGAAGAAGTTGAGACCGACCATCATCAGGAAGGTACCGCCGAAAGCAGCGATTGGCAGATGGGCGTCACGCATGATTTCTGCATAACGTTCCGGCTGCGTGGCCGCCATGACGAGCGCCGTCCAGGGGCCGACATTGGCGGCAACGACCACGATCAGCAGCGGGAAGACGATACGCATGCCGAAAACGGCTATCAGAATACCCCAGGTCAGGAAGCGATGCTGCCAGACTGGCGTCATCTCTTTCAGCTTGTTGGCGTTGACGATGGCGTTGTCGAAGGAAAGCGAAATTTCCAGCACGGCAAGCACCGCACAAATGAAGAAGATCGTCGCTGTTCCACTGACAGTTCCGGTCATTTCCCAGCCGAGATAGCCGCCAAGGATCAGACCGACGATGGTGACGATAAAAGCCCACTTGAAGTAGGAAAGTGTGGTTTTCTGGGCGGCGCTCATGTCCGGTTACCTCCGGTAACGAGAGCGATTGCGGAACGACGCAGGACGTCGGGCCGCACGCAGAAAGCACGCGCGCGAAGCACATTCAGGTTTTTCATAGTTTTTAATCCGCCGGCCAATTTTTGCAGGCGGTACCGACATCACGAGAGCGCCGTAAAACTCTCGCCAGAGGGGCCCGGCACCTTTGTTTCCTCTGCCCTTGCGAGACATATGATCGCAGGACCCTCTCTTACTCCTCGAAGATCACCTCTTCGTCAAGTCCCGTGATGATTTCGGCGGCAACATCACGGGTAAACAGAGGAAATGTCTAGTCCGCAGCCAGTATATCCACCTTTTCGCGACCGCGTTTGAGCGTATTTTCACGGAAGAAAATATAAAGGCCGGAAAGAACGATCAGGCCCGCACCGACGACGATACTGGTCTGCGGCACATCACCAAAGAACAGCCAGCCAAAGACCACCGCCCAGAGCAGCAATGTGTATTGCAGCGGCGCGACGGTCGCGGCGTCCGCGAGCTTCAGAGCGCGGTTGACCAGCACATGCGCTGCCATGGCGACCACGCCGAGCAGGCCGAGGAAAGCGAGATCGAAACCGGACTGGACCGGCAACCAGCCAGACGGCGTGACGAACACCGCAACGAGGCCCGCAAGCCCCGCACCGATGATCTGCCAGAAAGCGAGCACCGTGTCAGGCGTGTTGCGTAGCTGGCGTCCGGACAACATCATGAAGGCGAAGGCGGCGCTGCCGAGAATGGAAAACAGTGCGGCCGAGGTGAGGCTTGCCGAGCTTGGCTGCAAGGCAATGAGAACACCGACGAAACCAATGGCGATGGCCGTCCAGCGACGCCAGCCGACCTTTTCTCCCAGGAGAAACGGCGATAGAGCCGCAACATAAATGGGGGCGGCGAGCCAATAGGTCATCACGTCGGCCAGCGGCAGGGCAGCGACTGCGAAATAGAAACAGAAAAGCTCGGCGGTGGAGAAGAATACGCGCGCCACCTGAAGAGACGGTCGCTCGATTTTCATGAGGCCGGAAAGACCGCCTTTCCACACGATCGGAACCAGGATGACAAGGGCAGCGACGCTGCGGATGAGGATCACCTGCCCCTGGCTGTAGGTCGAAACCAGCCATTTTCCCATAGCGTCGTTCAACGCGAAAAGCAGCATTCCAAGCAGCATGACGGCCACGCCGAGGCCAGTCGGCGAAAGCTTTCGTAATATATTCGGCATGTCAGGTTCCGTTCTCTCCCAATGGCTGCATTGGTCGTTCAGCCAGCCCTCGTTTGTCAAGCCCGAAGCGGGAGGAGTCGCGTATTAATAGTACTAATAAATCGGCAATTTCGATGTCACGCGAACATGCGCTTCTCTTCGTGAACGAGTTCCTGGAGAAAATCGACCACCGTGCGCACGCGGACCAACTGACGGGCGGATTCGTGATAGGCCGTCCAATAGGACCGACTTATGCTCATATGCGGCATGATCCGCAGAAGTTCGGGATATTGTCCGGCAATGTAATTGTGCAGGATGCCGATACCGGCGCCCGAGCGCACCGCCTCGGTCTGACCGGTGGCGCTGGATATTTCAAAGGCGGCGTCCCAGTCGCGCATGATCTCGCCGGTATAGTTCAGAGAAGGCGAGAAGATCAGATCCTCGACGTAGCCGATGCGCCGATGGCGCTTGAGTGTTTCCACATCCGCCGGCGTTCCATATTCGGAGAGATAGGACTTCGATGCGTAAAGCCCCAGCGAATAGTCGGTGAGCTTGGAAAACATCAGCCTACCCTGTTCCGGCCGCTCGATGGTGATGGCGATATCGGCCTCTCGCTGCGACAGGGAAAAGGAGCGCGGAACCGGCACGAGCTGGATTTTTAGGTCGGGATAACGCGCGGTCAGCCGGCCAAGCCGTGGCGCAAGAAAAGAAACCCCGAGACCATCGGGCGCGCCGATGCGCACCGTTCCCGCCACTGCCGTATCGACACGACCGAGATTTGCCTGCGCATTCAGCATTTCGGTTTCCATGCGCTCGGCGGCGCCCAAAAACAGCTGACCTTCTTCGGTCAGTTCGCAACCGTTCGTCCGGCGGATGAATAATTGGGTCTTCAGTGCCTGCTCCAGCGACGTCAATCGTCGCGAAAGCGTTGCGTGATTGAGGCCGAGCCGTTTCGATGCGGCAAGGATCTGCCCGGAGCGGGCAACGGCGAGGAAGATGCGGACGTCATCCCAATTCATGGTTTGCTGCGCAGCATTATGGGTTCGACATCAAGCAAGGTCAGCGACGTCACCATTCCTGCCACACTCTCTTTGTATTTCAGAAAATGCGGCGTTTGCAGATGCGCTTCATATGCCGCCCGGTCCGCGTAGACTTCGAGGATGCGAATCTTTTCCGGGCTGCCTTTAATTGCCACCGCATTTAATGCAAGCACACCAATTTCCAGGCTGACCGAAGCTTCGATCTCTTCTGCAAGCAGTCTGCGATAGGCATCCAGCTGGGTTGGATCGATTTGGATTTCAGCCATCCGCACGACTGGTTCATCGCTCATCAAGCTTCTGACCTTCTGTTGACCGGCGAACGTGTGGGTGTCGGAAATCCGCCGCCACCCTCAAAATACTCGCCTTGCTTTAATTTACGCACAACGGTTTCTTATCTGAGTTCATTGATTTGTACAAATTCAAGTGCAATGCTGCACCCATCAAAAAATCGCGGAGGAAAGCCCCATGAGGGAAATCGGTCATTTCATCAACGGCAAGCATGTGTCCGGCACCAGTGGCCGCACATCTAACGTCTACAACCCGGCAACCGGCGAAGTGCAGGCGACTGTCGCGCTTGCCAGCGACGCCGAGCTGCGCGCTGCCGTGGAAAGCGCAAAAGCGGCACAGCCGAAGTGGGCCGCCACCAACCCGCAGCGCCGCGCCCGCGTTTTCTTCAAGTTCGTCGAACTTCTGAACCGCGACATGAATGAACTGGCGGTGCTGCTCTCCAGCGAGCACGGAAAGACCGTCGAAGATTCCAAGGGCGATATCGTGCGCGGCCTCGAAGTCTGCGAATTCGTCTGCGGCATTCCGCATCTGCAGAAGGGTGAGTTCACCGAGGGCGCAGGTCCCGCCATCGACATGTATTCGATCCGCCAGCCGGTCGGCATCGGTGCGGGCATCACGCCGTTCAACTTTCCGGGGATGATCCCAATGTGGATGTTTGCGCCGGCAATCGCCTGCGGCAACGCCTTTATCCTCAAGCCTTCCGAGCGCGATCCGTCCCTGCCGATCCGCCTTGCCGAACTGATGATCGAGGCAGGTCTTCCGGCTGGCATCCTCAACGTCGTCAATGGTGACAAGGGCGCTGTCGACGCCATCCTGACCGATCCGGATATCGGCGCGGTTTCCTTCGTCGGCTCGACGCCGATTGCCCGCTACGTCTACGGTACTGCCGCCATGAACGGCAAGCGCGCACAGTGCTTCGGCGGCGCGAAGAACCACATGATCATCATGCCTGATGCCGATCTCGATCAGGCCGTGAACGCCTTGATGGGCGCCGGTTACGGTTCGGCCGGCGAACGCTGCATGGCTGTGTCGGTTGCGGTTCCGGTTGGCGAAGAAACGGCCAACCGTCTCGTTGAAAAGCTCATCCCGCAGATCGAAGCACTGAAGATCGGCCCCTACACCGACGACAAGGCCGATATGGGCCCGCTCGTTACCAAGGAAGCGCAAACGCGCGTCAAGGGTCTGATCGACAGCGGTGTCGAGCAGGGCGCGAAACTGCTGGTCGATGGCCGCGACTTCAAGCTCCAGGGTTATGAAGACGGCTATTTCGTCGGTGGCTGCCTGTTCGACCACGTCACCCCTGACATGGACATCTACAAGACGGAAATCTTCGGACCTGTTCTCTCCGTCGTTCGCGCCAAGAACTACGAAGACGCGCTGGAACTGCCGATGAAGCATGAATATGGCAACGGTGTTGCGATCTACACCCGTGACGGCGATGCTGCGCGTGACTTCGCCAGCCGCATCAATATCGGCATGATCGGCATCAACGTTCCGATCCCTGTTCCGCTCGCCTACCACTCCTTCGGCGGCTGGAAGGCCTCGAGCTTCGGCGATCTCAACCAGCATGGAACGGATTCGATCAAGTTCTGGACGAAGACCAAGACGATCACCTCGCGTTGGCCGTCCGGCATCAAATCGGGTGCCGAATTCGTCATGCCGACGATGAAGTAAGCAATGCGTCTCTAAACAATGAACCGGCGGGCGATTGACCCGCCGGTATCCTAACCGGTCACAGGTGTGTAAACGGCATCAATTGGTCGGGCCGTCGTTGAAACCCACTTCGTCCACAAGCTCGGATGCCTGTTTGCGGTGGGCGGCAATATCCGTCAGTGGCAGCTTGTCCGGATTGATGGGGCCGAAGCCCTTCACGACATCGGAAGGCTCCGCGCCGGGTAGCACCGGGTATTCGAAGACCTGCTTGGCATAGATTTCCTGCGCCTCGCGCGATGCCAGGAATTCCATCAGCTTCAGCGCATTGTCCTTGTTGGGTGCGTATTTGGTCAGCGCCATGCCGGAAATATTCACATGCGTTCCGCGATCTCCCGCATTGGGAAAGATCACCCGCACCGATCCCGCCCAAACCTTTTCCTCCGGCTCGCGGTCGTTGGTCAGCATCAGGCCGACATAATAGGTATTGCCGAGCGCGATATCGCATTCGCCGGAAAAGATCGATTTGGCCTGGCTGCGGTCTGTTCCATCAGGCTTGCGGGCAAGATTGTTCTTAAGGCCGGTCAGCCATGTCCGGGTATAATCGACGCCATGATGGGCGATCATCGAGGCGATCAGCGCGATATTGTAGGAATGCTGGCCGTCGCGAATGCAGATCTTGCCCTTCCATTTCGGATCGGCAAGCTCCTCATAGGTGATGTCTTTCTGGGTGACCCGCTCCTTTGAGGCATATACCACGCGGCCACGCGTCGTCAGGCCGAACCATTCGCCTTGCGGATCGCGCAGATTGGCCGGGATATCCTTTTCAATGACGGGATCGTTCAGCACTGGCTGTGTAACGCCGCCTTCTTTCGCCTCGACAAGCCGGGCGATATCGACCGTCAACAGCACGTCGGCCGGCGAATTGACGCCTTCTGCCTGAATGCGCTCCACCAGACCCTTGTCGAGGAAGAGAACGTTGGCCTCTATGCCCGTTTCTTTCGTGAAGGCATCGAGCAGTGGCTGGATCAACTCGGGCTGCCGGTAGGAATAGACGTTAACCTCGCCGTCCGCAAAAGCAGCGGGCGCGGCCCAGAGGATCGTCAGACCCGAAAAAACGGCAGCGGAAAAACACGATTTCAAGCTTGCCATTAAGAATGCCTCCATTACATTCAGATTCTTGACTTGTTTGTTCATGAATCATCAAAGCGGTCAACAAGGCTGTCCGAGAAATATCGGATCGCTGCCAGTTTTTTCAGTTTCTGGAATTGTTCTAAACTGAAAAAGAGACTATATAACTCCACATTGAGAGTTAGGAGACCAGCATGCGTTTGACCAAACAGACCAACTATGCCGTTCGCATGTTGATGTATTGCGCCGCAAATGAAGGCAAGTTGAGCCGCATTCCGGAGATCGCCAGGGCTTATGGCGTATCTGAGCTGTTCCTTTTCAAAATTCTGCAGCCGCTCAACAAGGCCGGTCTGGTGGAAACCGTGCGCGGCCGTAACGGCGGCGTGCGTCTTGGTAAACCCGCTGAGAAAATCAGCCTGTTTGACGTGGTGAAGGTGACCGAAGACAGTTTTGCCATGGCGGAATGCTTCGAGGACGGTGCTGTCGAATGTCCGCTTGTGGATAGCTGCGGCCTCAACTCGGCGCTTCGCAAGGCGCTCAATGCCTTCTTCGATGTGCTGGCGGAATATTCCATCGACGATCTCGTCAAGGCGCGGCCGCAGATCAACTTCCTGCTCGGCATCGA
This sequence comes from Rhizobium sp. SJZ105, assembly GCF_007828365.1. Taxonomy (NCBI): domain Bacteria; kingdom Pseudomonadati; phylum Pseudomonadota; class Alphaproteobacteria; order Hyphomicrobiales; family Rhizobiaceae; genus Rhizobium; species Rhizobium sp. SJZ105. The sequence goes on from NZ_VIUP01000001.1 coordinate 1,689,208, forward strand.
CACGGAAATGCCGAAGATCGCCGCCTTGCCGGCCGCCTGATCATCCCATTGCCCAAGCAACAATTGCGCTAGCCCGTGTCCGCAGGTCACGGGCTTTTCTTTTATAGAACACTTCGGAAATGCAATATTTTTGGTCGAGCGTGTTGACGCCAGGAGACGAAGCGGCGCATTTGGTCGCGAGCTTTTTTGAAGCAATCAGCCAGCGTCGCAATGATCATCAAGCCTGAATTCCATACATTTGCACTTACCGCGCTCGTCGGCAGCATGGGTGCGCTGCTTGCCAGTCTACTTAACGTTCCAGCGCCGTTTCTGTCCGGTCCGGCGCTCGCCGTGACGATTACGGGACTGGCGGGCGTGAAGCTTGGGATTCCCGCCTTCATCCGCAATGCCTGTTTCGTTGTGGTCGGCATTTCGATGGGAACGAGCGTAACGCCGTCGGTAATCGATGCCGCGAAGACATGGCCACTGAGCTTCGTCATCGTGCTCGTTGCAGTCGTCATCATGCTGTATGTCGCCTATTGGATCCTGCATTACGGCTTCGGATACGACAGGACGACGGCGATGCTGGGCGCTTCGCCCGGGCACCTCAGCTATATCATCAGCCTCGGCGCCGAGACGAAAAGCGACCTTGCGACCGTCAGCATCGTGCAAAGCGTGCGGGTGCTGGCGCTGACGCTTTCCGTGCCGCTGATTGTTGAATATTTCGATCTCGTCAGCACGGAACCGCTCATCGCCAATCCACCGATGGGTCTGTTCACACTGGCCCTGACCATTGGCGCGTCGCTTGCGATGGGATGGCTGTTCCTTCGCTGGAGATTTCCCGCAGCCCTGCTGCTGGGCGGCGTCGCGGTTTCCATCGGCACCCATATTACCGGCCTTACCGAGGGCGGCGTTCCGAGCTGGCTCAGCCTGCCGGTCTATGTGCTGATCGGCTGTCTCATTGGCACGCGCTTTTCGAATGTGTCGCTGATGGATGTGCGAAAAGGCTTTCTGGCAGGTTTCGTCGTCACCATCGCCGTGATGGTGATCGCCGGAAGTATCGCCTGGATGATTTCCAACATTACAGGCGTTCCGCTCAATGCGGTGATGATCGCCTATTCGCCGGGCGGGCTTGAAACGATGGCGGCGATGGCAGTGATGATGCATGCCGATACCGCCTATGTCGGGTCACATCACGTTCTCAGACTTCTGTTCCTGTCGGTTCTCATGCCGCTCGTCATGGGCAAGGATGCACGCAAGCGGGACGGCGAAATCTAAGCCGGGCCAGTGCCCTCGCCATTCAGGTAAAAAACGCCAATAGCGTTGCAACCATTTGTTCCTCTGGCCGTTCATGTTTCTCCGCAATTGCGGCGGCGATTTTTCGCGTGTTCGACAGGCTGACCCACCGGAGGACTATTCATGAACCGCTTGATGATGTTGACAGGCGCCGGATTTGCGCTCGCCCTTTCTGTTTCCTTCGCTCAGGCGCAGGTGGTGGTGTCGTCTAAGATCGACACGGAGGGCGGCGTTCTCGGCAACATCATCCTTGCCGTGCTGAACAAGAACAATATCGAGACGACGGATCGCATCCAGCTTGGCGCTACCCCGGTCGTCAGAAAAGCGATCACGGCTGGCGAGATCGACATTTATCCGGAATACACAGGCAACGCCGCCTTCTTCTTCTCCAAGGCGGACGACCCGCTCTGGAAAGATGCCGCCAAGGCCTATCAAGAAGCCAAGACACTCGACTATGACGCCAACAAGATCGTCTGGCTGACACCATCGCCCGCAAACAACACCTGGGCGATTGCGCTGCGCAAGGATGTTGCCGACAAGAACAATCTGAAGACGCTTTCGGATTTCGGCAAATACATTGCCGGTGGCGGTGAGGTGGTTCTTGCCGCCTCCTCGGAATTCGTCAATTCCGCAGCCGCCCTGCCGGCATTTCAGACAACCTACGGCTTTACCATGAAGCCGGATCAGTTGATCACGCTTTCCGGTGGCGACACGGCTGCCACTATCGCTGCCGCCGCAAACCAGACGAACAATGCCAATGCTGCCATGGTCTATGGCACCGACGGTGGCATAGCGCCGTCCGGTCTTGTCGTGCTTGAGGACGACAAGCATGTGCAGCCCGTCTACCAGCCCGCGCCGATCATTCGCGAGGAAGTTCTGAAAAAGAACCCCAATATCGAGACATTGCTGAAACCCGTTTTCGAAAAGCTGGATCTGGCAACCTTGCAGGAGCTGAACGCCCGCGTGCAGGTGGGAGGCGAACAGGCCAAGGCAGTTGCGACCGACTTCCTGACGAAGAACGGTTTCCTCAAGTAATTGGCAGAGAACCGTTGAGGCGGGATATCGGAAACCATGTGAGGTTTTCACCATCCCGTCCGAACCTATGATCCGGGGGAGCGGAATTTGACGAAATGGCCTGACAAGGTAGGCGTGCTGATTTCGTGCCTGCTTCTCTACGCGCTTTTCGCGGCCCCCTTCATGACATTCCGAGCCAACCGGATCATTCAGGGTGAAACGCGAACGATCTTCGAAGCGCTTCCGGTTGCTGCTGCTACCCTCCTCGTCGCCATCATTGTTGTCGCCGCCTTCATCGCCTTTTTCCGGTTTCCGGCGCGCCTGAAACTCGCCGCTGCGCTGGTCGGTCTCGCGGCACTGGCGATCTTCGTCGGGCAGGCGGCGTCTGCGCTGACACCTAAGGGAAACAGTTTTGCCCGCGTTTCGCCCGCCAGCGGTTTCTGGTTGATGTTTGCAGGGCTTGCATTGCTTGCCGCCGATTGCATTGCACGTCTCCAGCCGAAACCCACTTTGCGGATTTTGCTGTTGCTGGTGGCAACCGGGACGCTTGCGGCGGTCCTGATAAGCGGCCTCTGGGACGATCTCTCCATCATCAAGGAATATACCGGCCGGGCAGATATCTTCTGGACCGAAGCACTGCGGCATGTGGAACTTGCCATCGGGTCGCTGGTTGCAGCCACCCTCGCCGGTATCCCGCTCGGCATTCTCTGTTACAAGGTCGAGCGTTTGCGCTCCGGTCTACTGAACGCTCTCAATATCGTCCAGACCATTCCCTCCATCGCGCTTTTCGGCCTTTTGATCGCGCCACTCGGATGGATGGCAGCCAATGTGCCGGGTGCGGCGAAGATCGGCATCGCCGGCATCGGCATGGCGCCGGCCTTCGTGGCGCTATTTCTCTATTCGCTGCTGCCCGTTGTCTCCAATACGGTGGTCGGCCTGTCCGGCGTTTCGCAGGCAGTGCGGGAAGCCGCGCGCGGGCTTGGCATGACGCCACTGCAAAGGCTGCTGCGGGTGGAGTTTCCGCTCGCCATGCCCGTCATCCTCACCGGCATCCGTATCGTACTGGTGCAGAATATCGGTCTTGCGACCATCGCAGCTCTAATCGGCGGCGGTGGATTTGGCGTTTTCGTGTTTCAGGGCATAGGGCAGACCGCGATGGACCTCGTACTGCTCGGCACCGTGCCGACCGTTCTGCTCGGCTTCGCCGCCGCGATTACGCTCGACGCCCTTATCGACAGCAATCTCTTCAGCGCAGGCGGAAGGCAAAAGGCATGATCGAGATCGACACCATCACGAAACGATATGGCGATACGGTCGTGGTCGACCAGGTCTCCCTGACTGTGGCGCCGCGCACCGTCACCGTCATCGTCGGCACTTCCGGGTCGGGAAAAACCACGCTGCTGCGCATGATAAACCGGCTGGTGGAGCCGACGTCCGGCACTATCCGCATCGACGGAGAAGATGTGAGCACCATGCCGGGCTACAAGCTGCGCCGTCAGATCGGCTATGCCATTCAGGGCCATGGGTTGTTTCCGCATCGCACCGTGGCGGAGAATATCGCGACGGTTCCGCAGCTCATCGGCTGGGACCGCAAGCGCATCGATGCGAAAATCGACGCGCTGATGCAGCTCTTCCAGCTGGATCCGGCGCTTTATGCCAACCGCTTTCCGCATGAGCTTTCAGGCGGCCAGCAACAGCGTGTCGGCGTGGCGCGCGCGCTTGCAGCAGAACCGAACATTCTCCTGATGGACGAACCTTTCGGTGCACTGGACCCGGTTATCCGCGCCAAGGCCCAGAACGATCTTCTCGATATCCAGAAGAAGCTCGGTGTGACCATCGTTCTTGTCACGCATGATATGGACGAGGCCTTTCACCTGGCGGATCGTATTGCCGTCATGGACAAGGGCCGTATCGTTCAGGACTGCCCGCCGGCCGAGCTGGTGCTGAAACCGGCAACGAATTTCGTCCGCACCATGATCGGCGAAAACGAGCGCGCCCTGAAACTGCTATCCGTCCTGTCGGTTGCAGACGTCGTGGAGCCGGGAAGCGCTGAAGGCGAACCTTTGAATGAACATACCAGCCAGCGCGACGCCCTGTCTGCAATGTTGTGGGCGGGCTGCGATACCTTGCCGGTGCTGAAAGACGATGGCAAACCCGCAGGTATCGTGCGGCGCGATGTTCTCCTCCAGCGGGCTGCCGGAACCCCATGAAAAATGCCGCTTCGTTTTTCGCCCCCGGGCTTCTGGTGCTGGCGCTGATGGCCTTTCTCGCGGCGCCGCAGGTTTTCGCACCGATATTCCGCCCTCTTGTGCAGACCAATGCGCCGGCGATCTACACGCAGGCCAATCTGCTTTCCCTGACACTGTCGCATCTGACCATTGTCGCAATCGCAACGGGGCTGGCCACGCTGGTGGCGGGAGCCCTTGCGGTTCTCGTCACCCGCCCTTTCGGCGCGGATTTTCTGCCGCTATCGCGCAGCATCGTCAATATCGGCCAGACCTTTCCGCCGGTGGCGGTGCTGGCGCTTGCCGTGCCGATGATCGGTTTTGGCGAGAAACCGACGCTCATTGCGCTGTTTCTCTATGCGCTTCTACCGGTTTTCGAAAATACTCTGACAGGGCTGACCACGCTGCCGCCAACCGTCATGGATGCCGCAAAGGGCGCCGGCATGACCGGCTGGCAACGGCTCGTCAAAGTGGAGCTGCCACTTGCCCTTCCGGCGATCCTCGCAGGCATCAGGCTTTCGGCGGTGATCAGCCTTTCAACAGCAACCATCGGTTCCACGGTCGCGGCCCGCACGCTCGGAGAGGTGATCATCGCCGGCCTGCAATCCAACAATCTCGCCTTCATCCTTCAGGGCGGATTGATCGTCGCTGTGCTGGCAATCCTGATCCACGCCAGCTTTTCTGCACTGGAAAAGGCAGCGGCCCGCAAAACCGGGCACTGACGAATGCAAGCTCCTCATTTTTATGTTCCCGACATCCGCCGCGCATGTTAGGGGCTGACCGTCGAAACAGAAACATTCGAGGTTCGGGTGACAAAGGCAATCGTCGTGATGGGAGTGAGCGGCTCTGGCAAGTCCACGGTCGCAGAGGAACTGGCGGAAAAACTGGGCATTGCCTTTATTGAGGGCGACAAGCTTCACCCGAAATCCAATGTCGACAAAATGTCAGAGGGCATTCCGCTGACCGACGAAGATCGCTGGCCCTGGCTCGATCTGATTGGCGCAGAACTGCGCAAGGGAAACGAAAATAACGGTGTCGTCGTTTCCTGCTCGGCGCTGAAGAAAATCTATCGCGACCGCCTTCGCGAGGCTACCGGTGGCCCGCTCGCTTTCGTTTATCTGGACGGCAGCCTGGAACTTCTCAGCAGGCGTATGGGCGAACGCAAGGGCCACTTCATGCCGCTCTCGCTGCTCCAGACCCAGCTTGCCACGCTGGAAGTGCCGACGGGCGAACCCGGCGTCGTAACCGTCAGCATCGACGCCACGCCGGAGGAAATTACCGCAAACGCACTTTCGGGCCTGAAAGCGGTGATTTTTTAAAATCCGAGCCTGTCGCGCAGGCCGTACCACCATGCACCAAGCACGGTCAGCGGCACGCGGAACGTCTTACCGCCCGGGAACGGATAATTCGGCAGGGAACTCCAGACATCGAAACGCTCGGCGTGGCCTGCAACGGCCTCGCCCAATATCTTGCCGAGCAGATGCGTGGTGGTGACACCGTGGCCGCTGTCGCCATGCGAAAAATAGACATTGTCCGACAGTTTGCCCATATGCGGGATGCGCGTCAGCGTCAGCGCGAAATTGCCGCTCCAGGCAAAATCGATCTTCGTTTTTTCCAGTTGCGGGAAAGTCTTCAGCATATTCGGACGGATCACCCCGGTCAGATCCGCCGGATCGCTGCCGCCATAACCGATACCACCGCCATAAAGCAGGCGGTTGTCGGAGGTGCGGCGATAATAATCGAGAATATAATTGGCATCCTCGGCGCAATAATTGGCTGGCAGGAGTTGCTCGATCAGATCGGCATCAAGCGGCTCTGTCGCCATGACCTGGCTTGAGACCGGCATCATCCGGTCGCCGATTTCCGGCAGCAGCTTGCCGAGATAGGCATTGCCGCAGACGAGAACATATTTCGCCTTCACGGTGCCCGTCGCCGTGCGCACGACAGGGTTTACGCCCTGCTCCAGCGAAATGACCCTCGAATTTTCGAATATGCGCGCACCGAGACTTTCGGCCGCCGCGGCTTCCCCCTGCACCAGATTGAGCGGATGGATGTGGCCGCCGAAACGGTCGATCATGCCGCCGGCATAACGATCGGTCCGCACGTATTTTCCAACATCGGCTTTGGAGACCATCTCAAGCCCGCCATGGCCGTGTTTTTCCCAATGGGCCTTATGGGCCTCCATCTCGCGAATCTGTTTCGTCGTGAAGGCCGCAAAGAAACCGCCATCGACGAGATCGCAATCGATAGCGTATTTCGAAATGCGGCTGCGGATGATCTCCCCGCCTTCCAGCGACATTTCGCCGAGTTTCACCGCCTTGTCGTGGCCGTAACGACTGGCGATTGTTTCGAGGTCGCGGCTATAGCCATTGACGATCTGGCCGCCATTGCGCCCCGACGCGCCGAAGCCGACCCGCACGCCTTCCAGCACGATAACGGAATAGCCGCGTTCGGAAAGTTCGAGTGCTGCGGAAATCCCGGTAAACCCGCCACCGATGACGCAGACATCCGCTTCCATTGCGCCTTCAAGCGTTGGCCGCACGGATTTGACATTGGCGGAGGCCGCATACCAGGAGGATGTGTGGCCGGGATTGGGAATAGTCGTCACCTCAGCCATCTCACACCGTCCTGATATAGGCGTCATATTCGACGTCGGTTACACGCAGGGAAAATTCGGAAAGTTCCTGCTGTTTGCAGGCAGAAAACAGCGTGCGATAACGCTGGCCAAGCGTCGCATAGGCGAAACTCGAACGCGTGAAACGCTGCAATGCATAATCCCAGTTGGTGGGCAAAGGTTCGTGATTGATGGCGTGGCTGTCGCCGGAAATCGCGCCGCCCGGCTGGCGTTTTTCCTTCATGCCGGCAAGGGCAGCACTCAGGATCATCGCCACAACAAGATAGGGATTGGTATCGGCGCCGGCGACACGATGTTCGATGCGGGTTGCTGCCTTGCTGGCAGTGATAACGCGCACCGCCGCCGAGCGGTTGTCTATGCCCCAGGAGGCATAGGTGGGCGCATGTTCGCTGGGCGTCAGGCGGCGATAGGAATTGGCATGGGGAGCGAAGATCGCCATGCTCTCCCCCATGTTTTCCAGAAGGCCGCCGACCGAATGCATCAGCGCGTCCGATGGGCCGTTTTCCCCGGCGTAGATATTCCTGCCGTCACTATCGAGAACAGAAAAATGCACATGCATGCCATTGCCGGCCTGTAACCCGTACGGCTTCGCCATGAAGGTGGCGTCGAGATCGTGCCGCCGCGCCACACCCTTGACGATACGTTTCAGGAAAACAGCGAAATCGGCGGCCCGCAACGCGTCCGGCACATGATTGAGGTTGATTTCATATTGGCCGGGGCCGTTTTCGCGCAGCGTCGTATCGGCAAGAACACCCTGCGCCCTGCATGCGGTTGCGATATCATGGAAGACATCCTCGAAATCCTGCAATTCGGAAATCGACAGAACCTGTGTCTGGCCCGTGTGCCACCGGCCTTCGCGGCTGTGCGGCGGACGCACCGGATCGAGCGCAGAGCGAACCGGGTCGATCAGGTAAAATTCAAGTTCGGTCGCCACGACCGGCGTGAGGCCGGCCTTTTTGTAGGCTTCCAGCACCCTTGCCAGAACATTGCGCGGATCGCCATAAAACCCGGTTCCATCAGGATTTTTCATCGCGAGCAGGACTTGTGCGGTCGGCCGGCCGAGCCATGTCACCCGAGACAGCGTGCCGGGAACAGGAAAGCAGAACCCGTCCGGATCGCCCGTCCCTTCGGCGAGGCCCGCGGCATGCACATCGCGGCCCCAGATATCCAGCGCATAGACCGAGCGTGGGATCGCCATTCCCTTTTCAAGGACATCGATCGCCCTTTCGCGCGGAATCCATTTGCCACGCGGCACGCCGTTCGCATCTATGACGAAGGCTTCGAGAATTTCGATATCGGGGTTATCGTCGAAAAATTTCTTTGCTTTTTCAATATCATCCATCATGCACCAGCAGGCCGTTTCTCTTCTGTTTCGCGCGCAGAAGCGCTTCGCTAACGAAAATCGTCCTGCTGTTGATAGATGAGAAACCTCGCCGTCATGATGACGCTTGCCCCTTTTCCCTTTTTATAAGCCCATGTTACGTGGCCCGCCCCGGGAAGGCCAGCGGATTCGGCCATCAGAGCGGGATGGCGAAAAGTGTACACGGTTTTCGCCAGAGATGATTTCAGTTCATCAGGATCTAGGGATTGAACCTTTCGGGTCGATAGGCATCGATGGCGATGACCGGCGTTTCTCCCAGCATGGTTTCCGCCAGCACACGGCCAGTGATGGGCCCGAGTGTCAGGCCGTGATGGGCGTGACCGAACGAGAACCACAATGTCCTGTGGCGCGGCGCCTTGCCGATGATCGGCATCATATCCGGTGTGCAGGGACGCGCGCCCATCCAGGGTTCCGCATCCAGCCTGCCGCCCAGAGGAAAGACGGTGCGGGCCACCCGTTCCGCCCGCTCGATCTGCACGGGGGATCTCGGCGCATCGCGTTCGGCAAATTCCGCGCCGGTCGTCAGGCGGATACCTTTGCGCATTGGCGCGAGGAAATAACCGCGCTCGGCGTCGATCAACCAGTTGTTGAGCTTGGTTCCCTCCTGCGGCGCATAGTGCATGTGATAGCCGCGTTTCACGCCGAGCGGAAAGCGGTAACCGAGCCGTTCCGTCACCGTATCCGCCCAGGGGCCTAGTGCGACAACGGCATGTTCAGCCTCCACCGCCCCGGTTTCGGTGCGTACCGTCCAACCACTTGTCGTCTGGCTGAGCGTGGATGCATCACCCCGGACAAAGGTTCCGCCAAGGCTCTCGAACAGTTTGACATAGGCGAGCGTCAGCGCATGTGGATCGCGCACCGACCATGGATCGTTCCATTTCAAACCGCCGACGAAATCCTGGCTGAGATGCGGCTCCGCCGCGGCGAGTTCCGCCTCATCGAGTTTCGTGTGGGAGATGCCGTGGTCGCGCGCCAGACGTTCGGCGAAAGCAAAGTCTGCATCCCGCCTTTCGGCGGTCCTGTAGGCCTCCATCCAACCGTTTTTCACGATTAGATCGCCAGCCTTGGCTTCATCGATCAGGATGCTGTGTTCGGAGACCGAGTGCTCGATCAGCGGCGCGTAGGCGCGGGCAATTGCTGCGTGGCGCGTGGCCGCAGAATTATACCAGTAGCGGCCAAGAAAAGGCGCGATCTTCGGCAGGGCCGAGAGATGATAACGGGCATCGATGCTGTTGTTCAGGGAATAGCGGAGAAGCCGGCTAACTTCCTGCGGGAAGGCGTAGGGAACGACACCCTCTCTCTGGATCAGTCCGGCATTGCCGAAGGAGGTTTCCTCACCCGGTCCCCGCCGGTCCACCAGCACCACCGATTTGCCCCTGCGGGCCAGTTGCAAAGCGACGGAGACCCCGATGATCCCCGCCCCCAAAACGATCACATCCGCTGCCATGGCATTCAATCCGTTTGCGTATCTCGTCCCCTCAACATGGGTCGGCATTTTGCGCAAAGCAACAGAAAAATCATCGTCTTAATAGAAACAGCAATGCGCCTGCTACTGGCTCACCGCTTTAGTTTCGACTGCCTCGATATTGAAAGCAGCAGCCAGCAGGGCCTTGGTATATTCCTGTTGCGGATCGGCGAATATCTCCGCTGCCGGGCCGCTCTCCACCACCTTGCCGTTGCGCATGACGATTACGTCGTTGGCAAGCGCTTTAACTACCTTCAGGTCATGACTGATGAAGAGATAGGCGAGTTCGTGGCGGGCCTGAAGATCGCGCAAGAGATCGACCACCTGTGCCTGCACGCTCATGTCGAGCGCCGATGTGGGCTCGTCCAACATGACGAAGCGGGGTTTCAACACCATGGCGCGGGCAATGGCGATACGCTGACGCTGGCCACCGGAAAATTCATGCGGATAGCGCCAGCGCGTCGCCGGGTCGAGGCCGACTTCTTCCAGCGCCTGGGCGACACGGGTATCCCGCTCATCGGCGGAAAGCTGTCGCTCGTGCACCTTCAGACCCTCGGCAACGATTTCGCCCACCGACATGCGTGGGCTGAGCGAACCGTAAGGATCCTGAAACACCACCTGAAGCCGATTTCTGAGGGGCTTCATCATTTCATAGGAATAGCTGTCGATCGACTGACCGATGAAACTGATACGCCCCTCAGACGCTATAAGACGCGATAGGGCGAGACCGAGTGTCGTTTTGCCGGAGCCGGATTCGCCCACGACGCCAACCGTCTGTCCTGCGCGCAGGGTAATATCGATACCGTCAACCGCCTTCACGTGGTCGACCACCTTGCGCATCAGCCCCGCCTTGATCGGGAACCAGACTTTTATGTCGTCGCCCTGCATGACGACAGGTTTGCTGGCATCGGAAAGCGGCGGCTCGCCCTTGGGTTCGGCAGCCAGAAGATGGCGGGTATAGGCATGCTGCGGATCGGTAAACACCTGTTCCACCGTGCCGGTCTCGACGATCTTTCCCTTGGTCATCACGCAGACACGATCGGCAAACTTACGGACAATGCCGAGATCGTGGGTGATGAACAGCATGGACATGCCGTGCCGATTTTTGAGGTCGCTCAGCAGTTCAAGGATCTGCGCCTGAACGGTTACATCGAGTGCGGTCGTGGGTTCATCTGCGATCAGCAGTTTCGGCCGGTTGGCAAGCGCCATGGCGATCATCACGCGCTGCCGCTGGCCGCCGGACAATTCATGCGGATAGGCCTTCAGGCGCTTTTCCGGCTCGCGGATACCCACCTGCAATAACAGTTCCAGCGTGCGCGCCCGCGCTTCAGCGCCGGTGATTGCCTGATGCAGCTCCAGAATCTCGCCGATCTGCCGCTCGATGGTGTGGAGCGGGTTGAGCGAGGTCATCGGCTCCTGGAAAATCATGGTGATGTCGTTGCCGCGAACAGCGCGCAACGCGCGTTCCGGCAGGGTCAGCATATCCTTGCCGTCGAACAGGATTTTGCCCGAAGGATGGCTCGCCGCCGGATAGGGCAGCAATTTGAGAATGGAGTTCGCCGTGACCGATTTTCCCGAGCCGGATTCCCCTACCAGGGCGACAACTTCGCCCGGCATCACGTCGAAGGAGACATGATCTACGGCGACGCTGGTCGCTCCACCCTGATGAAAGGCAACGGAGAGATCACGGACGGAGAGAAGCGGCTGGGTCTTTGTTTCCATCATGGCGATCACCGGAACGTCTTGCGTGGGTCGAAGGCGTCTCGCACCGCCTCGCCGACGAAGATCAGCAGCGACAGCATGATGGACATGGTGAAGAAGGCCGTGAGGCCAAGCCAGGGCGCCTGAAGATTGTTCTTGCCCTGCGCGATCATCTCGCCCAGCGATGGCGATCCCGGCGGCATGCCGAAGCCGAGGAAATCGAGCGAGGTCAAAGTGGTGATCGAGCCGGAGAGGATGAACGGCAGGAAGGTCAGTGTTGCCACCATGGCGTTTGGCAGAAGATGCCGGAACATGATTGTCCAGTTGCCGACGCCAAGGGCGCGGGCGGCGCGGACATATTCGAAGTTTCTGGCACGCAGGAATTCCGCCCGCACGATGCCGACGAAGCCGACCCATGAAAACAGCAGCATGATGCCAAGCAGCACGAAGAAACCCGGCGGCAGAATAGCCGCGATGATCAGCAGGATGTAAAGCACCGGCATGGATGACCAGATTTCAATGAAACGCTGCAACAGCAGGTCCGTCCAGCCGCCGAAATAACCCTGGATGGCGCCGGCAGTCACCCCAACGAGGGCGGAAGCGATCGTCAGCGTCAGGCCGAAAAGCACGGAAATACGGAAGCCATAGATCATCCGCGCCGTGACGTCGCGCGCTTGATTGTCGGTTCCGAGCCAATTGAGATTGCCGAGCGTACAGCCGGGATCGGCATTACCCTGCGGATAGGCCGAGCAGCGGTCCTTTTCATCCATCAGCCAGAAGGGTGCCGTGGGCGCGGAATGCGGAATGTTGGAATTGACCGTCTGATAGGAATAGCGGATCGGCGGCCAGATCATCCAGCCATTGGCGTTGATCTCGTCCTGAATGAAGGAGGATTTGTAGTCAGTCTGGGCAAGGAACCCGCCAAACTTTTCCTCCGGATAATCGACCATGACCGGCACCAGAAATTCGCCCTTGTAGGAAGCGAAAATGGGTTTGTCATTGGCGATGAATTCCGCAATCAGGCTCAGGAAAAACAGGATCAGGAACAGCCAGAAGGACCAGTAACCGCGCCGGTTTGCCTTGAAATTCTGCCAGCGGCGCTTGGTGGTTGGTGAAAACCACGGGCGCTTCGGCTTTACCAACGTTTCCGTTGCGGCGGTATGGGCAAGCGTCATCACACGTCCCTCCGCTCGAAATCGATTCGCGGATCGATCCATGTGTAGATAAGGTCGGATAGGAGGCTGACCACGAGGCCCATCAGCGAAAAGATGAAGAGCGTGCCGAACACGATCGGGTAGTCGCGATTGACGACCGAGAGATAACCGAGGCGGCCTAGGCCATCCAGCGAGAAGATATTCTCGATCAGCAGCGAACCGGTGAAGAATGCCGAGATGAAGGCGCCCGGAAAACCGGCGATCACGATCAACATCGCATTGCGGAAGACGTGGCCATAAAGAACCTTACGTTCGCTAAGGCCCTTGGCGCGGGCGGTCACGACATATTGCTTCTTGATCTCGTCGATGAAGGAATTCTTCGTCAGAAGCGTCGTCGTCGCGAAAGCCGAAAGCGACAGCGCTATCAGCGGCAGGGTCAGGTGCCAGAAATAGTCGATGATCTTCTGCCACCAGTTCAGCTGGTCAAAATTGTCCGATACCAGACCGCGCAGCGGGAACCAGTCGAAGAACGATCCGCCGGCGAAAAGCACGATGAGAAGAATGCCGAACAGGAAGCTTGGAACGGCATAACCGATGATGATGATGCCTGATGTCCAGATATCAAAGGTCGAGCCGTCGGAAACGGCTTTCTTGATGCCGAGTGGAATGGAGATCATGTAGGAGATGATCAGGATCCAGAAGCCGAGCGACATCGAGACCGGCAGCTTGTCGATGATGAGATCGATGACCGAGGAATTGCGGAAGAAGCTGTCGCCGAAATCGAAGCGTATGTAATTCCACATCATTTCGAGAAAACGGGTGAGCGGCGGCTTGTCGAAACCGAACTGTTTCTCAAGCTTGGCGATCAGCTCCGGATCAAGGCCCTGCGCACCGCGATATTTCGAGCCGCTTTCATCGAAACCGCCGGACTGGCCCGTAAGATCGCCGCCGCCGGAGAGGCGGTCGGAGGCGCTGTCGCCCTGCCCAGTCAGTTGCGCGACGACCTGTTCCACCGGCCCGCCCGGCGCGAACTGGATGACAAGAAACGAAATGCCCATAATGCCGATAATGGTCGGGATCATCAGCGCCAGACGTCTGAGAATATAGGCGCCCATCAGCCTTTGCTCCCGGCTGATACGTCAGCGGTTTTCGTTTCTGTCAAACCCGGTCCTTTCCTGAAAGCGCTGCCTTGCGCGATCCAAGCGATTCGTCTCGCCCTATGTGAATCAAGCCTTCGGCGCGAAAGCAAGCGCGGCGTCAGTTCGCGGCCTGGCTGGACCACCATGCTTCCGGAAAACCGATGCCATATTGCGGCAGGTTTTCCGGACGGATGAGCGTGTTCCAGTAAGCGACGAACATCTCGCCGCGATAAAATTGCGGTATGACGTAGCTGTTTGCCAGAAGCACCCGGTCAAGCGCCCGCGCGGCGGCCACCTGCTCATCCCGGTTGGGCGCAAATATGACCTTCCTGACCAAAGCGTCGACGGCAGGGTTCTTGATGCCGGCGAGATTGTTGGAGCCCTGCCGGTCGGCCGCCGCCGAACCCCAGAAATCCGCCTGTTCGTTTCCGGGATTTGCCGACGTCGCCCAGAGCTTGACCACAACGTCGAAATCGAAGCTGCGGGTACGGTTGGTATATTGCGAGGCATCGACGGTGCGGATGGTCGCATTGACGCCGATCTTCTTCAGGTTCTGGACATAGGGCAGGATGGTTCTTTCCATGCCGGAGGAATCGATCAGAAACTCCATATCCAGCGGCTGCCCGCTCGCCGCGTTGACCATGCGGTTGCCGCGAAGCTCATAACCGGCCTCCTTCATCAGCTTGACCGCCTCGCGCAGATTGTCCCGCTGTTTGGCGGGTTCACCCGCGACGGGATTGCTATATTCGGTGGTGAAGACCTCCGGCGGCACCTGATCCTTCAACTCCTGAAGAATTTCGAGTTCACGACCGGTCGGCAAGCCGGAAGAGGCGAGCTCGCTGCCCATGAAAAAGCTGTTGATGCGCTGAAACTGACCGTAAGCCAGCGTCCTGTTCAGCTCTTCGAAGTCGAAAGCATAGTTAAGCGCCTTGCGCAGTTTCGGGTTCTGGAACTTCTCCCGCCGCATGTTCGGCACGAAGGCCTGCATGATGCCGACGGCGCGATAGATATTCGGCAATTCCTCCTTTGTGACGCGGCCTTCCTTGACGGCCGGAAAATCATAACCAGTGACCCAGCGGCTGGAAGAAGCTTCCTGCCGGAAATCGACCGTGCCTGATTTGAAAGCCTGGAACTCGACGTCCTGATCGGCAAAGAAGGTATAGGTGATTGTTTTGAAATTGTGCTGGCCGACATTCACATTGATGTCCTTGCCCCAATAGTCGTCACGTCGCTCATAGGTCATCGTCGATCCGGGAGACAGCGACGCTATTTTATAGGGGCCAGACCCCATCACCGGCTCCAGCGTGCCACGCGATATGTCGCGCGGCTTGCCATCCGGACCAACGCCCTCCCACCAGTGTTTGGGAACAATCAGTAACTGCCCGACGATCTGCGGCAATTCGCGATTGTTCTTTTCATCGAAGGTAAAGGTGATGTCCCTTTCACCCGTCACCTCTGCCTTTGTGACATGGGTGTAATAGGTCGCAAGCTGCGGGCTGAGATCTTTGGCTTTTTCAAAGCTGAAGACGACATCTTCCGGCGTCACCGGCTTGCCGTCGGCCCATTTCGCTTCTGCGCGCAGCCTGAAGGTGGCTTTGGAGATATCGTCGGGATAGCTCACGCCCTCTGCCAGGAGACCGTAGGAGGCCGAGAGTTCCTCTTCAGTCGATTTCATCAGAGTGTCGAAAACCAGCGAAAGACCTGTGGCCGCCTCACCCTTGGCGAGCAGCGGATTGAGCGTGTCGAAGGTTCCCGACGTCGACAGGCGTAGTGTGCCGCCTTTCGGCGCCTTGGTGTTCACATAGTCAAAATGATCAAAACCATCGGGATGCTTCAATTCACCGACCGTCGAGATTCCCTTTCGCCACACATCCGCAGACTGTGCGGAGGCGGCCGCCGGCATCAGCATGGCGGAGGCCGCAAGAGCGACGAGGAGCCGGGATTTCAGCGGTGCCAATTTCATTCGGGACGTTCCCTGTTTTCGTGTTTGTTGAAGAGAGCATAAAACAAACATTGGCAAAAAACAGATGCTCCGGCTCACAAGCTCTTTATTGAGGCCTTTATTCGCATGCCTTGGTGCGGGCGGCTTGAAACATGGTTTCAACAAAATCCCGATCCAGTTTATCCTGAGGGGCGAGAGAATCATTTAGTCGGAACGGGCACGAATATATGACGGCGGGATCATCCAGAGTTTTCAAGGCGGCCATGCTGGCGATTTCGGTCGTTTCGGCGCTCCAGTTGCAGACGCAAATCGCATCGGCCGAGGACAGGCCCGCGAAAGAAGTATTCGGCCACATCGACCTGCCATCTGCGAATAGCTCCCAGCCGATCGGCTCCTATGCAAAGGGATGTCAGTCCGGCGCCATCGCCATGCCCGCAGATGGCCCGACGTGGCAAGCCATGCGCCTTTCCCGCAATCGCAACTGGGGCCAACCGCAGCTGATTTCCTTCCTCGAGCGGTTTTCGCAGGATGCACAGAAAATCGGCTGGCCGGGCCTGTTGCTTGGCGATATCTCACAGCCCCGCGGTGGACCGATGCTGACAGGCCATGCCTCGCACCAGATCGGCCTCGATGTCGATGTGTGGTGGCGGCCCATGCCGAACCCGAGGCTGACGGTGCAGCAGCGCGAGACGCTGCCTTTCATTTCCATGCTTGATAAGTCCAAGTTCCTGACGGTCGATGACCGCAAATGGTCGCCGCTCAATGCACGGCTGGTAATGATGGCAGCGAGCTATCCGCAGGTGGAGCGGGTCTTCGTGAACCCGGCAATCAAGCAGAAACTCTGCCAGACATGGACCGGCGACCGCACGTTCATGGGCAAGATCAGGCCAATCTACGGTCACGACGAACATTTCCACATCCGGCTGGAATGCCCGCCCGGCGCGCCCAACTGCAAACCTCAGGCCGAAGTTGGCAAAGGTGACGGTTGCGACAAGTCGCTGGCCTGGTGGTTCACCAAGGAACCATGGGCGCCGCCGAAGAAAGACCCCAATGCCAAGCCGGTGAAACCCCGTCAGGTCATGGTCTCCGATCTGCCCGCAGCCTGTGCCGCCGTGGCCGCCGCCCCATCCGCCAATACGGAAGGTTTTGCTGCCCAGGCATATTCCCCGGCCCAGGCCGTGCGCCAGCAAGGCGTGGAACAGATCATCCAGAACGCTCCGGCCATTCAGCCACCTGCGGATATTCCGCTTCCGACCCAGCGCCCGACATTGAACTGAAACAGAAATGCGGCATTAAACAGCTTCCCTTTTCAAATGGGGACAAGCTGTTATAGAAGGCTTCAAATCGATTTAATTCTTTACGGGAACAGGCTGGGGACATGGCAGAACAACGCTGTATCGCACTCATCGCTCACGACGAGAAAAAAGACGATATGGCGGATTTTGCGCGTCATCACCAAAAGGCGCTTTCCGGCTTCAAGATCGTCGCCACCGGCACCACCGGCGGGCGCGTTCAGGAAGCATGCCCCGGCCTCAGCGTCATTCGCCTCAAAAGCGGCCCGCTTGGCGGTGACCAGCAGATCGGTGCGATGATCGCCACCGGTGAGGTCGATATGCTTATCTTCTTCACCGACCCGCTGACGGCGATGCCGCATGATGTGGATGTGAAGGCGCTGACGCGGCTTGCCACGGTTTACGACATTCCCATGGCGCTCAATCGCGCCACCGCAGAAAACCTGATCGACTTCAACCTCGCCGAATGACGCGCCAACATGGAACAGGTTATGCCGAAGACGTCCGATACCGAATATCTTTCCTTTCCGATCCTTCTTGGCGACATCGGCGGCACCAATGCCCGCTTTTCCATTCTGATCGATTCCTTTGCGGAACCGGTGCACCTCACCACCGTGAAAACAGCGGAATATCCGACAATTGACGACGCCATCCAGCAGGCGGTTCTGGACAAGACCTCGCTTCAGCCCGTGTCGACCATCCTTGCGATCGCCGGCCCCATCGAAGGCGACGAAATTCCGCTGACCAACTGCCATTGGGTTGTGAAGCCGAAAGATATGCTGGCCAAACTCGGCCTGAAAGACGTCATCGTCATCAACGATTTCGAGGCGCAGGCACTGGCTATTGCCGCGCTCGACGACGACAACCGCGATTCTATCGGCTCCGGCAAAAAAGACATGCTGGCATCGCGCGTCGTTCTCGGACCAGGCACAGGCCTTGGCGTTGCCGGTCTGGTTTACGCCCGGCATATGTGGTTTCCAGTGCCTGGCGAAGGCGGCCACATCGATATCGGCCCCAGAAGCGCGCGTGACTATGCGGTCTTTCCGCATATCGAGACCATCGAGGGCCGTGTCGCCGGCGAACAGATCCTTTGCGGGCGCGGGCTGGTCAATCTTTACCGGGCCATCTGCACCGCCGATGGCATCGAGCCGATCTTTTCCGATCCGGCCGACATAACCTCGCAGGGGCTTTCGGGCCAGAACCCGCAGGCGAAAGAGACGCTTTCGCTTTTCAGCACCTATCTCGGCCGTGTGGCGGGTGACCTTGCCCTGATCTTCATGGCCAAGGGCGGTGTCTATCTCGCAGGTGGCATTTCGCAGAAAATCGTTCCGGCGCTGAAAAGCCCTGAATTCCGGGCGGCGTTCGAAGACAAGGCGCCGCACAGTGCCCTGATGCGCAGCATTCCCACCTTCGTCGTTACGCATCCACAGGCGGCCCTTTCCGGTCTCGCCACCTACGCGCGCACCCCTTCGGATTTCGGCCTTTCACTCGACGGGCGGCGCTGGAGAGCCTGATCTGCGCTTGGGACAGGCTTGCGAAGCGGGCGGGCGGTCATTAACGTCGGTGAGGTATGGGTCAGTCAATTGAATGGCGACCTTGAACGGCAGGACGTGAAAAGTGAGTGAAGGCATGAGCGGCAGCGATATGAAACTGGTGGTGGTTGGTGCGGCGGGCCGCATGGGACAGGCGCTGATCCGCCTTATTCACCAGACACCGGGTGTAACGCTGCATGCCGCCGTGGCGCGCGAAGGGTCTGCTTTTGTTGGCCGCGATGCCGGCGAGATTGCCGGTCTCGGACCAATCGGCATCGAGATCACCAGCGATCCCTTGCAGGCATTCCTGCATGCGGAAGGGGTGATCGACTTCACCTCGCCTGCAACCAGCGTCACTTTCGCCGGTCTCGCCGCGCAGGCCCGCATCGTGCACGTCATTGGCACCACCGGTTGCTCACTGGGCGACGAGGAAAAATTCAAGGCAGCGTCACGCCATGCCCGCATCGTCAAATCGGGCAATATGAGCCTCGGCGTCAATCTGCTCAGCGTTTTGACGCAGCAGGCCGCCAAGGCACTGGATGCGCAGAACTGGGATATCGAAATCCTGGAAATGCACCACAAACACAAGGTGGACGCGCCCTCCGGAACAGCGCTGCTGCTCGGCGAAGCGGCGGCAGCGGGCCGCAAGGTCGATCTCGCCACCTCCTCCGTTCGTGTGCGTGACGGGCATACGGGTGCGCGCGAAGCGGGCACAATCGGTTTTGCGACGCTGCGCGGCGGCTCGGTGATCGGCGAACATTCGGTGATCTTCGCTGGCGAGGGAGAGCGCGTCGAGCTTTCCCACTACGCCGGCGACCGCTCCATCTTCGCACGCGGCGCGATTGCGGCGGCGGTCTGGGCCTTCGACAAGAAGCCGGGCTTCTATTCGATGCTGGATGTTCTCGGCCTTTCGCAGGCAGAATAACGCTTCAGTCTATGTCTGCGCCTTAATTTTCCACGGTAAACTCAACCGTATCGGCCGAGAACCGGCTGATGGCATATTGCACGGGAATGCCGTCCATATCCGCGTTCAGCGCCTGAGTGACGAGCAGTATTGCGCCCGGCGACAATTCGAGATCGGCCAGATCCTGCGTATCAGCGTGGCTCGCGGAAATGACGGTAGAGATGCGCACATAATCCGCGACGCCCAGCATTTCGAAGGCGGCGGTGATCGACCCACTTTTTTGATAGGCTTCCCCTATCCCTGAAAAACGGTCCGCCGGAAACCACGTGGTCGAGCGGGAAACCGGCCGGCTGTCGGCCTTTCGCAGGGTTTCCAGACGCACAAGCGGTGCACCCGGCTGTAATTGCAGCCGTGCCGCCAAGTCGGCATTTGCCGGCTCGGTGGTGTGGGAAAGAAGCAGCGCCTGCATATCCTTCACCTGATCGCTGATACCGGCCGTGAACCGTGTGCGCAGTGAAATCGGAAAGCTCAGTCGTTCCTTGCGCGCAATCATCGTGCCGCGCCCCTGCCTCGCCTCGAGAATGCCTTCGCTTGCCAGCGCGGCAATGGCGCTCCTGACGGTATGGCGGTTGACACCGAATTTTTCGGCCAGCGTCATTTCTGGCGGCAACATGCCGGTTGCGTCGTGATCGCCCGCTGCGATCTCGCCCCTGATCCTGTCGGCGATCTGTCGCCAGAGCGCCACGCCGTTCTTTCTTTTCATCGCTGCCGAAGGGCTCATGTCACACGCTTGTCATTCATCGACGTTAATTGTAACTTATATTGTATAGTTGTCTATATCAATAGACATTAGAGGTCAAGCGATGAATAACGAAGCTGCGAATTCACATGCGGAAAGGAAACGGGTGGCAGCACTTCTTGCCCGCGCCACCGTTCAGGAACTTGAGGCCGTCTGGAGCCGGCAGGATGCCAGCCCGCAGACGGAAAACGTGCGCGGGCCTGAAACCGGCCTCGTGATGGTCAAGGGCCGCATCGGCGGCGGCGGTGCGCCCTTTAATCTGGGCGAAACCACCGTGACCCGGGCAACCGTGAAGCTCGCATCCGGCACCGTCGGCCATGCGCATGTGCTTGGCACCGGTCGCAAGAAGGCCTGGTACGCTGCGGTTTTCGATGCGCTCTGGCAGGAAAACCCGACACGCGGCTTCATCGAGACCGAGCTTCTTTCACCGGTCGAAAAAAGACTGGCCGAGGAGAAAGATCGGAAAACGAAAGAAACAGCCGCAACTCGTGTGGATTTCTTCACCATGGTTCGAGGAGAGGATTGATGGGCGTGAAAGCCGAAGCATTGACGGGCGGTTTTTCCGACGCCGTTTTCGATTCACAGCGAATCTTCAAGAAGCTCATGGACGGCATGGCCCGGCCAGGCACAGCGCAAACGATCGAAACAACAGTTGCCCCGCCGCTGCCGCTTGGTGCGGCCAGCGGCGCCGTTCTTCTTGCACTTTGCGACCATGACACGCCGGTCTGGCTGAGCGGCGCGCTACGCAAAACCACGGTGCCGGGATGGATCGGGTTTCACACCGGGGCGGTTACAACAGAGGAAAAAAACGCGGCGCATTTCGCCGTCATTGAGGCGGGAAGCGCAATTGCCTCCTTCGGTCTCTTTGCCCAGGGCAGTCAGGAATACCCCGACCGTTCCACGACGGTCATCATCGAATTGCCCGATCTTGACGGCGGACGGGAACTGCTGCTGTCCGGCCCCGGCATCCGCCATATCAACATCATTAGCCCATCCGGCCTGCCGGACATATTCCCGAGGCTATGGGCGGAAAACAACGCCATCTTCCCGCGCGGCATCGACGTCATCCTGACGGCTGGCGACAAATTCGTCTGCCTGCCACGCACAACGCGCATTCAACCCGTGGAGGCATAAGATGTATGTTGCTGTCAAAGGCGGGGAAACCGCCATCGCCAACGCCCACCGGCTTCTGGCCGACAAGCGGCGCGGAGACCGCGACCTGCCCGCCATGACGGTGGCGCAGATCGTTTCGCAGCTTTCGCTCGCCGTTGACCGGGTCATGGCGGAGGCTTCGCTTTACGACCAGTCGCTGGCCGCCCTTGCCGTCAAGCAGTCTCGCGGCGACATGATAGAAGCGATTTTCCTGCTGCGCGCCTACCGCACGACCCTGCCCCGTTTCGGCTATTCTGTTCCCGTGGATACTGCGAAGATGACGGTCCAACGGCGCGTTTCGGCAACCTACAAGGATTTGCCGGGCGGGCAATTGCTGGGACCGACCTTCGATTACACCCACCGCCTGCTCGATCCCTCGCTGCTGGAGGACGGAGCTGTCGAGATCCCTGCCATCCGTGAAGGAGAGACAGAATACGTCATGCGCGTATCCGACATTCTCGCCGAAGAAGGCTTGATCGAAAGTGACGGCGACATGCCGGACGACCACGTTGCCGGCGATCTTACACGCGAACCAATAGAGTTTCCGATGGCGCGCGACCTGCGCCTGCAATCGCTTGCACGCGGCGACGAGGGCTTTCTTCTGGCGCTCGCCTATTCGACGCAGCGCGGTTACGGCCGCACACACCCGTTCGTCGGTGAAATCCGCATCGGCGAGGTGGAGGTCGAACTGGATGTGCCGGAGCTCGGTTTTGCTGTCTCGGTCGGCGAAATCAAGGTCACCGAATGCCAGATGGTCAACCAGTTCAAGGGTTCCGCCAAGGCACCTCCGCAATTCACCCGCGGTTACGGTCTGGTGTTCGGCCAGAGCGAGCGCAAGGCGATGGCCATGTCACTGGTCGACCGTGCGCTACGCGCCGCTGAATTCGGTGAGGATGTGGTTGCCCCGGCGCAGGACGAGGAATTCGTCATCTCGCACGCCGACAATGTTCAGGCGACGGGCTTTGTCGAACATCTGAAATTGCCGCACTACGTGGATTTTCAGGCCGAACTGGGCCTGGTGCGCAAAATGCGCGCCGATTTCGACGCGACCGACACCGATGCCGGGGAATGGATGAGAGATGCCGCCGAATAAATCAGCGACTGTGCTGCTCGCCGAACCAATAGGCGCAAAAGACGGTCAATGCTGCAAAAGCGGCAAAGAACACGGCTGCAAGAATTCCAATCTCCATGAGCTTGTACTCCTTTTTTCGCAAGGTTAACGCGCAATGCTTAAAGAAGTTTCATTCGACGACGGGCTGGCTGCCTACAACTTCGCCTATCTGGACGAACAGACCAAGCGGATGATCCGCCGGGCGATCCTGAAGGCAATTGCCATTCCCGGTTATCAGGTTCCCTTCGCTTCCCGTGAAATGCCTATGCCTTACGGCTGGGGCACCGGCGGCGTGCAGGTGACCGCCGCCATCCTCGGTCCAGACGATGTCCTGAAGGTTATCGACCAGGGCGCCGACGACACCACCAACGCCGTTTCCATCCGCGCCTTCTTCCAGAAAGTCGCTGATGTCGCCGTCACCACCCGCACCAAGGATGCAACCATCATCCAGACGCGGCACCGCATTCCCGAAGAAGAACTGCATTCGGGGCAGGTGCTTGTCTATCAGGTTCCCATTCCTGAACCCTTGCGGTTCCTCGAGCCGCGTGAGACCGAAACCCGCGTCATGCATGCGCTGGAGGAATACGGCCTGATGCACGTCAAGCTTTATGAGGACATCGCCCGCAACGGCCGTATCTCCACCACCTATGCCTATCCGGTGAAGGTTGCGGGGCGCTATGTGATGGACCCCTCGCCAACCCCGAAGTTCGACAATCCGAAAATGCACCTGTCGGACGCCCTGCAATTGTTCGGGGCCGGGCGCGAAAAGCGCATCTATGCCGTGCCACCCTACACGGATGTCGTCAGCCTGGATTTCGAGGACCATCCGTTTGAAATCCAGAGCTTCGACAAGCCCTGCGCGCTGTGCGGCGGGGAGAATGTCTATCTGGACGAGGTGGTGCTGGACGACAAGGGCGGGCGGATGTTCGTCTGCTCCGATACCGACCATTGCGAAGACCGCCGCGCCCATGGCCACAAGGGCCATTTGCTGGCGGATGTGAAGGAGGCCGCAGAATGAGCGACGCACCGCTTCTGAAAGTCAGGGACGTTTCGAAATATTACGGCGACCGCGCCGGTTGCCGTAACGTCTCCTTCGAGCTTTATCCGGGCGAGGTTCTGGCAATCGTCGGCGAATCCGGCTCCGGCAAGACCACGCTTCTCAACTGCATTTCCACACGGCTCGTGCCGACGGCTGGCAGCGTGGAATATCGCATGCGCGATGGCTCGGTGCGAGACCTCTATCATATGGGCGAGGCCGAACGGCGTTTCCTGATGCGGACAGACTGGGGTTTCGTGCACCAGAACCCAGCGGATGGACTGCGCATGGCGGTTTCGGCCGGCGCCAATGTCGGCGAGCGGCTTATGGCTGTCGGTAACCGGCATTACGGCAATATCCGGCAATCAGCCAGCGAGTGGCTGGAACGGGTGGAAATCGGCACCGACCGCATTGACGACCAGCCTCGCGCCTTTTCCGGCGGCATGCGTCAGCGTCTGCAGATTGCCCGCAACCTGGTGACCTCACCACGACTCGTCTTCATGGACGAACCGACCGGCGGCCTCGATGTCTCGGTGCAGGCACGCCTGCTCGATCTCGTGCGGGGTCTCGTCAACGATCTCGGCCTCGCCGTTATCGTCGTCACCCACGATCTGGCGGTCGCGCGGCTGCTTTCCCATCGCATGATGGTGATGAAGGGTGGTGACGTCATCGAACACGGTCTGACAGACCGGGTGCTGGATGATCCGCGCGAACCCTACACGCAATTGCTTGTTTCCTCCATTTTGCAGGTTTGACGCCATGCCGACACCCCTCATCGTTTCGGAAGTCTTCAAAAGCTTCACCATGCATCTTCGCGATGGCATCGAACTGCCTGTTGTCCGCGATGTCAGTTTCTCCGTGTCCGGCGGAGAATGTGTCGTGCTCGGCGGCCCGTCCGGCATCGGCAAAAGCTCGATCCTGAAAATGCTCTATGGCAATTATGCCATCGACAGCGGCCAGATTCTCATCCGCCACGAGGATCAGGTCATCGACATGGGCAGCGCCTCGCCGCGCACCATCCTCGAGATTCGCCATCGCACCATCGGGTATGTCAGCCAGTTTCTGCGCACCGTGCCGCGCGTTCCGGCGATCGACGTCGTCGCCGAGCCGCTTTTTGCGCGCAAGGTTGCCGCGGAAGAGGCCCGCGAGCAGGCAGCCGTTCTGCTTTCGAAACTCAACCTGCCGCGGGAATTGTGGTCGCTGCCGCCAGCAACCTTTTCCGGCGGCGAGCAGCAGCGCGTCAACATCGCACGCGGTTTCATCACCGATCACGCGATCCTGCTTCTCGATGAACCGACCGCATCCCTGGATGCCGCCAACCGACGGGTGGTCGTGGAGATGATCGCGGAAAAGAAGTGCAAAGGGACGGCCTTGCTCGGTATTTTCCATGACGAGGAAGTGCGGGAAGCCGTGGCCGATCGCGTTCTGGATGTCTCGCAATTCTCCCCCCGGAAGGCAGCGGCATGAGTGTGAAGGTCGGTCTCGAACCTGTTGTCCACGAAAGTGCCCGCGTCACCAATTCATCGATCGGCCGCTATACCGAAATTTCGGAACGCTGCCGCATCGAGGAAGTGGAGATGGGCGACTATTCCTATGTCATGCAGGACGGTGCGATCTGGTGCGCCACCATCGGCAAATTCGTCAACATCGCCGCATCCGTCCGCATCAACGCGACCAATCATCCGATGTCGCGCGCCACACTTCACCATTTCACCTACCGTGCCCGCAATTATTGGGACGACGCCGATGATGAAAATGACTTCTTCGCCGCCCGCCGCGCCAAGCGCGTGGTGATCGGCCACGATGTCTGGATCGGCCATGGCGCGACCATCCTGCCTGGCGTCACAATCGGAAACGGTGCGGTAATCGGGGCCGGCGCGGTCGTGTCGAAAGACGTTGCGCCCTATACCATCGTCGGCGGCGTACCCGCCCGGCTGATCAGGAACCGCTTCCCGGCGGACCTTGGCCAGCGCATGGACGATCTCAAATGGTGGGACTGGGACCACGCAACGCTGCGCGGCGCACTGGACGATTTCCGCACCCTCGCCGCCGAGGATTTCGTGGCGAAATACGCCGGGTAAAATCGCCCCACACCGAAGAAACTGCAGATTCCGGGGTCATGCTCCGGGGTCTCCCTAACCATGTCTGCGAGACACCCGCCGGCCTCAATCCGGTGGCACGACTACTAAAAGGTTCGCAGGCGACCACTCGCACGCCTTATCTGCGCATTCTGTAATATTTTCTTCATCAAACTGACATTCACGCTTCACGCACCGCTGTTAGGTCGAACCCCATCAGAAGAAGATTGGACGGGGAAATGAGCTTTCACCTGAAGCAAGTCACGCGCCGTTTCGGCAACCACACTGCGGTCGATTCCGTGAATGTGGAAATTCCGCAAGGCCAGATGGTTGGCGTGATTGGACGTTCTGGCGCAGGAAAGTCAACGCTGCTGCGCATGATCAACCGCCTCGTCGATCCCTCCTCGGGTTCCATTCATTTCAACGACACGGAAGTCTCTTCGTTGAAGGGTGCCGCCCTGCGCAACTGGCAGCGCGACTGCGCGATGATCTTCCAGCAGTTCAATCTGGTGCCACGTCTCGACGTGCTCACCAATGTCATGCTCGGCCGCCTGAACCACCGTTCGACCGTGCTCAGCCTGTTCAACATCTTCACGGATGAAGAGCGCCTGATGGCGATTGCCGCCCTCGAGCGGCTCGGCATCGAGCACGTAGCCATGCAGGCGGCGGGCACGCTTTCCGGCGGCCAGCAGCAGCGCGTCGCTATCGCCCGGGCACTAATGCAGTCTCCGAAGATGGTTCTCGCCGACGAGCCGATCGCCTCTCTCGATCCCCTGAACGCCAAGATCGTCATGGACGCCCTGCGCGACATCAACGAGCGTGAAGGCATCACCGTCATCACCAATCTGCATACGCTGGATACGGCGCGCAATTATTGCGAACGCATCATCGGCATGTCGCAGGGTCGAGTCGTTTTCGACGGAACACCCGCCGAACTGACGGCGGCGGCGGTCACGGAGATTTACGGCACGGATTCACACGGCGCCGGCATCGACGAGACCATGACCTCGACCAGCATCAATATTCCCGGCGCGCAGCTTGCCGCGCGTCCGGTTCAGCAATCTGCCGGTCCCGAACCGCTGGCTCTCGCCGGGCTCTGAGGAACCGCTCAGCATCGTTTGCGCCCGCGTCAAGGGCCGATACTTCACAACAAACTCCGGCTCGCCGGGAAAAAGGAGAA
This sequence comes from Rhizobium sp. SJZ105, assembly GCF_007828365.1. Lineage (NCBI taxonomy): Bacteria > Pseudomonadati > Pseudomonadota > Alphaproteobacteria > Hyphomicrobiales > Rhizobiaceae > Rhizobium > Rhizobium sp. SJZ105. The sequence continues at coordinate 1,716,223 of NZ_VIUP01000001.1, forward strand.
AGTCCATGTTGAAGAAAATCCTTCTTTCGGCAGTCGCCCTTGGCGTTCTGGCCGGTTCGGCCATGGCTCAGGACGTCAAGGTCCTGCGTATCGGTCTCGACGGTTCGGAAAATGAAGCCGACCAGATCCGCAACACGAAGTGCGTTGCCGATGGCCTCAAGGCTGCAACCGGCGTTTCCGAAGTTCAGGTTTTCCCGTCGCCGGACTATAACGGCGTTATCCAGGGCCTGCTCGGCGGCACCATCGACATTGCATCCATGGGCGCTTCTTCCTACGCCAAGATCGCCATTGCCGATCCCAAGGCCGTCGATCCGATCCTGACCTATACCGGCTCTGACGGTTCCAGCGGCTACTACACGATCATGGTTGCCCGCAAGGACAGCGGCATCAAGTCTCTGGCTGACGCCAAGGGCAAGAAGATCGGCTTCGCCGACCCTGACTCCACCTCCGGCTTCCTCGTCCCGAACGTATCGATCCCGAAGGAAACCGGCGTTCCGGTCAAGGAATATTTCTCCGAAACCGGCTTCGGCGGCGGCCATGAGAACCTCGTTCTCGCCGTTCTCGACAAAAAGTTCGACGTCGGCACGACATTCGGTTCGGGCGTCGGCAAGTGGGAAGAAGGCTACTCCGGCGGCAACCTTCACCAGATGGTCAAGAAGGGCAACCTCGACATGGACGATATCGTTCAGGTCTGGAAGTCCCCGCTGATCCCGAACGGTCCGCTTCTCGTTGCCAACAAGATCGGTGACAGCATGAAGCAGAAGGTCGAAGACTTCTTCATGGAACTGCCGAAGAAGGATCTCGCCTGCTTCCAGGGTTACACCCAGGGCAAGAACACTGCCTACATCAAGGTCGACCCGGCTTTCTACCAGACGATCATCGACGCCCGTAAGTCCGTTATCGGCGGCTGATCCTCAGATCATATCCGGAAGCGGCGGTGCCTTGCGGCATCGCCGCTTTTGCCAATAAAGGAAAGCGGCATGGCGACCACACTGCAACATGGTACCCTCACCCCCGAGGGATTGAGCGCATCGTCCCGAACAGTGATGCGTCATTATCAACAGCAGCTTAGGACACGGCGGATTTATACCGTTATGTCGCTCGTTATCTTCCTCATCGTCCTTGCCGCCTCACTGAATTTCGCCAATGAGGCCAATTCGGGCAAGTTCTTCGAGCGCCTGCCATATTTTTTCGACTTCATGAAAACATTCGTGCCGGATAGCCCGCTCGAGGTCTTCCGGGCGATGTTCGACCTGCCGTCGCCCTATGACAACGGTTCGCTGAAATACAACTATGTCGCGGATCGCGTTTACATCACCAACGGTTTCTACATACCGCATTTCATCTATCAGCTGATCATCACGCTCAACATCGCGCTGGTCTCGACGATAATAGGCACGACTTTCGCATTTGTGCTGTGCTTCTTTGCCTCCACCAACCTTATCGGTGCCGGCCTCGTGCGCTGGGTTGTACGCCGGGTAATGGAGATTCTGCGCGCCTTTCCGGAGATCGTCGTCGCGGGATTGCTGACTGCCATCTTATCGATCGGGCCGATCGCGGCGATCATCGCGATTTCCGTGCACACCATCGGGGCTCTGGGGAAGCTATTCTTCGAAGTCGTGGAAAATGCCGACATGAAGGCGGATGAAGGCCTGCGTGCCGCGGGTGCCAACTGGCTGGAGCGGGTTCGCTTTGCCATCGTGCCGCAGGTCCTGCCCAATTTCGTGTCCTATGCATTGCTGCGTGCCGAAATCAACGTACGCGCCTCGACCATCATCGGCGCCGTTGGTGGTGGCGGCATTGGCGAGGTCTTTCGGCTGTCGATCGGTAACGATCACGCTTCCAAGACCTATGCCATCATCATCCTGCTGCTGATCACCATCATCGCCGTAGACCAGTTTTCCAGCTGGTTGCGCCGCAGGCTGATTGGCCATCAATCCTTCGAATTCGGACGGGGAGCGGCCTGATGTCGTCCAGCTTCATTCTCAATACCGCAGACCGCGAGAGGCTGACGGCCGCACATCCCGCAATTTTCAATCGCGGCTTCATGCAGCGATACGGCTTGCTGACCGGTATTGTCGCCGTCCTCGTCTATCTCACCGCCTGCTTTTTCTTCTTCAATGTCGGCCCCGCTTTCATGCAGGGCCGATGGGATCGCGCTTCGAGCTACATTCAGGACTGGTATTCCTGGCGGGCCCAGCCACGCCTTCGTTTCGAAGACGGCAAGGTGAACCCGCAGTGGTCAAGCCGGATGCAATATCCCGCCGATGCGCCGATCGACTGGCTGCAACCCTTGCCGGATGGCGGCTACAGCGTCGTTTACGCGGGCACGCAAAACCGTCTCGACGTAACGCCGACCCGGGTGGACGTCTATGTGGACGGCAAGAACTATCCCGTCATCATCAATGGCGACAAGGCTCTGGCCCCTGAGGTCCTGCCGCAAGAGATCACGCAGGACGGCAACAAGGTTCTCGTGCATTACGGTTTTGCCGGACAGGCGGAAATCCGCACCAGCCAGGTTTACGTGCAGCGGCGGTTCCTCGGGTGGGCGAACTTCCTGTTCGATACCAAATCGGAATTCTGGGGCAAGGGCTACGGCGACCTTGCCGCACTGGCGCTGTGGGGGGAAAGGCTCGATCCCACGCGCTCCAACATCAGCCACATGGTCGATGATTTCCTCGACAATGGTGTCTGGCAGCACGCCGATATTCTTTCCAAGCTGATGCAGACGCTGGTGATGGCCTTTGTGGGCACGTTGTTCGGCACGCTCGTTGCCCTGCCGCTCGCTTTTCTCGCCGCACGCAATATCACCGCCAACAGGGCCGCCAACTGGGGCATGAAGCGTCTATTCGACTTCCTGCGCTCGATCGACATGCTGATCTGGGCGCTGTTTTTCACCCGCAGCTTCGGTCCGGGGCCGATCCCCGGGATTGCCGCGATCTTCTTCACCGATACCGGCGCGCTCGGCAAGGTCTATGCCGAGGCGCTGGAGAATGTTGACGACAAGCAGCGCGAGGGCGTCAAATCGGTTGGCGCTTCCCCCATCGCCGTCAATCGTTTCGGCGTGCTTCCGCAGGTCCTGCCGGTCTTCATTTCCCAGTCGCTTTATTTCTGGGAAAGCAACACCCGTTCAGCCACGATCATCGGTGCGGTTGGCGCTGGCGGCATCGGTTTGAAACTGCTGGAAGCGATGGGTACCAATGCCGACTGGGACAAGGTCGCTTATATGGTGCTGCTCATTCTCTTCGTGGTTTTCCTGTTCGACCACATCTCGAATTCCCTGCGGTCGCGCCTGATCGGGAAAACCCAGCATTAATTCATAAAGCGGGAGCGGGGTTTGGTTATCCCGCTTCCCGAGACGTGCGCAAAACCGGAACCTCTTTGCAAAGTCAGATACATCCCCTCAATGCGCCAGCATCCGTCTTCCGGACATTCGAGAGACACGCGGCGTTTCAAGCGCTTTTTTTCTTGGGGCATCATCATTCTGTCACGGAAAGCGATTACCTCGCACTCCTGACCTTGCGGGAAGCGGGCGAGTCACGCCAAATAGCTTTTCATCCAGGTTTTCCATGACACCGAAGAGTGCTTGCCGTGCGCTACGCCATCTATTTTTCTCCGGCTAAAGATCATCCACTGACTGAAGCGGCGTCGCGCTGGCTGGGACGCAATGCGTTTTCCGGCGCGCAACATGATGACCATGCCGCTTATGCGGAGATGACGGAGGAGCCGCGCCGTTACGGTTTCCACGCGACGCTGAAAGCCCCCTTCGAGCTTTCCGAAAAATACAGCGAAGCGGATCTCGTCGCCGCCCTCGAACAGTTTGCGGCCAGCCAGTCCGTCTTCGATATTCCGCGTGTTGTCATCGGCGCACTCGGGCCGTTTTTCGCGCTCGTTCCGGATCGCACCTACCAGCCGCTGCAGGATTTTGCCGCTGAGATCGTCGACCATTTCGACCGGTTTCGCGCCCCCCTGTCCGAAACCGACATTGCCCGCCGGCGCCCGCAAAACCTGACCGAAAGCCAGCGGCAAAATCTGTCGCTCTGGGGTTATCCGCATGTCATGGACGACTTCCGCTTTCATATGACGCTGACGGGCCGCATCGACGAAAGCGACGCGCCCGCTATCCAGGATGTGCTTTCGACCAAGTTTTCCGAGTTCGTCGACCGGCCTCTCACCATTTCCGGCCTCGCTTTGTTCGTTGAGGAAACGCGCGGCGCACCATTTACCGTTCATCGCTGGCACCCGCTTGGCCAGCCGCCAAAGAAAGATGCTGACCCATGACCGAGCATGCCCTTTCCAACGCCCGTATCGTTCTGGAAGACGATATTATTCTGGGATCCGTTCTGATCCGTGACGGCAAGATCGCCGATATCAGCGAAGGCGCCTCCAAGACCGGTGAGGATCTTGAAGGCGATTTCCTCATCCCGGGTCTGGTGGAACTGCACACCGACCATCTGGAACAGCACTATTCGCCGCGTCCCGGGGTTATCTGGGATAAGATCGCCGCCATTCAGGCTCACGATGCGCAGGTCGCGTCATCAGGCATTACCACTGTTTTCGACTGCCTGCGGCTCGGCTCCGACGAAGATGGCGGGTTCAAGAAGGGCGAGATGCGGGAAATGGCGGATGCCATTGAAACCGCTGCCGATCAGAACCGCCTGCGGGCAGATCACCTGCTGCACCTGCGCTGTGAAGTCGCCTCCGCCGATGTGCTCGAGCATTTCCAAGATTTTGAGACCGATCCGCGTGTGCGGCTGATTTCGATGATGGACCACTCCCCGGGGCAGCGCCAGTTCCAGTCGATGGATCAATATATCTTCTATTACCAGAAGAAGCGCGGACTGAGCGACGAGGCTTTCGCCGAGTTCGTCAGACGCCGGCAGACGGCATCGGCGGAGTTTTCTGCCAAGCACCGGGATTACCTGGCGGCCCGCTGCGCCGAGCGCGGCATAACCGTTGCAAGCCATGACGACGCTACAGAAGCGCATGTGGGCGAAGCGATCGGGCACGGCGTGAAACTCGCGGAGTTCCCCACCAGCGTCGAGGCGGCAAAGGCTTCGCACAGCGCCGGCATGAGCGTGCTGATGGGCGCACCGAACATCGTTCGCGGCAAGTCCCATTCCGGCAACATCGCCGCGCGTGATCTTGCCGAACTTGGCGTGCTGGATGTTCTCTCTTCCGACTATGTGCCGTTCAGCCTGCTTTACGCACCGTTCCTGCTCGCCGACCAGGTGGAAGCCATCACTCTGCCGGAAGCGTTGCGCATGGTTACCTCCACGCCGGCACGAACGGTGGGCCTTCGCGATCGCGGCAGCATCGCAACGGGATTGCGGGCCGATCTGGTCCGAGTTCACCGTGAGGACGGCGTTCCCGTCGCCCGCTCGGTCTGGCGTCAGGGCAAACGCGTGGCATGACCGGCAACGGACAGGATAGCCGGCTTGACGGCCAGACACTGGGTACTGTGCCCGGAACCATGATCGTAATTGTCGGCCCGAGTGGGGCCGGCAAGGACACGCTGATGGATTATGCGGCAGCGCAGCTGTCCGGGCGGCCGGGCTTTCATTTCACCCGCCGGGTCATTACCCGCAGCGGCGATGCCGGCGGCGAAAATCACGATGCCGTTTCCATGCACGAGTTCAACCGGCTGGAAGACGAAGGTGCTTTTGCCGTTTCCTGGCAGGCGCACGGGCTGAAATATGGCATTCCGGCCGCCGTCTATCGTCATCTTAATGCGGGAGACGTGGTCATCGCCAACGGCTCCCGCTCGGCCCTGCCCCAGTTCGGCACCGCCTTTGCGCGCCTCAAGGTCGTGAACATCGTTGCACGGCCGGACGTGCTGGCGAAGCGGCTGGAGCAGCGCGGGCGGGAAAGCCGGGAGGATATTCTCCGGCGGCTGGAACGCAGTTCGCTCACGGTCGTCGGAGATTTTGATGTGACGACCGTGGACAATAGCGGTTCCATGGAAGATGCGGGCAAAACCATCATGCAGGTGCTGGAGCAGAGCGCCTGCCGTCGCCACATTTAAACTCCATAGGCCGAACTGCTCGACAAATGGCTTCCCAACGCTTACCATCAGGCGACAATTTCCAAACATGGTACGCCAAGGCGAGGGATGCCTGAAAAGAGGGTCAGCGACGAGATAACAGTGGTGGCCGGTCTGGCCGCCGGCGTCGCCAATTATGCACGGTCGCGGGGCATCGATATTGCCCCCATCTGCAAGGCTCTCGATATCGATCCCGCCACTTTCGGCAGCGTGACGGAGCGCATCAGCCTCGACCGATTTTGCCGCCTGCTCGAGACATGTGCGTTGATTTCCGGCGACGACGCCTTTGGTTTGCAATGCGCGTCCACCTTTCCCGCCGGCGCATCCGGCGCATTCGGATATGGCCTGATCAGCGCGCCGACAGTGCGGGCTTTCCTGCGTTTTCTTCAGGATCACGTTTATTACGCGACCAATAACAGCAATTTCACCATGGTCACGGATGCCGCGCACGTAACCCTGTCGTGGTCCTTTGCGCCTGTCATCGCCAAACGCGATCAATATGTGGATTTGTCGCTGACAGCTCTGATCCAGCGCCTTCGCGATATTCTGGGGGAGCGCGTCAACCTGATCGAGATCGGTCTGGAACGGCCGAAACCGGTTAATATTCAGCTATTTAAAGAAAGAATGACCAAGCGCGTCAGCTTTTCGCAACCCATCCATACCATGCGTCTTCCCACATCACTTCTGGACGTGGTCAACCCAAATGCAGATGAGCGGCTGTTCGAGCTGATGAACTTGCAATGCCGGATGCTGCGGCCGGAGACATCGGCAGACGCCACGCATTTCATCGATCAGGTGAAGCGTTACATGCAGGTGCGGCTGTCGGATGCCGAGCTTTCGCTGAGCGAGATCGCCCCCTATTTCAACCTGTCGGAACGCAGTTTTCAAAGACGGCTTGCCGAGCTTGGGACTAATCTCAACGAGATAAAGGACGCCATTCGCAAGAATGCCGGCTTCAAGCTCCTCGTGGAAAGCGATCTTCCGGTTTCCGATATCAGCTACAGGCTCGGCTATTCCACGCCGGGTGCGTTTTCGCGTTCCGTTTCCCGCTGGTTCGGGGCAACGCCCACGGATATTCGCAAGACACACGCGCATCATTCCGCCGTATAGGGCGCATTCCCAGCATCAATATTCCATATATCCAAAATAAAATTAGGAAATATGTCGGCGTTCATTGGATTATGTATCGAAACATAACAATAAAAACGCAAAACTTGGCGTGAGATGTTATTCTCTTGAGATGGCAGACCGCCTAATAGAACGCCGCAATATGCCTTCGGGCATGACGGAAAATATTCCAAAGCTTTGAATTTTACATTGTTCTGGACAAGAACCGATTTCAGGTTTTTGGGAAGGACGATGCAGTCATTCTTTCATCGCCGAGGATATGCCCATGCCGGGACCGGCTGGCTGCGAGATCAGCCGCTTATTGCCTGGTTCCTGAGGCCACATCCGGCTTTGGGAAGGTCAATCTCTTTTGAGGCTGAAAGACTATGTCGTCAAAAACGCAGCATGAACGTCACCAGGCGCGTGAAATCGTCCTTTCGGATCGTGAGCGGCAATATCTGGGGCTCGTTGCGCGGGGCCGACATCCTTCTCACATTGCCTTGATAACGGGAGCGGACGAAGCGGATGTTAAAGATACTCTGGAACGGGTCCGCCTAAGGCTGGGTGCGGCCAATCTGCTGAATGCCGTCAGCATCGCCCTGCTGCGTGGACTGATCGAACAGGATATTTAGAGCTTCCCTCTCGCTCCAAAAGCTTACGCGATATCGTCCCCTTCCCGTAAGCCAAAACCGGATGTGTTGCTTTCTGCGCCAAAAACCCACCATTTCGATGGCGGGACGGCGGACCAAAAGGCGGGTCGGAAATGATTTCCGGCCTATCGGCGCAAATGCAAGGCAGCCATACACGGTTTACCCGGCGGACTTTCCGGTCCGCCGGGTTTTCATTTTCAGTTCCTCACAGCGACTGAATCTCGGCAAGAATATCGCTTTCGACGATGATACCGCTTTCCAGCGCCTGCCTTCGAATGCCCTGGCTTCGCCGACCGGGCAAACGCACGTTTTCCTGCTTCTCTATCTCTCCGGCGATAAGCGCCAGTCGCTCGGTAAAGGCCGCACCGCCCGACGATACGGGGTCTATGGCGATGATCGTATGGCCGAGAGAGGGTGGCGCACCCTTGTCGTCCAGAAGGGAAGAGGCCTCGAAGGCGAAGCTTCCACCGGTTAGCGCGGCGGCCATGATCTCCACCATCAGCGCCAGGGCAGCCCCCTTGGCCTCGCCCGCAGGCACCATCGTTCCGGCCAGGGCTTCTTCGGGATCGGTCGTGGGCCGGCCATTCATATCAAGCGCCCAGTCGCCCGGAATGGTTTCGCCCTTCTGGCGGGCCGCCATAATCTTTCCGCGCGCAACCTTGGAAAGCGCCAGATCGATCACCAGCGGATCTGCCTCGCCAACAGGGCTGGCGAACGCAATCGGATTGGTGCCATAGAGCGGTTTGGTGCCACCCCAAGGCGCCATGGATGCAGGCGCATTGGCGAACATCAGCGCCACGAGGCCCATTTCCGCGAAACGCTCGACTGTAAGTGCCATGACGCCTGCATGATGGGAGCGATGGATCGCGGCAAGCGCGATGCCCTGCTGCCGGGCCATGTCCGGCAACTCGTCTACGGCGCAGTCGATCGCGGGATAGGCGTAACCGTTGTTAGCGTCGATTGAAAGCACACCCGGTTTGACACGACTTGCCACCGGCCGCGCATTGCCATTGACCTTGCCAACCCGCGCCTGACGGACATAAACGGGGATACGCCGAAAACCGTGGCCGCCCTGGCCTGCAGCCTCGGATGCCACGAGCGCCTTCGCCACGGAGCGGGCGTTTTGCGGCAGAACGCCGTTACGCTCAAAGATAGAGGATACGAGATCCTCCGCCTCTGCGATTGAGAATTTCATTCCGGAATGCCTCTGCGTGTTAAGTCGACAAGACCTACACCATCGAAAACATTCGCGAAATGCAATTCAGGCCCAAATGGATATCTTATCGAGAATACCGGTTGGGCACGCATTCGCCCTTCGGCAGGGCGTCATGCCAGGCAAGAGCTTATTCCAGCAGAACCGCGACGTGGCCTTGGAATTGATCTAGCGGATGCTGATCGGCAAGGTGATTGTCTTATTTGCATCCGGTGGCGGCGCGGGCACGGGTGACGCGCTCTGGATCCAGGCCGCAATCTGCTGGTCGATGGAGGAATCACCAGTGGACTGCACCACACTGACACCGCTGATGGCGCCTGTATCGTTAACCCGGAACCGCACGGTCGCTGTCATCGCATCGCTGCGAAGCGAGCGGGGCTTACGCCTCTGGATATGCGAGCGAACCTTCGATCCCCATTTTGCCGGCGAGGCGGAGGATGAAGAGAAGAAACCGGCATTGTTGCGCGATGCCGCCGTCCGGTCGGATTGCTGTGTCTCGGCCTTGGCCGTTTCGCGCAGTTCCGATGCCTGTTGCGGTTTGGGGCGCTGGCGCTCGACCTTCTTCTTGTCGTCCGTTTCTTTCTTCTCCACCTTCTTTTCGACCGGCGGCGGCGGTGGCCGGATGACGGGCAAGGGAACCTCGACATTTTCGAGTTCCGCCATCATCTGTTCCTGCACGGGATCGATCGGCTCCACCGGTTCGGGAATTTCCTGCGGTTCGACGATCTCCTCGACCGGCGGTTCCGGCGGCTGCACGGGTTCCGGCGGCGGCGTTTCCACAACCGGCTCAGGCGGCGGCGGCTCCTCCGGGGTGACTTCCTCTACCGGCTGGCTGTTGTCGCTCTTTACCTCTTCGGCATCTTCAACGTCCTGCGCAGGCGTCGTTTCCTCGGTGTTGACGGCTTCCGGTATGGCCGCCATTTCGATCATGATTGCGGCAGGCGGCGGCCCGCCGGCATCCAGTTCCTCTGGTTCCTGCATCAGGTAATAGGCAAAACCCGCATGAACGCCCAGCATGAGCAGTGCTGCGGCGGACCACAACGCCGCTTCCCCTAGGCGGGAATGTCGGGACTGCGGGTAGCCGTTTTCAGTCATGGCGCGGTTCCTGGAACTGAAGGCGCGGCGGGCGAAACGGCACCGGCTGGCTGCGTTGCCGCAGCGGCATTTTCCAGCCCTACCAGAGCGATTTTCAGATATCCGGCATCGCGAAGCAGGTTCATGATTTCCATGAAGTGGCCATAGTCGACGGCTTTGTCGGCGCGCAGGAAAATTCGCGTATCTTTCTTGCCGCTCGTCTGCCGGTCGATCGCCGCTGCCAGGGCTTCGCGGGCAACCGCATCATTGCCGAGATTGAGCGACAGATCATCCTTGACGGTCAGATAAAGCGGCTCTTCCGGGCGCTCCGCCGGCTTGGCGGTGGATGCGGGCAGATCGACATTCACATCCACGGTCGCCAGCGGTGCAGCAACCATGAAGATGATGAGCAGAACCAACATCACGTCGATGAAAGGCGTGACGTTGATTTCGTGGTTTTCGGAGAGATCGTCTCCGCTATTTTCGCGAATACCGCCAGCCATGACCGATCACCGCCCAACCAACGACACTGCGGGCTTGCTGCTGCTGCCCGGCGGAATGCGGCGGAAATCGAGGTCACGGCTGACGAGGCGTTCCACGCCGGCTGCGGCATCCGCCAGCAAATGCCGGTATCCCGTGATCGAGCGGGCGAAGACGTTGTAGATCACCACCGCTGGAATAGCAGCAACAAGGCCGATTGCCGTGGCAAGCAGCGCCTCGGCAATGCCGGGTGCCACGACGGCGAGATTGGTGGTCTGCGATTCCGAGATGCTGATGAAGGAATTCATGATGCCCCAGACGGTACCGAACAGACCGACAAAGGGAGCGGTGGAGCCGATGGTCGCCAAGGCGCCCGTTCCGCGCGACATGCGGCGACCGGCGTGGGTTTCAATGCGTGACAGGGCCGAGGAGACACGCTCCTTGATCCCGCCGCCGTCGGTGTGTTCGACCACCGCGTCGGAAAGCTGCATTTCGTGAGTTGCCATGCGCAACATCAGCGCTGCCGGCCCGCCCTTCTTTTCGACGGCCTCAGTCGCCTCGTTCAGGGTTTTCGCCCTGCGAATAACCTTTAGTGTCGCACCGGCGCGCACCCGTGCACCGGCAAGCTCGATAGACTTCGCCACCCAGACCGTCCAGGTGACGAGCGATGCAAAAGCGAGACCGATCATCACGCCCTTCACGACCCAGTCTGCCGCCATGAACATGCCCCAGGGAGACAGGTTGTGCGGGATATCAGCACGATGTCCGGCACTTGCGGGTTCGGCGACTACCGGTTCAACCGGGGTGGAGACCTCGTTCGGCGCTGCCGTACCGTTCGTCGGAGCGGGTTGCTCCGTCTGTGTCGGCTGCGGTGAAACACCTTCGGCTGCCGGCGTGGGATTACTTGCGGCGGGCGCAGGCTGGGCCGGCGCGGGCTGTGTGGGCGCGGCAGCGGAAGGCGGCACAGGCTGGACTGCCGGAGCGCTCGGCGTCTCAGCCGGCGACTGCGCGGGCTGCATCGTTTCCGTTGCCGGTGCAGGTGCTGGTTGGATCTGGGTCTCGGATGCCGACTGAGCAAAAACCGCTCCGGCACTCAAGCCGGCCAGCAAAGTGACCGTCATGGCAAGTGAGATATGCCGTGTTTTGTTTGCTCTGGTGAAGCACGCGGAAGAAGTTGAGGTCTCAGCTGACATAATTTTTATCCCGGATTTCCGTCGATGAACTCATCCGCAGATTGACCGGTTCATTAAAACCGGGGCCATGAACGGATGCCGTCGTGAAAGCTTGACGTTCCGATAATAAACCTGAGTTCTTTTGACAACTATTATATTGCCAAAAGACGACCCGTAAACTCTTCTTTACAAAAAATTGACCGACCTGCGGTCTTCAGGTGTTTTGCGAAGGCGAAAACTGCGCCACCAGCGCGTGTCGGTCGCCGGGATAGGTGACCCGAACACTGGTGACATAATCCGCTCCGTGCCAGGTGCGGCGGTGGATGACCAGACACGCCGCACCGGAAGCAATGCCGAGCGCGGTCGCATTTTTGCGATCAGCGGAAACTGCGCTGATGCGATGTTCCGCGGCACTCCAGGGAACCATTTTCAGCAGCCAAGTGCCCGGCCCGATCTGTGAAAAATCCGCTGCCTCAGCCTCCGGAACGGCGGTGACATTGATGATGCGTTCCTCGAGGCAAAAGGGAACGCCGCCGGCAAAATGCGTGCAGGTGAGTTCCAGAACTGAGGCATCCGCGGCAAGCGCCATGGCCGCGCCGTCTTCTTCCCCCGCAGGGCGCAGTCGCCGTCTGTCGAGACGGTAACCGTAAACGAGGCCGAGGGCCTGCACCTCCCGCTCGATATCGTGGATTTCCAGCACGGCCGATTGCGCATGGGGCTGGCGAACGAAGGTGCCGAGACGCCGGCGGCGCTCGATAAGGCCGCGCTGCACCAGTTCGCCGAGCGCCTTGTTCACCGTCATGCGCGAGCAGGCATATTGCCGGGTCATCTCGTGTTCGTAGGGAATACGGTACCCCGGCGGCCACTCGCCCGACATGATGTGGCGCTCGACATCGTTGCGGATGCGCTCGTGCAGTGATTTTTCCTGAAGATCGGCGCCTATACTCCTCATACCGATGCTTCCTTCCTCCCGGTTCTATGGATCAACTATCCATGGGCAGCGGCGGCAATCGCCTCGCTGCGAATTTCCTCCGTCAACTTGGCGCGTAGCTGCGAAAACTCCGGGCTGGCCTTGACGGTGTAGTGACGCGGATGCGGCAGGTCGACCGGCATGATCGACTTGATGCGCCCCGGCCGCGCTGACATCGTCACAACCCGCGACGCCATGAATACCGCCTCCTCGATGTCATGCGTCACAAAAATGACGGTCTTCTGCTCGCGCTCCCATATGCCGAGCAGCAATTCCTGCATCAGTCCGCGCGTCTGGTTGTCGAGTGCGCCGAAAGGCTCGTCGAGCAGCAGGATTTTCGGGCCGTTTGCCAGAGCACGCGCGATGGCTGTTCTCTGCTGCATGCCGCCGGACAGCTGTTTCGGCCAATGGTTCTCGAAGCCGCGCAGGCCAACCTTGTCGATATAGCTGTCGACGATCTCCCATTTTTCCTTCTCGGCCACACCACGCTCGCGCAGACCGAAGGCGACATTTTCCCGGATCGTTAGCCACGGAAACAGCGTGTAGGACTGGAACACCATGCCGCGATCCGCCCCCGGCCCTGTCACTGCCCGGCCGGACAAAAGGACTTCACCCGTCGTTGGACGGTCAAGACCGGCGATGATGCGCAGCAAGGTCGACTTTCCGCATCCGGACGGGCCGAGAATGGTGACGAAATCGTTGCGGGAAATTTCCAGATCCGTGGGCTGCAAGGCCAGCGTTGGCTGGCCGCCCTGAACGCCGGGGAAAGTGCGGCTGACGCCCTTGATAACGAGTTCGCTCATCAGGCAAGCCTCCAGGCGAAAAGCTTCCGGTTCAGCGATTTGAACACGAAGTCAGAAATAAGTCCGATGACACCGATGACGATGATGCCGAAGATGATCTGCCCGGTCGCCATCAGCGCCTGGCTGTTGATGATCATATAGCCGATGCCCGACGACGCGCCGATCAACTCGGCAACAATGACATAGGTCCAGGCCCAGCCGAGGACGAGACGGAGAATTTCCGCAATATCGGGCGCATTGGCGGGAATGAGAACGCGGCGGACCACGCCCCGGTCTTTTGCGCCAAGTGTATAGGCAGCCTCCACCAGATCGCGTCTTGTGCCTGCAACCGCCACGGCAACCATGAGAATGATCTGGAAAACTGCGCCGATGAAGATCACCAGCAGCTTCTGCATCTCGCCGATGCCGGCCCAGAGAATAAGCAGCGGCACGAAGGCAGAAGCCGGAAGATAGCGTGCGAAGGAGACGAAGGGCTCAAGCAGCGCCTCGATCGGCTTGTAAGCGCCCATGGCGATGCCGACCGGTACGGCAACGAGCGAGGCCAGCACGAAGCCGCCGACAACACGCCAGATCGTCATACCGATATCGCTGGCAAATCCCTGATCGGTTAGCAGATAGATGCCGTCCTTCAGCATGGTGATCGGGTCAGCCAGAAAGGTCGGCGATACGAAACCGCCGAGCGTGGCAAAGCCCCAGGCGGAGAAAAAAAGCACGAAGAACAGAATGCCGAGAAAAATCCGCGTGCTGTTCTTTATGGGTTGAAGAGGTTGCATTCTGTCGCCTGTCCGGAAAACGGGCGCGGCACTCTATCGCCGCACCATCTAAGCGCCGTGCGTCGTCCGTGACGCACAGGCGCTGTAAGGCTTCTCACTGGCTGCAATAATCCCCGAAGGAAAAGCAGCAGTTTGCTTCTGTTACTTGATGAAGGACGTGTCCGCGAGTGTCGAAAGATCGGGTTTCGATTTTATCACGCCGATTTCCAGAAGCAGATCAGCCGATTTTTCGGAGAATGTCTTGAATTCACCGTCGAAGAACTTCTGGTTGGCGGCCTTGTCCTGCCATTCCAGGAATTTCGCCGAAGCTGCGAATGCCTCGCCGGTCTGTTTTACGTCCGCTCCCATGGTCTCATAAGATTTTGCAGGGTCCGTCTTGATGAGCTCGAGCGCCTGGAAATAGCTGTCCGCAAGGGCTTTTGCCGCCTGCGGATTGGCCTTCAAGAAATCCGGCGTGCAGCCGAACGTGTCCATGACGGCGGGATAATCCAGCGTCGTCGCAAGGATTTTCCCCTTGTCCGGTGCGGCGCGCACTGTGGACAGATAAGGCTCATAGGTCATGGCGGCTTCATTCTGGCCGGCGACGAATGCCTGCGCGGCCGGTCCCGGCTCAAGGTTGACGACCTTCACGTCCTTCAGGGTCAGGCCGTTTTCCTTCAGTATCCAGGCAAGGAAGAAATAGGGGGATGTGCCCGGTGCAGAAGCGGCAACCGTCTTGCCTTTGAGGTCCGACACCTTTGCAACATCACTGCGCACCGCAATGCCGTCGGCTCCGTGCGATTTGTCCATCTGGAAAATCTGGGTGGACTTCACGCCGTTGGCATTCCACGCGATCCACGTTTCGACCGTGGTGGCCGCGCACTGGATGTCACCGGAAGCAAGCGCCAGATGCCGGCTTGCCTGCGGAATCTTCTTGATATCGACCTTGAGGCCATTCTTTTCGAAAATGCCGGCCTGCTTGGCAAGCGTCAGTGGCGCAAAGCCGGTCCAGCCGGACATGCCTATTGTAACAGATGTTTCGGCATAGGCGGAAGCAGATGAAACAAGCGTCGCGATTGCGGCGATAACCCATGTCTTTTTCATGATCGGAACCCCTTTTGATTTATTTTTGTGCGATATTTTTTCGCTTTATTTGAGGCATGCTAGGCAGGGATTTTACATTTGTCTAGACAAAATAGAGGCGCTCAAACGCTTCCAGAAAGATTGCAAACAAGCCGCCCGGCATTCTAGACATAGGATAGCACAGCCCGGCGCATCGGCCCGCTGTTTTCCATATCGAGCTTTTCCATGACCAGACAGAGACGCCGTAACATCATCAGGGCAAGGCGCACCGGCACCGGCATTGCGCTCGTCGCCGCCATTTCATTCATCGCCGGAATGACAGATGCGGTGGGTCTTCATCTTTCCGGCGATTTCGTTTCCTTCATGACCGGCAACACCACCCGCGCGGCCATTTCGGTGGAAGCTGGCGTTTATTCCCATGCGGCGAAACTACTCTTCGCGATCATCGCTTTCGTGGCGGGCAATGCTGGCGGTATCGTGGTCGCGCATAAATTCGACCGGAGCATCTTTGCCGTTCTCGTGGCCGTCGGGTCGCTGGTGGCGATTGCCGCATTGCTGCGTGGCGATGGTTCCGCCCTGGCGCAGTTTTATCTTGTCGTTTTCGCCATGGGGATGGTCAACGCTGCCGTCGAACATATTGAGGGGCTGCCTATTGGCCTCACCTACGTGACCGGCGCCCTTTCCCGTTTTGGCCGTGGCATCGGTCGCTATCTTCTGGGGGAGCGAAGCCTCGATTGGGGCATCCAGATCGTGCCCTGGCTCGGTATGATAAGCGGCGCAATCTGCGGGGCGGTGTTGGGCGCCACGCTGCAGTACGATGCCCTGTGGGTGGTTGCGGCAACCGTTTTTGCGGTCGCCATCGCCACACTCGTCATTCCGCGTTCGCTTCGCCACCGCTATAACCAAAGGGTCCGGATCAGGCGCATCGCGCCCTGACGGACTGCGTCGTCACTTGCGTGAGATGGTGACGAATTTCGTGCCGCGCACCCGCACCGTCATCAGGCAGGCTTCCTTGTCGGTTCGATCGCAATAACGCGGGTGCATCTTCAGTACGAAGACCATGTTGCCGAAACGTTTGATGAAATCGTAGCCGTAAATCCGGGCCGTCGCGATCATCAGATATCCGCCCTCTTTGACCTGGACGTAAAAATTGTAAGGGCAACCTTCGTCATCGCAGCTGCGGCCTTTTTCGCCATCGCAATCCAGCACGCCGTGATTGACGACGGCATCCATCAGGCCATCATTGTTGATATCCAGTCTGGTGATGAAATCATCGCCGAAGCCAGCCGTCTTGCACTCCTTCCGAAAATGATCCTTTTCATAGATCTCGGGATCGTTCACCAGCTGCTGCTGTGCCGCCAGCGCGACCGGAAACATCAAGAGGACCAGCGCCTGAAGAGCGGCAACGATAGCGATTCGCACGGCATTTTCCTTTGCATCCGTTTCGTTTATGGATGTTGCGATCATCCGGGCGGCCAGCCTAGAGTTCCGTGCTTGCGCGACACTGACGCAAACGCATCCAAATTTCCGGGGGGACCTTTTTCCATGACACTGCTGGGTTTTCTCGATTATGCCGGCGTTGCCGTGTTTGCCGCAACCGGCGCATTGGCCGCCTCACGCAAGCAGCTCGACCTGATCGGCTTCCTGTTTTTCGCCGCCGCGACCGGGATCGGCGGCGGCACGGTGCGCGATCTCGTGCTGGGCAGGGCGCCCGTGTTCTGGGTGTTGAACCCGACCTATATCCTGGTCTGCGTATCGGTTGCGGTTCTGCTTTTCTTCACCGCCTACCTGTTCGAATCCCGGTATCGGGTGCTCATCTGGCTCGATGCCGTCGGCCTCTCAGCCTATTGCGTCATGGGAGCCGCCAAGGGTCTGGCTGCAAGCGGCTCCGCAACCGTGGCGATCGTGACAGGCGTTTTGACAGCGACGTTCGGCGGCGTATTGCGCGATGTTCTCGCGGGAGAACCCTCCGTGCTGCTGCGCCCGGAAATCTACATCACCTGCGCGCTTTTGGGCGCCTCCATCTTCACCGGCGCTTATTTCCTCGGAGCGCCGCTTTATGTCGCGTCGGGCATCGGCGTATTGACGGCTTTCGGTGTCCGGTCCGGAGCGTTGATCTTCGGATGGACCTTTCCGCCCTACAAGGGCAAGCCCGGCAGACGGCCTGAAGATATATTGAAGTAATATAACTTACGCCTATGGCGGTCGCGCCAACTCTTGCGGTGACCCTTTAAATTCTACATAGGAAACAACTCCAGCGCTGAGAATACCAAACCCATAAATTAAGCATCATTTTCATCGTCTCTACAAGACAGCACATGACTACGGCGTGCGCTACCCAGTTCGTAGTTTACATCCCTAGATTTGCATTTTATTATATTTATTCATCAGTATTATTTTTGTTTTTTTTAATGAAAAGCGACAATATTAAATTAATTCCATTAAAAACTCCTTTTATTTGCTCTCCACCATTGAATAATTTATAGTAATTTGTTGTGTCTTTTTCTCTTTTTTCTAAAGTAGAATTTTTTTTGTTATTTTTCATAAAATACAAATCCAAAAAATAAGCCATTAATAGAGAAAATTTCTTATAAAATAATTTGAAACTCAACACAACTACATAAGATAATTTACGGAAAAAATTGATCGCACGGGAACGTTGTGAATCGAAGAAGAATTAATACTTTCGGCGCGAAGTTCTGCCTCAGCCGAAAGCATAAGCCATCGAAACATTCCACAGAAATGAGCGCTGAAAACAGAAATGGCACCCATGGGCGCCATTTACATTCCGTGATAGGGTAAAAGCTTCAACCGCGCTTGCGACGCAGGCGAATGACCACATCCACATGGGCGATTTCCATGCCTTCGGGCGCCTCTGGCAGATTGTCGATCTGGAGATTGTTGACGGGAATGTCGAGAACCTCGTTCTCTCCTTCCACGAAGAAGTGATGGTGATCGGACACGTTGGTGTCGAAATAGGTGCGCGCACCCTCGACAGCCAGAACGCGGATCAGGCCGGCTTCGGTAAACTGATGCAGCGTGTTGTATACCGTCGCGAGAGAAACGGGCACGCCGGCGGTCACCGCCTCGTCATGAAGTTCCTCGACCGTCAGGTGGCGATCACCCTTTGCGAAAAGAAGATCGCCCAAAGCAACGCGCTGGCGCGTGGGCCGCAGCCCCGAGCGCCGCAGCCTCGTCCCGATATCCAATGTGGCGTCAAATGCCATGCAATCCCATTCCAAACACAGGGGTGAAACCCATCAATTGCAATAGCATATATCTTTTGCGGTGAATGCTTTCAATAGTTTCAGCGTCGCCGAGTGTCGCAAATGGCTGCAAACCGGCCATTCTTGCAAATTTCCTCTGGTTCCTGCCGGATGGTTCCTGTATGCGGACGGCATATTGAGGTAATGACTTCTCTAAAGAAGGTTCGAAGACAAAGAATGGGGGCATAATGGCCTCTGCCCTTGCAGCGCTTCATTTTGAACCTAACTTGCTCTAGTGAAGTCGATAAACACCAGTGATTGAGGAAGTGAAAGCGGTATGGCAACGAGGCAATCAAGTTACAATTACGAGGAGATCCTTTCCTGCGGACGCGGCGAATTGTTCGGCCCGGGAAATGCCCAGCTTCCGTTGCCTCCCATGCTCATGGTTCACCGCATCACCGAAATTTCCGAAACCGGCGGCGCGTTCGACAAGGGTTTCATCCGCGCTGAATATGATGTCAGCCCAGACGACTGGTATTTCCCCTGCCATTTCCAGGGCAACCCGATCATGCCGGGTTGCCTCGGCCTTGACGGCATGTGGCAGCTGACCGGCTTCTTCCTCGGCTGGCTGGGCGAAGAAGGCCGCGGCATGGCGCTCTCCACCGGCGAAGTCAAGTTTAAGGGCATGGTTCGCCCGGAGACGAAGCTCCTCCAGTACGGCATAGACTTCAAGCGTGTGATGCGCGGACGTCTCGTTCTGGGTACCGCAGACGGATGGCTGAAGGCAGACGGCGAAACCATTTATCAAGCGACGGACCTTCGTGTGGGGCTGTCGAAGGAAAAGACCGCCTGAAGCGGACGGAATAGTCCTGGCAAACGCCGGGCGGCTTCGGTCGTCCAGCCGAAATCTTAAGAAAAGGTCCATTTCATGAGACGAGTTGTTGTCACCGGCCTCGGCATTGTTTCTTCCATCGGTGGTGATGCCGCCGAAGTCACCGCATCACTGCGCGACGCCAAATCCGGCATTTCATTTTCACCGGATTTTGCTGAACACGGTTTCAAGTGCCAGGTATGGGGCAAGCCGTCTCTCGATCCGACCGAGCTGGTCGACCGTCGCGCCATGCGCTTCCTTTCGCAGGGCGGCGCATGGAACCACGTTGCCATGAAGCAGGCGATTGCCGATTCCGGTCTCGAGGAAAGCGACATCAGCGGCAACGAGCGCACCGGCATCATCATGGGTTCGGGCGGTCCTTCCACCCGCACCATCGTCGAAGCCGCCGATATCACGCTGAAGAACAACAGCCCGAAGCGTATTGGCCCGTTTGCCGTGCCGAAGGCCATGTCCTCGACCGCATCGGCCACACTTGCGACCTGGTTCAAGATCCACGGCGTCAACTATTCGATCTCTTCGGCCTGCTCCACATCGGCGCATTGCATCGGCAACGCCGCCGAGATGATCCAGTGGGGCAAGCAGGACGTGATGTTTGCTGGCGGCCATGAAGACCTCGATTGGTCCATGTCCAACCTCTTCGACGCCATGGGCGCGATGTCGTCCAAATATAACGAGACGCCAAACCTCGCTTCCCGCGCCTATGACGTCAACCGCGACGGTTTCGTGATCGCCGGCGGTGCTGGCGTACTGGTTCTTGAAGAGCTTGAACATGCGAAGGCGCGCGGCGCGAAGATTTACGCCGAGATCGTCGGTTATGGCGCAACCTCGGATGGTTACGACATGGTGGCTCCTTCCGGCGAGGGCGCGATCCGCTGCATGCGTCAGGCCCTTTCCACCGTCAAGGGCGATATCGACTACATCAACACCCACGGCACCTCGACGCCGGTTGGCGACAGCAAGGAAATCGGCGCGATCCGGGAAGTCTTCGGCGACAAGATCCCGCATATCCAGTCGACCAAGTCCCTCACCGGCCACTCGCTGGGCGCAGCAGGCGTTCAGGAATCGATCTACGGCCTGTTGATGATGCAGGAACGCTTCATCGGCGAGAGCGCGCATATTTCCGAACTCGATCCGGAATTTGCGGGCGTCCCGATTGTTCGCAGCCGCATCGACAATGCCAAGATCGACACGATCCTTTCCAATTCCTTCGGCTTCGGCGGCACCAACGCCACGCTGGTCTTTCAGCGTCATAACGGATAATTGCCATGAACGGCATCATGCAGGGTAAACGCGGCCTCATCATGGGCGTCGCAAACAATCACTCTATCGCCTGGGGTATCTCCAAGGCTCTTGCGGCGCAGGGCGCAGAGCTCGCCTTCACCTATCAGGGTGAGGCGCTCGGCAAGCGGGTAAAGCCGCTCGCCGCCGAGCTCGGATCCGACTTTATCGTGCCTTGCGATGTCGAGAATATCGCCTCGGTTGACGCGCTTTTTGCGGCAATCCGCGAAAAATGGGGTACGCTGGATTTCGTCGTGCACGCGATCGGCTTTTCCGACAAGAACGAGCTGAAGGGTCTTTACGCGGATACGACCCGCGAGAATTTCAGCCGCACTATGGTTATCTCCTGTTTCTCGTTCACGGAAATCGCCAAGCGTGCCGCCGAACTGATGACGAATGGCGGATCCATGCTGACGCTGACCTATAACGGTTCGCAGCGGGTCATCCCCAACTACAACGTCATGGGCGTTGCCAAGGCAGCTCTCGAAGCGTCCGTGCGTTATCTCGCTGCCGACTATGGCCCGCGGGATATTCGCGTCAACGCCATCTCGGCCGGACCGGTCCGCACACTGGCGGGCGCCGGCATTTCCGATGCGCGCGCAATTTATGCGTGGAACCAGAAAAACGCACCGCTGCGGCGGACAGCGGATATCGACGATATCGGCGGATCGGCTCTTTATCTGCTGTCCAACATGTCGCGCGGCGTTACCGGCGAGTGCCACTACGTGGATTGCGGCTACAACATCACCTCCACACCCACCCTTGAGGTTCTCTCAAAAGCGGATGCGGAATAAGCTATCGTTTTTCCAGTAAGTAAAAGCTCGGCGATATGCCGGGCTTTTTGCGTTTATAGCCTGTGCCATTTTTGCGAACTGATAAAGTATAACTCGTCGGGGTAACTGAATTTAAACACCGGCTGGTTATGGTCCGCAACAAATTCAACGGTTGCGCTTGCCGCATATTCTAAAGATCGACACCGACATATGCGACTGGCCAAATTGAAGCCATTGCTGGAAAAATTCGGGCTCTCGCGTGACGGGACAGCAGCCATCGAATTCGCGATCCTGGCGCTTCCCTATTTCCTCGTCGTCTTTGCGATCATCGAAACTTTCATCGCCTTGATGGCGGAGCAAGTGGTCGTCAATGCTACCGACACGATGGCGAGGCGTCTACGCACCGGGCAGATCAGCAGTTCGATTTCCAAAGAGGATTTTCGCAAGAGTTTCTGCAACGAAGTTTCGGTGATTATCACCTGCTCGGCTGATGAGATCAAAAAAGAACAGAAGCTTTATATCGACCTTCGCTCCTTCACCGCCTTCAAGGATATTCCAACTACGATACCCTTGAAAGCTAACGGCGAATATTACGATCTCGACACGGCGCAATTCGGCTTCAAGCCGGGTGGACCGGACACGATCAACATGCTGCGCGTCTATTATCGCTGGCGTGTAGTCGCAGATATCATCCGACCATATCTTACCAAAATACGCCCAGCTGACGGGTCGATGCCCTCGCATTTCCTCATTGTCGCGACCGATGCTTTCATGAATGAGAAATACACCACGAGCGGGGGCTCATGATGGCAGGGCTTGCTTCCACCATCACGAACGGCCGACTTCGTTTCATCGCGCTCGTTGCACGCTTCGCAAGGGATCGCCGTGGCGTGGGTGCGGTAGAATTTGCAATCGTCTTCCCGATATTGCTTGCGCTTTATCTGACGTCCTTCGAACTCACAATCGGCTATAATACCTACAAGCGGGCAAGCAGCGCCTCCGCAACGATCAACGACCTGATCTCCAAAACAAATTCCGTCGACAAAGCTTATCTGACAAGCATGCAGGACGTAACGGCTGCCGTCTTTGCGCCTTACAGCACCAAGGGTCTGCAGCTGAAGATCAGCGGCATCAAGATCGACAAGCAGAAACAGGCGACTATCGCCTGGTCCTGGAACGAGAAAAACGCGCGGCCCTATGTGGTGGGATCACCAGTCTCCGTTCCCACACGTTTGCTTGTAGCGGACAGTTTCCTCATCCACGTCGAGCTTTCCGTGCCGCATGAATTGTTGATGTTCATGCCAGATATTTCTTCGTCCGGCGTAAGATCGATCACGATCGCACGCGATTATTTCTTCAAGCAGCGCGACGCTGAGATAACCTGCTCCAATTGCTGATGCGCCTCAGCGCTTTGCTCTAATAAACATCGCGCAGATACCGTTTTTCGCGCTTCAGCCGGTTTACATAGTCGCTTGCCGCTTCCGCAGAGATGCCCGCCTCGTCAATAACGATCCGGTGCAGGGCATCGTCAACATCCTTCGCCATGCGGGTCGCGTCGCCGCAAACATAGAAATGGCCGCCCTCTTCGAGCCATTGATAGAGTGCCTTGCCGTTTTGGCGCATACGGGTCTGAACATAGATCTTTTCGGCCTGATCCCTCGAGAAAGCGAGATCGAGACGGGTCAGCACGCCATCGCGACTCATCTTTCCAAGTTCGTCTTCGTAGATGAAATCCGACTGCCGGTGCTGATCGCCGAAAAACAGCCAGTTCCGGCCCTTTGCGCCCCGCGCCTGCCGTTCCTGCAAAAATGCCCGGAATGGCGCAATACCCGTGCCGGGTCCCACCATGATAACAGGTGCGTCATTGTCCTGAGGCACGCGAAACGCCTTGTTCGGAGAGACGAAAATCCCGGCACTCTGCCCCGCTTCTACCCGGTCCGCGAGATAGGTGGAGCAGACGCCGCCACGCTCGCGACCTTCGGCGCGATAACGCACGCTGGCGACTGTCAGATGCACGCTGTTGTGCGCGGCCAGAGGGCTGGAAGAGATAGAATAGGCGCGATGCTGTAACGGCTTCAGGAAAGTCACGAATTCAGCAAGCTCGAATACGGGTTTTTCACCGAGACTAAGCAGGTCGAGAATATCCTTGCTCCAGAGAAAGGCGGCAAGCTGTTCCCTGTCTCCATTCGCAAGGATGTGGCTGAGTTCATCGTGCCCTGCGCGCTTGCCGATCTCCGCGACCAGTTCACGCGACGGGATCGATATCTCGAACATATTGAGAAGCGCATCGCCGACCGGACGGTCGAGTCCGGCGACTTCACCATCCGCGCTCACTCCGAAGCGTTCGAGCAGCGCGCCCACCAGTTTCGGGTCGTTTAGGGGAACGACGCCCAGAGCATCCCCCGCCTCATAGTCGAGACCACTTTCGCCGAGATCAAATTCGTAGTGGCGAATTTCCTTGGACGAAGCAGGCCCGGAAAGAAGGCGATTGACGCTCACCTGCGCAGCATAGGGGTTCTTGCGGCTCCAGCCCTGTTTTGCCCGCGCGGGCGCCTCGGCGATCGCCGGCACAACCGCCACCTTATTGCCACCATCGATGGCGAGCGCGAGTGGCAGGGTCTCGCCAATCCAGTTGGCGGCGACATCTTCGAAATCGATATCGCAATCGATACGCGTCTTCATCCGTTTGCCGCCAAGCTGCTCGAAGCGGGTATCGATGAGCTTGCCCGCCTGGCAGAAGCCATCGTAACCGGTGTCGCCAAGCGCAAGCACGGCAAAGTTCATCTCATCCAGCCGGGGTGCGGCCTCCTTGGAAAGTGCCTCCCAGAAAAGCTGGGCATTGTCAGGCATTTCACCTTCGCCGTAGGTGGAGGTGACGACAATGACGCGCTTCATGACGCCCAGACTATCCATGGAAACATCGTCCAAGGCTGTCACCACAGGCTGCATGCCCTGGGCACGGGCGGCGTCGGCTATATCCATCGCCAGCGCCTCGGCATTGCCGGTCTGGGTGCCGAAGAGAATGTTCAGCACGCTGGCCGCCGCCTTGGGAGCGGCAGCGGCAACCGATGTGTCCATACCCATTGCTGCGCGGGAATGAAGCCCGGCCAGGAAGCCGGATAGCCAGGCGCGCTGGTCGCCATTGAAAGGGGCATCTTGAGGAATGTAAGGTATCTTCATCATGCTGCCCTGTTCTGGCTGGATGCGGTGGCAAGGTCGGGAATGGCACGCGCCGCGAAAAGCTCCTCAAAGCCCGGCAGACGACCGATCTTCTCGATGTTTTTGCGGTTCTGCTGAATGATCCAGCCATAGGTGCCGGGGCTATCCACCGACCAGATGTTGCGGCGCGCGAGCGCCTGCTTGTAATCGTCGAGCCGCTTGGCGGCGATCATCACCGCAAGCTGCTCGTCATCATGATCGGAAAGCGCCTCGCGCGCATATTTCAGCAGCCGCTGCATCAACGCATAGTCCTCCGTGAGGACGAGATTGCGCACGGCTTTTTCGATGGCGGGATCGGAAGGACCGGATGCCATCGGCAACCTTTGGAGAGCAATGGCCTGCGCCATGCTCAAAACCGTGTAGTTGTTGATGAGCGCATACATGTCTTCCGTATCCGTCTCACCATAACCAGGGACGGTTCCGTTCAACACGGCCTTGCGGTCGCGATAAGCCAGCTTGAACTTCCGCACCTGATGGGCGGCAAGCGCGGACGCCAGTTCCTCCAGCAGCTCCTTGCGGGGCTTGGCTTTCAGAATTTCGTCGCTGTCCTGATAAAGCAGCAGGGCGCGCGGCATGCCGTAGACGAAATTGTGCTGTTCGCTTTCCCAGTTTTCCAGAATCCATGCGGCCTTGGCCGACCCTGTTTCGTCGACATGCCAGGTCAAAAGCTGGTGAACGGCCTGATTGTGGATAGATGCCTGTTCGTCCTCGCCGGTGATGGAGCCGAGCAGGATGGAATCATGGCTCACCTTCTTCGGCAGATCGCCGTAAGGGTCATATTGATAGACGAAGCCGCCGCTCATGCCGTTGCCGAAACCCTTGCCGAAACTGCCGAGGTTAAGCACAGCGCCATTGGTCATATATTCGCAGGCGAAGTCGCCCACACCTTCGACAACGGCTGTCGCACCCGAATTGCGCACCGCGAAACGGTCGCCCGCCTGCCCTTCCACGAAAGTGCGACCGCCGGTGGCGCCGAACAATGCAAAATTGCCGACCAGCACATTGCCATCAGCATCTTGCGAACCGCCACCGGGGGAGCGCACTACAATGGTGCCGCCGCAGGCGCTTTTGCCGACGCCATCATTGCAGGTACCGGTATGGACCATGACCATGCCGTCATTGCAGAAGGCGCCGAAGGACTGCCCGGCTGAACCTGATGTGTCGATGCGCACCGAACCCGCCTCCAGAAAACGGCGACCACGGCTATCCCGCTTCACAGCCGGAAGCGCATCCGCCTCTTCGTCGGAAAGTTCGTGGTTCAGCATGCGCTCGATATCGACGGCGAGCTGGCCGCCAACACTCTTGTTGCAATTGTTGAGGAAGCGGTTGCCGCCAAGCTCGATGTTTTCCCGTCTGCTGTCGATCAGAGCCGAGCGCACCAGTTCAATGAAGGCATCGTCCAGCGCGAAGTCCTTTTCCATATAGACCGGGCTGTCGATCTTCACTTCCTCCACCACCGAAAGCATCGCCCGCAGGTCAAGCTGGCCGACGCTCGCCGGATGATCGAGGAGGTGAAGAAGATCGGAGCGGCCCCGAGCTTCGCGCAGCGAGCGCAGCCCGAGTGCGGCCAATATCTCGCGGGTTTCATGGGCGATGTTCATGAGATATTGCGCCAGCGCGCGTGGATCGCCGTTGAAGGCTTCCTGATTGGTGGTGAGGCCGGCGGGGCACTTGATGTTGCAGTTCTTCGCCATAACGCATTTCAGCATCATCAGCGCCGTGGTGCCGAACTCGAAGCTGTCGCCGCCGAGAAGGGCCGATTTCACCACGTCGCTCGCCGTCTGGTGTGCGCCGGAGCAGCGTAGCAGCACCTTGGCACGAAGGCCCGTGGCGCAAAGCGCCTGATGCACCTCGGCGATGCCGATTTCCGCCGCGCGGCCGGTATATTTGAGGCTGGTGACAGCGGCCGCACCCGTGCCACCGGTATTGCCGGCAACATTGATGACATCCGCACCCGCTTTCGCAACACCGACTGCAATCGTGCCGATGCCCTCCGACGAAACGAGCTTGACGATGACGCGCACGCGCGCCGCCTTGGCGTCGTGGATAAGCTGGGCCAGATCCTCGATCGAATAGGTATCATGGTGCGGCGGCGGCGAAACCAGCTCGACGCCTGGGGTGCCGCCACGGGCCGCGGCTATTTCCACCGTTACCTTGGGAGACGGCAATTGCCCGCCCTCGCCGGGCTTTGCACCCTGACCGATCTTGATCTCTATTTCCTCCAGCATCGGGTCGGCAAGATAACCCGCCCATACACCAAAACGGCCAGAGGCGAACTGCTTGATGCGCGAGGCACGGATGGTGCCGTAACGGGAAATATGCTCGCCGCCCTCCCCCGAATTCGACATGCCGCCAACCATATTGGTGCCATGCGCCACCGCCTCATGGGCGGCTGCGACCAGCGCGCCATGGCTCATCGCACCCGAAGCGAGGGTCTTGGTAATCTCACTCGCCTTTTGCACAGCGTCGAGTGCAATGCTGTCAGGTGCGGTGCGGATCAGCGACAGATAGGTGAATGCTTCACCCTTCGCCTGAACCAGAAGCGCGCCGCCCTCCAGCCAATGGCCGGCAATATCCTCACCGAAACGATCGAGCAGCGACTGACCGAGTGCGGCAAGCCGGGCAAGCTCATGACCGTGCGGGCCGGTCAATTGCAGCCGGAACGCGCCTTCCCCGGCACTTTCGCAGAGCAATCCGCGCACCATGAAGCTGTTGTTGCCACGTCTGGAAAAGCGCCCCATCTCGCGGCGGAATTCTTCGGCCGAACCGGCAAAGGTCACATCAGCCGGCAATTCCAGAACATCACGCAGGGCTGCCGGACGGCGTGCCCTTTCTTCGGCCATCATGCGTGCGAAGGCGCGGTAACCCGGCGTTACCTCGAAAGCGTCGATTGCCTCGGGCGTCAGCCGGTCGAAGCTGTTGTGATAATAGGCCGCATCGTTGAGGCCGAAAGCATCCTCCAGCCGGTTGAGCGGCAGGAGACGCAGCGCCTCCTCGTTGTCGGTTCCCTTGTCGAAACCGATCTTTTCCTCCGTCATATCGACGAAACCGCGAACCGCCGTCGTGCCATAGGAATGGCCAGCACCTTCGGCGCGCTCCTTGAAGAGACCGAGCAGCGGAATGTCGTTTTCACTCTTTACCGACAGCGCCTTTCGATGCCAGTCCGACACCGCCTGCGCGATGACAGCGAAGGTAACGCCACCGACCGGGGTCTTAACATTGGGGAAATAACGCTTCAGCACAGGATCGTTGGTGTCGAGGAAGTTCGGTTCGAAGAACTCGCCGCCAATATAGCTTTCCGCCGTGCACAGCCCGACCTTGCCCATGGTCTTCATCAGCGACTTTTCAGCCGCCTTGGCAAAACGCTTGAAGGCCTTGTCAGCATCGGCACCAAATTTCTCCTCGGCACGGAACTGCACGCCGAGTGGGTAGACAGCCGAAGCCCCGAAACCAAGGCCCGCTGCGATGTGATGCGAGGAAGAAAATTGCCCACTTTCAACGATCAGGGACACGCGTAGCCGCAGACCCTCCTCGATCAGCCGCTGGTTGATGGCGGAGACGACCATGATCATAGGCAAGGCCGCACGACCTGCCGAAACGTGCCGGTCAGTGACGACGGCAATACCGCCCTCCCCGGCCGCGAAAGCCACAACCTCACCGCAGAGGCCATCTATCGCCTGACGCAAGGCCGCTTCGTTGGCAATCGCAGCATCAAAGATCGGGGTATAAAGCATCTCGAAACGACGAACTGGCGTCTCCGACTGCTCGCGAATGCGCAGCATGTCGAGATGGGTCAGGATCGGGGAGCGCACGACAATCTGGCGGGCCGCTTTCGCACCGCTATTCGGCTTTGCGCCGAGCGCCACGCGCAGCGTCATGCCATCGGCCTCACGAATGCTGTCGAGCGGGGGGTTGGTGACCTGCGCAAAGCGTTGCGAGAAATATTTGGCAACCCCGCCTTCCTGATCGGAGAGCGCGTTGATGGCATTGCCATAACCCATGGCCGAGATTTTTTCAGCACCCGACGCCAGCATCGGATCCATCAGGAACTTGAAGCTTTCCTGATTGTGCGAATAGGCGACATAACGCTGATGCCGTTCCAGATCGCCGTTGTATCGAAGCGGCGATCCCTGCTTTTCGGCGGGCACCTCCGGCAAATCCGCAAGCATGACGCGCGCTTCAGACAATAGCGACGGGTAGTCCCTCCGCGCCGCCAGAAGCTCCAGCGCCTCGACGGTGGAAAAGGCGCGCCGTTCGGCGTGGTCGTAATAAAGCATGCCGCCGGCCTCGATGCGACCGCGACGAATGACGCTTTCGGCCGGAAAGGCGATCTGCCCCGCCTCCGACATGACGCAGAGATAATCGTCTGTCTCGACGGTCCGCAGCGGGCGCAGGCCGAGGCGATCAAGCCGTGCGCCGATGACGGTGCCGTCGCCGAAAATCAGCGCAGCCGGGCCGTCATTCTTCTCCTCGTAGAGCGAGAAATATTCCAGCATCGCCTTGACGCCGGGCGAGAGCGTGTCGTCGTTTTCCCAGGCGGGCGGCATCATCGAGACGACGGCGGTGACGAGGTCGAGACCGTCTTCCATCACCCGCGCCTGCAATGTCTGGTCCAGACGGCAGCTGTCAGACTGGCCCTTCGGCCGGATGATGCTGGCATTTTTCGCCAGCGCCACGGCCGCTTCCGATAGCCGGTTCTTCTTGTCGGTGTTGAGTTCGCCATTATGCGCCATCAGCCGAAAGGGCTGCGCCATGGAGGGGTGCGGATCCGTATTGGTGGAAAACCGCGTGTGGAAATACATCGTATGCACTTCATGGCACGGATCGGTCAGGTCGCAGAAATAGGGCATGACCTCATGCGAGTTCAAACGCCCTTTCAGAACCTGCGTGCGTGCGCTGAGCGACACCGGATAAAAACCGGCAAGTTCCGGCGCAGTATAGGCAAGCGCCTCGATAGCGAGCAGCGCCTTGTGAATACGCCAGTCGAACTCGGCAAGGGTTGCGCATTCCGCTGGGGCCGAAAAGACCCATTGCCGGATCGGCAATTGGTAGGAAATGGCGGCCGCGCGGATGGCCGCGTCATTCACCGGTACATTGCGGACGAGCAGGATCGAGAAGCCCTGTTCCTCCAGAGCACTGCCGATGATGCCGATCGCCTGGTCATGAAAAGCAGGGCTCTGCGGCAGGAAAAAATTGCCGACGCCGAACCGGCCGGCTTGCAAGGAATCGTTGTCAGTCAGCTTCCGGAAAAATGAGAGTGAAAGATCGAGCGACACGCCAGCACCATCACCCACGCCCTCCGCCGACATGCCGCCGCGATGCGGCACGGCACAGAGCGCCTCGTGACCGCGCTTCAGCACATCATGCGTCTGCACGCCGTCCTTGCGGGTGATGAAACCGACGCCACAGCTGCTTTTCTCAAAAGCCGCATCGTAAAGGCCGAATTTTTGCTCCGTCACGCTCAAGGTTCTCTCCTCTCGTTGCGCATTCCGCGCGGCATCGCCCTTTTCCCGAAACCCGGCGCGTCAGCCGGCACTCTGCGGGCGGAGCCGCAGGCGACCTGGCTGCTCCTCTTCTTTTCTGCTTATCGGCGTTTAATGGCGCGAACGGTCGTTTTGCGGCCGCCAAACGGCGTGGCGGCATTGGCCGCTTTCTCGCAAATAATGATCGTCATCGTTCGCATTGCGTTCCCTGATGGCCGGTATTTCCGGCAGTGAGACACATTGAATTACGTCAGTATTGCTTACATAATATTTCATGATGGGCCGAGTCAAGATTAAAATCGGTCCCACGCAATAAAAAAACAAAAACGCCGCGAAATCCGACAGGATTCCGCGGCGCGATGGCTGCAGAGGTGTTTATATTGCCCTGTTCACTCCGAGGGCATGTCCAGTGTTCGGCTGAACCACAGTGCGACCAGTGTACAGACTGCACCCGACATCAGGTAAATCCCGACGGCAAACAGTCCGAATTTGGACGAAAATCCGAGCGCCACGAGCGGTGCAAAACCAGCGCCGATCAGCCACGAAATATCCGAGGTTAGCGAAGCGCCGGTATAACGGTATTCGCGGCTGAAGCGGGAGGCGAGCGCACCGCCCGCCTGGCCGAAGGACAGGCCAAGCAATGCAAAGCCGACCAAGACGAAAAGATAGCGCCCTATATCGCCCGAACTCAGCAGAAGCGGCGCCACGAGGCTGAAAAGACCGATCAGCACTGCGGCGAAAGCCAGCAGCTTCCGCCGGCCGATTTTGTCGGCGAGAATACCAGACACGACGATCATGCCGCCGGCGATGATGGCGCTGACGAATTGCACGAACAGAAAGTCCGAAACCCGCTGGGTGGTATTGAGGGAAACCCAGCTCAGCGGGAAGACCGTGACAAGATGGAAGAGCGCGAAGCTTGCCAGCGGCACGAAAGCGCCAGTCAGCACGACCGGAAACTGCGAGCGCAGCATCTTGAACACGGGGCGCGGCTCCAGCTCATGCTGTGCCAGCATGGACTGGAATTCCGGCGTGACAATCATGCGCAGGCGGGCAAAGAGCGCGAGAACATTGAGCGCCAGTGCAACGAAGAACGGGAAACGCCAGCCCCAGGCCAAGAATTCCGCGCTGGAGAGCTGCGTCACGAACACGATGAAGAATGCGCTGGCAAGACCAAAGCCCATCGCCGCACCAATTTGCGGCATCATGGCGTACCAGCCGCGCTGCTTCGGCGGTGCATTCATGGCGAGGAGCGAGACAAGACCATCCCAGGCACCGCCAAGACCAAGTCCCTGACCGATACGGAATACCGCCAGAAGACAGGGGGCAAGCATGCCGGCTTCCGCATAGGACGGAAGAAAGCTGATCGCCATGGTGGAACCGCAAAGCGTGAACAGGGCCGCCATCAGCTTGACGGCACGGCCGAACTTTCGGTCGATCTGGAGGAAGATCAATGAACCGATCGGCCTTGCGATGAAGGCCAGCGAGAAGACCGCGAAGGAATAAAGCGTCGCCGTCAGCGGATCGACGAAGGAAAAGAAGACATGCGGAAAAACGAGCGCGGAGGCGATGGCGTAGATGAAAAAGTCGAAAAACTCCGTCATTCTCGCAAGAATGACAGCAATTGTAATGCGATCCGGATCGACCTTGACCGGATCGGTCCCATGTCCCTTCGCTTCCGGCGCCTGCCCAAAAGATGGAGCAGCATCAGTATAACTCATAATATCCCTCCTGCGTCATGGACGAACCATTTCCTGTAACGCGCCGGCTCCTCTTCCTTAGCGTTACGATGCGACGGATTGTCACACGCACCCTACGTAACGTCAATTGAAGTTTGATAAGAAAGGCTTGCTCCGCAAGCTCCCTATGCGATAATGCAGCCGCTCCGCCTTCAAACGCGGCTCCGCTAAGCCTATGGTGCATCGCGAAGGTTTCGCTGCACCGCGACAATATACCTCATTTCAAAAATGATGTTCGGCAATTAATCGCGGCATAATCCAAACTGTACGAGTTCAAAGAACGTGCGCATGATCAAGAAAATCACATCTGCCCTTCTGGCAATCCCCGCACTGCTGCTGCTTAGCGGCTGTAACCTCGTGGTGATGAACCCTTCGGGCGACGTCGCCATCCAGCAGCGCGACCTCATCATCACGTCCACGGTTCTGATGCTGCTCATCATCGTCCCGGTTATCGCCCTGACGCTATTCTTCGCATGGAAGTATCGCGAATCGGCGAAGGCCGAGGATTACGATCCCGAATGGCATCACTCGACGCGCCTTGAAATGGTGATCTGGTCCGCCCCGGTCGCCATCATCCTGATGCTAGGCACGGTGACCTGGATTTCCACCCACCGTCTCGACCCCTACCGCCCGCTGGAGCGTATCGACGAAAACCGTCAGGTTACCGCCGAGACCAAGCCGCTTACGGTGGAAGTGGTGGCCATGGACTGGAAGTGGCTGTTCTTCTACCCCGAACTCGGCATTGGCAGCGTCAATGAATTTGCAGCTCCGGTCGATGTTCCGATCAACTTCAAGATCACCGGCACGACCGCGATGAATTCGTTCTTCGTTCCGGCACTCGCCGGCCAGATCTACGCCATGGGTGGCATGCAGACCAAGCTGCACGCGGTCATCAACAAGGAAGGCGTTTATGACGGCTTCTCGGCCAACTTCTCCGGCCCCGGCTTCTCGCATATGCGCTTCAAGTTCCATGGTCTCAGCCAGCAAGGCTTCGATCAGTGGGTTTCGAAGATCAAGGATGGCGGCAAAGGCTTCGGCCGCCAGGAATATCTCGACTTTGCCAAGCCTTCGGAACGTGAGCCGGTGCAATATTTCGCCTCCGTCGATCCGCAGCTTTACGATGCCATCCTCAACCGCTGTGTCGAGCCCAACAAGCTCTGCATGCGTGACATGATGCATATCGACGCCAAGGGCGGCGGCGGCAAGGAAGGCATCGATATCGCCAAGGCGCTGAACTCCGTCGTCTGTACACCGCTTTCTCCTTACGGTGTCGCCAGCGGACCCCAATCCACTCCGGCTGCGATCGAAGGACAGACTTTCGAACCCGCGGCGCTGCCGGAAACGAAACAAGTCGCTGGCTGACGGATAAGTCCCGGCATTATGCGGCGCGGCCAATGGCTGCGCCGATCTTATGTCTTAGAATCGCAAGAGGCTAAAAATGATCGTCAATTCCGATCAAACGTCATTCCTGTTCGGGAAGCTGACATGGGAGTCCATCCCGCTTCACGAGCCCATTCTCGTCGCGACCTTCGCGGCAGTGGCTCTGGGCGGCATCGCCGTCGTCGGCGCCCTCACCTATTTCCGGCTGTGGGGTTATCTCTGGAATGAATGGTTCACGAGCATCGATCACAAGAAGATCGGTATCATGTACATCATTCTGGCACTCGTCATGCTGCTGCGCGGTTTCGCAGATGCCATCATGATGCGCGTCCAGCAGGCGATCGCCTCTGGTGGATCGGAAGGCTATCTTCCGCCGCACCATTACGACCAGATTTTCACGGCCCATGGCGTCATCATGATCTTCTTCATGGCCATGCCGATGATCACCGGTCTCATGAACTTCGTCGTGCCGCTGCAAATCGGCGCCCGCGACGTTTCGTTCCCCTTCCTCAACAACTTCTCGTTCTGGATGACCACGGCCGGCGCCGTCATCACCATGATCTCGCTATTCATCGGTGAATATGCGCAGACTGGCTGGCTTGCCTATCCGCCGCTTTCCGGCATTGATGGAAGTCCGGGCGTGGGTGTGGATTATTACATCTGGGGTCTGCAGATCGCCGGTGTGGGCACGACGCTCTCGGGTATCAACCTGATCGTCACGATCATCAAGATGCGCGCACCCGGCATGACCATGATGCGGCTGCCGATCTTCGTCTGGACGTCGCTGTGTTCGAACATCCTGATCGTGGCATCCTTCCCGATCCTGACCGGCACGCTCGCCCTTCTGACCCTTGACCGTTACGTTGGCACGAATTTCTTCACCAACGATCTCGGCGGCAACCCGATGATGTATGTCAACCTCATCTGGATCTGGGGCCATCCCGAAGTTTACATCCTGGTGCTGCCGGCCTTCGGCGTCTTCTCGGAAATCGTCTCGACCTTCTCCAACAAGCGTCTTTTCGGTTACGCCTCGATGGTCTATGCGACGGGTGTCATCACCATCCTCGCCTATATCGTGTGGCTGCACCACTTCTTCACCATGGGTTCCGGCGCAAGCGTCAACGCTTTCTTCGGCATCACCACGATGATCATATCGATCCCGACCGGTGCGAAGATCTTCAACTGGCTCTTCACCATGTACAAGGGCCGCATCAAGTTCGACGTTCCGATGCTGTGGACGATCGGTTTCATGATCACCTTCGTCATCGGCGGCATGACCGGCGTTCTTCTCGCTGTTCCGCCGGCGGACTTCGTGCTCCACAACTCGCTGTTCCTCATCGCCCACTTCCACAACACCATCATCGGTGGCGTGGTGTTCGGTGTGCTTGCGGGTATCGTTTACTGGTTCCCGAAGGCCTTCGGCTACCGCCTCGATCCGTTCTGGGGCAAGCTGTCCTTCTGGTTCTGGTTCATCGGCTTCTACTTCGCCTTCATGCCGCTCTACATTCTCGGCCTGATGGGTGTGACCCGCCGTATCAGCCAGTTCGAAGACAATTCGCTCCAGATCTGGTTCCTGATCGCAGCCTTCGGCGCCTTCCTGATCGCGCTTGGCATCGCTTCCTTCGTCATCCAGCTCATCGTCAGCTTCTTGAAGCGCGATCAGCTCCGTGACGTGACCGGCGATCCCTATCATGGGCGTACGCTGGAGTGGTCGACCTCGTCGCCTCCGCCTGCCTACAACTTCGCTTTCACGCCGGTTGTGCATGACGTCGACGCCTGGGCGGATATGAAGAAGCGCGGTTACGACCGTCCCAAGGAAGGCTTCATACCGATCCATATGCCGAAGAACACCGGTGCGGGCGTAATCATCAGCGCCATCAGCGTCGTGCTTGGCTTTGCCTTGGTGTGGCACATCTGGTGGCTGGCGGCTCTGTCCATGCTCGCAATCATCGCGGTCTCGATCGCCCATACCTTCAACTACAACCGCGAATACTACATTCCTGCCTCCGATGTTTCGACAGTCGAGGCGGAACGTACGAAGCTGCTTGCGGAACAGGCGTAACGAATATGGCTCATACACCTGCACAAAGCGCCGCGGGCGCGGAAACACCGGTCTTCTACCTCAAGGAAGACCACCATCCGGAGAACGGCACCTCGCTGGGCTTCTGGCTCTATCTGATGAGCGACTGCCTCATCTTCGCAACGCTGTTTGCCACCTATGCCGTTGTCGGCCGCAACTACGCGGCCGGCCCTTCGGGCGCAGATCTGTTCGATCTGAAGCTTGTGGCGATCAACACGGCCTTCCTGCTTTTCTCTTCCATCACCTATGGCTTCGCCATGCTGGAAATGGAAAAGCAGAAGGTGAAGACGACGCTGATCTGGCTCGGCATCACCGGTCTCTTCGGTCTCGCCTTCCTCGCCGTGGAACTTTACGAGTTCCATCACCTGATCGAAGAAGGTGCAGGTCCACAGCGTTCAGCGTTCCTTTCCGCCTTCTTCGCGCTGGTTGGTACGCACGGTCTGCACGTCACCTTCGGCGTGATCTGGCTCGTCACACTGATGTTCCAAGTCGCAAAACATGGTCTGATCGCCGCAAACAAGCGTCGCCTGATGTGCCTGTCGATGTTCTGGCACTTCCTTGACGTCATCTGGATCGGCGTCTTCTCCTTCGTTTATCTCATGGGAGTTCTTTGATGAGTTCCGAAGCACACGCACACCACGACGCGCATGGCGACGACCATCATCACCATGATGGCGCCAGCCACGGCACGTTCAAAAGCTATATGATCGGCTTCGTCCTGTCGGTCATCCTCACGGCGATCCCGTTCTGGCTGGTCATGGGCGACGTTCTTGAAAACAAGACGCTGCTGGTCATCGCGATCATGGGTCTCGGCGTCATCCAGATCTTCGTGCACATGATCTATTTCCTGCACATGGACACCAAGTCCGAAGGCGGCTGGACCTTCATGGCGCTGATCTTCACCGTCGTGGTGCTGCTGATCACGCTCTCCGGCTCACTCTGGGTCATGTACAACATGAACAAGAACATGATGCCGCTGCACATCGAGGATGTGAAAAACCTGCCCTGAGCAGCCATAGATCAACGGCCTGCCGGATTTCCGGCAGGCCGCTTTCTGCGCCAGCACACGACCCCGCAGCGCATAACCCCATGAATCGTCGGCGCGATTTATGGGGTTATTTGCTGGAAGACCCGGATGCCGACAGCCGACAGTGTTGCCGCAGCAAACCGCATGGCCTTGCAAGGACTGTGAAACCATGACCGATCCGTCGACAACCGCCCCGCACACGCGACGCATCCGCCCCGCAGCAATCGTCGTCCTGCTTCTGACTATTGTACTGACAGGCTTCCTGCTGGCGCTTGGAACATGGCAGGTTCAACGCCTCTTCTGGAAGCTCGATCTCATCGAACGCGTCGAAGCTCGCGCCCATGCCGCACCTGTGGATGCACCGGCAGCCAGCGAATGGCCGGCCCTTGCCGATCCCGCAGAGTATGAATATCGCCGCGTGAAACTGTCCGGCACCTTCCTCAACGACAAGGAGGTCCAGGTCTATACGGTCAGTGATCTCGGCCCCGGCTACTGGGTGATGACGCCGCTGAGACGCGATGACGGATCGAATATCATCGTCAATCGCGGCTTCGTGCCTTCCGACAAACGCGATCCATCCTCGCGCCGCGAAGGGGAACCAACCGGGCAGGTCGAGATCGTCGGGCTGATGCGCGCGCCAGAAACCGGCGGGCTTTTCCTTCGAACCAACGATCCGGCAAATCGGCGCTGGTACTCCCGCAATATCCCGCAGATATCGCAGGCATCCGGCCTTTCCGGCGTGGCGCCCTTTTATGTCGATGCCGATGCGACGCCCAATCCGGGTGGCCTACCGGTCGGCGGCAAGACCATGCTCACCTTCCCCAACAACCACCTGTCCTACGCCATCACATGGTATATTCTGGCGGCCATGGTAATTGCCGCTGGATGGTACGTGCTGCGCAATCTCAACGCGCCGAAATCGAAACGGGAAGAGGATTGAGCAGCCGGTTTTACCGGATGGTTCATAAAATCACTTCCTTCTTCACGTTTTGCTGATCTATAACGACAGTTCGGCCTGACATTGCCCGTCGGCGCATTTTCGTTTCGGTGAGTTATGGCAAGAGCATTTCTTCTCGTTCTGGATTCCTTCGGTGTCGGCGGTGCGCCTGACGCGGAGCATTATGGCGACCTCGGCGCCAATACGCTCGGTCATATCGCCGAATTCTGCGCGGCAGGTGCTGCCGACAGGCCGGGCCTTCGGGCGGGTCCGCTGAAGCTGCCCAACATGTCTTCGCTTGGTCTTCTGGAGATTGCACGACAAGCAAGCGGCGACATTCCCGCCGGCATGGAGCCGCCGGAGCGTATTTTCGGCCTGCATGGCTCCGCCAGCGAAATATCGAAGGGCAAGGATACGCCCTCAGGCCATTGGGAGATCGCGGGCACGCCCGTCACCTTCGACTGGGGCTACTTCCCGACAGAAGGCGACGCCTTTTCTCCCGAACTGGTGGAAGCCATCTGCACGCAAGCGGATATTCCAGGCATTCTCGGCAATTGCCACGCTTCCGGCACCGAGATCATCGCGACGTTTGGCGAAGAGCATATCAGGAGCGGCAAGCCGATCTGCTACACCTCATCCGATTCCGTGTTCCAGATCGCCGCGCACGAGACCCATTTCGGATTGCAGCGGCTCGTCACGCTCTGCGAGACGGTGCGCAAGCTGCTCGATCCGCTGAATATCGGCCGTGTCATTGCCCGTCCCTTCATCGGCGAGACGGTCGCAACCTTCGAACGCACCGGCAACCGCCGCGATTTCTCCGTTCCGCCGCCCGAACCGACGTTGCTCGACCGCCTTGTGGAGGCTGGCAGGAAAGTGCACGCGATCGGCAAGATCGGCGATATCTATGCCCACAAGGGTGTCTCGCGCGTCATCAAGGCAAATGGCAACAGCGCCCTGATGGATGCAACGCTGCACGCTATTGACGAAGCCGAAAACGGCGATCTTGTCTTCACCAATTTCGTCGATTTCGACATGCTCTACGGCCATCGACGCGATGTTGCCGGTTATGCGGCGGCGCTTGAAGCCTTCGATGCGCGCATTCCGGAAATCCATCGCAAAATGGCGCCCGGCGACATCGCCATTCTTACCGCCGACCATGGTTGCGATCCCACATGGCGGGGCACGGACCATACACGGGAAAGAGTGCCGATCATGGCATTCGGGCCGGGCATCCGCTCCCGCGATGTCGGCATTCGTTCAAGCTACGCCGACATCGGCGAGAGCATCGCCCACCATCTAGGTATCGAGGCCGGTTCGCACGGCAGGAGCTTCATTTGACATCGCATTTGCTGAAAGCGGAAATTCACTGCCACCTGGAAGGTGCGGCACCCCCTGCCCTCGTCGCACAACAGGCTGAGAAATACGGCATAGACACCAGTAGCTTTCTGCGCGACGGCCAGTACGTCTGGTCGGATTTTGCGCAATTCATCCAGTGCTACGATGCGGTGGCGCAGGTGTTCAAGACCGATGAGGACTATGCGGTTCTGACGCAAACCTATCTGACCGAACTTGCCGAGGCCAATACGATCTATAGCGAGCTCATCATCTCGCCCGATCATGGCGACCGCATCGGGCTCGGCGCTGACGCCTATCTCTCCGGTATCGCCGAGGGCATCCGGATCGCGAAAGAAAAGACCGGTATCGAAACCCGCATCATCGTGACCGGCGAGCGGCATTTCGGTCCTGAACGGGTCATCGCGGCGGCTGAATATGCGGCACGGACGAAACACCCGCTGGTGACCGGTTTCAACATGGCGGGCGAGGAGCGCATGGGCCGCGTCGCCGATTATGCACGCGCCTTCGACATTGCCCGCGATGCCGGCCTTGGGCTGACAATCCATGCGGGTGAGGTCTGCGGACCGGAAAGCGTCGTCGATGCGCTCGATCTCGTAAAGCCGTCGCGCATCGGCCATGGCGTGCGCGCCATCGAAGACGCCGCTCTCGTCGATCGGCTGGTTGAGGCGGGAACAGTGCTTGAGGTCTGCCCCGGATCAAATATCGCGCTCAACGTTTATCCCGATTTCGGCAGCCATCCGCT
The DNA here is from genome assembly GCF_007828365.1 of Rhizobium sp. SJZ105. Taxonomy (NCBI): domain Bacteria; kingdom Pseudomonadati; phylum Pseudomonadota; class Alphaproteobacteria; order Hyphomicrobiales; family Rhizobiaceae; genus Rhizobium; species Rhizobium sp. SJZ105. Next base: position 1,755,679 of record NZ_VIUP01000001.1, read on the forward strand.
GAGGGCGTTGCACGATGCCGGGGTGCGCGTCTGCATCAGTTCCGACGATCCGCCATTCTTCTTTACCTCGCTTGCCCGGGAATATGCGCTGGCTGCGGATGCTTTTGGTTTCAGCGATGCCGAGATTAACCGCATGACCCGAACCGCACTGGAAGGCGCCTTTGTGGATGAAGTCACACGCGCCCGGCTGCTTGCAAAACTCGATAGCCACTAGGCATCGGTTGGCGGGGTAAAACCGCGAAGAAGGCTTGCGAAAAGCCTGCTTTCGGTGAATTACAGGGGCACAGGATAAAAAAGGAAGGCCAGTTTCATGGACGGCGTTACAGTCATCGAACATCCGCTGGTGCGGCACAAACTTACCATCATGCGCAAGAAGGAAACCTCGACAGCCGGCTTCCGCCGCCTGCTCAGGGAAATCTCGACGCTGCTCTGCTATGAAGTGACGCGCGACCTTGAAATGACCATGGAAACCATCGATACGCCGCTCGAAACCATCGAGGCTCCGGTGCTGGAGGGCAAGAAGCTGGTTTTCGCCTCCATCCTGCGTGCCGGCAACGGCCTTCTGGAAGGCATGCTCGAACTCGTGCCTTCGGCGCGTGTTGCGCATATCGGTGTGTATCGCGATCACGATACGCTGGAGGCGGTCGAATATTACTTCAAGGCTCCTGAAAGCCTCGATGCCCGCCTTATCATCGTCGTCGATCCAATGCTGGCGACCGGCAATTCCTCCATCGCTGCGGTTGAAAAGCTGAAAGAGCGGGGCGCGAAGAACATCCGCTTCCTGTGTCTGCTGGCTGCACCCGAAGGCATCAAGAATTTCCGTGAAGCGCATCCCGACGTGCCGATCTATACTGCCGCAATCGACAAGCAGCTGAATGAAAAGGGTTACATCGTTCCCGGCCTCGGCGATGCGGGCGACCGCATGTACGGCACGAAATAACACCGTTCATCATCGCTTAACCGTTTGAGCCATTCGCCGACCAATAAGCGGCGAATGGCTTTTTCTTTTAAGATTTCAGCACGTTTTGCGTCTATTCTGCATAGGGATAACCCTGCCTTCTCAGGAGCGACGACTTGCTGGCGCGTACGATTTTTCTGCTTATCGGTCTTTCGGTCAGCGCCACGCAGATTCCGGCGCTGGTGGAAAAATTTCAGCCGCGCCCGGAAGCCAAGGTGGAAAAAGCGGAAGTCAAATCGGAAGCCGTCAAACCGGAACCCGTTTCGCTTGGTGGCGTCAATCTGAAAGCGGACGCACGCGGCCACTTCAACGCCGCCTTCCGTATCAACGGCAAATCTTTCGACGGGCTTGTCGATACCGGCGCCTCCATGGTTGCCATCAATGAGACGATCGCCCGGCGGCTCGGTTTCGGCGTCAACAGCCTCGATTTCAAATATCCGATCTCAACCGCCAACGGCCAGACCATGGCGGCCTATCTGAAGCTCGACCGGGTGGAAATCGGCACGATCCGCGTTCAGAATGTCGACGCCATGGTGCTGAAAGATAATGCGTTGAGCAACATGCTTGTTGGCATGAGCTTCCTGAAACAACTATCGTCATTCAAGGTATCGGGTGGCGAAATGAGGCTGGTCAGGTAATTCGCTCGAGGACCACAGTGCTGGTTTCCATCGCAGTGTCAGCAACCCCATAGCAGGCCGTAATCCTTTTGACGGCAAGTTCCGCTTCTTGCTTAGAGGCCGCATGGACGCAGGCGATTGGTTCGCCTTTTTCCACTTTTGTGCCGAGCGGCAGGATATCGGAGATTCCAACCGAAGGATCGATCTTGTCTGACGGCATTCTTCTGCCGCCGCCAAGCTCGACAACGACCATGCCGAGATCGCGCGTCGCACAGGATGCCAGCCAGCCGCTGCGCTCAGCCGAAACCGGGAGAATAACCGGCGTCGATGGCAGGTAACGCGATGGATGATCGACAAAGTCCGCAGGCCCGCCAAGTGCCGCGACCATTTTCGCAAAGACTTCCATGGCACGCCCGGAGGAAAGGGCGGCCTCAGCCAGCGCCTCGCCTTCATCCAGAGTGGCCGCGCTGCCCGCTTGCACCAGCATTTCCGCAGCGAAGGCAAGAACCACCTTTTCGAGACGTGTTCCCGCCTTGCGGCCAGCCAGAAAGTCCAGGCAATTGACGATTTCGACCGCATTGCCTGCGGCATCGCCAAGCGGCTGGTTCATGTCGGTTATAAGAGCCGTCGTCGGCAGGCCTGCGCCATTTGCCACATCGACCAGCGCGACGGCGAGATTACGGGCATCCTCCACACTCTGCATGAAAGCGCCGTTGCCGACCTTCACATCCAGAACCAGCGTCTGAAGTCCGGCCGCAAGCTTCTTAGACAGAATGGAGGCGGTGATCAACGGGATGGAATCCACCGTCGCGGTCACGTCCCTGATAGCATAGAGGCGCTTGTCTGCGGGGGCGAGATCGCCCGTCTGGCCGATGATGGCACAGCCGACCGTCTTGACCGTCCGGCGGAACAGGGCTTCGTCCGGCATCACATCGTAACCGGGGATCGCTTCCAGCTTGTCTAGCGTGCCGCCGGTATGGCCAAGACCCCTGCCGGAAATCATCGGCACCGCAAGACCGCAGGCGGCAACGATCGGGGCGAGCATCAGGGAGACGTTGTCGCCGACGCCGCCGGTCGAGTGCTTGTCCGCCACCGGCCTGCCAATATCGTTCCAGGACAGGACATCGCCGCTGTCGCGCATGGCGAGTGTCAGCGCCACCATCTCGTCGCGGTTCATACCCCGGAAAAATACCGCCATGGCAAAGGCAGCGGCCTGGCCTTCCGATATGCCGTCCTTGGACAGCGCCTCGATAAAAGCGGCAATCTCCTGCGGCGCAAGAGACAGGCCATCACGTTTGCGGCGGATGATTTCCTGCGGGATCAAGCTCAATACCCGCTGGCGGCCTTGGCCGGTTCGCCACCGGCCAGCACGTTCAGGACATCATCGAGAACGCCGGAAGCGCCGAAGCGGAACGTGGACGGCATGGCCCAGTCGGGCGCCATGATGGTTTCCGCCAGCCGCAGATAAAGCGTGGCGTCTTCCACCGTGCCGACACCGCCGGCAGGCTTGAAGCCCACCTTCTGCCTGCTATCGCGGATCGCCTGCAACATGATATCGGCGGCTTCCAGCGTGGCGTTGATGGCGACCTTGCCTGTTGAGGTCTTGATGAAATCGGCCCCTTCGGCAATGGCGAGTTCGGAAGCACGACGAATGAGAGACTTGTCCTTCAGCTCGCCGGTTTCGAGAATGACCTTGAGAAGAACGGGTGCGACGCAGACCTTGCGTACGGCAGCCACCATCTCGGAAACAGCCGTTTCATCGCCTGCTATGAACTTACGATAGGGGATGACCAGATCGATTTCGTCGGCACCGTCGCGGATAGCCGCCTCGGTCTCCGCCACCACGGTCGCAACATCCAGATCGCCCGAAGGAAAATTGACGACCGTGGCGATACGGATCGCATGGTCTTTTCCGAAAGCGGCACGCGCCTGGGCGACGAAACGCGGCCAGATGCAGATCGCGGCCGTATTGCCGTATTCGGTATGAGCCCTCTGGCACAAAGCAGCAATCTGCTCGGGCGTGCAGTCTTCTTTGAGGTTGGTCAGGTCCAGCAAGGATAGTGTCAGGGCAGCCGCTTCGCGCGGACGCTGGAGTTCCATGGTCACGCTCCTCCTGCGATCATTTCTTTCAAGATGGCGGCAAGCCTCTTGCCGCCTACCGGGGCCATGTCCTTGGTTTCCTCATGGCTCAGTTCAGCGCCAGTCATGCCGGCACCGTAATTGGTAATAACCGATGCGGCGGCAACGCGCATCCCGAAAAAGCGGGCGAGGATGACTTCCGGCACGGTGGACATGCCGACGGCATCCGCACCCAGCAGCCGCGCCATGCGGATTTCCGCCGGCGTTTCGAAGCTCGGGCCGGAAAACCACATATAGACGCCGCCGAACAAGGGCACCGTCGCGCGGATCGCGGCATTACGCATCGCGAGCATCAGGTCCGGATCATAAGCCGTGGTCATGCCGACGAAGCGGTTGTCGCTCTCTTCGCCAATCAGCGGGTTCATGCCGGAATAATTGATATGATCGGTGATCTGCATGACCGAGCCGGGCGGTATGTCCTGCCTGACCGAGCCTGCCGAATTGGTGAGGATGAGCGACTGCACGCCAAGACCAGCGAGCGCCTCAATGACCGCGCGCATGGCGGCCGGATCGCCTTTTTCGTAATAGTGCACCCGGCCGGACAGCATCATCACCGGCTCGCCACCGAGATAACCGGCCACCAACTCGCCCGCATGGCCAGAAACGCCGCTTGCAGGGAAACCGGGAAGTTCGGCGTAGGGCACGCGGATCGCATCGCTGACCTCGTCCACCAGCGACCCCAGGCCTGAGCCCAGCACGATGGCGATGCGCGGCATCAGGCCATTCAGACGCTCCACCAGAATATCGATCAGCGTATCCGGCATCAGGGCAGCTCGGTCTTGAAGCTGAAGGGCAAAAGTTCATCCATGGTCATGACCTTCTGAACACCAGTTTCGTCACAGAGATAGACCTTGGTGTCTGGCGAGGCGAATTCGGCGATCTTCTGCCGGCAGCCGCCGCAGGGCGGGCAAAGAGCAAGCTTTTCCGCGATGACGGCGATCTCGCTTATCTTCTTTGCTCCACCCATGATCATGGCGCTGATGGCCGAAGGCTCGGCGCACCAGCCTTGTGGGAAGGAGAGGTTCTCGATATTGGCGCCCTTGTAGATCTTACCGTCTTCAGCGCGGATTGCCGCACCGACAGGGAATTTCGAATAGGGCGCATGGGCAAAGGCCATGGCCTCCACCGCTGCCTCGAACAACTGATGGGACATTGGTTCACGGGACATGGATTTAACGCTCCTTCGCATAGGCAACGCCACCGGCCTTGGGGGGCTTGGCGACGCCGATGAAACCGGCAAGCAGGATGCAGGTCAGAATATAGGGCATGGCCTGGAAAATCTGCACCGGCACTTCACCGATACCCGGCACGGATTTGCCCTGCATGAAGTTGGCGAAAGCATCCAGGAAACCGAAGAGCAGGCATGCGAACATGACCGGCACCGGCTTCCATTTGGCGAAGATCAGCGCGGCGAGTGCGATATAGCCCTTGCCGGCCGACATGTTGGCGATGAAGGCCGCCGATTGCGCAACGGCGAGATAGGCGCCCGAAAAACCGCAGAGGAAGCCGGCAACTATGACGGCGCGGTAACGCATCCATGTCACCGAAATGCCCGCCGTATCGACCGCGCCCGGATTTTCACCCACCGCGCGCAGGCGAAGGCCGAAACGGGTGCGGTAAAGCACCCACCAGGACAGCGGCACCGCCAGAAAGGCGAGATAGGTCAGGATGTTGTTGCCGGAAATGACATTGGCGTAGAGCGGGCCGATGAAAGGCACTTCGCGCATCGCATCCGCACCGGGCAGGATGATCGGTGCGAAACGGCCTTCGCCCGGCAATTGCGGTGTGCGCCCGCCCTGCCCAAACCACGCCTGCCCCAGAACCACCGTCAGACCGGCGGCAATGAAGTTGAGCGCCACGCCCGAAACGATCTGGTTGCCGCGATTTGTGATGACGGCAAAGCCGTGGATCAGCGAAAACAGGATGGAGACGGCAATGCCCGCAAGCAGGCCGGCCCAGGGATTTGCGGTGAGATAGGCGACACAAGCCGAAGCAAAGGCTGCGGCCAGCATCTTGCCTTCAAGGCCGATATCGAACACGCCCGCGCGTTCGGAAAACAGCCCGGCAAGCGCCGTGAACAGAAGCGGGATGGTGAGACGGACGGTCGAGCCGAGAATGCTGACCAGCATATCGAAGAAATCCATATCAGCTCACCCCTTTGCCAAGCGCTGGTAGATGCGGACGATCGCCGGCCGGTACATGTATTCGAGCGCGCCGGCAAACAGGATAACCAGACCCTGGATGACGACGATCATCTCACGGGTAATATTCGGCATCTCGAAAGAGAGGTCTGCACCACCCTGATAGAGAATGCCGAACAGCAGCGCCGAAAACAGGATGCCGAGCGGGTGGCTTCGCCCCATCAGCGAGACGGCGATGCCGACGAAACCCGCACCGCCGACAAATTCCACCTGCAGGCGGGCGGAAGCGCCCATGACCGGGTTCAGCGCCATCATACCTGCCAGACCGCCGGAAATGAGCATGGCAATGATGACGGTGCGCGCATAGGGAATGCCGGCATAGACGGCGGCCGAGGGGCTGACGCCGAGCGTGCGCATCTCATAACCGAGCTTGGTGCGCCAGATCAGCACCCAGACGAGAAAACACATGACCAGTGCGATGATGAAGGAGACGTTGAACGGCGCCGGCCCGAGCTTCAGGCCGAACAGCGCCATCAGCCAGTCGAGCTTCGGCAATTGCCCACCTGGCAGAAAGGTGCGCGTTTCCGGCGCCATCTTGCCCGGCACGATCAGCACGTTCACCAGCAGATATACCATCAACGCCGCAGCGATGAAGTTGAACATGATGGTGGTTATGACGACGTGGCTACCGCGTTTTGCCTGCAGCCATGCCGGAATAAACGCCCAGGCCGCGCCGAAAACCGCAGCGCCGATGATGGCGAAGGGCATCGTCACATACCACGGCACATAACGGTCGAGCGCCAGCGCCACCAGCGCCGCGCCCAGTCCGCCAATATAGGCCTGACCTTCAGAGCCGATGTTGAACAGACCGGCATGGAAGGCGACCGCCACAGAGAGGCCGGTGAAGATGAAACTCGTCGTATAAAACAGCGTGAAGCCGATGGCATCGCCACGACCTAGCGCACCTTCGATGAGCAGGCGAAGCGCCGCGAGCGGATTTTCACCGATCGACCAGACGACGAGGCCGGAAATCAGAAATGCGGTAACTACATTTAAAAACGGCAGGAGGCCGTAGGTGATCCAGTTTGGCAGGGGTACGGAAGCGGTGCTCATTCATGCCTCATGCGGCGATGCCGGCCATCATCAGGCCCAGCGTCTGTTCTTCGGCTTCCGCCGTTTTTTCTCCAACGACACGCCCGGCGAACATGACCATGATCCGGTCCGAAAGGGAACGGATTTCATCGAGTTCAACCGAAACCAGCAAGATCGCCTTGCCGGCATCGCGCATTTCGATGATGCGGCGATGGATGAATTCGATGGCGCCGATATCCACACCGCGGGTCGGCTGGCCGATGATCAGCATCTTGGGGTCACGCTCGATTTCGCGGGCGACGACGATCTTCTGCTGGTTGCCGCCGGAAAAATTAGCGGTCTTCAGCTGCGGGTTCGGCGGGCGGATATCGTATTTCTCGATCTTTTCGACCGCATCCTTGCGGATGGCCTCGGGGTTGAGGAAAGGGCCTTTGCCGTATCGCTCGTCATGGTGATAGCCGAGGATGGAATTTTCATATTCCTCGAATTTCAGCACCAGCCCCATATGGTGCCGGTCTTCCGGAATATGTGCGAGACCGAGTTCGCGCAGAATGGACGGATCGGGCCGATCAACCTTCTGCCCGGCCACCCATATCTCGCCCGAGTAAGGCTTGCGGATGCCTGCGATCGCTTCGAGGAGCTCAGACTGGCCATTGCCGGCCACACCGGCGATGCCGACGATTTCACCGGCGCGGACATCCAGCGAGACATCGTCGACCATGGTGACGCCGCGGCTGTCCTTGACGGTCAGATTACGGATGGAAAGGAGAACCTCGCCCGGCGTCGTCTCGCCTTTTTCCACCCGTAGCAGCACGCGACGGCCGACCATCAGTTCGGCCAGTTCCTCAACGCTGGTTTCGGAGGTTTTGCGGGTCGCCACCATTTCGCCGCGGCGCATGACGGAGACGGAATCCGTGATCGCCATGATCTCGCGCAGCTTGTGGGTGATGAGGATGACGGTTTTGCCCTGCTCACGCAGGACACCGAGGATCTTAAAAAGATGATCGGCTTCCGCAGGCGTGAGAACGCCGGTCGGCTCATCGAGGATCAGGATTTCGGCGCCACGATACATGGCTTTCAGGATTTCGACGCGCTGTTGCAGGCCGACCGGCAGTTCCTCGATCACAGCATCCGGATCGACTTCCAGCCCGTAGTCGTCTTCAAGGCGCTTCAACTCCTTGCGCGCAGCAGCCCTCCCCTTGGCAAGCGATGCGCCGCCTTCCGCACCCAGCATGACGTTTTCCAGCACGGTGAAATTTTCCACCAGCATGAAATGCTGATGGACCATGCCGATGCCCGCACTGATCGCAGCCTGGCTGTCGCGGATCGATACCGGCGCGCCGTTTACCCGGATTTCACCGGCATCAGCCTGGTAAAAACCGTAGAGGATCGACATCAGGGTCGATTTTCCGGCACCGTTTTCCCCGATGATGCCGTGGATCGTACCCTTGGCAACGGTCAGGTTGATATTCTTATTGGCGTGAACGGCACCGAATTTTTTATCGATGCCCACGAGTTCGATTGCTGGGTCCATACTCAAACCGAAACCTCTCCGAAGGCTGGATATGAAAAGGGCGCAAGGTGAAAAATCACCATGCGCCCCAGACACATATCATATCATTTCGGGCAGGAATTGTCCGCCATATAGTCATGAACCTTGATGGTGCCGGCAATGATGTCGGCCTTCGCCTTGTCCACGGCGGCGGTCATTTCCGGCGTGATCAGGGCCTTGTTGTTGTCGTCGAGAGCATAGGCAACGCCGTCTTCCTTGACGCCGAGAGCAACGATGCCGGGGGTGAACTTGTCGTCCTTGGCATCCTTGTAGGCGTTGTAGACGGCCAGATCGACGCGCTTGACCATCGAGGTCAGAACCGAGCCGGGGTGCAGGTGGTTCTGGTTGGAATCGACGCCGATCGAGAATTTCTTGTTGTCGGCAGCGGTCTGCAACACGCCGATACCGGTCGCACCAGCTGCCGCGTAGATCACGTCAGCGCCCTGGTCGATCTGGTTCTTGGTCAGTTCGCCACCGCGCACCGGATCGTTCCAGGCCGCACCGGTGGTGCCGGTCATGTTCTGGAAGACTTCGATCTTGTCGTTGGCAGCCTTGGCGCCCTGCGCATAACCACAGGCGAATTTACGGATCAGCGGAATATCCATGCCGCCGATGAAGCCGACCTTACCGGTCTTGGAGGCCATGCCTGCCAGAAGACCGACGAGATAAGAGCCTTCGTGCTCCTTGTAGACGACCGAGCGGACATTCGGCAGCTCGACGACGGAATCGACGATGACGAACTTGGTGTCAGGGAATTCGGCTGCAACCTTTTCCATGGCCGACGTCCAGGCGAAGGACACGGCAACAACCGGGTTAAAGCCCTTGCTGGCGAAGTTGCGGATAGCCTGCTCACCCTGCGTATCGCTGGTCGGTTCAAAATCGCGGAACTCGATGCCCGTTTCTGCCTTGAACTTTTCAGCGCCAGCCGCGGCGGCTTCGTTGAACGACTTGTCGAACTTGCCGCCCGTACCATAAACCAATGCCGGCTTGATATCGGCAGCAAGCGCGGAAGCCGACATGGCGGCGAGCGCAAAAAGCGTCAGAAGGGATTTTTTCATTGTGCAGCCCTGTTGTTGCAATTGATATTTTAAGGGTCCTCCCGCAAACCCGTTGACCGGGAATGTCTGCGGAACCGCCAGCCGTTATCCCGGCTGTGCTTGGCTCATATCCTTGCATGGCTCAATGAAAAATTCATCCGGTTTTTTTGACCCGGTGGAAAAACTTTATTCTGGCGTTTTTTTGGTCTTTCCACCTGGGCAACGTGCAAAAAATCTAGCCGATATTGCAGCTTACGCCGGTTCCCCTGAGGCCGCAGTAGCCGCCCGGATTCTTGGCAAGATATTGCTGGTGATAGTCTTCCGCGTAATAAAATGTTTCAAGCGGTCCAATTTCGGTGGTGATGGCGCGGCCATGCCCCGCCTCGTCCAAAGCCTGCTGAAAAGTGTCGCGCGCCTTCTGCGCCTGCTGCAACTGGCCTTCGGTATTGGCATAGATGGCGGAACGATAGGTCGTGCCGACGTCGTTGCCCTGCCGCATCCCTTGAGTCGGATCATGCTCCTCGAAGAATATCTTGAGCAGCCCTGACAGCGAGATGACGGCCGGATCGTAGACGACCTTAACCACTTCGGCGTGGCCCGTCTGGCCCGTCGTCGTCTCCTGATAGGTGGGATTGCGGGTAAAACCGCCGGCATAACCCACCGCCGTCACCCACACACCCGGCGTCTGCCAGAACAGGCGCTCCGCACCCCAGAAGCAACCCATACCCAGATAGATGATTTCCAAACCATCGGGATAAGGCCCCTTCAAGGGCCGGCCATTGACGAAATGGGTCTCGGGCACGGCAAGCGCCTCTTCACGGCCGGGCAAAGCCGTCTCTTCGGTCGGCATCGTCGTTTTTTTTGAAAGCGTATCGAAAAGGAACATTCGGTCCTCCGTGCGGCCGATTATGCCGCTTCTCAGGGTTCACATCTGCGGGGCGCGCGCGCTGTCAGTTGATAAATTCAGACTGACGAACGCCTCATCACTTTGCGCTTCCTGTAACCGGCCATCCAGCAAAGCAGGGATAGCGCGAGGAAAAAAGCAAATGCCGGCAGTCCCGACAGGGCATTTTCAATGAAGCGCCACGCTTCAGGGTGAATATAGTGAGCCAAGGCCGTTTCCACCATGGTGCGCGAGGCAGGAAGAAGATAGTTCCAGACGGACAGGATGCCGGTGATATTGACCGAGGATGTGGAAACCGAGCGGATCGAATCGAGTACGCCAAGAAAAACAGCTGCAATGAGAAGAAGAAAGCTCAAAAACCGCAAAAAAGCTTTCATCAGGATACCTCGGTTGCGGCCCGTCGTTTCGACAGCCATGTTTTGAAAGATATATTGCATCGATAAAGGCGGGAAAACCGGTTTGCAATCGCATCGGAAGGCAGGAAATTGCCGACAATTCAAAAAACTGTCAGATTCGTGTTGATCCCAGCGAATTCATCGGTATATATCGCGCCGTTCCAGTGATTTGCATTCCTCAAAACATGCAGATTTGAAAAAAGGACAGGTGGCCGAGTGGTTTAAGGCGCACGCCTGGAACGCGTGTGTGCGTGAAAGCGTACCGTGGGTTCGAATCCCACCCTGTCCGCCATTTCACCTCACCTCAATGACTTTATAAACGCGCCTCCGCATCGCCATGACCGTGGCAGTCAAAGTCACGTTTTTGCCCTTCTGCAAGCCTTGATGGCTATGCTTCTGCACAGACAGGGGTTTCATCCGCTTTTTTGCAGCGCTTCACCCTCTCTTGCGCCTTGCAGCAGGAAAAATCGCTCCTTATATACGCCGCATAACAGCAGCGAATACTGCAAATCCAAGTCAAGGAGTTGTCCATGGAATGCCTCACGGGGTTCCGACAGCTCGCTTCAAGGAGAGAAGAGCATGGCAAAAGTAATCGGTATCGACCTTGGCACAACCAATTCCTGCGTTGCAGTGATGGACGGCAAGGACACGAAAGTTATTGAAAACGCGGAAGGCGCGCGCACTACGCCATCCATGGTGGCATTTTCCGACGATGGCGAACGCCTTGTCGGCCAGCCGGCCAAGCGCCAGGCGGTCACCAACCCGACCAACACCCTGTTTGCGGTCAAGCGCCTCATCGGTCGCCGTTATGAAGACCCGACCGTCGAAAAGGACAAGGCTCTCGTTCCCTTTGAAATCGTCAAGGGCGACAATGGCGACGCATGGGTGAAGGCTCAGGACAAGAACTATTCCCCTTCGCAGATTTCCGCGATGATCCTTCAGAAGATGAAGGAAACGGCTGAATCCTATCTCGGCGAAAAGGTCGAGAAGGCCGTCATCACCGTTCCGGCATACTTTAACGACGCCCAGCGCCAGGCCACCAAGGATGCCGGCCGCATCGCCGGTCTGGACGTCCTGCGCATCATAAACGAGCCGACGGCAGCAGCCCTCGCTTACGGCCTCGACAAGAAGGACGGCAAGACCATCGCCGTTTACGACCTTGGCGGCGGCACCTTCGATATTTCCGTTCTGGAAATCGGCGACGGCGTTTTCGAAGTGAAGTCCACCAACGGCGATACCTTCCTCGGCGGTGAAGACTTCGACATGCGTCTGGTCGAATATCTGGCCGGCGAGTTCAAGAAGGATCAGGGCATCGACCTGAAGAACGACAAGCTCGCTCTGCAGCGCCTCAAGGAAGCTGCCGAAAAGGCCAAGATCGAACTTTCGTCCTCGCAGCAGACCGAAATCAACCTGCCGTTCATTACGGCTGATGCTTCCGGTCCGAAGCACCTGACGCTGAAGCTGACCCGCGCCAAGTTCGAAAGCCTGGTGGACGATCTGGTGCAGCGCACCGTCGCCCCTTGCAAGGCTGCCCTCAAGGATGCCGGCGTTACCGCTGCCGAGATCGATGAAGTCGTTCTCGTTGGTGGCATGAGCCGCATGCCGAAGGTACAGGAAGTCGTCAAGCAGCTGTTCGGCAAGGAGCCGCACAAGGGCGTGAACCCTGATGAAGTGGTTGCCATGGGCGCCGCCATTCAGGCCGGCGTTCTGCAGGGCGACGTCAAGGACGTTCTGCTTCTCGACGTGACGCCGCTGTCGCTCGGCATCGAAACGCTGGGTGGCGTCTTCACCCGTCTGATCGATCGCAACACGACGATCCCGACGAAGAAGAGCCAGACCTTCTCGACCGCCGAAGACAGCCAGTCGGCCGTGACGATCCGCGTCTCGCAGGGCGAGCGCGAAATGGCACAGGATAATAAGCTGCTCGGCCAGTTCGACCTCGTCGGCCTGCCGCCGGCACCCCGCGGCGTTCCGCAGATCGAAGTGACCTTCGATATCGACGCCAACGGCATCGTGCAGGTTTCGGCGAAAGACAAGGGCACCGGCAAGGAACAGCAGATCCGTATCCAGGCTTCCGGTGGTCTTTCCGACGCCGACATCGAGAAGATGGTCAAGGACGCTGAAGCCAATGCCGAAGCCGACAAGAAGCGTCGTGCGGGTGTCGAAGCCAAGAACCAAGCCGAAAGCCTCGTTCACTCCACCGAGAAATCGGTGAAGGAATATGGCGACAAGGTTTCCGAAACCGACCGCAAGGCTATCGAAGACGCCATTGCCAGCCTGAAGACGGCCGTTGAGGCTTCCGAACCGGATGCCGACGACATTCAGGCAAAGACCCAGACCCTCATGGAAGTTTCCATGAAGCTCGGTCAGGCCATCTACGAAGCGCAGCAGGCTGAAGCCGGCGCTAACGGAGAAGGCGGCAAGGACGACGTCGTCGACGCCGACTATGAGGAAATCAAGGACGACAAGAAGTCCGCATAATCGCGTGACTTCCCGTCTCCTGTCGATACATGCAAGACATCCGGCTGCCGAAGTGCAGCCGGAAATCCATTTGCGAGGCTTGTTATCTTAATGGCGAAAGCAGACTTTTACGAAACACTCGGCGTCAGCAAGACCGCGGACGAAAAAGAGCTGAAAAGCGCCTTCCGCAAACTCGCGATGAAATACCATCCGGACAAGAACCCGGATGATGCTGATTCCGAACGGAAGTTCAAGGAAATCAACGAAGCCTATGAAACGCTGAAGGACCCGCAAAAACGCGCGGCCTATGACCGTTTTGGCCACGCCGCCTTTGAAAATGGCGGCATGGGCGGCGGTGGTATGGGCGGCGGCGGTTTCGCCAATGGCGGCTTCTCGGATATCTTCGAAGACATCTTCGGCGAGATGATGGGCGGCGGACGCGCACGCCGCTCTTCCGGCGGTCGCGAGCGCGGCGCCGACCTTCGCTACAACATGGAAATCACGCTGGAAGAAGCCTTTGCCGGCAAGACGGCGCAGATCAGGGTTCCAACCTCGATAACCTGCGATGTCTGTTCCGGTTCCGGCGCAAAACCCGGCACGCAACCCAAAACCTGCGGCACCTGTCAGGGTTCCGGTCGCGTGCGCGCAGCCCAGGGCTTCTTCTCGGTAGAACGCACCTGCCCCACCTGCCACGGGCGCGGACAGACGATTTCCGATCCGTGCAGCAAGTGCCACGGCCAGGGCCGCGTGACGGAAGAGCGTTCGCTTTCGGTCAACATTCCCTCGGGTATCGAGGATGGCACCCGCATTCGCCTGCAGGGCGAAGGCGAAGCCGGTATGCGTGGCGGCCCGGCGGGTGATCTCTACATCTTCCTGTCCGTGCGTCCCCATGAGTTCTTCCAGCGCGACGGCGCCGATCTCTATTGCACCGTGCCGATCTCCATGACGACGGCCGCTCTTGGCGGCACCTTCGATGTGACGACGCTCGACGGCACGAAGTCTCGCGTCACGGTTCCGGAAGGCACCCAGCCAGGCAAGCAGTTCCGCCTGAAGGGTAAGGGCATGCCGGTGCTGCGTTCGGCGCAGACTGGCGATCTCTACATCCAGATCCAGATCGAGACACCGCAAAAGCTCAGCAAGCGCCAGCGCGAGCTGTTGCAGGAGTTCGAGCAACTCTCGTCCCAGGAGAATAATCCGGAATCGACCGGCTTCTTTGCCCGGATGAAGGAATTCTTCGACGGCTGATCTGCGGCCGTTACCCACCAAAAAAAAGCGCCGCCGTCTTTCGGGACTGGCGGCGTTTTTCGTTGATATCAGCCAGTAAAACCGCCCGCATCAAGATATTGCCGTTCCTCCGGCGTCGTTTCCCGCAGCAATATGTCGTTGCGATGCGGAAAGCGGCCAAAACGCGCGACGATATCGCGATGCTCTTCGGCATGGTGGAGATAAAGCCCGCCAAGCGGCCGGTTGAGCGTGCAGGCACGCTCCTGATCCTCGATGCTTTCCGAATGGGAAAAGGGCAGATAGAAAAAGACCCGCAAATCCTCGGTCACCGCCTGATCGTGGCCGCGACGGATGGCCTCGCTGGCGAACATGCGTGCCAGCGGATCGGTCGCATACATATGCGCTGTCTCGCGAAAGCAGTTACGCGGGAACTGATCCAGCAGAAGCATCAGCGCGAGGCTGCTTTCCGCACCGTCCAGCCAGCCATCCAATTCGCGCCTTGCAGCGGCAAAATGGGCATCGCGGAAACGGTCATGAAAGTGATCGTCGAAGGCGGCGTCCTTGTCGAACCATTTGTCCGGTCCTGCCTTCTTCCAGAAATCCACAATTTCGGCGGCAAGTGCGGCTGTATCGCTCGTCATGGGGTCTTCCTCATCAATAATGCGGCGGCCGGGTAATTGCGGGCGCGTCCAGCGACTGCTCCTCGAGGCTCAGGAACCTTTCCGTCAACCGGTCGAGCTTGGCGCGGGTCTGTTCCACCACCTTCCACTGTTCCGTCAGCTGGTCGGACAGTTCCTCTATAGTCTTGGCCTGATGCGCGATCGTTTCCTCAAGCGCAATGATCCGTTTTTCGGTTTCCGACGTCATATCGACCTCTCTTTCCCACCCTTCCTTGGCCCTAAAAAGCTTCAAGTCAACCATATGCCGCTTCGGTGAACCAGATTCCTCACAGCGATCCCATCAACGCAGAAACGCCGGCGACATTTCCATCACCGGCGTTCCGAATATTTCGAGACCTGCTCAATCTTCTTCTACGAAAACCTCTTCGCGCTTTTTCTTCACGCTGGGCAGGAAGACGATGATCAGCACGGCCAGAGCAATAAACAGCAGGGTAGCGCTGATCGGTCGGCTGACGAAGGTCGTCGGATCGCCACGTGACAGGATCATGGCGCGTCGCAGGTTTTCCTCCAGCAGCGGCCCAAGCACGAAGCCCAGCAGCAGCGGCGCCGGCTCGCAGCGCAGCTTCACGAGCACATAACCAATGAAGCCGAAGAAGGCGACGGCGTAGAGATCGAAGACGTTGGAATTAACGCTGTAAACCCCGATGGCGCAGAAGGCCATGATGATGGGGAAAAGCACGTAATAAGGCACCGTCAGCAGCTTCACCCAAAGCCCGATCAGGGGCAGGTTGAGGATGACGAGCATCAGATTGCCAATCCACATCGAGGCGATGATGCCCCAGAACAGCGCCGGCTGCTCGGTCGCAACGTTCGGACCGGGCACGATGCCCTGAATGATCATCGCACCGATCATCAGCGCCATCACCGGGTTTGCGGGAATGCCGAGCGTCAGAAGCGGGATGAACGAGGTCTGGGCACCGGCATTATTGGCGGATTCCGGACCGGCAACACCGGCGACCGCACCGTGTCCAAACTCCTCAGGATGCTTGGAGACGCGTTTCTCGACGGTGTAGGATGCGAAGGCAGCGAGAATTGCACCGCCGCCGGGCAGGATGCCCAGTGCCGAACCGATGACCGTACCGCGCAGCACCGGGCCGACCATGGCCTTGAAGTCTTCCTTTGACGGCATCAGGCTGCTGACCTTGGCGATCAGCACCGAGCGCGTGCGCTCGTTTTCGAGATTGCGCAGGATTTCGGCGATACCGAATACGCCCACGGCCACCGCAACGAAATTCAGCCCATCGGCATATTCACGGATGCCGAGAGTGAAGCGCGGCGCGCCGCTGTAGATATCCGTACCGACCAGACCAAGCAGCAGGCCAAGCACGACCATGGCCAGCGCCTTGACGATGGAACCATGGGCAAGCGCGATGGATGAGACGAGGCCGACGACCATCAGCGAGAAATATTCCGCCGCGCCGAATTCCAGCGCAATCGCCGTCAAAGGCGGCGCAAAGACTGCCACGAGAAAGGTGGAAACCGTGCCGGCGAAAAACGAGCCGATCGCGGCAATCGCAAGTGCGGCACCCGCCTTGCCCTTGCGCGCCATCTGGTAGCCGTCAATGGCGGTAACGGCGGATGAGGATTCCCCCGGCATGTTGATGAGAATCGCCGTGGTGGAGCCGCCATATTGCGCGCCGTAATAGATGCCTGCGAGCATGATGAGCGATGAGACGGGCTCAAGCTGAAAGGTGATCGGCAACAGCATGGCGATGGTTGCGGTTGCGCCGATGCCCGGCAGCACGCCAATCAGCGTGCCGAGCAGCACGCCAATCAGGCAGAAAAACAGGTTTGCCAGCGACGTGGCCGTGACGAAACCGAGAGCAAGATTATCAAGCAATTCCATTGCGGCACCTCAAAATTTAAGCCAGGGGCCGAAGCGCTGGAATGGCAGGCCGAGACCATAATTGAACACAGCAACGGAAAAGACCGTGATGGCGGCGGAAATAATGACGGCCATGAGCGGGCTCATCTTGTGCGAGGCGAAGGCTGCGATAAGGGCGCTGAAAAAAAGCGCCGGTACGAAACCAAGCCCCCGGACCGTGAAACCGAAAAAGATCGGCGCGGGCAGGATGAAAAAAATCCCCCGCCAGGCGATTGCACCGAGGGCATCGCCCTGCACGCGGGTGGCGCGAATGAATATTACCCCACCAAGCAGGATCAGCACGATTGCCAGAACAAGCGGAAAATAACCCGGCCCCATGCGGAAGGCGGTTCCGATATCCAGCCCGAAAGACTGCAACGCGAAAAAAGCGCCAAAACCGATGAAAATTGCCCCACAGGCTGCCTCGGCAGGGTCAATGAAAAACGACTTCATGAAAGATGCCCCTCCACTGCGGCCGGCTACACACCGTTCCGCGCGTTAAATTGACGGCAAGAAGCCGGCGGCAGGGTGCCGCCGGCAATTGCTTCAACCATCAGTCGGCATATTGGCCGGCGCCCTCGATCACAGGCTTCCAGCGGGCGATTTCGCTTTCAAGCTTAGTCTTGAGCGCTGCGGGCGTCGCATCGGCTTCCGGGGAAGGCGTGGTGCCGAGTTCGGCAAAACGGGCCGCTACGTTCTTGTCCTTCAGCGCGACCTGCAGCGACTTGGAGAGCTTTTCGTTGATCTCGGCCGGTGTACCCTTCGGCGTGTAGATACCGTGCCAGATACCCACCTCAAGCTTCGGCAGGCCCGATTCGGCAACTGTCGGTACGTCCGGCAGCACGTCGAGCCGTTTGGCCGAGGTTACGGCATAGGCTTTAACGGTCCCGCCCTGGATTTGCTTGGTGGTGTTGGTGGTCTGGTCGCACATGATATCGACCTGTCCGCCGAGCAGGTCAGTCATTGCCGGGCCTGTGCCCTTGTAGGGAACAGTGACCAACGGTGTCTCGATCGCGCTCATGAACAACATGCCGCAAAGATGCGAAGCAGCACCGATGCCGGCATTGGCAACGGTGACCTTGTCCTTGTTCGCCTTGGCGTAGTCGATCAGACCCTTGAGATCCTTGGTCTCGAGCGTCTTGCGCGACAGAATGGTCATCGGCACTTCCGTGACCAGACCGATATATTCGAAAGCGTTCAGGGTATCATAGGCGAGCTTGCGATAAAGCGTGGCGCTCGTCGCCATGCCGATGTGATGCAGCAGAACGGTGTAACCGTCTGGATCCGACGCCGCCACGCGGCCAGCGCCCAGCGTGCCACCAGCGCCGCCGACATTTTCGACGATGATCTGCTGGCCGAGATCCTTCGACATGGATTCAGCGACAAGACGCGCGACCGTATCTGTCGGGCCGCCGGCGGCAAAGGGCACGACCATGGTGATGTTGCGCTCGGGGTAGTTCTGAGCGGATGCAGAAAGCGCAAAAAGGGAAACGGCAGCGGCGGCAGCAAGGCCGGTAACTGTCTTCAGTATTTTCATCGATTCCTCCCGGATGAAAATGTTCGCCACTTCAGCCGCGCATGCTCCTCCATGGCGACCGGGGTGAGCCATTTGCGATCCGGGATTGCCGTTCAGCAACGGCGGTCTTGCGGCAAGGCGCGCTTTTATCGCCATCATGGGCAGCAATGGGTGGATTTCTACCCATACGGGCTCATCCATGGGTGGAAATCCACCCATCACACCTCGGTCATGTGCCGGTGCAGCTCGTATTTCTGCATTTTTTCGTAAAGCGTTTTGCGTGAAATGCCGAGGCTCTCATAGACGGATTTCAGATTTCCGCCGTGGGCGGCAATCGCGCGCGCAATAAGGCTTTTTTCATAAGCGGCGACCCTTGCGGCAAGCGCCGCCTTGCCATCGCCCTCAAATGGCAGCGAGGTTTCGGAGACATCGCTTTCCAGACCGAGAACGAAACGGTCCGCCGCATTGCGCAATTCCCGGACATTGCCCGGCCATTCACGCAGGGAAATGACTGA
Organism: Rhizobium sp. SJZ105; assembly: GCF_007828365.1. Classification (NCBI taxonomy): domain Bacteria; kingdom Pseudomonadati; phylum Pseudomonadota; class Alphaproteobacteria; order Hyphomicrobiales; family Rhizobiaceae; genus Rhizobium; species Rhizobium sp. SJZ105. The sequence continues at coordinate 1,774,773 of NZ_VIUP01000001.1, forward strand.
GAGCAGATGCTGCGGAACGTCCATATCTTCCCGACCGTAACGGGCAGCAGCCTCCCGCACCAGATGCAGGAAAAGCAGCGGTATGTCGGCACTGCGCTGCGAGAGGGACGGCACGAGAAGCGTCGCCACGTTCAGGCGGTATAGAAGATCGGCACGGAACCGCCCTGCCGCGACTTCCTGCTCCAGATCGACCTTGCTGGTGGCGATAAAGCGGACGTCGAGCTCGACTGTTTCATTGGAGCCGAGACGGGTGATCACCCGTTCCTGCAACACGCGCAGGAACCGGCCCTGCAATTCAAAGGGCATGGAGCCGATCTCGTCCAGCAATATGGTGCCGCCGCGGGCATGCTCGAACTTGCCGTAGCGCGGGCGCAGCGCGCCGGGAAAAGCGCCAGCCTCGTGGCCGAACAGCTCGCTTTCGATCAGCGTTTGCGGAAGGGCGGCACAATTGATGGCGACAAAGGGCCGGTTGGCTCTGGCGCTGATATCGTGAAGTGCGCGCGCCACCACTTCCTTGCCCGCACCGGTATCGCCGACAATGAGCGTATCGGCATCCGTCGCACCGATGGCGCGAATGCGGTAACGCAGATCGACCATGACCTGGGTTCTGCCGGGCAGACGCGTTTCGAGATCGTCATGCTTGCCCGCCACCGCCTTCAGGCGGCGGTTTTCCAGTACCAGTGCCCGCCGGTCGTTGGCTCTTTTTATGATGCCGGCGAGATATTGGGGGGTGAAGGGCTTTTCGATGAAGTCATAAGCACCGTTGCGCATGGCATTGACGGCAAGCTGCACATCGCCATGGCCCGTCATCAGGATGACAGGTATTTCCGGGTCAAGCTCCCGCACCTTCTGCAGCAGCGTCATGCCATCCATGCCGGGCATCCTGATATCGCTGACCACGACGCCATCGAAGCTGTAGCCGATGAGTTCAAGCGCATGTTCGGCGCTCGCCAGCATGGTGACCGCAAAACCGGAAAGTTCCAGCGCCTGCGCGGTGGAAAAGCGCAGTTCCTCCTCGTCATCAATCAACAGAACCCGCGACATGGTCATTCCGCCGCCACCTCCACACGATAGGCTGCTGCCGGTAATTCGATCTCGAATTCCGCGCCGCCGTCTTCATGGTTTCTGACACGCAGCTGGCCGCCAAAATCCTTGATGATGTTGTAGGTGATGGAAAGGCCGAGACCAAGGCCACGGCCCACGCCCTTGGTGGTGAAGAAGGGATCGAAGATGCGCTCCGAAATCGCCGGAGGAACGCCCGGACCTCGGTCACGAATGAAAATCGAAACCGTCTGACCGTGCAGCACGGCTTTCAAAGCGATGCGACGATCCTCGCGCCCTTCCACCGCATCGGCGGCATTGGAGATGATGTTGACCAGCACCTGCTGCAGCCGCACCGGCCCGGCCTTCACCGCAAGCGGCACCGGACCAAGATCAACATCCAGCACCGCATCGGCGGCCTTCAGCCGTGCTCCAACAATTTCCAGCGTATCGCGAAGGACGGCATCCAGCGCGACCGCAGCCATTTTCTCATTGGGTTTGCGGGCAAAATTTCTCAGATGCCTGCTGATAGAAGCCATGCGATCGATAAGGCCCGAAATACGCCTGAGGTTTTCCGTCACCTCTTCCAGACGTCCACGTTCCACGAGAAGAGAGGCGTTTTCCGCATAATTCTTGGCGGCTGCGAGCGGCTGGTTGAACTCGTGCGAAAGTGCTGCCGACATTTGCCCGAGCGCTGCAAGCTTGCCCGCCTGAACCAGGTCATTCTGCATCTTGCGCAATTGTTTCTCCGTCTGGCGGCGCTCGGCGATTTCGTGTTCGATCTCACGGTTCACCCGCGCGAGATCGGCTGTGCGCTCCTCCACCCGCCGCTCCAGCTCCGCCTGAGCTTCGGCCTGGTGGGTCAGGCGTTCGCGCAGGCGCCGCCGTCTTTGCAGCATGGCGGCGACCACGGCAGCCGCAAGACACAGGCAGAGGATGATCGCGATCATCGCCGTCTTGACCTGCGTCCTGAGTGAGCCGGTATCCATCAGCACGCTGACCGTCCAGCCCGCGTCGGGCATCGGCTGCGACAAGACGAGATATTCCCTGTCACCGTCGTTCTGGCTGATCGTCATCAACTGATGAGAGCCGAAATTGCCGTTTTTCAGCGGCAGTTCCTTCAGGTCGGCATTGGCGTAACGCCGGGATGCCGCCGTGCGCGCAAGCCTTTCCGGTGTCAGCGGCATCAGGCCGGAATAAAGCCACTGCGGCGTTCCGGTCATAAAGATGATGCCTTCCGGGTCCGATACGAGAATGCGGTTTTCACCATCGCCGAACGACGCCTCTATGCCTTCAATATCGACCTTGAAGACGATGACGCCCTTGATCTCCTCGTTGAAGAGAATAGGCGCGGAAAAATAATAACCGCGCTTGTGGGAGGTGGTGCCTAGCGCAAAGAAACGCGACGGGAAGCCCTTGGCGGCATCCTGAAAATAGGGACGGTAGCTGAAATTCTCACCGACGAAGCTCGTGGGTCCATCATAGTTACTGGCGGCGATGGTCACTCCGTCCAGCGTGATGATGTAGATGTCAGAGGATTCCAGCAATGTATTGATGGATTTGAGATAGATATTGGCGCGCTGGCGCATCGCCTCATCCTGTGGATGCGCGACAAGCTCCTCAATGTCGTCGTGATCGGCGATCAGGGCGGGCAGCGGCTCGAAACGGCTCAAAAGCCCGCCAAGAGCCGAGACGGCCAGCCTGAGGGTGGTGCGGCCCTGATCGGAGACTTCGCCGAAATAGCTTTCCGCAATGATGCCGCTGCCCTTGGTCACGGCGCCGTAACCGAGGCCGAGGCTGAGCAGCGTCAATAAAATCCAGCGATATTTCACCGAAGCGCCCCTCCCCGTTGCAGGCATCAGACCTGCTCTCCCGAACAGAGTGTAGGAGGAGTGATCGGATTTTCCAAGTAACCGAAAAAAGCAGCTAAACGACCTGAAAACAAAAAACCGGCCACGAGGGCCGGTTTTCCGTAAAGATTATTTCAGAAAGCTTATGCGCTTTCCTTCGGCGTCAGAACCTGACGACCGCGATACATACCGGTCTTCAGATCGATATGGTGCGGACGGCGCAGTTCGCCGGAGTTCTTGTCTTCAACGTAGGTCGAAGCCTTGAGACCGTCAGCCGAGCGGCGCATGCCGCGCTTGGACGGGCTTGTTTTTCTTTTTGGTACAGCCATTTTTGTTACTCCACTTTAGCGGCGAAACAACGTAACCGGCCATAACCAAAGGCCGAATGTCGGGTGTCTCGATATCGGAAATTTGGCGCTCTTATACATGCCCAAACGGGCTTTGACCAGCCCTGACGCGCATTTTTTCCGATTAAGCCGGTTTGCTGCGACGAGCGGGCGGCAGGCCTTTGCAAATCATGCTTCACTTCCTATCAAAAACCACGAGTTCCCTAAAGTGGTTCATGTCCCTGAATTCACAAAAAGCTGGCGCGCGCATCTCGATTATCGGCGCTGCCGCACGCAGTTTTTCCAGCTCTTCATCCAGCATCGCCTGCCATCGCGGCAGGCACTCCGGATCGAACCAGCGCGTGACATAAGCCAGCGTAATATGGAATTGATAGGTGTCGTGATCGGGATGCCGATAACCGAAAGCTTCGGCAAAGCTATCCCGCCACAGCGCAATGATCCGGTCGTCTTCGGCGCTGGCACCCTTCAGCACCAGCCCCGTCGGCTTGAGACCAGTCACCTGCATATTGAAACCAGGCAGGCCCGGAAAATCCGCCAGACGATCGCAATAATACTCCGTCATCGTGTCGATCGGAGTATCGAGTCGCATGTCTTCCGGCCAGTAGGGAAATGCACGGCGATATTCGATAATGCCCTGAAATACCGTCATATGCAGGCTGGAAACCGGTGTGCAGGCCAGCTGCGATGCCTCGGGCATATCCAGAAGACGCTGGCGTGTCCCGATGATCGCGCTTTCGGTTTTCGACCCTTCAACGAGATGGCAGACCACGGTATTGCCCGGCTCGAGCAGGAATTCACCATCCGTATTATAGCGGCGACCCAAATGGCGCGGCGGCTGATCGTGGCTGGCAGCGGAAAAAGATTCCAGATCTTTTGAAACGAGCGGGGCGTGCATGGGGAACTCCTTTTGAGACGTTTCCCCTAATCTGCGCACGCAACAAACCAATGACACCAATCGGTCAATGGCCGGTCAATTCCCGTCAATGCGCCTCGTCCCAGTTGTCGGCCGCGCGGGCATCCACCTTGAGCGGAACCCTCATGGAAATAGCCGGCATGGCTGCATTTTCCATCACCGAGACGACGATGGGCAGGGTCTTTTCGATTTCCCCTTCCTCGACTTCGAAGATGAGTTCGTCATGTACCTGCAGCAGCATGCGGGCGGAAAGCTTCTCCGCCTCCAGCACCGGCTCGATACGGACCATCGCACGGCGGATGATATCGGCTGCAGACCCCTGGATTGGTGCGTTGATGGCTGCACGCTCGTTGAAGGCCTTCATGGAAGGGTTGGAGGAGCGGATTTCCGGATAATGCGCGCGGCGGCCGAAAATCGTCTCGACATAGCCGTTCTCGCGGGCGAAAGCCTTGGTCGCTTCCATGTAATCGCGAATGCCAGGAAAACGCTCGAAATATTTCTTGATATATTCGCCCGCTTCGGAGCGCGCGATGCTGAGCTGGTTGGCAAGGCCGAAAGCGGAAATACCGTAGATGATGCCGAAGTTGATGGCCTTGGCACGTCGGCGCACTTCAGACGGCATGCCTTCCACCGGCACCCCGAACATTTCCGATGCGGTCATCGCATGAATGTCGATGCCGTTTTCGAATGCGCTGCGAAGCTGCGGAATGTCGGCGACATGGGCAAGCACACGTAGCTCGATCTGGCTGTAATCGGCGGAAAGAAGCTTGTGTCCGGGGGTGGAGATGAAGGCCGTGCGGATCTTGCGACCTTCCGCCGTGCGCACCGGAATGTTCTGAAGGTTCGGCTCCGAGGACGACAGGCGCCCCGTGGTGGTGGAGGCCAGCGCGTAGGACGTGTGAACCCGTTTCGTCTGCGGATGGACATATCCGGGAAGCGCATCCGTATAGGTCGATTTCAGCTTGGTCAGCTGCCGCCAGTCGACGATCTTTCGCGGTAATTCGGCACCTTCCGCCGCCAGATCTTCGAGAACCTGCGCCGATGTGGACCATTGGCCCGTCTTGGTCTTGGAGCCGCCAGGCAGGCCCATCCGGCCGAACAGGATATCGCCGAGCTGCTTCGGCGATCCGATGTTGAAACGCTCGCCTGCCAGTTGGTAGACTTCCTCTTCGAAAGCAGCCGCCTTCTGGGCGAGTTCACCGGAGAGACGCGACAGAATCTGTCGGTCCACGGTGATGCCACGCTCCTCCATATGCGCCAGTACAGGCACCAGAGGGCGCTCCAGCCGCTCATACACACTGGTCAGCCGCTCTGCGGCAAGCCGGGGCTTCAGCACCATCCACAGCCGCAGGGTGACATCCGCGTCTTCGGCGGCGTAAGCGGTCGCCTTGTCAATATCGACGAAATCGAAGGTGATGCTCGACTTGCCCGATCCCGCCACGTCCTTGTAGGCGATCGGCGTGTGGCCGAGCCAGCGTTCGGAAAGCGTATCCATGCCATGCGTGGTTTTTCCCGCCTCAAGAACGTAGGAAATCAGCATGGTATCGTCGAAACTCTGCATGACGACGCCGTGGCGCTTCATCAGCAGGTAGTCATATTTGAGGTTCTGCGCGATTTTCAGAACGGCTTCGTCCTCAAGAAGATCCTTTAAACGTGCCAGCGCCTCGGCAAACGGCACCTGTCCTTCAGCAAGCCTGATGCCATCGCTGAAAAGATCGCCACCGGAGCCGGTCTTGTGCGTCAATGGCACATAGGCAGCGCGGATATCGGTGCCTGAGGCATCCTTGCCGTTATCGGCAATCGCCAGCGAGAAACCGACGAGTTCCGCCTGCATGGGGTCGAGCGAGGTCGTTTCCGTGTCGAAGGCGACGACACCTGTTTCGCGGGCAGCGGCAACCCAACGATCCAGCTCCGCCAAATCCCTGATCGTCGTATAGGCGGTCGTGTCGATCTTGGCGGCGGAGAAAACCGTCTGCCGTGCCGTGGCGAGATCGGTGGGCGCACTGCCCTCCCCTGTCACCTTCCGTGCCGGAGCGGTGGTTGACGCTGGCGCAGCGGTCTTGTCATCAGCTGCGGTAACTGCAGGCGTGGCATCGAGGTCTGGTCCATGGGCATCAGTGCCCCATTGCACCGGCACATTGGCGGCTTCGATGGCCGAGGCATCGCTATCGGTGGCTTCAGCTACCCGGCGCGTCAGCGTCGTGAACTCCATCGCCTTGAGGAAAGCGATGAGTTTCGGCCCGTTCTGCGGTTCGAGCACCAGTTCTTCCAGAGACTGCTCCAGCGGCACATCGGTTCTGAGCGCCACAAGCTGTCTGGAAAGGCGGGCAAGATCGGCATTGGCGATGATATTCTCGCGGCGTTTCTGCTGCTTGATTTCTCCTGCCCGCGCCAGCAGCGTGTCGAGATCGCCGTATTCTTCCAGCAATTGCGCGGCCGTTTTCGGCCCGATACCAGGAATACCCGGAACATTATCGGTGGAATCGCCGGTCATCGCCTGAAGGTCGATCATCTTTTCCGGGGCTACACCCCATTTTTCGACGACATCGGGAACGCCGATCTGCTTGTCCTTCATGGCGTCGTACATATGCACATTGGCCGTGACGAGCTGCATCAGATCCTTGTCGGAAGAAATGATGGTGACATCGGCGCCAATCGCCTCCGCCTGACGGGCGTAAGTGGCGATGATGTCATCCGCCTCGAAGCCTTCCGTCTCGATGCAGGGAAGGTTGAAGGCCCGTGTCGCCTCGCGGATCAGGCCAAACTGCGGCACCAGATCTTCCGGCGGTGCGGTGCGGTTGGCCTTGTATAGATCGTACAGCTCGTTGCGGAAGGTTTTCGACGAATAGTCGAAAATCACGGCAAAATGCGTGGGCGTGACGCCGACATCAGTATTGCGCGCATCCTTCAGGAGCTTCCACAACATGTTGCAGAAGCCGGAAACGGCGTTGACCGGCAGCCCATCCGACTTGCGGTTCAGCGGGGGAATGGCATGGAACGCCCGGAAAATGAAACCGGAGCCGTCAACGAGGAAGAGATGATCGCCTTTTTTCATGGCGATATGGATAGCGCGGGGCCGTTTTGACGTCCACAGAAAGTTCAAACAACGCACCGCAAAGCGCACGGGGCTAAGCGGCTGGAGGCACCGGCGAAATTCGCGTGAACCTTACGAATTTGTAATAGATTTTCCCTTGAAAAGCCGCATTTGCACACACATTTCTTAGGGGACGGCGCCTGATCACGCCGTAGTCTGATTGTAGGCTCGTCCCCCGCCGCATCAGACCGGACAAAGGCCTTTCCCCCCTCTCCGGGCCTTTGTCCTCTTATATGACCGCCATGGCCGTCCCCTCCCGGCCATGGCGGTTTTTATTTGTGCCGGGTTTCTGACTGGCATAAACATATCATGCGATATATATCCCACTATCGAAATTGCGCGATTGCGCCGACCAGATGCCAGACGGATTGATGAATGGGTTTTTCCCGGGACGAATCGGCGATCTATCTCGCCGCAAAAATGGCGAGGGAATTCACCATGGCGCTCCAGAAGAGAGCTGCCGCGCTGGGGTTTTCTCCTGGACAATTCCCCATCCTCATCGAACTGTGGCATGAGGAGGGACTGACGCAACGGCAATTGCTGGATAGAATCGACGTGGAGCAGGCGACGCTTGCCAATACGCTGTCCCGCATGGAGCGCGACGGGCTGATCGTGCGCAAATCCCACCCAAGCGACCGCCGCGCGCAGATCATCGAACTTACCCAGCGCGGCAGGGATCTCGAGGCGAACGCCATTGCCGCTTCCGAAGCCACGGAAGATACGCTGCTGGCGGATTTCCGCCGTTTCGAAAAGCAGCTTCTGCTGGAATATATGCGCCGGGCGATCGACCGCGCCAAAAAAGCGAAATAGCATTTACAACTCGAAACGCTTTCTTTGCTCCTGGCTTCTATCGCCTGCAGCCTCCAAGGTTTTGTTTCCGCGCAGTTTAGGACGGAAAATCACTTCGCACTTTTCCTGAACTGCTCTATCGTTCCGGCGGCTGCGCGCTTGCCGATTCAACGACACGTCAGCCCCTTGTTCCCACGCGATGCGCGATACCAGGATGTTTCGTCCATCGCCGGGTTGCGACAGACATGACAGGATCAGCGATGACAGACGTTTCCCCCATTCTTTCCACGGCCGACGACAACCTCACCTCCAGCCTCGAGCGATTGTTCGAACTGGTGCGCATCCCGTCCATTTCCACGGACCCCGCCTACAAGGCGGAGTGCCGCAAGGCGGCGGAATGGCTGGTCAGAACGCTTGAATCACTGGGCTTTGCGGCTTCCGTTCGCGACACGGCCGGTCATCCAATGGTGGTGGCGCATCACGACGCCGCGACAAAAGACGCGCCGCATGTGCTTTTCTACGGCCATTACGATGTGCAGCCGGTCGATCCGCTCAATCTCTGGGAAAACGATCCGTTCGAACCCGCCGTGAAAGATATCGGCGGCGGCCGGCAGGTGATCACCGGGCGTGGAACGGCTGACGACAAGGGTCAGCTGATGACCTTCGTGGAAGCCTGCCGGGCCTATAAGGCAGTCAATGGCAGTCTGCCCGTGCGCGTCACCATTCTTTTCGAGGGCGAGGAAGAATCCGGTTCGCCCTCGCTGAAGCCGTTCCTCGACGCCAATGCCGATGAGCTGAAGGCCGATTATGCACTGGTATGCGATACCAGCATGTGGGACCGCGATACGCCCGCCATCGCCGCCGCCCTTCGCGGCCTGGTCGGCGAGGAAATCACAATCACTGCCGCCGACCGCGACCTGCATTCGGGCCTTTTCGGTGGTGCGGCCGCAAATCCCATTCACATCCTGACAGATATTCTCGCCGGCCTGCATGACGAGACCGGCCGCGTGACACTTGCCGGCTTCTATGACGGCGTGGAAGAAACCCCCGCCAACATCAAGGCTTCCTGGGAAACGTTGGGCCGCACCGCCGAAGCCTTCCTCGGCGAAGTCGGCCTCTCGATTCCATCGGGCGAAAAGGGCCGCTCCGTGCTGGAGCAGACCTGGGCTCGTCCAACGGCGGAAGTCAACGGCATCATCGGCGGCTATACCGGCGACGGCTTCAAGACAGTTATCGCCGCAAAGGCCTCTGCTAAAGTGTCCTTCCGTCTCGTCGGAGAGCAAGACCCGAAAGCGGTTCGCGAGAGCTTCCGGAACTATGTCCGCTCCAAAATTCCAGCCGATTGCTCGGTGGAATTTCACGAGCATGGTGCATCGCCGGCTATCCAGCTTTCCTATGATTCGCCAGTGCTAACGAAGGCGAAAAACGCGCTTTCGGAAGAGTGGCCCAAACCTGCCGTCGTGATCGGCATGGGGGGCTCGATCCCCATCGTCGGCGATTTCCAGAAGATGCTGGGCATGGATTCGCTGCTCGTCGGTTTCGGCCTTACCGATGACCGCATTCATTCGCCGAATGAAAAATATGACCTGCAGTCGTTCCACAAAGGTATCCGCTCCTGGATCCGCATTCTCGACGCCCTTTCCGCGAAGTAGTCAAAAAGAAAGGAGGCGCCGGTTACCCGATGCCTCCTCGTTCTCTTATATTTTGGTGGTTCAAAACAAAAAGGCCGGGCAAGCCCGACCTTTCCACCCGTTTTTCGTCAGTGCCAGTACATCCGTGGTCAAAGCGTTCAAACGGTCCGATGCTCCAGAGCGCGCCAACAAAGTCGACGCTGCTTTTCACGATCAGGATCGGCTGCTTTGGTTAATCTTTGGTTAACGCAACAACAGCGGCACTTTAAAAGCACCAGCCTGACAATTCCGTGCGGAGCACTGTTGAACCCTATATTGGTATGCACTCCAGCTTTTTCAAGAGCGGCCGGACCCGGTGCACCTTCCAAAAGAAAAAGGCCGGAAAAATCCGGCCTTTCATATTCATGCGAATGACCCGTTCAGGCCAAGCCGCTTATCAGGAAGCGACGAGCTCGCCTGCAGACATCTTGCCCGAGCGACGGTCCTGCGTCAGCTCGTAGGAGAGCTTCTGACCGTCGTTGAGGGAGGTCATACCAGCGCGCTCAACGGCGGAGATGTGAACGAATACGTCCTGCGAACCGTCGTCAGGCTGAATGAAGCCGTAGCCCTTGGTTGCGTTGAACCACTTTACTGTACCAGTCGCCATAACGATTTCCTTCCGTTGGCAAATTGTATTTGCACTGCGCGCAGTGCGGTCTTGGGTCGAATTTGAAGGAAAGATCGTCGTGTGCACCTAAAAAAGGCGCCGAAGCTCTGGTCGTCAAACAAATATCGATGCGCGAACACCTAGGTTGGAAGGGCCTGAAAGTCAAGTTTCTTTGAAAAAGCCCGGCGATTTTTGTGAAGCGTCGGCAAATGAAAGTCGCGGGAAACAAGGCCTTAAACAGCAAAAACCCGGCGCGGGAGGAGGTGCGCCGGGTTCTTGAAACTGACTGACAATTGGGAGGAGGAGTATTGTCAGTCCAATCGGGCGACGCTGGGAGGAGGAGTGCGTCGCTTCGATGATTTGAAGATACAGGATCTCCGCTCAAAAAACAGACGTTTCATCGCAGCGCAGCATTGCATAAAACGCATAGCTATTTCGCGACACCTTGAAGCCTCTTGGCATACCGCCTAATAAATACGCATGACCATCGAATCCGTCAGAGCCTTTTTTACCGAGAATTCCCCCGAAGTGACCGTTATCGAAACGGAAACGAGTTCGGCGACAGTTGCTTTGGCTGCCGAAGCGCACGGCGTCGATCCCGACCAGATTGCCAAAACGATCTGCCTGAAGGCGGGCGACACAATTCTTCTCGTCGTTGCCGCCGGCACGAAGCGGCTAGACAATCGTAAATTCCGCGATCATTTCGGCGCCAAGCCGCGCATGCTGGGGCCGGAAGAAGTCGTTACGGTGACCAGCCATCCCGTCGGCGGCGTGTGTCCTTTCGGATTGCCTTCGCCCCTTCCGGTGTTTTGCGACATATCCCTGAAAAACTATCCCGAGGTGGTTCCGGCAGCGGGTGCCACCAATGCGGCGGTAAGGATTTCGCCTGACGCGATGGCACGACTGACGGGAGCGGAATGGGTCGACGTCTGCCAATGACGCCGATTTGATCCGGCGAGGACTTAACCCCGCCTTAAATTGCCGCATTTAAACTCTTCATCCTGGATTAAGGATCGCGCAGGCATAGAAGCCTGAAGTGCGAACGGTTTCGCGAATATAAGGAGCGACTTCGGCTGGATGGCAGGCAAGGGTAAATCACGCGATCGGGTAGAGCCTTCCTTCGGGGATTTCCACGAATCCGGTGACGATCTGCGTCTTGATGCCAGCGAGCGCATTGGCGGAACCGCAAAGCAGCCCGCCAGAAAACCGAAGTCCACATCCGGCCGCGCCAAACCGCAAAAAAAGGAAAAGCGCACACGCAGTTCCGGCGGTGGCGCAACAGGCTTTATCCGGTCCCTCGTTTACTGGTGCATCGTGCTCGGCATCTGGGGCGGTATCGGCGTTGCCGGTCTTGTCCTTTATTACGGCGCGCGCATGCCGAGCGCCAGCAGTTGGACCATTCCCGAACGCCCTCCGAATGTGAAGATCGTTTCGGTGAACGGGAGCGTGCTTGCCAATCGCGGCACCACGGGTGGCGAGGCTCTCGCGCTTGAAGACATGTCGCCCTACCTTCCACAAGCGGTCATGGCGATCGAAGACCGGCGGTTCTATTCCCATTTCGGTGTGGATCCGCTCGGCCTGGCCCGCGCCATCGTGACGAATGTGATGACGGGACGAACAGTGCAGGGCGGCTCGACGCTGACGCAGCAGCTGGCAAAAAACCTGTTCCTCTCACAGGACCGGACGCTGGAGCGCAAGGTGCAGGAAGTGCTGCTGGCCTTCTGGCTGGAGCATAAATACACCAAGGACCAGATCCTCGCGATGTATCTCAACCGCGTTTATTTTGGTTCCAACGCCTTTGGCGTCGAAGCCGCTTCCAGACGCTACTTCAACAAGTCCGCGCGCGACGTCAATCTTGGCGAGGCGGCAACGCTTGCCGGGCTTCTCAAGGCCCCCTCGCGCCTTTCACCGGCGCGCGACCCGCAGGCGGCGGAGGAGCGGGCGCAGGTCGTTCTGAGATCCATGCGCGATGTCGGGTTCATCACCGATGACGAGATCAAGACCGCGATGTCGCAGCCGCCGACCAAGGCCAAACGTTTCTGGTCCGGTGCCGAACATTACGCTGCCGATATGGTGATGGAGGAAGTTCGTGGCCTGATTGGCGACGTCAAGCAGGACATCGTCGTCGATACGACCATCGACCCTAATCTTGAACGCGACGCCGAAAAAGCACTGACCCATGTTCTCCAGGGTGACGGTAAAAAGCAGGGCGCTTCGCAAGCGGCTCTCGTTTCCATCGATGGTACAGGCGCAATCCGGGCCGTGGTCGGCGGGGCGGATTATGCCGAAAGCCAGTTCAACCGGGCCGCCAAGGCGAAACGGCAACCCGGATCGGCGTTCAAACCCTTCGTATACGTCGCCGCGCTCGAATCGGGTCTGACCCCCAGTACCATTCGCAATGACGGGCCGGTCCGCATCGGAAACTGGACACCGGAAAATTACGAGAAGAAATATCGTGGCGAAGTGACGCTTGCCACTGCGCTTGCCAATTCTCTGAACACGATTGCTGCGCAGCTGGTGATGGAAGTCGGTCCTGAGCGGGTGACGCAGGTGGCGCATCGCATGGGTATCGAATCGGAGCTTCAGAACAACGCCTCCATCGCACTCGGCACCTCGGAAGTGTCACTGATGGAGCTGACCGCCTCCTACGCTCCCTTCATGAATGGCGGCTACAAGGCGACGCCGCATATCGTCAAACGCATCTCCGATGCCGACGGCAAGGTGCTTTATGAAAACAGATACGACAACCCGCCGCGCGTGCTGAGCGAGGAGATCGCCGCGACGATGAACGGCATGTTGTCGCGCGTCATCACCGAAGGAACAGGAAAAGCCGCCCGCCTCCAGGGTTGGCAGGCAGCGGGAAAATCCGGCACGACACAGTCTTTCCGCGACGCGCTTTTTGTCGGCTACACAAGCAACCTGACAACGGGCGTCTGGTTCGGCAATGACGACGGCACATCGATGAAAAAGGTCACCGGCGGCGGCTTGCCTGCGAAGGCCTGGAAAGATTTCATGACCGCCGCCCATTCCGGACTCTCGCCTTCGCCACTCTTCGGTCTCGGCGCAGGCGGCGTGCCGCCGCTTGGGGAAATACAGCAACCGGCGCCCGAGAGCGCGCCTTCCTCCATCGGCGACATCATTTCCAATGCTCTCGGCGGCGGCGGAACGACAAACACCCGAGCCTATCCCGAAGCGCCCGTCTCGCCAAACGCTGGTCAGCCGGGGGTCCCCATGCCGCCCGGAAACATCCCTTCCCGCGATATCGAACCCGGCTATTCAGCCGACAATGGGCCTGTGCCGCCAGCCGATATCGGCGGCCGGGCGCCGGCAACTTCCGGGCCGAAGCAGACGACCCTTCTTGATATTCTGATGGGAAATTAATTGCCTTTTGGGTAATCGGCTCACCGGTTACCCGGCAAGCGATGGGCCGGCAATGATCCTGTCGCCCTTCCCGCAAATACTCAATTTTCCAAAGACTTGATTACACCGAATGGGCAACCAACGCAGCCAAGAGCGGAGACCGCGCTTGTGTTTGCAACATATGCGTGCATCCACGTTAACCGTAGATTGCTATTTGCGCAAAAACGATTACATTTCGGATGACTTTTTACGGTAAATGAATTATTAATCGTTCATATAAATTAATTTTCTTGTTTCAAAATAACTTTTCAGGGCTTCATATTATGCTGGGTACTAAAAGCTCATCGCATGCCGTGTTTTACGGCGCCCCTTATCCTGCGGCTGTCACTTTCGACGCGGCGGAAACACAACCTTCCATTTCAGAAACCAACACGTCGGTGTTCCTGCGCAGCCAGTTAGTGCTCAAAAGAACGATCGACATTGCAGGGGCGTCCATCGCCCTTGTCGCACTCGCGCCCGTATTGCTGACCGTCGCGGCGCTGGTCAAACTCGACAGCAAAGGGCCGGTCCTGTTCTCACAAGTCCGTTGGGGCATGAACGGGCGAAAGATCAGGGTCTATAAATTTCGCTCGATGCGGACCGAACTGGGCGATGCCACCGGCGTGGCGCAAACGGTAAAGAACGATCCGAGGATAACCCGGATCGGCGCCGTGCTTCGCCGCACAAATGTCGACGAGCTGCCACAGCTCATCAACGTCTTGAAAGGCGACATGTCGCTGGTGGGTCCGCGCTGCCATGCGATCGGCATGCTGGCCGCCGGCCGTCTTTATGAGGAACTTGTTCCCCACTACCACCTGCGGCACCGGATGCGGCCAGGCATTACCGGTCTTGCCCAGATGCGGGGTTTGCGCGGCCCGACGGATCGCAGTGACAAGGCGCGTGCCCGCATCGTGTCCGATCTTTATTACGTCGACAATTTTTCCGTCTGGCTGGATATCAAGATCATGATCGGAACGGTCATTTCCGAATTGCGCGGCGGCAAGGGTTTCTGATCTTTCAGAAATCAGACAGATAGAATCAAAAAAGCCCGGCAGCGATGCCGGGCTTTTCTTATGAAATCACCATTTCCGTCAGTTTATCGGCACGGGAGCCGCAGCCGGATCCGGCAGCGGCGCCGGGTTTGCCGACAGCGTGCGCAGATAAGCGATGAGATCGGCGCGTTCCGTCTCCTTCTTCACACCCGCAAAGCCCATGGCCGTGCCGGGAACGTGTTTCTTGGGAGCTTCGATGAAGTAGCTGAGATGATCGTAATCCCAGTGCACGGAACCGCCCTTGGAGAAATCCTTCATTGCTGCGGAGTAGCTGAAACCCGCATGGCTGGCGATCGGCCGGTTGACGATATCGAAGAGATTGGGGCCGACCTTGTTTGCACCACCACTCTCTCCGGTATGACAGCTCGTACACTTCTTGAAGACCGCCTCACCCTTGGCAGCATCCGCGCTGGCGAGCAATTTCGCGATCGGGGTTGCTGCTGCTGCGGGTTCGCCTGCAGCCTCACCGCCGCTCGCTTCCGCGACGATGGCGTAACCTTCCTTTTCCGGGGTGGGCGCATGAAAAATGCCCTCAGACGCAATTGACACCGACATCAGAACGAAAACCGTGCCCAGCAACGCCCCAACGCCCATATTTACATAAGAATTCATCTATATGCGCTCCCTCGCATCCGCTCCATATAACCGGGCATCTTGAAATTATTCAAAAGCTATGGCTTTTGCACAGCCTGCGCAACTTGAATAATATTCCCCACTCCGTGACGTTTTGACACTTTTCGGTTGGGATTTGAAGGGTGTCGGATGAAGAATCGGGATTTCGAGAAAGCTGTCGTCCTTATACCGGCGCGGATGGCATCGACACGGCTTCCGGGCAAGCCTCTCGCGGATATTGGCGGCAAACCGATGATTGTGCAGGTTGCACTCAGGGCGCGTGAAGCTGGCGCGACGCGCATCGTCGTTGCAGTCGATGACGAACAGGTATTTTCAGCCGTAAAAAATGCCGGTTTCGACGTAATGATGACGCGAGATGATCACCAATCCGGTTCGGACCGCATTTTCGAGGCGCTGCAGAAGGCCGACCCCTATGGCAACGCCGAATATGTCATCAATGTTCAGGGCGACCTTCCGACCATCGAAGCTGAAACGATCCGCGCCTCGTTGCGCCCGTTGGAAAATGCCGCCGTCGACATTGCCACACTGACGGTGGAGATCACCGACGAGGAAGAAAAGACCAATCCGAACGTGGTGAAAGTGGTTGGCAGCCCGCTTTCCGAGACGCGATTGCGCGCGCTTTATTTTACCCGCGCGACAGCGCCCTATGGCGACGGACCGCTTTATCATCACATCGGCCTTTATACCTATCGCCGCGCCGCCCTCGAAACGTTCGTGAGGCTTCAGCCTTCGCCACTCGAGAAGCGCGAAAGGCTGGAACAATTGCGCGCGCTGGAAGCGGGCATGCGTATTGATGCCGAAATCGTTCACTCCGTGCCGCTTGGCGTTGATACGCCGCACGATCTCGAAAAAGCCCGCACTATTCTCGCAAACCGAACCCTCTGATGGATAATTCCATGACCTTGAGCACAAACCGCATTGCCTTTCAGGGCGAATTTGGCGCGAATTCCGACATGGCATGCCGCGACATGTTCCCGGATATGGAGCCTTTGCCGTGCCCGACATTCGAGGATGCTTTCAATGCCGTCGAAAACGGCGAAGCCGATCTCGGCATGATCCCGATCGAAAACACGCTGGCCGGTCGCGTTGCAGATATCCATCATCTTCTGCCGGAATCACGCCTTCACATCATCGGTGAATATTTCATGCCGATCCGCTTCCAGCTGATGGTTATACCGGGCGTGAAGAAAGACGAGATCCGCACCGTTCACAGCCACATCCACGCGCTTGGCCAGTGCCGCAAGATCATCCGTTCCAACGGCTGGAAGCCCGTCGTTGCCGGCGATACGGCCGGAGCGGCGAGACTGGTTTCTGAAAAGGGTGATCGCAGCATGGCGGCGCTTGCACCGCGTCTTGCCGCCGGTCTCTACGGCCTTGATATCATGGCTGAAAATGTCGAGGATTCAGAAAACAACATCACCCGTTTCGTAATTCTTTCGCGCGATGAGAACTGGGCCAAACGCCAGTCCCAAGGCGAAGCACCGGATGAAACCATCGTCACGACCTTCGTGTTCAATGTCCGCAACATTCCGGCGGCGCTTTATAAGGCAATGGGCGGTTTCGCGACGAATGGCATCAACATGACGAAGCTGGAAAGCTACCAGCTCGGCGGAAGGTTCGTGGCAACCCAGTTCTATGCCGATATCGAAGGCCATCCGGATGACGAGCCGGTGCGGCACGCGCTGGACGAGCTGCGCTTCTTTTCCGAGAAGGTCCGAATTCTCGGCGTCTACAAGGGTCATGCGATGCGCGGCAAGCTCAACCAGAGCTGAGCCTGCCGCAAATCTTCATTTCGTCCATTCCACCCAGTCGCGCATCAGCCGGTGCGCGATGGCACCGCCCGGAGGCGCGGAAAAGCCCTCGCCCGCAGCAGCCTCCAGCATCGTGGCCACCTCCGCCCGCGTGAACCAGCGGCAATCCTCCAGCTCGATCTCATCGCGGGAAATATCGAACGAGAGAGCCTCGGCATAACAGCCGATCATCAGCGTGTGCGGCATCGGCCAGGGCTGGGAAGCGTGATAGCGCACGCGGCCGATTTCGACACCGGATTCTTCATGTGTCTCGCGGCGCACGGCCTGCTCGATCGTTTCGCCCGGCTCCACGAAACCGGCGAGGCAGGAATACATGCCCGGCGCAAAATGCGCGCCGCGTCCGAGCAGGCAAAGATCGCGCTCGATATCGATCGTCATCATGATGACAACGGGATCGGTTCGGGGAAAAATAGTGTGATTGCAGGCGGCGCAGATGCGCTTGTAGCCGCCGATACGCAATTCCATCGTGCCGCCGCACCGTCCGCAGAAGCGGTTGTCGGCATTCCAGTGCGTAAGGCTGACGGCCTGGGCAACCTCGCTCAGCAATTCCTCATCGAGAAGATGATCGCGATAAAGGGTGCGGGCATCGGCCAGCTTGTAGTAGCTCGCCAGCGTGTCTTCCGTGACGGCCACCGGCACCGCAATTCTCGGTTCGCCGGTTTCGCGGTATCCAAGCAGAACGGCATTGTCGAAATCCGGCTGCAATTCCGCCAGCTCATAGGCGGAAAACAGGGGATCTATGACCTGTTCGTCATGTTTCAGGACAAGCCGGTTGCCGGAGAAGGCAAAAATATGGGTGCCATCGACTTTCAGCGCATCGGCAACGCAGTCTTCTGTCCGCTTTTCGGCGAATCGGTTGAGGGCGTTCTTGGAAAAGGCTGTCAGCAGGCTTGCTTCGGGGTGGGGAGCAGTGGTTTCGAAAATAGTCATTGATATCATCAGAGCGCGCCGGATATTTTTTTCATCAAGGATTCCTTTTCGCCCGGGCCATAGGGCACTGGCGTCCCGTGACCCCAGATTGGGCCGGGCCAGCAGGTGTCGCCTTCGTGGCGGGCGATAATATGGACGTGAAGTTGCCGGACGATATTGCCCAGCGCGCCGACATTGATCTTGGTGGCCCCGGTAACGTCCTTCAGCGCGGAGGCGACGAGATTGGTCTCGAACGTCAGCACGGCCTGATCGAGCGGAGTAAGATCGAACAGCTCGCTGGCGCCGCCTCTCTGTGGCACCAGCACCAGCCAGGGCCAGCGGCTGTCGTTCTGCAAACGCAGCTCGCATAGTCCCAAACGCATTACAAGCGCACTGTCGCGCGCCAGCCTGTCGTCCAGCCGGAATGTCTCCAAGGCGTCCTCCATGTTTGTTTTCATTGTGATAGCAGTTTTTTGAAGGCTTGGCTTGCATTTGCTTTCGATATTGCCGATATGTGGCCCCGGGAGGTTGGTGGTGGACGAGCCACTCGCCAACCGGGTCAGGTCCGGAAGGAAGCAGCCCTAACGAGCCAGGCACGGGTCGCCGTGCCAGCCTCCCACCCTTTTTAAATTCCGCTCAGCTTTCGCCGGGCCGGTTCAGCCTGAAAGCGGCCCCTGCGTATCGGCATGATGTGCAGACTTTAGAGGAATAGAGCGTGCCTGATGCGTCCAATGGGACGCACGGCGCTCTAGGACAAACTGGCAAAATAAACTGGCGAGGCGATGAGCGACACCTTACCCACCACATCAAGCGAATCCCAGGGCGGGACCGGCTACCGGGTACTGGCACGCAAATATCGTCCGAAGGATTTTTCCGATCTGATGGTTGGCCAGGAGCCGATGGTCCGCACGCTGACGAATGCGTTCGAGACCGGCCGCATCGCGCAGGCCTATATGCTGACCGGCGTTCGCGGTGTGGGCAAGACGACCACCGCGCGTATTCTTGCCCGTGCGCTGAACTACAAGACCGACACCATCGACAAACCGACCATCGACCTGCGTATCCCCGGCGAACATTGTCAGGCGATCATGGAAGGCCGTCATGTCGACGTGATCGAGATGGACGCCGCCTCCCATACCGGTATTGACGACATTCGCGAGATCATCGAGCAGGTGCGTTACCGCCCGGTTTCGGCGCGCTATAAAGTCTATATCATCGACGAAGTGCACATGCTCTCGACGCAGGCCTTCAACGGTCTTCTGAAGACGTTGGAAGAGCCGCCGGAGCATGTGAAATTCATCTTCGCAACCACTGAAATCCGCAAGGTTCCGATCACCGTGCTGTCGCGGTGCCAGCGCTTCGACCTGCGCCGCATCAGCGCCGCCGATCTCGTCGGCCTGTTCACTGCCATTGCCGGCAAGGAAGGTTTCGAGGCCGAACCGCAGGCGCTCTCAATGATTGCACGCGCGGCTGAGGGTTCCGCCCGTGACGGTCTTTCCCTGCTCGATCAGGCGATCGCCCATGGCGGCGGACGCGTGGAAGCCGAGGCGGTGCGCGGCATGCTGGGTCTTGCCGACCGGGCGCGCATCGTCGATCTTTTCCAGCACATCATTAAAGGTGATGTCGCGGCGGCACTTTCGGAATTCAACGGTCAATACGAGGCAGGCGCCAACCCCGTCGTCGTGCTGAACGACCTTGCCGATTTCACTCACCTCGTCACCCGCATGAAATATGTGCCGGATGCGTCGGAAGATCCCTCGCTGTCCGAGATCGAACGCGTGCGTGGCGCGGAATTTGCCGAGACAATCGCCGTGACTGCGCTGTCGCGTATCTGGCAGATGCTGCTCAAGGGTATTCCGGAAACTGAAAATGCCTCACGTCCTGCGGGTGCGGCCGAAATGGTGTTGATCCGCCTTTCGCACGCCGCCAATCTTCCGGCACCGGAAGACGCGGCGCGACGCCTGCTCGAACTTTCCAACAGCGATGGCGGCTATTCCAATGGCGCGCCTTCGGGTGGCGGCAATGGCGGCGGCACTCGCGCCTATTCCTCAGGACAGACAGTGGCCGCAGGAAGACCTGTGGAGCTTTCCGCCCAGAGGCCGGCAAGCTCGCAGCCTTCGACCATGCTGCGCGCCGTGCCTGACAGCCGCCCGCAGGAAATGCAGGTCGCGGCACCAAAAACCGAAGAACGGCCGGAGCCGAAGGTTCCCGTCAACTCTCTTCAGGACATTGCCGACCTGTGCCAGAAAAATCGCGATCCCGTCATGCGGGCGAAGGTTCGCAACTTCGTGCGGCTGGTGCGGCTGGAGCCGGGCCGGCTCGACATGCGCCTCGGCGATGGCGCACCCGGATCGCTCCCCGGCGAACTTGGTGTAAAGCTGAAAGAGTGGACCGGTATCCACTGGATCGTCAGCCTTAGCAAGGAACAGGGTCAGCCGACGCTGGTTGAAGCAGAGGGCAGTGCGCGCGACGCCCGCCTCGTGGATGCGAGGCAGGACCCTGACGTTGCAGCCATTCTTCAACAGTTTCCAGGTGCAAAAATCACCGACGTGCGCATTCGCGTCACCCAGCAGGACGAGCCGGACGAGATCGCCCCGCCGCCTTCGGTTGCCGAATCGAGCGAGGGCGACATCCTTCCCGGCGACGATATCGAATTTTAATACATAACAAAAACAGGAGTTTGGCACATGCGCGACATCATGGGCATGATGGGCAAGGTCAAGGAAATGCAGGCCAAGATGGAAAAGATGCAGGCTGATATCGCCGCGCTTGAAGTCGAAGGCAAGTCCGGTGGCGGTCTCGTCACCGTGAAGCTGAATGGCAAGGGCAGCCTGCTGGGCCTGAAGATCGATCCGTCTCTCTTCAAGGAAGACGACGTCGAAATTCTCGAAGACCTGATCGTCGCCGCCCACAATGACGCCAAGGAGCGCGCCGAGGCCATCACCGCTGAAAAGACCAAGGAAATCACGGCTGGCCTGCCGATCCCGCCCGGCATGAAGCTGCCGTTCTGATATTCTTACGAATTCAGACTTCCAGCATGGCGCGGAACCGGCTCGCAAGCGGGGTGCCGAGATATGCGGCACGTTCGTCCCTGGTAAGCTGCATGGGGCGGAAGCGCTGGAGAATGACCGGTATGGGCAGTTTCGTTCCCTGATAGGGTTCGAAAGCGATGCCTTCACCGGCGCTGAGCATTCGACCTTTCAGAACCCGGCAATAAAAGCCCGGCTGACCCGCCTGCCGAAAACGCGGCGCGAAGCCGGGATCGCCGAGCCGGGTTGACAGGGTGGCGCAGGGAATGCGGGCGGCGGTCACTTCCAGCACCACTTCCTCGGCTGAAAACCTGTCGCCGACATGCAGTTTTGCACTATCGACACCTTCCAGAACCAGATTTTCGCCGAAAAATCCTGGCTCAACCACAAAACCCAGCGCACGCGACCAGAAATCGAGATCCGCGGAGCCCATGGCGTAGATCGCCTGATCCGGCCCGCCGTGATGTTTACGATTGCAGACAGCGTCGCTGACGATGCCTTGCGCATCGACCATCACCGCGCCCTGCACGGCATGTTTGAAAATACCCGTCTTCGCCGTCTTTCCCGGCAAGGCCTTCGCCTCGCCCCGGCACACTGCCCGTATTTTCATGGACTGCCCTTCGCGCTTCATGATTCCCGTTTCCCGATTTATGCAGTAGAAAGCGCTCATGGCAAAACGAGTCACCGGTCCCGAAATCGAAAAACTGATCCAGCTGCTTGCAAAAGTGCCGGGGCTTGGGCCCCGCTCGGCGCGGCGGGCGGCGCTGCATCTCATCAAGAAGAAGGAACAGCTGCTTGGACCGCTGGGCCACGCGATGGGTGAAGCCTATGACAAGGTGAAGATCTGCTCGTGCTGCGGCAATGTCGATACCATCGATCCCTGCACGGTCTGCGCCGATGATAGACGTGACCAGTCGGTCATCATCGTGGTGGAAGACGTGTCGGATCTGTGGGCGCTGGAGCGAGCAGGCGCCATGAATACCGCCTATCATGTGCTTGGTGGCACGCTGTCGCCGCTCGATGGCGTCGGGCCGGAAGATCTGAACATCAAGGGACTGATCGATCGCGTCAGCGCCGGCGGTATTCGCGAGCTCATCATCGCCGTCAATGCGACGGTGGAGGGACAGGCAACAGCCCATTACATCACCGATCGCCTGGCCGATCTCGGCATCAAGATCACCCGGCTTGCGCATGGCGTGCCTGTTGGCGGCGAGCTGGACTATCTCGACGAGGGCACATTGACGGCGGCGCTGCGCGCTCGCACAACGATCTGACGCCTTCTTTCCCTGTCCGTCACTCGAAGAGGAGACCGAATGCGAAACCGATTTGATTCTTTGTTTTGGCGCATTTCCAGACGGAAAACCGGCCTCCACTTTTCCTGGAAAAGCCTCAAGGCATTGGCCGCCATTCTTTCCGTTTTTTCAGCAACGGACGCTCTGGCGCAATCCGCGCCGACAGGTGCCGCTGCTGCCCGGTACGATGCCGATTTCAATGCATGGCTGAAAAAGGAAATCTGGCCGGAAGCGCGCAAGGCGGGAATTTCGCAAAAGACGCTGGAGGCTGCGCTGAGCGGCCTTTCCATCAACTGGAGTCTGCCTGATCTCGTCATCCCCGGCCAGAAGCCGCCGAAGGAACAGAGCCAGAGCCAGGCCGAATTTTCATCGCCCGGCGCTTATTTCTCCGAAAAACGATTGCAGGGGCTTGCCGCCACCGGCCGCTCTCTGGCCGCGACGCATGCCGCCACCCTTCGCCGGATCGAAGCCAAATATGGCGTGCCCGGCGATGTCGTCGTGGCGATCTGGGGCCGCGAATCCGGTTTCGGCCGTGCGAAACTGCCGCATTCGGTTGTCGATGTGCTGGCGACGAAAGCCTATATGTCGACCCGCAAGGAGATGTTCCGCACCGAGCTGATCGATGCGCTGAAGATCGTCGAAAGCGGCGATATTGCGGCCTCGCGCATGATGGGGTCCTGGGCAGGCGCGCTCGGTCAGCCGCAATTCATGCCGTCGAGCTATCTCAAATATGCCGTTGATTTCGATGGCGACGGCCACCGCGATATCTGGAACTCCGTGCCGGACGCATTGGCATCCATAGCGAACTATCTTTCGCAGCGCGGCTGGCAGAGGAATCGCGACTGGGGCTTCGAAGTGTCTATACCCGGCAACGTCTCCTGCGCCCAGGAAGGCCCGGATCTTGCCCGGCCGGTGAGTGCGTGGGCGAAGATGGGGATCACCCGCATTTCCGGAAAGGCCTTTCCATCCAACGACCTCTCCGCCGACGGCATGATGCTTGTGCCGGCCGGGCGGCACGGGCCGGAATTCGTGGTGACGCCGAATTTCTACGTCATTAAGGAATACAATAACTCCGATCTCTACGCGCTGTTTATCGGCAATCTCGCCGACCGCATCTCCCATGGGGCGGGGCCGTTCAAGGGCGAATGGGGCAATGTCGGATCGATGTTGCGCTCCGACGTTCTTGCCATGCAGAAGGCACTGGTCGCCAAGGGCTATGATGTCGGCAAGGCGGACGGGCTGGCCGGCTTCAAGACACGCCGGTCACTGGGCGACTGGCAGGCGAAAAACGGTCTGTCACCGACCTGCTTTCCCGATGCTACGCTGAAAGCGAAGCTGAAATAGCAGCTTACTGGCGACGTGTGAAAACATCTCCTCCGTCATGCGCGGGCTTTTCCCGAGCATGACGTCACCACTACTTAGCCCTATCGTCTCTCAATGCTGGTCCGTATGCGGCTTGTGGAAGATATCGTCGGTCGGCGGAATGGTTTGCCGCTCGATCATCCGGTGCACGCGGGGCCGTGTCTTGCCGCGATGAAGGGCCAGCAGCCGGTCCCAGGCTTCCGCATCCGCCTGAGTGCGGCGGTGGTTGTGGCGGACATATTCCACCCATGTCAGTACATGGTAGCTTTCCGTCCAGATATCTGGATTTTCCAGATCACGCATCAGGTTCCAGTTGCGCGCGCCATCGCGCAGACGGATGCGGCGACGCTCGGCCATCAACGGCAGGAATTCGCCGAGATCCTCGTCATGAATTTCATAGTCTATGAGAATGGCAATCGGCCCGCTGCGCGGCTTGATATCGAGCCTTAGCGGCGGTTCGACGAAACGGTTGAGCGGATCGAGATTGAGTGAAGCAAAAGCGGGCATGGCGAGTTTGAGGCCGACGACGACGCCCAGCAGCATCAGCACGCACGAACCGAGAAGCGAATAGGAAATACCGTAATCTTCCGCCAGCTCGCCCCACAGCCAACTGCCGACGGCAATGCCGCCGAAGGTCAGCGTCTGGTAAAGCGACAGCGCCCGGCCCACCACCCAGCGCGGGGCAGAAAGCTGGACGATGGTATTGAACAGGGAAAGCGCCAGAACCCAGCAGGCACCGGCAATAGTCAAAACAAGCGAGGTTACGATCGCGTTCGTGCTGACCGCCGTCACGCCGGAACTGAAGGCGAAGCCCAAAAAGGCGACACGTACGATCCATTCGCTGGACAGAACCTCGCGAAGTCTGGCGCTGACGAGCGCGCCGCCGATAGCGCCGACGCCGAACGCACCCAGCATGACGCCGTAGGTCAGCGGGCCACCCTCGACCAGATCGCGGGCAACGATCGGCATCAGCGCCAGGATGGCGCTGGCGGAAAGGCCGAAGAGAAAGCCACGCACCAGAACCTTGCCGATATTCGGCGACATCGCCACATAACGCATCCCGGCCGATATGGCGGCAAGAAGCTGCTCGCGCGGCAAGGTCGAAGCATATTTGGGCGGCTGCCAGCGAACCAGCGCGTAGATGAGGGCAAAATAGCTGAGCGCGTTCACGAAAAACGCGGCCGCGGCG
Source organism: Rhizobium sp. SJZ105 (assembly GCF_007828365.1). Lineage (NCBI taxonomy): Bacteria > Pseudomonadati > Pseudomonadota > Alphaproteobacteria > Hyphomicrobiales > Rhizobiaceae > Rhizobium > Rhizobium sp. SJZ105. The sequence continues at coordinate 1,799,760 of NZ_VIUP01000001.1, forward strand.
CCGGCGGCAGCGACGATGATGCCGCCGATGGCAGGACCGACGCTGCGGGTGATGTTGAAGCCCACGCTGTTCAGTGTCACGGCAGCGGGCAAATCTTCTCGCGGCACCATTTCTCCGACGGACGCCTGCCAGGACGGATTGTTGAGCGCCGTGCCACAGCCGATCATGAAGGTGAAGAAGAGCAGCAACCACGGAGTGAGCCAGCCGGACCAAGCAAAAACCGTCAGCAGCACGGAAGCCGTCAGCATCAGGATCTGAGCGGAAATCATGATGCGGCGGCGGTCGAAACTATCGGCCAGTGCGCCTGAAATCAGCGAAAACATCATGATCGGCAGCGAGGTGGAGGCCTGTACCAGCGCGATCATGTTTTCGGAACTCGACAGCGAGGTCATCATCCACGCGGCGCCAACCGCCTGGATCAGACCGCCGAAATTCGAGGCAAGGCTCGCGATCCAGATTCGTCTGTAAGTCAAATGCCTTAAAGGCGCGAGTGGCGATTTACGGTCAGGCACGATCAGTCCACTTGATGCAACTGCGATTTGTCAAACGGCAACTATAGACAGTGCCGGAAATCATGCCACCCTTTCCGACACGGTGACGGTGAAAATGTGGCCGAAGCCGTGACTGAAGCGCCCTGCCCGCGAAAACCTTGCAATCCTGCCCTGATGGGTCTATATGACCTTTGAAATTCTTGATCGCTTGATGAAGAGTGGGGCCGCAAGGCTCCGCTCTTTTTCGTTAGGCGAACCGGAAACCACGGGCTGAGCGCCCGGTGAAAATCTAAAGACCGGAAGGCCAGATGGCAGACACCGTACATGAACCGCGACTGATAACCGAAACGGGAATCGACCAGCGCATCGCCGAAATCATCGAGCCTGTTTTGACGGGCATGGGATATCTTCTGGTGCGCGTGCGGCTCTCCAACCAGAACGGCATGACCCTGCAGGTGATGGCCGAGCGGGAAGACGGCACCATGACCGTCGAGGGCTGCGAAGCCGTGTCAATGGCGATTTCACCGGTTCTTGATGTGGAAGATCCGGTCGATAAGGCGTATCATCTCGAAGTTTCCTCGCCCGGCATCGACCGGCCGATGGTTCGCAAGTCGGATTTCACCCGTTGGCAGGGCCATCTGGTGAAGGCCGAAACCTCCATTCTGGTCGAAAACCGCAAGCGGTTTCGCGGCAAGATCGTCGAGGTGGATGCGGACGGCTTCAAGCTGGAACGCGACCAGATCGCCTATGGCGACGAACCGACAGTCACCATTCCGTTCAGCGCGCTTTCAGATGCGAAGCTCATTCTGACGGACGACCTTATTCGTGATGCGCTGCGGGCAGACAAGGCGGCAAAGGCCGCCGCCGCAAACCAGAACGACGAAAACGAAGCAGACGAAGACTAATTCCAACGTAAAAGCCCGGAAAACGGGTGATCCCCGCAATTATGCGACTTACGGAGACAAAAAAATGGCAGTGAGTGCTAACCGGCTTGAGCTTCTGCAGATCGCCGACGCTGTGGCGCGCGAAAAGGTCATCGACCGCGAAATCGTGCTTGCCGCAATGGCCGACGCTATCCAGAAAGCCGCCCGCTCGCGCTATGGTTCGGAAACCAACATTCGCGCCGACATCAACTCCAAGACCGGCGAAATCCGCCTGCAGCGTCTTCTGGAAGTGGTAGAGACGGCCGAAGACTATTCGACCCAGATTCCGCTCGAACTTGCCCGCGACCGCAACCCGGACGCCAAGCTCGGCGATTTCATCGCCGATCCGCTGCCGCCGATGGATTTCGGCCGTATCGCCGCACAGTCCGCCAAGCAGGTCATCGTTCAGAAGGTGCGCGAAGCAGAACGCGACCGTCAGTATGACGAGTTCAAGGATCGCATCGGCGAAATCGTCAACGGCACCGTCAAGCGCGTCGAGTACGGCAATGTCATCGTCGATCTGGGCCGTGGCGAAGGCATCATCCGTCGCGACGAGATGATTCCGCGGGAAAACATGCGTTATGGCGACCGTGTACGCGCTTACGTCTACGACGTTCGCCGCGAGCAGCGTGGCCCGCAGATTTTCCTGTCGCGTACACATCCGCAGTTCATGGTGAAGCTGTTCACCATGGAAGTTCCTGAAATCTACGACGGCATCATCCAGATCAAGTCGGTTGCCCGTGACCCCGGTTCCCGCGCCAAGATCGCCGTCATCTCGAACGACTCGTCGATCGATCCGGTCGGCGCCTGCGTCGGTATGCGCGGTTCGCGCGTTCAGGCCGTTGTCGGCGAATTGCAGGGCGAAAAGATCGACATCATTCCGTGGAGCCAGGAGCCGGCATCCTTCATCGTCAACGCCCTGCAGCCCGCCGAAGTGGCCAAGGTCGTTCTGGACGAAGAATCCGAACGCATCGAAGTTGTGGTTCCCGACGAGCAGCTTTCGCTCGCCATCGGCCGCCGCGGCCAGAACGTACGTCTGGCATCGCAGCTGACCGGCTGGGATATCGACATCATGACCGAGCAGGAAGAATCCGAGCGTCGCCAGAAGGAATTCAACGAGCGCACGGCACTCTTCATGGACGCCCTCGATGTTGACGAGATGGTTGGTCAGGTTCTGGCTTCCGAAGGCTTCGCGCAGGTTGAAGAACTTGCCTATGTCGATCTTGGCGAAATTTCCTCGATCGACGGCTTCGACGATGACACCGCCGATGAAATCCAGACCCGCGCCCGCGAATATCTGGAACGCCTGGAAGCCGAAATGGACGCCAAGCGCAAGGAACTCGGCGTTGCCGACGAGCTGCGCCAGATCGAAGGCCTGACCTCGCAGATGATGGTCGCCCTTGGTGAAGACGGTATCAAGACCATCGAGGACTTTGCCGGTTGCGCCGCAGACGATCTGGTCGGCTGGAGCGAACGCAAGGACGGCGAGACGAAGAAGTTCGAAGGCATCTTCTCCAAGCTCGACGTATCGCGCGTCGAAGCTGAGAACATGGTTGTGCAGGCCCGTCTTCTGGCAGGCTGGATCACGGCCGAGGATCTGGCTTCCGAAGAGGAAGTCGATGCGGAAGCTACTGAGGAGGCGGATACCGCCGAACAGGAATGACATCGCAGGTGCATGAGCCGGACGAGCTGCCCGAAACCGATGAGGACGGGCGGCTGGAAGGCAACGTCAATGGACGTATGTGCATTGTGACAAGGCAGAGCGGATCTCCAGACGAGTTGATCCGCTTCGTCGCAGGGCCGGACGGCAACGTCGTTCCGGACCTGAAACGCCAATTGCCGGGGCGCGGATGCTGGGTAAAGCCGGAGCGCGCCCTGATAGAGAAAGCCATCGCGAAGAAGATCTTCGCACGGGCACTCAAACGCGACGTCAAGGCCGGGCCGGAGCTTCTCGCTCTTCTCGACCGGCTGATGTCGCAGCAGCTTGCCGGAATGATGAACATGGCGCGCAAGGCGGGTCAGTTCATCAGCGGCGCGACGAAAGTCGATGCCGCCGTCCGTTCGGGGAATGCGATTGCCGTGTTCCACGCAACCGATGCCGCGGCAGACGGCGTGCGAAAACTGGACCAGGCCCGCAAGGCCTGGGAGCTCGGCAGCGATGCCGGCAATGAAATTCCGTCCTTCCGGCTCTTTAGCGAAGCCGAAATGGACGAGTTGATGGGCCAGAATGCTTTTATCCATGCTTGCGCGCTTGCGGGGCAGGCGGGTGAGGGTGTAGTGAAGCGCGCAAAGATGCTTAAGCAGTACCGCCTTGGCGGTCAGCCTGAGGCGGAACGCGACGCTGCCCGGACAGTACAATGACGCGGTTGCCAAACATGAACGGCCGCCGCGTTCCGATGCAGCAATTGAACGACGAGACCTGATGGATGTCATCCGGTTCTCGTCCGTAGGAACGGGAACGGAATGACCGACAACAACGACGACAAGACACTCAATGCGCCGGCCAAGAAGACTCTTACCCTGAAACCGGGCGGGATGAATCAGGGCACCGTGCGGCAGGACATGGGTCGAGGTCGCACCAACGCGGTTGTCGTGGAAACACGCAAGCGCCGCCCCCTGCGTCCCGAAGACGAGAAGCCGGTTCAGCCTGTCGTGGCGGCAGCTCCGGCGCCGAAGCCGGCAGCGCCTGCCCCTTCGGCACCGCGTCCGCAGGCCCCACAGCAACGCATTCAACAGCCGAGCAACCAACAGCAGCGTCCGGGTTCTTCCCATTCGCAGCAGCGCCCCGGCTCGTCCGCACCGCAGCAGCGTCAGCCTGACCGTCCGCGCGGCAACGTTCTGCACGACCTGTCCGCAGGCGAGATGGAAGCCCGCCGCCGTGCGCTGATAGAAGCGCAGGCTCGCGATGTTATCGAAGCCAAGCAGCGCGCCGAAGACGAAGCTCGCCGCAAGGTGGAAGAAGAACAACGCATCGCCGCTGAAAAAATCGAAGCCGAAAACCGCGCTGCCGAAGAGGCTGCTGCGGCAAAGATCGCTGCGAGCCAGCCTGTTACGGAAGCGAAATCCGATCTGTCCGGCGAAAAGCCGGCTGCGACCGCTGCGCCGGCGCCACGCGCTGACGCCCGTCCCCAGCCTGTTGCTCCCCGTTCCACTCCCGCCACGCCCGATGCCGCCGCTCCCCGCGGACGCCGCACCGGTGGTGACGACGAGGACGATCGCGGCGCAGTCCGTCGTGGCAGCAGCCTTCCGGCTCGTGGCAAGGTCGTGGCTCCGGTTCCGGCCAAGCCTGCAGCCCGCCTGAAGACCGAAGAAGAGCGCCGTCGTGGCAAGCTGACCGTGACCGCCGCCAATCTGGAAGAAGATGGTACGCCGCGTGGCCGCTCGATGGCATCCATGCGCCGCCGCCAGGAGAAATTCCGTCGCAGCCAGATGCAGGAAACCCGCGAAAAGGTTCTGCGCGAAGTCATCCTGCCGGAAACCATCACCATTCAGGAACTGTCGCAGCGTATGTCCGAGCGCGCCGTTGACGTCATCAAGTTCCTGATGAAGGAAGGCCAGATGCTGAAGCCGGGCGACGTGATCGACGCCGATCTGGCGGAACTGATCGCGGTCGAATTCGGCCATACGGTCAAGCGCGTTTCCGAATCCGACGTTGAAGAGGGTCTCTTCAACAAGGCTGACGATGAAGGCGAGATGGTTTCCCGTCCGCCGGTCGTGACCATCATGGGCCACGTCGACCACGGCAAGACCTCGCTGCTCGACGCTATCCGTCAGGCGAATGTCGTTGCTGGCGAAGCCGGTGGCATCACCCAGCATATCGGCGCCTATCAGGTCGAAAAGAACGGTCAGAAGATCACCTTCATCGACACCCCCGGCCACGCCGCCTTTACGGCAATGCGTGCCCGTGGTGCGCAGGCAACCGACATCGCCGTGCTGGTTGTTGCAGCCGACGACAGCGTGATGCCGCAGACGATCGAGTCGATTAACCATGCGAAGGCGGCCGGTGTTCCGATCGTCGTTGCGATCAACAAGATCGACAAGCACGAGGCAAACCCTGAAAAGGTTCGCCAGCAGCTGCTGCAGCACGAAGTGTTCGTGGAATCGATGGGTGGTGAAGTTCTTGATGTCGAAGTGTCGGCCAAGAACAAGCTCAACCTCGACAAGCTGCTCGAAGCGATCCTGCTTCAGGCAGAAATCCTCGATCTCAAGGCGGATCCAAGCCGCACTGCGGAAGGCACGGTCATCGAAGCCGAGCTGGACCGTGGACGTGGTGCCGTCGCGACCGTTCTCGTGCAGAAGGGTACACTGAAGCCCGGCCAGATCATCGTTGCCGGCGATCAGTGGGGCCGTGTGCGCGCGCTCGTCAACGACAAGGGCGACCACGTAAAGGAAGCCGGTCCGGCCATGCCGGTCGAAATCCTCGGCCTTTCCGGTACGCCGTCGGCCGGTGACCGTTTTGCGGTTGTCGAAAACGAAGGTCGTGCTCGCGAGATCTCCGAATACCGCCAGCGTCTGGCTCGCGACAAGGCTGTTGCCCGTCAGACCGGTCAGCGCGGCTCGCTGGAACAGATGATGAGCCAGTTGCAGACTTCGGGATTGAAGGAATTCCCGCTGGTCATCAAGGCGGACGTGCAAGGTTCGGTCGAAGCCATTATCGCTTCGCTCGACAAGCTCGGCACAGACGAAGTCCGCGCTCGTGTCGTTCACTCTGGTGCTGGTGCCATCACGGAATCGGATATCTCGCTTGCCGAGGCATCGAACGCCGCGATCATCGGCTTCAACGTTCGCGCCAACGCACAGGCACGTACGGCGTCCGAACGCGCCGGTATCGAAATCCGCTACTACAACATCATCTACGATCTGGTGGATGACGTGAAGGCGGCGATGTCGGGTCTGCTTTCGCCGGAACGTCGCGAGACCTTCCTCGGCAATGCCGAAATCCTCGAGGTGTTCAACATCACCAAGGTCGGTAAGGTCGCGGGTTGCCGCGTCGTCGAGGGCAAGGTGGAACGTGGTGCGGGTGTGCGTCTGGTGCGCGACAACGTCGTTATCCACGAAGGCAAGCTCAAGACCCTCAAGCGCTTCAAGGACGAAGTCAACGAAGTGCCTGTTGGTCAGGAGTGCGGTATGGCCTTCGAGAATTACGAAGACATTCGCGCCGGCGACACCATCGAGTGCTTCCGCGTCGAACACATCACGAGAACGCTCTAAGCGTCTCGCCGCAAAACAGGACTTTTCTGTCGGGCGCCGGCTTCACCGGCGCTCGCTCCGTTTGAGGCATTACCCATGGCAAAAGCAACATCATCGGCCCCTTCGCAACGCATGCTGCGTGTTGGCGAACAGGTGCGCGCCGCACTGACCCAAATTCTCCAGCGCGGCGAAGTCCGCGACGATCTGATCGAAGGCACCGTCATTTCCATTTCGGAAGTGCGCATGTCCCCCGATCTCAAGATCGCGACCGCTTACGTGACGCCGCTTGGCGTTGCCGATCACACCGACATCATCACGGCGCTCAACCGCCATGCCAAGTTCATGCGCGGCCGCCTCGGCCCGCAGCTGCGGCAGATGAAATACATGCCGGAACTGCGTTTCCGCGACGATACGAGTTTCGACAACTACCAGAAGATCGACGCACTCCTGCGGTCACCGGAGGTGCAGCGCGATCTGGGACCTTCGAACGAAAAAGACGACGAACAGAACTGAAGCATGTCCAAACCACGCAAACAGCAGAACCGCAAACCCAAGGGCCGCCCGATTTCGGGCTGGCTCATTCTCGACAAGCCGCTCGATTTCGGCTCAACCGAAGCCGTTTCCAAGATCAAATGGCTGTTCAACGCCCAGAAGGCAGGTCACGCCGGAACACTCGACCCCTTGGCGTCCGGCATGCTGCCGATTGCCCTCGGTGACGCCACAAAGACCGTTCCTTACGTCATGGACGGCCGGAAAATCTACGAGTTTACCGTCACCTGGGGTGAAGAACGCGCAACCGACGATCTGGAAGGCGAGGTAGTCAACTCCTCCGACCAGCGCCCGGACGAACAGGCGATCCGCGATATTCTGCCCAATTATACCGGCGTGATCATGCAGACGCCGCCGCAGTTTTCCGCCATCAAGATTGCCGGTGAGCGGGCCTATGATCTGGCGCGTGAAGGCGAAACGGTGGAGATTCCCGCGCGCGAGGTGGAAATTCACCGCCTGACGCTGCTCGCCTGCCCCGACGCCAGCACAGCGCATTTCGAAGTGGAATGCGGCAAGGGTACCTATGTGCGGGCGCTTGCGCGCGACATGGGCCGGGATCTCGGCTGTTTCGGTCATATTTCGCAATTGCGCCGTACAATGGTCGCGCCATTCGGCGAGGACATGATGGTACCGCTCGAAACCTTGACGGCGCTCGAAGCCATCGAAGACCGCGACGAGCGGCTTGAAGCGCTCGATGCTTTTCTGATCGACACGGCGGAAGCGCTTTCATCCCTTCCCCACCTCATCATCAATGATGATCAGGCACACCGGCTGAAGATGGGCAACCCGATCCTGCTGCGCGGGCGTGATGCGCCGGCCAATCACCCGGAGGCCTATGCCACTGCGCATGGCAAGCTCATTGCCATCGGCGAGATCGGCGAGGGCGAATTCCGGCCGAAGCGCGTTTTCGGTTGAGACGAGCCTTGAGGGGCGGCGTCAATCGCCTCTTTCAATTGTACCCGGAATAGTTTATAGGCAGCGCCAGCTTGGGCTTTGCCTATGCTGCCGAATGGCCAGAGCTGGACGACATCCCGGCTCTAGGCGTCCCATTTTTCCTTAAAATAGAAAGGATCGTCCGATGTCGATTACTGCAGAGCGCAAAGCCGCCCTCATCAAGGAATATGCAACGAACGAAGGCGACACCGGTTCTCCGGAAGTTCAGGTCGCTATTCTGACCGAGCGGATCAACAACCTGACCGGTCACTTCAAGGACCACAAGAAGGACAACCACTCCCGTCGTGGCCTTCTGACGCTGGTTTCGAGCCGCCGTTCGCTTCTCGACTATCTGAAGAAGAAGGACGAAGCCCGTTACAGCAAGCTGATCGGTGCTCTCGGCATTCGCCGCTAAAACCTTATCCGGCGGGTTTCGCAACGATACCCGCCGGTTTTTATATCTGGCCTTTTGAAGGTCATCTTCAATTTCCGGGCGTTCGCCATAGATGTGGCCCCCGGACGATAAGGCAGCCCCGGATGGGCCGGTGCAGCCTTTTCAACCGCAGACCTGTCATGGGGCAGGATTGCCGGATGCTTGCACCTTGAAAAGCCTCCGGCTGTCTTGCCCGTGATTGCGTCGTTCGTTGCCCCCTCGCAAGGCGGGCATACACAAACAAGGACAAGATATGTTCAATAAACACTCCGTGGAAATCGAATGGGCTGGCCGCCCGCTGAAGCTCGAGACAGGCAAGGTTGCCCGTCAGGCTGACGGCGCCGTCATCGCAACCTACGGCGAGACGATGGTTCTTGCGACGGTGGTTTCCGCAAAGTCTCCGAAGCCGGGACAGGACTTCTTCCCGCTCACCGTGAACTACCAGGAAAAGACCTACGCAGCCGGCAAGATCCCCGGCGGCTATTTCAAGCGCGAAGGCCGTCCGTCGGAAAAGGAAACGCTGGTTTCCCGCCTGATCGACCGTCCGATCCGCCCGCTGTTTCCTGAAGGCTACAAGAACGACACGCAGGTTGTCGTAACGGTCATTCAGCACGACCTCGAAAATGACCCGGACGTTCTGTCGATGGTTGCCGCATCCGCTGCGCTCACACTGTCTGGCATTCCTTTCATGGGCCCGGTCGGCGGCGCGCGCGTTGGTTACATCAACGGCGAATATGTTCTGAACCCGCATCTTGATGAGATGGATGAATCGGTTCTGGATCTGGTTGTTGCCGGCACGCAGGACGCCGTCCTGATGGTGGAGTCGGAAGCCAAGGAACTCAACGAAGACGTCATGCTCGGCGCCGTCATGTTCGGCCATCGCGGCTTCCAGCCGGTTATCGACGCGATCATCAAGCTCGCTGAAGTTGCCGCCAAGGAACCGCGCGAGTTCGAACCGGAAGATTTCTCCGCGCTCGAAAACGAAATGCTCGGCCTTGCCGAAACCGAACTGCGCACCGCCTACAAGATCACCGAAAAGGCTGCCCGTTACGCCGCCGTCGACGCCGTAAAGGCGAAGGTCAAGGCTCACTTCCTGCCGGGAGAAGGCGAAGCGAAGTATAGCCCTGAAGAAATCGGCGCTGTCTTCAAGCACCTTCAGGCGAAGATCGTTCGCTGGAACGTTCTCGACACCAAGAGCCGCATCGATGGCCGCGACCTGTCGACCGTTCGTCCGATCGTTTCGGAAGTTGGCATCCTGCCGCGTACGCACGGCTCGGCGCTGTTCACCCGTGGTGAAACCCAAGCGATCGTTGTTGCGACGCTCGGCACCGGCGAAGACGAACAGTATGTCGACAGCCTGACCGGCATGTACAAGGAACGTTTCCTTCTGCATTACAACTTCCCGCCCTACTCGGTCGGTGAAACGGGCCGTATGGGCTCCCCGGGCCGTCGCGAAATCGGTCACGGCAAGCTCGCATGGCGCGCTATCCGTCCGATGCTGCCGACTGCGGAACAGTTCCCCTACACGCTGCGCGTCGTTTCCGAAATCACCGAGTCCAACGGCTCTTCGTCGATGGCAACGGTTTGCGGCACCTCGCTTGCACTGATGGACGCTGGCGTACCGTTGGCCAAGCCAGTTGCCGGTATCGCCATGGGCCTTATCCTCGAAGGCGAGCGCTTTGCGGTTCTCTCCGACATCCTGGGTGACGAAGATCACCTCGGCGATATGGACTTCAAGGTTGCAGGTACTGCCGACGGCATCACCTCGCTGCAGATGGACATCAAGATCGCCGGTATCACCGAAGAGATCATGAAGATCGCTCTGGAGCAGGCACAGGGTGGCCGCAAGCACATCCTCGGCGAAATGGCGAATGCCATCACCGAGAGCCGCGGCCAGCTTGGCGAATTCGCACCGCGCATCGAAGTGATGAACATTCCGGTCGACAAGATCCGTGAAGTCATCGGTTCGGGCGGCAAGGTCATCCGCGAAATCGTCGAAAAGACCGGCGCCAAGATCAACATCGAAGACGACGGCACCGTCAAGATCGCTTCTGCTTCCGGCAAGGAAATCGAAGCGGCCCGCAAGTGGATCCATTCGATCGTTGCAGAACCGGAAGTCGGCCAGATCTACGAAGGTACGGTCGTCAAGACCGCTGACTTCGGCGCTTTCGTCAACTTCTTCGGCGCCCGCGACGGCCTCGTTCACATCTCGCAGCTCGCTTCCGAGCGTGTCGCAAAGACCTCCGACGTCGTCAAGGAAGGCGACAAGGTCTGGGTCAAGCTGATGGGCTTCGACGAGCGTGGCAAGGTTCGCCTGTCCATGAAGGTTGTCGACCAGGCAACCGGCAAGGAAGTTGCCGCAGACAAGAAGAAGGAAGATGGCGAAGCCGCTGCCGAGTAAGGCAGCCTCGCCAGACCCTATCGAGGCGCGGGTTTTGCCCGCGCCTTTTTTCTATTCCATCTTGAGGACGCTCCAATGAGCCGTGATGCTGTTAAAACCCTTTTCCATCCCTTTGCCGCAGAGATGCTCGACTTACCGAAAGAGGGCGAGCGCGTTCTGTTTCTGGGAGCGGAAGCCGGCCCGCGGCTAGACGGTTTTAACGCTGACATCGTCTCGGTTCAGAATTTTCGACCGCTTTACCGGGCTCTTCAGGCGCAGAACGCAGAGGTCACGCCGGATATTTCCGGCGAGGACTACGATGCGGCGTTGCTGCTTTGCGGCAAACATCGCGGCGAGAACGAAAACCGCGTCGCTGAAGCGCTCTCTCGCGTCAAGGCGGGTGGGTTGATCGTGGCGGCGGGATCGAAAGAAGACGGCATTCTGACGCTGCGCAAGACGCTGGCAAAGCTTGGCATCGAGGCGGAATCGACGCCGAAGTACCACGGCGTCGCCCTCTGGTTCAAACGGCCGGAAGACGTTGCATCTGCCGTGTCGAAACTCGCGCAACATTCCGTTACGGTTGCTGGCCGTTTCACCGCCATGCCCGGGATGTTCTCGCATGACCGCGTGGACGATGGCTCGGAGCTGCTCGCCTCGCGCCTGCCGACCGACTTTGACGGCAACGCCGCCGATTTCGGCGCAGGCTGGGGTTATCTCTCGGTCATGCTGGCGGAAAAATCGCCGCGCACGGCGCGTATCGATCTTTTCGAAGCGGACTGGAACGCGCTCGAATTCGCCAAGACCAATCTTCTTGAAAACAATCCGCGACTGACGGCGCGCTTCTTCTGGCAGGACCTTGCAAACGAGCCGCCGAAAGAAAAATACGACCTCATCATCATGAACCCGCCTTTCCACGCGGCAGGACAGGCGGCAGAACCCGCTCTCGGTCAGGCCTTTATCAAGACGGCTGCCGGCGCGCTTCGCAACGGTGGAAAGCTGCTGATGGTCGCCAATCGCGGCATGCCCTATGAGCCGGTGCTGGCGGCGGAATTCCGCACCAGCGCCGAGGTATGCCGCAACGCGCGCTTCAAGATCCTGAGCGCCCAGAAGTAAGCAATTCGAGCATCATCAGCTCAACAGCCATGCCCACAGCGACACGGAGAGAACACCGGTCGCCGTGGAAATGCTGATGGTGGAGGCCGCAACGCTGTGGCCGATGCCGAAGCGGTTGGCGATCAGCCATGCATTCACCCCTGTCGGCACCGACGAGGTGAGCACGAGGGCAGCTGTCCATTCCCGGCTGAGACCGAGAGCATGGCCCATGGCCCACACGCAGGCGGGCAGAAGCAGCAGTTTGAAAACCGTCATGGTGACAGCAATCCCCAGATTACCGCGAATGGTGTATTTCGTCAGCGCCATGCCGAGCGAGATGAGCGCTGCCGGTCCCGCCATGGACGCGATCTGATCAACCACGGTCTTGAGGATGGGCGTGAGCGTCACGCCTGAAACATTGGTCGAAAGCCCGATGAAAAGTCCGATCACCAGCGGATTTGTGATGAGGTTGCGGCCGACCTGCCTGAAGACAGAAGCCATGCTGCGCTTTTCGCCGCCCACCGCCTTATGCGTGGCGTTCTCCATCAGGATGGTACCGGCAATCATCATGACCGGCAGATGGATGGCCAGCAGAATGGAGAGGGCGACCAGCCCCTCATCCCCGATGGACCGCCCGACGAGCGGCAGGCCGATGAAGATATTGTTGGCAAAGGCCGAGGATATGCCGGCTATGACGGCGATGCGACTATCCTGCTTGAAGATGTACCGCGTGACGATATGCCCAACCGTCCAGGTTACGGCCACGCCGGCGAAATAGGTCAGCCACAGCCGGAAGGGCGATGCGCCATGAAAATTCGCCTCCGCAAGAGTGCGGAAGATCAAAGTCGGCACGGCGATCTTGAATACAAAATCGCTGAGAATCTCACCGGCATCAGCCCTGAACAAGGCGGCCTTGACGGTGAGCCAGCCGATCAGGATAAGAATGAAAATCGGAGCGACGTTCGCGGCAACGGCAGACATGGAGGGAGAGCTTTCGCGGCTTTTGCGGGAGATACTCCGCTTTAGAGCCTTTTCCAAGGGAATGGAATCGCGAAAACGCTGCACCCGGATGTTTCATTCAATACGCGACGTAGCTCCGTCAGGTATTTTTGCAGAAAGCCCCTCAAAACCGGTCACTGGATCAAGTGGCGCTGCGGTCGGTCTTTCGAGTACCGTCTATAATGAAAACCCGCTTGCGGCACTCTAGAAAGGGGCGCACCAAAGGTGGACCAAAAGAAAAAGCGGGGTTTCCCCCGCCTTTTGTCATATCCGTTATACGCCGTCAGTACATCCGTGACGGAGATAACGGGTGAGCCAGAAGACCTCATGTCTTCTATTCTGGTCCGTATTCACGCACCGTTTGCTCTGATCGGAGTGATAGCTTAACCACATTACAGGCACATGACGCGTTTCTGTCTCTGGTGGAGAACCGCATATTTCCCCTTTGGGCTTTTCTTGCCGCCAGAATTGTTTAAGACCGTTCAAAAATGTGCACCCTGCAAACCGGATAGGGCCTATGACGAAATTCGACGTACTGACTGTCGGCAATGCCATCGTCGACATCATTTCCCGTTGTGATGATCGCTTCCTCAATGATAACGCCATCACCAAGGGCGCGATGAACCTCATCGACGCGGAGCGGGCCGAACTGCTTTATTCGCTGATGGGACCCGCTCTCGAGGCCTCCGGCGGAAGTGCGGGCAACACGGCGGCGGGCGTGGCGAATTTCGGTGGCAGGGCGGCTTATTTCGGCAAGGTGGCCGAAGATCAGCTCGGCGAAATCTTCCAGCACGATATCCGCGCGCAGGGCGTCTATTTCGAAACGAAGCCGGAAGGCACGTTTCCGCCGACTGCCCGCTCGATGATCTTCGTCACGGAAGACGGTGAGCGCTCGATGAACACCTATCTCGGCGCCTGCGTCGATCTCGGTCCGGAAGATGTAGAAGAAGACGTCGTGGCGAACACGAAGGTCACCTATTTCGAAGGTTACCTGTGGGATCCGCCGCGCGCCAAGGATGCCATTCGCGATTGCGCCCGCATTGCGCATGAGAACGGCCGTGAAGTCTCCATGACGCTTTCAGACAGTTTCTGCGTAGGCCGATACCGCGAAGAATTTCTCGACCTGATGCGTTCCGGCACCGTGGACATCGTTTTCGCCAACAAGCAGGAAGCTCTCTCGCTCTATGAAACCGACGATTTCGAGCTGGCGCTGACGAAAATCGCTGCCGATTGCAAGATCGCAGCGGTAACGATGAGCGAAGAAGGCGCCGTTATCCTGCGCGGCACGGAACGCGTGAAGGTAGAAGCCTATCCAGTGTATGACGTGGTCGACACAACAGGCGCCGGCGATCTTTTCGCCGCCGGCTTCCTGTTCGGTTACACGCAGGATCGGTCTCTGGAAGATTGCGGCAAACTCGGCTGCCTTGCTGCTGCCGCCGTCATTCAGCAGGTCGGGCCGCGTCCGATGTCATCGCTCAAGGCGCTGGGCGAGAAAAACGGCCTTATTTAAAGGCCTCGCCGGGATAAGCACCCCAGATTTCACCCTGCGACACCCAGCCTGAGGCCTGACCGGCCTCGGCGCGGCACCAGTCGCCGTTGCATTCACCGATCCTGAAGACGACGCCCGGCTCCAGCCGGGCGATGACGGAGGCGCCCGACTGTGCGTCGCGGCGCATGTTCACGTAGACATCCTTGCCCTTGCCGCGCATCCACGGCGCGGCGACGGCCGTGCGCTCGCCAGAGAGTAGCGCCTGGTTAACCCAGCCTTCCGTGCCATCGGCATCGCGGATGCGTCGCCAGTTCTCATATTCCTGAATGATTTCAACCGGCATTCCCGATTTCATATACATCCAGGAAACGGCATAATCCGTGCTGGGTCCGATGCGCATGTTGACGCGCTTGGATTTCAGGCTGACAAAACGCGGCAAAGGCAGGCCGCTTGCGCCTTTGGCAGCGCCTTGCGCCATGGCCTCGTTCGCCACACCAAAGAGGCCCAGAGACAATGCAATGCAAACCATAGAAACCACACTGCGCATGCCCATTTCCGTTTCCTGCCTTCTGCAAACCGGATTAAATTCGAGGAGGCTCGTTTCCACACGCCTCAAGCTTCGGCGAGTTTTATTTGTCTTCGCCGGTGGGTCTGGTAGAAACGCCCTGATTGAAAGAAATTATCGCTCTTTCTGGTTAATGACTTCTGAACAAGGCAGCGGCAAACGATGACCCACAAGAAGAGACCGACAGTCTATATCACCCGCAAATTGCCTGACGTCGTCGAAACCAGAATGCGGGAACTCTTCGATGCCGAACTGAATATCGACGATACGCAGCGCCGCGAGGAAGAGCTTGTGGCCGCCATGCAGCGGGTCGACGTTCTGGTGCCGACGGTCACGGACCGCATCACCGCCGCCATGATCGAGAAAGCAGGGCCGCAACTGAAGCTGATCGCAAGCTTCTCCAACGGCATAGACCATGTGGATGTGGACGCGGCCGCCCGAAAGGGCATCACAGTGACCAACACGCCCAACGTGCTGACCGAAGACAGCGCCGATATCACCATGGCGCTGGTGCTGGCCGTGCCGCGCCGCCTGATCGAAGGCACGCGCGTACTTGCCAATGGCGCCGACGAATGGCTGGGCTGGTCGCCGACCTGGATGCTGGGACGGCGCATTTCCGGCAAACGCATCGGCATTGTCGGCATGGGCCGCATCGGTACGGCAGTTGCGCGGCGCGCCAAGGCTTTCGGCCTCTCCATACACTATCACAACCGCAAACGCGTCAACCCGGCGACGGAAGCGGAGCTTGAGGCAACCTATTGGGACAGCCTCGACCAGATGCTGGCTCGGGTGGATATTGTTTCCGTCAATTGCCCCTCCACACCTGCGACCTATCACCTGATCTCGGCACGACGGCTCGCGCTGATGCAGCCGACAAGCTACATCGTCAACACGGCGCGCGGCGATATCATCGATGAGGCGGCAATGATCCAGTGCCTGCGCGACGGAAAGATCGCCGGAGCCGGTCTCGATGTCTACGAGAACGAGCCCGCAATCAATCCCAAGCTCATCAAGCTCGCGAGAGAAGGCAAGGTCGTGCTGCTTCCGCATATGGGCTCGGCAACGATCGAGGGACGCATCGAGATGGGTGACAAGGTCATCATCAACATCCGCACGCTTTTCGACGGACACCGACCGCCGAACCGGGTGCTGCCGGGGCGGAACTGAACCGGTTCAGACAGCCGTGTCTGCTCGTGACATGGGACGGAGAAGCAGGCCTCTAAGCGGATCACAGATTGAGCCGTCTCAGCCGAGGAATTTCGTCATTTCAATCGAGGTCGTACGGTCGTAACCCGGATGGGCGTTTTCAGCGGTTTTGATGAAACCCCAGGCGGCGAATTTCGCGTGGTTGCCGACAAGCTCGATGCGCGTTTCCAGCCGCAGTGCCGGTAACGCCAATTCGCGGGCCAATGCTTCGGCCCGTTCCAGAAGCATTTTGCCGATGCCTTTGCCCTGCGCTTTCAGGGAGACGCACAGCTTGCCGACGTAAAGGCAGGCCGGTGGTTCCTGCCGGCAAAACAGGCAGCCAACAATCTCATCACCATCCAGCGCCACGAAAGCGGTCTCCGCCCTCGCCTTTTCCGCGAGATTTTCGAGCGTCAAACGGTGAGCGGACGATGGTGGGTCGATGACGCCGTCCATATAGGCGAAGGACGACATGATAAGCGCAAGCAGCTCCTGCCAGCGCTCGAATTCTTCGCCAATCCTTGTGATCTCAGTCATGTTTTTTTCCAGCAGGGCGGCGCTTGTAACGCACGGTTTCGAAGCGGGCCGACAGGGCGTCATAGAGAAGCAGGCGGCCGACCAATGGCTCGCCGGCAGCGGTGATCACCTTGATGGCCTCCATGGCCATGATCGTGCCGATCACGCCGGTCAAAGCGCCGACGATGCCCGTTTCCGCGCAATTCGGAATAAGCCCCTGCGGCGGTGGCTCGGGAAACAGATCGCGATACCCCGGCAGCAGAGTACCATCGGCACCCGCCTCATAGGGTTTCAGCACCGTTACCGAACCATCGAAACGGCCGACAGCGCCCGTTACCAGCGGCCTTTTCGCAGCTTCTGCGGCATCGGCAGCGGCATAACGTGTGTCGAAATTATCAGAACCGTCGATAAGGAGATCGAAGGATGGCAGATGGGTGTGCGCCCAGATCTGCGAAAAACGCTCCTCAAAAACAAGGGTACGCACATGCGGGTTGAGCCGGGCGATGGCTGCGCGGGCGCTTGCCGTTTTCAGCTCACCGATCGTGCCGGTATCGTGAATCACCTGCCGCTGGAGATTGGAAAGGGAGACCACGTCGTCATCGATCAGGCCAAGCGTGCCAACACCGGCTGCAGCAAGATAATGAAGGACAGGCGCGCCGAGGCCACCAGCCCCGATTACCAGCACCCGCGCGGCCTTCAGACGCTGCTGCCCGGCACCGCCGATTTCCGGCAAGAGAATATGGCGCTTGTAGCGTTCGATTTCGTCCGGGCTCAGCGGGTCCATGTCGCACTCCATTTTTTCGCCGTCATGCCGTGATGCCCCCGTGGGAGACATTGAAGAATTGCGCCCTGTCGCCAAGGGCGGAGAACATTGCCGCATCCGTTCCGGTCATGAAACTCTGACCACCGAGCGCGTGAATGAGATCGAACAGAGCCGCCCGCCTGCCCTCATCCAGATGCGCGGCAATTTCGTCGAGCAGCAGAACCGGCGCATGGCCGGTCATGTTGGCGGTGAGCTGGGCATGCGCAAGCACCAATCCCACCAGCAGCGCCTTCTGTTCTCCAGTCGAGCAACGCTCTGCCTCCATGTTCTTTTCCGCATGGCGCACGAACAGATCGACACGGTGTGGCCCATCAAGCGTGCGGCCTGCCGCCGCGTCTCGATACCGGCCTTCGCGCAGCGTAAGCCTATACTCGTCTTCCAGATCGACAGCCGGCCGGTTGAGCGTGTCGTCCATGAAACCCGAGAGCGCCAGCGCCGCCGAGGGGAAGGCAGCATTGCCGGAACGGCCTTCGATGAGGCTCTTCAAAAGACCCAACATTTCATAGCGCGCGAGCGCCATGGAAATGCCGAGTTCCGCCATCTGCTTCTCGATACCGTCCAGCCAGACCGGATCGAAACGGCCTTCCGAAAGCAGACGGTTGCGGCCGCGCATGGCCTTTTCGAAGTCGCTTGCCCGCCGTCCATGCGCAGGATCGAGCGAGAGCACCAACCGATCGAGAAAACGCCGGCGATCCGAGGATGAACCGGTAAAAAGCCCATCCATGGCAGGCGTCAGCCACAGCACCCGCAGATGATCCGTCAATTCATCGACCGACTTCACCGATGTCCCGTTCAGCCTCAGGCGGCGCGACACTACCTCGCCGTCACCCTCGATCCCGGTTCCGATGGCGACCTCGCCGTCCATGCCGTCGACATCCGCAAAAATCGAAAAACCGGCGGCCTCCGCCCCCACTCGCGTCACATCGGACAGGGTGGCGCGGCGCAGGCCCCTTCCGGGCGACAAAAACGAAACGGCCTCCAGGAGATTGGTCTTGCCGGAACCGTTGTCACCCGTCAGCACCACGTGACGGTCATCCAGCGCGAGCGACGCCGCCGCATAGTTGCGGAAGTCCGTGAGTTTCAGCCGTAAAAGCGACACCTTATTCGTCATCTGTACGGCCTAAAACGAACATAGCTGGATAGCAAGGTGGGGAATGCGTCGTCCGCATTGAACATAATGCAACCACACCGCAATCCAGTCTCCAGTAGCAACTTTTTGAGCGGCCGGTTATTTATGCGTGGTCCCTCATTATCGGTAACCCCATCCATGCGCCTGATTTTTTCGCTCCTCCTCGCTCTCAGCCTTCTTTCATCCTGCGCGGGCAGGCCGGGGGCGGATGTGTTGCAGGCCATAAACACCAAGACCACCGATACGAAAATCGTGACAGCCTATGTGGCGAGCACGCGGGAGAAAAACAACGAGGCCAAAAAGGGCTTTAGCGCTGGGCGGGCAGCTGAGCTGAATTATGCGCGCTTCGACATTTCCATTCCTCCCAGCCATAAAAGCGGAAATATCGAATGGTCCAAAGGCAAGCCGAACCCGAGCAAGGATTTTGTCGTCACCAAAGCCGATATGCTGACGAAAACGCGTTTCAATTCCGATCTTGGCGATGTCACCCGCTCCGGCAAGCAGATCGCCCTTTTTGTGCATGGCTATAATTACAGCTATCAGGAAGCCTTGTTCCGTGCGGCACAAATGGCAGCCGATGCCAATATGGATGGTGTGCCGCTGGTCTTTTCCTGGCCGTCCCAGGCGAGCGTCACCGGTTACGTGGCCGACAAGGAATCAGCGACCTATTCGCGAGACGCGCTGGCCATGGTGCTGACAGACCTTACCAAGCAGACACCGAAAAAAAGCATTGTCGTGTTCGGTCACAGCATGGGCGGCTGGCTGGTCATGGAAGCGCTGCGACAATTGCGCTTCGAAGGCAGGAACGATGTGCTTTCCAAACTACAGGTAGTGCTGGCCGCGCCGGATATCGACGCCGATGTTTTCCGCAAGCAGATCGAGGTGGTGGGGAGGCTCAATCCGCCGCTCACCATTCTCGTCTCCAAGGACGACCGCGCCCTGAAGGCTTCCTCCATCCTGGGGGCCGACGTCACCCGCATAGGCGCGCTGGATGTGACCGATCCTCAAGTGCAGGAAGCCGCCCTGAAAGAGGGCGTTCAGTTCGTTGACATCTCCAAACTCAAGGCATCGGATCCGCTCAACCACGACCGCTATGCGGCACTCGCGTCGCTGGTGCCACAACTGGAGGCGAGCCGGAACGGCAACGGCGAAAACGGCATAGGCCGCGCGGGTGCCTTTGTGTTCGACGCTATCGGGGCAACAGTATCCAGCCCCTTCCGGCTTGCGAGCCAGGTCGTGAACCCGCAATAACTTTTGCGGGTTCTTGGCGACAACCGGTTCAGAAATCCCAGTCTTCGTCTTCTGTGGCGACCGCCTTGCCGATGACATAGGAAGAGCCGGAGCCGGAGAAGAAGTCGTGGTTCTCGTCGGCATTGGGAGACAGCGCCGAGAGGATCGCAGGATTGACCCGGCAAGCCTCGGGCGGAAACAGCGCCTCGTAACCCAGATTCATCAAGGCCTTGTTGGCGTTGTAATGCAGGAACTGCTTGACGTCCTCCGTCAGGCCAACGCCGTCATAGAGGTCTTGGGTATATTTGGCCTCGTTGTCGTAAAGCTCGAGCAATAGATCGAAGGCGAAATCCTTGATCTCCTGTTTTTCCGCTTCGCCCAGACGTTCGAGCGCGCGCTGGAACTTGTAGCCGATGTAATAGCCATGCACGGCCTCATCGCGAATGATGAGACGGATCAAATCGGCCGTGTTGGTAAGCTTGGCGCGACTTGACCAGAACATAGGCAGGTAGAAGCCGGAATAGAACAGGAAGCTCTCCAGAAACACGCTGGCGACCTTCATTTTCAACGGATTTCCGCTATCATATTCGCGCATGATGAGCGCGGATTTGCGTTGCAGGAATTCGTTCTCCTCCGACCAGCGATAGGCGTCATCGACGTCAGGCGTGGAGCAGAGCGTCGAGAAGATCGAGGAATAGGAGCGGGCGTGGACCGCCTCCATAAAGGAGATGTTGGAAAGCACCGCCTCCTCGTGCGGCGTCGCCGAATCCGCCATCAGGCGCACGGAACCGACGCCGTTCTGGATCGTGTCCAGCAATGTCAGCCCGGTGAAGACGCGGATCGTCAGGGTCTGCTCTTCCGGCTTCAACGTTCCCCAGGACGGGATATCGTTGGAGAGCGGCACCTTTTCCGGTAGCCAGAAATTCGATGTCAGGCGATTCCAGACTTCGAGATCCTTGTCATCCTCGATGCGGTTCCAGTTGACCGCGCGAATACGGGACGCGGGTTTTACGGCAATGTTCATTGTCTTGTCCCTCAATTCAGAGCGTGCAGGATACGCAGCCCTGAACCTGCGTGCCTTCCAGCGCCATCTGGCGCAAACGGATGTAGTAGATGGTCTTGATGCCTTTTTTCCAGGCGTAGATCTGCGCCCGGTTGATATCGCGCGTCGTTGCCGTATCGCGGAAGAACAGTGTCAGCGACAGGCCCTGATCGACATGCTGAGTGGCCGCCGCATAGGTATCTATGATCTTTTCCGGACCGATTTCGTAGGCATCCTGATAATATTCGAGATTGTCGTTCGAAAGGTAGGAAGCCGGAT
Organism: Rhizobium sp. SJZ105; assembly: GCF_007828365.1. NCBI lineage: Bacteria > Pseudomonadati > Pseudomonadota > Alphaproteobacteria > Hyphomicrobiales > Rhizobiaceae > Rhizobium > Rhizobium sp. SJZ105. Next base: position 1,821,008 of record NZ_VIUP01000001.1, read on the forward strand.
AATAAACACGGCCGATCTTGCCTTCCTTGCGAATTTCAATCTTCGAGACGATGGGATGGATCGAGGAGGTCGAGTGGTTGATATAGGAGATCGAGCCTGTGGGCGGCACGGCCTGAAGGTTCTGGTTATAGAGGCCGGTCTCCATGACGGCCTGCTTCAACGCTTTCCAGTCCTCCTGTGTCGGAATGGAAATGCCGGCTTTCTCAAAAAGGTCGCGGACCTTTTCCGTCGCGGGCAGCCATTCCCGGTCGGTATATTTATCGAAGTAGTCGCCCGAGGCATATTTGGAGTTTTCAAAGCCCTTGAAGCTCTGGCCCCTTTCAGTGGCAAGGCGATTGCTGGCGCGGATGGCGTGATAGGTCACCGTGTAGAAATAGATATTGGTGAAGTCGATGCCTTCTTCGGAGCCGTAGAAGATGCGCTCGCGCGCCAGATAGCCATGCAGGTTCATCTGACCAAGCCCGATGGCGTGGCTCGCATCATTGCCCTTTTCCACGGAAGGGACAGACGAGATGTGGCTCATGTCAGAAACGGCCGTCAGCGCCCGGATGGAGGTTTCGATCGTCTTGCCGAAATCAGCCGAATCCATTGCTGAAGCAATGTTGAGCGAGCCGAGATTGCAGGAAATATCCTTGCCCATATGGCTGTAAGAGAGATCGTCGTTGAACTCGCTCGCCTCGCTGACCTGTAGGATTTCCGAGCAGAGATTGCTCATGCTGATACGGCCGGCGATCGGATTGGCGCGGTTAACCGTATCCTCGAACATGATATAGGGGTAACCGCTTTCGAACTGGATTTCTGCGATGACTTGGAAGAACTCGCGTGCCTTGATCTTCTTCTTGCGGATGCGGCTGTCGGCGACCATTTCCTGATATTTTTCGCTGACGGAAATCTCGGTAAACGGCACGCCATAAACCCGCTCAACATCATAGGGTGAGAACAGGTACATATCCTCGTTGTTTCTCGCGAGTTCGAAGGTGATATCAGGGATCACCACGCCGAGCGAAAGGGTTTTGATGCGGATTTTTTCGTCGGCGTTTTCACGTTTCGTATCAAGGAAACGCATGATGTCGGGGTGATGGGCATGCAGATAGACCGCACCAGCGCCTTGGCGCGCGCCAAGCTGGTTGGCGTAGGAGAACGAATCTTCCAGCAGCTTCATGACAGGAATGACGCCGGAGGACTGGTTTTCGATCTGTTTGATCGGCGCGCCGGCTTCGCGAATATTGGTCAGGGACAGTGCTACGCCACCGCCACGCTTGGAAAGCTGCAATGCTGAATTGATGGACCGGCCGATGCTTTCCATATTGTCTTCCACACGCAGCAGAAAACACGAAACCAGCTCACCGCGGCTTTTCTTGCCAGCGTTGAGAAAGGTCGGGGTCGCCGGCTGGAAGCGGCCGGAAATGATTTCATCCATCAGATCGCGGGCAAGCTGCTCGTCGCCACGCGCCAGAGCCAGCGCCACCATGCAGACGCGGTCCTCATAACGCTCCAGGTAACGCTTTCCGTCGAAGGTCTTCAGCGTATAGGACGTATAATATTTGAAGGCGCCGAGAAATGTCGGAAAACGGAACTTTCTGGCATAGGCCTCGTCGTAGAGGTCACGGACGAAATTGAAGGAATACTGGTCCAGCACCTCCTGTTCGTAATATCCCTCGGTCACGAGATAATCGAGCTTTTCCCTGAGATTATGGAAAAACACCGTGTTCTGGTTGACGTGCTGGAGGAAATATTGCCGTGCCGCAAGGCGGTCCTTGTCGAACTGGATCTTCCCGTTTTCATCGTAGAGGTTCAGCATCGCGTTCAGCGCGTGATAGTCCAGTCCCGCGTCCAGGTGTTTCTGCGCGGCGGTTACTTGTTGTTTGGCATCCGTGTTGCGCACCGCGCTCGAGGTCAGCGTGTCCAAAATCGTTCCAATCCATGATTGACGTTGGCGACATCTTCCTCCGTGCCGAGAAGCTCGAAGCGGTAGAGAAACGGCACCGCGCATTTACGCGACACGATATCTCCGGCGAATGCGAAAGCTGCGCCAAAATTCGTATTTCCCGCCGCTATGACGCCGCGAATGAGATTTCGGTTTGAGGGCTCGTTCAAAAACCGGATAACCGGTTTCGGTACCGCTCCTTTCATGCCGCCGCCCCCATAGGTGGGGGTGACGAGAACATAGGGCTCCGACACGTGAGGAACGTCTTCCTCGGCGCCGAGCGGCAGGCGAAGCAATCGTCGCCCCAGTTTCTGAAGGAAGCGATGAGTGTTCTCAGACCGGCTGGAATAATAGACGATCAGCCCCATCGCATCGCCTCCTCAGCTGATCGAGCCAATCATGTCCGGACGGAAACCCGCCCAATGGCGTTCGCCGGCAACGACCACGGGAACCTGCATGTAACCGAGGCCGCGAACGCGATCGAGGGCATCCGCATCTTCGGAGATATCGATGATCTCGTAGCTAACACCGATGCGGTCAAGCGCACGATAGGTGGCAGTGCACTGGACGCAGGCGGGTTTGCTGTAAACGGTGACGGTCATTGTTTCCTCTTTCGAAGCCGCTTTTACGCACGGCTCAACATTGCCCGCCTGCAATCGCAAGCGGGTGGCGATGGTTCTGTCATTCTGGCGAGGCGCGCGGGTGAGGCCGCGTAAGATCGCTGTCTACGCCGACGAGCGTAGAAACTCATAAAAATGCACTGGCATGACTTCACCCCGAAGCTTGTTCTGGAGGGGGCAGAAAAGGGCGCACGCAATTCATTTGCGTCATACACCTTCCTTCCGGACACCCCGCCCGTGGACGTTTTCGCTCAAGGCAGGTCTCCTGACTTGCGGGTCAAAACATCCATTCCCACCTTCCCGGAGCTTTTAGCGCCAGTGGCTCAAATCGGAACGATGCTCACCGCTTACAGTTGCGGGGGCAGTTTCGGCATTGCTTCACCATAATGGTGTTGCGCACCGAATTCCCGTCTTAGCTCCCGACGCTTGCGAATCGAAAGAACCTTGAACACCACATATAGTATATGAGGAATTTTTTTCGTCAATAATTAGACATGCGAAAGCCCCACCCTGTGGATCAAAAAGATTCAACACATGGTCAACAAAGGCTTAACGGTGAATGCTCGATGCCGCCTACGGACGGAAGCGGCGGGTTATTCCCAGATATCGATGCGAATATCGGCGGGGCGGGAGTTCTCAATCACCCGCTTTCCGTTGGGAAGATCATTTTCGAACAGTTTGGCGTGAATCTCGGTCGCATCGAGACCATAGCCCTGCCATCTATCCCGCAGGCGTTCCTCGAGCACCGCAACGGATGGGCCTACGAAGACGGCAAGATCGAAGCTGCCGGAAAGCTTCGTCCACGGCGCCTCGTTCAACAGCAGATAGTTGCCTTCGGCAAGAATGAAGCGTGTTTCTGGCGCGATGGCGCGAGCGGAGGCAATGGCAATTTCGCGGGAGCGGTCAAAAACCGGGACAAGAACTTCCTGCCCGCCCTGACGAACTGCGGAGACGATATCAAGAAAGCCGCGCACGTCGAAGGTCTCCGGTGCGCCTTTTCGCGGCAAGAGCCCCCGTTCTTCGAGAATACCGTTATCCATATGGAAGCCGTCCATGGGCAGGACAGCCGCAGCCTCGCCGCGCGCCACGAGGGCACCGCACAGGGCATCCGCCAGCGTGGATTTGCCGGCCCCAGGGGGACCGGCAATGGCAATAATAAAACGAGATTTATCCTCTGCCCGCCGAAGAACGTCTTCGACGATCGTTTCAAGCTTCAACGTCATGCGGCCAGCGTTTCCTTTGGCGCTTCCTTGGCGCCCGTCATGAAGGCGACAGCGTCGGACATGGTATAGTCCTTCGGATTGATGACGCATAAACGCTTGCCCAGCCGATGAATATGAATCCGGTCAGCAACCTCGAAAACATGCGGCATGTTGTGCGAGATGAGAACGATCGGTAGCCCTCGCGCGCGCACATCCAGAATAAGCTCGAGAACGCGGCGGCTTTCCTTGACGCCGAGCGCCGCCGTCGGTTCGTCAAGGATGACGACCTTGGAGCCGAAGGCGGCTGCACGCGCCACCGCAACACCCTGGCGCTGGCCGCCGGAGAGGGTTTCCACCGCCTGATTGATGTTCTGGATCGTCATCAGGCCGAGTTCAGAGAGTTTCTCACGGGCAAACTTTTCCATCGCCGGACGGTCCAGTGCCCTGAACAGGCTTCCCTGAATACCGGGTTTGCGGATTTCACGGCCGAGAAACATATTGTCGGCTATGGACAATGCGGGAGACAGCGCAAGGTTCTGATAAACGGTTTCGATACCAGCCTTGCGCGCCTCGATTGGCGAGCGGAACTGTACCGGCTTGCCTTCAAGCCTGATCTCCCCTTCATCGGGTGTCACCGCACCGGAAATCGCCTTGATGAGAGAGGATTTTCCAGCACCGTTATCACCGATGACGGCGAGGATTTCGCCCGGATAAAGGTCAAAATCGGCATTGTCGAGCGCAGTCACACGACCGTAGCGTTTAACGAGATTGCGTGCTGTGAGGATAGGTTCTTTTGCCATCAGCCTGCTACCTTTCTGATCCACTGGTCGATTGCGACAGCCAAGATGATAAGGACGCCGATCAACAGATAGGTCCATTGTGGGTCTGTTCCGATAAGTCGCAGGCCGAGAGAGAAGACACCGACGATCAGCGCGCCGAAGATCATGCCCATGATCGAGCCGCGTCCGCCAAACAGCGATATGCCGCCGATGACCACTGCGGTGATGGATTCTATGTTGGCGAACTGACCGGCGGTCGGCGATACCGAGCCGATGCGGCCGATGAGAGCCCAGCCCGCGAAGGCGCAGATAAGCCCGGAAAGTGTGTAGACGGTCGTCAGCATGCGCTTGACGTTAACGCCGGCCAGTTCGGCTGCGTCGGGATCATCACCCACTGCATAGAGATGTCGACCCCAGGCGGTGCGGTTCAGCACATACCAGAGCAGGGCAACCAGCAGAACCATCGCAATGACGCCATAGGTGAAGACGGCGCTGCCGATGCGGATATTGTTGCCGAAAAACTGGAGAATGGGCGCCTGTTGGACGATATCCTGTGAGCGGATCGTTTCGTTGGCCGAATAGAGGAAATTGGTGGCCAACACGATCTGCCACATGCCCAGTGTAACGATGAAGGGCGGCAGCCGCATGCGCGAAACCAGCACGCCATTGATAAAGCCACAAAATGCGCCAACTGCGAGACCGCAGATAATCGAGAGTTCGGCAGGCAAACCATAGCGGAACGTAAACTGTCCCATGACGACGGAGGACAGGACCATTATCGCACCGACCGAAAGATCGATACCCGCAGTCAGAATGACCAGCGACTGTGCCGCGCCGACGATGCCGACGATTGCCACCTGCTGAAGGATAAGGGTCAGCGAAAAGGCCGAGAAAAACTTGCCGCCCAGGGTCATGCCGAAGACAGCCAGCGACAATACCAGAACGATCAGCGGTACGGCCGCCGGGCTGGAATGCAGAAAGTGCTGGAATTTTTCAAGCAAACTCTTGTTGTGCGTATCGAAAGCAGCGACCTGAGTCGAACTTCCCGACAGCACTTTTTCAAATTCATTATGCGGTTGAGCCCGCACTGGCTGATCGCTCATGGATTTTCCTCCCGATCGCTCCATCGCATCAGCCCAGAACCCGGGATTATTTTCCAGAGGGGACAATGCGTAGATTCAAACTGTTGAGAAGCGTGCCTCAGTTACGTCCACGGACGCCGGGCGCGCTCGTTTGTTCCTGTCCGATCACCCAGATCGTTCTTTTTAACCATTCCGGTTCAAGGGCGGGGGCAAATTGCCCCCGCTGATTTCAACGGTGAAGTATCAGCCCCAGCACTTCTTCAGGCCTTCCTTGGTGTCGATCGAATCGAGACCCTTGACCGGCTTGTCGGTTACCAGCGTTACGCCGGTGTCGAAGAAGTTCTTGCCTGCCGTCGGCTTCGGCTTTTCACCGGTATCGGCAAACTTCTTGACGGCTTCCACGCCGAGTGCCGCCATCAGCAGCGGGTATTGCTGAGACGTAGCGCCGATCACGCCTTCCGCAACGTTTTTGACACCAGGGCAACCGCCATCGACGGAAACGATCAGAACATCCTTTTCGCGGCCGACGGCTTTCAGCGCTTCGTAAGCACCGGCAGCTGCAGGTTCGTTGATGGTGTGAACGACGTTGATGGTCGGATCCTTCTGCAGCAGATTTTCCATCGCAGAGCGGCCGCCTTCTTCGTTACCGTTGGTAACATCATGACCAACGATACGCTTGTCGTCTTCATCACCAATCTTGTTGATGTCCTTCACGTCGATGCCGAAGCCCTTCATGAAGCCCTGGTTGCGCAAAACATCAACGGTTGGCTGGGAAGGCGTGAGGTTGAGGAAGGCGATTTTCGCGTCCTTGGCCTTGTCGCCGAGGGTGCCAGCAGCCCATTTGCCGATCAGCTCGCCGGCCAGAAGATTGTCGGTAGCGAAAGTGGAGTCAGCGGCATCAACGGGTTCGAGAGGCGTATCGAGGGCGATGACAAGAAGACCGGCATCGCGCGCCTTCTGCACGGCCGGAACGATGCCCTTGGTGTCCGATGCGGTAATCAGGATACCCTTGGAGCCATCGGCAATGCATGTCTCGATCGCGGCAACCTGGCTTTCGGAATCGCCATCGATCTTGCCGGCATAGGACTTCAGCGTCACGCCAAGTTCTTTAGCCTTGGCGGTGGCGCCTTCCTTCATCTTGACGAAAAAGGGATTGGTGTCGGTTTTGGTAATCAGGCAAACCGAAGTATCGGCGGCGGACGCGACGGACGCGAAAGAAACGCCGAGCGCAAGCGCGCCCAGAAGAGCGGAAACAGTCGTCTTCATTGTAATCCTCCCATTGAATGTTTGAGTACCGTGACGGTTACCCGACGATCTCGTCTCCTCCGAGAACAGCGACCGTTGACACAGATGGAACCACCAAAGGAAACGGCTGTCAATAAATAAATCCGATTGAATTATTAATTCCGTATGGCATTCTAACAAGCGGCAGGGAGGAATATCGCGGCGTCGTTTAACGTTGCGATAGCAAGATTGCCATAAAGCCTGCATGTATCGGTCGCGGCGGATATGGCGGGCGGGAGGATGAAACTATGAGACAATCTGTCGAGACGGCGCCGCCCGCGCCGTCCACCAACATGGATATGAGCGGCGGCGCCAACCAGATCGGGGTGCGTGCCTATAACGAGCGGCTTGTGCTGTCGCTGGTTCGCCGCCACGGCGGCTTGTCGAAAGCCGAAATATCCAGGCTTTGCGGTCTCTCGGCGCAGACTGTCTCGGTCATCATGCGCTCGCTCGAAAGTGACGGTCTTCTTATTCGTGGCGAAAGACTGCGCGGCAAAGTCGGGCAGCCTTCGACGCCGATGCGCCTCAATCCCGATGCCGTCTTCTCGTTTGGCGTGAAAATCGGCCGTCGCAGCGTCGATCTGGTGCTGATGGATTTCGTCGGCCGGATCAAGCTGAAGCTCCGCAGAACTTACCCCTATCCTATGCCGGAATGGATTTTGCCATTCGTCATCGAGGGTATCACGGAACTCGAATCCAAGCTCTCTCCGGCCGAACGGCAAAAAATTGCCGGTGTCGGCATTGCCGCGCCTTTCGAATTGTGGAACTGGGCGCAGGAGGTGGGCGCGCCGCAGAATGAGATGGAGCGCTGGCGCGACGTCGATATCCGTTCCGAAATTGCGGATGGCGTCAGCTATCCGGTTTTCCTGCAGAACGATGCGACCAGTGCCTGCGGTGCAGAACTGGTTTTTGGTGCAGGCCAGAACTACCCCGATTTTCTCTATATCTTCATCGGATCCTTCATCGGTGGCGGTGTCGTTTTAAATTCCGCACTGTTTTCCGGAAAGACGGGCACCGCCGGTGCAATCGGCCCCTTGCCGGTTCAGGGGCAGGACGGCAACACGGTCCAGCTTCTGAAAATCGCCTCCATCTTCGTTCTGGAAAACATGTTGCGCGAACGCGGCATCGATCCACGCCCCCTGTGGTTCTCGCCGGACGAGTGGATCGATTTCGGCGAGCCGCTGGAAAGCTGGATCGGAAAAACGGCCGCGGCCCTTGCGCAAGCCGTCATCGCTGCAGCCTCCATCATCGATTTTTCCAGCGTCATCATCGATGGCGGTTTTCCGGATTGGGTCAGAGCAAGAATAGTCTCCGCCACACGCCTTGCCCTAAAACATCACGATCTTCAGGGTGTTACGCTGCCGGAGATCATCGAGGGAGCGGTCGGCAGCCAGGCCCGGGCTATCGGGGGAGCGAGCCTGCCCCTGTTTTCCCGTTATCTCATCGACCAGAATGTTCTGTTCAAGGACACGACAGGCTGAGGTTTCGGGCCCTGCCGAAATTTCCTGGCGGGACTCTTTGCCGGATTCAAATGGTCACTCGCTGGCGGCATGTTCCATGATCGCCGCCAGAAAAGCAGGGCCGTATCGTTCCAGCTTTGTGTCTCCCACTCCAGGTATCTGCGCCATTTCCCCCACAGAGGCCGGTCTTGATGCCGCAAGCTCAATGAGTGTCTTGTCGTGAAAAATCACATAGGGCGGAACGTTCTGTGCGCGGGCAATTTCCATGCGCTTCGCACGCAGCGCCTCAAAGAGGCTGCGATCGGCCTCCGGTAAAACAGTGGCGGCGGGCTTGCGAGTCGCCTGTTGTCGCGCCGAACGGGGAGCGGACGGTATCCTCAACATCAGGGACGGCTTTTCGCGCAGGAACCGCCTCCCTTCTTCGGAAATGGACAATCCCCCGTGACCGGCCAGATCAACCTCGATCAGGCGCAGCGCAACCATCTGGCGCAGGATGGCCCGCCAGGTGCGATTGTCGTGCTCTTTGCCGATGCCGTAGGTCGTGATCCGATCGTGACCAAAGCTCGATATCCGTTCATCTTCCATGCCCAGCAATACGCGGATGACATAGGCCTGGCCGAAACGTTCTCCCGTGCGGTAAATGCAGGACAGCAACTTCTGCGCGGCAATGGCACCATCAAACAGGTCCGGCGGTTCCGCACAGGTGTCGCAATTGCCGCAGGGCTCGCAATAGTCGCCGAAATAAGACAAAAGCACCCGCCGACGGCAACCGGCGGTTTCCGCGAGGCCAAGCAACGCATCGAGCTTCCGGCGCTCCATGTTTTTGCGCTGGTCGCCCGCATCCGACTCTTCGATAAAGCGGTTGCGCAATGCGATGTCTTCATAACCGTAAAGCATAAGCACGTCGGACGGCAGACCATCACGGCCGGCACGGCCGGTTTCCTGATAATAGGCTTCGATGCTGCTGGGCAGATCGATATGCACGACGAAGCGCACATCCGGTTTATCGATGCCCATACCGAAAGCCACGGTTGCAACCATGATTACAGCTTCACCATGCTGGAAGTGGGTCTGGTTCGCCTCGCGGGCGGCCTTGTCCATGCCGGCGTGATAGGGCAGCGCATCGCGCCCCTCCTCGCGCAGCCAGGCTGCCGTCTCATCGACCTTCCGTTTGGAAAGGCAATAGACGATGCCGCTTTCGTCCTCGCGACCCGTCAGGAAGCGCTTCAGCTGCGTACGTGGATTATCCTTTTCCATGATCGCATAGCGGATATTTGGCCGATCGAATCCGGCTATGAAGGCGTCGCTTCCGTTTATCCCGAGATGACCCAGAATTTCGGCGCGGGTTGGCTCGTCCGCAGTCGCCGTGAGCGCCATGCGTGGCGTCTCCGGAAAGCGCTCGATCAACGTGTCTAGCTGGCGGTACGGGGGGCGGAAATCGTGCCCCCACTGCGATAGACAATGAGCTTCGTCGATCGCGATCAGCGACAGGCTGATAGGTTGAAGCGCATCCAGAACATCCGGCTTGAGAAGGGTCTCCGGCGCGGCATAGAGAATATCGACCTTGCCAGCCCGCATATCCTGCCAGAGTGCCCGCCGCTCTTCTGGGGAAAGATCGGAGTTGAGAGCTTCTGTCCGCACACCTGCCTGACGCAAGGCGGCGACCTGATCAACCATCAGCGCGATCAGGGGCGAAACAACCAGCCCCATTCCCTTACGGGCGAGCGCCGGAATCTGGTAACAAAGCGACTTCCCGCCTCCTGTTGGCATCAATACAAATGCATTGTTGCCTGCCATCACATGCCGGATGATTTCGGCCTGCTGTCCACGAAACGTATCGTATCCATAGACGGTCTTGAGAATCTGCAAGGGATCGGTGGTCACGTTGGCTTTCTTATGAGCTGGACGGTTTACGCATCATGGCCAAATCAGGGGCTATCGCAACGCAGAAAGGCTGAATCAGTCCCATAAAAAAGAGCGCCAATTGTGGACGATGCGAACTTATATAGATTTGGATGTTATTTGGGGTATTTCGCAAAAGGAAAACCCCGCAGCTTAAGCTACGGGGTTTTTGAGAAGATGGTTGCGGGGGCAGGATTTGAACCTGCGGCCTTCAGGTTATGAGCCTGACGAGCTACCGGGCTGCTCCACCCCGCGTTACCAGCGTAAATCCCTATGGGATTTATCGCGACCAGCGTAAATCCCTATGGGATTTATCGCGACCAGCGTAAATCCGTATTGGATTTATCGCGACTTCATCACAGGGACGCTGTGATGTATAGTTCCGGAGCAAATTGCCGAAGGCGATTTGTCTCCTTTAAGGGACGCACCGTAATTGGGTGACCGATTTGTTTCGGCACATTGTGCGCTGGATTATTATAGCATAAAGGCCGCTTCAGCGGCCTTTTGATTAGGGCTTGAAGCCCTTTTTGTGACTGAGAAGATATTTGTTGCGTTTTGCAGACCTGGCAGCGACCTACTCTCCCGCGTCTTGAGACGGAGTACCATTGGCGCTGGGGCGTTTCACGGCCGTGTTCGGAATGGGAACGGGTGCAGCCGCCCCGCGATAACCACCAGGTCGGCAAAACGCAACACAGTTCATGTTTTCACATGAGTGTTGTTTCGAGAAGCTGGGAAGCTTGCGCTTCATTTAATTTAACACGTCTTTCTGCGACCCTTCCCGTATGTTTGCCATACAGACCAGAGGTCGTCGCGCCCTGTGGCGCGGCCCGTCCGGAGCGCTATGCGCGTCAGGACAGAACAGATGATGCTCGTCTTTGATGAGCATGAACAATGGGAACGAAGAAGTCGATCGAGCTATTAGTAACGGTAAGCTTCACATGTTGCCATGCTTCCACACCCGTCCTAT